>NZ_JAAKEN010000025.1 GCF_011039175.1 Slackia sp. ZJ119
AGAAAAAAGAAAAGGCCGCATGCTCGGGTCAGATGGCCCTCGCATGCGGCAGAGCCTTCGGCTCATCCTTCTGCAGAATTAACCTGGACACTTGTCCAGAAAACAAATTCAATGAAGGGCCGTATCTGACGCCAAGGCGCGTCGGTGTCAAAAAGCCGGGCTTTTGCCGCGATTCGCGCAGGTCGAAGCAGGGAAGCGCAACCCTTCCCGCAAAACCCTTGGCAGCACATGCACGCTTCGCTAAAATAAAACGTTATGGAAGATTTCGGACATATCATCGAACACGCCGTCGAGCATACGCTTGCGGACACGCTGTACCTCGTTCCGTTCCTGTTTGTCACCTATCTGGCGATGGAGTGGCTCGAGCACAAGACGGGCGCGAAGACCCAAGAAGCCGTGCGTCGCGCCGGAGCCGCAGGCCCGGCCATCGGCGCTCTTGTCGGCGTCGTGCCCCAGTGCGGGTTTTCGGCCGTGTCGGCCACGCTGTGGGCCGGCCGCGTCATCACGCTGGGCACGCTGTTCGCCGTGTTTCTGTCCACCTCCGACGAAATGCTGCCCATCTTTCTGGCCGAGCAGGTGCCGCTGCCAACCATCCTGAAAATCTTGGGCGCGAAGCTGATGATCGGCATGGTCATGGGCTTTCTGGTGGACGCCGCCGTGCGCATCGCGCGGCGAGACAACGGCCCTTTGCGCATTCACGAGCTGTGCGAACGGGACAGCTGCCACTGCGAAGAGGACTGTGCGGAATGCGGCGAAAACCCCGACAAGGTGTACGAGCACTTCGAGGACGAGGCTTGCGCACATACCCACGACCATTCGCACGACCACGCCTTCGGCTGGAAGATCATCCTGAAAAGCGCGTTGGTCCACACGGTGCAGGTGACGGCGTTTATCCTGGTCATCACGCTGACGCTGAATCTGGCGCTCGAATGGATCGGCGAAGATGCGCTGGGGGATTTCCTGGTTGCAAACGAGAGCGCTTCGGTGTTTTTGGCGGGACTCGTCGGGCTTGTTCCGAATTGTGCGGCGAGCGTCGTCATCGCGCAGCTCTACCTCGACGGCGTGCTGGGCGCGGGCGCCATGCTGGCGGGACTGCTGGTGGGCGCGGGGGTCGGGCTGCTCGTGCTGGCGCGGTCGAACCGTCGTGCGGGGCAAAACATCGCCATCGTGTGTGCGCTGTACGCGACGGGCGTTTTCTGGGGCCTGCTCGCCAACGCTTTCGGCATCACGTTCTAGAGTATCGCTGACTAAATCTGTCATATTTCGGCGTGGGCAGCGCGACGGCCGCGTCGTTGGCCGAACGCAGGCGTGCGGGCGGCGTGCGTGCGCTACAATCGAAGGCAGGAAAAACCGATGACGAAAAGGAGAGGCGCCCATGACGACCCTTGACGCCGGCATGACCCGAGAGGCAGCGTTTGACCTGCTGAAAGCCCATAACCAAGACCCCTTCCATATCGAGCACGGCGAAACCGTCGAGCAGACGATGCGCTATTTCGCCCGTGAATACGACCCGGAAAACGAAGAGTTTTGGGGCATCGTCGGCCTGCTGCACGACCTAGACTGGGAAGAGCACGACGACGAGCCCGAAAAGCACACGCTGTACGCGGCGCCGCTCATCGAGGCGGCGGGCGGCACGCCCGAACTCATTCGCGCCATCCAGTCGCACACGTCCGATTTCAACCCTGACCTGCCCAAACCAGAACTGCAGATGGAGAAGATCCTCTTTGCGACCGAAGAGCTGACGGGGCTTATCGGCGCGGCCATCGTCATGCGGCCGTCGAAAAGCGTCATGGATTTCGAGGTGAAGTCGCTCAAGAAGAAGTTCAAGGACAAGCGTTTCGCCGCCGGCGTGAGCCGCGACGTCATCCGCAGCGGGGCCGACATGCTTGGCTGGGAGCTCGACGAGCTGTTCGCCCGCACCATCGAAGCGATGCAGTCCTTCGCGCCTGACCGCGACACGTTCGTGGCGGCGGAATAGGGCTGCGGAAATAAGGCGCGTTGGGACCATTTTGGGACAAACTGAAAAGTTGTCGCAAATTCTCGTCGACGTTCGGCGAAGGGTGCGCTATACTTGTCATTCCATGCCCGGATGGCGGAATGGCAGACGCGTCGGTCTCAAAAACCGATACCGAAAGGTGTGTGGGTTCAAGTCCCACTCCGGGTACCAGAAAAACCTGTCAAGGCCTCTTGCGTTGCTCAAGAGGTCTTTTTCTTGATTGGTGCCCGCCCATGAGCAAGCCGAAGCCTCAGCCGTTGCGCGAAAGCGGCGCCCCTCGCGCCTCGTTTGCGGTCCTGCTGGCGGCGGCGTTTGCGCTGTGGCAGGTCTTGCCTGGCAACACCGTCTGCCAAGCCGCCGTGCAGGCGGCGGTCCTGGCGGCGACGGCGCTGGTCGTGCTGGCGCTGACGTGTCCGGACGTGCTGTGCAACGGCGGCTGGCGTGCGTCCCTGCCGCTGGTGGCGGCCATCGTCGGCATCGGCTGCGTCGGCGGCGCGTTGTCCGTTGCGGGTGGGGCGGGGCCGGACGCATCGGCGGCGAATGCGGCCTCGCCTGGCGTGCTTCTGGCCGCCCTCGTGCTGTTTGCGGCGACGGGCGTGTTCGAAGAAGCCCTCTTTCGCGTGCTGCTCATGAACGCCCTGCTGGCGGATGCCGACCCTGCGGCGCACGCAGCCGCCCCCGCCGCGCCGCCCCCGTCGGCTGTGCCGCCCCCGCTCGCCGTTGTGCCTCCGCCGAGTTCAGCCGCCTCCGCGGTGCCGCCCCCGCCGCCCGCCAGGGAGCGCGGCGCGGCTCCCCGTTCTGCCCCCGTCCCGCCCGCGCTTTTCGCCGCGATCGTTTCGTCGGCGGCGTTCGGCCTGCTTCACGCCTCGTTCGATGGCACCCTGGCGGGCGCGGGCGCCTGCGCGGTCGTCGAGGCGCTGCTCAAGCCCGCGCAAGCCGCCCTGTTCGGGTTCGTGATGGCCGCGTGGTACGTGCGCAGCCGGCGCCTGTGGCCTCTGGCGGCCGCCCATGCCGCCTTCGACCTGGGCTATCTGGGCCCTGTCTGTGCGGGCGGCGTTCTGCCCGCGACGTATGTGACCGGCACGCCTGCGGGAGCTGCCATGCTGGCCGTCACCTCTGCGCTGCTGCTTCCGCTTGCCGTCCGCGCCTGGCGCACCTTGCGTTCGCCTGCCGGGTTTCAATCTCGAAACAAGGCCTGAACCTGGGGTTTCTTTTCCTCGTCGCATACAATAATGGAATCTGTGGCTTCGGGAGGCGCCGTGGCAAGGGCGTCTCGCACGTTTTCGAGTGAAAGGCGGCTGCCATGGCTGACGACCAGCTGTTGAACGACATCGACGCATACCTCGACGAAAACTGGGAGTCGATGGTGCGCGACATCGAGACGCTCGTGCGCATCCCCAGCTTCGAAGAGCTTGACAAGGCC
This sequence comes from Slackia sp. ZJ119, assembly GCF_011039175.1. Taxonomy (GTDB): domain Bacteria; phylum Actinomycetota; class Coriobacteriia; order Coriobacteriales; family Eggerthellaceae; genus Xiamenia. Next base: position 3,420 of record NZ_JAAKEN010000025.1, read on the forward strand.
GAGGCGGGCGCTCCGTTCGGCCCGGGTCCCCGGCAGGCGCTGACGGCCATGCTCGACCTGGCGGCCGACATGGGCTTTGAGACTTGCGACTGCGAAGGCTACATCGGGTATGCGGACTTCCCGGGCGAAAGCGACACGCAGCTGGGCATCATCGGCCACATGGACGTCGTGCCCGCCGGCCCGGGCTGGAACTTCCCGGCTTACGACGTCACGCGCAAGGACGGCTACCTCATCGGCCGCGGCTGCCTGGACGACAAGGGCCCGAGCGTGGTGGCGCTGTGGGCCATGAAGTACTGGAAGGACCGCGGCGAAACGTTCCCCTGCACCATCCGCTTTTTGTTCGGCGCGAACGAGGAAAGCGGCATGGCCGATGTGGCGTACTACCGCAAACACTACGCCGACCCGGCGTTTCTGTTCACTCCCGACGCCGAATTCCCCGTGTGCTACGGCGAGAAGGGCGGCTACGACGCCGTCATCAAAAGCGAGCCCATGCCCAGCCGCCGCGTGAGAGAGCTTACCGGCGGCGCTGCCACGAACGCCGTGCCCGGCCAGGCCGAGGCGCTCGTGGAGGTGGGCGACGCGGCGCAGCTGTCCGGCACCGATCGCGTCGCCGTGGAGCTTGACGGCAACGGGCGCGTGCGCCTTTCGGCCGCAGGCAAGAGCGCCCATGCGTCCATGCCGGAAGAAGGCGTCAACGCCATCGCGCTCATCGTGGACTACTTGCTGGAAAACGACCTGCTCACGAGCGAGGAACGCGCCTTCTTCGAATTCGAGAGCGCGTTGCTGAACCACACGGACGGCTCAGGCGTGGGCCTGAAGACCTCCGACGAGTACTTCGGGGCGCTCACCATCGTCGGCGGCACCGTCAAGGTGGAAGACGACTGCTTCGTGCAGACGGTCGACAGCCGTTTCCCCACGTCCATCGACGGCGACGAAATCACCGCCATCTTGGCCCGCGAAGCCGGCAAAGCGGGTGCGAGCGTTGAAAACACCCTGCTCATGGTGCCGTTTCTGGTGAAGCCGGACACGCCGGCCATCCAGGCGCTGCTGGACGCCTACAACGAGGTGATCGGCGAGGACGCCAAGCCTTTCACGATGGGCGGCGGCACGTACGCCCGCGAGTTCACCTCCGGCGCCAGCTTCGGCCCCGAGCGGCCGTGGATCAAGGACCCGGATTGGGTCGGCAGCATGCACGGTCCCGACGAGGGCGTGAGCGAAGAGCTGCTGCGTGCGTCGTTCCGCATCTATGCCGTGGCTCTCAAACGCCTCATGGAAGCGGGCCTGTAGCGGTCTTGGCGCCCTTGAGCTCTCCGGCGATGACGAAGGCGCCGGCTGGCGGCGGAAGTCGTGGTAGAATCGAACGATCCCGCACGCTCGGCCGGCGCCTTCGCGGTGCTTTGGCATGGCTGCTTTTCCAGGAGGAGAGGAATGAAGGTGCGACGCAACGCATTGCTGCTCTTTTCGAAGGTCCCGGAACCGGGCAAGGTCAAGACGCGCTTGACGCCGCTCAAAGACGGCCTGTTCCATCCGGAAGACGCAAGCTATCTCTACCATTGCATGTTGTTCGACGTGGCTGAAATCTGCTGCGACGCGCTTGCGGATCTTGAGCGCAAAAGCCGGGACGCCGCCGGCGACGCCGCTTCCGCCTCCGACGAGTATGCGCTCATCATCTCGTCTCCCGGCGCCGCCCAAGAACGCATGATGCGCGAGCTTTTCGAGAAGAGCGGCACGTGGCCGCGCCCGATCGAATTCATACACGACGAGGGCAAAAGCTTCGACGAGCATTACAACGACGCGTTTTCCCAGGTATGGGCGAGCGGCTTCGACACGGTGCTCTCCATGGGCTGCGACATGCCGGCCTTGCGGCGCAGCATTGTGACAGAAGGCTTCGAGCGGCTTCACCAGTTGTGCGAAATGCCGGGCGGCGGCATCGTCGTTGCCCCTGATCAGGAGCTTGGCGTGAGCGTCGTCGGCTGGACCAGGTCTACGGATTTCGACCACTCGGGCGTGTTCTACAACCAGGACGGCCTGACCGTTCTGCCTGCGTACATTCGAAAATGCAAGGCGCAAGGCCTGCCCGCCCTCTATCTGCCCGACGTGCCGGACGTCGACACGATGCGCGACTTGGACCACAACGTCACGCTGGTAGAGGCCCTTGCGTACTGCGCACAATTCCAAAACGACGTCACGCCGCCGTGGCGCACGGCCGAGGCATTGCGCGAGATCGGGTATACCGACGTGCGCATCATGCCCAACGATTTGTTCGACCCCCGGGGCGAAATCGATAGGTGAGCGGATTAGTCATCTTTGCGTCATGACGGCCACAAAAGGCCAAGGTAGTGCACGATGTTCTCGTCGCCGTCTTGGCGCAGGGCCAAGGAGCAGTTGGCGCACATCGTGACGAGGCAGGACGCTTCGGTGTCGTCGAATTCCTGCAGGATGCACCAGCGTTTGTCGTCGCTTGCGTCCGTGTCGTAGAGAGGGACAAGCCCGCCCGAACCGCAGCAGCGCGAGCGGCGGCGGTTGTGCGCCAGCTCGACAGCCTCGGTTTCGCCAAGGATCTCGCGCACGCTTGCGGCGAAAGTCCCGCTGTTGCGGTCTCGGCACGCGTCTTTGACGCAGACGGTGTCGAACCCTGCTTTCGCAAGATCGTCCGGACGAACGCGCAGTCCCTGCTGGGCGAGCACGACGGGCAGCGGCGTTATCGCGACAGAAGCGTCCAGGATGCCGTCGTCGCGATAGCCCAAGAGCGCCGAAAAACAGCTGGGGCAGGCAACGACGATCTCCGCGACGCCATGGGATTGCAGCTTGTCGGCCAAGGATTGCGCCGACTGCCGCAAAAGCGCAGGGTCGCCCATGAGGTACAAGGGATTCCCGCAGCATTCGTAGGAGATGCCGTCGGCCCTGTCCGTGTCTTTGAGGTGCGCGAAGGCGCGTGCCGACAGCTCGGGTTCGTACGTGCCGAGCGAGCACCCGGGAAAGAACAGCTTCTCGCAGGCGCCGGCTTCGCAAAGAGCGTCGGGAAAGGCGGGCTTGCGCGTTTTGCGAAGCTGCTTGAACGAGCTCGATGCAAGGTCTGTCCGCATGGGGGCGAACTTTTGAACGATGGCAGGCTGCACGGGGTTGAGGACGCACCTTGCGCGGTGCACGAACTCGTAAGCGCTGATGTGCGCAGGGCAGTGCGCCGTGCAGGCGCCGCAGAGCGTGCACGACCAGACAAGATCGGTCACGTCCTGGAATTCGTCGCGGTCGATCGCATCGAGCATCATGCGAGCGAAGTCCGCATAGTCGATCTGGCAGCACCCCGATTCGCTTTGCGCCGCCGTGCAAAGCCCGCATTTGCGGCACGTTGTGGCAACGTTGTTGAAGTATGCGGCATGCTCATCCATGGAACCGCCTCGTTTCTGCGCTTGCATAGCAGCGCCGAGAGTGCGCTCGTAGAGATGCGAGCTCGTTTCGAGCAACGCAAGAACATGGTGATAATCTCATAAAAAGTGCCATTTGAACAGGTATTTTTACTATAATATGCAGCAAAAGGGCACTCCTTTCGCACGTGGTTGCCACGGGAGGCCTGACGTCTTCGATCTGAAACAGAGGAGGTGCGACATGTGTCTTTCATGCAGCATATTCTGCGGTCGTTGCAGACCGGCGCCCTACGTTTCCATCAACTGCCCCTCGTGCGGAGAGCGGGCAGAAATCTCGCGCAGCGAGTGCATCAAGGCGCTTGGGTATCGGGATCGCAAAAGCGGCAAGGCGCCCAGCAACTATGTTGTCAGTTGCCACGCATGCGGCAAAGGGCTCAATGAAGACATCGCCGCAACGGTCAAGCCCCTCGATTGCCTTCGCAGCGGCATCGTGTGCGGCTATCCATGCGGAAGGCACAGGAAAGAGTTCTTTCCGGGCGACTTGGTCTGCGAGAAGCAAGTTCCGCTTGGAAAGATCGGGACGATTCCGGAAGCAACGGCCAACACGAAGGCGGTCGCACGCATCAAGCGCAGGCGCCTCACGCCGATCGAATGCTGACCAATACCGTCAGAATAACTTTGCCAGTCCTGCGCGGGCATGACCGCGCAGGGCATTGCGTCTCCCCAGGAAAAAGGCGCCTGTCAATGGGTTCCAAACTCCCGAAATGGACCCAGTACCAACGGAGGGGGTCTAAAAAGTACCGAATCGATACCTTGAGGAGATGGATTCTCTTCCCGGTTGTCGCTATGATGCGGATTGGTTTCAGGCAAAGCGAGGGGGTTTTGCCGAACCAGATCCGTTGTTTCTTGTGCGCTTCGCTTTTTGCTTGGCGCGTCTTCGACAGCGGCGGCAGGGGTACACGGAAGATGGAAGGGTCTCGCATGGCAGCAGTATTTCGGTTGGCGAACGTCGGCATTTCGAACAGGTTCAAAATGAAACTTTTCGACAGCGAAGGGGAGGTCATCTTCAACGGCCAGCCGCGCGAGATGAAGCCGATGTGCATCGACGAGCTGGCGCTGCTCCGATCCGTGTGTGAAAAGGATTCTCATTACGAGAAGATCTCCGACGACCGCGGCTACCACTACGTGCTGCGTGCCCGTGACGGCCACGAGCTGGGACATGGCAGCTTTTTCAATACCGAGCAGGAAATGCTCGACCAGATCGAGGCGGTCAAAGCCGTCGGCGCCACGGCGGAGCTTGTGGATGAAACGCCGGAGGAAACCCGCATTCGCACCTACGACTACGTGCGCGAAGAAACAGGCAAGCTCCTCAAGGAAATGGGCATCGATTTCGCCTAAGCCTCTCAGAGCGCATGGGCGCAACATTGTTTCGTCGTGTATTGGCTTTTCGCCGCAAAACACGAGCGGGTTGTTGAAGCCGGCGAAGCCTCCGTTGGCACTGCTGTTAGAAGGTTGTGGATGTGACGATGTCCAAAAATGCTCTGCTGCTGTTCTGCAAGCCCCCCGTTCCGGGCTTGGTGAAAACAAGGCTTTGCAAGAAGAACGGCGGGCCGTTCTCAGATGAGCAGGCGGCGGCGTTCTTCCGTGCAAGCATTCTCGATGAAGCCGATCTGGCCATGTACGCCTTCGATTTGCTGGAAGACGAAAACAGGATGGAGCGCGAGAGCGATCCGAATGCGCCCATGAGGACGTACGACCTGTTCGTGTCGACCGCCCCGCAGCGGGACTGCGCGTTGACGCAAGCCGTTTTCCAGGACGAAGGGGGCTGGGATCGCCCGATAACCTACCTTGTCGACAGCGGCGCGTCGTTCGACCACCATTTCAACGATGCGTTCGATCAGATATTCGAACGAGGCTACGACAACGTCGTTTCGATAGGAGGCGACATGCCGCTTCTGCCGCCAGATGAGATCGTGGCGGCGTTCAAGTGGTTGGATTTCCTTGCCGCCCATCATGAGGGGAAAGGCTTCGTCATGGCGCCCTGTCAGGAATCGGGCACCTCTCTTGTGGGACGGACGCGGAAGACCCCCGTGCCTCGGGAAGGCGTCTTCTACAACGAGAGCGGACGCACCGTTGTGGCTGGCTACCTGGAGTTTCTGCGCGAAAACTCGATGCCGTTCGCGTTTTTGGACGCGGTGTCGGACGTTGATACCAGCGCCGACATGGCACATCTGGTGACGTGTTTGGACGCTATGGCCGATGCCTGCCGATACCAACCGGGGATGTACTTGCCGCGACGGGTGCTTGCCTGGGCCGATTCGGAGCTGATACGGGCGGTTGCCGTCCCTGACGACCAGTACGACCCGCGATGGCACATAGACACGCCGGCATGACCGTGCGGCACGGAGGGAATTCGATGAGAAGCCGGTATTGATTGGAAGGATGAAGGCCGTTCAGCCAAAAGCAGGAGCGAAAGATCACCGACTCTGAATTGCTCAGCCTGGCGGTCGCGCTTGCGCGTTCCGCCGGGGGGGGGTAATGCAAGTTCTCGCATACGAAGAGGAAGGCATATGGATCACCCTGACGCGCGTTCAAAAGCTGATGCAGGCAAAAAGAGTATGGAGAGCCGCCAGAACCCCATGGCTCTCAGGTTCCGGCTTGGTTTGGAGAAAGTGCGTGCAAGGGTTTCGGGCCAGGCGGGAACCTCAGGCGAACGGAGCGGAGACGAGGAGAGGCCTGACGAACAAGAAGGATTCCCGATAAACGCCATAGAGTTCGTGATGGCGCTTGGCTTCGGGCTGTTCTTCGCATTGCTGCAGATGGATTTCAACAGCAATCTCAGCGTTTCCAAGTACTTCACGCTTGACGTCGGCTCTCGTTCGATCGTCGAGACGGTTGGGTACGTATCGTTCTGTATAACCGTTGTCGTGTGTTGGCTTTGCTCGGACAAGGTCGCCGCTGTGCAGCAGCGATGGCGCGCTTGCTTCGTGGGAAGCGTGCTCTTGGCCGTCCTTGTCATGCTGAATTGCGGGGCGAGGGCGCTTGGCGCTGGCTATTGGCCGGTCTTGATCCCCATCGAAGCCGCCTGCGGCGTTGCCTATGCCATGCTGTTGCTGTTGTGGGTGGCCAACATCTGGACGCTTGGAAGGCGCGCCGCAGTGCGTATGCTGGTGCTTTCGCTTTGCGTTGCGGCAGCGTGCGCTTCGCTTGTTTCGATAACGCCTACGTTTTTGCTGAGCTGCCTGTCGATGGCAGGCTGCTTGCTGGCGAGCGGCTTCAGCTATCTGGTGGCTCGACCGTACGTCGACACCGCGGCCTTCGTCAGTCGCGAGAAAACGCGGCAAAGCGTCAAGTTCGACATGAGGACTTCCGTGCTGCTCTTCGTCACGGCTCTGGCTTTCGGATTCTGCTCGAACTTTATGGCCGGCCTGGGCGGAACCGGCTTCATCGTCATTGCCGTTTCGTTCATCGTTGCCGCCGTCGTCATTGTTGCGAATCTGGTGTTCTTCGGCGAGCACGGCGTGCTTGTGGGCTTGACGTTCAGGTGGCTGTATCCGCTTCTGACCATCGGCTTTCTGTGCCTGCCTTATACGGGCGGGCTTTTGCAGCATGCTTGCTTGGTGCTTGTGCTTGCGGTGTGCGATACGTGCCAGATGTCGCTGATCGTCACGCTCGTTCAGCTGAAGTACCGATTCAAGGCGCAGCCGGTGTATGCCTGTTCGCGCGTAATGATTCCGTGGTGCTGGGGGATGTTGGCAGGCATGGTTATGGCCATTGCAGAGCAGCAGGCGGCTGCGGTGTTCGGGAACGCTGCGCTCGTCTGCTCCACGATGCTGATCGTCGTGCTGTTCTCGTTTTCAACGGCGGCCGCGCCTTACGGCATCGACATGCTGACCATGCCGGTCGAGTCGGAAGACGAAGACGCCGATGCTGGCGACGAGCCTCAGGTGTCGCACGCATGGAGAAGCGCGTGCGAGCAGATTGCGAGCGAAGGCGGCCTCACTCCGCGCGAATCGGACGTCTTCGTGCTGCTTGCCAAGGGGCGCAACGCGAAGGTCATCGAGCGGGAGCTGTTCATATCCATCTACACGATCAAGGGCCACAACAACAAGATCTATCGGAAGCTGGGCGTGAAATCGCAGCAAGAGCTCATCGACATGGTGGAGTCCCGTCGAAGCGAAATTTGGAAGCCAAAGCCAGGAGACGAACAAGGAGGAGAGTATGAGTAAGGGATCTCGGTTGCGCAGGGAAAAGGCGAACGAGGAAGCCTTCGGAGGTCCGGTGCCGGCGCTGTCGTCGTACGACCCGGTAGAGGTGACGGTGCCGCGCATCGTTTTCCCCGACGAGGTCATTGAAGACCAGATCAAGCAGCTTGCCCGGCGCATGAAGTCGATGCAGCCCGTGGAGCCTCGGCCCCTGCGCCCGGACGATCGCATCTTCATCGACATGACGACGGTGGACGAAGAGGGGGTCGAGCTTGAGAATCTGTGCGGCACCCGGCGCGTCAGCCTTTCCGACGAGTTCATCCCCAAGGGCTTCAAGGAAGGGCTCATGGGGCTTGCGGTCGGGGAGGCTGCAACGTTCGAATACGATGCTCCCACGCCTGAAAACGACGACGAGGGCAATCCCGTCGAAATGAGGGTGACGGCAACGGTAACGCTGCTGGAAATACAGGAAGAGCGCGTTCCCGAGATCACGGACGAATGGGTGAAGGCCAGCGTGCCGGGTGCCGACACGGTGGACGAGCTGCGCAAAAACGTGCGAGACCAGATGGAAACGAAGGCAGGCGCCTACACTCGTTCGGCCCTGTATGATCTTTGTGCGCAACAACTTGCAACGCGCCTTGAGGGCGGCATACCCGATGAGGAGTTCGAGCGCGGCATCGTTGCCGCCCAGCAGGATTTCAATGCAATGGTTGAGAAATCTCAAATGACCAAGGAGGCCTATCTGGCATCCTGCGGCATGAACGAAGATCAGCTGAGCGTTCAGCTGATGGCCCAAGGGCGCATGATGATCGCCCAGGGGCGTGCTCTTGAGGCAATGGCGCGCCATTTGGGGCTGACGGTCGCCGATGAGGACATCGAAAGGTCGTTCGGCGAAGTCACGCCTGCCCAGGCGCGTGAATACCGCCGGGCCTATGAAGAGGCGGGGCGCGGCGCCGAGCTCAAGCGCATGGCATTGTGCGGCAAGGCGCTCGATCACGTGGTGAAGACGGCGAAGATCACCTATCGCGACATGCCCCAGACGCTTGCAGGACCCGCTCGGCCAGAGCAGCCGCAGCGGCTTCAAATGAGCGACGTCTTCGGGGGCGCCAAATCGGCGACCTTGTAAATCTGGCACAACCTCCGTTTGCAGGTTTGCGCATTTCCCGTTGAAGGCGGGCGTCATCGACGAAGGTGGCGCCCGCCTTTGTCATGCGGCGGGGCCGACAAGGCGCTGCGTTTCGCCCCCCTCTGACGGTTTGTGGGAACCCGCGGCAGGGCGAAGCGTCCCAAACCATTGGAGGGGGGTGCAAAACACCTGCTAAAGGGTGGTTGACGCGCACGCAAAACCGAACTGCTGGGCACTTACGCGAAGAGCTGCAACGGGTTATAAAGAGCCCGCTGTTCAATGCGTCGAAAAGCGGCAGCTGGGCTTTGGCGATGCTTTGGGCGGCCGTTCCAATAGGCTGGGGATGGGCTGATTGCTGGAAGGGCAAGACGAGAGGCCTGTTCCCTACATAATGCTTGGAGGGAGAAACAAAATGAGCAATTGGCAATGGCAGGAAGGCGAGTGGACGGTAACTCGTTCGTGCGCATGGTCGCCCCCGGGCGAGCATCCCATCGGATGGGGCTTGCTGTTCTACAGCAAGAACGGCAGGCTCGACCATGTCGAGGGCGACCCGAACCAGCCGATCACGCAAGGCCGTGTGAGCATCAAGTTCCTCGAGCTCGCCGAGTACTGCAACAGCCCCGAGCGCATCATCCATCCGATGAAGCGCGATCCTAAGGACCGTGGCGATGGCTCGAAGTGGCAGAGGATTTCTTGGGACGAGGCGTGGGACATCATCGTTGAGAAGACCCGCTATTTCCAGGAGAAGTACGGCAACGAATCCATCATGACGCTCATCGGCACCGGCCGTGACGTGTGGCATACCGTTCCGAAGATCACCTTCTCTGCTTTCGAAACGTGCAACTTCGAATACACGCACAACGGCTGGTCTTGCTATGGCCCGCGTTCTTCCATTTGCGCCTACATTCTCGGCGCCGGCTATCCGGAAGTCGACTTCGCTTCCGAGTTCCCCGAGAAGCGCTACGACGATCCGCGCTACGTGCTGCCCGAGACCGTGCTGGTCGCAGGCAAGGCGCCGCTGGAGTCCAACCCCGACGGCCTGTTCGGCCACGCCCTCATCGACATGATGAAGCGCGGAACCGAACTGATCGTCGTTGACTGCCGTGCAACTTGGCTGGCAACCCGCGCCAAGTACTTTATGCAGGTTCGTCCGGGCACCGACACGGCTCTGTACCTCGCCATGTGCAACGTCATCATCAACGAGGACCTGTACGACCACGAATTCTGCGAAGAGTGGATCTATGGCTTCGAAGAGTTCAAAGAGCGCGTGCAGGAGTACCCGCCCGAGGTGGCGGCGCCTATCACCGGCATTTCCGCCGAGAAGATCGCGGAGTGCGCTCGCTACTTCGCCAACTGCAAGCCTGCTTCCATGACGTGGGGCCTTGCGGTCGACGAGAAGGTCAACGGCCTGCAGTGCGCCCATACCATCCTGCTGCTCTGCGCCATCACCGGCAACCTCGACATCCCCGGCGGCGTTCTGCTGGGCGCCGGCGACGCTGCTGCAAGCCAGTGGTGGGGCTGGGAAGAGCTCGACGACGCGATCAAGGAAAAGCGCATCGGCGCTGCCGAGTTCCCGTGCGTCTGCACGACGATGTCCACGTGCCATCCCGACCGCGCCATGGACACGATCCTCACCGACGATCCGTATCCGGTGAAGATGATCTTCTGCATGAGCGCGAACCCGATCTCCTGCCCGAGCGCCGATCCGCGCATGTGGGAGAAGGGCTTCCATCGCTGCGAGTACGTTGTGGTGGCCGACCTGTTCATGAACCCGTTCATCGCTTCGTGCGGCGACCTCGTCCTGCCGGTCGCGGCGCTTTCCGAGAAGGACGGCATCGTGGCGACCCACTACGGCGGACTGACCTTGTTCGTCGGCGCTCTTGTGAAGGCGTGCCAGGTTGGCGAGTGCAAGTCCGACGACGAGATCATGCTCGAGCTGGGCAAGCGCCTCAACCCGTCCAAGTTCCCGTGGAAAGACCTGCATGAGTTCCTGACCTGGGAGCTTCATGGCTATGGCGTCGAGGGCACGTGGGAAGACCTGCGCGATTCCAAGTACGGCCTGGTCACCCCCGAGCACGAGTTCGAGAAGTACGCCTTCGGCGGACAGACGTGGAACGGCGAGCCCGGCTTCGGCACCGAGACCGGCCTGGTGGAAGCCTATTGCCAGCGCTGGGAGCGTTGGGGCGACGATCCGCTGCCGTACTACGAGGAGCCGCCTTACAGCCCGATCAGCACGCCGCAGCTGTTCAAGGAGTATCCGTTCGTTCTCACCACCGGTGCTCGTTCCTGGGCGTACTTCCACTCCGAGCAGAAGCAGATTCCGCGTCTGCGCGCCGTGGATCCGTGGCCCGAGACCGAGATGAACCCGATCGACGCCGAGCGTCTTGGCCTGCAGGAAGGCGACTGGGTCTACGTGTACAACATGTTCGGCCGCTGCCGCCAGAAGCTGCACATCACGCCGATCGTCAAAGAGGGCGTTGTTCACTCGAAGCACGCCTGGTGGTACCCCGAGAAGGGTCCGGACGACATGGGTTATGGCCCGTACGGCGTTTGGGATGCCAACATCAATCAGCTGGTCCCGCATGGCGTGTTCGGCAAACTGGGCTTTGGCTCTCCCTTCAAGAGCATGATCTGCAACGTCGAAAAGGCGGAAGGCGGGCCAGACTTCGCCACCGGCTGGCCTAAATAATCGGACCATGAAAAGAGACAGGTGAGAACTATGGCGAAAGATACGAAGGTCGAGAATGCCGGTTATGGCATGCTTATCGATTACAAGTATTGCACGGGTTGCCATTCGTGCGAAGTCAGCTGCCAGGAGCGTTTCGGAATGCCTGCCGGAGAGTTCGGCATAAAACTCTCGCAGAACGGTCCGTGGGATCACGGCAATGACAATTGGGAGTGGAACTGGGTTCCCATTCCCACCCAGAAATGCGATCTGTGCGCAGATCGTCGTGCGGCCGGCAAGAAGGCTCTGTGCGAGCAGCACTGCCAGGCGTTCGTCATCACCGTTGGCAAGCTCGAAGACCTTGTCAAGCAGATGGATGAAGGCGGCAAGGAGCAGGTCCTCTTCAATCGCACGAACGACGTGGCTCCGCTCAAGGCACGTTACTAGTCTTCCGATTCGGAGATTGCAACGCTAGTAGCGAACCCCTGAACCCGCTTCCCCTCGGCTTCGAGGGGAAGCGGGATGATTCGAATACAGAAAAGGAGGATGTCATGAGTGGAACAGTGCGTTTGAAGCAAGAGCGCAAGAAGTATCGTTACATGCTCGAGGACGAGGCCGGCAACGTCGTGATGAAGGGCGCCTTCATCGGCGAGAAGGAAAAGGCCGAATCCTATATCAAGCTGATCACGGATTCCGAGTCGCTTGAGGACTACACCGCTCTTATGAAAGGCCCCGACGGCAAGTGGATTTTCAAGGGCTTCTTCTTCAGCGTAGGCTCCGGCTCGTCGGACACCAACGTTTCCGACGCTGTGGCTCTGGGATTCAGCCCCGACAAGTACGACACCGAAGAAGAGGCGGAGAAAGCTCGTCAGCTCGCGATCGAAACTGCCAAGGGCAGCACGTACGTTGACGAGTCGTAGTTGGACCGACTAGGGTTTCGGGTCGTCTACCCCATTAAGACGGTTTAAAACCAGGGTGGGCCCTCACGGGTCGAAAAGATCTGTGAGGGCTCTTTTGCATATTGAAGAGAAAGGAACTGCGATGTGCTTCAAGGCAGATTCTACGATGCCGAGCCACAAGGTTTGCCCCATGTGCGGCCAGCGTCAGGATTTCCAGAACAAGACCTGCACGCAATGCGATTTTGCGTTTCCGGCCGACTTGGGCGTGAAGAAGCGCATGAGGGAATGCCCCGAATGCGGTCTTGAGCAGCCGTTCACCAACCGTGCCTGCTCGCAATGCGGATACAAATTCCCTCGGGCCAGGGGCAAGGCCGGCGCTGCCAAGTCCCCCAAAGGGCCCAATGCGTAGACCTGGCAAGCGTGGCGTTATCAGTAACGGGGAAGGGAGGGGAACATGTCAAAGCCCCCCATCGATTTAAACGATCCGAGCATCGAGGCGTGCAAATCGACGTGCTTCTTCTGCCACACGAACTGCGGAACGATTGCGTACGTGAAAGACGGGGAGGTCATTCGCGTAGAAGGCGATCCCGACCATTCGACGAACAGGGGCGGCCTTTGCTCGCGCGGCAACATCGCCCTGAAGCATCTCGACCATCCCGACCGCATCAACACGCCGCTCAAGCGAAAGGGCGAAAAGGGTGCCGGCCAATGGGAAGAGATCACGTGGGAGCAGGCGCTTGACGAGATCGCCGAGCGCCTCAAGGTCATTCGCGAAGAGTCGGGCGCAGAGGCGCTGGCCACGTGCGGCGGGACCGTTCGCACGGACGATTGGGCGCGAAGGCGCTTCATGAACTTGTTCGGAAGTCCCAACAGCTTCCATAATGCGCTGCTCTGCTGGATTCCGACGTTCATGATCGAAACGGCCGTTTCGGGGTGGAGCCCCTTCGGCGCCGATTTGGACAATGCGAGGATCGCGGTGTTGTGGGGCGCGAACCCCGGCGCATCGGTGCTTCCCACCATGCGCACCTTGACCGATTGCCAGAAAAAGGGCATGAAGCTGATGGTGATCGATCCGCGCTATACGGCGACTGCGGCGCATGCGGACCTGTGGGTTCCCCTTAGGCCTGGCTCCGACCTTGCGCTCGCGCTTGCGTGGCTCAACGTCATCATCGGCGAATACCTGTACGACGAGGACTTTTGCCGCGATTACTGCACGGGCTTTGACGAGCTTGCAGAGCACGTCAAACAGTACACCCCGCAATGGGCGGCCCCTCTCACGGATTTGACCCCGACGCAGATTCGCGAATCTGCCCGCATGTATGCGAAGAACAAGCCGGGATCGATCATGTGGGGCACCTCGATGGACCAGCAGGGCCGCGCTTCGGGCGCCGCCATCCACGCAAGGGCCCTTATCCGCGCGATCATGGGCAACATCAACGTCACGGGCGGCGACATTCAAACCGGCCCCGGCCTGGAATTCATGGTTGACGAAGAGTTCGAGTGCAACGACGTGCTGTCGGAAGAGCAGCGTGCAAAGCAGCTGGGCAGCGACAAGTACAAACTGTGCACGTGGCCTGGATACGGCCTCATTCGCGACATTGCGCTTGACACGTGGGGCGCTGCACCCCCGTCCGAGTGGATGTGCGAGGCGAATGCGCCGTCGGTGTGGCGGGCCATTTTGGAAGGCGAGCCCTACCGCGTGCGAGCCCTCATCTGCTGCGCCACGAATCCGGTGAATTCGTATGGCGACAGCAAGGTGGTGCTTGAGGCGCTCAAAAAAGTGGAGTTTCTGGTTACCTGCGAATATTGGATGACCTCTGCGGCCTTGTACGCAGACTATGTCATGCCGATCGCGGGTGCGCTCGAGCGGCCTGTCATACACAACAATTATGGCTGTGCGACCGTGTTTCACGGAGGGCGGCGTGCCATTTCGCCGCTGCACGACCGCGGAACCGACTTCCAGTTCTGGCGTGGCCTTGGCCTGCGCTTGGGCCAGGACGACGAGGAAGACTGGCCGTGGGAATGCGAAGAGGAGGCGTATTTCGACATCGTGTATCCCACTGGCTTGGAAATCGAGAGCTATGACGAGTTCGTGGATGAGATCGGAGGATCGTACTCGAGCGATTTCAATCCGAACGCTTGGCGCGAGGAGGGGTTTCCGACGCGTTCAGGCAAAGTGGAGCTCAAGTCGTCGGTGTTGGAAGAGCTGGGCTATCCCGGGCTGCCCACCTACGTTGGCGCACCAGAGGCGCATGCGGAGGATCCCGAAGTCGTTGAAAGTTTTCCGCTCATACTCACCACGGGCGGCGGGTTCATGCCGTTCCACCATTCGGAGGAGTTCAACATCAAGGAGTTGCGCTTCCTGCGGCCCGACCCGTATTTCGACATCAATCCTGAAACGGCGCAAAAGCTCGGCATCAAGAAGAAGGATTGGTGCTGGATAGAGACCATGCGGGGACGCATCAAGCAGCGGGCGTGCCTCACGAACGGCATCGCGCCGAACACGATCTACACCCAGCGCGGCTGGTGGTATCCGGAACGGACGCTGACGCCCGGCGAAGACGATCCGTTCGGGGTTCTTGAATCGAACACGAACGTGCTCACCGCCGCAAGCTTCGAAGACTGCGATCCCATCAGCGGCACGTGGGCGTGCAGGGGCTTGCGCTGCCGTGTGTACAAGGTGCAAGAAGGAGGTGCGCGATGACACGCTACGCCATGGTCATGGACACGCGCCGTTGCGTCGGCTGCGATTCTTGCACGGTTGCCTGCATGGTTCACAACGAACTGCCGTTGGGGATCATTTTCAACCCGGTTATTACAGACGGGCCGAAAGGCGTCTATCCGCATGTGCACATGGTCCACATCCCGCTTCTGTGCATGCATTGCGAAGAGACGCCGTGCGTGCACGCCTGTCCGACGGGCGCTTCGCAGCAAGACGACGATGGCATTGTGTGGGTCGAGGCGGCCAAATGCATGGGCTGCGGCGCGTGCGTGGAGGCCTGTCCGTACAACGCCCGCCACAAGGACCGGAAAAGCGGCGTGGTTTTGAAATGCGACTTTTGCAAAGACCGCGTCAGGGGCGGCGGCAATCCGCATTGCGTGGATACCTGCCATCAGCGCGCACGCATCTTCGGCGATCTTGACGACTCTACGAGCGAGGTATTCAAGATAGTCAACGGTATGCGTACCGAGCGCCTCTACGAGGACTTGGGCACCGAGCCCCAGGTGTATTACGTTATCGGATTGGGAGGGCAGGAGGCATGAGCGAGCGCGTGTGGTCTTGGCCGCTGGCCATCTATCTGTTTCTTGGCGGCCTCGGAGCCGGCATGACGATTGTCGCGACGATCGCCGACGTGTGCTTCGGACAAGGCGAGCTTTTTGCGCTTGCCCCGTTGGTCGCAGCTTGCTGCCTGGCGCTCGGGGCTGCGTGCCTGCTCTTCGAGCTTGGCGTCACCTTGGCGTTCTGGCGCGTTTTCACCTGGCACGGGGCGGTGCTCAACTTCGGCGCGTATTCGCTGGGGATTCTCATCGCGCTGGATGCGGTGTACTTCAGCTTCTTCACGGGCTGGTTCCCGTGGTGCGCTTCTGCCGAGGGCAGGATGGTCGTCGCGGCGTTGTCCCTGGTGGCCGCCGTGTGCGTCATCGTTTACACGGGCGTGGAGCTGTCGAGCATGAGGGGGCGCTCGTTCTGGAACACCCCGGCGCTTCCCATTTTGTTCACCGTTTCGGGCTTGCTCACCGGCGTTGCCGCCGATTCCCTTCTTGCGGGCGCGTGGCCTTACGCCGGCTTGGCTGAAGCGGTCGAATCGGTGCAGCTTGCGCTGAGCTATGTCGGAATACTGTTGGCGCTGCTGACGTTGCTGAGCGTCGTCGCCTATGTTTTGATGATGAAGACGTCTTCGGATGCGTTTGCCCAGAAATCGGCAACGCGTTGGATCAGCGGTTCTTTCGCGGTCCCGTTCTGGCTCGTGCAAGTCGTCATCGGCTTGGCAGTGCCCATCGCGTTGTATGCATTCGGCGGGCCCGTGCCGGTGCTCTTTGCCAACTGCTGCGTTCTGGCAGGGGGGATGTGCCTGCGTGCCCTGTTCGTGTTCTCGAATGACCGGCGCATGTTGCCAGGCGAGGAAGACTATTACGAAATGCTTGCAACCGGAGACGAGCCGTTCATGAAAACGAACTGGACCTAACCGTGCGCCGGCTGTCGTTTCGCTCGTCGCGCTCGATGCGGCATCCGGGCGCGTCGTAGCTGTTTTGCCAATGCAGTCAAATCCCAAAGAAGGAGGAAAAACAATGAACAAGCAGGAGACCATTGACTTTGTCGCAGGTCAGATCAAAAAGTATCCCATGTCGATCGAGACCATCATGCTTGGGCCCGAGGCCATGATCAAGGCCATGATCAAGCATGTTGGCGAAGAGGCCTCTGACGAGGACGTCAAAGGCGCCATTCAGTACTTGCAGGAAAAGATCACCAAAGACGACGACGGCAACTACAACATCGACAATCTGTAGGGTCGACCCCTGTTCCCGCAAAGACGCTTGCCCGGTTGGGCGGGCTTGGGCGGAAACGGACGCTCGGCCGGATCGGAATGCGGCCGAGCGATGGCGAAACGTTGAGGCGTGGGCGTGCGAACGGGCTCGCGCCTCTCGTTCGTGCTGAGCGGAGCGCTGCGATGATATACCGCGACATCAACGGAACGCGTCTGTCGGCCATCGGCATGGGCTGCATGCGCCTGCCCGTCGTCGGCGGCTGTGACGGCTTCATCGACGAGGAGCAGGTGCGCCAGATGGTGGACTATGCCCTCTCCCATGGCGTGAACTACTTCGATACCGCGTGGGGCTACCACGCAGGGCGCTCTGAAACCGTCGTGTCCTCCTGTTTGAGGCGCCATCCGCGCGACCGCTACTGTCTTGCCACGAAGTTTCCCGGTTACAACGTGGACAACTTCGCCCGCAAAGAGGCGATATTCACAGAGCAGCTCGAAAGAACCGGCGTCGACCATTTCGATTTCTATTTGCTCCACAACGTGATCGAGTTGAACATCGAGCACTATCTCGATATGGGCCGTGACGGGCTCGTCCCCTACCTTTTGCGTCAAAAGGAGCTTGGACGCATAGACCATCTGGGGTTTTCGTGCCATGGAGAGCTGGAAACGCTCATACGGCTCATGAACGTCTGGGGCGGGCACATGGAGTTTTGCCAGATCCAGCTCAACTACCAGGATTGGCGTTTCCAACGCGCGGACCGCAAGGTCGCCTGGCTTGTCGAGCAGGGCGTTCCCATCATTGCCATGGAGCCTTTGCGAGGCGGGCGTCTGGCTGCATTCACCGCGCAGGAGCAGGCGCGGCTCGATGCGCTGCGACCAGGCGTTTCTCCCGTTGAATGGGGGTATCGCTACGCGCAGTCCACGCCGGGCGTCGCCGTCACGCTGTCGGGGATGTCCGACCTTGCGCAGTGCCGGCAGAACATAGCCGTCTTTCAGGCAGAAGACCCGCTCACGGCAGAGGAGCGGCGCGTGTTGGAAGGCATCGCCGAAGCGCGTCTTGCCGACAGCGTCGTGCCGTGCACGGGATGTCGCTACTGCCTCGATCAATGCCCGAGCGAACTCGACATTCCGTATTTGATCGCGCTCTACAACGAGTTCATGTCGCGCGACGACGAAAAATGGCTGAGCATGCTCAAGCTCGATGCCCTTTCCGAGGAAGAACTGCCCGCAATGTGCCTCGGCTGCAGAAGCTGCACGAACGTCTGCCCCCAAGGCATCGACGTTGCCGGCGTCCTCGACGATTTTATCGACCGGCTTTCCAAAACGGGGTGAGCCGCTGCCGCCGACCCGGCGCCGCCCGGTGCCTTCTGGGGCTTCCCGGCGAGGACGCGATGCTGTATATATACCGAATATTGCAATAACAGAGGTCGCGTGCGGCGGCCCCTTCGCGCGAGCGTACCAAAAGCACCGCGCGATTCGTGTAATTCTGTAAATTGTGCAAATCTTCCGCTCAACGGTCGAATTCGTTATAATAGTGTTTCGAAGTTATCGTATTTTGGGCGTTGACATCGGCAGTGGGCATCATCGAAGGGAGCTGCTGCCAACGCTCGGCATACTGGTCCGCCATGCACGTTCCAGAGGCAGAGAGAGGCAAAGAGAGGTTTACCCCATGTTGAAGGCTATGATCGTTGATGATGAGGCTCCAGCCCGCTCTGAACTTCGTTTCCTCTTGGAAGAAGTCGGGCAGACCGAAGTGGTGGCCGAGGCGGCGAACGTGCGCGAAGCCATCGAAAAGCTGAAGGAATACCCCTGCGACGTCATGTTCTTGGACGTGAACATGCCGGAAGCCACAGGGCTTCAGCTGGCCGACGCGCTGCAGCATTTGAAGTTCCCGCCGGCGGTGGTGTTCGTGACGGCCTACAGCGAGCACGCGCTTGACGCTTTCAAGGTGAACGCCATCGATTACCTGGTCAAACCGGTCGAGACGGACCGCCTTTCCCAAGCCATCACCCGCGTGCGCGAGCACGTGTCGCTGCACGTGCAGGCGCAAAAGTCCGAGCGCATCCCGGTGGAAAAGGGCGGCAAGAAGATCCTCATCGGCATTGACAAGATCCGCTTCGTCATGGCCCGCGACGACTACGCCTACCTGCAGACCGACACCGACCGCTACTTCTCGACGGTCAGCCTCGCCCAGCTGGAAAAGCGGCTCGACGGCCACGGCTTTTTCCGCGTGCACCGCGGCTACCTGGTGAACCTTTCCATGGTCGAGGAAATCGAGTCGGTGTCCGGCGGCACGCTGCTGCTGACGCTCAACGGCGTGGAAGAGAAGATTCCCGTGTCGCGCCGCCGCGTGTCGGCTTTGAGGAAGGCGCTCGGGCTGTAAAGGCTTTGCGACCTGGCGCGGCGACGGGCTCGCCTGCGTCGAAGCGATTCACGACATCGTCACAAACGGGGCCGGCGGGCCCCGTTTTCGTGTTTGGGCGAGTGTGCTTTGCTAGAATGAACAGTCTTGCACCGCGCGGCGCCGTCATGTCGAAGCCGCACGCCAAAAACGCGAAACGAAGGGACCTCCGCATGATCGAAGCGCTCGACATTCAGGTGAAAGGCATCGTCCAAGGGGTGGGTTTTCGGCCGTTTGTGTATCGACTGGCAAAGAAATACCTGATCAACGGGTGGGTGCTCAATGGCATTGACGGCGTCTCCATCCATGCGGAAGGCGAGTCGAAGCTGCTTGACGAATTCGTGCTGGAAATTTCGGACAGTGCGCCGGCTGCGTCGCGCGTGGAAGAGATCGAGCTCAAAGAAGTGCCGCTCCAGGATTTCGACAGCTTCGAGATCCGCTTTTCGGACGACACGGAAACCGAGAAGACCACGCTGGTGTCGCCCGACCTTGCGACGTGCGACGATTGCGTGCGCGAGCTGTTCGACCCGCAAGATCGGCGGTATCGGTACCCGTTCATCAACTGCACGAACTGCGGCCCGCGCTTCACCATCATCGATTCGCTGCCCTACGACCGCAAGAGCACCTCGATGCGAGCGTTTCCCATGTGCCCGTCGTGCGCTCATGAATACGCCGATCCCCTCGACCGGCGCTTCCATGCCCAACCCGACGCATGCTTTGCGTGCGGCCCGCATCTGACCTGGTGCGTTCATGAGGGAGGCGACCTTTCTGCGCCGTTTTCGCCCGTGAAGGTTGCGCACGACCGCACAGAAAGCGACGGCGTGCTGGCCGAGGCGGCGGCGATGCTGCGGGCGGGCAAGATCTTGGCCGTGAAGGGGCTGGGCGGCTTTCACCTGGCGTGCGACGCTGAAAACGCCGAGGCCGTCGCCGCCCTGCGGGTTCGCAAGCGCCGCGAGGGCAAGGCGTTCGCCGTCATGATGACCGACGCTGCCGCTGCCCGGCGGGTGTGCCTGGTCGACGAGGCCGAAGAGGCGCTGCTCTCATCGGCGGCGCGGCCCATCGTGCTGCTGCGCAAGCGGCCTGGCGCGACGTTCGTGCCGGGGCTGGCCGACGCGCTTCCCGAACTGGGCGTCATGCTGCCGTGCACGCCCGTGCAGCACCTGCTCATGCACGACTTCGCGCAAACCGGCGGCACCATGCTCGTGATGACCTCGGGAAACGTGCACGACAACCCCATCGTGACGAGCGACGAGGAAGCCTGCCGCGAACTGTTTTCCATTGCCGACGGAGTGCTCGGCAACGACCGCGACATTCTGACGCGCTTTGACGATTCGGTGGTGCGCGTCATTTCCGTGGGCGCTGCCGGCGAGGCCGTGCAGTTCATCCGCCGCGCTCGCGGCTATGCCCCGCTGCCGCTTCCTCTGGCCAGCGCCGCGCCAGGCGTGCCGGAGGTGTTCGCGACGGGCCCGGAGCAGAAAAACACGTTCACGCTGACGCGCCCGGGCGAGGCGTTCGTGTCGCAGCACATCGGCGACATGGAAAACGTCGAGACGTTCGACGCGTGGCTGGCGACGAAGCAGCGCTACGAGCGGCTGTTCGACGTGGCGCCCAAGCTGGTCGCGGCCGACCTGCACCCGGAATACCTTTCCTCGAAATGGGCCCATGACCAGGACCTTCCGGTCATGGGCATCCAACATCACCACGCGCATGCGGCGTCGGTCTTGGGCGAGCACGGCTTGGAGGGCCCGGCGTGCGCGGTCACGTTCGACGGCACGGGCTTTGGCCCCGACGGAGCGCTGTGGGGCGGGGAAGTACTCTTAGCGAACCAGGTAGCGTTTGAGCGCTTCGCCCAGTTCTCCTACGCGCCCATGCCGGGCGGCGCTGCGGCCATCAAGCATCCGCTGCGCATGGCCTACGGCGTGCTGTGGGCGTTCGACCTGCTGGACCATCCGGCGGCTGTCAGCGCGATCGAGGCGCTGGGGGACGAGGCCGCCGTCTGCGCCGCCATGATCGAGGAAGGCCTGAACTGCCCGACGACCTCGTCGGTCGGGCGGCTGTTCGACGCTGCGAGCGCCCTTTTGGGCGTGTGCGTCAACCCGACATACGAAGGCGAGCCGGCCATTTTGCTGGAGGCCGCCATGGGCCTGTATGCCGACATGGACGCCGACGAGCTGCCTGCCGAAAGCTTTGACGAGGGCGAGAAGAGCCACGCCCGCATCATCCAGGAACGCTACATGGTCGACATCGTGAAGAACGGGGCTGCCGAAGACAGCACGGCGGAAGAAACGGCGGTGCTGTTGTTCGACGCCGGCCCGGTGTTCAAGGCGCTGCTTGACGACAAAGAGGCCGGCGTGGACGTGGGCCTGATAGCCCGGCGCTTCCACGATGCGATGGCGCAGGCGGTTTACTTGGCCGCTGAACTGGTGCGATCCATGTACGACATCAGCCTGGTGACGCTTTCCGGCGGCGTGTTCATGAACCGATACCTGATAGAGCGCGTCACGGCCGATCTGGAGCTGGCCGGCTTCACCGTGGGCCTCAACCGCGAGCTTCCCCCCAACGACGGTTGCGTCTCGTTCGGCCAAGCCGTCGTGGCGACCGCCCGCCTGGCGCAAGAGGGCGCGGGGGAGGAATAAGGCTGCGGTAGGTGCGGGGGAGCAGGGCTGCGGCCAGGCTGCAGCCGGTCGTCCGGCGGCCAGCTTGCGTCGCGGACCTGCGGCGGGGGCGCGGTGCCTGTCGTAGCGCTCGCTTGCGCATCAGTAGTATCGGTAATACGCCGCGCACGACCCTTCGCCCGACACCATGCAGGGGCCGACCGGGTTTTCCGGCGTGCACACCTTCCTGAACAGGGGGCATTCGTTCGGCGCTATGACGGCTCGCAGCACGTCGCCGCATCGGCAGCCCTTCGGCTCCTGCGTCGGCTCCACGACGGGGCTGAACCGCGCGAGCGCGTCGAAGGCGGCGAACTCGGGCCGGATGCGATAGCCCGATCCGGGGATCTCGCCCAGCCCGCGCCAGGTGGCCGACACCGTTTCGAACACCTCGTCGATGGCGGCCAGCGCGACGGGGTTTCCTTGCGGCATGACTCCGCGGGCGTACGCGATCTCGATCTCGGCGCGGCCCTCGTGCAGCTGCCGCAGGATCATCGCGATGCCCTGCAGCACGTCCAGCGGCTCGAACCCGGTGATGACGCCGGGGATGCCGTATTCTCGCGCCAGGAACTCATAGGGCGCCGTGCCGATGATCGTGCTTACGTGACCAGGTAAAATGAGCGCATCCAGCGACAGCGCGGGGTCGTTCACGATCACTTCCAGCGCACCGGGCATGTTCTTGTGCGCTCCGATGACGCTGAAGTTGCGCAAGCCTTCGGCCGCCGCCCGCTTGATGGACATCGCCACGAGCGGCGTGGTGGTCTCAAAGCCCACGCCCACGAACACCACTTCGCGGTCGGGGTTTTCGCGGGCGATGGAAAGCGCGTCCAGCGGCGAGTACACGATGCGCACGTCGGCGCCGGCGGCCTGCTCTTTCAGCAGGGAAGACGTGGACCCGGGCACGCGCGTCATGTCGCCGAACGTGGCGATGACGATGCCGGGGACCTTCGCCAGCGCGATGACGGCGTCGATGTCGCGGTTCGCCGTCACGCACACGGGGCACCCCGGCCCGCTCGCCAGCCGCACCGTGTCGGGCATGAGCGTGCGGATGCCGTTTCGCGCGATGGCGACCGTATGCGTGCCGCACACTTCCATGAGCGTGGTTTCGCGCGTGGGCGCCAGGCGGTTGATGGAGTCGATGAGCCCGCGGGCCAGCGTCGGGTCCTTGAAGGCGTTCAGGTCGAAGGAGGCCATGGCGATCAAGCCTCCGCCGTGTCGAGGTCGGCCAGCTCGGGAAACTGGCGGATCAAGTCGAGCGTGTCCTGGGCGAACGCCTCGTCGACGACTTCGATGGCGAAGCCGGCATGCACGAGCACGTAGTCGCCTTCTTCGGCTTGCGGCGTCAGGTCGAGCGCGACGTCGCGGCTGACCCCCAGGATGTCGACGGTCGCAAGGCTTCCTTCCTTGCGTTCGGTGATGCGGGCTGGTATGGCAAGACACATGGGCGAACCTCTTTCAAGCGCGTTTTTCACCTTATTATGCCGAGGAAACGAGCCCGCACGCCGCGGTCGCATGGAAGCGGGCGTCATAGCGCCTTGAGCGGGCATCTTCAGGCAAAGCGCCCGCGGCGCTTCTTTGGCCTGCTTGGCCCGCAGGCGTGAAGCACGCAGTTTGAGCACTTGCACAAGAAGTTGCTTTCGCAAGAGTGAGGATATCTGTGCGTTCGCACGGCACGTTTTCCAAGATGGGTCGCGGCGGCGTGCGGTGCCATGCAGGAGGGTTGCTTGTGAGACAGTTTCCGTGTCGGTGCGAAATGTGTGCAAATGGTGACAATGCCCCTTGAAAGCTTGACGGCAAGATTTCCTCAGAAAAAAGTTTTCGCTCAACGAGCGTCAAATGGGAGTGAAACTGTTATATGACTGGTTACAGAGAGATATGCAGGCTTGTGCTTGATTGTCTCGGTAATATGCGTAACGGCCCGATATTATGAATATAGTGACGGATCGGTAACGGAAATAAAATTGTGCGTTTGCACAACGAAGTGGAAGGAACGCCCAAAACACTCGTAATTTCGTGTTGCAGGTGAACAAAAAAGGTGCTATAAAGAGTGCCATCAGCTGCGGGTCGCCGCAACGGACGAAGGAGAGCGGGATGCGCGAAAGCGTTGAATCCGTGTTCGTTTGAAGAGGCGTCCACGCTGTACAAGCCCACAAGGGCACACTTCTAGGTCGGCCGCAGCGCCGGCAAAGAAAGGAGACTGTCATGGCGAAGATAGTCAACTCTTGGAACGACTGGGATCCGCTGAAGCACGTGATCATCGGCATGTGCGACAACTCGGTCATCCCGCCCGAGGAGCCGGCGACCTCTGAGAAGGTTCCGGTCGACTCCGAGATGCGCGGCATGTGGGGCCTGCGCCCGCTGCGCACCGTCGAGGTCGGCAACGCCTGCCTCGAGAACCTCGTGAAGGCCTGCGAGGAGCGCGGCGTGGTCGTCGACCGCCCGACGCCCCTGCAGTGGAACCAGGCCATCGGCACGCCGGACTTCCGCAACGACTCGATGATGACCTGCATGCCGCCCCGCGACATCCTGCTCACCGTCGGCCCTGAGATCATGGCCGCTGCGAACTCCTTCCGCTGCCGCTACTTCGAGTACCTGGCCTACTGGCCGCTCATGATGAAGTACTTCGAGGAGGACCCGGACTTCATCTGGACCCAGGCCCCGCGCCCGCGCCTGACGGACCG
>NZ_JAAKEN010000026.1 GCF_011039175.1 Slackia sp. ZJ119
CGCCCCCCGGCGGCGTCTCCGCAAAAAATAAATGAATCTGCCCGTTTTCGGATCCAAAGGAAACGACTCTCATGTCGCTCGTCTTGGTCTTCTTCTCTGCTCCAGTATCCGGTTCTCAAGGTGCCCGTCCGCTTCGTCTTCCTCAGCGGCGCGAGGAGATATAATACGCCCCTCCCCCACACCTGGCAAGGGTTTTCTCGCTTTTCGGGGGGGAATTCCCCCGCTTCCTCCATAAGGCCTGGTGGAGGATTCGGGCGTCTCCACAACTCGGGGCCCTCGGGAGGGGGCCGGGGCCGGCGGGCGGGGCGGGGGTCCTTGGCTTGGCGCGGCTAGGCACGAATCACCGGTCGCACAAAGAAGCGGGCCTGCGCTGCGGGCCCGCTTCGACGTACCTATATAATAAGGAGAGCGTAACGGTTAGAACACCGGGACGACCGCGCCGCTGAAGGTTTCCTCGATGAACTGCTTCACCTGGGGCGACTGCAGCGCTTCCACGAGGGCCTTCGTCTTTTCCGAGCTCTCGTTGCCGGTCTTCACCGCAACCACGTTGGCGTACGCCTTCGCCGCTTCGCCCTCGGACGCCTCGGTCGCAATGGCGTCGGCCACGTTCAGGCCTGCGTTGAGCGCATAGTTGCCGTTGATGGCGGCCAGATCGACCTCGTCAAGCGTGCGCGGGACCTGGGCCGCTTCCACCTCTTGGATGTTGAGGTTCTTGGGGTTTTCTTCGATGTCGAGAATCGTCGCCGTGATGCCTGCGCCCTCCTTCAGCTTGATAAGCCCCTCTTGCTCGAGCAGCAGCAGGGCGCGTGCCTCGTTGGTGGTGTCGTTGGGCACGGCCACCGTGGCGCCGTCGGGCACGTCGGCGGCGTTTTGCACCTTGTTCGAGTACAGCCCGAACGGCTCGAAGTGAATCTCGGCAGCCGAGGCCAGATCAGTGCCGTTTTCCTCGTTGAAGTCGTTCAGGTAGGTGATGTGCTGGAAGTAGTTGGCGTCAAGCTCGCCGTTCTGCAAGGCGGTGTTGGGGAGGATGTAGTCGTTGTATTCCGTCACCTCAAGCGTGTAGCCCTTGGCGGCCAGGTCCTCCTGGACCGCCCGGAGGATTTCCGCGTGAGGCGTCGGCGAGGCGCCGACCTTGATGACCTTGTCGTCGCCTCCCGTCGAGGCAGGTTCGGCGGCGTCCTGGCCGCTGCCGGCCGAGGTGGACTCGGCGGCGTCTTGGCTGCCGCCGCAACCCGCCAGCGCAAAGGTTGCCAGACCCGCCGCAACCACGCAGGCGGCGCACTTCGTGAGGAACGTCTTGCGGGTGATGATCTTGTTCATGATGCTGTTTCCTTTTCTTTGTTGGTTTCGATGGTTTCGATTGTTGACAACATTACTAGGCAAATCGCGTGATGAGGCCGCGCATGTCGACGCTGCGCGTTTCAGCCCGCGTTGCTTTCAAAGAGGGATGGATGATGCTAGCGGAGCCGCTTGTCGGCTTTGCGAACAAGCGCCAGGCCGCCTTCTTGGATGATCTGCACGATGATGACGAGCAGGATGACGGTCGCAAGCATGGCGTCGAACTGGTAGCGATAGTAGCCGTAGTTGACAGCGATGGCGCCCAGGCCGCCGCCGCCGACAAAGCCCGCCATGGCGGAATAGCCGAGGACGGTCGCAAGCGAAATGACGGCTCCGACCAGCAGGGACGGTTTCGCTTCCGGCAGAAACACCTTCGCGATCATCTGCCAGACCGAAAGGCCCATCGCACGCGCCGCTTCCACGACGCCGGGGTCGATCTCCTTCAGCGACGACTCGACCATGCGGGCCACGTACGGCGCCGCAGCCACGACGAGCGGCACGATGGTCGCCGTGCTTCCGATGGTCGTCCCGACGATCAAACGCGTCATCGGGAGGATCATGACCAGCAGAATAAGGAAGGGGATGGAACGCAAGATGTTGACGGCGACTCCTACCACGACGTTGACTGCACGGTTCGGACAGATGCCGTTGGCGTCGGTCACATACAGGGTCACCCCGAGCGGAATGCCCAGCACATAGGCGATGATCGTGGACGCGAAGACCATGTACAGCGTCTCCCACACGCCGACGATCAGCAAGTCTATCATTTCCGGTGACATGACCTTCACTCCTTTCCAATGGCAGGGACGTCGTTTTGCGGGGCGTCGCAGGCGTCAGAGGCGTCGCTTGCGGGCATTTGGGCAGGCAGCGTGGAAGCCGCCTGCTTCGGCATTCGGCCGCCGCCTTCCGAAGCATCGTTCTTTTCGTAGAAAATGCCGCGTTTGTCCAGGTAGGCGCAGATGCGTGCTTGCGAAGCGGCATCGGGCGGCATTTCGATGAGCATCTGCCCGAACGGCTTGCCGCCGATGTTTTCGGTGTTCGCGGACATGATGCTCACCATGGCGTCGCATTGCACGGTAAGGTCGGAAATGACCGGTGCGCCCGACTCTTCGCCGGTAAACGCCAAACGCAGCGTGTTCGGCGGCAGCGAAACGCGCGACCCTGCCTGGTACGCCGGATCGATGAGGCGGCGGGCCGTTTCGGACTGCGGGCGCAGAAACACGTCGCGAACGCGGCCCTCTTCGACGACCTGCCCGGCGTCCATGACCGCCACGCGATCGCAGATCTGCTCGACCACGCGCATTTCGTGCGTGATGACCACGATGGTCACGCCCAGCTGTTCGTTCAGCCGTTTAAGCAGGTCAAGAATGGAATGCGTCGTCAGCGGGTCAAGTGCGCTGGTGGCCTCGTCGCACAGGATGATCTTCGGGTTGCACGCAAGCGCCCGCGCGATGGCGACGCGCTGCTTTTGGCCGCCGGACAGTTGCGCCGGATAGACGTCGGCTTTGTCCGACAGGTCCACCAGTTGCAGCAGCTCGCGCACCCGCTCGTCGGCCTGCGCCCGCGGCACGCCGCTGGTCTCCAAGGGAAACCGCACGTTGTGGGCGACGGTGCGCTGCGACAGCAGGTTGAACTGCTGGAAGATCATGCCGATGTTTTTGCGTGCGGCGCGAAGCTGCTTGGCCGACAGCGTCGTAAGGTCGACGCCGTCGACGACCACCTGGCCCGACGTGGGGCGCTCGAGCAAATTGATGCAGCGCACGAGCGTCGATTTCCCCGCACCGGAAAAACCGATGATGCCGAAGATCTCGCCGTCAGGGACGGAAAGGCTCACATTGCGCACGGCGAACACGTCGGTCTTTCCGCTGCGAAACGTTTTGTCGATGTTGCGAAGTTCTATCACGGGTACGTCATTTCCTTCCGGCGTTTTGTCTTTGGGCATACTAGCTGCTTGCAAACCTGGTGTAAAACACTAAAAACAGATACTGGGTTATCTGTTTTACAGATATGCAGAAGCGAAAGCCCACGTAGCGCCGGTTTTGTCGCCTTCTATGCCGCCCCCGTTTGCGAAATGCGCAACAAAACGTCAAGAGCGGCAGAAGGGCGAGTTTTTGTACCACGTTTCGCGGTCGTCCACTATTTCTAGCAGCTGTTGCTTTTGGCCGTCCGAGAAAACGGCGTTGGAGCGAATCTCGGTGCGCAGCTTTTCCAAATGCCCGAGCGCGACCTCTTCGGAAGGGGGCGGACAGCAGGGGCGGACGAAAAAGCTGATCCAGTACGCGTCTTTTTGCCAAGCGCTCAAGATGGAATCGAACGAGCCCTCGAACGAGCCTGTGCTCGCCTCGCATGCATTCATAGTCAAACCTCCGTCGGCTTTTCATTCCTCAACCGCGCTTGCCGTCGATCGAGCCTCGACGGACCAAGCATCTCGCCTTGCATGATAGCAATTCTCCCCTCTTGCGCAGCAGGAAGGTTCGGCCGGCTTTCGCGGACGGCCGTCGCGAGATGCAGGCCGCGCCCAACGGGACGAGCGTGCAGGCCGGCGAAATCTGGTATCATGCAAAATCTGTTTGACCGTGCCGCCGCCCGCCAACAACGCGAAGGAGACGCATGCGAAACCCCGTCATTCGAGCCCTGCTTGCCTGCTGCGGCGTCATCTGCGCTATCCTGGGCATCGTCGGGGCCTTCGTTCCGGTGCTTCCCACCACGCCGCTTTTGCTGTTGGCGGCGTTTCTGTTCGCGCGGTCGTCCGAACGCCTCGACCGCTGGCTCGCCTCCACGAAGGTCTACCAGGCCTACGTGGTCCCCTTCCGCGAGAAGCGCGGCATCGAGACGCGCGTGAAGAACCGCATCCTGCTCGTGTCGCTGGCGGTCATGCTGGCCAGCGCGTTTGCCGTGAGGGGCGTGGACGGCGTCAACTATCTGGTATGGGGCGTCCTTGCGGCGGTGTATGCATGGTTGCTGTATCTCATGAAAATACGTATTCCGAACTTGGTTCTGGAAAAGACTCCGGTAGAATCGCCTCAGCGCGACGCTGCCGCCGAATAGCAAGGCAGCGACGCTGCCCGAACCTATGCCCCTTCGCAATCCAAAGGAAACGCCCTATGCCGAAACTCCAGCCCCTGCCCGCATCGCGCCCCGCCTTCGAGGCGTTCATCTTCGATTTGGACGGCACGCTGCTCAACACCCTTCCCGACCTGGTGGTTCTCACCAATGCAGCCCTGCAGGACTTCGACCTGCCCGCCCGCACGCCCGCACAGGTTTTACGCTGCGTCGGCGACGGCGGACGCATGCTCGTCAAGCGGGCCGCGCCGACCGACACGCCCGACAGCGTTGTCGAAGCGGTTTTCGAACGCTGGAAGCAGCTGTATCCCGTTGTCGGCAACAAGCTGACGACGCCCTATCCCGGCGTGCTGGAAGTCCTCGCCGAGCTGCGAGGCCGCGGCCTGAAGCTCGGCGTGCTGTCCAACAAGTTCGACCAAGCCGTGCGCGATTGCATCGGCGAGTGCCTGCCCGACACCTTCGACGCCCTGCAAGGCGAGGACGCCGACACGCCGCGCAAGCCAGACCCGACCGGGCTTGAACGCATGATGCGCCAGCTCGGCGTGACGCCCGCCCAGACCGTCTACCTGGGCGACTCCCCCACCGACATGCGCTGCGCCGCCGACGCCGGCGTCTTCAGCATCGGCGTGAGCTGGGGATATCACGACGCCTGCGAGCTTGAGCAAGCCGGAGCCGACGCCATCGTCACGCACGCGAACGAGCTGCTGGCGTTCGCGCGATAACAGGCGCCGCCCCAAACGCCTGTCGAGAGAAGCCTCACCGCAGGGGCAGGCCGGACAGGTCCGCATGAAAAGCGCGTCTGCTTGCGCAAGAAACTCCGTCAAGGCGCGTAAGGTTTCGAGGGATCCGCATAAGGATCCCTCGTCATTTCGGCAAGGCTTCTGCAAGGCCTGGACCAAAGCCGCGCAAGGCTTCCTTGTTAGCATGGCGCCATGGACACTTCGATACGACAGGAGACGCCATGGCCGCTCGACGCATCCGGGAAAAACCCGCCTTCCTACCGCTCGCCAACCAATACCTCTTCCCTATCGTAATGGAGCGCAATCCTGATCTGTGCCGCCAATTGATCGAAGTGGTGCTCGACATCGAGATAGCCTCTTTGGAGCTGGTCGAAGCGGAAAGAAGCCACCTGCTGGCGACCGCCCGCTCGGTCCGCTGCGACGTGGTCGCAAAGGAGTCGGGGCGCACGTTCGACGTGGAGCTGCAGATGTCGCGCGACAACGCCATAGGCAAGCGCATGCGCTACTATCAGGCCGCCATCGACACCAAGGAGCTTGAGAAAGGCTCCGGATACGACGAAATGGGAGAGCTCTATATCATCTTTTTGTGCAAGCACGATCCGTTCGGGCGCAACAAAGCGCTCTATCGCTTCGATGCGCTGTGCGTCGACGACCCAAGCCTCTCGCTCGGCAGCGGCTTCCACGCCGTCGTCGCAGTAACGCAAGCGTTTTCCCACGCCGAAAGCCCCAAACTGCGTGCTCTGCTAGAATACCTGGAAAGCGGCACGAGCGACGCGGCCGCCAATCGCCTGGTCGCGGGACTGGACGCGGCGGTACGGCAAGTCAACGAGGACGAGGAGCTGATAATGGGCGTCATGACCTACGAGATGGACCTCGCGGTGAAGTGCAAGCAGGCGCGGCGCGAAGGGCGGGAAGAAGGACGAAAGGAAGGCCGAGCAGAGGGGCGAAAGGAAGGACGAGCAGAGGGGCGGGAAGAGATGCTCGACAAGCTCGTCGAGGCAGGGCTCGTCGGCAGGGAGGCCGCAGAGCGGGCGCTGGCGGTTGACAGCAAGCCGGCGAAAGCGGGAAACTGACGAGACGCGCTCCCATCTGCGCGGCCTCGGCAGCGCCGCCTGCCGAGAAAGCCCTGCGGAGGCGGACCGGCCGGGTCCGTCGCAATTCGTCGCTTCTTCCTCCTCACTTGTGCTACAATGAAAGAGTTATGCCTCCGTAGCTCAGGGGATAGAGCACTGCTCTCCTAAAGCAGGTGTCGACGGTTCGAATCCGCCCGGGGGCACCACAAAACCGCAGGCCATCCGCTCGTTCGGGTGGCCTGCTTGCGTAGGGACCCGCCTGGCGCCGGTCGGACGCGCACACAGCGGCCGGCGTCTGGCGCCTTTCGCCGACCTCGGCACGCCTCGGCCGCGCCCCTATTCCACCACCACGGGAGCGACCGTTTGCGCACGTCCGCCCTTCAGCAGCAGCGTCACCGTGGTGCCGACGCCCAGCTCGCTTTCCACTGACATTTCAGTGCCCGGCCCGTAGAATCCCACGATGCGGTCGTGCACGTTCTTCACCGCAATGCCCATGCCCGTGGACGACTCGGGGTGCATGATGCGATCGCACGTTTCCGCGTCCATGCCAATGCCGTCGTCGACCACCTGAATGCGCACGTCAGGTCCTTCGGCGCGCCCCGACACGGTCACCGTCAGCTTGCCCTCGGCCGGCATGGCGTGATGCACGGCGTTCTCAACGAGCGGTTGAATGATGAACGCCGGCACCATCATGCTGAGCACGTCTTCTTCCACGTCGGCCTCAAGCGCCACGCGATCGGCCCCGAAACGCGCCACCTCGAACAGGAAGTAGCGCTGCGTCTGCCCCAGTTCGCGCTCGAACACGATCAGGTCGCCCGAATTCTCCAGCGTGCGCCGGTAAAACGTCGCGAACTCGCGCAGCAGCTTGCGGGCGTTTTCCGGATCGGTGCGCACGAGCGACGCGATGGTGTTGATGGTGTTGAACAAAAAATGCGGGTTGATCTGGCTTTGCAGCATCTTCAGCTCCATGCGGGTGGCCAGCTGCGCCTGCTCTTCCATCGCGGTGGCGGCCATCTGCGAATTCAGCAGCTTCCCGAACCCCTCGGCAATGGACTTCTGCGTCTCGCTGATCTGGCGCGCGCGCCGGTAATAGAACTTCAGTGTGCCGACCACCTCATGCCCTACGGAAAGCGGCACGATGATGGCCGCCTTGATGGACGCGTTCGGCGCGAGCCCGATGTCTTCGGGCGTATAGAGCACGCGCATCTCGCCGTCCTGCAGCGTGGCAAGCGTGCCGGCGGTCTTGATGGGAATGCCCGCCGGGTTCTCTCGTTCCTGATGGCCCTCGTAAGCCAAAATGCGCTCGCGGTCGGTGATGGCCACGGCGCAGGCGGCCGACGCGGGCAGCAGCAGCGAGCAGATCTGCCGCGCCGCGTGCATGTCCAGGCCTTCGTCCATGCAGGCCAGCGTCTGGCTGGCCACCTTCAGCATGGAATCGGTCTGCCGCGCACGCACCCAGTCCGGATCCATGAACAGGCGCACCACCATGGCAAGCGAAAGGGTGAAGATGATGCCGGCGCAGAACAAGATGCCCACGTTGCCGCCCGCGTCGATGAGGTTCCACAGCAGCACCAGGCCCGAGAGCACCGCCAGCGTGAACGCAAACATCTCCAGCGTGAAAAATCGCGGCATGGCGTAGCGCATGCCAGTCTGCTCAGATCGGCCCATGGCTGCTCCTCCTCTTGGAAACGAACGGCACGCGCACCCGCACGCGCACGGTAAAAACACCAGTATAGCCGAAGAGAAGGCCCGGGCGGCCTCAATCAGCCATTCCCGAGCAGGCCGAACTCGTTGACCGCCAGCAGCACGGCGGCCACGAGCAAAAAGCAGCCGAACGCAAGGCGCAGCGCACGATCAGGAACGCGAGGAGCCAAGCGGGCGCCGAAAAACGCGCCGGGAATCGTGCCGAGCGCGATGCACACGCCCGCAAGCAGATCGATGTTGCCGAACAACGCCTGTTGGACAACGCCCGGCACCGCCAGAATCATGACGGCCAGCAAAGACGTGCCCGACGCTTCGTGCATCGAGGTGCCCAGAAGCGAAAGGAACAGCGGCACCATGAGAAAGCCGCCGCCGACTCCGACGTATCCCGAGGCCAAGCCAGCGGCCAGGCCGATGACGACGCCGATGGCCAGCTGCTTGCGAGAAAGCTTGCGACGGGCGCCTTGCTCCTGCGCGGCGGGCGCACCGGCGCCCCCGGCCGCTTGGGACCCTGCAGCCGTCCCGGCCGCCCGGGCGGCGCGGGCGTCCGCAGCAGCCCCCGCCCCGGCCGAACAGCCCGTGCCAGCGGCTTTGCTTGCCGGCGGCTTCTTCAATGCCTTCGAGAACATCTTGAACGCCGACCAGGCAATAATGAGCGCTGCAGTCAGCATTACCAGCCACGTCGGCGACAGGGCGGCCAGCCGCACCCCGAAAGGCGACATGAGCGCCCCGCCCAGGCCCGCCGCCACGCCGAGCGGCACCACGCACGTCTTGTTGCGCACGTGCGAGATCGTCCCGGACAGCGACGTCGGGACGATCGTGAACAGCGACGTGGCCGTGGCGACAAGCGGCTCCATCCCCAGCACCAGGCGAAACACCGGGATCATGATGGTGCCGCCGCCGACGCCCAACAGCCCCGACAGCACGCCGATCGCAAGCCCAACGACCGCCAAGCCCACAGCCGGCAGAAACGCATCCATGCCCTACTCCTGGATGTTCAAGCGGATTTCGCTCGTCACGCCCGGGTCGATGGCCTGGCGCGTGCCCAGCCCCAGCGTCGACGGGCCCGTCGCAGTCGGCACGACTTCGGGATACAAGTCGGCCGCCCGCTGGCTCGACGACTGCAGCAGCGCGTCGCACAGTATCTGGTCGTTTTCCAGGCGCGACATCAGCTCGGGCCATATGAACTGGAACTCGAAATACTTCGAGCAGTTCCGCTCGGCATAGGTGGTCGCCTCGCCGGTGGCCGCCCGCGCCGCCTTCCGGTACGCCCGCTTGTCGGGCCGCGCCAAGCTGCGCAAAAACGCCGTGACGCGGATGCGCCGCCGAATGCCGGGCTCCAAGAACGGACCCGGATACGGCTCGAGCGACGACGGCTTCACCTGCAAAAGGTCGATCTGCGTCTGGCTGAACTCCATCTTGCGGTATTCGTAGAGCCACCGGAAGATGTCTTGGCGAAAGCGCGTGCCTTCGCTGGTCGAGTCCGGCGGTAGGTGCCGCAAGTTCCACGCGTTGTCGAACCAGATGTCCGACCCGTACATGCGCAGGTCGAGCATGTAGTCCAGGTCTTCCCCTCGCGCTATCCACGGGTCGAACGACAGGCGCTTGTACGCCTCTTTGTGCAAGGCCAAGCATCCTCCGCACACATGGTTGCTGCGCGACAGGCGCGGCCCCCGCATGGCCTTGGTGATCCAGCGGTTGAACGCCTTGCCCTGCTGCCAGAAATGGTTGTACCACTTGTCCTGGCTCTTCGACAAAAAAGACCCTTCCGAATTGAAATAGAAGCCCGTCTTCGCCAGGATGGGAATACCCTTCTTCGTCAGCTTTCCCAGGCCGTACATCGCTTTTTGCAGGAAGGCCGCGTCGTCGACCACCTCGTCGTCGTCCAGAAACACCACCGAATCGAAGCCGAACACGTTCGCGAGCACCAGCCCCACGTTGCGAATGGCGCCATAGCTGGAAAGCCCCACTTCTTTGTGCAGCCTGTCCAGGCCCAGCTGCTCCATGCGCTGGTACAGCAGGTCCATTTCAGGAGCTCCCACCACCAGCGTGCTGAGAGCGGGATAGCGCGAAACCACCGCCTGCACCTTGTCGACCGCCTGGGCTTCGATGGACCGGTCGCTGACCACCAGCACGATGATGGCGCCGATGCCGCGCACCTTCTGCAGCGAAGCCAGCAGCCGCGGCAGCTCGCCGGGCGATTCGATGGGAGTGGCGTGGTCGTACGTAGTCAACACGCCGCCTTCGCGGCGGCGCTTGGAAGACACAAACGTGGGAACGATTACAACAGGGTTCATTCGCGTCCTTTGTTCGGTGGCCATGACATAACCTGTTATTGTACGGCCAATTGCTCGAATGAGTCCGAACAGGTTGCAGTCAGCGCAGTAAAGACACGGTCGGCGTCGTTTCCACTGGCGTCGGCTTTCACGCGGCCGGACCGCGCCCGCAGGCTCCAGCACCAGTCGCACCCACCCGCCCGCAGCGGCGGTTTCCAAGCGCCGGTCGCAGCAGCGGCCGTGCCCGCCAGCAGGCCGCGCCGCCAGACGCCCTCGCCCCTACATGAGCCGCCACACGTCCTGTATCAGCTCCTGCCGGTTGGCGTTCTTCGTCTTCTGCAAGATGTTGTGCACGTGCACTTTTACCGTGCTGATCGCAAGCGACAGCTCGGACGCGATGTTTTGGTTGTCCTTGCCTTCCAGCACCATCACGAGCACCTGTCGCTCCCGGTCAGACAGCGAATGTTCGTACGAATACTGCCGCAGAATGTCATCGAAGTTTTCGCTCTGCCGCACAACGCCGCCGTGCGGCGGCCGCTCGAACCGCAGGGCAAGCGTGCGCGAGGCCCCGCGAAACGCCGCGAACGCCACCACGAGCATGGCAGCCTCTTCGGCGTAGTTGCGCTCAGTCGATAGCGTTATAGGACCTAGTTCTATAAACGATGCGTCGATGACGATAAAGCACGCCCAATCTTCGGCGATGACGGCAAGGTCAAGCAGCAGCAACACGCCGAAAAAGAGCCAGCGCTGCGAAACGACGCTGCGAACCATCTCGTTTTTCGTGGTGAAATAGGCATAGACCAGGTACGCAAACATCCACAGACCGTACGCCGCGCGCACGGAATAAAACAGGAAGCGCTGCATGCCGCCTTCCGGAAACGTCAGCATCGCGAAGCTGGCAACGACGAACACGACCGCCGGAACGATGCGCAGCCGCCGCGACGAAACGCCCAGCTTCTCGCACAAGGCCCACCACAAAGCCGTCAGAGAACCCGCCCCCGTCACCACGACGACAAGCGAGCGGACAACCAGGTAAAGCCCCGCGTCGCCGCCGATGAGCATGTGGTATTCATCTTGAAACACGTAGGCAATGTCGAAGAAGTAGAATAAAAAGCCTGCAAACGCATACAGCAGAATTTTGCGACGGGACACCAAATAGGCCGACAGACACGTCGAGGCGACCAAGATCGAAACAAGCAGCACCAGCAAGGTTTGATGAAAAAGCACTAAGCTCACGTTGCGCACCCCGGAATTCTGCTTCGTTCTTTTTTCGTTGGTCAGATCATACACCATTGTCATGCGCCGCATCTTGCGGGGCGTCAATTGCCCCGTTAGATTACCGGACGGCAACGCCCCCGTTTCATCGCGTGAACAAGGCTTGGACCTGGGGTTTAGCGCGGGTTTACTGAGGCAAAATGACCGCTAGATACGGGATTCACCCTCCCTTACACCCCCTTTACATCTAGGCAAGGTCGATTGGTTGGTGCATGCTCGTAGTCATGGCGAAGATAGTCTTGGACACCAAGAC
This sequence comes from Slackia sp. ZJ119, assembly GCF_011039175.1. Lineage (GTDB taxonomy): Bacteria > Actinomycetota > Coriobacteriia > Coriobacteriales > Eggerthellaceae > Xiamenia. Next base: position 11,720 of record NZ_JAAKEN010000026.1, read on the forward strand.
ACCACCGATTCGAGGTCATCGAATCACCGTATATGAAGGAGGTCGCCCATGTCCGGCATTCGAGTTTCGAGCGAAATCGGCCCTCTGAAGAAGGTCATGCTGCACCGACCCGGCGCCGAGCTTCTGAACCTCACGCCCAACACGCTCGAGGAGCTTCTGTTCGACGACATCCCGTTTCTGAAGGTCGCCCAGGCCGAGCACGACGCGTTCGCCGAGATCCTGCGCGGCGAGGGCGCCGAGGTGGTCTACCTGGAGGACCTCGCGGCCGAGGTCGTCGCGAGCGA
>NZ_JAAKEN010000027.1 GCF_011039175.1 Slackia sp. ZJ119
CAAGTCAGAACCGGACACATCTTTTTGCCTATATGGAAGTCGAACGGCGTCGAGTTCAAACGGTGATTCGTCTATTCTGACCTGGGAAAAGAAGGGTTAACCAGACACACTTTTCTGCCTATATCCCGAATTTCGCGAAGGCGAAATTCACCCGAGGAGCCGAAGCGACGAGGGTCCAAAATCCGCAAAGCGGATTTTGCGATCCCCCTATGCTCCACCATCACCAACCAACCTCTCGTCCGAGAGGTTTTTTCATTCCCAAGGGCTTCGAAGGGATCGAACCCGAGAGGGGAATCCGCGGCAAGCACCGCCGCGGCCTTCCAGTGACCGCCCGTTGATGGGCACTTTTGTAGTGAGGATCTCGCCCGGTTACCCGCCCATGCTGCTGTATGCAGTTTCAAACCTGCTTTATGCATTCCTAGATATGTAGGCTATGTGTGGCTGAGACGATTGGCTGCCGATTTGATGCTCCTTGCATCATTTTGCCGTTCGATGCGGCCTGAACAGCACCTTGACAGGCATGTATCCGTCAAAAACCGCGCCTAGCAAAGGGAAACATCCCGACAAAAAGGCTTCTCTCTGCAAGCTGAACTGCATATTCTTTGCATGCGCCAGAAAATGATGCGCGAACTGCTATATATCGGCTTAAAAATCTCAAGCACACATTTTCTCCATATACAGACTTCGCTGGACAACCGACTATGCCCACAAGACGCAGCACAACCCTCCGCCCCGGCTCACGGCCGCTCGACGCCTGCGTTTCAAGTTATACGCCCCCCTCTCCTTCTGCATACGAACTGGGAAAACGACCATTCCCCGCTGTGGCGATCTTTTGGGCGGCAACTTGCCTGATTCCCTTGTTTGCCGCACGTGCGTCGAGTAGGATGCACTTGTTTTACCGCGAAGGAAACGCTGACTAAGACCGTCTCATCCTGCACGCGCGGGGCGGATGCCTGGGGTTGAAGGCCGAGAGCGCACACTGATGTGCGCAAACGAAGGTTGAAACCTCAAACACCCGCCCCGCCCGCGCAGGGTTGGCGGAACTGGTCAGCGTTTCCCTGAACACCGTCTGGGAGGGTCGCTGTATGGGATCGTCGGGCATTCATCGCTTCCGCTACGTCGCCACGGCGTTTGTGACGCTGCTGTTCATGGGCCTCATTTACGCGTGGTCGCTGTTCGTCGAGCCGATCGAGGCGGATTTCGGATGGGACCGCACACAAACGTCGCTCAACTTCACGCTGTCGATGATCTTCTTCAGCGTCGGCATGCTGGCCGCCGGCGCCATAGAGCGGCGTTTCAGCACTAAAACCCTGATGATCGCGACAGGCGTCATCATCGGCGGCGGCTTTGCAGCCGCATCGCTCGTCAACACGTTGATGGGCATCTACCTCACCTACGGCGTCGTCGTCAGCTTCGGCGTCGGCGTGGGAACCGACGTGGTCATGGCCGCCGCACTGAAATGGTACCCCGACAAGCAAGGATTCGCGTCGGGCGGCATGCTGATGGGCTTCGGCATGGGCGCGATGCTGCTCAGCCCGCCGGTGACGATGCTCTTGTCCGCGTTCACGTGGCGTGTGACGTTCGTGATTCTGGGCGTCGTGTTCGTGGTCGTCATGGTGGCGGTCGCATTCTTGATGCACGAGCCGCCGGCGGACGTGACAGCGGCGCTACAGGCGAAGGCGAAGGCTGCAAACGAGGTTCTCACGCGCGACTACACGGCTCTGCAGATGGTGCGGACAAAGGCGTTCTGGCTGTTCTTCGCCTGGCTCATCCTGGTGACGAGCGGTGGGTTGGGCCTGATCAGCCAAGCGGTTCCAGCGGCGCAAGAAGTGCTGGTGAACACCGGCATGACGCCTGGCGAAGCCGTGATGCTTGCGACGGTGGCAATGGGCGGCGTTTCGCTGTGCAACGGATTTGGGCGCCTGCTCAACGGGATCGTGTGGGACAAGTTCGGCTACCGCTTTTCGCTGACCTGGGTTTCTGTGGGCTTTGCCGCGTCGATGGGGCTGTGCGGCATTGCGATGACGTTCGGCAGCTTTCCGCTCATCGTCGTCGGGTTCATGCTGCTGGGCTTGGCCTACGGCGGCAACATGAGCTCCATGGCGGCCATGAGCAGCGGTTTTTTCGGCACGAAGCACTTCGGCATGAATTACGCGGTCGCCACGCTGCAGATGATACCGGCGGCGTTCATCGGCCCGATGCTACTGGCGTCGTTCCAGCAAGGGTCGGGATCGTACACGTCGGCGTTCTGGGCGTTTTTAGCCATCGCCATCGGGGCGTTCGCGCTGTCGTTTTTGGTGAAAAAACCGCAGGACTGACCGAAACCGCTGCGGCGCATAGTTTCTTCCTGGAATGTGACCGGCTGCCCGCACAAGGAGCCCGCCTTGTCGGTATGATGCCACCGCCATGCGAAACTCCCGATGAGAGCGGTGACGATGAATCGAACAGAAGCGTTGCGAGCCCTCGGTCTGGACGAGGACGCCACGCCTGAAGACATCAAGACGGCCTACAAGGAAACGGTGCAGATCCTCCATCCCGACCGATTTGCCTCGAATCCCAAGTTGCAGGAACGCGCGACCGAGCAGTTCAAGAACCTGCAGGAAGCCTACGACTACCTGACGAGCGGTCGCGGGGCCCGAAAAGGCGGGCCGGCGGGTGCGTCGAAGGCCTCGTCGCGCGGGGCGCAAGCGCAGGCCGAAGCGCGGCTGGCGGGCATCAAGGCGGCTCGCACGCAGCTTGTGAAACAGCGCGACGTGGTGATGGACGAGCGGCGCAACGGCATCGGCATGGCGGCCATCGGCGGCATTGTGGCGCTGTTCGCAGGCCGGCGCCCGTTCGGCGTCATGGGGGTTGTGGCGGCCGTTGCCGGCGCGGCAGCCGTGTGGGGCATCGTGCAAATTGTGTCTGCTCAGCGGACGTTGGCAACCCTTAACGAACATATCGCCGATTTGCGCAAACAAGAGCGTAAAATCTTGAAGGATTTGGGTGAAGACGCCTAATATAGGTTCGTGCGATCGCGCATCCGACGCCTGCAAAAGCCGTCCGCCTTTGCGCACGCACCGTCGAAGGCGGCTGGTTTTCGTGTGAAACACACGGTTGACCAGCGTTTTCTTCCCTCCTGACACAAAAGTTTCACGTGAAACGCCAGAGAAGTCATAGAAGAAAGAAGTCCTATGAAGCAAGACAACATTCGCAACGTAGCCATCATCGCGCACGTCGACCACGGCAAGACGACGCTCGTCGACCGCCTGCTGTACACGGCGGGCGTGTTCCGCGAGAACCAGCAGGTGGAAGAGCGCGTGCTCGACTCGAACGACCAGGAACGCGAGCGCGGCATCACCATCCTGTCGAAGAACATCTCCGTCACCTACCAAAACACGAAGATCAACGTCATCGACACGCCGGGCCACGCCGACTTCGGCGGCGAGGTGGAGCGCGTGCTGAACATGGCCGACGGGGCGCTGCTGATCGTCGACGCGTTCGAAGGACCCATGCCGCAGACGCGCTTCGTGTTGCGTCATGCCCTTGACCAGGGACTTCGCATTATTCTGGTCGTCAACAAGATCGATCGTCCGGGTGCTCGCCCTGAAGAGGTGGTCGACGAGGTGTTCGACCTCATGGTGGAGCTTGAAGCCAGCGACGAACAGTTGGACTTCCCCATCATTTACGCGAGTGCGGTGAACGGCTACGCCCGCTACAACCCCGACGACGACAACAACAACATGGTGCCGCTGCTCGATACGATTCTTAAAGAAGTACCAGCTCCTGATTGCGAACCGAGCGGTCCCGTCGCGCTGCAGATCTGCACCGTCGACCACTCCAGCTTCGTCGGCCGCATCGGCGTCGGCCGCCTGTTCTCGGGCACCATCCACAAAAACGAGCCCGTGCTGGTCATCAAAAACGACGGCACGCGCTACAACACGGTCATCAAAGACGTGTTCACCTTCGAAGAGCTGGGCAAAAAGAAGCAGCAGGAAGTGCATGCCGGCGACATCGTGGCCGTGGTGGGCGTGGAAGACGCCGACATCGGCGACATGGTGACCAGTCGCGACAACCCCATCCGCCTGGATCCCATCAAGGTGGAAGAGCCTACGATGGCCGTCGTGTTCGAAGCGTCGACCAGCCCGCTCGTGGGCCGCGAAGGCGACATCGTCGGCGCCCGCCAGCTGAAAGAGCGTCTCATGCGCGAGAAGGAAAGCAACATTTCCATGCGTATCGAGGAACTTGAAGACAAGACCGGCATCGAAGTGGCCGGCCGCGGCGTGCTGCATCTGTCGGTGCTGATGGAAACGATGCGCCGCGAAGGCTTCGAGTTCCAGGTAGGACGCCCGCGCGTCATCATGAAGGTCGACGAGGCCGGCAAGAAGCTCGAGCCCATTGAGGAAGCCACCGTCGACGTGCCGAGCGAATACGCCGGCAAGGCCATTGAGGTGTTCGGCAGCGCCGGCGGAGAGATGGCCGACATGCACCAGCGCGGCGACCAGACGCACCTCGTCTTCAAGATCCCCAGCCGCGGCACCATGGGTCTGCGCACCCGTCTGCTCAACGCCACGCGCGGCGAAGCGACCATGTTCCACCACTTCAGCGAATACGGGCCGTACCGCGGCGACATGGTCGGGCGCAAGAACGGCTCGATGATCTCGATGTCCACCGAAAAGTCGGTCGCCTACGCGCTTGACACGCTGCAGGAGCGCGGCCGGCTGTTCGTCGGCCCGGGCGAGGACTGCTACGAAGGCATGATCGTCGGCGAGTCGGCCAAGGAAGGCGACATGGTCGTCAACATCGCGAAATCCAAGCAGTTGGGCAACCAGCGCTCCAGCGGCGCCGACAAGGCCATTTCGCTGACCCCGCCGATCACCTTTACCTTGGAAGAGGCGCTTGAGTACATCCAAGACGACGAGCTGGTCGAGATCACGCCGCAAAACATTCGCCTACGCAAGCGCATCCTGTCGTCCATCGAACGAAAGAAAGCCAACAAGAAGTAGCCGCAAAGTCGGATGGAAGCTGTTGGCAAGCCGGACCGGGTGCGTGCAAAACACCAGGTCCGGCTTTTGTTTTGCCGCATTTGCCGCCGCCCTCGCACACTCTTCCCGTTCCTGTTCTGCTGACGCTCGACTTCTGGAGAGGATCGAGTGTGAAGCATCCGTGATCATCTTGTGCTTGGCAAAAACGCCAATTCCGTATATGCGAAAATACCTTCCATTGCATATTTTGACCTGGTGATCCGGGTTCCCTCTACACGAGCATATTCGAGAAGGGCATATATGAAAAAGTTTCGCATCGTAAGGACTGCGGTGTCCGTCGGGCTTTCAGTAATGTGTGCTTGCGCGTTGGCTGCGTGCTCCGGAGAAGAGTCGACCGGTGATGCACAGACCCCTCCCTCTTACACGGGCGGAGTTGCTGCGACGGTCAACGGTGTCGAGATCCAGGAAGACACGATCACCGAACACATCGAGAACCTGCGGGCGCAGTACGGCTTGACCGATGAGGAATCCTGGGGCTCGTATCTGTCCATGACGGGCATGACGCCTGAATCTCTGCGCGAGGACGTCATCGATTCGTACGTTTCCGAAGAGCTGGTGAAAGAAGCCGTCAAGGAGCAGAACATCACCATCGACGACGAAACGGTGCAGGGATACGTCGACAAGATGGCGGCAAACTACGATTCCGACGAAGCATGGCAGGCCGCGCTGAAGAAGGTCGGCATGACGGAAGACGAGTACCGCGCCGAGATCCGGGAGCGTTTGGAAGCGAAGGCGTTCATGGAAACGTTCGCCCCCGAAGAGGAAGCCACCGATGAAGAGCTGCTCGAATTCGCCCAGTCCTACGCCACCACCAACGACGGCGCGAAACGCTCTTCGATGATCCTGTTCGCCTCCGACGACGAGGCTACGGCGCAGGAAGTGCTCGACAAGATCAATTCCGGCGACCTTGACTTCGACAAGGCGGCCGAGCAGTATTCCACCGATCCGGAATCGAAGGACCAAGGCTGGGACAAGACCGGATCGCCGAGCCCCGAGTACCAATCTGCTTTGGATGAACTTGAAAAAGACCAGGTCAGCGGCTTGGTAACCACCGGTTTGGGCATTCAGATCATCAAGTGCACCGAAGTGTACACAGCGCCTAAGACCAAAGGCGAAGACGGCGTGGAAAAGGTCGAAATCACCAGCTTGGACCAGCTGCCCGAAGAGTGGATCGACGACATGAAGGAGCAGGTGAAAGAGCAGAAGACCAACGAAGCGTACCAGGCCTGGCTCGAAGAGGAAAAGAAAACGGCCGACATCGTGATCAACCCGATGCCGGAAAACGTGCCGTACAACGTCGACATGAGCAAATACGAGAAGAAGGATGAGGCGGCAGAATCGCCCGAAGCCCCGACCGACGAAGCGCCGGCCGAGGGTGAAGCGCCTGAAGGTGAAGCAAGCGCTGAGGGCGAAGGTGGCGAAGCGGCCGCAGTCGAAGGCGAAGCGACGCCGGAAGCCGAGGGCGCCGACGCAGCCGCCGAGGGCGAAGCGCCCGCCGACGAGGCAGCAGCGGGCGAAACCGAAGCCAGCGCCGAGGCCGAACAGCCTGCCGCCGAAGCAACCGGCGAGGACGCAGCCGCCGAGCAGCCTGCAGCGGAGCAGGAAGCCGCCTAAGGCAGCCGCCCCTGTTGGAAGGAAGACGAAGCGACCGGCCGCGACGCCGGTCGCTTTTTTTGTGGTGCAGTATTTTCTTCTTGCCCGCACTGGACAGCTGCGCTATACTCCTTATCTGCTGTGCGGCGCTCAAAGCGCCGACGATCGGTGAAGCGGAGAGATGTCCGAGCTGGCCGAAGGAGCACGATTGGAAATCGTGTATACCCCAAAAGGGTATCTGGGGTTCGAATCCCCATCTCTCCGCCATTTTACCGAACGCAGCACGCCCTTCGGAGGGGTGGCAGAGTGGTTGAATGCGGCGGTCTCGAAAACCGTTTCACCGGCAACCCCGGTGACGAGGGTTCGAATCCCTCCTCCTCCGCCAGATGAAATCATGCGTCCTCAGCAAACTTGCTGCTGTGGGCGTTTTTCTTTCGCGGGATTCGAACCCGCGAGGGGAAAACCGTCCAGTGGACGGTTTTCGGCCGAGGAGCGAAGCGACGAGGCCTCAAAAATCCGCGAAGCGGATTTTTCGAATCCCTCCTCCTCCGCCAGATAAAGATTTTCATGCCCATGTCTCGTCAAAGCATGGGCGTTTTTCTTTCCAAAGGATTCGAACCCGCGAGGGGAAGGCATATAGGCAAAAAAGTGTGTAAGAATTCATGTTGTTTTCCCTGTTCAGATGCCAAATAGATGGCTCTGAAGTCGATACCGCTCGACTTTCGTATAGGCAGAAAAGTGTGTAGGATTCTGACTTGACA
>NZ_JAAKEN010000028.1 GCF_011039175.1 Slackia sp. ZJ119
CGCGGGCCGGCGTGTACAGGTGCTGCACGTGCGCAAGCGGCAGAACACGCGGCTGACCAGGCACGTCGACGTCGTAACACGTGCGGTCGAACACCTCGCGCACAAACCGGGCCACGTAGTCGTGCTCCACGCGGTTCTTCTCGTCGGCCAAAAGCGCCGCCGCCAACGCCTGCCGCTCTTCCTCCGAGCCGCCAACCGGCACCGTTCCTGCCAGCGCCATCGACTCCACCTGACAGCCGTGCTTGCGCACCAGCAGCTCCGGCGTGCAACCGCAAAAGAACACGTCGGCGTAGCGATACAGCAGCACCGCGCCCAGCGACGACCCGTCGATGAGGTTCACCAGCACGTCTTTCGACGAAAACGGCTGGTCAGCAACGAGTTTTTGCCGCCGCGACAACACGATCTTCCGCACGCGGCCCGCCGCTATCGCCGCAAGCGCCGCATCCATCATCGAAAACCACTGCTCGCGCGAATCGGGCACAAGCGCATAGCCCACCTTGCGCGCCGTCCGCGCCGGCGCGGCCGCAGCCTGGCGCACAAACCGCGCCACACGCCCCTCGTACACCGGCCCCAGCGAGTTGACCTGCAGAAACGCGCCTTGCTCGTCCTCAATCAGCACCACTTCCGGCAGCATGAGCCGCAATCGCGGAAACGCCGCGAACAGCTCGTCGGTCGGCTTAGGATTGCTTTCGTCAAACCGGTTGAACGAGAAAAAGACCGGTTGGTGTCCCGCCTCGCCATCCAGATCGACGCTTACGCCCTCAAGCGTCGGCAGCGCAATGCAGCGCCCTAGCCCCATGAAGCGCACCGGCCGGTCTTTCCGGTAATACACGAACTGGTCGGTAAATCCCTTCTGCAGCGTGCAAAACACATCGACGATATCGGCGCCAAGCGGCACCGTGCGAGAATAAATCCTGGTCACGAGCTTGCCTTTCGCTTGCCTTCAACCGTGCCGCCACGCAATCGCCGCAGCGGCGAGCATATCGCATCTGGCATTCTAGCACGGCCTTTCTTATACTGATGACGGGAAAGCTCAACGAAACGAGGAAGGCGATCATGAAGAACTTTTTGAACGAATTCAAGGAATTCATCAACCGCGGCAACGTCATGGATCTGGCTGTCGCCGTCATCGTCGGCGGCGCGTTCACCGGCATCGTCACGTCGCTGACGGACAACATCATCAATCCGCTCATCACGTTCATCTTCGGCGGCGGATCGATCGACGGGCTCGTCGTCCCCGGAACGGCCATCGACTTCGGGGCGTTCATCAGCGCCTGCATCAACTTCCTGATCATCGCGTTCGTGGTGTTTTTGCTGGTCAAAGGCATCAACAAGGTGCAGAATGCCGGCAGCGGCCTGCTGAAGCGGAACAAGGCCGGCGAAGAGGTGGTCGAAACGCCGCCGACGTGCCCGTTCTGCCTGGAAGAAGTGAAGGACGGCGCCACGCGCTGCCCCCATTGCGCCGCCGCGTTCTCCGAGCCGGCCCGCAAGACCACGAAGCCCGCGCCTAAGGCCTAAGGCACATCCAAAGCGCCGCTCTCTTAGGAGGCAGGCGGCGGCGGGACGGCTGCGCGGGACGGCTGCGGCGAGCGAAAGCTGCCCCGCCGCGAAGCCTTGCAGCACAAGGGACGCGTCGGCCGCCGTCAGACACCTGCCCGCCCTCAACATCACAGAAAGCCCGGTCAACCGGGCTTTCTTGTTACAATCGCTTGCTTGCGGACTGCCGCTCGCGCGTGTTGGCAGCGAGGCTCGAACAGCCTACTTCCCTTCGAAGCAGCCGCAGTTGGCCGGCACGGAATGCTTCACGCGATCGGCTTCTTCGGCGGTTTTCGCGTCGTTCCAGCGGTCCATCGTGCCCACGAGATACCCCGTGATGCGACGGATGCGCTCGAAGGGCATCGGCGACAGGTCGTAGCGGATGTCGATGTCGTCGCCGTCGACCGTCAGGTCGAGCCCACGCACGGTGCAGCCCGGGTGGTGGCAGTTGCCGCGGTCGATATACGCACGAATCTCCTGGTCAGACACAGGGACGCCATTCTCGGTCCGGTAATTGACCGTCACCGCCACACCATCGACGACGGAAGCGACCGGCTCAAGCACAGTATCAGTTGCCATGGAAGCAGCCTTTCTCTTCACTAAATGCTGCTATAACAGTAGCATATAAAGCCGGCCCTCTGCGCGTCGTTTCGGCAACAGGTTGGAAAGCGACGTTCCCTTAGGGAAACGCTGCCAGGCGCCGTCATGCGAGTCCAGGGCTGGCGGAAGCAATCAGCGTTTCCTTAGATCTTGTACATGTAGTTGAACACGTCTTCGCGCTGAATGACGATCTGCACGTTCAGCTCTTCGCCGGTCGCGGCCAGGCGTTCTTGCACCGTGTTGAAGTCGGCCACCTCGGCGTCGAGCGTCGTCAGCATCGTCATGGAGAAGATGCCGCCCATGATGGTCTGGCTGATGTCGTCGATGTTCGCGCCGCACTCGGCCAGCACGCTCGACACCTTCGCCACGATGAACTTGCGGTCTTTGCCCAAAACGGAAACTACGCACTTCATAAGGGATTTCCTTTCTTTAGTGTTGCGGCGCGAAAATAAGCGACAGCGCTTCTGAACGGGTGGCCTGGTTGCGCTCGAAAATGCCGCGGACCGCGCTCGTCATCGTCTTCGAGCCCGGCTTTTTGATGCCGCGCATCGACATGCACATGTGCTCGGCCTCAAGCACCACCAGCACGCCCTGCGGATGCAGCTGGTCGATCAGCATGTCCGCCACCTGCGACGTCAGCCGCTCTTGCACCTGCGGTCGCTTCGCGTACGCGTCCACGAGCCGCGCCAGTTTCGACAGCCCGCAAATCCGCCCGTCGCGGGCAGGGATGTAGGCCACGTGCGCCTTCCCGAAAAACGGCACCAGATGATGCTCGCACATCGAATAGAACGGAATGTCGCTGACGATGACCATTTCCTCGTGCCCTTCGTCGAACGTGGTCTCGAAGTGCACCGCGGGGTCCTCGGTCATGCCCGAAAAGATTTCCTCGTACATGCGAGCCACGCGTTCCGGCGTTTTGACCAGGCCTTCTCGCGTCGAATCCTCGCCAATGCCTTCCAGGATGAGGCGCACGCCTTGCTCGATTTTCTCTTTGTCCATAGCGATCTTTCTAGCGTTGCGAGCAGATGAAAATGCGCTTCATTCTAGCACATGCGCAGAAGCGGCTGCGACAGGGGGCGTGAACCGTCACACGGCGCGGCCGCGTCGGGCTTCGACCTGCCGCCGAAGCGAAACGACGCCGGGGGCGCCTCAGTCCAGGTCAAGCTCGAGGGCGACGGGACAATGGTCGCTGCCCATCACCTCGTCGTAGATGCACGCGCTCGTCACGCGGTCGCGCAGCGCCTCGCTGACCAGGAAATAGTCGATGCGCCACCCGACTTCTGCAGCTGATTAGCTGACCTGTTTTTGCATGTCCCCTGATCAGAGGCCACTGCAGGGCTCTGTCTTTGTCAAGAATTTATGACATTCTGCGCACTACAACGTGCCGTATTATGATATAATGGAAAGACATCAACGCAGGTCAGGAGCTGAATCTTGTATCTCAAAAAAGAGAAGCGCAAAAACGGCAGGATGTATCTCTCGATAGGAGAGAGCTATCGGGTGGACGGCAAGACCAAGTCTCGCCACTTGGAATCCATCGGGTACGTGGACGAGCTCACAAGTGACGATTGCCCCGATCCTGTGGCTTGGTGGAGCGCCGAGGTGAAGAGGCGCAACGCAGAGGCCGCACCAGAGCCGTCCAAGGTGATCGTCAAGCTCTCGACCGCGAAGAAGATCGACAAGCGAGCCGAGGGCCGCGTGGAGATGGGCGCGGCCGTGCCGAGCGCCTACTTCCACCGGGACCTGGGGATATGGGGCTTCTTCGAGCGCAAGCGCACGGCCCGCAGCTTCTCCTTCGACCCGTGCCGCATCCTCGAGCTGCTCGTCTGGAACCGCATCTCGGACCCCGGCTCCAAGAGGGCGGCGCTCGCGGCCAAAGGGCGCTTTCCCCGCAAGTGCGGCTTCACCTTGGACGACGTATATCGCTCGCTCGACTACCTGGCCGAAAACGCCGATGCGCTGGTCAAGCACATGAATGCCGCTCTTGAAGCAAGTCGTGGACCACGTAATCGTACACGGCTTTACTACGACGTGACCAACTATTACTTCGAGATCGACGGCGAGGACGAGTGCGGGCTTCGCAAAAAAGGAGTCTCTAAAGAGCACCGCCCTGAGGCAATCGTGCAGATGGGGCTTTTGCTTGATGCGAAAGGCATACCGCTTGACTACGAGCTGTTCGCCGGCAACCAAAACGATATGACGACAATGCTTCCCATGATGAAAAAGGCCGGTTTGAGGGACTTATCAAATCCAGATGGCGAGCGCGTGGTCGTGGTCGCCGACAAAGGGCTCAACACGTCGAACAACATCGCCGCCTGCACGCTCGACGGCAACGGGTTCGTCCTCTCGCAGTCCGTGCGCAAGGCGGCCAAAAGCCTCAAGGAGTGGGTGCTCGACGACGCCGGGTACGTCGAGTCAGAGCCGGGCCGGTTCAAGGTCAAGAGCCGCATCTCCGACAAGGCCGTGTACGTCGTGAACCCGGAGGGCGGAAAAGAGCGCGTCATGGTGCCGGTCAAGGAGGTCGCGTTCTGGTCGCGCGACTTCTTCGAGCGGGCGCGCCACGAGAGGGAGAAGGTCGTGGAGAAGTCAAAGGCCGCCATCGCGCGCGGCGACATGTCGGCGGCCGTAGCCCGCAGCGCGGCGAGGTACGCGAAGGACGTGCCCGTGGTCAGGGCAACCGGCGAGAAGGCGAGCCACAACTGGGTGCTCGACGAGGAGAGGATCGCCGCCGACGAGGCCATGGACGGCTACTACTGCGTGATCACCTCCGAGCAGGAGTGGGATGAGCGCGAGATCATCGAGGCCTACCGGGGGCTTTTCCGCATAGAGGACTCCTTCCGCGTGCTCAAGTCCACGATGGACGCGCGCCCGGTCTACGTGTGGACCGAACCGCACATACGCGCCCACTTCCTCATCTGCTACGTGGCGCTCGCCGTCATGCGGCTCATGCAGGCGGACGCAGAGCGCACGACGGGGTCTCGCCCGTCGGCGCAGGCCGTCGCCGACGCGCTCGCCGACATGACGGGACACCGCCTCGACGCCAACGTCTACCACTTCGACTACCGCACGGACCTCACCGACGCGCTCTGTGATGTTGTCGGCATCGACCTGTCGCGCGAGGTCATGACCAAGTCCCAGATGAACAAGGTGATGTCGGTTGTGAAGAAACCGCGGAGCTAGGCTGTTCCACCACGGAAAATGTCACGAGAAGAGAGGCCGTTTACCCGGGTCGTATAGGGTAAACGGCCTCTATTAGCTGCAGAACTTGGGTTCTAGCACATGCGCAGAAGCGGCTGCGACAGGGGGCGTGAACCGTCACACGGCGCGGCCGCATCGGGCTTCGACCTGCCGCCGAAGCGAAACGACGCCGGGGGCGCCTCAGTCCAGGTCAAGCTCGAGGGCGACGGGACAATGGTCGCTGCCCATCACCTCGTCGTAGATGCACGCGCTCGTCACGCGGTCGCGCAGCGCCTCGCTGACCAGGAAATAGTCGATGCGCCACCCCGCGTTGTTCTGCCGCGCCTTGAACCGGTAGCTCCACCACGTGTAGGCGCCCGTCACGTCCGGGTGCAGGCTGCGGAACGTGTCGACGAACCCCGCGTCGAGCAGCGCTTGGAAGCTGTCGCGCTCTTCGGCCGAAAACCCGGGATTGCCCACGTTTGGCTTGGGGTTCTTCAGGTCGATCTCTTGATGCGCCACGTTGAAGTCGCCGCACATCACCACCGGCTTCGGGTCGCACGCAGGGCCGCCCTCCGTGCGCGGCAGCGCGGCAACGTCCGGGTGCCCCTCGCCCGGTGCCGGCTTCTCGAACGGCACGTTACCAGGCAAAACGCCGATTTCCAACCCTTTGCAGAAGTCGCGGAACGCCTCGTCCCATTCCAGGCGGTGCGCAATCCGCGCCAACTGGTCCTGCGAGTTCGGCGTGTACACGTCCACAAGCCAAAGCTTCGGAAACTCCAGCGCCGTCACGCGGCCTTCCGTGTCAAGATAGTCGTTGCCCAGCCCGTGCAGCACCTGCAGCGGCTCTTCGCGCGAGAACACCGCCGTGCCCGAATAGCCCTTTTTTTCCGCGTAGCTCCAATACTCGCGGTATTCCGGCAGATCGACGGTCGCCTGCCCCGCCTGCAGCTTCGTCTCCTGCAGCGCGATCACGTCGGCGCCGAGCTGGCTCACGATGTCTTCGAACCCCTTCTTTTGCACGGCCCGCAAGCCGTTGACGTTCCACGAAACAAAGCGCATGGGGCGCACCTTTCACTCTTGTCGCATATTGAAGGACCATTCTACCCGCCCGACGGCGCTCACACGCAATCGTCATGCACTTGTTCGCCGAGAAACCGAAGGGGCGGGCGGGGCCTGCCGGTGCAGACGCGGGCGAATGCACCGGCGCGGCGTCGCAACCCGGACCCGAGCCTGCGCTCGCGGAGCCTCTACGTTGACCTGCAACATCAGTTTCACGGCAGCGGGCGGGGCCTGCCGGTTGGCGCTTACGGTGACCAAATCGGTCAACTTCGCCTCGGCCCGACGGCAGCAAACAGGCCCTCACTTGTGGTAAGGCTCGCCGCGCGAGATGCGCTGGGCCCGGTAGAGCTGTTCGAGCAGCACGACGCGGGCGAGGTTGTGCGGCAGCGTGATGGGACCGAACGACAGCGTCTCGTCGGCGCGGGCGCGAACCTGCGAGCTTGCGCCCGTCGAACCGCCGATGACGAACGCCACGTCGCTTGTCCCCTGCA
>NZ_JAAKEN010000029.1 GCF_011039175.1 Slackia sp. ZJ119
GTGCCGCTGCGCCCCGGCCTGATCATCAACAACCCGGTGCGCCACCTGCCCGAAGAGCAGCGCGCCATCTTCGAGGCCAACGACTGGCAGATCGTCGACGCCGCCCAGCCGGCCCACGACGAGCCGCCCGAGTTCTGCTACAGCTCCGTGTGGCTGTCCATGAACTGCCTGGTGCTCGACCCGAACACCGTCATCGTCGAGGCCTCCGAGGTCCACGAGCAGGAGCAGATGGACGGCTTCGGCATCAACGTCGTCCCGGTCGACCTGCGCGGCGCCTACGCCTTCGGCGGCGGCCTGCACTGCTCCACCGCCGACGTCTACCGCGAGGGCGAGTGCCTCGACTACTTCCCGAACCGCGTGCCCGACTGCACCCTGGTCCGTCCGGAGATGTGGAACGACTAGTTTCTCGAATCTCGCTGCGTAACTTGTAAGGACAGCTGAATCCTTGCAAGAATAGTTCTGGAAAGGGGATCTGGCAAAGCTGACGCTGGGTCCCCTTTCTGCTCACAATCGCCTGTTCCCATCGCAGCACTTGTTTTCTACGAGTGGGGATGTCTGCAATCAACAACGGTTGATCGGGGGCATCCCAGGGCTGGTGATTGCACAATTCGTTCTTGCTACTTGATTTAAGGAGGATCAAATGGCAGAGAATAAGCAGCCGACCGGCGGCCAAAGCGACGGCGGCGAAAAGTATGAGATGAAGCAAGGCCTTGGCGTTATCGCCATGCTCATTTCCGCCACTGGCATGGGCTGCGTGCCCCTGTTCAGCCGCTGGGCCACGCGTACCGACATGTTCAACGGCGCCATGGGCCTGAACGGCTCTGACTCTATCGGCGCTCTTATGGCTTGCGGCCGCATGGGCATGGGCGTGATACTCTTCCTCATCTTGATGGTCGCCTGCCACAAGGTCGACACCTTCAAGAAGCTGAAGCTGACGCCCGCCATCGCGCTCGGCGGCCTGATGATCGGCATGTCGCTGGCCTGCTACGTCACCTCGACGCTCATGACCACCATCGCCAATGCGGTGCTGTTCATCTACATCGGCCCTGTCGTGTGCGTGCTTTTGGCCCGCATCTTCCGCAAAGAGCCCATGAGCGCTTTGCAGTGGGTCTGCTTGGTCGTCGTGTTCATCGGCATGTTGTTCGGCGAAGGCCTGCTGGGCTTCGGCGTGGGCGGCCAGGCGTTCGGCCTTGACTTCAACTTGGCGCCGGCCACAGAAGAGTTCCCGCAAAAGATCGTCGGCGACGCCTTCGGTCTGGCTTCGGGCTTCTTCTATGGCGCTTCCATGTTCTTCAACGGCTACCGCAAAGACGCCGACACCATCGCCCGTGGCGTGTGGAACTTCATCTTCGCCGTTCTCGGCGCGGTCATCGTCGTGCTGGCGATGAACATCTACGGCGGCATCTCCGGCCAGGAAAACTGGATGACCGAGGTGCACTTCACCACGTTCAACTGGATCGGCGCCGTGCTGCTGTGGATCATCTGCGGTCCTTTGGCCTTGGGCTTTCTGCTGGTGGCAGGCCGCAACCTGCCGGCAGCCGACTACGGCACCATCGCTTACTGGGAAGTTCCTGTGGCCCTCTTCATCGGTCTGGTCGTGTTCGGCGAGGCTCTGACGGTCAACACCATCATCGGCGGCATCATGATCATCGCCGGTGGCGCCGTGCCTTCCGTGAAGGGCATGGTGGCTGGTCGCAAGCAGGCGCAGCAGCATGAGATCGCTGACAGCCTCGACAAGCGCATCCATGACGAAATGGACAAGGAAGGCATGTAGGACTACGTGATCTGACGCGTCCCAAGGAGGAAGAAGAGTCTCATGAAAATCACGACGAATCTGACCCACATTGTCACCGAGGTGAAGCTCGAAGCGGCCATGACCGCCGACGAGTTGAAGGCCGCCTTCGAGGCGAAAGGCATCCACGGCTGCCCGGCGATGCTCGACATCAGCGAGCGTACCGAAGAGCACGTGCAGGTCGTGTCGCTTGAAGAGCTGCTCGATTTCGCCAAGGCGTCGGGCCTTGCGGCCGTCACGTACGACGTGACGTACTTCCCGCATGCCGACCAGGAAGAAGTCGACTTCCAGGTGCGCAAACTGGCGCGTGACCTGGACATCAGCCCGGAAGTCATCAAGGACGTCTGCGCTGACATCATCGCCGACTACATCGAGCAGGATGCGGAGCGCGACGCCAGCCTGCCGGTGCACAGCATCGTCGAATGCTACACCGGCGGCACGGCATTCGCGTGGTACGGCATGAATCCGTATCCGCGCCTGAAGCGCGTGCTGCTCGCCGAGCTTGCCAAGGGCGGCAAGAAGGCCGAAAAGGCGTTCGTGCTGCGGGCGAGCAAGGCGCAGGTCGACTATCTGGCCGACTACTAAACCATCGATCGCAAGAAGCCCCCGGCCACCTGCGGCGGGGGCTTCTTTCCTCTTGTCGCATGGAGGGCTTTACAGCAGCGTTTCAAGGGGATTTCATATCTGCGCGCCCCAGACGGCTTGGCGCGCGCGAAGCAGCGGCGACGCGCGAGAACGCATCCGTTGCCGTAACCGCTTTGCCGGCACGTGTAAGAAACGGCGCTTCTATAGGGTATAGTAGTGTGTGCAACAGGCATACGCTCAGAGATATGCCCGAAAACAAGAAGAAAGAAAGGGGGTAGCTCAATGCCCTATGCAGTAAAAACGATTCTGACCGTTGCCATCTTCAACGAAGCCGTACACGATTTGGGGGATTACCATGACTGCTGAAGCAACTATGAACCATCACGATTATTCAGAGGCTGAGAAACATAAAACTTTGAAGAAGGTTGTCGGTTCCTCGTTTCTGGGCAACTTCATCGAATGGTTCGATTACGCAAGTTACTCGTATCTAGCAACTGTTATTGCTCTCGTATTTTTCCCAGGCGAAGACAAGATGGTCGCCACCATGATGACCTTCGGCGTGTTCGCCCTGTCCTTCCTCGTTCGACCCATTGGCGCCGTTTTCTGGGGCAACATGGGCGACAAGAAGGGCCGCAAATGGGCTTTGTCCATTTCGATTCTGATGATGTCCGGCGCAACCTTCCTCATTGGCTGCCTGCCGGGCTACGCCATGCTCGGCGTGGGCGCACCGCTTTTGCTGCTGCTGCTCCGCATGGTCCAAAGCTTCTCCGCTTCGGGCGAATATGCGGGCGCGGCGACGTTCATCGCGGAATACGCGCCTAAGGACCGCCGCGGCTTCTACTGCTCGATGGTTCCGGCGTCGACGGCCACCGGCCTTTTGGTGGGCTCGTTCTTCGCCACGGCCATGTTTTCGCTGTGGGGAGCCGAATCCTCGTTCGTCGTTGACTGGGGCTGGCGCATCCCGTTCTGGCTGGCAGGGCCTTTGGGTTACATCACGCACTACATCCGTACGCATTTGGAGGACTCTCCGGTGTACGAAAAGATGCAGGAAGAACTGGCCGCGAAGGGTCTTACTGGCGAAGACAAGCCTATTCGCACGCTGTTCAAGAAGCATTTGCGTCCGCTCCTCATCTCGTTCGGCTGCTGCGTGTTGAATGCCGTGGGCTTCTACATGGTGCTGACGTACATGCCAAACTACCTGGAAACGGTATTGAACTATGATCCTGCGTCGGCGTCGATCATCACGAACATCGTGCTGATCGTCTACATCGGATTCATCTTCCTGTCTGGCCATATTTCCGACTCGTGGGGCCGCAAGAGGATGCTCATCATCGCCTGCGTGGGCTTCATCGTCATCACCATTCCGGCGTTCATGCTGCTCAGCACGATGAACTTCTTCGTCATCCTCATCGTTGAGCTGGTCATGTGCCTGATGCTGTGCATCAACGACGGCACGCTGGCGTCTTATCTGAACGAAACGTTCCCGACCGACGTGCGTTACTCGGGCTTCGCCCTGAGCTTCAACTGCGCGAACGCCTTCTTCGGCGGCTCGGCGTCCTACATTTCGTTCTGGCTGATCGACCTGACGGGCAACAACATCGCTCCGGCGTTCTACATGGTGGTCATTTCGATCATCGCATTGATCGCCATGATCATGAGCCACGAGCACACCGGCAAGGACCTGTCGGAGATCGGCGATCCGAGGGAGTATTACAAGGACTAGGGCGCACCTTGCAAAATGAAGCGTCCAACCGATAAGGGCGTCGCTCGAAGAGGAGGGCTTGGAGCGACGCCTTTTTACAATGAAGGCATTGCTTTGCAAGCATGTGGTATGCGAGGTGAAGTCATGGGGGAGACGTCTCAGACGCCCAAATCATTGAAAGCGCAGATCACGCGCACCTCTTTGGTGCTGGCGGCTGCGGCTTTGCTGCGTGAAGAAGGCCCGCGGGCCGTCACGTACCGCAAAGTGGCGAAGTGGGCCGGCGCCGCGTCGTCGTCGGTGGGGTATTACTTCGACTCGGTGACGCAGCTGCTGCACGAGGCCGGGCGATACAACATCCAGTTGTGGGGCGAGCGTGCCGAACGCGTGGCGACCACGGCGGAAGCCCTGCCGGCAGAAGAATGTCGCGAGCGCTTGGCGGAGCTTTTGGTGAGCGCAAGCCTGCCCGACGACAGCATTGCGCCGGCCGGGCATTATTCGCAGCTGATCGCGGCGGCGGAAGCCCCGGCGGTCACCGAGGCGTACCAGAAGGGCCGCGTGATGCTTGAGCTGGCCATATCGCGCATTTTGCGCCACGGCGGCGTGACGAACATGCCGCCGCGCATGGTTGGCACGGTGGTGGACGGCGCGGCCATTGCGGCGCTGTCGGAAGGCTATGACGTGCGCGGCTTCGCCGTGTCGCTCGTGCAAGAAGCCTTGCAGGCGTACGAAAAGACGGAAGGCGGCGAATAGGCGGCACAGCGTTCGCTGCCGTTTAAGAAAGGGCCCCGCACATGAACCGGCGGGGCCCTTTCTCGTGCGCTGTGCGCCTTTATGCGGCCGGGGCGCGGCAGGCGTCTGGCGTCTTCGGCAAAAGAAGAAGGCCCGCTTCTGGCGAGGAAGCCTGCCCCTGCAGGTTGGGCGTGCTTCCTCGGTAGGCGGGCCTTGCAAGCGGAAGGGCTTGGCGGGCGTCCAGCTCTCGTTCGCCACTGTGACCGGACGGCTGCGTCTGCCTTTCCTCGGTGATGCGCTGAATCTCGCTGTCTTTACGCACCAGGGGAAACCGCTTTGAGGGAAGTGGTTTCCCCTGGTGCGGCGCCGCAGGTGACGCCGCACCGAGAAATCAGGGGTTGCAGCTTGCGCTGCGGGGCCTTACAAATCCTCGCGGATGAGCGGCATGGACATGCAGCGCGGGCCGCCGCGGCCGCGGGAGAGCTCGGCCGAGGGCATCTGCAGCACGTTGAGGCCCTTCTCCTGCAGCACGGCGTTGGTGACGTCGTTGCGCTCGTAGACCACGATGGTGCCGGGGCGCACGCACAGCGTGTTGGAGCCGTCGTTCCACTGCTCGCGCTCCGCGGCGATGCGGTCGCCGCCGCCGCAGGGGATGAGCTCCACGGAGGTGCCGACGGCCTCGGAGAGCAGCTGCTCGACCGGCTCGTTGATCTCGCGGACCTTGATGCCCGAGCCCGAGCCCGAGGGCGTGATCTCGAAGACCGTCAGCGGCCCGAGGATCCCCGGGTGCACCGTGAACTTGTCGGCGTCGATCTGGGTGAACACCGTGTCGAGGTGCATGAAGGCGCGGGAGGAGGGGATGTCGAAGGCGAGCACCTTCTCGATCGGCGAGGTCTCGTCGCCGAAGATGTTGTGGGCGATCTGGTCGATGGCGTCGGGCTC
>NZ_JAAKEN010000030.1 GCF_011039175.1 Slackia sp. ZJ119
CCCGAAAAGCGAGAAAACCCTTGCCAGGTGTGGGGGAGGGGCGTATTATATCTCCTCGCGCCGCTGAGGAAGACGAAGCGGACGGGCACCTTGAGAACCGGATACTGGAGCAGAGAAGAAGACCAAGACGAGCGACATGAGAGTCGTTTCCTTTGGATCCGAAAACGGGCAGATTCATTTATTTTTTGCGGAGACGCCGCCGGGGGGCGAGCCCCCCGGCCTGTTTCGAACGGAGAGTTTGATCCTGGCTCAGGATGAACGCTGGCGGCGCGCCTAACACATGCAAGTCGAGCGGTTAAGCCACCTTTTGGTGGGAATAGAGCGGCGAACGGGTGAGTAACACGTGACCAACCTGCCCCGCGCACCGGGACAACCCGGCGAAAGCCGGGCTGATACCGGATGCGCCCCCGCAAAGGCATCTTCGCGGGGGGAAAGCGACAAGCGGCGCGGGATGGGGTCGCGGCCCATCAGGCAGTCGGCGGGGTGACGGCCCACCGAGCTTTCGACGGGTAGCCGGGCTGAGAGGCCGATCGGCCACATTGGGACTGAGATACGGCCCAGACTCCTACGGGAGGCAGCAGTGGGGAATTTTGCGCAATGGGGGAAACCCTGACGCAGCGACGCCGCGTGCGGGATGACGGCCTTCGGGTTGTAAACCGCTTTCAGCAGGGAAGACCAAAAGACGGTACCTGCAGAAGAAGCCCCGGCTAACTACGTGCCAGCAGCCGCGGTAATACGTAGGGGGCGAGCGTTATCCGGATTCATTGGGCGTAAAGCGCGCGTAGGCGGCCTTCCAAGCGGAACCTCTAACCCCGGGGCTCAACCTCGGGCCGGGTCCCGGACTGGAAGGCTCGAGTGCGGTAGGGGAGGTCGGAATTCCCGGTGTAGCGGTGGAATGCGCAGATATCGGGAAGAACACCGATGGCGAAGGCAGGCCTCTGGGCCGGCACTGACGCTGAGGCGCGAAAGCCGGGGGAGCGAACAGGATTAGATACCCTGGTAGTCCCGGCCGTAAACGATGGGCGCTAGGTGTGGGGGGACGATCCCTCCGTGCCGCAGCAAACGCATTAAGCGCCCCGCCTGGGGAGTACGGCCGCAAGGCTAAAACTCAAAGGAATTGACGGGGGCCCGCACAAGCAGCGGAGCATGTGGCTTAATTCGAAGCAACGCGAAGAACCTTACCAGGGCTCGACACCAGCCTGAGCCCGCGGAAACGCGGGGGCCTGACGGAGGGCTGGCAGGTGGTGCATGGCTGTCGTCAGCTCGTGTCGTGAGATGTTGGGTTAAGTCCCGCAACGAGCGCAACCCCTGTCGCGTGTTGCCAGCATTGAGTTGGGGACTCGCGCGAGACTGCCGGCGTCAAGCCGGAGGAAGGTGGGGACGACGTCAAGTCATCATGCCCTTCATGCCCTGGGCTGCACACGTGCTACAATGGCCGGCACAGCGGGCTGCGACCGCGCGAGCGGAAGCGAACCCCCCAAAGCCGGCCCCAGTTCGGATCGGAGGCTGCAACCCGCCTCCGTGAAGCCGGAGTTGCTAGTAATCGCGGATCAGCACGCCGCGGTGAATGCGTTCCCGGGCCTTGTACACACCGCCCGTCACACCACCCGAGTCGTCTGCACCCGAAGCCGCCGGCCGAACCCGCAAGGGGCGGAGGCGTCGAAGGTGTGGAGGGTGAGGGGGGTGAAGTCGTAACAAGGTAGCCGTACCGGAAGGTGCGGCTGGATCACCTCCTTTCTAGGGAGAAACCCAAGAAAAAACCAAACCAAACCCATGCCGGGGAGGCCCTTCCCGGCGGCTCCAGTCTCCGGCCCCCAGGGCGCCGCCTTGGGCACCTTGACAGTTGCATAGCGCAGAAGAAAGAAACAAGAGTTGATCCAAGCACCCCTCGGAAAGAGGGGTCCGGACGGCTCGGTATGCGCGCGGGGGGCGCGAGCCCCCCGCGCCCACCAAGAAAGACAAGATCTGAAAGATCCGATCCTTCCATCTCTTTTTGGAAGGCGGACCGACGACTTTGAGGCGAAATCGAAAAGAAAAGCTATGCTTTCTCGCCCCCGTCTTTCGCGGCAGGACCGCGGGCGGGGACGGAAAGGGCGCACGGCGGATGCCTTGGCGCGGGAAGTCGAAGAAGGGCGCGGCAAGCTGCGATAAGCTGGGGGGAGGCGCAAACGGCCTTCGATCCCCAGATTCCCGAATGGGGGAACCCGGCAGGGGCCATGCCCTGCCGCCCCCGGGGCGAACGCATAGCCCCGGGGGGGACAACCCGGGGAACTGAAACATCTAAGTACCCGGAGGAAGAGAAATCAAAAGAGATCGCGCGAGTAGCGGCGAGCGAAAGCGCGCGACGCCCAAACCGGAACGTGCGAACGAGCGCTCGGGCGCTGCCGTTCCGGGGTTGACGGGCGTCCCAGGGGAGGGCCGAGCCCCTCCCGCGGGGTGACAAAGCCCCTCCGCAGCGGAACGGCCTGGGAAGGCCGGCCGGAGCAGGTGAGAGCCCTGTACGCGAAGCGGGGGGACCCCCGGGGACGCACCCGGAGTAGCGCCGGACACGTGAAACCCGGCGCGAAGCAGGGGGGACCACCCTCCAAGGCTGAACACTCTCCCGCGACCGATAGCGAACCAGTACCGTGAGGGAAAGGTGAAAAGCACCCCGAGAGGGGAGTGAAACAGCGCCTGAAACCGTGCGCCTCCAAGCAGTCGGAGCAGCCATCTGCGCTGTGACGGCGTGCCTTTTGTAGAATGAGCCAGCGAGTCGCGGCATGCGGCGAGGTTAACCTTTGAAGGGAGCCGCAGCGAAAGCGAGCCTTTAAGACGGCGAAGCAGTCGCATGCCGCGGACGCGAAGCCGGGTGAGCTATCCTGGGGCAGGCTGAAGCGGGGGTAAGACCCCGTGGAGGGCCGAACCCACTTCGGTTGAAAACGGAGGGGATGACCCCAGGATAGGGGTGAAAGGCCAATCAAACCCGGAGATATCTCGTTCTCCCCGAAATAGCTTTAGGGCTAGCCTCGGCCGCTTCCGGGCGGCGGTAGAGCACTGGATCGCCGAGGGGGCTTCACCGCCTACCGACGCGAACCAAACTCCGAATGCCGCCCGATGAGAGGCCGGGAGTCAGAGGACGTGGGCTAAGCTGCGTGCTCGAGAGGGAAACAGCCCAGACCGCCCGCCAAGGCCCCCAAGTCCGTGCTAAGTGGCAAAGGATGTGCGTCTGCCCAGACAACCAGGATGTTGGCTTAGAAGCAGCCATGCATTCAAAGAGTGCGTAACAGCTCACTGGTCGAGTGGACGCGCGCCGACAATTCACGGGGCTCAAGCACGGCGCCGAAGCGGCGGGCAGGACGTGCGTCCTGCGGTAGGGGAGCGTCGCGCGCAGGGAGAAGCGGTGCCCGCGAGGGGCCGTGGACCGCGCGCGAGCGAGAATGCTGGCATGAGTAGCGAGAGCGGCGCGAGAAACGCCGCCGCCGCAAGCCCAAGGTTTCCTGGGCGAGGCTAATCCTCCCAGGGTCAGTCGGGAGCTAAGGCGAGGCCGAAAGGCGTAGCCGATGCGCGACAGGCGGACATTCCTGTACCGCCTCTCGACCGCTACGACCGAAGGGGCGACGGAGAAGGGCAGCCGGGCGGGGTTCTGGACGTCCCCGTGAAAGCGCGTAGGGGGCTGCGCAGGGAAATCCGCGCAGCGCGACCCCGAGACGCGAGACGAAGCTTTTTGCGAAGCCGGCGATCCCATGCTTCCTAGAAAAACCCCTAGGCAGGGCGAGGGGCGCCCGTACCAAGACCGACACAGGTGGGCGGGTAGAGCATACCGAGGCGATCGGGGGAACCATGGTTAAGGAACTCGGCAAACCGGCTCCGTAACTTCGGGAGAAGGAGCGCCGCGGGCGGTGAAGGGGCAAGCCCCCGGAGCGGCCTGCGGCCGCAGCGAAACGGCCCAAGCGACTGTTTACCAAAAACACAGGACTCTGCCAAGCCGCAAGGCGACGTATAGGGTCTGACGCCTGCCCGGTGCCGGAAGGTTACGCGGAAGGGTCAGCGCGCAAGCGCGAAGCCCCGAAGCCAAGCCCCGGTAAACGGCGGCCGTAACTATAACGGTCCTAAGGTAGCGAAATTCCTTGTCGGGTAAGTTCCGACCTGCACGAATGGCGTAACGATTTGGGCGCTGTCTCAACCATGGTCCCGGCGAAATTGCAATGGTCGTGAAGATGCGACCTGGCTGCGGAAGGACGGAAAGACCCCGTGAACCTTCACTGCAGCCTGGCATTGGGCGTTGGCTCGGCGCGTAGAGGATAGGCAGGAGCCGGTGAAGCGGGGGCGCAAGCCCCCGTGGAGGCGACCTTGGAATACTGCCCTCGTCGTTCCGGCGTCCTAACCCCCGGCCGCGATCCGGCGGGGGGACCGTGCCAGGCGGGTAGTTTGACTGGGGCGGTCGCCTCCCAAAACGTAACGGAGGCGCGCAAAGGTCCGCTCGGGACGGTCGGCAACCGTCCTTGAGAGCGCAAGAGTGAAAGCGGGCTTGACTGCGAGAGAGACACCTCGAGCAGGGACGAAAGTCGGTTCTAGTGATCCGGCGGCCCAGAGTGGAATGGCCGTCGCTCAACGGATAAAAGGTACTCCGGGGATAACAGGCTGATCTTGCCCAAGAGTCCACATCGACGGCAAGGTTTGGCACCTCGATGTCGGCTCATCGCATCCTGGGGCTGTAGCCGGTCCCAAGGGTATGGCTGTTCGCCATTTAAAGCGGTACGCGAGCTGGGTTCAGAACGTCGTGAGACAGTTCGGTCCCTATCCTCCGCAGGCGCAAGTGGATTGAGGAGGGCCGCCCCTAGTACGAGAGGACCGGGGCGGACGGACCTCTGGTGCAGCAGTTGTCGACCAGCGGCACGGCTGCCTAGCTACGTCCGGAACGGATAACCGCTGAAAGCATCTAAGTGGGAAGCCGGCTCCAAGATGAGTCCACTCTCTGGTAAGGGCCCAGGCAGAACACCTGGTCGATAGGCCGCAGGTGCAAGCACGGCGACGTGCTCAGCCGAGCGGCACTAATAGCCCGAGCTCCCCGACCCGCGAGACTGTTCCCGGGCCGCCCGGAGCGCTCGGATCGCTCTCTTCTGCGCATGCAGCCGCCAGGGCGCCCGAAGGGCGCTTTGGGAAGCGGGGGAGCGCCCCCCGCGAGCGCGACCACGGAGGCGGGGATCACCCGGACCCATTCCGAACCCGGAAGTTAAGCCCGCCATCGCCGAAAGTACTGCGGCGCAAGGCCGTGGGAGGACAGGTCGTCGCGCTCGCGGAGGGCGCTTTCTTTTGCGGAAGCGAGAGGAGGGGCCGCCTT
>NZ_JAAKEN010000002.1 GCF_011039175.1 Slackia sp. ZJ119
GACCCTTCAGAAAGAGAATTGAAAGCAATCTGGACACCTGATATGCATCTTGACCGCGCAAACCCATCTTTGTACTCGTTTGTCCAGGTTGCTATTGCAGTGTCCAACTTACGAATTCAATTAAGCCGAAAAAATTTCTGAACCTCTAGAGAGGCTTCCTTCTAAAAAATGCACCAAATTATAGGTACAAAAGTGTTACTATTTTGGAAATGATGCATATTCCGCCGAAACTCCCGCAATATGCATCATTTTTCTGCCCTCAACCCCTATTTATTATTACTTTTTTGCAAGCATCACAAGATTTGGTGCATTTTTTAGAAAACAACCCGCCACGAGGTTCATATCTTTTTCTCACCAATGAGAACAAGCGGACAAATCCGCCATCGCCAGCTGTCCGGAAAAGCCCGCCCGAGATGTCAACCGACAATTGACCAACTGCCGGCGCTTGACGCGTAGAGTCTTTCCTGCAGACAGCAAGCGGCAACCAAGCCGCTCGTACAACGGAAAGGACGCATCATGAAGAAGGGTCTCACTGAACTGGTTTTCGTCGTCGACCGCAGCGGTTCGATGGGCGGACTCGAAAGCGACACGATCGGCGGGTTCAACGCAACGCTGAAGGCGCACCGCCAGGAGGATGGCGAAGCCGTCGTGTCCACGATACTCTTCGATGACGAGGTAGAGGTGCTGCACGACCGGGTTCCCATCGCGGACGTGTCGCCCATCACGGAGAAGGAATACTGGGTGCGCGGCTGCACGGCGCTGCTCGACGCGGTGGGCGGAGCGGTCAGCCACATAAGCCGCGTGCACGGCTATCTGCCCGAGGAATACCGTCCCGAGCATACGATCGTGGTCATCACGACCGACGGCATGGAGAACGCAAGCCGCGAGTACAGTTACGACAAGGTGAAGGCTCTGATCTCGCAAAAGGAGGCGGAAGGCTGGAACTTCCTGTTCTTGGGAGCGAACATCGACGCAGCGGCCGAGGCAGGGCGCATCGGAATCTCTCCGGACTTTGCAGCGACCTACGTGGCGGACGGCAAGGGCACGCGCGTCATGCACCAGGCCCAGTGCGAGGCCACGGTGGCCATGCGCACCGGGGCGCCGATGCCGGCAGGCTCGTGGAAACGCGAGATCGAGAAGGACACAGCCAGCAGGAGCGGCAAGGGCAACAACAAGGGCGAAACCAAGCGCAAAGGAATGTTCGGGCTGTTCAGCAGGCTCTAGGAAAGGGCGTGGCAGAGGGCGGCTGTCGGAGCGATGGAAAGCCGACGGCCGCCCGTTCGCGCTAATTGTTTTCGAAGTATTCGATGATCGCGTCGTTTCCCTGTATCAGGCGGTCGTCGACGTGAAGATAGGGAATCAGGTTGGCGTCTCCGCCGAGAGCCAGCAGTTCCTGATAGGGCGCCTCTTGTTCGACGTCGCGCTTGTCAAGCTCGATGCCGTGCTCGTTGGCATAGTTGACAACGACAGAGCATGTTGAACACGGTGCCCAATAATACAAAACCGGTGCGGCCATAAGGCTTCCTTTCGTCAATGTCGACCCAACGCGCAGCAGCCTTTTTGTGCAAGCGCACAAGCCGCCGCAAGCAAGGCCCTTCTCCTCAAGACGTGCGCAGCGTGCGCGAACATTATTTTACGCCAAACGCGCCCGACCTGCACTTCACGGCTGGGCAGGCCGCGCCGGGGGGCACCAGAAGCGTCAGAGGGACGCCCCTGACAACGACCTCGGCAGGCCGTGCCGGGGGGCGCCCGGCGCTGCCCCCCGGCACGCCCGGTGCGCCTACACGGCCGCGTCGCCGCGCTCGCCCGTGCGGATGCGCACGACTTCCTCAACAGGGCTTATGAAGATCTTGCCGTCACCCACCTCGCCCGTGCGAGCGTGTTCGAGGATCGTGTCGACGATGGAGTCCACCTCGCTATCGGCAGCCACGATTTCGAACTTCACCTTGGGCACCATGTTGAGCAATACTTCTGTCCCGCGGTAGTATTCCTTCCACCCGTGCTGATTGCCGCACCCGTTGACCTGGCTTATCGTCATGCCCCTCACATCGGCGGCGAACAGGGCGTCTTTGAGCGTCTCGAGCTTCTCGGGACGAACGATTGCAATGATCCTCTTCATGTTCGATCACACTCCCCTAGTCAAGCCCGACATACGCAGGATAGGCCGACTCGCCGTGCTCGGCAACATCGAGGCCCTGCGCCTCGGCTTCGGCGGACACACGCAGGCTGCCCCTGAAGCACGCCTTGACGACAAGCCCGAGCACGATGTCGAACACGCCGACGAAAACGATCGTCACGACGATGCCCAGCACCTGCGCTCCAAGCAGATGGAAATCGCCGGTATAGACAAGGCCCCCGAAGTCGGTCCAGCTGAGCTCCGGCACGCAGAACACGCCCGTGAGGACGCCGCCGACAATGCCGCCGACGCAGTGGCACCCGAACGCGTCGAGCGCGTCGTCGTAGCCAATGGCCTTCTTCGCCACTGAAATGGCCCAATAGCAGATGGGAGACACGACAAGCCCCATGACGATGGCCGCCCATGGCTCGACGAAGCCGGCTGCAGGCGTGATGACGACGAGCCCGGCCACCAACCCGGTGCACGCGCCGACCAGCGTCGGCTTCTTCACCACGACGCGCTCGACAAGCATCCACGAAACCACCCCGGCACCGGACGCCGCAACGGTGTTGACAAGCGCCAAAACCGCGACGCCATCAGGCGCGAATTCGCTGCCGGCATTGAAGCCGAACCATCCGAACCACAGAAGCGCGGCACCCAGCGCGACGAAAGGCACGTTGTGCGGCCGATACCCGATGACGCCGAAGCCGTGGCGACGTCCCACGAGGATGCACAGCACAAGGGCCGTAAGCCCGCTGGAGATGTGCACGACGTCCCCGCCGGCAAAGTCGAGGGCGCCTATCATGCCGCCGATGAGCGATCCGTCCCCGCCCCAAACCATGTGCGCAAGAACCGGATACATCACGATCGTCCAAACGGTCAAAAACGCCATCACGGCGCCGAACTTCATGCGTCCGGCGACGCCTCCCGTTATGATCGCCGTCGTTATCATGCAAAACGCCATTTGAAAGACCACGTCGGTGATCGCCGGATAGGCTGCGTCCCCGCCGGCGGCATCGGCCTCCGCGAGCATGCTCTGCGTGTTGCCCAGCAAAAGCAGCTGGTCGAATCCGCCGAACACCGGGTTTTTCCCGTCGCCGCCGTACGCGAACGACCATCCGCACACCGTCCACGTGACAGCCACGATGCCGATGGCGGCAAACACCATCATCATCGTGTTTCCCACGTTCTTCCGTCGCGAAAGCCCTCCGTAGAAAAACGCCAAGCCCGGCGTCATGAGCAGCACAAGCATCGCGCAGACCATCATGAAAGCTGTCGCCCCGCTGTCCAACGTCATCATCTCCCTTCGATCCAGATTGCCCTTGCCGAATGAAATGATGGTGCTCGCCGGGCCGCGCGAACGCGAGAGGCGCGGCAATTTACAAACGCGAGTGCTTCTTTTAACGAACAGGAATCGCCGGCGCAATACCTCCGAAACAATGGTTGTGCGCGAGACAGCTGACAGAGGGACGGGGTATTCGTCAGCTCGGCAAGCCGAGCTGACGAATACCCCGTCCCTCTGTCAGCTGCCCCCTCTGTCAGCTGCCCCGAAGCGGCAAGGCCGCGCGGGTGCGCGGCCTTGCCTGCGGGCCTTCGACGAGGCCCTTCCATCGTTGCTTCAGTCAGCTCGCTAGCGGACCCAGCGGCCGGAGGCGTCGACGTAGTAGCCGCCGACCCACCTGCTCGCCGCCATGGCGCCGGAGCCGGGGTTGAGGTAGTACCACGAGTTGGCCGAGGTCGGCTTGCCGGTCGAGGCGTCGACGCGCTGCCAGCCCTCGAGCATGGCGCCGAACGTGCCGCTGCCGCCGGCGTTCAAGAGATACCACGCGCCGCCGACCTTCTGCCAGCCGGAGCGCATCGCACCGGAACCGGCGAGGTAGTACCACTTCCCGCCCGTCTTCTTCCAGCCGGTCTTCATGGCACCGGACTTCTCAAGGTAGTACCACTCGCCCTCCACGGCCTTCCAGCCGGTAGCCATGGATCCTTCCGTGCCCTCGCCGGCGCCGTTGAGGTAGTACCAGGAGTCGCCGTCCTTCTGCCAACCCGTGGCCATCTTGCCCGTGTCCTCGAGGTAGTACCACTCACCCCCTACTTCCTTCCAGCCGGTGTCCATCTTGCCGGACTCTTCCAGGTAGTACCAGTCGCCTCCCACCTGGGCCCAGCCGGTCTGCATGGCCGCGTCCTCGAAGTAGTACCACTCGCCGCCGACCTCCTTCCAGCCCTCGTCGACAACCTCGCCGGCGTCGACGTAGCCCCAGGTGCCGTCGTCGGTCTCCACCCAGCCGGAGCCGCCCTCGGGCACGGGAGAGAGCCTGGGCGTCTCCTGCGCCTGCACGTAGCCGCACACGCTGCAGGTGCGCTCTTGGGAGCCTGCGGCCTCCGTCGTGGCCTCCTTGGTCACCTTCCACTCGCCGAAGGCGTGGGCGGCACGCTCGAGCTCCGCGCCGCAGCCTTCGCAGACCTTCCAGTGGTCGGTCGCGTTCGAGCTCCAGGCCGCGGAAGGCGTGTGCCCCAAAGCCGGCAGCTCTTCGGTCTCGGTAGCGCCGCAGACGTCGCAGGAACGAACCTTCTCGCCGGGCTCAAGTTCGGTGGCTTCCCTGGTAACGACCCACTCGCCGAAGGCGTGCGGAGCGCGATCCAGTTCCGCCCCGCAGCCCTCGCAGACCTTCCAGTGGTCGCTGGCGTCGGACTGCCAGGCCGCAGAAGGCGTGTGTCCGAGCGCCGGGATCTCTTCGATCTCGGTCGTGCCGCACTCGACGCAGGTGCGTTCCTGGGACCCGGGGCCGGCCTCGGTGGCTTCCTCGGTCACGGTCCACGCGCCGTAGGCGTGCTCGCCGGTAGCGGAGATGGTGGAGCCGCGGGAGACGACCTGCTCGCAGAAGTCGCAGACGACGTTGCCGGTATAGCCGTCGGCCCCGCAAGTCGCAGGATACGCGCCCGAGACGCTCCTGCCCGTGCCGGAATGCGCACACCGGTAAAGGTTGTCCGCACCCTTGGCGTATTCGACCCCTCCGGTGTAGTCGCCGGTCGGGTCTACGCTGAAGGCGCCGCCGGCGATACGGTACGCAGCCTCCTTGAAGCCCTCGTAATCGCCGATTCCTTCGAGCTGGCTCAAGCCGACCAGCCCCCGGTAAGTGCCGCCGCTGATCGTGATGACCGCTTCAGGCGCCGGGCTGTCCGGCTGCATGGTGTTGTCCGTGGACACCACGGCGAAGCCCAAAGCGGTGGAGCCGTTGTTGAACTGCTCGAACGTAGGCTGATCGGCAGTCCCCTCAATGTCGCAATCGGCAAGGACCATGTCCGTGAACTTGCCTTCAATGCCGGTGGGACCGGTGACGGTGCAGCCGGTCAGGTTGATCGAGTTCTTGTTGCCTCCAGCAGTGTTCTCTTTGCTGCCGGAAACATAGATCGTGCAGGCCTCCGGTATCACTGTCCCAATCTTGGTAATTGTACTGCCAGTCGCATTCAGCGTGAAAGGCGCAGTCGAGCCATTGTGATAGACCGCAAAATAGTCCCCCGACACATTGCAGCTATTTAGAGTGAGAGTGCTGTTGGTGCCGTAATCCCAGATGCCGCCATGCCCGTCAGCCGAGGCAACGGTGACGTTTTCCAACGTAAGGTTCATCGCTCCTGCAGACATATACACGGTGCTAACGGAACCGCCGGTCAGCGTGCCGTTCTTCACGGTGGCCGTCACGCCTTCGTCAATGCAGATAGCACACTCATAATCGGAAGTCACTTTGCACTTGTTCAGATCCAACGTAATGTTCTTCTTGATCCAAACATTACCGCCCCAAGGGTTCGAATCAGTTCTTGGCCCAATAATGATCGTATCTTGCAACAGCGTCACGGTCTGACCATTGTCAGCTGCGTTTACAGCTTCTTTGAGGCTACCATATGCTGTATCACCAATCTTTGCTACGTTCCCCGTGCGTGCCGCCTCCAAGCCAGCTGTCGCGAGCGCACCGCCGCTGCTCGAAGAACCCCCCGTGGCAGCGAAAGCCGCCGAGGGGCACAGCGAGAAGGCCATGACGAACGCCAAAAGACTCGTCGCTATTCGTTTTTTCATGTGGGACCACCTCCAAAAGATATCCTTTTCGCCTTGAGACTCCTTGCCTCAACGTTCGGTGGGTTTTAGCTGGACAGACCACCCTCTCCCGAAAAAAGGACTGCTTCGACTTTGCCATCCCCGCCCTTCGTTGTCTTCCTCGAAAAGGACCTGTTAATAATTTGTTACAAATATGTTATAGTAGATGCCCGCCCACAATAATTTCGTAGCCGTGCGCCGATTTCGAATAGGCCGCAGAGAGCAGGGGAAACAAAGGGACGATCTTCCCGGCCATGGCGCATCCCTCCTTTTTGGAAAAAACTCAGATCGTCATTGACTTAGACCGCGGTTTACGTTCAACAATAGAGGGTGTCGTTTTTCGGCAGATGAATGCAGAGGGAGGACATCCTGTGGAGTACACCAGACGTGATTTTCTTAAAGTCGGCTGCGTTTCGGCTGCAGCACTGGCGGGCGCGAGCATGTTCGGGTGCTCCCAAGAAGAGCCGCCGAATTCCGGCCCTTCGGACAATGAGCCCGCGCAAGAAGAGGCCGCGCCCGATCCGGCCCTGACCGACAACGAGACGCCAGCAACGGAACCGGAAGCAGAACCAGCGCCAGAGCCGGAATCGGGGTCGGCGCCGAAGGTGTTCTTCACGCGCGAGATCACCCCAACAAGCCTCATGAGCGCGTTCGCGGCGCTTGAAGTGTCGCCGGCCGGCCGCGCCGCCGTGAAACTGTCCACCGGCGAGCCCGGCAGCAACTATCTGCGGCCCGAGCTCATAGGCGACCTCGTGACATCCCTCGACGCCGCCATAATCGAATGCAACACCGCCTATGGCGGCCGACGCGGCTCGACTGAGCAGCATCTCCAAGTTGCCGCAGATCACGGGTTCACCGCCATCGCGGACGTCGACATCATGGACGCCGACGGTGAGATGCGCATCCCCGTAGCGAACGGGACGCATCTCACAGAGGACATCGTCGGCGACCACTTGGCGAACTACGATTGGGTGTTGTCGCTCGCGCACTTCAAGGGTCACGCGATGGGCGGCTTCGGCGGTGCGCTCAAAAACATCTCCATCGGAATCGCGTCCTCTTCGGGAAAAATGCTGATCCACAGCGCGGGCGAATCCGAAAGCTCGTGGGGAAGCCCGGACCAAGACGACTTCCTCGAATCCATGGCCGAGGCGGCCAGCGCCGTTTGCGACTACCTGGGAGAAAACATCGCGTTCGTGAACGTGATGAACAGGCTGTCCGTCGATTGCGACTGCGACGGCAATCCCGCAGAGCCCCAAATGGCCGACATCGGCATCTTGGCCTCGCTCGACCCCGTCGCATTGGACCAGGCGTGCGTGGACCTCGTGTATGCGGCTCCGGACGGAGAAGCGCTGGTCAACCGCATGGAATCGCTGAACGGCCCGCACATTCTCGATCGCGCCGAAGCGATCGGGCTCGGCTCGAAGAACTACGAGCTCGTCGAGCTTGAGGCATAGCACCTGCGGGTAGCCACGCCTGCGACGACCCGCGCAGCGCAAAGGACCTCGTCTGCGAAAAACCGCCTTGCCGAGAAAAGGCGGACTGTCGAAAGAGCAAGCCCGTCCCCTTCAAGATCGAGAGAAATCCAGCCGAACCGAACCTTTCGGAACAAAGAAAAGGGGGCGCGACCCTCATGCCGCGCCCCTTTTTGCCAGACAGCTTAGATCACCGGGATCTGAAGATACGAATCGTACTTCGCTCCGGTGTAGATCGTGTTTTCAGAACCGGCCACATAGTCGTCGTTCGGCTCATACATCTCTCCGCCGATAGGAGTCACTTCAAGAAGCAGCTTCCAACCCTTCTTCAAATGTCCCGTCGTGGGCGGCATTTCAACCGTTGCCTCGACAATCTCGCCTGGTACAAGTTTTTGACAATCGGACTCTTTATGCGTGTGATAAGGACGATAGTCGTTGGTCTTCTCGGGATCCTCTTTGCGGTGCGAGAGTTTCAGCCCGCCGCAGCAGATAGCGCCGACTTTATCGAACGCCGTGTCCACGCCGAAAGGAATTTTGTTGTTGTTCTCATCCAAAGCGAAGAGATGGAGGAATACCTTCATGTCGTTCGTGGTCGAGGAAGCAAACAGTTTCAGTTTGCAGTAGCCCGCAATTGCCACGTCTTCCTCCAGAGGAGGCGTGCAGAATGCGGCGCCCATGGGATTTGAGAGCGGATAATCGTCAGGAAGATCGGCATTGTAGGTGACGCTGCCCTCAATAGGCTCGTCCGAAAGAGCAAGCGGCGACTGAGGATCCGAAGGATCGACAGGAACCGCCCCGAGATGCAACTTTTTGTATTGGGTGCCAGGCACAGGCCATTCTTTGGCGCTTTGGACGTAGAAGCCGCCTTTTCCGGTGCGAATCATCATGTTGACCGGATCTTCGTCGGACAAGCCGTCGCCTTCGCCTTTGAGCCAATAATCGAAGAACTTCTGATGCTTGGCCAAGAAGTACGGGTCATACATCCAGTAGTGGATGCCTGTTTCTGCGACCACGTCCATGCGCTTTTCCCCGAGAGGGGTCGAGCTGTGGATAAAGGCTTCGCTGGTGCCGCGCGTATGAATGAACGGAGTCTCAAGCGGCAACGCCGTATAGAAAGGAACTTTCACCAAAGCGGGATCGGAGGCCATGGGAGTCGGCGTGTCGTTGCCAAACACCGCCGGGTCGAACCACTCGTTGGCTTCTTGCACTTCTCGGTGGTCGATGCCTTCCCACTCGCCGGTGCTGTTTTTCACCGTGAAGGTAAAGGTGCACGACAAGCCGCCAAAATGCATGTTGTCGCGATAGTGGTCGATGTCGCCTGCCAACGGAAGCATGGCCGCAAGATGCGGCGGCTGCAACGTGGCGACGTTGAACGCGTTCATGGCATAGTAGGAAGCGCCGTACAAGCCGACTTTGCCATTAGACCAAGGCTGCACTCCAGCCCATTCGATGGCATCGTAGAAATCGTCGGCTTCGGGGCGGCCGAATTGATGGGCCTTGCCCGGAACGTCTCCAAGGCCTCGGCTGTCGACGTTCATGACGACATAGCCGCGCGGCACCCAATCGCGGGTATTGGCGCGTTCGAAGTATTCGCTGGTGTGCATCAGATCTTCATTGTCGCTGCAGCCCGACGGGGGAACGCCAGGAGTCCCATCGGGCAGGGGCGGCTCTCCTCTGAGCATAATGTGGGTGTTGACGAAATTGTACGCATGGGGACGGCCAGAGAAATAGTCGTCTTCAAGAACTTGATGGCGCTCAAAGTCTTCCTCGTTTTTGATGGTGCCAAACCAGAATGCCTTGCCATAGCCCGCAAAGCTCATGACGACCGGATACTGGCCTTCTTCTTCAGGCATGAAGATGTCGGCCAAGACGTATCCGCCGTCGCGCAGCGGGATCTTGACGTCGGTATGCATGACAATGCCTTCCATGGCGCGGCGCAGGCAATTGCGTGCGAATGCAGGAGACACGAGCTTGATTCCCAAGGCGTTGCATGCCTCGACGACCATTGGATCGGCATCGAAGTACTTCGGCTGTTGAACAAGGTTTTTCAGCTGAAGGTTCGCTACAGCGTCTCGAATGGCGTCGTCGATGACGACAGGCGCGTCAGTGCTCGTCGAATCGCCTTTTCGCAAGCTCAAAAGCAACCTCGACGTGTTCGTGACGCGGTCGACGCCGAGACGGTCCATTTTGCCAGCCGCCTCATGCGAGAGATTGGCAGGAGTAAGCTTTTGTTGCGCCATGGTGGCGCCGAGCACAAAATTGCCTATCGAAAAAGTGACGGCCTCCCCTTCTTCGTAGAGAAACTCCCCTTTTTCGTTGGTGCGCCCTTTGTGAGTCAGCGTCTCATAGTCGATGCCGACAAGAGGAGTGATTCGAAAAACGCCTGTCTTGGTTGCCATTGTTGCACCCCTTCCGCTTCAAACGAAGGCTTGAAACTGTTCAAACCCGTCTCTTCGCTTCGCGTGTTCGCGATGAAGCGAAAACCCTCAGGGCCCAGAGCTTTGCGATTGCTCTTATACGGCCTCCGCTTCACCCGAAACGCTTGCTGCAAACGATGGTAGCAACCATTGACGCACGGATTTTGGACAACAGAACGCCAGCCGTCCACTGCGTCGACGGCGTGGACACAAGAAGAAATTTCGTCCAGAGCAACAAGCCCGCAACGCCGCGCCGAACACCGGCCTGGTCAGCTTTGCATGTTTTTGAAGAAGGCGTATTCGCCGGTAAGCCTTTCATGGGAAATGTGGGGAGCCCCTTCGACCATGAGGTGATATCCAACTCTGGCAAGACTTGCTATGGAAGCCAATTCCTCGCAGGATATTCGCTTCACGCCATGAGGCAGATGCAGCGAATAGGTGAGCAGCGTTATATAAGACCCGACGAGGTTTTCTACCGCATAGGGAAGCAAATAGTTTTGATGGACCTTGTCTTCGCAAGAAAAGACAAGCATCTCGTCTCGCAGCTGAATACGCAAGCGATGCACAAAATAAGGATCGCCGTTCACACCCGTTATCGCCGAAAGGGCTCTTTCGTGCTTGAAGCAGGTCTCGAACCATTGAGAGATCATTTCTATTGAAAGCCCCGGCATTTCAACGGCGTCTTGCGCGGCTTGGCTTTTCAGGCTGAGCAATCCGAGCAGCGTTTTTTCGATGCCTTCAAGACAGTCATCGGCGCTGGTGAAAATAGTGT
The DNA here is from genome assembly GCF_011039175.1 of Slackia sp. ZJ119. GTDB lineage: Bacteria > Actinomycetota > Coriobacteriia > Coriobacteriales > Eggerthellaceae > Xiamenia. The sequence continues at coordinate 10,865 of NZ_JAAKEN010000002.1, forward strand.
AGAACGTCGATCGTGGAACTTCGCTCTGCTTGCATATGTCCGACACCTTGATTTTCGTGTATGGTTTTTCGAACAAAAGATCGATATAGGCCTCAACGATAAGCTTGCGCCATTCTGCAGAACTCTTTCGCATTCTAACCCCCTCGAAGATCCCCAGAACATACCCCATCAATCTGATGCTAAGACCACACTGAACAGACTGACGAACCCCGACTTTTTATTATCCGCCTTTCCGGAATAATTGCGCCGTGAAATCCAAAAGCACGTCGGTTGGTTGCTATCTTAAACGCACAAAGCAAGGCGTTTAAGATAGCAACCAGCCACGCGCCGGCGAAAAGAGGGCCTAGCCTTTGGAAGGGCGCTTGCTAATGTGAAGAATATGTGTGTTGGAGATTTTTCATACCAAATTTGCACTTCTTCGCATCTTTTAGTGCAAAAATCGGCTTTCGGAAGCAAAAATGCACCTTCCAGACCTCTTTTTCAGCGCTGCAGTCCCCTTGCTTGCAGAAAATAACCGCATATATGCCTAATTTGTTATTATCTCCAACTAAGGACAATAGCAAATTGATGCTTTGACCCCGGGAATCCTCCCGAAAAATCTCCAGTACACAATTCCTTCACATCTTACAGAAGAAGTCTCGCCTAACGGGGGGCAGCCTCGCCCTGGCAGGGCAGCCTCGCCCTGGCAGGGCAGCCTCGCCCTAGCGGAGCAGCCTCGCCCTGGCAGGGCAGCCTCGCCCTAGCGGAGCAGCCCTAGCGGAGCAGCCTTGGCCAAGCAGGCCGGAGTTCAGCGGCCCTCAGGTCAAGGGTGCGCACAAAAGACACCCCCGATTCATGGCAGAATCGGGGGTGTCTGAGCACTGCTTGTTCCCGCAAGGCTCTGGCAGCTTGCCGCATTTTCCGCACCTGGCGGTGCTCCCACGGCATCCTACGGATTGCCCAACAAGCATTTCAGCAGGTCAACGGCTTATTCCCACTCGACCGTCCCCACCGGTTTCGGCGTCAAGTCGTAGCAGACGCGGCAGACGCCGGGGACTTCGTGGGTGATGCGATCAGTCATGCGGCGCAGCAGGGCCCAGTCGAGCTCGGGCACCTCGGCGGTCATGACGTCGACGGTGTTGATGGCGCGGATGATGGCCGGCCATTCGTAGGCCCGCACGCCGTCGCGCACGCCGGTGGCACGCATGTCAGGCACCACGGCGAAGTACTGCCAGGCGCCGACGTTCGCCGCTTCCATCTCCTCGCGAACGATGGCGTCGGCCTCGCGCAGCGCTTCCAAGCGGTCGCGCGTGATGGCGCCCAGGCAGCGCACGCCCAGGCCAGGGCCGGGGAACGGCTGGCGCTCGACCATGTTTTCCGGCAGCCCCAGCTCGCGGCCGACCACGCGCACCTCGTCCTTGAACAGAAGCTTCACGGGCTCGACCAGCTCGAACTGCAAATCCTCGGGCAGGCCGCCCACGTTGTGGTGGGCCTTCACGCCGTCTTGCGACTCCAGAATGTCGGGATAGATGGTGCCCTGCGCCAAGAAATCAACTTCGTCGCCGACCTTGCGGGCCTCTTCCTCGAAAACGCGGATGAACTCCGCGCCGATGACCTTGCGCTTTGTCTCGGGCTCGTCGACGCCGGCCAGCAGATCCAAGAAGCGGTCGGTCGCGTCCACATACACCAGGTTCGCGTCCATCTGGTTCTGGAACACGTCAACGACCTGCTCCGATTCGCCCTTGCGCATGAGCCCGTGGTTCACGTGCACGCACACGAGGTTCTTGCCGATGGCCTTGATCAGCAGCGCCGCCACCACCGAGCTGTCGACGCCGCCCGAAAGCGCCAGCAGCACTTTCTTGTCGCCGACCTGCTCGCGAATGGCCGCCACCTGCTCGTCGATGAAAGCTTGCGCCAGCTCGGGCGTCGTGATGCGCTCCATGTCTTCCGGTCGCTTGTTGGGATCCATCTGTCCTCCTCAATTCGGACGTCGTTGTCTCACTCTGGCGGCCATTATAACGAAGGCCGCCCATCCGCAGGCCCGACACGCCCCGATGCATCAAATTCTGCAGGTTTGAGGGCGGGCCGAAAGCGCCGCGGCGAACGGTCGCGCCTGCCTCTTGCGACAGGCGGGAGTAGAATGAGGGCCGAACCGTCTTCGTCGCGAGCAGAAAGGTTGCGCCGTGGAACCCATCCGACCCCGCTACATCATCGCGCTCGACCAGGGCACGACGTCGTCTCGCGCCGTCCTCATCGACCGCAACGGCATCCCCTGCGCCATCGCGCACAACGAGTTTCCGCAGATCTTTCCACAGCCGGGCTGGGTGGAGCACAACCCCGTCGACATCCTGACCTCGCAGCTGGGCGCACTGACCGAGCTTTTGGTCACCCACGACGTGCAGCCCGCCGAGGTGGCGGCCATCGGCATCACCAACCAACGCGAAACCACCATCGTGTGGAACCGCAAAACCGGAGAGCCGGTGCACAACGCCATCGTGTGGCAGTGCCGCCGCACCACGCCGCTCATGGAAAAGCTGCGAGCCGACCCGCGCGTTTCGGCAATGATCGCCGAAAAGACCGGCCTGGTGTGCGACCCGTACTTCTCGGCCAGCAAAATCGCCTGGATCCTGGACAACGTGGAAGGCGCCCGCGCGGCAGCGGAGCGGGGAGAGCTGGCCTTCGGCACCGTGGACACGTGGCTGGTCTGGAAGCTGACCCAAGGCGCCGTTCACGCGACCGACCCGACGAACGCCAGCCGCACCATGCTGTACAACATCCACACGGGCGCCTGGGACGACGAACTGCTGGAACTGTTCGACGTCCCGCGCTCGATGATGCCCGAAGTGCGCCCGTCCGCGTCGTTTTTCGGCGAGACGTCGAACCCCGGCGTCATCCAAGGCATCCCCATCATGGGCGTGGCGGGCGACCAGCAGGCCGCGCTGTTCGGCCAGGGCTGCTTCAGCCCCGGCGACGCGAAATGCACCTACGGCACCGGCTGCTTTTTGCTGATGAACACCGGAACCCGCGCACAGCTTTCACGAAACGGCCTGATCACGACGGTGGCGGCATGCGGGCCGAACGCAAGCGGGCTGCAGTACGCGCTGGAAGGCAGCGTGTTTATGGGCGGGGCCTTGGTGCAGTGGCTGCGCGACGAGCTGGAGATGGTCGAAGACGGCGAAGAGGCCGAACGGCTGGCAGAGGAAGCCGGCGGCACCGGCGGGGTGTACGTGGTGCCCGCCTTCACCGGGCTGGGAGCGCCGCACTGGGACGCCGACGCACGCGGCGCCATTTTCGGGCTGACGCGCGGCACGACGCGGGCCCATGTCGTGCGGGCCTGCTTGGAAGCGCTCGCCTACCAGGTGCTCGACCTGGTACGCGCCATGGAATCCGACGCAGGAATGCGCTTGGACGCGCTGAGCGTGGACGGCGGCGCGTCGGCGAACAAGTTCCTCATGCAATTCCAGGCCGACATCATGGACCGCACGCTCGACCGCCCGAAATGCCGAGAGACCACCGCTCTGGGAGCCGCCTTCTTGGCTGGCCTGGCCTGCGGTTTTTGGTCCGACGAGTCCGAACTGCGGGCCCTTCGCGCCTCAGACGGCGTCTTTCGTCCCTCGCGCGACCATCAGTGGCGCCGCGAGCGGATCGACGGTTGGAACGAAGCGGTCGCCCGCGTGCGCACGAACGAGCAGCACGGGCGCAGTTGCAATAACGCTGACTGAATTGGTAAGAGTTTCTATAGGGAAACGCTGATTAAGGCCGTCTTGCCATGCGTTTGCAGGGTGGATGGCTGGGGGCCGAAAATCGAACGAGCGCACTGGCGTGCGCAAATGAGGTTTGAGGCCTCCAGGCGCCGCCCTGCAAACGCATGGCTGGCGGAATTGGACAACACTCCCTAAGGCACCGACTTTGTGGCGACGACGGAAACGCCGGTTTCGCACACGTCTGCCAGCAGCACGTCTCCTGCGCAGACCGGCGCTTCCAACCGCAGGGCCAACATGGCATCGAGCACTGCTCTGATCTGGCCTTTTGGGACGGGCTGGGCGGTTTTCACGCTCAGCGGCTCAAGGCAGCCGGCCACAGGCACGACGGCGCTCGCCATGCGCACCGGGTTCGTCGCCTCGCCGACGGCGTATTCCAGCCCGCGCCTGCATCCCTGGCCGGCCACCGCCTCGACCGCGCCGCCAGGAGCCAGCGTCGCTTCCAGCCGGCACCCGAGCGGACAGCAGATGCACGTGAACGATTTCACCTCGCGAGCCCCTTGCACGGCGTCCCACCTCCCCCGCCTTCGCGGTCGCTTGAAGCGAACCCCCTGTTCAAAGCGTTGCTCATTCCGCACCGCCCCCTGCCGCTGCCGCAGGCCCGCAAGCCTGAGGACGCTCGCCTTCGCTGGCGCTTACCTGCAGCGACGCGCATGGCCCCAGCTCGTCGACGCGAAGGGAGATCTGCACCATCTCGGCCGGCACGGCCACCCTCTCCTTGGTGCGCTTGACCACACGCGCCTCGCCAGATCCGTCGACGGCCTCCACCACGAAACGGGGACTTTCGAGGACGCCCGTCACGCGAAGCGACAGACGCACCGCCTCGCCCGAACTGGCGACGACGTCGATGCGCTGCGGCACGACATAGCGCACGCCTTCGCCCGCAACGACGGGCACGTCGCGCACAGCGCCCTTCGCCTCCCCGCGCCCCAAAGCAGCCCTCGCCGCCTGGGCACCGGCGACAGAGCCTTCCGCCGAAGCATGATCTACCAGGTCATGGATATGCAGCGCGTTTCCACAGGCGAACACGTTCGGCACCGACGTGGCCAGGTGGTTGTCGACGCATGCGCCGCCCGTCACGGGATCGAGCGCGACGCCGACCGACTTCGCCACCTCGTTTTCAGGGACGAGGCCCACCGACAGCAGCAGCGTGTCGCACGCGACGCGACGCTCGGTGCCGGGAAGAGGCGCGAGCGTTTCGGGATCGACCTCGGACGTGATCACGGCGCTCAGGCGGCCCTCGCCTTCGAGGCGCACGACCGTGGTGCCAAGGTGCAGCGGAATGCCGAAGTCGTCGAGGCACTGCACGATGTTGCGGCGCAGGCCAGAAGGGTGCGGCATGATCTCGAAGACGCCGACCACGTCCGCGCCCTGAGACGCCATGCGGCGGGCCATGATGAGGCCGATGTCGCCCGACCCGAGGACGGCCACGCGACGCCCCGGCAGGCAGCCTTGCAGGTTCATGAAGTTTTGTGCGCTGCCGGCCGAGAAAACCCCTGACGGGCGGCTGCCGGCAACGTTGATGGCGCCGATGCCGCGCTCGCGCGACCCCGTCGCCAGCACCACCGTGCGCGTGCGGAATCGGTGCACGCCCGATGCGTCCACGGCATGGACCGTCAACAGACCGCCCGTTTGCGCAGGCTGGTCGACCGATTCCACAGAAGCGCCGCTGCGCACCGTTACGGTCCCTTGGGCGCATTGCTCGGCCAGGGCTTGTATTTCGCGGGCGGCGTATTCCGGCCCGGTGAGCTCTTCGCCGAAGCGATGCAGGCCGAAGCCGCTGTGCACGCACTGCTTGAGAATGCCGCCGAGCTTTTTCTCGCGGTCTATGAGCACTGCTCGAGCGCCCGCCTGGGCAGCCGAAACCGCAGCGGCAATGCCCGCCGCTCCACCGCCGACGATGGCCACGTCCCACACGGCGGGAGCGGGGGTGGCGACGGAAGCGGCGCTCGGGGCCACAGCAGCAACGCCCGCAGCGGGAGCGGCGCTCGGGGCGGCAGCGGCGGCAGTATCCGCGCCTGCGGCGGCTGCGACTTGGCGGTAGTCCGGCCGAGCGGCAGCCAGCACCGGCGATCCCACTCCGCGTTTGTCCAGCTCGGAGGGCGCTATTCCCGCTTCCGCCGCCACGATGCGGGCTATTTCCGGCATGCAGAACCCGCCATGGCACCGCCCCATCATCGCGCCGGTGCGCCATTTGGTCGCATCGAGCGACAGCACCGGAACAGGCCCGTGCAGCGCCGCCGCGATCTCGCCTTCCGTGACGTTGCGGCAGCGGCACACCACCTGTCCCATGCGCGGATCGGCGGCAATGGCCGCAGCGCGTTCTTCCTCGTTCATATCGGCAAACGCCTTGCGGGTGCGACGCGTCGGAACGAACGCGGCGTTGGGCGCCGCCCCCAATTGTTCGGCGATCCGACCGGCCAAAAACGCCGCGACCGCCGGCGCCGAGGTCAGCCCCGGCGAGTCGAAGCACGCGATGTTGAAGAACCCCGGCGCGTCGTCCGGCTCTCCGATGACGAAGTCTCCGTCGCCCGCGCCGGTCGCGCGAATGCCCGAAAAATTCGAGATCATCCCCGGCTTCCCTGCATAAGGCCAGGTCTTTCGCGCGGTGTCCAACACGAAGCGCAGCCCTTCGGCGGTGGTGGACACATCGGTTTTGCTCGACTGCGCAACGGCGTTGGGCCCCACCAGCACGTTGCCGTGGACCGTCGGCGTGACCAGCACGCCCTTGCCCGCCGACGACGGCGCCTGAAACATCGTGCGTCCAAAAGCGCCGCCGTGCTCGGTGTCGTACAGGCAGTATTCGCCGCGCCGCGCCGCGATGGCCAGCTTTGACGCGCTCACCTGGTTGTTCATGTCGGCGGAGAACACGCCGGCCGCGTTCACGACCGCCCGCGCCGCAATGCGCAAGCCCGTCGCCGCAGCAACGACCCAACGCGCCGAAGCCTCGCCTGCCGGCCCGTCTTCCGCGGCCGGCCGCACGAAGGTCACTCGCTCGTTGAAGCGGAAGTCCGCGCCGTGCTCTGCCGCCTGCTCGGCGCAGGCCAATGCCACCTGATAGGGGTCGCAGATGGCGCCCGTTTCGGCGACGAGCGCTCCTGTCACGCCCGGGCCGCACGACGGCTCGAGCCGATACGCCTCCGCGGCATCCACGACGCGCACGCCTTCCACGCCGTTTTGCTTCGCCCGAGCTTCCAGCCGGCGCACCGCGGCCAGCTCCTCTTCGGAAAACGCCAGCACCATCGATCCGTTGCGAACGTACGGAAACCCCAGCTCATTGGCCCATTGCGGAAACAGCCGCGAGCCTTCGACGTTGAAGCGGGCCTTGTTCGTGCCCGGTTTTGGGTCGTAGCCCGCATGCACGATGCCGGAATTGGCGCGAGTCGCCCCGCAGGCAAGGTCGTTTCCCGCTTCGAGCACGCAGGTTCGCACGTCCCAGCGGGCAAGCTCGCGGGCGACGGCGCAGCCGGCAACGCCGGCGCCGATAACGACCACGTCGACGTGATATGTCCTGTTCGCATCCATGCCGCCCAGTGTAGCGTGCCTCCCCGCCGCCGAGCGCCGGCGGCGCAAGTTGTCACAAGGGCGTTCCCCGCCAAGGCCGCCGCCCGACAAGCGCCAAAAGCTCGGCAGATTGCCATTATGGCAAGATTTTCGGAGATGGTCCGATTTCGGACTTGTTTCGCCACCGCAGGCAGCTTCCGAGCGGGACGGACGCCGCGCTTCCGGGCCGCCCCGCATGCGCTCGGCTGCGCTGCGCTACAGCGCCATGCGGTAGATGGCAGCGGCGTCTTCCATGGTCAGCGGCTTGAAGCTGCCGAACGGCTCGCCCTTGTTGATGCGCAGGGTGGGCAGCATGAAGTCGATGGCCTCTTCCAAAGTCTCTTCGGTCAGGCCCAGCTCTGTCAGCGTGACGGGCATGCCGAGCGACGCGAAGAAGGCGCGTGTCTCGTCGATGGCCGACAGCGCATCGGCCTGCACGTCGCCCGTGGGAACGAGGCCGAACACCTCGCGGCCGTAGTAGGCGAAGCGGGCGGGATTGGCGTCGCAGACGAACTCCATCCAAGCCGGAAACAGCACAGCCAAGCCCGCGCCGTGGGTGACCGAGGTGTCGAAGGCGGACAGCTCGTGTTCCAGGCCGTGCGTGGCCCAATCTTCGTGACGCCCGACGCCGGCCAGGCCCTGGTGGCAGAGCATGCCGGTCCACATGATGTTGGCGCGGGCGTCGTAGTTTTCGGGATCGGCCAGCACGCGCGGGGCTTCGGCGCGAATGGTCTTCATGAGCGACAGGTTGAGATTGTCCGTCACCGGCACGGCCCCCACGTCGTCGAAGAAGCGCTCCAGCAGGTGGCAGAACATGTCGGTCAGGCCGGCCGCCGTCTGGAACGGAGGCAGCGTGAACGTGAGCTCGGGGTTCAGGAAGGCGAGCTTCGGGCGCTGGGCATTGTTCGCATAACCTGTTTTCATGCCGAGTTCGTCATTGGAAACGACGGCGTTCTTCGACGCCTCGCTGCCGGCCGCGGGAATGGTGAGCACGACCGCGATGGGCAGGATGTCGTCGGTCTGCTCTTTCGTTTCGTAGAAGTGCCACACGTCCACGTCCGCCGGCGCACCGACCGCGATGGCCTTCGCCGAGTCCACCACCGAGCCGCCGCCGACCGCGAGCACCCAATCGACCTGGTGTTCCTTGCACAGCCGCACGCCTTCGCGCACGAGCGTGATCTCGGGGTTCGGACGCACGCCGCCCAGCTCGACCACCGCCACGCCCGCCTGCGCGAGCGATTCGCGGATGCGGTCGAGCAGGCCGCTTTCCTGGGCGCTCTTGCCGCCGTAATGCAGCAGCACGCGCGTGGCGCCGCGCTCGGCCAGCTTCGCGCCCACCTGGGCTTCTGCATCGTGCCCGAACACGAAATGCGTCGGGGAGACAAACTCAAAGTTTTCCATGGCTACCTTCGCAATCTCTCGGATTCTTCGCCACGGCGAGTATAGCCGAAGAAACGCAGCGCTCGCGTAAAGCCGGCCTTCGACGGCGGCTGCGCAGCGGTGGGACGGGCGACGACGCCGCGGCACCTGCCCGCCCGCCGGAAAGCCGGCTTCGCGTTCGCGCGGCACACCAAGGGAAAACGGCGGACAACCCTTCTTTCACCTGGCCTTTTGCGAAATTGCGCTTCTGGGGTGCAACATGTGCCCAGAAAGGCGGGTCTCGCAGAAGCGGCGCCCGCCGGCGTGCCGCCTGCGCCCCGCCCTACGAGTTCGCGATGGCGTTGCGCCACCACTTCCCCGTCTCGCTCAGCTGGCCCCGAGACCAGCCGGAAAGCGCGTTGCTTGCAGGCGAGACGAGGGCCGAGCTTTCGTTTTTGTTGCACAGGCTCCACGCCACGTAGCTGACGGCGTTGTCGTTCATGAGCTTCAGCCACGCGTTGGCCGACACGCGGTCGATGGCGCCGTTGCCGCTCGCGTCGGTGATGGAGCACTCGCTCACGAACACCGGCACGCCCGCATCGAGCGCCCGCTTGAGCTTGTCGCGGTTCCATTGCTGGTGCGTCGCGGCGTAAAAGTGCAGCGTGTACATGACGTTGGGGTCGGCCAGCCGCTTGCCGATGACCTCATCCACGTCCTGGGACCACGTGTTCGTGCCGACGAGCACGACCGCCTGTTTGTCCGACGCGCGAATGGCTTTCAGCACCTTGTTCGCATACGGCTTGATGACCGACGCGAACGGGGAGTTTTGCGGCTCGTTGCAGATTTCATATATGACGTTGCCGTAGCCTTTGTACTTCGCGGCCATGCGGCCGAAGAAGTCGACCGCCTGGGACTGATAGGTCTGCGGATTGCCGTCGCTCAAGATATGCCAATCGATGATGACGTACATCCCCAGGTCAGAGGCTGCTTTCACGCCCTTGTCGATGAGCGCCTCCAGCTGGGCCTTGTCGCCGCCGGTGCAATAGCCGCCGTATTCGGCCGTGTACAGAGCCAGGCGCACGACGTTGGCGCCCCAGTCGTCGCGCAGCGTTTGGAAGGCCGACTTGCTGACGTACTGCGGGAACCACGCAAGCCCATGGGTGCTGACGCCGCGCAGCTGGACCGTCTTGCCGTTTTCGCCGACCAGGTGCGTGCCGTCCACGCGCAAGCGTCCTGCCTGGGAATACATCGGCACGACCGGCTTCTTTTTGCCGGGAACCCAGCGTCCCGAGCCGTCGACGTAATAACGGCCGCCGTCAACCCAGCGGTTCGTGGCCATGGCTCCGCTGGCCTGCACGTAATAGGTGTTGTCCACCCAGGCGCTGGCCCGCATGGCGCCAGAAGGTTCCAGGTAGTACCATTTTCCGGACACCTTTTGCCAGCCGGTCTGCATGGCGCCCGACGGGGCGAAGCAGTACCAGGTCCCGTCGATCTGCTGCCAGCCCGTGCGCATGGCGCCGTTGGTACTGAAATAGTACCAGGTTCCGGAAATTCGTTTCCATCCGGTCGCCATAGCGCCCGATTTGCCGAGGTAAAACCAGCGGCCGCCGTCGCGCGTCCAGCCGGTTTGCATCCAGCCGGCGCGGTCGAAGCGGTACCACGCGCCGTCAATGGCTTTCCAGCCGCGCACGTACGAGCCGTCCGCATACTGGTACCACCACGATCCGTGGGACTTCTTCCATCCCTGCGCGGCAGCATGCGCCGGCCGCGGATCGGCCGCCGCCGCAACCGTCGCCGTTGCACCAGCCGCGCCGACACACCCTGCCACCAGCGCAAACGCCAGCAACACAGCGCCCAGCCGACTCCCTTCGCGCGTCGCTTCCCGCTTCATCACGCACCCCGTTTTCCTGCAGGCCAACCTATTGTCACCCAGACAGCCTACCACAGCCGAGGTCGAATGCGAAGGGAGGCCGGAGCACGAGGGGCGGGCGCAGCGCGGAGGTGAGCGCGGAGGGAGGCCCCGACGCGAGGGGATGCCCCAGCGCGAGGGGCCCCGGCGCGAGGGCGGGCGCAGCGCGAGGGGCGGGCGGATGCGAAGGGAGGCCGGAAAGCCGTTTCGGGAGCTTTCCGGTCATTCTCATGTGTAAAATTTGTGTACTGGAGATTTTCAAGACGAAAACGACCTATCTTCGCATCTTTTTGCGGCATATTTCAGCGAAACGGCCTCTTCTAAAGCCATTTCGAGCCCTTTTCGGGCAGCTTTTTGCTTCTTGGCACTGAAATTTACCGCATATATGCCCATTTTCGAATTATCTCTATCGAGAATAATTCGAAAATGGTGCGTAAGTCACTAATTATTGACGTTAAAATCTCCAATACACAATATCTTCACATGAAGGGACCGCGACGAACGGCCGGCAGCCCGCGTCAAACAGACCGCCGCCGGCCGCCGAAAGGCACATTTTAGGGAAACGCTGGCCGATTCCGCCAGTCTCGGGCCCGCAGGGCAAGACGGCTTTAATCAGCGTTTCCCTAACCGACCTCCACCTCGTTGGCCGGGTCGCCCGCCCACTCGCTGTAGCCGGCGGTGTACACGCTCACGTCGGTGTAGCCCGCCCCGACGAGCGCTTCGGCGACCGCGGCTGCGCGAACGCCGCCCGTGCAATACACGATGACCTGGTCGTCTTTCGCCACTTGCGCGTCGACGAGCAGCTGGTCCAGCTCATCAGCCGTCTTCATCGTGCCGTCCTCGTTGACGAGGTCAACGTACGGCACGCTGATCGCCCCGGGAATGCGGCCCACGCGGACCTCGCCCATGGTCGTCTCGCCGACGAACTCTTCCGGCGCACGCGCGTCGATGATCACGGCCGTGTCTGCGTTTTCCTTCACGAATGCCGTGTCCACCTGCGCAATGGCGTCCTGGTCGACCCCGTCAAGACCGCTTGCGTGGCCCCCTTGCTGGTAAAGCCACTGCGTCCAGCCGCCGCTGAGCAGGCGCACGTCGGTCACGCCGGCTTCGCGCAACGTCCAGTACATGCGCCCGTCTTCTCCCCATCCGTCGGTGGTGTCGGTGTAGACCACCACCGGCTTGGTGTTGTCGATGCCCAGCCGGCTGATGCTTCCAGCCAGCGTCTTTGCGTCAGGAAGCTCGGCCCAGCCAGGCTCGCCTTGCTGCACCTCGACCACGTTGGACACGTCGGTCCAGTGCAGGTTGACGGCGCCCGGAATGTGCTGGGTCATGAAATCGGCCGCCGACCGCGCGTCGAGAACAACGACCTCGTCGGCGTGGTCCTTCAGCCACGACACTTCGACGTAAGCCTCATCAGGGGTTGCCGGCGCATCCCCCAACGACGAGTCTTCGCCCGATTCGCCCGAAGCGGAAGCCTGCGCCGCAGCAGACTCGTCGCCTTCCTCGGCCGCCGCCGCAGCGGCAGACTCGTCGCCTCCAGACGCCGCCGACGACGCAGCAGGCGCCGAGTCGCTTTCGGGCGCCGAAGCCGTCTCCGAAGCGCACCCGCAGCATCCGATCGCCAACGCAACGGTCACGCATCCTACCATGATAGAACGGTACATTCTCATTCCCTCTCCTTCCAAGTTCAGCCAGTCGCACGCACCATACCAGGTCACAGCTATGCGACGTATTCTTATATTAGACTATATCAAATAATAGTGTTTGTCTAATAGAAACTTGAAAGACGCCCACCGTGAAAGCGGAACGGAAGGAGAAAGCGCAAGGAGGCGGGAAGAGCGGAAGCGAGCCGCAGCGAAGGCGGAGGCAAAACGCGAGCCAGACGCAGAAGACGGGGCGGCCGGGGCGGGATGCGGCGGGCGCGGGCCCAGCCGAGCCCCGGCCCTCTCGCTCGCCCGCCTTCGCAGCGCCGCCCCGACTCAGCCTCCTGCCCGCGCGGCGCTACGCCAGCCGCCCGCCTTCGCAGCGCCGCCCCGCCTCAGCCTCCTGCCTGCCTTCGCGGCGCCGCCCCGCCTCAGCCTCCTGCCCGCGCGGCGCTACGCCAGCCGCCCGCCTTCTAGTTCGGTCCCGCGCCGACCGCCCGCCTGTCGCCTTATTCGCCCTTCGGCTTCACGAACGCGCGGATGGCCAGGGCTGCTATGCCGCAGCAGATGCCGCCGACGGCCCATGACAGCCAGAACAGCTCGTTCGCGCGGCCGAGGCTGCCGTTCTCGCCCATCGGCACGAACAGCAAAACCAGTCCCACGACCGTCGCAACCAGCATGATGATGCCGCACACGGCCCCGATGAGCTTTTCCGTTCTGTGCTGCGCCATCATGGCGCGACGACGGTCCTCGGGCATCGGCAGCGACTCGATCTCGTTGGCCGTCAGCGTTTCAGCGGCCGATTCGTTGTAGCCGTCAATGTTCGCAAGCCCAATGGTCATGCCGCCGTGCACGATGAACCGCACGCCCACCGCAATGCACGCCAGAAGCCCCACCGTCCCCACCAGGTCTTCCCAGCGAGTCCCGTCCGCCAGCAGCAACACCACGATGCCGACAGCGATGATCGCGATGCCAACGATCAGCTCGCGCACGAACGTCTTCTGCTTCTCTTCCTTCTGGCGGTCGGTGTAAAAATCCTCGATGAAGGGGTGCTGGCGCACGAAACGCGCATGGGCGAGGGAGACTGCGACGATGTCGACCAGCCCGCCCACGATGCCGGCGGCAATGCAGAGAAATCCAAGCGCCGTACTCATGTTTTCCGGCAGCACGAATCCGAGACCGCTTTCCGGCTCGGCCAGCGCGAAGAAGGCGCACCCGAAAGCAAAGCCCAAGACGATGTCCATGATGCCGCGCGATATTTTGTTCGCGAAGTTGGTCATGAACTCGTCGTAGCCGAACACGTCCTCGCGCACCGGCGCGGCCCCGCCAGGCTGCTGGCGCGTGGGGGCTTTTCCCGTCAGGTCGCCCTGCACCAGCTCGTCGAGCGTGCAGTCGAATATCTCGCACATCTTGCACAGTTTGTCCATCTCGGGGTACGACCGCTCCGACTCCCATTTCGTCACCGACTGGCGGCTGACGCCCAGCATCATCGCCAGCTGTTCTTGGGTCATATTGTTCGATGCCCGCAGATGCAGCAGGTTGTCACGAAAGCTCATAATGGTCCTTTCTGTTGCGTTCACAAGGCACACCCTACGCGACATATCAGGAGCATTCTACCAACCAGCGGCTTCCAATTCGCGAGAATCTCTGCGCCCTATGGTTGCTTTTCGCAGGTCACAAGCGTGAAGGGGAAATATCCCGAATGCGGCGCCCATTCGCCCGGCGCGGCGCCGCCGAAGGCTCTGCTGACGCCGCCTGACACGGCGCGGCCGAGATGCGCCGACCTCGCCGCCCCTCCGCAAGCGGCAAGCCCGCCCGTCGATCTCCTGTTTTTCTCGAACGGAGAAGCCTTTGCCCCGCCGCCTGGACTATGCTGGCTGCGTTCTCCTTCGAACGGGAAGGAGACGCCTCGGTTGGATTGGAGCCCGGATTGGCACAGCACGCCGGCAACGCTTCCACGGGCTTTGCAGCGCCCGCCTCTTCAACGCCGACGCTGCCGCCTGCAGGCGCCGCTTCGACATGTTCGCCGCCCGCCGTCGTCGAACGGCGAGGCGACCTCGACCATGCGCCGCACGAGACGCCGCACGACGCCGACCCCTGGCGCTTGACGGAAAAGCTTCAAGCCGACCAAGCGCTTTCCGAAGACGAATGGACGACGCTCATAGAAGGCCGCACGCCAAACCTGGCCGATCGCCTGTTCGCACAAGCCCGCGCCGCACGCGACGAGGTCTACGGCCGCACGGTGTACCTGCGCGGACTTGTCGAGATCACCAGCTGTTGCAAAAACGACTGCCTGTACTGCGGCATCCGAAAAAGCAATCGGCAGGCGCAGCGCTACCGCATGGGCCTTGACGAGATCCTCGCATGCTGCGAACAGGGATACGCGCAAGGGCTTCGCACCTTCGTGCTGCAGGGCGGCGAAGACCCGTGGTTCACCCAAGACAAAATCGTCGCCATGGTTCGCAGCATTCGCGAGGAACGCCCCGACTGCGCCGTCACGCTTTCCCTGGGCGAATGGCCGCATGACGCCTACGCAGCCTTCCGCGCCGCCGGCGCCGACCGCTTCTTGCTGCGCCACGAAACCGCCGATGACGACCATTACGCCGCGCTCCACCCCGCGTCGATGAGCCCCAAAAGGCGCAAGGCCTGCCTGTTTGACCTGCAGCGGCTGGGCTATCAGGTCGGCAGCGGGTTTATGGTGGGCAGCCCCGGCCAAACCGCGCGTCACCTCGCTCGTGACCTGGCGTTTCTCAAGAAGTTGAACCCGCACATGATCGGCATCGGCCCCTTCGTTCCCCATCGGCACACCGCTTTTCGCGACGAGCCGGCCGGATCGGCAGACCTGACGCTTTTTCTCATCGGGTGTTTGCGGCTCATGCTGCCGCGCACGCTCATTCCCGCGACCACGGCGCTGAACAGCGTCGACGCCCAGGGACGCATGCGGGGCCTGGCCGCCGGGGCCAACGTCTTGATGCCCAACCTCACCCCGCCGCAATACCGCGACAGCTACGATCTGTACGACGGCAAAGCCGCGTCCGGCTTGGAGGGCGTCGAAAACGTCGCCCGTCTCAAACGGCAGCTGGAGGAAGCGGGCTACCAGGTCCCGTCTGCGCGAGGGGATTCGGCCGTAGAGACCGAACGCGCCTGACCGCCGCCGCTTTCGCGACCGGTCTCGCGCCCTGCCCTGCCGGCCGCCTTCCAAACGCCTACACCATCCAAGCCGGCACGATGAAGCAGCCTCCGTCCAAAGCGCCCACCGCCTGTTTCATGCACACGACGGCGCCGGCGCCCCGCCCTAGCGTCGATTTGTCCAACACGGAAAACGCTTTCGCTGCGCCGAGCGTCGGATTCGCAGCCTTCTTTATCTCTATCGGATACAACATGCCATCGCGCTCGATCACCAAATCGATCTCTTTCGCATCGCGGTCGCGATAGAACCACAGCACGGCCCGGTCGTCGGAATTGTTCAGCGTCTTCACCAATTCCGCCACCACGTAGTTCTCGAAGATCGCCCCATTGAGCGCACCCATCTCCAACGATTCCGGAGAGCTCCATCGTCCAAGCCATGCCGCCAGCCCCGTATCGGTAAAGTAGAGCTTGGGCGTCTTGATCGCACGCTTCACGGCGTTGTTCGAATACGGCTGCAGCAAAAACACGATGTCAGAGCGCTGCAAAATCCCCAGCCATTCCTCAACCTTGGCCCGCGAAACGCCCACGTCCCTCGCCAGCGACTCAATGTTGAGAAGCTGCCCCACCTGCGCAGCTGCCGCAGCCATGAACCGCGCGAACTTCACGGCATCGGCCGCGCTGTCCATTTCACGCACGTCGCGCTCAATATAGGTCTGCTGAAAGCTGCGATAGAAATGGTCGACGCTTTTCACCTTGCCGCTTGCAACCGCCGGCATGAAGCCGCGAAAGATACGGCGAAAAACCTCAGGCAGCTCGGCCGGCTCATAGCTTTCCTGGCGCTGCCGCAGCGACGCAAGGTCCAGCCGAAAAGGCTCGACCGCACCGGTTCCGTACATTTCGTGCTGCGAGAGCGGCAGCAAGCGCAAGACGCCGGCCCGACCCGCCAACGACTCCCCAGCCAGCTTCATGAGCGAAAACGGCTGCGAGCCCGTCAACCACACGGCACCAAGGTCATCGGGGTGCTCGTCGGCATATATCTTCAGATAAGAAAACAGCTCGGGCGCATATTGAACTTCGTCAATGAGCACCGGAGGCGGGTTCAGCTGCAGAAAAAGTTCGGGGTCGCGCTGCGCCAAATCCCGATTCTGAAAGTCGTCGAGCGTGACCACGCCACGTTTTTCTCCCATGAGGTGGCGAAGCATCGTCGACTTGCCGCATTGGCGCATGCCAGTGACCAGCACCAGAGGGAACTCGTCGCAAAAAGCCAGGAACTCGGATTCTATATCGCGCGTGATGTACATTGCTCCAGCCTTTCTGACAACCATGAAAATCGTCGTCCATCAGCTCTTTCGGCAGATTTTATCATATCAATGAAATTAGCCGAAACTTCATGAAGCCCCTGCCGTTCGCACCCGTCCGGAAGCGCCGCCGCCAACCTGCACGCGCCCGCCGCGCCGGGCCGAACGCGCCTGACCGCCGCCGCTTTCGCGACCGGTCTCGCGCCCTGCTCGCGTCTGCCGCTCTGCTCGCACCTGCCGCTATTCGTGCAACAGGTCTTCTGCCGTGACGTCCGGGTGGTGGTACTGGAAGCGCTTGTCCTTCAAAAACGGCACCTTCAGGCGCGTGGCCTGCTCCGGACACCAATGCAGGCACGCATAGCAGGCTGCGCACACGTCCCCGTGCACGGCCCGCCCGTCGACCATGTCGATGTTGCAGGTGGGGCACAGCCGACCGCACAAGCCGCAGCCCGTGCAGGCGTCGGTGATTTCAAAGCCCTTCATATAGGTGAGCCGCCGCAGCGAATGGGTGCCGTAAAAATACGACGACTCGACGAAGTCCTCCGGCGGCAGCGCGGCACGCGAGCGCCAGGTGCACGTCTCGCGCTTGACGGCGTCGGCCACGACCGCCACCGCGACCGGCGCGGCCGCAAGGCGCTCTTCGTTTTCCTCCTTCGTGCTGACCAGGCAATTTCCCGGCATCTGCACGTCATAGCCCGCATGCAGCCGCCCTCCCGCCTGCTGCAGCACCATGTCCATGGACGTGAACGCCTGCCCCGATTTGCCATGGCTGCTCGTCATGACGGCGTAGCAAAACCGCGGATGCGTCAGCTCCAAATTCTCAAGCACGCGTTTGACCAGCCACGGAACGTCATTCATGTAGGTGGGCATGACGAAGCCGACGACCTCGTCGTCGCAGCGCCAGAGATCTTCGTCCCAATAGTCGACCAGGCTCGCCACCTCGTCGCCAAGCTTGTGCGCCAGCGTTCGCGCCACCCAAAGCGAGTTCCCCGTTCCGCTGAAGTAGAAGACCATGATGCCTCGCGCCCTTTCGCATCGAAGGCGCCTCCCAGGCAGCCTCGCCAGACCTGTCTCGTCTTGAATTCTCATTATGGCGCATGAGAACGCCTTTGCGAAAGGCCTTGGATCGATGCCGATCATTAGCACACGAAAGCAGGGGCGTTCGCGGTTGCGAGCTGCGGGAAACGCAGAAAACAAAACGCCGCAGAGACAAAGCCCCACAGCGCGGATCGTGCTTGATTGGAATGGCTGGGGTACCAGGATTCGAACCTAGATAGCTGGTACCAAAAACCAGAGTCCTGCCGTTGGACGATACCCCAGCGTATGAAAGCAGAAGAATGATACCTGTTCGCACGCGCCTTGGCAACGGGGCACAGAAGAAAGACGGAAAATATCACTCCGCCTGTTTGGCGTCCGTGCGCCCTTCGGCAGGCCTTTTCGCTCCGCCCGCGTCGGCGCCCGTCGGCTCTCCGACGGGCGTTTTCAGCTCTTTCCCCAGTTCAGCGGCAAGCTGTGGCAGCAGGTCGGCCATGGTGGCGTCGATGTTTCGCTTCTTCAGCTGGCATTCCCATATCACGTGCACGCGCCATCCGACGTCTTCAAGCTCGCGCAGCGTCCGTTCGTCGCGTTCGACGTTGCGGTCGAACTTCACCACCCAATACTCGATATGGCTTTTCGGCATCGACGGCTTGCAATGCGGGCATCGGTGCCAAAAACATCCCTGCACGAACAGCGCCACCCGTTTGCCCGGCCACGCGACGTCGGGCTTCCCCGGCACCTTGTTCCAGTGGATGCGATACCCCGTCAGACCCGCTTCGCGCAAACGCTGCCTGACCAGCAGCTCCGGCTTCGTGTTCTTGCCCTTGTTGCCCTGCATGCTCTTGCGCACCGCCGCCGAGCTTGCCGCCGGCGCCCGCAGGCTCGCGCCCGAAGACGTGCCGCCCTCGCCGTCTGACGCGCCCGCGCCGCCCGAATCCGAAGCCTTGGCCGCCTGCGCCTCTTCGTCCGACGGCATCACGAATGTATCGCTTTCTGCCATAAAAAAGCAGGCCTTTCTCTAGTCGTATCAGCATTTTTCCGACAATCACTCGTGATATGATACTGCCCGTATTCGAAGAATAGGGAGCTGAAAATGACAAGTCTTGCCCTTTCAAGCCGCGAAGACGCGCACCTTTCGTCCAAAGCGACCGCCTGTGCCGCAACCTGCGCCGTCCCGACTGCTGCAACGCGCCTTCCGCCCGAACCGGGTGCAGCCAAGGCGGGCCGCCCTGCTGCAAAATCCGCAGCCCTGCCTTTGCCCGCACGAAGCCTCGCGGCGCTGTTTTTGGCCTGCGCCGTCGCGCTGACCTTGGCGTTCTGCCTTTCTGCGACAACGGCTCCGGCCGCTTACGCCGCCGATGCGCCCGCCCAGGGCTGGGTCAAACAGGGCGGCGACTGGCAGTACCGCGTCAATGCGAAGCCGTTGCACGACCAGTGGAAGCGCATCGACGGCACGTGGTACTACTTCAAGTCGAACGCCGACATGGCCTGCGGCTGGCAGCTGGTGGGCGACGACTGGTACCACTTCGCAAACGACGGCGCCATGCAGACCGGCTGGCTGAAGAAGGGCGGGCGCTGGTACTACCTCACGTCTTCGGGCGCCATGAAAACCGGGTGGCTGAAAGACGGCGGCGTCTGGTACTACCTGAAGGAGAGCGGCAAGATGGCCACCGGCTGGGTGCAGGTCGGCGACGACTGGTACCACTGCGCTGGCGACGGCGCCATGCAGACCGGCTGGCTGAAGAAGGGCGGGCGCTGGTATTTCCTGACGCCCTCGGGCGCCATGAAGACGGGTTGGCTGAAGAACGGCGGCTGGTGGTACTACCTGAAAGAGAGCGGCGCCATGCAGGTCGGCTGGGCCGAGATCGACGGCGAGCAGCACCGCTTCAACGATCACGGGCAGTACATGCCAACGCTGGGGCTCAACAAGCTGAAGAAGGCCGTCGGCAGCGTGCCGAACCAGTGGTACGTGACGGTGCAAGGCGCCCCGCTTTCGACCAAGACGATCGACAAGCTCAACAACGACATGCTGCGGTTCTGGAACCACGGCCACGACGTGGGATTCGTGCTGGTCGACACCTCGACCGGCGCCACCATCTCGGGCAACCCGTACCGCAACTTCCAAGCCGCCAGCACCATCAAAGGCCCGTATTGCTGCGCGGTCACGTATTCGTACCCAAACAAGGCGTGGAAAAACCGCAAGCCCATTTCCGACGCCGTCATCTGGTCCATCAACGAGCAGTACCAGGCCGTGCGCAACACGTTCGGCGGCTCTCCGATGAAAACGTACATGAAGCAGGCCGGCGTCAACCACTTCTCGCCCAACAGCGTGTGGGTGTCTCGCATGCGTCCGGTCGACCTGGCGAAACTGTGGGTGCGCAACTACGAGTTCTTCGGCGAGCGCGAAAAAGGCGCTTCGTGGCTGCAAGAGTACTTCCTGCGGTCGAACTACACGTTTTTGCGCGAGAACCTGGCAAGCCGCCATCCGGTGTTCTCCAAGCCCGGCTGGATCGGCGGCGTCAGCCACAACGACGCAGGCATCATCATGGCCGACGACCATCCCTACGTCGTGGCGATCATGTCGAGCTGCGACCCGTATGCCTGCCACTGCCTGGGCAAACTGGCACGCGACCTGGATTCGGCGCACAGCGAAATGATCCGCAACCTGTAAGGCGAACGCCGCGCGAGCGGACGCCAAGCGCACCGGCAATCGACAGAAGCGCCGCCCGACGGAAAGCATCGGGCGGCGCTTCGTTTCGTTAGGAGACGTTCGCGGTGCAAGAACCTGGGCTAATGCTTGGGCTAATGCTGACCGGTTTCGTCAACTTTACGCGCGTGTTGGGCGGCGCAGGCCGGTGCGCGTGCACAGGGCCCCGCCACCTGCCGCCTTGCCCTGCGCGACCTTACTCGGTCACGCCCATTTCGCGAGCGATGATCGCTGCGGCGACCGCCGTGCACACCAGCTGCGCCAGCATGCGCAGCGTAACGCTCGCGTTGTCCGGCAGATGCAGGTGCACCACGCGGCGACCGCGGTCCTGAAGCGCCAGAAAATCGCCCGTGGCTTGGGACTTTGCCAGCGTGCCAAGCGAGTCTGCCTCGGCCGGCAGCGCAATGTCTTCCGCTTCGTCGGCCGACAGCACCAGCACGACGCCGTTGTTCTTGCCGCCCTTCTGCAGCTGCCCGGTCGAATGCAGGTATCGCGGCCCGATCTCCACGCATGACGCCACGCCCAGCACCTCGGCAATGTCGTGGCGCATCTTTTCCATGGCGTTCAGGCGGTCTTCGCCCACAAACGGCAGAAACGCGTCGATGGCCACATAGTCGCCCGGCTCGACCGACGACAGCAGCGCCACAAGCGAGTCGCGCACCGACGCGCAGTCCGCGAACTGGGACGACTGACGCACCTCGATGACGCCCGGACGCGCACCGTCGAAGGCCGGCTCCGTGTAGGCGGGCTCAGGCGCCCCGTCGCGCAGCACGTCCAGCACGAGCGCCTTCGCAAGCGCCACGTCGGGCTGGTCGAAGGGACACACCTGCATGAGATGCCCCGTCATGGCCACGGCGTATTCCCACATGATAAAGTGTTCGGCCAGGTCATACACCGATTCGAAGCGGTAGTCGCGACGCGGCACGGCCCCGTCGATGCAGCTGAGGCCTTCTTGGAAGTCGGCACGGTCGTCCTCGTAGGTCACGGGCGTGTCGTAGACCACCACGGTGCCGTCGCCGCGGTCGCACGACAGCAGCAGCGGGTCGGACTCGATCATCGGCAGAATGCCCTGCCCGTGCTTGCCGACCGATTCGGCCACAAGCTGCTCGATCCACGGACACAGCATGCGCCCCTCGGGCGGCGCCAGGTACAGCAGCTTGTCGCGGCCTTCAACGTAGGCGTCGTAGAGGAACGCGGCCAGGTCAAGCGCCGGATTGTCGGCCGAATCCTCGGCGCAGCGACGCTCGGCCTCGGCCGCACGGTCGACGAAGCGCTGCACGTCGATGCCGATGAGCGCCGCCGTCACCAGGCCGAACACCGAAAGCGCCGAATAGCGCCCGCCGACGGTCGGCTCGCCCGAGAAGATGGCTCGCCACCCTTCCGACGTCGCCTGCGCCTCCAAGGCAGAGCCGGGATCGGTGATGGCCACCAGCCGCGAAAGCGTCGCTTCCGCGCCCAGCGCCTCTTCCAGATGCCTGCGCACGACGCCGAACAGCAGCCGCGGCTCGATGGTGCCGCCGCTCTTCGACGCGATGATCGCCAGCGTCGCAGCCGGATCGATGGACGCGAACAGCTCGCGCACGCACACCGGCGAGTCGGAGTCGAGCGTATGGAAGGCCACGCGGTTGTCGCAGCCGATGCCGATCTGGTTGAAAGCGCTGATGGTCGCCGGCGCCTGGAACGACCCGCCCTGGCTGACGAGTATGACGTGGCGTATGCCCTGCTCAACCGCTTCATCGGCGAACGCCTGAATGCTGGCGACGGAACACGGAGGCTCGCTTGCCAGCGTCGTCCATCCCATGAAGTTCTCGGCGCACGCCTGCGCTTCCTCGGAAAACGCGTACAGCGCAGCGTCTTTGGCGCGCACGCGACTGGCAACGCGTTGGCTCACGAGGGTCTCGACTGTGTTGGACATGATGGCTCTCCTTGCTTGGAACGGTTATTCATCGCCCTGGTCAGGCGAAAACATCTCTCGTTATCGTCGTTTGCGCGTCATGCGGCGCAGGCGCCCCATGCCCGCTTCAAGGTCGGCCTGCCGCGCCTGCCAACCCCAGTTCTCGTCGGTGGTGCCCGGCACGTTCATGCGGGCCGAATCGTCCAGCTCAAGCACGTCTTGCAGCGAAAACACCACGATGTTCGCGTCGGAATCGACCGCCTTCGCCATGAATTCCCGGGCGAGTGCGCGGGCGGCGGCGTCGGACGGGGAAAGGGCGGCGTCGGCTTCTGTTGGTTCTGATTCAGAATCTGCAATGGTTTCAGAACCAGGGGCGACAACAGAACCGCCGTCGATGTCGGCGTCCGAAGCGCCGTCAGAACCGCCCACGGCGCCAACGTCCGAAACGACGCCGTCTTCCGGGCCGTCCTCTTCGCCGCCCAGGCCGTAGCGGCTTTTCACCCAGCCGAGCAGCGTCGACGTGTCGTGCGTGCTGGTGTAGCACATTTTTCCCAGGTCAGGCTTCCAAAATTCCCGCGGGTCGCCGTCGGCGAACTGCAGCACGCCCATGCCGAGCATGCCGGTTCGCGCCAGCAGCAGCTTCACCGCCGGCGTGACAAGCCCCAGATCCTCCGCAATGACCGGCAGCGGGCCGAAGCGCTCGTAGGCGCGTTCGAACAGATCGATGCCCGGGCCCGGCAGCCACGAACCTTCGAACGCGGTCTTTCCCGCCGGTATGGCGTAGTAGGACTCCAGCCCGATGAAGTGGTCGATGCGCACGTAGTCGTACCAGTCGAACAGGCGCCCGAACCGGTCGAGCCACCAGTCGTAGCCGTTTTCGCGCAACACGTCCCAGCGATAGGTCGGGTTGCCCCACAGCTGCCCTTCGGCCGCGAACGGATCGGGCGGCACGCCGCCCTGATCGGCCACGTACCCGTCCTCGTCCAGCGAGAAATACTCCTGATGGGCCCACACGTCGGCCGAGTCGACCGACACGTAGATGGGCATGTCGCCGACGATCCTCACGCCCCGCGCGTTCGCGTACGCCCGCAAGGCCCGCCACTGCTGGTCGAACGCGAACTGCCGCTCGCATTCGCGGCGCACCTCGGCGGCAAGCGCCGGGTCGTTCGCAAGCTCGGGCCGCCACGTGCGGAAGGCCTCGGGCCACTGCTGCCACGGCACTTCGCCGAGCACCGCTTTGATGGCTGCGAACGTCGCATACGGCAAAAGCCATGCCGCGCTGCGCTCCAAGAATTCGTCGTAGGCCGGCCCGTCCGCGTCCGGCAGCTCGTCGGCCGCCAGCAGCCGCGTGTTGCCGGCAAACGCAGAAAGCCCTGCGTAGGGCGACCCGAACTCGTCAGTGGGGTTCAGCGGCAGAATCTGCCAGTACTTCACGCCTTGGGCGACAAGCGCGTCCACGAACCGCCGCGCCGGCGCCCCCAGCGTGCCCAAAGACGCGTTCTTCCCGTCGGCGCCGGGGTTCGGCAGCGACGTGACGTGGCAGATCACGCCCGTGCCCCGCTCAAGCGGCGCGGCCAGCCCCGGTCCCAGCGCGAACACGCACGCCTGCATGCCGTCCAGCCTGCAGGTGAAGATGCCGTCTTCGCACGTCGGCGCCACATCGGCGTTGACGCGCCACGGCTCGGCGGCGAACAGCACGCGCGGCATCGCGTTCGTCTGCCGAACCGCCGCCGCGTCTTCGGGCGCAAGCCCCGCCGACGCGTCCACCAAGTCGATGGCAACGGTCTGCGGCGCGTCGGAACGATTCGCCACGCACAGCACGATCTGCGACACCGGGCCTGCGTCCCGCGACACCCGCAAAACGGCGGCCACGTCGGTTCCGCACGAATAGAACGCAGCGGACCCGCTCTGCAGCGCAGCGAGCGAGTTGCGCAAACGCCCCAGGTCACGGTAGCATTCCGTCAGGTCCTGCCCACAGTCGGCCCGCGGCCCCGACCAGGGAAACGTCGCTCGGTCGAAAGGATCGCGCCCGCCCTGCATGCCCCGCTCGTCGCCGTAGTACAGACACGGCACGCCCGGCAGCGTGTAAAGCAGCGTCGCGAGGATGCGCTGCAGGCGGGAGGCGCGCCAGTCGGCGCCCCCGTCGATGCCCGCCACGAGCGCCGCCTGCCGGCTGCGGTCCCGGTCGCGGAATTCCGACCCGACGGCCAGCACGCTGCGCACGCGCTCCACATCGTGCGACGACAGCAGGTTCATCAGGCTTTCGTAGAGCGGCGCCGGATAGTTAGCCTTCTGCAACTTCAAAAACGTCGCCAGCGCCGCCGCCGGCTCCGCGTCCAGCGCATAGCGCAGCAGCGCCTCTCGCAGCGGATAGTTCATCACCGAATCGAGCACCCGGCCCAGCGCGTACGTGCGCCGTTGCCCGTAGCTTTCCTTCGTGGTGGGATCTTCCCACACTTCCCCGATGATGACGGCGTCCGCATCGGACCCCTTCACGGAAGACCGCACCTTTTCCAGCACGTCGTCAGGCACTTCGTCGGCAACGTCCAGCCGAACGCCCTTTGCGCCGGCCGCAAGCCACCCCGCAAGCACGCCGTCTTCGCCCAGCAGGTAGCGCTGCCACGACGCGTCGCGCTCGTTTGTTTCGGGCAGCGTTTCATCGCCCCACCAGCACCGATACGGAGCGCCCGTCGGCATGGGAGTGAAATCGTACCACGAACGGTACGGCGATCCCTCGCCCTGCGCCGCGCCGAACGAATCGTAGGACCCGTCGGCGTTGAAATAGCGGCTCGCCGCGCCCGTGTGGGACAGCACGGCGTCAAGCACCAGGCGAATTCCCCGCTCTTCTGCCGCGGCCGCCAGCCGGCGAAAGTCGTCCCACGTGCCCAAAAGCGGATCGATGGCTTCGTAGTCGCCCGTGTTGTAGCGATGGTTCGACCGCGCCTCGCACACCGGATTGAGATAGACCGCCCGCACGCCGAGCGACGCCAGATAATCCAAGCCTTCTTCGATGCCCTGCAGCGTGCCGCCGAAAAAGTCGACCGGATCGTAGGGCTCCATCCAGTCGGGAGCCTCGTTCCAATCCTCGTGGATGCGAACGGGCCAGCCGCGCCGCTCGTGCGCCTCGACACCTTCCCATCGCACGCCGTCAGCGCCGCGAGCGAAGCGGTCGGGGAAAATCTGGTACATCACCTGCCCCGCAAACCACGCAGGGGCCGCAAACGCCGGGTCGTAAACGGTCAGCTGGAACCCGTTCGCTTCATAGGGCAGCAGCGAGTCATCCGGCAGCGCCACGGCCTGGCCTGCGGTGGACAGACCGTCCTCCCGCCGGCCGTACACGACGTCGCCATCAGCCGTGACCAGGCGAAACCGGTAGAACAGCACGCGGGGCTCGCCCGTTGTGTCGATGCAGGCCCCCAAACCGCCGGAAACCGGCTGCAAAGGGATCCGCTTCCAGGCCGGGCCGTCGTCCGGCGCGGCCGCCGAAGCGTCCAGGCCCGCAGACCCTTGCGCCTCGGCAGCCGACGCGGCGTCAAGCACTTCCAGCCACGCTTCGCACACGCCTTCGCCATTGCCCGCATCGATGCGCAGCGTCACCGCGACGACGGTCCCCGCAGGCACGGCGCCCGCCGGCAAGCGGTCCGACCGTCGCAGCGGATCGTGGGAAAACGCCAGCTGGGCTTTGCGTCTGTCAAGCATGGGCCGCTGATTCCGCTATGCTTCGTCGGAAGAGGCGGCATCGTCGATCGGCGTCAGATGCCACACCTCCTCGTTGTATTCGTTGATGGTGCGATCAGAGCTGAAATACCCCGAACGCGCCGTGTTCAGCACCGCCCGGCGCAGCCACTCGTCGCGGTCGCCATAAACGCGCAGCGCTTCCCAAAACGCCTTGTCATACGCGTCGAAATCATGCAGCGCGAAATACGGGTCGCGGTCTACCAGCGAATGGTACAAGTCTTCGAAGCGGCTGTTGTCCGAGGTCGGAAGGCTGCCGTCGACCAAGTGCTCCAACGCCCTCTGCAGGCGGTCGTCGGCCTGGGCCACCTCGCGCGGGTGGTAGGAGTGATCGGCCTTCATGCGGTCGATGTCCTCCACGCGGGCGCCGAAGATGAACATGTTCTCTTCGCCCACCTCTTCGGCCATTTCGATGTTCGCGCCGTCCATCGTGCCGATGGTCAAAGCGCCGTTGAGCATGAACTTCATGTTGCCCGTGCCCGACGCCTCAAAGCCCGCCGTGGAAATCTGCTCGGACAGGTCGGTCGCCGGCATGAGCACCTGCGCCGTGCTGACGTCGTAGTTCGGCACGAACACGACCGACATGGCCTCGCGCGTGCGCTCGTTGCTCGCCACCAGCTGGCTGATGGCGTTGATCAGGCGAATGGTGTCCTTCGCCCGAACATACCCCGGCGCCGCCTTCGCCGCGAACACGAACGACACCTTCGGCATGTCGGTGATGCGCCCGCTCACAAGCCCGTCGTAGATGCTCAGGATGTGCACGGCCTTCAACAGCTGGCGCTTGTACTCGTGCATGCGCTTGGCCTGCACGTCCATGAACGACTCCGGATCGATACTGATGCCGTGCGTGCGCTCGAGCCACGTGGCGAAGTCGCGCTTGTTTTCGCGTTTGACCTCGTCGAACTTCTGACGGAAAGCCGCGTCTTCGGCGTAGGGCACCAGCTCTTCAAGCTTCGTCCAGTCGCGCATGAAGCCCTCGCCGATGGTGTCGTCGATCAGGCTGTTCAGGCGCGGGTTCGCCACGGCCAGCCAGCGGCGCTGCGTGATGCCGTTCGTGATGCCCAAAAACTTCTCAGGCTGCGTCACGTAGAAGTCGCGGAACAGGCGGGTCTTCAGCAATTTTCCGTGCAGCTGCGACACGCCGTTGACCTTTGCGCTCATCAGCACGCACAAATTTGCCATACGAACCTTGCCGTCGTGGATGATCGCCAGACGCGAAATAAGGTCGGCGTCGCCCGGGTTCGTCTGCCAGATGCGGTCGCGCAGGCGGGCGTCGATGGTTTCGATGATGCGGTAGATGCGCGGCAGCAGCGACCGCATGAGCGGCGCCGGCCAGCATTCGAGCGCCTCGGGCAGCAGCGTGTGGTTCGTGTAGTTGAACGTGCGCTCGGCGATTTCCACGGCCTCTTCCCACGAAAAGCCCTCGTTGTCGATGAGGATGCGGATGAGCTCGGGAATGGCGAGCGTGGGATGCGTGTCGTTGATCTGCACGACGACGGCGTCCGGCAGCTTGCGAAGGTCGCCGTTGCGCCGCCGATGAGAATCGACGATCTGCTGCATGGTGGCCGACACCAAGAAGTACTGCTGGCGCAAGCGCAGCTCCTTGCCGCGCGGATGGCTGTCCTCGGGGTAGAGCACCTTGGAGATGGACTCGGCCAGCTCGCGGTCGGCCGAAGCGCTCTCGTAGTCGCCGCGGTTGAATTGCACCAGGTCAAGCTGCTTGGGGGCCACGGCGGACCACAAACGCAGCGTGCCGGTATAAGGCGAGCGGTACCCGACGACGGGCATGTCGTAGGGCTTGGCGATGACGGACTGGTAGTCGCGGTACTCCACGCGCAGGTTGCCGTCCGAGTTCCAGTTTTCTTCCACCGTGCCGCCGAAGCGCACCTCGTAGGTGCGGTCGGTGCGGGCCGTTTCCCACACGGCGCCGGTGAACGCCCAGTTGTCGGGGATTTCCACCTGGCGCCCGTCGCGGATTTCCTGACGGAAGAAGCCGTATTCGTAGCGGATGCCATATCCCATGGACGGCAGCCCCAGCGTGGCCAGGCTGTCCATGAAGCACGCCGCCAAACGCCCCAGGCCGCCGTTGCCGAGCGCCGGGTCGCTCTCGACTTCCTCGATGGTCGCCAGATCATAGCCCAGCTCGCGCAGAGCCATCTCGTAGCACTCGTATTTCCCCAGGTTGATGAGGTTGTTCGTCAGCAGGCGCCCGATCAGGAACTCCGCCGACAGGTAAATAACGCACTTGGCGCCCGAACGTTGGGTCGACGTGCGCCACGTGATCCACGAGTCCATGATGTCATCGCGCACGCACAGGCCCACGGCCTCGTAGACCTGTTCCGGCGTGGCTTCGTCGATGGGAATCGCGAACTGCTTGCGCACCTTCTCTTCGATGCGGCCGCGCGTTTCAGCCGCACGTTCGGCAAGGCCCGCCCGAGGCGGGTTGTTTCGAATGTCGTCACTCATGTGGTTGCCTTCCTGCGGACTACATCATCGACCGGTACATTTCGGCATACAGCCGGGCGCAGCGATCGAATCCGAAATCCCTCTCCATGGCGTTGCTCGTCAAACGGCGCATTATAGCAGCATCGCCGTAAATGTCCAAAGCCCGCTTGCAAGCCTCCACGGCGTCCCAGAAGTCGAAGCGTGCGAACGAGAAGCCGCAGCCCTCGCCCGTGAACTGGTTGTACGGCTCGACCGTGTCAACCAGGCCGCCCGTTTCGTGCACGATGGGCAGCGATCCGTAGCGCATGGCGATCATCTGAGAAATGCCGCACGGCTCGAACGCCGACGGCATGAGGAAGAAATCGGACGCAGCGTAGATGCGATGCGACAGGTCGCCGTTGTAGCCGATGTAGGAGCACACGCGGCCCTTGTAGCGAGCCTCCAATTCGCGCATCTGCCACTCCAGTTCGGGGTAGCCCGAGCCCAGGATGACGAACTTCGCCCCCATGGGCACGAGGGAATCCACGATGCCCGGCACCAGTTCCAAGCCCTTCTGCGGCGTCAGGCGGCCCACCATGGCGATGAGCGGCGCGTCCACGTCGTTGTCAAGCCCCAGCTCAGCGAGCAGTTCGCGCTTGCATTCGCGCTTGCCGGCCATGTCGTCCGCGCTGAAATGCGCCGGCAGGCACGGGTCGGCCTGCGGGTTCCACACGTCGGTGTCGATGCCGTTCAAAATGCCCCACAGACGGCCCTCGTCGCGCACGTGGGCCAAGTCGTTTTGCAGCCCTTCGCCAAACGCCGGCGTGCAGATTTCGTTGGCATAGGTGGTGCTGACGGTGTTCACGCGGTCGGACACGTCGATGCCGGCCTTCAGCATGTTCCAGCAGCCCAGATCCCACGCAAACGCATGCTCGTCGTCGCCGATGAGCTTGGATTCGAGGTCGGCCCCGAACGTGCCCTGGAAGGCAAGGTTGTGAATGGTCAGCACAGTCGCCGGCGGCCAAGAGCCCTCGCGCTTGGCCCGGGCCTTGATCTTGAGCGGGATGAGCGCAGTGTGCCAGTCGTTGCAGTGCACGATGCCCGGGTTGAAATCCAAGTTGGGCAGCGCGTCGCACACGGCCTGCACGAAGAAGCCGTACTGCTGGCCTTCGAAGTTGTCGCCGGAATAGATGTCGCCGCCGAAGTAGTATTCGTTGTCGACGAAGTAATAGGTGACGCCTTCGTGCTCGAGCTTTTCGATGCCGACGAAGCGACTCGGCCACACGCCCGAAGCGTTGTAGTCGAACAGGTGCGTGGTCTCATAGCGGAAGCGTGCCTTGATGTCGCGGTGGAACGGCATGATGACGCGGGCGTCCACGCCGAGCTTCGCGAGGTACTTAGGCAGCGCACCCACCACGTCGGCCAGGCCGCCGGTCTTGGCAAGCGGAGCGCATTCGGCCGCAGCGATGAGCACGGGCGGCAGATCGGCGAATTCAGGGGTCGCAGCAACGACCGGGGCCGGCTCGGCCGAAGCTTCGGGAGCCTTGGCCTCTTCGGCCGCCTCAGCCGCCGGGACCGCCTTGGCTTCCTCGGCCGCTTGAGCGGTCGAGGCGGCTTCCTTCACGGCTGCTTCAGGCGCCTGAACAGCGGTTTTCTCGATTTGCTTTTCAGCGGCGTGGGCTTCGGCCGCCGGGGCGGCTTGCGCCTCTTCGGCCGGCTTGGCTTCGACCGCCTTGGCCTCTTCGACCGCCTTGGCAGCCGGAGCCGCCTTCTTTGCGGCGGTCTTTCGGGTCGCGGTCGACCTGGTCGTCGTCTTTCGGGCCGCAGGCTTCGCGGCGGCCTTCTTGGGCGCGGGCGCTTCTTCGGCGGCCGCGGCGGCGGTCTTCGTCGCGGCGGTCTTGGCAGCCGTCGTCTTCTTCGCCGGGGCCTTCTTCGCCGGAGCCTTCGTCGTCTTCTTGGCGGTCGCCCGCTTCGCCGGCGCCTTGGCGGGCGCGGCTTCTTCCGCTGCCGGATCCTTCGCGGGCGCGGCGGCCTTTTCCGCCGCTGCAGGTTTCGCAGCCGCCTTCGCGACCGGGGCTTTCTCGGCGGAAGCCTTCTGTGCGGCCGGCGTTTCGACCGCCTTTGCGGCGCTCGAGACCGTCGCCGGCTCCTTTTCGACAGAAGCCGGCGTCGCAGCCGCTGCGGCAGTCGTCGCTGTCGCGGACGGCTTCTCAGCCGAAGCGACGCCCTTCTTGGTCATGGTGCGCTTCGACGGAGTTTTCGATTCAGTCATTTATAAGTCCTTTTCCACTATGGCCCGTTTCCGGATGATCTTGGGGGCATACGGAGCCGATATACAACGAACGTCTCTTTCTATCACGGCGCCCTTGTCGATGATCATGTTCCGCAGTTTTGCGCCGCTTTTGATACGTGAACCTGCCATGATAATGCAATTTTCGACGTCGGCGGTTTGCTCGACCTGCACTCCACGAAACACGATGCTGTTCTTCACACGTCCGTCAATGCTGCAGCCGTTGCCGAACAAGCTGTGCTCCACCTCGCAGCCGCGCGAAAACTTCGTCGGCGGCGCGTCCATCGTCTTGGTGTACACGGGGAATTCGGGGTTGAACAGGTCGCGGCGGACGTTTTTGTCCAGCATGTCCTGATTGACGTCGAAATACGACTTTACCGAGGTCACACGCCCGACGTAGCCCTTGTGCTCCACGCCTTCGACCTTCAGGTCGTGCGCGGCCGCCTTCAGCACGCCCTCGTCGAACTCGTATTCGCCTTCCGCGCAGCAGTCTTCCACCAAGCGCTTCAGCAGCTCCTTCTTCATGAAGGTCACGCGCATGTTCGCCACGCAGTTCTCGCTGCCCGTAGGCTCCTCCGTCACGTCGACCACCCGGTCGCCGTCCATCTCGAAAAACGTCACCGTGTCTATGTCGCCTTCCAGCATGCGCTTGTCACGAGTGTAGAGCACCGTGATGTCAGCGCCTGATTCGATGTGCCGCTCCATCAGCTCGTTGTAGTCCTGCCGATAGAGGAATTCCGTGCCAACGAGCAGGCAATACGGCTGGCGCTGGTGGTCGATAAAGTCGCGCTTGCTCAAAAGGGCGTCCGCGAATCCGCGATACAAATCGCTGCCGGTGTACAAGTCGTACGGGGGAAGGATGTGCATGCCGCCCACCTTCTTGGACATGCCCCATTCCTTGCCCGAACCCAAGTGGTCCATGAGCGAATTGTAGTTGCGCTGCGTGATGATGCCGGCCGAGCGCACGCCGCTGTTGGTCAGGTTGGAAAGCAAAAGGTCGATCACGCGGTAGCGCCCCGCGATGGGCAGCGCCGCCGCCGAGCGCAGCTCGATCAGGTCGCGCAGCTGCGGGTCGCCCTGCCTGGCGTAGATCATAGAGAATGCGTTATTCATCGTCCTTCGCTCCCTTCGGCTCAACAACCGCTCCCGGCTCCACCGTTTCCCCTGGAGCCACCACCGCGCCGGGCATCACGTAGGACCCCGCGCCCAACACGCACAGATCGCCCGGGCCGCCCACGCACGCCCCTTCGCCTACGACCACGTCTTCGGCCAGAATGGCGCGTTCGATCGTGGCGTTTTGCTCCACCTGCGAGCCCGACATGACCACGCTGTCGGCCACAGACGCGCCAACGCCCACGTCGACGCCCTGGAACAGCACGCTGTGCACCACGTCGCCGTCGATGTCGCACCCCTCGGGCACCAGGCACGTGTCAAGCCTGCTTCCTTCGCCGACGAGCGCGGCGGGCATGAACGGGTTGCGCGCGTAGATCTTCCACGCTTCGTCGGAAAGGTCCAGGCTGGGCTCTTCTTCCAGCAAGTCCATGTTGGCTTCCCACAGGCTGCCGACCGTGCCCACGTCGCGCCAGTAGCCTTCGAACTGATAGGCGAACAGCTTCTCGCCCGCGCCGAGCATGGCGGGAATGACGTTTTTGCCGAAGTCATGGCTGCTGTCGGAGTTTTCAGCGTCGGCCACCAGGTAGTAGCGAGCCTTGTCCCAGCTGAACACGTACACGCCCATGGACGCCAGATTGTTCGGCGGATTTTCCGGCTTCTCCACGAAGTCGGTGATGCGGCCGGTGTCGTCGGCGTCGAGGATGCCGAAGCGGCTGGCCTCTTCGATGGGCACCGGCATGACCGCGATGGTCGCGTCGGCGTCGTGGGCCTTGTGGAAGTCGATCATGCGGCTGTAGTCCATCTTGTATATGTGGTCGCCTGAAAGCACCACGAGGTATTCCGGCGCATAGCGATCGATGAAGTCGATGTTTTGGAACACCGCGTCAGCCGTTCCCGCGTACCATTCGCCCACGTCGCCCACGCGCGTGTACGGAGAGAGCACGTACACGCCGCCGGTCGGCGAATCGAGGTCCCACGGGGCGCCGGTGCCGATGTAGCTGTTCAGGGCGAAGGGCTCGTACTGGGTCAGCACGCCCACCACCCCGATGCCGGAATTGGAGCAGTTCGACAGCGGGAAATCGATGATGCGGTACTTCCCCCCGTACGGCACCGCGGGCTTTGCGCGAAAACGAGTCAGCACCCCCAATCGACTTCCTTGACCGCCAGCAAGAATCATGGCAACGCTCTCTTCGCGCTCTTTCATCTGTCGGATCCCCTTCCTCTTCTTGTACTCGAAATACACCGCCCCGAGCGGCGGCACGTCTACCCTGGCACGATAGGGCGAACCCTCGAAGGAGCCCCTTTCAGTATAGATGACCCCGTTGCTCAGCTTTCCGGAACCGCCGAAGCGCACATCGTCGCTGTTGAGGGCCTCGACGAGCATGCCTTCTGCCGGCAAGCCTACGACCAGGCCTTTTATAGGATTCGGCGAGAAGTTGCAGCAGCACAGCACCGACGTCGCCGTGCAGTCGCCGTCTTCGGGAAGGTCCTCGGCGGACACGGCGTTGCGCAAGAAAGCGAGCGCGTTCTCGTCGCGGTTGTCGCGGTTGGCCCAGGCGAATCCCGCCGGGTCCATGTCGTCGAGCCACAGCGCCGCATGCGTGCGGTACACCTCGTTCAGCGCCGCGCTGAAGTCCTGCATCTGTTGGTGCGCGGGGAAGTCCAGCAGGTCCCAATCGAGCTGCGTCTGATAATTCCATTCGCTAAACTGGGCGAATTCCGACCCCATGAACGTCAGCTTCTTCCCCGGATGCGCAAACTGGTAGCCCATGAGCGCTCGCAGCGTGGAAAACTTCTGTTCGTAGGAGCCGAACATCTTGTCGATCATCGACTTCTTCCCGTACACCACCTCGTCGTGCGAGAACTCCAAGATGAACGCCTCACTGTAGGCGTAGTCCATCGAAAACGTCATCTTGTAGTGGTTGCCCGCGCGGAAGAAGGGGTCGGTCGCCACGTAGTCGAGCGTGTCGTGCATGAAGCCCATGTTCCACTTGAACGTGAAGCCCAGGCCGCCGACGTAAGGCGGCATCGTGACCATGGGGAAGGCGGTGGATTCCTCGGCGACGGTCGACACGCCGGGATAGGTGCCGAGCACCGCCGAGTTGAGCTTCTGGAAAAACGCCACGGCCTCCAAATTGATGTTGCCGCCGTCTTTGTTGGGAATCCATTCGGTGCGGCCGTAGTCGAGGTAGAGCATGGAGCTGACGGCGTCCACGCGGATGCCGTCGATGTGATACAGGTCGAACAGGAACATGGCCGATGACACCAAGAAGCTGACTACCTGGGGTTTTCCGTAGTCGAACACGAGCGTGCCCCACTCGGCGTGCTCGCCTTTGCGCGGGTCGGCGTATTCGTAGAGGGGAGCGCCGTCGAAGGAGGCCAGCGCGAAGGCGTCGCGCGGGAAGTGCGCCGGCACCCAGTCCATGATGACGCCGATGCCGTGCTCGTGCAGCGTGTCGACGAAGTACATGAAGTCCTGCGGCGTGCCGTAGCGCGAGGTGATGGCGTAATAGCCGGTGGTTTGATAGCCCCACGACGCCGGGAAGGGGTATTCCGTGAGCGGCATGGGCTCGACGTGGGTGTAGCCCATCTTGACGCAGTATTCGGCCAGCTCGTGGGCGACCGCGCGATAGTTGGGCAGCGCGTCGGGGTCGCCGTCGGGCAGACGCCACGATCCTAAGTGGAACTCGTAGACGGACAGGGGCTCTTTGTGCGGGTCGCCGGCGGCGCGGCGCTCCAAGTAGGCGCCGTCGTGCCAGTCATAGCCGCGCAGGTCCCACACCTTCGACGCCGTCGACAGCCCGTTTTCCGCATGGAACGCGAACGGGTCGGCCTTCAGCCGGCTCTTCCCGTCCGGACCGACGATGCAGTATTTGTACAGGTCGCCGTCGTGCAGGCCCTCGACGATGCAGGCGTACACGCCGTTGTGCACGTGCACAAGCGGCGTGGCTTTCTCGTCCCAGTCGTTGAAGTCGCCGACAAGGGTCACGCTTTTCGCATGCGGCGCCCACACGGCGAAGATCCACGCATCCTCGCCTGCCTGCGGCAGCGGATGGCTGCCGAACGTGTAGTAGGCTCGTTGAGCGTCGCCCCTATCGAACAAATAGAGGTCTGTTTCCGAAAGAAACTGGCTGATAGGTTTCATAGGCCCACCCAGATAGAGATTTTGCGGATTACACTACTATAATCCAGCGTTCGCAATCAGCGCACCACGAATGTAAAAACGTTGCTAGCAAGTCATGCGAAAGGAGAGTGCAGGCGCGAAAAAGCGGCCGGAGCGAGCAGGGAGCGCCCGCGGCCGTAGGGCCGACCGCGGCGGCACACGCGCAGGGCCAGCTGCAGCAGCAGGGCCGACCGCGGCAGCACACGCAGCCGCAGCAGCCGGGCCGACCGCGGCGGCACGCGGCAACCGCAGCAGCAGCCGGGCCGGTCAGCGCATCGAGACGCCGCTTTCCACGATGTCCTCGGACTCGGTGGTGGGACGAACGGGGTCGTCGACGCAGCCTGCGCCGGACTCCTGCGGCGCATCGGAGGCCCCGGCCTTGGCCTTTCGCCCCTTCTGCGCCATGCGCTGCGG
Organism: Slackia sp. ZJ119; assembly: GCF_011039175.1. Classification (GTDB taxonomy): domain Bacteria; phylum Actinomycetota; class Coriobacteriia; order Coriobacteriales; family Eggerthellaceae; genus Xiamenia. The sequence goes on from NZ_JAAKEN010000002.1 coordinate 46,264, forward strand.
GAAGTATTCGCTGATCACGATGCCGGCGAAAATAAGCACGAACCCCGCGAACAGGCTGGCCGTCAGCGACTCGCCCAGAAACAGGATGGAAAACGTCACCCCGAAGACCGACTCGGTCGCCAAAAACAGCGACGCCGGCGCCGGCGGCACCTTCGCGACGGCCAGGTTCTGCAGCAGCAACGCGATGCACGACGCGAACACCGCCAGATACCCCAGGCTGATCCAGGTGTCGGGCGACAGCGCGGCCCAGTCCGGCCACGGCTCCGTCACGCCACCGACCGCAAAGCCCAGCGCCCCCGACACGAGAAACTGCACCACCGTGAGCACAGTCATGTCGCGGCCGGGCGCGTATTTCGCCGTGAACAGCACATGAAAGCTGAGAAACACCGCCGACAGCAGCGTGACGAGGTCGCCGAAGCGCAGGGAAAACCCGCTGGCGCCCGTGTACGCCACGCATCCCACGCCGGCGATGCACACGAGCGCCGCCGCCACGTTGTAGCGCGTCGGCCGCACGCCGACCATCGCCCAGCCGAGGAAGGGAATGATGACGCAGTACAGCGTGGTCAGAAAAGCGCTGTTCGACGCGGTGGTGTCGGCAAGGCCGGTCGAATTGGCCCAGTACGACAAGAACACGAACAGGCCCAGCACCGCGCCGGCCTTCACGTGGCCCGCGTCAAGCGTGCTGCGGACGCGCCGCCAGGAAACGACGCCCAGCAGAAGGCCGGCCGCCGTGAAGCGCACGCCCACGAGCAGCGTGGGCGGAAACTCGTCCACGGTCGACTTGATGACCACCGTGCCCATGCCCCAAATGGCAGCGGCAAGCAGCAGCATCAGTTTGTAGCCCCACAGCGTCGTGCGCGAGCGTTCGGTATGTTGGCTGGCAGCAAGCATGCGGGAGATTCTATCATGTGCAACCGCACAAAAACCGAGGCTCAAACGAAATGAAGACAACCGATGAAACCGCGCGACCAGACAAGCCGCTGACTTCAGGGCTCGGCTTCGACGCCTCTTAGGCAGCCCGGCGCAGACGCCGGGGTGCCCGACGCGCTACCTGAGGCGTGCGACGGCGTCTTCGTTGCTCCATCCCGCAAGGCTCCAGCTCGGAAGCGTGTTGACCATGTTCACGACCAAATCCCACAGCTCTTTGAAGTCGCGCTCGTGCAGGCGCAGCCCCGTGGCTTCAAGCGCGTCGATGACGTCTTGCGGGCTGTAGCAGCCGACCGCCATGACCACCAGCTCCGACACGACGTCGTCGGCGAACGCCAGCTCGCGGTCTTCGCCGTCGGGCACGTGGGCGTCGAGGAACGCCAGCACCGCCTGCGAGGCCGGCTGCTGGAAAAGCCACTCGAACATGCTGGTTTCGTTCAGCATGTCGGCGGTCAGCGGGCGCGGCTCGAAATGCTCTCGCGCAAAGCGGTACAGCTCGACCATGCTCTCTTCGGTCACCCCTTCGTACAAATCGCGTGCGACGCCGTACCACGTGCCGTCGAAGCGGAAGCAGCGGAATTCCGACAGGTCGTCTTCGGACTGGTAGCGCAGCTCGTCGGCGAAAGCGTCAAAAGGAATCGCCGTGCCCTTCCACGCGCAGTACGTTGCGTACAGCACTTCGAAGGTCTCGATGCCGCGCAGCTGCACGAGCGCCTCGACCACCTTGTTCATCTCTTCGAAAAGCATGACCTCAACGATCAGGTTATCCCAGTCCACCTGGGAAAGCGCCTCCATCAGGTCCGTCGGCACGATGCGCTTGACGCCTTCGTCCGTCTTCACGAAAAAGGACAGCGGCGCAATCGGCAGCGCGGATGCGCCCTCGTCCGAACCTGCCGAAACGGGCATCTCGCCGCCGGCCTCGACCTGGGCGCGGAGCGACTTCAGCTCCCTTGCGGTCAACGTTTCCAGCAGCGCGTCGAACGTCGCCGGATCGTCCAGCAGCAGGCCGGCAATGGCGTCCGCCAGCTGTTTTTTGTTCGCCCGCGAAAGCTTCCGCAGGCCGAAGCTGTCCGCCATGTACAGCAAGTCGTCTTTTTTGCTCGCAAGCAGAAACGATCGCAGCGTGCGGTCGGGCGGATCTTTGACGGCCGATTCAGAGAAGAAGTCGACGAGCAGCGACCTGAACGACGCGCCGCCCATCGTCAGCTCATCAACCCGGCGATCGCGCTCTTCGCCAGACAGCCCCGCCAGCGCACAGGGATGGGTCTGCGCCGGCTCGCCGTCGGGGATGATCATCGGCGCCGCATAGGGCAAGACGTTGTCGGCGGTGGCGACCTGCGGTTCGTCGGAGGCCGAAGAGCCGCCGAGGACAGACGCGCCTTCAAGCCCCTCGCGACCCGCAAGCCCGCCAAACTCGTTCGCCTCGCTTGCCTTGCGAACGTTTTCCCAGTTGGGAAGCTCGTCTACCACCAAGTCGCTCGATGCGACGCGCTTCGACGCCTCCATGAGGCCGCGAGCCGTTGCGATGACGCCGCCGTCGGCCTGCACGCGACGCGCCATGAGCAACGCTTCGTCGTACCGCTCGTCGTCAACGGGCAGCGGCGGCATGAACAGGTCTTTCGCAAACACGATGGAGCCTTCGAAAGGAAGCAGCGTCGTGAAGGCGAACGCCTGGTCGTCGCGGGTGACCTGCTCGTCGATCTGCGTGGCCAGGCCGCGCACTTCAAAGACGATGTCGTCCAGCAAAAACAGCGAGACGTGCTGCGGCATCAGCACGATGTGGAACAGCCCCGGCAGCGCGTGCTTCCATTCCCGCACGGCATCAAGCTCGCGCGGACTGAGATCGGCGGGATTTTCCTCGACGAACGCGTCGACAAGGCTCGAATCCGTCCAGATGCGGAACATGCCGTCGATCTTCTCGAACACAGAGACGATCTCGGAAGACGCAGTCTCGAACAGGGACGCGTCGAACGCCGAGGGGGCGGCCCGCACCTCCGCGAACGCCATGAACGCATCGTACAAGCGGCAGAACCGACGCAATTGGGAAGAGGAAAGCTTCATGGTCGCAGCCTTTCGTCTCGGCAGGTTTCGCACTGTCCAGTATGGCACAACAGCCGCGCCAAAGGCGGCCGAAGCGGGCGCTTTGCCCGAAACATCACGGCGAACCAGGCCGAACGCAAAGGAGCGGCGGGGCGGGAGCGACGTCTTTCGGTTTCCGAAGCGCTCGTCCGTCAACGGACACAGACGCCCCCTCCCCGCTCGTCCTTTCATGACAGCCGCAACGGCTCCCTGCGTGGCGGCGCGTCACAGGCCGCAAGCCGGGCCCTCGGCCACGGCAATTCCGCAGGCGTACTCCCCCTCATGGGTCGCTGAAACGTGGACGGACTCGATGCCGTGCGCGTCCAGAAAAGCTGAAAACGACGGGTTGCCAGCGACGAAGGGCGCACCGGCCGCAGTGTGAAGCACCTCGACGTCCTTCGTGTCGAACACGTCTTTGCCCGCTGTGGGAGCAAGCGCCTTGGTCACCGCCTCCTTCAGGGCGAGCATGACCGCGAAATGTTCCTCGGCCTTGCCGCGGGACCGGGCGTAGCTCCTTTCGCGCTGCGTGAAAGCGTAGCGCTCGAAGACGGGGTCCTCGTCGATCATGCCTTTGGTTTCGGGAATGCTCACCAGATCGACCCCTACGCCCTTGATCACGAAAGCCCCCTTTTCCGCCCGACAGACGCCCCTTCCCATTGTACCGGCAACGCTTCGCGCCGTCATCAAGGCCGCCCCAGGGTATTACCCGGGGTGCTTGCACGGGTAGGTATCGTTTCGGTTTCTTGGCGGTTTTCCTACCATGGAGGTTACCGAGATGCGAACCGAAAGGAGCAGCAATGGCAAGCGATTTCTATCAGTATGACGACCGCCGCGACCCGAAGTGGGGCCTGCCCGGGGATGTGCGGGAAAACTGGAACAATCCGACGATCGCCACCTTTTTCGCAGACATCATGACGCCTGGCCTGAGCCAAGACGAGATCGACATGGGCCGCGCCATGTTCGAAGGCGCGTTCGAGTCCATGCTCTCCGGCATGACGATGCCGCCCGAGCTCGAGGCGGCAGGCGAGTGGGCGGAATACTGGGCGCCGGGCTGCGTCGAAGAGCCCGATGCGCCCGAGCTGCGCCTGCACGTCCGCCTTCCCAAGGGCGAGGGCGAGGGCAGGCGTCCCTGCATCATGTACTACTTCGCAGCCGGCATGGGCGGAAAGCCCGACTACTTCGATACCGAGATCGCCCAGTACAGCGCCGACCTCGGCGCCGTCGTCATCGCGCCGCAGTATCGCGCCCATCCCGAAGTCAAGCAGCCGGCGCAGCTCAACGACCTGCACGCCGCCTACCAGTGGGCCATCGACCACGCCGACGAGCTCAACATCGATCCCGACTGCATCGTGTTGTCCGGCTACAGCATCGGCGCGATGATGGCGCTCGGGCTGGCCTTCCGCCTGAAGAAGTACGGTATCACGCCGCGCGGCCTGTCCATCGTGGCGCCTCCGGTCGACGACATGGCGAACGGCCCCAGCTCCCGCATCAGCTTCGCCAGCGAAAACCTGGGCTGCGAAGAGCGCGTCATCACGTGGCACAGCTTCTTCGGCGCGATAAACGTGGCACGCCCCGCCGTTCCCCCGGAGATCGTTCCCAACCACTGCACCGTCGACGACCTGCGCGGATTCCCGCCGGTGTTCATGCACATCATGGAAAGCGATCCCAACCGCGACGAGGACATCGAGTTCTGCAGCAAGCTTCTGGCGGCGGGCGTGATGACCGGCATGCACCTGTGGCCGGGAACCAACCACGCGACGTTCTACAGCGGACCGATGTATGGGCTGAAGGCCAAGTTCTATGCGGAAGTGGAAAACGACATCAAGACCTTGATCGAGAACGACTGCCGTCGTCCCTGGTCGGCATAGATTTGTTTGAGCGCTGCGGCCGCGAGATCGGCCGCAGCATTTCGTTTCATCTCTTGAAAGGAAGCACCATGGCATTCACCAACGAGGAAATCACCGACATCCTGCTCGAGGCCGTCGGCAAGGCGATCAAGCGCGATCCCGCGACGCTTTCGCCCGACATGCGCTGGGTGGAGGATCTCAACTTCAAAAGCGTGCAGGGCATGAAGGTCTGCGGGCTTCTCAACTACAAGTTGAAGGTCACCGTTCCGCTGTCCGCGCTCATCGAGTGCGCGACGCTCCAGGACGCCGTCGACATGCTGGCCGGGATGGTGGAGTAGGCGCCGCAGATCGGTTCCCACTGCGAGACAAACCAGGTTGAAAGGAAGAGGCAATGGCCGATTTGAAGCAGATATTCGTCGATCGCGCACGTCAGAAGTGCCCGGTCGTCATTTTCCCCGAGGCTGAGAACGAGATCATCGCGAAGGCCGCCGTCGAAGCGGGCGCACAGGGCATTTGCAAGCCCGTCTTGGTCGGCGACGAGGGCGCCGTCAAGGGCTTTGTGGGCGAGGCGGACGTGACGATCCTCGACATCGACGCCCGCCCAGAACTGGTGAACGAGCTGGCTGAAGAATACGCCCGCCGCGAGGACTTCCCGGTCGAGGTCGCGGCCGATATGTTGAGCAACAAGATCAACTATGCGAGCATGTACGTCGGCGCAGGCAAGGCCGATGCCATCGTCGCCGGCTACACCTGTGCGACGGCAGATGCCGTCTTGGCTGCTCAGGAGTTCATCGGCCTGGATGCCGACGCGGCCATGCCGAACGCCTACGTCATCGTGGAGCCCGACAACTTCACGGGCGGCGAGGACGGCATGCTCGTCTACGCCGACCCCGTCATGGTCGTCCAGCCCTCGAGCGAGGAACTGGCATCCATCGCCTTGAACACGGCCTCAAGCGTCGAGAAGCTGCTCGGATGGGAGCCTCGCGTCGCCTGCTTGTCGTTCAGCACCAAGGGCAGCGGCGGGCATCCAGACGCCGAGAAGGTGCGCCGCGCGGTGGAGATCGCCCGCGAAGCACGCCCCGGGCTGCTCATCGACGGCGAGCTGCAGCTTGATTCCGCCATCATCCCCCGCGTGAGCGAGAAGAAGATCAAGGGCGAAAACGTGCTCAAGGGAACAGCGAACATCCTGGTCTTCCCCGACTGCGACGCGGGCAACATCACCGTCAAGGCGACCACGCTTTTCGCCAACGGCGGCGGCACCTTCGCCATCATGTGCGGCTTCGCCAAGCCGGTCGGCGAGCTTTCCCGCAACTCCGACATCGACGGCATCGTCTTTTCCACCGCAGCGACCGCTGCCCAGTGCTAAGGAGGCGGGCTATGACCAAAGAACAGTACCGGGTGCTTGCCATCAATCCCGGCAGCACGTCGACCAAGGCGTCCATTTTCGAGAACGACGCCGAGGTGTGGAAGGCCAACGTGGCCCATGCCCCCGAAGAGCTGGCCGGCTTCGAGACGATCGGCGACCAAGGCCCCTTCAGGCGCGACGCCATTCTCGCGGCGATCGGCCAGGCGGGCTTGGACTCCCAGAACTTCGATGCGGTCGTCGGCGTCGGCGGCGTCGGGCTGGCCGGCGTCCCCTATGGCACCTACGGCGTCAACGAGACCATGCTCGACGACGCAGCGAGCGGAAAGTACGCCGCGCATCCGAACAACTTGGGCGTGATCATCGCCCACGAGATCGCCGCCACGTGCGGCGCACAGGCGATGGCGGCCGGCATGGCCTCATCGGAGGAATTCCAGGAAGTGGCCCACGTCGGCGGATTCGCACAGACGCCGCGCCGCTGCTGCGTGCACATGCTGAACACCAAAGAGGTCGCGCTGCGCCACGCCGCCGCACAGGGGAAGTCGTACAAAGACCTGAACCTGGTGATCGCCCACGTGGGCGGAGGAATCACCGTCGCCGCCCATCGCAAGGGCATGGTGGTCGACGGCACCGACGGCGTGGACCAGGAAGGCCCCATGACGCCCAACCGCCCGGGCACGGTGAGGCTCGTCTCCTTCATGAAGCTCATCGCCGGCCTCACACCCGCCGAGCAGAAGAAGCTCGTCTCGACGCAAGGCGGATTCATGAGCCATCTGGGCACGAGCGACGCCCTTGAGGTCAAGCGGATGATCGCCGAAGGCGACGAGTACGCCAGCCTGGTCTACGACGCCCTTCTGTACCAGGTCGCCGGCTGGATCGGGCACATGGCCGCGGTGCTCAAGGGCGACGTGGACGGCGTGATACTCACCGGCGGGCTCATGAACGACGATTACGCCGCCTCCTATATTGCCGACATGGTCTCGTGGATCGCGCCCGTATCCGTCTATCCGGGCGAGCTTGAAGGCGAGGCGCTCGCCGCTGCGGCGCTCCGCGTTCTGCGCGGCGAAGAAGAGCTGCTCGAGTACACCGGCGTTCCCGTATGGAGCGGGTTCGACCACCTCAAACGCGCATAGCTCAAAAGCGAAGCGTCCTTGGAAGGGGGCTGGGATTTCCCGGCCCCCTTCTCGCCAGGCGCCGCGGCGCGTCCCGGCTGCGGCCGAACGAGACGCGCAGATCGACGCCGTGCGCCTCGTTCGGCACAACGCCCTCAAGCTTCTCGTTGAAAGATTGGTGTCTTATGGCAAATGCTCGCGGAAAGGGCCGAAGCTGGGCCCAGCTTGTCTCGTGCTGCGTCTTGTGCGCCTTCGCCTTCGCCTTGCCCCTGCCGTGCTTCGGCGTCTTCATATCGCCGATGGTCGCGTCGTTTCAAAGCAGCGTGACCGACGTCAACCTGTATTTCCTGTTCCTGAACTCGGCGGCGGTGGCCTCGTGCGCGTTCGGAACGAGGCTGCTCGTGCGCCATATGCGTGCGACGGTCGCGGCGTGCTCGGCGGCAATGACGGCGGGGTATCTGCTGCTCGCGGCGTTTCCCAGCGTCGCCATGGTGTGGGCGGCAGGCATTGTCGCCGGCGTCTGCTATCCGCTCTGCTCGTCGGTGCTCGTTCCCATCGTCATCAACCAATGGTTCGAAAAGGGACAGGGAACGCTCGTCGGCGTCTCTTTCAGCTGCGTGGGGGTCGCGGGAATCGCGTTCGGCCCGGTTCTGGCGGCGGGCATCTCGCTGCTTGGGTGGCGGGTGACGCTTGCCGCGGCCGCGCTCGCCATGGAACTGGCATGCGGCGTCGTGACGGCCTTCCTCTTGCGTCCCGCCTCGAAAAGCGCACGTGCCGCCGCCCCCGATGCCGCCGCAGACGCGACCTCGGCGGAACACGCTGTTGCAAGCGCCTCTTCGGCTGCAGCTCCTCCGGCGTATTTCGGGGCAACGTTCGCCTTCATGGCGGTCGCGTCGGTGCTCTGTGGCGTGATGGGAGACATGAACACGCAGATAAACGCCATCGCGCAGCTTTCAGGCTTCGATCCGGCCGCTGCCGCGCTTGCGTTCTCCTGCATCTCCGCCGGCCTTCTGGTGGGAAAGGTCGCTCTCGGCTTGCTCAAGGACCGGCGCGGCGCACTTGCGGCGATCGCCTTCGGATGTTTCTTGGGCATGGCGTCTTTCACCTGCATCGGCTTTGCCGTGGTGGCTCGAAGCGCGGGCATGCTCTACGTCGGGGCGGCGGTCGCAGGCATCTGTACGTGTCTGGGCACGGTGGCCCCCGCGCTTTTGTCTGCCGAGGCGTATCAGGGCGCAGACCGCGTGAGGGCGGTCGGACATGCCACCGCGTTTTGCAACGTGGGCATGGCGCTCGGCGCACCGGTGTTCAGCCTGTGCTTCGATGTGGCCGGAACGTATCTGCCGGTGGTGTTCGGCCTGTGTCCCGTCGCCTTGTGCACCATTGTGACTACCGGGGCGTGCCTGCGCGGCGCCCGCCACGCGACGGCGAAGCCTTCTACAAACGGTCGATAGGCTCCGCGCCGCGATCTTGCGCAAGGTTGTGCGAGATCGCGTAGCTGACCAGCTCGGCCACGCTGTGCGTGTCGAGCTTGCTCATAAGGTTCGAGCGATGCCATTCGACGGTCTTGGCGCTCAGGTACAAATCGCGGGCGATCTGGGCGTTCTTCTTTCCTGCGACGATCTCCTGCAGTATCTCGCGCTCGCGGGGCGTGAGGGTCTCCCAGGGCTCGACGACGTTGCGCCGCTGCGAGCGAAGGGCGATGCGGGCAAGCGCCGGATGGAGATAGAACTCGCCGCGCTCGACCGCCCGCAGGGCGCTGACGAACTCTTCGCCCGCCGCCCGTTTCCCGATGCAGCCGGCGATGTCCAGCTCGAGTATCGCGTCGAGAAAGCTTTGCTCCTCGTGTTGGGTCATGACGAGGATCTTGGCGTCGGGAAATTCCTCGAGGATCGAAGACGAGGCCTCAAGGCCGCCCATGACGGGCATGGTCACGTCCATGACGGCGATGTCGGGGCGCGTTTGCCGGAACAGCTCGATCGCCTCAAGGCCGTTGGACGCTTCGCCCACGACTTCGATGTCGCTTTCAAGCTTCGCCACCGCCGCCAGGCCGGATCTGAGGAGCGTGTGGTCATCGACGATGATGATGCGCATTTAGGCCTCCTCAAGCGCTCTGCTCGGTACGTTGAACCGGACGGTGGTCCCCTTTCCGGTGACCGACCCGATCCAGAAGTCGCCCCCGATGGCCTCGGCGCAGTCGCTCATGGCCTTCAGGCCCAAGCCGTCGCGCCCGTGCGCACCGGATTCGAACCCATCGCCGTTGTCCCTGATCCCGAGGGTAAGCCATTCGTTGGCATAGTTGATGAAAATGTCGACCGCCGTTGCGTGCGAGTGTTTGGCGCAGTTCGTGAGCGCCTCGGTGGCGCCGATGAGCAGCATGGACTCCTGCAAGGCTCCAAGGCGTACGCCCAAGGCGTTTCCCGAAAAGGCATGGGCGATGCCGACGCGGGCGAGCCGCGCCTGCGCGACGGCGTCGATGGCCGGTTTCAGGCCCAGATAGTTGAGTTCGTGAGGCCTCAGTTCTGCAGAAAGGCGGTTGATTTCCCTGAGCGCTTCGTCGGCTATGCGCTGGCAGTCGTCTATCGCCCCTCGGCAGTGCTCCAACTCCCCGATCTCCATCAGCCTCGATGCCGCGGAAAGCGCCACTTTGAGGGCGACGAGGTTTTGGCTGGCGCCGTTGTGAAGCTCGAGGGCGACCCTGGCCTGCTCGTTTTCCACCGAGTTCAGCGACGCCTTCAAAATCGTGCTGCGTGCGGCCTCCTTGCAGCGCAGAAGATACAGGGCCGCAAAGCGCGATGCGAAAAGGAGGCGGCATTCGTCGGCAGTCGACGGCACGGCGTTGACCGAGACGGCGCCGATGAGGACGCCGTTGTCGACAAGCGGCATGATGAGGCGGTGCTTGCAGTCGTCGCAGTAGTCGGCGGGGACGGGCACGAGGTCTTTCCCTGCGTCGAAAAGATCGAGGAAGGGCAGGCGGGAAGGATTGCGCAGCCAGGTGCTGGCGACGGGCAGCACCTCGGCGCCAGGCGTCGCCGCCATGACGAGGCCGTTGGCGTCCTCGATGAGAGCGGCGCCTTTCAGCTTCTCGCAAAGCAGCTCGGTGATGGTCGAAAACGTTCCTCCGTTGAGGATCTCGTCCGTCAAGGGGATGGAGAAGGCGCACCTTGCCGCGCTCGCCTCGTCCAAAAGCGAGCAGAACGAATCACTGGTTCTGCCCTGCGCCCGCAACACGGCGTCGCGATGAACGGCCCCCAGCTCAGCGGCCCTGCTTTTCAGCAGATCGCCGTCGATGGGGCCGTCGCTGTCTGCGTAGCACGCCGTCAGGAAATAGCGTCTGCATGCGACGTCGGGAACACGGCACGCCGCCAGGGCCGTGACGCCGAACGAATCCAGGCCGGATCGAACGAGGTGGTCTTTGAAAGCGTCTTTGCTTATTTCAAAGACCTCGTCGCCGTGCGCCCGAATGGTTTCCGCGACGTCCGACGCACCGGCGACGAGGGGCGGCGCGGCATCGGGCATCGCGGAGGCGAAGCAGATGGGGACGAGGGCTCCCGATCGCATCTCGCGGTAGAGGACGGTTGCCTGGGCGCGCGCATCGGATCGGATGCTCTCAAGCAGGTTGCAGTACTTTGCGGTCTCTTCCTCTAGGATGGACATCGGGCTCTCTTTCTGGCGGATGTCTGCACGCTGGAATGCGACAATTATAGCGAAGGAAGCCCCTCAGAGGAGCCGGCTCGTCTGTGCAGGGCTGGCAGAATTGGTCAGTTTTTCCCTAGGCCTCTCCCCAGAACTTCTGGAAGAGCTCGGGGCGGTTCGACACGCCGGCTTTCACGAATATATGATGAGTATGCGTTTTCACCGTTCCGACAGACACCTGGAGCTTCGAGGCGATGTGCTGATTGTCAAGGCCTTCCAACATGCAGGTAAGAATCTCTTCCTCGCGCGGCGACAGGTTGTGACGGCGTGCAAAATAGGGAATCGCCTCATACATCTGGCGCTGCTGCGGCTCTTCGCTCACTGCCGGGGCGCTTTCCCACGGTTTCACCTCTCTCTCGCATGTCGATGCCTCTCGAAACGAGGGACATCGCTTCTTGCACCAGGGAAACATCTGCCAGTTTCGCCGGACCTGGCACAAGCGGGCCGGCGGCGGTCCCAAGGCCGAGCGCGTTCGTCGATGCGGGGCCGCTCCCGTCGGCTCACGGGCCGCCGCTGGCGGAGGGTCGCATCCGGCGGCGCGAGGCTGTTTGCGGCGCAAGGTCGCTATAGGCGGCGTGAGGTTTTCCCGCTCCCACCCTCGCCTTATATGTGGAAATTGTGTAGTGGAGATTTGTCGGGTAGTTTTCGGGGGTCAAAGCATCAATTCAACATTATCCCCAATCGGAAATAATCAAAAATGGGGCACATATGCGGTAGCTTTTCGCGAAAAGGGGAAGCAGTGCGTCGAAAAAGAGGTCCAGAAGGCGCATTTTGACCCCAGAAAACCGATTTCTGCACTGAAAAGATGCGAAGCGATGCCAATTCGGCAGGAAAAATCTCCAACACACATATTCTCCATATGAACAAGCGCCTCTCATGAGAGTCAGCCCCCTCTTTCTGCCGTCGCACGTCGACCTTCGTCGGCATCTCCCCAGGGAAGCACTGATTAGGCCGAAAGCCGAGCACACTGACGTGCGCGAACGGGGCTCGAAGCTTTCGGGCGCCGGCCCGTCTGCACAGGGCAAGACGGATGGTCGAAGGCTGAAGGCCGAGCGCGTGCATGCGTGTGCAAGCGAGGCCTGGCGCCACAGGTTCGAACCCCCGCGAAGGGGCCCGGCGACGAAAAAGCCTCCCGCGGTCGGAAGGCTTTCGGTTTCGATGGTGGGCCGTGAGGGGTTCGGCGCCTCCGCCTGCGGCGGATCCGCAGGGCCTGCGCGCGCTTCGCGTGCTCGGCCGAATCCGCTGCGAAAGCTCCGCTTTCGCTTGCCGCGAATTCCCCTCTCGGGTTCGAACCCCCGCGAAGGGGCCCGGCGACGAAAAAGCCTTCCGCGGTCGGAAGGCTTTCGGTTTCGATGGTGGGCCGTGAGGGGTTCGAACCCGCGACCTTGGGATTAAAAGTCCCCTGCTCTACCAACTGAGCTAACGGCCCACGCATGGTGCGCTCTTTTTTGGAACGCAGTTCAGTAAGTTTAGCGGTCTTGTTGCGCTTTGGCAATGGGAATCTTCGCGAAAGGCGGCGTCGCTTGCGCTACACTGGTCCGCATGCTTCGCGCGAGACGCCTTGGGCGCACTTCGCCCGAAACGCTTTCTGCCCATGCCCAGCGAAACGGAGCGACCTGATGCAATCTGTTGACAACCAGGCTTTGACCAGCCAATACCTTGCCTTTGTGGAGCAGACCGATCCCGCCGGCGACGGACGCGGCCTGGCCTGGGAATCGATGGAGCGCGGGTCGGCCTGGGCGCTGGGGCATCCGGCGTACTTTTCGTACGTGCCGCGCCTGTTGAACCGCACGTCGCGCAAGCAGCTGGCCGCCATCGCCGAAACCACGCACGGCATTCTGGAAAAGGTCATCCGCGCCTACCTGGACGACCCCGCCTTCCGCACGCTGTTCCGTTTCGATCCGCGCGTGCACGAGCTCATCATGGCGCCCAACGCCTGCCCCGACATCCTGCCCTACGGCCGTTTCGACTGCTTTTTCAACGAAGCCACTGGTCAGGCGCGGTTTGTAGAGTTCAACGCCGACTGCTCGTCAGGCATGAACAAGACGCGCGAATCGCTGCTGGCCGATGCGGGATCGGCGCCTGCAAAGGCGTTTTGCGAGGCTCGCGCAACGGAAAGCGACGTCGACGAGCTGTTCGGCGGCTGGGTGCGCGACTTTTTGGACCTGTACGCCGGCGCGTGCGAAAACCTGGGGCGCCCACGGCCGGAGCATCCGACCATCGCCATCGCCGTGTGCCTGGACGCCGACGACGTGCCGCTGGGCGAGCTGGCGGAATACGCGCGGCTGTTCGCGCAGGCCGGCTGCAAGTGCAGCGTATGCGACGTGCGCGACTTCGCCCTCGACGAAAACGGATGCCTGAGCTGCGAAAACCCGCTGCAAGGCCAGCCTCTGGACGCAGTGGACGCCGTGTGGCGCTTCTGCATCGTGGTGGACTTGCTGGCGCATTGGGACGAGTGCCAGCCGTTCCTTGAGGCCATGCGCACCGGAAACATCCCGCTGATCGGGAGTTTTGCCACGCAGCTGGTGCACGACAAGCAATTGTTCGCCCTGCTGCGCGAGCCCGCCGCCCAAGCGCTGCTCACGCCGGACGAACGCGCCTTCGTGGAGGCGTCAGTCCCGTTCACGGCGTTTCTCGACAGTCCGAATTTGGACCTTGCCGCCGTGAAGGCCGATCCGGCGCGGTGGGTGATCAAGCCGACCGACTGGTACGACAGCATCGGGGTGTACGTCGGCGCCGAATGCTCGCCCGAGGAATGGGCCGACGTGGTGGACCGATGCCGAAAACAGCCGGGACCATCGCCGTACCTGGTGCAGGAATTCTGCGCCATTGAGACCACGCCGGTCGTGCCGCTGTACGGCACGGCGGCCGACGCAACGGCTCCGGTGCAGGAATACGGTTGTCTGACCGGGACCTACGTGCACTGCGGCCGCTTCGCCGGGCTGTACAACCGGCTGGGGCCCAACGCCTTGGTCACCGACGACACCGTCTGCATCGTGTCGCCCACGCTCTGGTGCGACTAGCGACGGGAAAACGACGGCGGCGCGGGGCGGCGGACGCCGCAAAGCCTGACGCCCCGCCCTGCCGCGCCGCCAGGCTTTGCGGCGTCCGTTCTGGAGCCCAACGGCGGCGCGGGGGCGAGGCTCGCCCCTGCCCCCTGCCTCGCGCCCGCCGGCAAAGTTGCGCTCATTTCGTGAACTGCACACCGCTTCCACGACTTCCTCGCATACTGGTCGGGCTTCATTCGAAACTCTTTTCTGTTTCTCTTCGCGCCCCTCGTGTTGGCCGCTGAATGACAGATTGGCGGCTCGGGTCGGGCAAGTGCGCATCGCAGGGCGAGCGCAATCATCCACCATACGCGACGTTTCCCCGCGCTTGCATGTCGGCCCGTCGCGCAGAAGAGAAACGGAATATCTATGACCACCTTTGCTGACCTCGGCTTGTCCGAACGTGCGCTCAACGCCGTCGAAAAGCTCGGCTACGACGCCCCCACCCCGGTGCAGGAACAGGCCATCCCCTACGTCATGGAAGGCCGCGACGTCATCGCCGCCGCCAGCACGGGCACCGGCAAAACCGCCGCCTTCCTGCTGCCCACCATGGGGTCGATGCCGAGCGTGAAGCGCGGGCGCCGCCCACCGCGGATGCTCGTCGTCAGCCCCACGCGCGAGCTTGCCCAGCAGATAGCGCACACGGCCATGCAGGTCGGCCGCAAGACGAACCACTTCGTGACCACGGTGTTCGGCGGCTCGTCCTACGGTCCGCAGATCAACGAGATCCGCCGCGGCACCGACATCCTCATCGCCACGCCGGGCCGCCTGAACGACCTCATCGACCGCGAGGTTGTCGACCTCGGCGCCATAGAAGTGCTCGTGCTGGACGAGGCCGACCGCATGCTTGACATGGGCTTTCTCCCCGACGTGACGAAGATCGTCGACCAGACGCCCACCGACCGCCAAACGCTTCTGTTCTCGGCGACCATCGATGAGAGCATCCAGAACAACCTGGGATCGCTTTTGCGCGATCCGGCCGTCGTCGAGGTGTCGCGCAACGGCGAAACGGCCAAGACCGTCGAGCAGTTCATCCTCCCCATCAAGAACTTCCAGAAGCAAGAGCTGCTGGAAGCCCTGCTGGAAGAGAAGGGCCACGAACGCGTCATTGTGTTCGCACGCACAAAATTCCGCACCGAAGAATGCATGGAAGCGCTGCGTGCGGCGGGCTACAAGGCCGAGTCGATCCATTCGGACAAAAACCAGTCGCAGCGGCGTCGCGCGTTGAACGCGTTTCGCAAGGGAGATGCGAAAGTCCTGGTCGCAACAGATGTTTTGGCTCGCGGCATCGACGTGCCCGAAGTGGACTACGTGGTGAACTTCGACCTGCCCGACATGCCCGAGGATTACGTGCACCGCATCGGGCGCACGGGCCGCGCAGGCGAAGAGGGACTTGCCATCTCGTTTGTAACACGCGAGTCACGTAAAACGCTGCGCGAAATTGAGCATCTGATCGGCAAGGATCTGCCGTACATGGAGCTGGAGAGCTTTGAAACCGACCCGAGCCTTGTCGAAAAGGGCGACAAGGACGCGAAGGGATCGCGCCGAGGCGGCGGCAAGCGCCAAGGACGCCGCGGAGGCGCCGGGCGCGACGAAGGCCGCAGCCGCAGCAGAAGCGAACGCGGCGATCGCCGCGAAGGCCAGCGACGAGACCGCAACGAGGCAAGAAGCCGAGACGAGCGCGACAAGCGCCGTGGCGGCGCCGGACGGCCGGGCAAGTCGGCGCGGACCTCGGAGCGCGGACGCGACGCCGCGAAAGCGAACGAGCGCAGCACCCGCGGATTCCGGGGCGATTTCCACACGTCGCAAGAGCAGGACAAGCGGTCTCGGTTCGCCAGCCGGCCGCAGAAGGGCGCAAAGGGCGGACGCTCGTCGTCGCGCACCGATCGCAGCGACGAGCGCCGCGGCGGCTATCGCGGCAACCGGGACGAACGCCGAGGCGGCTACCAGGGCGGCGGCACCCGAGGCGCACGCCGCGACGAGCGCAGCGATCGCCGGCCGGAAAACTCCAACGCGCACAACGCCCAGCAGCGCATTCGCCAGACGGCCAAGAAACACCAGGTCAACGACCAGGCTGTCGGCCCGGACAAGCCGACCAAGCACAGCACGTACGACTACAGCAAGTTCATGAAGTAGCTGGCCGCAAGGCTGCGGAGCGTCGAAGCGGGGGCGCCGCGGCCTTGCGCGAACGCGGCCCGAACGAAAGCAGGCACAAGCGGGGTCCCATGCGCGGGGCCCCGCTTTTTTACGGGGCACGTCCTCTTCGTCCGCCCTCGAGAGGCGCCGGTTCGTTTCGCCGGCTTTGGTCGGCACCCCTAGCGCCGCCGGGTGATGTCGAACAGCACCCACACCGACAGCACCGCTGCGCCGAGGTACCCGAAAAAGCCCAGCACCGGCACGCCGAGCAGCCGCGGCTCCATCGACGACAGCGACAGCATGGAAGACCCCACGAACAGCCCCGCAATAATGACGCCCAGCACGAGACGGTTCACCATGCTCCCCAGCCGGTTCAACAGCTCTGGCGATCCGGACATGGTCATGTTCATTTTCAGCTGGCCGCGCGTCAACATGCGCAGCGCTTCCCCAGAATACTGCGCCGCGCTCATCGCTCCTGCCGCCGACGCCCGCGTCTGCAGCACCATGTCTTCAAGCATGTCTTTCAGCAGGTCGAACCGGTCGCTCGTGTTCTCGATGTGCGCGTTGATGATGCCCACGACGTTGCTGTTGGGAATGTAGGGCCCGATGGTGCCTTCGATGGAGACGATGCCGCGCGAAATGCTCGTGATGGTGGACGGCAGCGTGACCTTGCACACGCGCGTGAGCGACAAGATGTCGGTGAGGAATTGCCCGATGTCGATGTCGGCCACGTCGCAGCTGCCGTATTGCTCCAGCAAAAGGTCCAGGTCAGCGAGGAATCTCGGATGGTCGATGACGCTGTTGTCCTTCGCCACGGCGAAACTGACCAACGCGTCTTTCAGCTTCGTGGAGCTTTGCAGCCCGACGGCCTTGATGATTTCGCCGAACCCGAAGCGGTCGCGCGGCGACAGGCGGCCCATGTTGCCCAGGTCGATGTAGACGATCTTCCCGCCGCGCACGATGACGTTGCCCGGATGCGGATCGGCGTGGAAAAAGCCGTGGTCGAGAATCTGCGTGGCGTAGTTGTCGAGCAGCTTCTCGCCGATTTCCTCCAAGTCGTAGCCGGCCGCCTCAAGCGCCTCGCGGTTGCCGATGGAGATGCCGTCGATGTACTCCATGACCACGACGTTTTCGCCCGACAGCTCGTCGTAGACTTTCGGGCAATCGATGAACGCCACGTTTTTGTTCAGCTGAGCAAATTCTTTCAAGTTCGCGGCTTCTCGCTGGAAATCGGTTTCCTCGAGGAAGGTGACCCACATCTCTTCGACCACGGCCTGCAAATCGATCATTTGCTCGCCCTTGATCAGGCGCGACAGCTTTCGAGCCGCAGACCGCATGATGTCGATGTCTTGCGCCATGACCTCTTTCACGCCCGGTCGCTGGATCTTTATCGCCACCACGTCGCCGTTGCGCAGCCGCGCCTTGTGCACCTGCGCAAGACTGGCGCTGCCGAGCGGCGTCGGATCGATGGCGTCGAACAGCTCGCCTTGCGCGTCGCCGTAAATGTCGTCGAGCACCCGCAGAATGTCCTCGAACGGCAGCGGATCGCACTCGGTCTGAAGTTTCGCCAGCTCAGCGCAGTAGGCTTGCGGCAAAATCTCCGAGCGCGTCGACAGCGTCTGGCCGATCTTCACGAAACTGGGGCCCAAATCTTCCAACACCGCGCGGAAACCTTTGGGCGTCACGCCGCTTATCACGTCGTGCTGGCGCAGGATCGAGAAGATCTGGCGCAGGCGGCGCGTGCGCGACTGGCGCGTGAGATCGAACTCGTCTCCGCGGTCGACCGAGAGGCTGAAGAATCGGTTGATCAGTGTGTTGCTAGGCATGAAACTCCTGGTGCCGAATAGGGTTGAGGTCGATGGCACCCCCAGCGGCAGCAACGCCCGCAGAGGTTCGCAGTCCGCGCGGCGGCGCAAGTCCGGGCGCAGGGGCCAGGCGCGTCCGGCCCCTGGTCAGCCGCGCAAACGGCCGCCCCGCCCGCGCTACTCGTCCTTCGCGTCCGCCGCAGCGTCTTCCGCGGCCGCCTCGACGACCCCGGCTTCGACCGCATCGGCGACGCCGGCCGCAGCGGTCTGGCCCTTCGCCTTCTCGGCGAATTCGACCGCCTTCTGCACGAATTCTTCGCGCTGCTCGGGCGTCATGGCGCCCATAGCCTTCTCCAGCGCCTCGTAGCGGATCTTTCTCGTGGTTTCGCTCGCCTTTTGCGTGAGCTCGGAATTCAGTTCTTTGCCCTGCTCGACCGTGATCTCGCCCTTGTCGATAAGTGCGTCGATCAGGCCTTTCGCCTTTTCGCCCGTCAGCGCCATCGCACCGACGCCCGCGAAGAACACGTCTTTGAAGCCGTCGCTCAAACTGGACATGACAAACCTCCGTACTCGAAATGTGCGGCCGCATCCGTAGATCGCGCGCTGAGAGGAGTCGCGCCGCGGCACGGTATCCATGATGCAACAAATAAGCGAAAGGCGCGTGAAAACGAGGTGGTTGTCGACAAATGGTTGCCGCCGACCGATGACGCAAGCAAACAAGCGGGCGAATTTTCCGCGCGTGTTCTCGGCGACGGTCGGAGACGCTTGACAGGTGCAGTTATGCAGGCTGTGGCAGCGTTTGACAACGGATTCTCGTTTTTCGTGCAGTTTTGCAGGTTATGGCAATGGGCCTTCAACGCCGGAAAAACCCGCACGCTTCCGACCTGGGCTTTTCTCTACTAGTTATTTTATTGCAAGTAAAAAACGGCCCAACTTTGCGGGAATCCTTGCCACAGCCTGCACAACTGCACAAAATTCCCGCCTTCGTTGTCAAACGCTGCCATAGGCTGCATAACTGTACCGATTTTCCTCGCCCATCCGCCAAAACGAGACTTAGCGAAGAGAAAGCCGTTGTTTCCTCCACAACCTTTTCAACCAAGCGCTGCCGATGATCCGCCAAAGCTCTTCCAACTGGCATCGCCGGCGGCCCCGCCAAGCCGGCCTTCCTACAAATCCGCGATCGAGACCACGTCTGACCTGGTATGGCAAAGAAACGTGGGGTTCTCGCGCGTAAGAACGCTTTGGGGGAACATGCCCCACAGGGCCGCCGCGGTGGGACATCCGGCGCCGCTGCCGGCCTGTATGTCAAAGGGGCTGTCGCCCACGTACAGGCAGTTTTCAGGATCGACGCCCAACTGCTGGCAGCCGTGCAGCACCGGACCCGGCGCCGGCTTGTGCTCGGGGAAGTCGTCGGACCCGATCAGCACGCTGAAGAACCCGTCCAGCCCGAACAGCTCCAATCCGTGGGCCGCCAGCCAATGCCGCTTCGACGTCACCACGCCCAGGCGCATCCCGGCCCCGCGCAGCGCTTCGAGCATTTCGCGCGTGCCGGGAAACGCCCGCACCAGCTCGTCGTGCACGCGGTGGTTGTACGCGCGATACACGTCCAGCAGCTCTTTTTGTTTCTCCACGTCGTCGGTGAAGTCGACCATCTGCGCTTCCAGCGGCTGGCCCACCTTGCGCATCAGCACGTCGTCAGGCAGCGCCGCCCCAAGCACTTCGCGCGTCGCGTGGCGCATGCTCGTCAGGATGGCTTCATGGGTGTCAAGCAGCGTGCCGTCCAAATCGAACAGCACGCCGCGCAAAGACAGAGCGGGGGTTTTCATCGACATGTCCTTTTCCGGCTAGCCCTCGACCATGCCGCGCAACGAGGCGATGACCTTGGGAATGTCTGCGCCGTTGCGCTTTGAGAACGAGACCATTTCCTCCAGCGTGGCCAGGCTGACGTCCCGGCGCTCGCCGGTCGAACGCCGCTTGACTTCGACGTTTCCTTCCGCCAAACCGCGCTTGCCCACAACGACCTGGATCGGCCAGCCGATGAGGTCGGCGTCGGCGAACTTCACGCCCGGGCGCTCCTTGCGGTCGTCGATGACCACTTCCACGCCCAGATCGGCGAAGTCCCGCGCCAGCTTCTCGGCCACCGGCTGCACGTCTTCGTCGCCTACCGTCAGCGGAACGATGCACACGTGCGCCGGCGCGACGGACGCGGGCCAGGAAATGCCGTGCTCGTCGTTGTGCTGCTCGACGATAGCGGCCATGGTGCGCGAAATGCCCACGCCGTAACAGCCCATGATGTAGGGCTGTTCGCTGCCGTCTTCGGCCATGTAGGTGGCGTTCATCGCGCGGGAGTACTTGTCGCCCAGCTGGAACACCTGCGACACCTCGATGCCGCGGGCGCTTTCGAGCGGCAGGCCGCATTCGGGGCAGCTGTCGCCGGGCTTCACCGTGGAAAGGTCGGCCCACTCGTCCACCGTGAAGTCGACGCCGGGCTGGGCGCCCACCAGGTGGAAGCCGTCCTCGTTCGCGCCGACGACCCACTTGGACACCGCCTGCAAGCTGCGGTCGGCGATGACGTAGGCGCCTTCAGGCAGGCCCACCGGACCCATGGAGCCCTTGTGCAGGCCGTACGCTTCCATGTCCTCGTCGGTGAGCAGGGAAAAGCCGCCGGCCACGCGGGCGGCCTTCAGCTCGTTGACCTCGTGGTCGCCGGGGACGAACAGCACGACGAGTTTGCCTTCGTCGTTTTTGCCCGACAGCGCCTTGACCGTCGACGTTTCGGGGATTCCCAAGAATTCGGCCAGCTCGGCGATGGTGTGCACGCCGGGCGTGGCGACCTTTTCCATGGCCGGCACGTCGTAGACCGTCGGGAACGCGATGCACTCGCCGGCTTCGGTGTTGGCCGCATAGCCGCAGCTGCAGTAGACCAGCTCGGCCTCGCCCGCATCGGCAAGCGCCATGAATTCGCAGGTCACCGAGCCGCCGATCTGCCCGCCGTCAGCCTGGACAGGGCGGTAGTCAAGGCCGGTGCGGTCGCAGATGCGCCCGTAAGCCCCCATCATGTCGTCGTAGGTCTGCTGCAGCGATTCCTGCGAGGTGTGGTAGCTGTACGCGTCCTTCATGATGAACTCGCGGCTGCGCAAAAGCCCGAAGCGCGGGCGGATTTCGTCGCGGAACTTGACCTGAATTTGGTACAGCGTGAGCGGCAGCTGCTTGTAGGAGCGCAGTTCGTTGCGCACCAGCGCCACGATGAGCTCTTCATGGGTGGGACCCAAACACACGTCGTGGTCGTGGCGGTCGCACAGACGCATGAGCTCCGGGCCGTAATCGTTCCAGCGGCCGCTTTCGTGCCAAAGCTCCGCCGGCTGCAGCACCGGCATGAGGATCTCCTGGCTGCCGATGGCGTCCATTTCCTCGCGCACGATGTTCTCGATCTTTTTGATCACCTTGTAGCCGAGCGGCAGAAACGTGTAGATGCCCGACGCCGTCTTGCGGATGAAGCCGGCACGCAGCAGCAGCTGATGGCTGGCGATTTCCGCATCGGTGGGCGTCTCTTTCAGCGTGGGGACGTACAGCTCGCTCATGCGAAGGATGTCAGTGCTCATAAGGTTCCTATCTCTTCCATCAATGCGTCCACAATGGCCTCTTCAGGCACCTTGCGAACGGTTTTTCCTTGGGAAAACACAATGCCGGACCCGTTTCCGCAGGCCACGCCAATGTCGGCGTCGCGAGCCTCGCCCGGACCGTTCACCACGCAGCCCATGACCGCCACTTTGAGCGGCTTGTTCAGCGTGCTGATGCGCTCCTCGACCTGCTGCGCAAGTTCGATAAGGTTAACTTGGCAGCGCCCGCACGTGGGGCAGCTGATGAGTTCGGGGTTGCAGCGGCGCAGATCGAGCGCGGAAAGCAGCGTCCAGCACGCGCGGACTTCCTGCACGGGGTCGTCGGTAAGCGAGATGCGCAGCGTGTCGCCGATGCCTTCTTCCAGCAGAATGCCCAGGCCAGCGGCCGATTTTATGACGCCTTGGAATGCGGTGCCGGCCTCGGTGACGCCGATGTGCAGCGGCACGTGCGGCAGCTGGGCCGCCAGCAGGCGGTACGTGCGCACCGTGGTCATGACGTCGTGGGCCTTCGCGCTGACCACCAGATCGGCAAAGCCCTGGCCTTCGCAGAAGCGCACGTAGTCGACGGCCGACCGCGCAAGCTTTTCGGAAAGCGTCAAGTCGTCGCGAGCAGCCAGGCCGGCGTCGAGCGAGCCGGCATTCACCCCGATGCGGATGGGAATGCCCGCCTGCCGCGCCGCTTCCAGCACGGGAACAGTGGCATCCAGCCCGCCGATGTTGCCAGGGTTGATGCGCAGCTTGGCCGCGCCGCGCCGGGCGGCCTCGATGGCGATGAGCGGGTCGAAGTGGACGTCGGCGACGACCGGCAGCGGAGAAGCGGCGCACACGGCCTCGAACGCGTCCAAACAGTCGCGCCGCGGAATGGCCATGCGCACGATTTCGCAGCCAGCCTCGGCCAAACGGTCGATCTGCGCGAGGTTTTCGGCTGCGTCGTCGGCCGGGGCGTTGAGCATCGACTGCACGGCCACGGGAGCCCCGCCGCCGACGGTCACGCCGCCGACGCGCACGGGACGCGTGCGCCCGCCCGGACGCGAAGGACGCGCAGAAGCCTCCGAGGGCTGCGCCGAGGCGGGCGTCGCCGCGCTTTTCGCAGCTGAGGCAGCGCCTGATGCGTACGCACGTTCGGACGCTTCGGCATCTCCTTCGCATCGTGCCTGGTCAGACGCTGTTTCTATTTCCTTTGTCACATCCCCCCGCTTCTCTCGGCCAGCATTGACGCGTTGATCGCCTATTGTACCGCCGACCTCGCCCCGCCGCCCGCGCCCCACACCGATTCCGCAAAGTGGCGCGAGAAGGACGCAACCGTTTTTCGCCCTTCCGCCCCGATTCCGCAGGTGACGGACATTCCGTGGTAAACTACATCAGAACTCCAATAGACGCGCAAACGACCGGAGCCCCTATGAATCCTTCCGCCGCACCCTCTCTTGACCTGGGCTATCTTGGCCTGAGCAACGCCATCGTCCACCGCAACCTGACGCCTGCGCCCCTGGTGGAGCAAGCGATCCGCCGCGAAGAAGGCATGCTTTCCGACACCGGCGCCTTGGTGGTTGCGACCGGGGCCCGCACGGGCCGCTCGCCCCACGACCGCTTCATCGTCGACTCCCCCGCCGTGCACGACTCGGTGGCTTGGGGGCCGGTCAACCGCCCGATGACGCAGGGTGCCTTCGACGCGCTGTGGGACAAGGCCCTGCGCTACCTGGACGGCCGCGAGCTGTTCGTGTTCGACGGGCTGGCCGGCGCCGACCGCGCCCACGCCAAGCGCATCCGCGTCGTCAACGAGTCTCCTGCGCAAAACCTGTTCATCCATCAGCTGCTCGTGCGGCCGACAGCCGCCGAACTGGAAGCGTTCGGCCAGGGCGACTACACGCTGCTCGCCGCGCCGTACCTTCTGCTCGACCCGGCCGTCGACGGCACGAATTCGGAAGCCGCCGTGGCCCTCGACTTCGCCTCGCGGCGCATCCTGGTGGCCGGCACGCAGTACTCCGGGGAGATCAAGAAGGCCGTCTTCACCACGCTGAATTACGTTTTGCCTGACGAAGGGGTGCTTCCGATGCACTGCTCGGCCAACAGCGACCTGCACAGCGGATCGGTCGCGGTGTTTTTCGGCCTGTCCGGCACGGGCAAGACCACGCTTTCGGCCGACCCCGCACGCGGCATCATCGGCGACGACGAGCACGGTTGGAGCGATGCGGGCGTGTTCAACTTCGAAGGCGGCTGCTACGCGAAATGCATCGATTTGACCGAAGCGTCCGAGCCGGAGATCTTTCGCGCCGTCCGCTTCGGGTCGGTGGTCGAAAACGTCGTGGTTGACCCGGCGACGCGCACGCCCGACTACGCCGACGGGAGCATCACCGACAACACGCGGGCGGCCTACCCCATCGACTTCATTCCCAACGCGGTGGAATCGGGCACGGGACGCACGCCCGACGTGGTGCTGTTCCTCACCGCCGATGCGTTCGGCGTGCTGCCTCCGCTTTCGCGGCTGAGCCCCGAAGCGGCCATGTACCACTTCGTGACCGGGTTCACGTCGAAGCTGGCCGGCACCGAAGTGGGCGTCACCCGCCCCGAGCCGACGTTTTCATCGCTGTTCGGCGAACCGTTCATGCCGCGCCCGGCACACGTGTACGCCGACATGCTCGGCCAGCGCCTGCGCGAAGGCGGCACGACCGTCTACCTGGTGAACACGGGCTGGTCCGGCGGCGGCGCGGCCGAAGGAGCCAAGCGCATGAAGCTGGCCTACACCCGCGCCATGGTGTCGGCGGTTCTGAACGACCAGCTTGACGACGCAACGTGGCGCCACGACGACGTGTTCAACGTGGATGTGCCGACGAGCCTGCCAGGCTGTCCGGCGGAAATCCTCGATCCGCTGGCGTGTTGGCAAGCGAACGGGCGCAGCGCCGAAGAATACGCAGAAGCCGCCGACCGTCTGGCGAGCCTGTTTCAGCAGAACTTCGCTAAGAAGCACGCCGACCTGCCGGCCGAAATCGCCGAGGCGGGCCCGCGCCCGCGCGGCTAGCAGCCAGAAGCGAGGCGGCGCGAGAAGGCGCAGCCCGAGGGGAGAGCCGCGCCCGCGGGGCTTCCGCCTTCGCTAGCCCCAGTTCCCAAACACGAAGCGCTGAATGTCTTGGTTTGCCATGACCAGGAAAAACCCGAGGAACAGCACCATGCCGGCAACGCTCATGTAGTTCATCGCGCGGGTCGACACCGTGCGGCGCGACAGCTTCTGGAACGCCTCGACCACAAACCGGCCGCCGTCGAGCGGCGGAATGGGCAGCAGGTTCATGATGCCGAGCGACACCGAGATCATCGCGACGAATTCCAAGACCGTGGTCAACCCTGCGTCGAACGCGTCCTTCGACATGGCCGCGATGCCGATGATCGACGTGGAGTTCGACACCGTCTCGGCCGCCGTCGCCGGGTTGAACAGGCCTGCAACCATCTGCACGACCAGGCCGATGTACTGGAATCCGAACTGGATGGACTCTATCGGCCCCAGCACCACGTGCTGCATCATGCCGGTCGTGGGATTTTGCACGTCCACGCCGATGAGCGAAAACAGCACGATAAAGATGACTATGGCGCACAGCAAATTCACGAAGATGCCCGCCAGCAAAATGACCGTGCGCTTCCAAAACGGCAGGCTGCGGTACTGCTGCCGGTACTCGCTTTCATAGAAGGCCTCTATGTCCGCCACGGGGCGCGGGCTTCCCTCCGCAAAGGCCGCCGGCTCGGGATCGCCCGCCGCCAGTGCGCGTTTGACCTCGCTTTTCGACGGCTTGACCTCGGGCGTGCGATACGTGTTGTACGGGTCCTTCTTCGTCGGCCCGGTGATGGAGCCCCACTCGACCAGCTCTTCCAGCGCGTCGTAGGCCTCGTCGTCGGTGATGCCGCAGTCGCGTGCAACGTCTTCCATGTTCGCCGTGCCCCGCGCGTAAAGAGACGCCAGCACCGGCTTCAGGTGAGGGCTCATCTCGCCGGCCTCCATGCCGCACACTTTCGCATAGCCGCCGAGCAGGATGGGGGTCACGCCGAACTTCGTGCCCCATTTTTTGAACCCGATGCTCGGCCCGGGCATGCCGATCATGAACTCGGTCACGCGCACGCCGAACAGGCGCGACGCCAGGTAATGGCCGCCTTCGTGGATGAACACCAGAAAACCCAAGACGAGCGTGGCATACACGATCATCTGCAAAACGTCCATGGACAACTCCTTCACAAGCTCGCAAAGGGAAAACGGAAAAACGGCGAACGAGCCATGAAAACGCCCCGCTCACCTGCTGGAAAACGATTCGAACGCCCACATTATACGGAGCCGGCCCCGCCCGTGCCGCCACCGTGCCAAAAAGCATACAAAAGCGCTTCCCTCATCCATGAGGGCTTCAAAGGACTACTCCAGACGGGGTAGGATCGGGCAGGATCGGGCAAGGCCGCCCGCCCTTGTTGTCCGGTTTCAGCGGATGTGCCGCGCGGCCTCTTCTCGGGCCCAAGCGTCTGCCGCCTCCAGCTGCTCGACGCTTTCCGCCGGCTGCACGCCGCCGGCCCCGCCTGCCGCATGGGCGTCCATGACGGCCTCCACGCATTCGGCGATGCCCAGATAGGTGCCCTCGCCGGCCAAAAACGCCGCAACCGCCACCTCGTTCGCCGCATTCATGACCGCCGGCAGCGTGCCGCCCGTCTCGCCCGCGCACCGGGCGAGCGCAAGGCAGCGGAACGTGTCGGTGTCGGGCGCTGCGAAATCGAGCGAGCCGATCTTCGTGAAGTCGAGCGGCTCTACCGGCGCGTCCCACCGCTCGGGGTAGGACAGTGCGTACTGGATGGGGATGCGCATGTCGGTCGTGCCCAGGTGCGCCTTCACGCTGCCGTCGACGAACTCGACCATGGAATGGATGGCGCTCTGCGGCTGCACCACCACCGAAATGCGGTCGTAGGGCATGGCGAACAGGTGGTGCGCCTCGATGACCTCAAGCCCTTTGTTCATGAGCGTGGACGAGTCGATGGTGATCTTTGGCCCCATTGACCAGGTGGGATGCGCCAGCGCCTCGGCTGCCGTAACGCAGGACAGCTGCTCGCGCGAACGTCCGCGGAACGGGCCGCCCGAAGCGGTGACCCATAAACGGGACACTTCACGGGCCTCCTCGCCAATAAGGCACTGATAGATCGCCCCATGTTCCGAGTCGATGGGCATGAGGGCGCCGGCCGGACCGGCCTTCGGCGCCTTGCCTGCGACGCGCCGCGCCTCGTCGACGCGCCGGGACAGCGGCATGATCAGGTCGCCGCCCACCACGAGCGATTCTTTATTGGCCAGCGCCAGAACGCGGCCGCCTTCCAGCGCCTCGACGCTTGCCCGCAGGCCTGCAGCGCCCACCAGGGCGTTCACCACCACGTCGGCGCCGGGCGTCTGGGCAAGGCCGACCACGGCGGCCGGCCCGAAACCCAGCGAGCCGTCTTCGCCACCCGAGCGGGCCTGGGCCCGCAAAAGGTCGCCGACCGGGGCGCTTGCCAGCGACTCGTCGGCCAGCGCCAGACAGTGCACGTCGAACTCGGCCGCCTGGGCAAGCAGCAGCTTCGCATTGGAATGGGCCGCCAAGCCGACGACCTGCAGCTTTTCGGGATGCTGGCGTACCACGTCAAGCGTCTGGCGCCCAATCGACCCCGTCGACCCCAGCACCACGATCTTCCTGCGAGCATTCCCAGCCATTGACGAGCCTCCTTTTGTGCCTGCCGTTCCGCCTGTTCGAGCGGTTATGTCGTACCTTGGACCGCCGGCCGCGACCCTACAGCCCTGCCAGCGGAATGCACCCGAAGCCCGCCAGCAGCGCCACCGACGTGATGGACACGGTGAACAGCGAGTCGCACCGATCAAGCAGCCCGCCGTGTCCCGGCATGATGGTGCCGGAGTCCTTGAACCCCGAATTGCGTTTGATGCGGCTTTCGGCCAAATCGCCCACAACGCCCATCGTGCCGCTCACCAGGCCGAACGCCACGGCTTCGGGCAGGCTCATCGACACGCCGGGCACCAGCGTCATCAAACACCAGAACAGCGCCGACCCCGCCAGGCCCGCGACGAACCCTTCCCAGCTTTTCTTCGGGCTGACCCGCGGGGCCAGCTTGTGCTTGCCGAACTTGCGCCCGACCAGATACGCGAACGCGTCGCTGCCCCACACGCTCAAGAACAGCAGCAGCACGAGCACCGCGCCCCACGGCTTGGGCAGCGACATGCGCACGACGAGCAGGCCGCACAGCAAAAGCCCGCAGTACGCGGCGCCGAAAAAGCTGACCGCCACGTCTTCCACGCGGGCAGGCTGGTACAGCACGTACCACACGATGAGCACGACCATGAGCAGAATGGCGACGTACAGG
Organism: Slackia sp. ZJ119; assembly: GCF_011039175.1. Classification (GTDB taxonomy): domain Bacteria; phylum Actinomycetota; class Coriobacteriia; order Coriobacteriales; family Eggerthellaceae; genus Xiamenia. Next base: position 74,253 of record NZ_JAAKEN010000002.1, read on the forward strand.
CCGCCCGCCATGCCCCAGAAAAACACGCCGATGGGAAAGCATGCCGCGCCGATGGCGCCCACCAGCTCGTTGGGCAGCTTCGCGTCGCTGCGCAGCATGTAGAAGAACTCGCCCGAGCAGATGGCGGCCGTCACCACCAAAAGCGCGAGCATCGTCCAGTTGCTCGCCAGCACGCACAGGATGGAAACCATGACGTACACGAAGCCGGTACGGAAACGAACTTGCAGGTCGGACGGGTTTTTCAGCTTCTCGGGCGTCTTGTCGTGGGCGATCTCTTTGATGCGCTGCGCCCGCGGCCCCGATTCCGGCACGGCATCGGGCGATCCGGCTTTGATGGCGCGTTCGCGTTCCCAGCGCGTCAATTCCTCTTCACGCGCCTTGTCGGTATGCTCGGCATCCATGATCGACCCCCTCCTGCCTTCGGCTTCCTCGTCGGCGACTATTCGACGCCGCCGAAGCGCCGGTTGCGTCCCTGATACTCTAGCAGACAGCGCAAGAACTCGTACCGGTCGAAGTCGGGCCACAAAACGTCGGTGCACACGAATTCCGCATAGGCGATCTGCCACAGCAGGAAGTTCGACACGCGCATCTCGCCGCTCGTGCGAATGAGCAGGTCGGGATCGGGAATGCCGGCAGTGTACAGCCCGCGTTCGAACAGCTCTTCGGTGGGCGACGAAAACCCGCCGGTCTCTTCGGCCTCGAGCACGGCATGGCGCATGCATTCCTCGACCGCCCGCAAGATTTCCTGGCGCCCTCCGTAGTTGACCGCGACGACCAGCGTCATGCCGGTGTTGTCCTTGGTCTTGCGCCACGCCTCGTCGAAGGCTTCGCGCGTTTCGGCCGGCAGGACGCTCAGGTCGCCGACAGTCTTCACGCGCACGTTCTCTTCGTGCAAGCCGTCCACTTCGGCGAGCATGGTCTTCGCGAACAGGTCCATCAATCCGACGACCTCGTCTTTTGGCCGCTTCCAGTTCTCCGTGGAAAACGAATAGATCGTAAGGTAGCGCACCCCCAGGTCAGAGGCGCAACGGATGGTTTCGCGCACCGCTTCGATGCCGGCTTTGTGCCCGCGCAGGCGGTTGAGCGCACGCTTTTTCGCCCAGCGGCCGTTGCCGTCCATGATGACGGCAACGTGCTGAGGCACCCGCGCCGGATCGAGCGCCGTCGGGTCGAGGCCCGCCGGCGGCGCCGGAAATATGTAGTCCAACGGCTTGTTCATAAAAGCCTCCCACACTGCGAAGCGTCCTGCCGCGTTCGCGCAGGACAGTTGGAATTGTACCGTACCCGGTCATCGACAGGAGCGGGCAGCAGCCGAACGGAATGCTCGGCAAGCAGAGAGGCGTCGGCCGCCGCCCAGCCGCCGACGACGCCGAAACGCCGCGCCGATCAGGGGCGCGTCGTCACGGCCCTGCCGCTTTGCACGCCTTGCAAGCCGTCGCGCCACAGTCCGTCCGATCACGGCCCCTGCTTGCAAGCCACGCTGAAATACATACAATGTCGATACCAACCTCCTATAATAGCGAGAATTCGTATCAATCCGTTCAGACGATCCAAGGGGGAACGCTGTTTATGTGGGCAACCTTCTTTACGTGCATGGCTGTCGCAACCCTGTTTCTCTACGTGCCCGGGTTCCTTTTCGGCAAGGCGCTCAGGTTCGATTCCCTGCTCGCCCTCGCCTGCGCACCGGTCGCAAGCGTCGCCGCTTTTGCGCTGGTCGCCGTCGTTTACGGCGCGGTCGGCATTCCCTGCACGTGGCTGAACATGCTGCTGCCCCTCGTGATCGCCTTCGGCGCTCTTTTCGCCGTGGCGCGGTACCGCTCTTCGGACAAGCCCGCACGCATCACCCGCGCCGAATGGATGACCGCCGCCTTGTACGTGGCCATCGGCTTGGCGCTGTGCCTGTTCGTCTTCGTCAAAAGCCTCGACGGACCTGCCTCTTTCCACTGCCGCAACGACAACGTCACCCATCTCAACCTCGTCCGGGCGTTCCACGAATCCGGCATTTGGTCAACGCTGACGACCAGCAACTTCCTCGCTTCCGACCCAGGCGAAGGGTCTTACGCCGGAACCGGGTTTTATCCTGCCGCGTGGCACGTCGTGGTCGCCTTGGTGCTCTCTTTCGTCGAATGCGACGTGACTGTCGCCGTCAACGCGATGAACGCCGTCGTGACCGGCGTGGTCTACCCCCTTTCCATGGCCGTTTTCATGCGTGCGCTCTTCCCCAAAAAGCCGCTCGTCGTAGCAGTCGGAGCGTTCGTCGCGCTCGGCTTCACAGCGTTTCCCTGGGGTTTCCTCATCAAAGGGCCGCTTTTCCCCAACCTGCTTTCGTTCGCGCTTTTGCCGTCGGTGCTGGCAGTGCTCGTCAACGCGCTTGAGCGCATCCCCATCCCCAAAAGCACCCTGGTGCGCTCTGTCGCCTTCGCCCTCGTCTCCATCGTCGCCCTTGCACTGTCGCAGGCGAACGCCCTGTTCACCGCCTTTGTTTTTGCCGTCCCCCTCGTCTGCTGCCGCCTGCACGGCTATTTCGTCGCAAAGCAGGGCAAACATGGCGCCGGCCCGAAGGCGAACGCGACCTTCTACGTCGTCTACGCCGTCGTCGTGGCGCTGCTGTGGGCAGCCATGTTCAAGTTCCCCGCCCTTTCCAAGGTCACGACGTACGAACTTCCTCAAGACGTCAACCTCAGCATAGTGAACGCCCTGTTCAACACGGTGTCGTTTTCGTTCATGACCGCCTTCCCGCAGTGGCTTTTGGTGGGCGTCACGGCGATCGGCGCCGTATGCCTCGTCGCGTCGAAGAAGACCTGGATGGTGCTGCCGGGCGCATACATGCTCGTCGCCTACGTGCTTACAAAATCCGTGCTCGGGCTGCCCAAGCAGCTGCTCGCAGGGTTTTGGTACAGCGACCCATGGCGCATCGCCGCCTGCGCCGCCTTGTTCTTGGTCCCCGTCGCCGCCGTCGGCCTGGCCGCCCTTGCCACGACCGCCGCAAACTGGATCGGCCGTCTGACTGCGCCGGACGAAAAAGCAAGCAACCGGCATCGTCCGACCAGGCGAAACCTTGCTCTTTGCTCGGTGTCGGTCCTGCTCGCGTTCAGCCTTGTCAACTATTTCCCCAGCTATACCGAGCTGCGCAACGACGACAAGTTCGTGACCTCGTTCGGCTACATCAAAGCACGGTTGGCCGACAGCTATTCGCAATCCCGAGAGCAGGTCTACAGCGCGAAGGAAGAGGCGTTCGTGAAGAAGGCCCAAGACGCGATCCCTGAAGACGCCCTCGTCGTGAACGCCCCCATCGACGGAAGCGTGCTCGCCTATGGGATCGACGGGCTGAACACGTACTTCCGGTACAAGTTCCCTGAAGAGCTGACCGAAGAAAGCGCCTTGATCAGAGGCTGGCTGAACCAGATCAGCGAAAAGCCCGACGTCCGCGCCGCCGTCGAAAGCGTCGGCGCCGAATACGTCTTGCTGCTCGACCAGGGAGCGACGCTTGAAGACGGCAAATGGTTCACCTACCAAACGCAAAAAGGCCTCGACTGTTGGAGAGGCATCACCGGCATCACCGACGAGACGCCCGGGTTCGAGGTCGTGCTGGCAGAAGACGACATGCGCCTGTACCGGATTTTATAGCAGCTGCACAAAAACAGCAGCAAGGGAGTTTGACACAGCCGGCGCCGGCTGCGCCGCATAGGCGGCCGCGCCCCACCAGCGCCGGCTGCAACACGCCGCCGACAGCGCATGGGACCAGCGGCGCCCCTTCTTCCTACGCCTTGGCCCCGGCTTCCTTCTGAGCCGCTTTCAGGCGCTTGACCTCGCCCCGCAGCTCTGCCGCCTTCGATTCGTGGCCCAACATCTGCACATACGACTCGTGCATCATCACCGCGAGCGCCTCGTTGACGCCCTCGTCGTACAGTGCGCGGAAAAACGCCTTTTGCCAGGCCGATGTAAGATCGTCCACCCGAATGCCCAGCCCGTCGGCGCCGACTGCCCGCATATATCCCGCCGCCGCCGCAAAGCCTTCGTAGCCCCGCATGTTGCGCAACATGTACGTCAGGCTGGACGACGCGCGGTTCGAAAAGCTGGCCGCCGGAAAGACGCCCCGCTCCACCAGCTCGTTCTTCGTGGCGATCCACGTTTTGACCGGATCGAGCGGCGTGCGCTCCAGGCTGTTCGTCAGCGCGACGCCCTGGTTGCGGCGATACGTGACCAGATCGTCGGGCACCACGGTGACGGCGTCGGCGGTGCACAGTGCGCACGCGACGAACTGCACGTCGTTGTTGCTGCGGCTTGCGGCAAAGCGCAGGTTGCGGCTTTCAACGAACTCCCTCTTGAACAGCTTGTTCCATACCGTCATCGTCGTGAAGTTCAAAATGGTGTCGGGCGTCGTGTCGATGTTGAACGGCAGCTCGTCGGGAACCATTCGGCTCACGACATACATCTTTCCATGGACGATGCGTCCCGTGTCGCAGAACAGCTGGCGTGCGCCGCACACGCACACGTCGGCGCCGTCGGATTCGCACTTGTCGTAGAGCTTTTGCAGCGTGTCCAGCGCGAAGTAGTCGTCGGAATCCCAAAAGGCCAGGTACTTTCCTCGCGCCACGCGCATGCCCTCGTTGCGGGCCACGCCAGCGAACCGGCGGTCTTGCGTCAGCACCGTCATGCGCGGGTCGCGGGCGGCGTACTCGTACAAGATGTCGAGCGACGAATCGGTCGAGCCGTCGTCGACGCAGATGATCTCGATGGCCTCAAGCGTCTGACCTGCGATGCTGTCCAAACATTGCCGCAGGTGAGTCTCGGCGTTGCACACCGGCACGATGACCGACACCAGCGGATCGACCACATTGTCCCACGCGCCGGCCCGCGATGCTTCCAACACCGCTTTGCCAAAGACGGTCTCGATGATCCGGTCGGTGGCATGCCCGTCGCACGCGCTCATGAACTTGTCCTTGAACGCGACGACTTCCGCCCGATCAAAGCGCTCGTCGACGTGCTCGATATAATCGATGACCTCTTCGGTCGTCGTAAACACCGGCCCTGGCGTCAGCGCCTCGTAGTCGTAGTAGAAGCCGCGCCAGTCGTCGTAGTCGGCCTTGTCGAACGCGAAGAAGATCATCGGCCGCTCGAACAGCGAGTATTCGAACACCAGCGACGAGTAGTCCGAAATGCAGATGTCGGCGCAGCAGATGAGCTCGTTGATCGACAGCGCGTGCGACACGTCGAAGGCGAAATCGGCGCAGTCGGGATCGATCTCGGGCGGCTTCTTCACGAAGGGGTGGTGCTTGACGAGCAGCACGTATTCGTCGCCAAGCGCGGCCTTCATCGCGGGAATGTCCAGCTTATCGGGTCCTTGCGCCTTCGCGACCCGACCGCGGAACGTCGGCGCGTACACGATGATCTTCTTGCCCCGTATCTCGGGCACGGCTTTGTACACGTGCCAGCGGCTGCGCGAGAGGTACTTCTGGTCGAAAAACACGTCGGTGCGGCTCACGCCGATCGGGCGCACCGTGCTCGGCTGGTCTTCCAGCACCATGGCCTCGACGTAGGCCCAGCACACCTCCGAACTGCTGACGGTGACAAGCGACAGGTTCTTGTAGTACGGATGCCTCAGCAGCTGTTCGCGCGAGCCGCCGAAAATGAGGTCGGCCGTGCTCATGCCCCACTTTTTGAAGGCGCCGCATCCGTGCCACAGCTGGATCGCCGTGGTTTCGGGACGCAGCCGCACGCAGCTCACGATGTTCGAGGCGTCGTTCAAGACGAGGTATTCCGCCGTGGCCGCCTCGCGCAGAAAAGCGACGCAGTTCTTGAAGAACTGCCGGAAGCGCACGCGCGTTTCGCGCAGCGTCATGAACTTGAGCTGCAGGTCAGGCACGTAGGTCAAGCGGTCGTAGAGCACCTGGAAGCTGTCAGGCAGCTCGCTTTCCTTGTTGTCGAGAAAGATGGTCTTCCCCGGCACGACCGGCTGCTTCGCCGCCTTCCGATACAGGCGCGGGTAATACCACGACAGCAGGAACTCTTTCGCCCACCGTTTTCCGACCGCCAGAGCCTTCTTCTTCACACGCTGCAGCATACCCGCGCAATCCCCCTGATCAGACTACATGTTCCATTTGATGACCGTCTTGCCCATGGGCTTGTGGATGTCGTCCTCGAACGCCCGCGAGATGTCCGCGATCTGCGCGGCTTCGTTCACGCTGCACACGAGCGCCGACAGGTAGTCCAGCACTTCGGGGCGCTCGCGGTACAGCTCGACGGTGTCCTCGAAGTCCTTGCGGCCGCTGCGGCTGCTGCCGAACAGGCGCAAGCCCTTCTCCAGCACCATGCGCGTGCTGATGGGCACGTTGTTTTCAGACACGCCCAAAAGCGACACGGTGCCTTCGGGGTTGATGAGGTCGATGATCTGCTCGATGGCGGCCACCGAGCCCTCGCCGCCGGCGCACTCGAACGCGTGGTCGACCAGCTGCACGCCGGCCACGTCGCCGACCAGGTGCGTTTCGTCGACGAACGTGAAGTCGTTGAGCTTCAGGGCGTTGCGGCCGAAGACGACGACCTTCGAATCGGGATGGCGCAGGCGCAGCAGCAGCGACACGATGTAGCCCATGTTGCCGTCGCCCCACACGCCGATGCGGTCGCGGCGGCCGTGCGCGATGGCGTCGAAGCGCGAGATGGCATGCATGGCCACGCTGACCAGCTCGGTGAACGCGGCCACTTCGCTCGCGGCGTCCTGGGGCAGCAGCACGACGCGCTCAGGCGGCAGCACCATGCTTTCCTGCATGAAGCCGTCGAAGCCGCTGCCGCAGAACTTGCTGCTGCGCAGGTAGTTTTCCGCTATGTAGTCGTCTTTCTCGACCGGCGCGTTCGGCAGCATGACCACGCTGTCTCCCGACTTGAACGTGCCGGAATCGTCGCTGACCACGCGGCCGATGCCCTCGTGGATGAGCGCCATCGGCAGCTTCTTGTCGAGCACTTCCTTGCCGCGAATGCCCTGGTAATAGCGCTGGTCGGCATTGCAAATGGACAGGTGCGTCGGGCGCACGACCACCTTGCCGGCAGTGTCTTGCGACACGACGACCGGCACGATGGTGCGAGGCGCGACGAGACGGTACACGGTGTTCAGCATACGCCTACGCCCCCAACATCGACTCGGCGACGCGCAGGTCCTGCGGGTAGGTGATCTTTATGTTCGCCACGTCCCCGCGCACGAGCGCCACGTCTTTGCCGCGCAGCACGAACGCCTTGCACGCGTCGGTCAGGATGGCGCTTTCTTCCGCGGACAGCGACTGCAGCGTTTCTTTCAGGTCGCGCATGTTGAAGCTTTGCGGCGTCTGCCCCTGGTACAGGATGCTGCGATTGGGGATCGACGAGATGACCTCGCCGTTTTGGCTTTCCACGATGGTGTCGGTGGCGGGAACCACCGTGTCGCAGGCGCCGTATTTCAGCGCGGCGGCGATGTTGTCCTCAATGATGCGCAGCGACACGAACGGCCGCACCGCGTCGTGCGTGACGATGATGGCTCCGTCGTCGGCGTTGCACTTCGACTCGAAGTAGGAGATGGCGTTCATGATGGTGTCGTTGCGCTCGGCGCCGCCCGCGATGACCGCGATAGAGTCGGCATACTGCGGGCAGAACTTTTTCACGATGTCTTTCGTTTGCTGGATCCACGTGCCAGGCGTCAGCACGAGAATGCCGTCGAAACAGCCGGCGGCGCAGAACTTTTCGAGCGTGTGCACCAAAATAGGGCGGTCGCCCAGGTAGAAAAACTGCTTGGGTTTGCTCGGATTGCCCATGCGAACCCCCGAACCACCAGCCAAAATAGCTGCGAACTGCATAGAAGCTCCTAACGATGGGAAAGTAGCACATATTGGTTTGATTCGCCATTTTAGCATCCCGCCCCCGCCAGCAAGAAACCCCGACCGATGCTCCATCGACGCTCCAACACGCCCGGACGTTGAGGGGAGGGGGCAGGCAGCAGCGCGAGGGAGAGGCGGAAGCCCGCGGGGGCAGGGTCGCGGGGGTGGCAATGGCGCTTCGCAACGCCGCCTTGCTGGTTTTAGATGTGAAGGTTTTGTGTGGTGGAGATTATTAGGGGGAAATTTGGCAGCTTGCGCATCTTTTTAGCGCAATTTCCCCCTGCAACACCCCGATTGAGCGCAAGATTTTCGCAAGTTGCTTGATTTATGCATCAGTTTTACCCCGCAAACGGGCAATTCACACCTCGACAGCCCAAGAAATGGGTCAAAATGATGCAGAAGACCCCGAAACGGCAGCTCAAAATCTCCAACACACAAATTCTTCACATTAAAACGTCAGCCGAAAGGCGCCTGTTCGAAATCCCCTCCCCGAAAGCTTCAACGCACCCGCACCCTGCTGCGCCTCAACCCCAACGCGCCAACATCTCAATACGCCCAGGTCCGGCACGCCCTGCGCAGGCCAACGCCCCAGGTCAAAAGCACACACAGCCCCTATCAATCAAAAACGGCGACGCCTCTTGAAGAAGCATCGCCGTTTCCCGGAGCTCGGAGATGTGCCGAGTTTCTTAGATCTCCATGACCTCCGCTTCCTTCTTCTTGTAAGTCTCTTCAACCTTCTCGATGTAGCGGTCGGTGAGCTTCTGCACGTCGGCTTCGGCGCGGCGCTGTTCGTCTTCGGGCAGGTTGTCGTCCTTGCCGGAGCGCTCAATGGCGGTATTGGCGTCGCGGCGGGCGGCGCGAACGGCCACGCGAGCCTCTTCAGCGTAGACTTTGCACTGCTTTGCCAGTTCGCGGCGGCGCTCCTCGGTCAACGTCGGGAACGGCAGGCGGATGACCGAGCCGTCGTTGGAAGGCGTCACGCCCAGGTCGGAACCAATGATGGCGTGCTCGATGGCTCGCAGCATGCCCTTGTCCCACGGCTCGATGACCAACATGTGCGCGTCGGGCGTTTTCACGCCGGCCATCTGATTGATGGGCGTGGGCACGCCGTAGTAGTCGACCTTGATCTTGTCGAGCACCATCGCGTTCGCCCGCCCCGTGCGCACCGAGCCGAACGCCTCGTGCAACGACGCGATGGCCTTTTCCATGCGCTCTTCGGCCTCCATCATAATGTCTTCAACCATGAAAACTCCCCTTCCGCAGAACTGCTTTCGTTTCCAAACTGCCAGCGATTTCCGTTGGTGCCTATTCTACCTTTGTTCCGACGTTCTCGCCTTTGAGCGCCCGCGAAATGTTACCCTTTTTCGTCAGGTCGAACACAATCATCGGCAGATCGTTGTCCATGCACAGCGACGTTGCCGTGGCGTCCATGACGTGCAGCCCCTGCGACAGCACGTCCATGTACGAAATGACGTCATAGCGCTTGGCGTCGGGGTTGGCGACCGGATCGCAGTCGTACACGCCGTCGACCTTCGTGGCCTTCATCAGCACGTCGACGTCCAGCTCGCACGCACGCAGCGCGGCGGTGGTGTCGGTGGTGAAATACGGGTTGCCCGTGCCGGCCGCCAAAATGACGACGCGGCCTTTCTCCAGGTGGCGAATGGCGCGGCGGCGGATGTAGGGCTCGGAAACCTCTTGCATGTTGATGGCGCTTTGCACGCGCGAGAAAATGCCGTGACGCTCGAAGGCGTCCTGCAGCGCAAGAGAGTTCATGACGGTCGCCAGCATGCCGATGTAGTCGGCCTGGGCGCGGTCCATGCCCTCGGCCGATCCGGCCAGCCCGCGGAAAATGTTGCCGCCGCCGACCACAATGGCCACCTGCACGCCGTCTTTCACGATTTCAGAAATCTGATCGGCCAGGTCATCGACCACTTTTGGATCGATGCCGTACCCAAGGTCGCCTGCCAGCGCTTCGCCCGAAAGCTTCAGAAGCACGCGGTCGTACGCATAATCTCCAGCCATACAGTATCCTCTCAGAATGGGATTCACGATGCTGAAAGCCTAGGATACCAGAACAGCGCCGACCAGCCCGCCCAAGCCGACCATCTCCACGAACGGAGGCGAGCAGGCGAAGGGGCGAAGCCGAAATCGCGAACGCCGCACGCTGGCAGAAGGACGGATCGTCGAAGAAGACCGACAGCACTGGCGAAACGCAGCGAAACGAGGTTCGCCCTTGCGGGCGGCGGCTCGCTCAAGTAGGCTTGCCTTGGGAACCGCCGATCGCTTCCGCCAGCCCTGCGCAGGCAGGACGGCTTTCATCGGTGCTTCCCTCGCAATGCGCCTGTACGCCCAAGCACCTTCTCCCTCGAGAAAAGAGGCCGCCATGATCCGCCCTGCCGCTTTCCCCGCACTTCCCGCCTTGCAAAAGGGGCTCGCCGCCGCACTTGCCTTGGCGCTGGCCGCGACGCTGGGCGGCTGCTCGACCGCCGGCGACCCGGGCGGCTCGAACGACCCCGGCCAAGGACCCGGCCAAACGGCCCCCGACTCCGAATTCGCACCGGTGGAAGAGGTGCACGCCGCCGCCGACTACGACGAGGTGTACCAAATTCTAGACAGTGCAAACGCCGCCATGCAGGCCGAACAGGCCGCCTGGGAATCGGACGCTGGCGCAGACGGCATTGCGGAAAGCGCCAACGGAACGTCCATCGGATCCGCCGACGCCGCGGCAAGCAAAAGCGAATCCGCCAGCGGGCCAGAAGCCGAAACGCCGTCCGAAACCGCTGCATCCGTCAGCGCGGACGCAGCGACCGGCGCGGCGGCAGACGCAGAAGCAGCGAACTATTCAGGCACGAACGTGCAGGTCGAAGGCATCGACGAAGGCGACATCATCAAGACGGACGGGAAATACCTCTACCGCCTGAGCGCCGGCCAAGACGTGGTCATCCTGTCGGCCGACGGCGCCGACTCGGCCGAAGTCGCACGCATCAGCCTGCCCTTCGAGACCACGTCCGACGACGGCACGGTCAGCAGTTCGTGGCCGGCAGCCCTGTACCTGCACGACGGAAAGCTCGTGGTCGTGCGCACGGTGAATTACTGGAAAGAGGGCCAGCATCGCGTCATGCCTTTCCTGGGAGCCGAAGTCGGCAGAACGGCTGAAGCAGCCGAAGAAAGCAAGGCCGAAGCGAACAGCGCCGATGCAACGGCCGAGCCCGAAACCGCCGACGAACCTGCCGCGATCGCCGGCATGGGCGGCGTCACCGACCCCCACGGTTCCGCGCTCTCGGCTTCGCGCACCCTCGTCGACGTGTACGACGTGTCCGACCCCGCCAGCCCCGCCGCCCTCTACTCGGTCGCGCAGGACGGCACGTACAACGACTCGCGCCTCATGGACGGCTCGCTCACGCTTCTGACCAACAGCCACGTGTGGGACTTCGACGCCGCCAAGGCCGACGACCCCGCCACCTACGTGCCCTGCACCTACGACGACCAAGAAAAAGCCACTCCCGTCGCCGCCACCGACGTGTGCATCCTTCCCGGGAAAGACGCCTACGGCTTCGAAAGCTACACGACCGTTTCGCTCATCGACCTGGCCGGCGGCTCCTTCTTTGACTCGTTGACCATGCTGGGCGAGGCCGAGCAGATCTACATGTCGCCCAACGCGCTCTACGTCACGCAATCTGCCTGGGAAGAAACCAAGTCCGAGCCGTACGAGGAAAGCGTCTACACCGTCACCGACATCGAAAGCAGCTCGTCGACCACCATCACGCGCCTGCCGCTCGGCGACGGCACCATCGACCTGGGAGCCTCGTGCACGCTGCCGGGGTATCTGCGCAACCAGTTCAACATGGACGAATACGACGGAAACCTGCGCGTGGCGCTCAACGACGACCGCACGAAAGGCCGCCAGCTGGAAGACCCCTCGCACGGCGTTTCCAGCTATGAATACCTGGAAGAAACGCAGGTCAACGCGCTGTACGTATTGGATGAGTCAATGGAGGCAATCGGCAGCATCGAAGATTTGGCACCCGGCGAAGAGATCAAATCCGTCCGCTTCGACGGCGCGGCCGGCTATGTGGTCACGTTCAAGCAGATCGACCCGCTGTTCGCCATCGACCTGTCCGACCCGGAAAGCCCTGCCGTTCTGTCGGCGTTGAAGATCCCCGGATTCTCGTCGTACCTGCATCCGTTCGGCGAAGGACGACTGCTCGGCTTCGGCCAGACGGTGGAAGGCGACGTTGCGACCGGCCTGAAGCTGTCGATGTTCGACACGAGCGACCCGACCGACGTGCGCGAAATCGCCCAGCTGCCCATCGACGGCGACTACTCCGACGGGCTGTACGACCACAAGGCGGTGTTCGTCTCGGTGGAGCACGGCATCATCGGCGTGCCTGTGGACGAAGGCTACCAGCTGTTCACCTACACGGACGCCGACGGGTTTGCGCCCTTCCCGCTGAGCGACGGCGGCGACGCGCTGGACGCCCAGACGCTCGGGTCCCACGCGCAGCCGCGCGGCCTGTTCAGCGGCGACGACCTGTACGTGTGCTCAGACTGGACGCTCGTGGCATACGGCCTGGCAGACGGCGAGCTGTTGACCGTGCTGCCCTTCAAAGACCAGCCCGAACCGGCAGTGTACAGCAGCGAAGAGACGGGCCGAGAATCCGCAATCGCAGAGTGACGCGAGGCCGGCGAGGCGGCGGCGCCAGCGGCGAAACCGCCTCGTTCCCACCTTCTGCCGCCAGCGGCGAAGCGCCCCGACCCCGGCGGCGGCGCCAGCGGCGAAACCCTCCCCCTCGCTCCGCCATCGGCTGCCGGCCGCGCCAGCAAACCCCTGCCGGCAGCCCGGCGCCGGCACGCGCCATGCGCCCCGCGCAAAACGGCCGGCCGGTGCAACCTTGGAAGGTGCGCCGGCCGGGGCGTTCGCCTGCCGCAGCAAGTCCGGTAAGGGGGAACGGACTCGCCGCAACAGGCAAGGAGGAAGATCGGATCCTTCTGGCCGCGCTTTCGCACGACACGGCCAGAGGATGCGGAATATGCTAGTTCATCAGGCCGAACAGCTCGTCCAAGATGGAGCCGCCGCCGTAGCCGTACCCATAGTCGTTGCCGTCGCCATAGCCGTAGCCGTAGCCGTTGCCCTGGTCGCCGTAGCCCTCATCGGGGTTCTGGCCCTGCTCGCCTTCGCCCTGTTCAGACTGCTCCTGGGCGGAAGCTTCCGTGTTCGCGTCGGACCCCAGCGTCACTTCCACGTCGCGCGTCTCGCCGCCGGACGCCACGGTCAGCGTCACCTTGTCGCCAGGCTGCTTGCTGCGCACGTCCAGCATCAGATCGTCGGCGCTTTCCACGGCCTTGCCGTCGAAGGCGGTCACGATGTCGCCTTCCACCAGGCCAGCTTCGGCGGCACCGGAATTCGGGCTGACCGCAGCGATGTAGGCGCCCTTCGTCACGCTGAAGCCGTAGCGGTTCGCGCTGTCCTCGGTGACGGTCGACAGCGACACGCCAAGCTGGGCATGCGTTGGGGCCTGGCCGTCGATGATCTGCTCGGCGATGCTCACCGCGTAGTTCACCGGGATGGCGAAGCCGACGCCGGAATAGTTGCCGGAATACGACGTGATCAGCGTATTGATGCCAATGAGCGCACCGTCGGCGTTCACGAGCGCACCGCCGGAGTTGCCCGGGTTGATGGCCGCGTCGGTCTGGATCATGTTCGGATAGATGGTCGCCTCGGTCGCGTTGCCGTACTCGTCCATCGAAGCGTTCATGATCTGCGAGCGGCTGGTGGCCGACACGATGCCGGTGGCGACGGACTGCTCAAGGCCGAACGGGCTGCCGAGCGTCATGACCCATTCGCCAATGGTCAGGTTGTCGGAATCGCCCAGGTCCATGGGGGTGAGGCCGCTGGCATCCTTCGCCTTGATGACCGCGATGTCCGAGCTGGGATCGGTGCCGACGACCTCGGCCTCGTATTCCTTGCCTTCGATGGTGACCTTCACCACGTCGCCGCCGTCGATCACGTGGTTGTTCGTGATGACGTAGCCGTCGGCGGTCATGACCACGCCCGACCCGGCGGAAGACTGCTGCAGCGACGAGGCGCCCTGCTCGCCCTCGCCCATGCCGTAGCCGAAGCCATACAGAGAGCTCGCGGCGTTGGCCATGTCGGTGTACACGTCGATGGCGGCCACGGACGGCAGGCACTTGTTGGCAACGACCTCCGGCAGCGTGGTGCTTTGGCTCTCGGCATTGAGCGGAGTGCTCTGCTGAGCGCCCAGCTGCACGGCCGTCTGCTGCGTCGGCGCCGGATTCGGGGCGGCGTTGGCAGTGCCGCTCGCGGCCTGCCACACGCCGAAGCCGCCGAAGCCGACGACGCACGCGAGCGCCGCGCCGGCGAAGCCGTACAAGAAGGTGCGGCCGGCGCCCATCTTCTTGTGGTCGGCCTTGCCCTTGGAAGCCGCGTTGACGGTTGCGTACTGCGGCATGGGCGGCACGGTCGGCTGGCCAGTCGGAGCCTGATAGGCCTGGTAGTTCGCATAACCTTGCGCACTGCGCGACGCGTCTGCCGGGTCGGCGTGCCGACCGACGGGCTGCACGGGCTGGGTCGAAAAGTCCTGGTTGTCCATGTTCTGGTCACGCTCCTGGCGAGAGGGGTCGGGCTGATAGGGAGATAAACCGTTCGTCTCGGTCATGGTTGCACGCTCCTTGCTGGTATGTTCGCTGTTTGGTTGCGCTTCGTCGAGCACTGCGTTTCGAAAGGTGATGGCGTCAAGATATCACGCCGAAACCTCTCCAGAAAGCGATGCGCCGCGATGTCATAAGCGTGTCATGGAAGTACTCCATGCGGTGTACCGTCCGTAACCTCCGCTACATCCAAAAAGCTACATTCAGAAGCAAGCGCACCGTTTTTCCCAGGTGAATCCAGAAAAAGCGAGCACGTTGCTCGCTTCCAAAACGCAAAAGCCAACCATGCCCACCCGCATGACCAAGCCCTTGGCCGTGAAACCGTTCGCCTACAACTGTCCGGCGGCACGCTTTTCCTGAAGCGTGCGGCGACGATTCATGCAGACGGAGACCACGCCGCCTTGGGGATTGATGAACATGCTCTTGTAGCCGCAGTTGCCGTACCCGCTGCAGCTGCGACAACGAATGTCTTCCAGATCGAAGCCGTCCAGCACCTCGGCAGTCAACGTGCGCAGGCCGCGCGCGGCCTTCGGCGCCTTTCCCAAATCAGCCATGAGCCCTCCTATCGCGCTCGTCCAGAATCGAAAGAAACGCCCCTACTATAGCACCACCGTCGACTTCCGGCAGGCGTCGTGTCTGGTCACGGCCGTGAACAGGCCGCAGAATCTCCATCGCCCCATACGCGCCGCACAGCAAGCGCACATCCCCGGCGAACGCCGCACGCCCTCACACGCCTCAACCAGAAACCGCCCCTAGGGAATTCTGCCGCAATCAACCCCCCGCCTTCCGCTTTCCCCTTGAAAAAGAAAGGTTAAAGATATAACCTTTCTTTTAAGATGCAGAAAAGAAAGGTTGCCCATGGGAACGTATCTCGACCGATATTGGCAGCCCGACGGAAGCGGCATGAACAAGCGCGAACGGATGGGCGGCGCGTATCATCCTTATTCGCCCGACCGCCTTGCAAACGCGCCGCAATCGCTGGAAGCCTCCTGCGCTCGGGCCGTGGCAGATGCTCAACAAGCCCTTTCCGACCTCGACCGGCACGGCACCCTTACCGACACCGAGCCTTTGGCCCGATTGCTGCTCCGAGCGGAAGCCGTCTCGTCTTCAAGGATCGAAGGATTGGAAATGCCGGCGTCCAAGCTGCTTGAATACGAGGAGCTGGACAGGCTCGGAGTCGACCATCGGCTTGACAGCACAGAAGCCCAAGTGCTGGGAAACCTGCATGCGCTCGTCGAAAGCATCGAAGAAGTCGCCAGCGGGCCTCTGACGGTGCAGGGGATCTGCGACGTCCATCGCATACTGCTTGCAGGCACCCACCTCGAAAGAGAAGCCGGCAAGATTCGAACCGAACAGAACTGGATCGGAGGAAACCGCGTCAACCCCGTAGGCGCCTCCTATGTTCCGCCCGAGCCCCAGGAAGTGCCCGAGCTTCTCGATGACCTGGTTGCGTTCGCCGCCACGTCAGCCTTTCCCCCGATTGCGACAGCGGCGATCGTCCATGCGCAGTTCGAAACCATTCATCCCTTCGCCGACGGCAACGGCCGCACCGGCCGCACCCTTGTCCATGCAATACTGCGCAAAGCAGGCTTGCCCAGAGTCACCGTTCCGCCCGTATCGCTCGTGCTGGCAACCGACCGCGAGCGATACATCGCAAACCTCAGCTCATGGAGAACGGTCGGAAACGAAAGCCGGCACGAAGCGCTCAACAACTGGGTCGAGTACTTTGCCGGTGCCCTTGCCCTCTCCTGCCGCAAAGCAGCGGAATTCGAAAGCCGCATAGACGCGATCCGAGCCGATTGGCTTGAACGCATCAAGCCCCGACGCGGATCTGCCGTCAGCCAACTCATCGAGGTGCTTCCAGGCACACCCGTCATAAGCATTGCAACGGCACAGAACCTGACGGGTAAAAGCTATCCGGCAGCCCGCTTGGCAGTGCTGGCCTTGGAAGAAACAGGCGTTCTGCGGCAGAACGCGAAGAACAGAAAGAGCGGCATCTACGTAGCCGACGACATCATGCACGCCTTCAACCTCTACGAACGGTCGTTGGCCACAGTTTCGGGAGACACAGCATCGGAAAAGCCTCGCAGGCATGTCCCGCAACGCAGGTGAGCAAGCCGGTCGCGAGTCCGTGAACAAAGCACCTTGCGCTCCCCCTTGGCGCCAAAACGCGAAAAGGAGGTCGGAAGATCCCTCTTCCGACCTCCTGGGCGTTTTTTCGGCCACTGCGTCTTTGGCTGACGCAGTGGCGCGACACGCACCCTTGACCACCAAGGCGGGGCCGCGGGCTAGTCCCCGAAAATCTTGCGCTGGGAGATCAGGCCCTTGGGCTTGTCTATCACCCAATCGAGATGCTGCCGCATTTCCGGAGACGACGGCTTGGCGGCGAACTCGAGGCATGCGGCATTGATCGACTGCAGCATGTCTTCAAGCGAGGCGCCCCCTTTGCGGGCGAGGTATTCCTTGAAGGCCGGATACAGGTCGCTCCGCTTTCCTGCGCGGATGCCGGTCGCCCGTGACAGCATCCAGTAATGGATGGCGGCGTCCAGGTATATGTCCTGCTCAGACCCGAATTTTTGGAAGGCCTCGTCTATGGGCGACCAGTACACGTCGAACAGCCTCTCCTGCTCGTCGGTGCCGTATTTCACCAGCAGCGTGTTGCGCAGCAAATCCGTCGTGGAAAGCGGGCGGCCCTTCGAATTCAGGCTTTCAAAGACCTGCTGCGGGGAATCGTTTGCGCCGAGTTCGACGGAAACGACCTTGAGCTCCTTCAGCCCAGAAAACAGCGTGTCCGCGTCAAACGACGAATCCTGCATCTTTCCCCTGAAAAACTCCAGGTTGTCGAAGAGGAACTGGGAGTTCTTCGGGTCACAGTCAAGCTCCTCGCCGTCCAAAAGATGCCGCAGGACCGCGTCGTCGGACTTCGACAGCCTGAGCTTGCAGGCCTCGCCGGCATGCAAACAGCCGGCGTCGATGCGTTCCGCAAGTTCCGCCTGCGCCGCGTTCCCCTGCCTCAGCTCGTCTCTCAGAGCCATGAGCGCCAGCGTGATCGTGGTGAACCGCTGCTGCCCGTCTATCAGGCTGGCGTGCGTGAGGCCGCCTTCTGCGCAAGCCTCGTCCGGCAGGTATATCAGGGTTCCCATGAAGTGCATCTTGCGAGCGGCGCCCGCCCTCATCATGTCGTTCCAAAGCTGCTCGCACTGGCGCGTGTTCCAAGAATAGACGCGCTGGAATACCGGTATCACGTATTGGACGTTCGGCTTGCCAAGGACGTCCAGTATCGACTCAAGCGATGCTTTCATCCGTGCCTCCTACCATCGCATATCTGTCTCTCTCAGTTCCCTGCGGACGCGTTCGGCGTATTCCTCGTTGTCCGCCTTCTTCAGCTTGCGTCCCGCGGTGATGGCAGGCGCACCCAACTCTGCCCAGTTCGACCCCGATTTGAACTTCTTCACCCCGTGGTAGCGGTAATTCTCCGCCCACATCAGGCAAAAGCCGCGAAGCTCGCGAAGGATGGGTTCTTTGTCTCCCTGGTAGACGTCTTCGACGTACTTCTTGAACGAGCTGTACGTCTGCTCCGGGCTCAGAATGCGGGCGCCCTTGAGCCTGATGGAAAGCCAGCTTTTTATCGCCGTGTTGAGCCTGAGGGAGCCGGGGTCCGGCGCAAACATCTCCTGGCTCATCGCCCAGTATTCGTTGTACAGATACGTCTGCCGGTCGTGGTCCTCCGACAACAGCAGGTAGTTGCGGACCATGTCGGCCAGATTGAGCGGCACGCCCTTGGAGTTGATGCCCTCGAAGATCGACTGTGCCTCGCTCGCGTCCTCCACCTCGACCGAGATGATCATGAGGCGCTCAAGACCGCGAACGAGCGTCGAGGGATCGAAGTCGTCCTGCTGCATCTTCGACAAGAAGAAGTCAAGATTGCGGGTTATCGCCGTCATGCGCTCGGGACGCGTTCCCTGCAGCTCGCAGGCGTACGCCTCGGCGTCGCTGCGCGAGGGGGTGAAGCGGGCGATTTTGCCCTTCCCCGCGGGATCGTCGACGAAAAGGCAGCGGTCCTCGAGACGGTCGACGTCCGCGCCTGCTGCGGCCGCATCGCGCACATGCCTCGCCAGGGCCAAAACGATGAGCGACACGCTGGTCACCCGCTGTTGCCCGTCTATGAACTCAAGGACGTCCATGCCCTCTGCGGCAGCAGACCGCGAATAGAGCACGGTTCCCAAAAAGTGATTCCGATCAGCCCTTCCGGCTCGCAGCACGTCCAGCCACAACTCCTCGCATTGGCTCGCGTTCCACGAGTAGATGCGCTGATAGGGCGGTATGAGAAAGCGCGTTTCGCCCATTCCCAGGAAATCCAAGAAGCCACGTTGCGTCACTATCATACGTATACCTTACCTTTCGCACGTGTCCCGATTATGGGCTATTGCCTTTTCGAATGCCATACAATATCGTACATATTGTTCAATAACTCAGGGACGAAAGGCCCGCCATGCCCAACACGACCGACAAGCGCTTCAAGAAATGCGAAGAGCGCATACAGACCGCCCTGGTCAAGCTGCTCGCGTCCAAGCCCTTGACCGAGATCGGTGTGAGCGAGCTTTCCCGCGAAGCCCACGTCAGCAGGGCGACGTTTTACGCCCACTACGAAAACGTCGGCGACGTCTACGACCAACTGGTCCAAAAGGCGATGACCGACGTGCAGCCGCTCTCCGAACGCTTCGCCTGCGACAGGTTTTCGTGCGACAGCTCGGGCAAGCCGACGTATTGCGAGCGAATCCGATCGGGCGGAGATTTGTCCGGTGTCATCAAAGACCCGAGGTTTTTCACGGCCATGATGGAGATAGGCAGAGACACGGCCGTCCTTTCAGATTATGCCGCCCGAACAGGCATTTCGAAGGATTTGGCCGAAGTCGTCATGCTGTTTCAAATGAGCGGATGCCACGCCGTCGCCACCTCGAAGTTTGCCCAACGCAGCGACTGGCCCCAGATACGAGAGCTGATCGACCAGTTCATCGAAGGCGGCATGAGCGCCCTCGGAAAACGCTGAAGGGGCGCATCGGCTGCGTTCGCAGGGTCAGCCCGACGCAGGAATAAGATGATGCGTTTGATCATCGTTTTCCGGTCGCAGCGCCGCAGCTGCTTCTGCGAAACACCGGCGGCACCCGCGCGGCAAAACCGCCCCGACGCCTGGCTCCAGACGCCTCCAAGCCCCACACAAAGAAAGCGGGACGACGGCCTCCCGTCGTCCCGCTTCGTCGTGTTGCTCTGACGGCGTTTGGTGCCGGCACCTGCGCGGCCGTCCGGCTTAGGAGAGGGGCACAGGCTCGCCTTCCTCTTTCACGATGGCGTGGTCGAGCACCCACTGGTTGGCCTTCCTGCGCTCGGCCGCTTCGCGCAAAACGAACCCACGTCCCGACTGCTCGTACTGGCGGCGGGTCTGCTTGGGGTCCACCCGCGGATTCATGGCCTTGCACGTCGCCTCGATGTCCTCGTCGGTGAGCACCATGTTCTCGTGGCGGAACACTGCGTCAAGCGCGAACCCTCGTATCAGCACCTCGCGCGTCTGCATCATCATCATCATGGACACCTGTTGCTCGCCGCCGTTCTGCTGCACGAAGTCGTCCCAGGTCATGCCCTGCTGCTGCACGCTGGCATGGAGCTGGCCCCTCATGATGTTGCGCATGGCCTCGTACGCCTCGTCGGCGATGCGGCCCTCGAAGCGCTGCACGAGAGCCGACGACGCCATGCCGAGCCGGTAGTCCTCGTACTGGGCGCGCATCTGCCGTTCGATGTCGCCCCGGACTTTGGCGCGAAACGCCTCCAGGGTGTCGAACATGGGCAGGTTGGCCTTGACCCATTCGTCGTCGATGGTGGGAAGCACCGGATTCTGGATCTCTTTCACGGTCACGGTGCAGTCCACGACCTGGGTGGTCGGGTTGCCCTGGTCGTCCATGTTGGGGCCTTCGAACGAGAACGTTTTCGTCTCGCCAGGCTTCATGCCGATAATGGCCTCGTCAAAGCCGTCGGGCATAAGGCCCGCGCCCGTGGTGTAGGTGCGGCCGTCGGTGGTCAAGCCCTTGATTTCCACGCCGTTTTCGGAAGCGGAAAGCGCTATCAGGCAGCTGTCGCCCTTCTCGACCGTCTTGTCCTCGGCACTCACGTAGGTGGTGTAGTTCTCGGCCATCTCGCCGATCTGCTTGTCCACGAGCGACTCGTCCATGACGAACGGCTGCACCGTGATCTCGACGGGGTCGTAGGACTTCAGCTCGTATTCGGGCTTGAGCGTCACTTCCAGATCGAACTGGAATTCGCGGCCTCGCTTGAGCACGGTCTTCGTCACCGGCTTGGGCGGGAACAGCGGCACCACGTTCTTCTTGTCAAGCGCCAGCGGCACCAAATCCTCGATGGCGCTGACCTCCACCACCGAATCAAGGTTCTTTATGCCCAGGCGCTCTTCAGCGATCTGGGCTACCGTCTTGCCGTGTTCGGGCTGCAACCCCATGGACTGCGCAAAGGCGAACTGCGCACTCTGCAGCGCAACGTCCACCTCTTTGGCGGTGGCGGTCGCCGTCAGGAATACCTTGTCGCCCTCTTTTTTCTTCTGAGTCACTTTCATGCGACGCCTTGCTCCTTCAATAATCCAACAGGCTCGTCTGTTCGTTCAAGCGCGGCTGCAAAACACCTGCGCTGGTTTTCATCGCCCGCAACGAATCCCTTCTGCCGCTCTCCGAAAGCGGCCAGGCACGCTTTGCGGCACAAGCTGCCGCAAAGCAACGCGCACCCGACTATGTCCGGCCCTCCGTTTGCGGGACGGCCGACAGCCGCCGCAGACGGGATCGCACGGCCAGCACCTTATCGGTAGTCTTCACCCGGGTCGCCGCCAAGAAGCTTCGACTGCTCCTTCATGTGCGCCGCCTTTTCAGCCGCCGAAACGAAGTCTTCGGGGGCATCCTCCACCTCGAGCAGCTCCACCTCGAACGTGAGGGTCTTGCCGGCAAGGGGATGGTTCAGATCGAAGGTGACCAAGCCGTCTTTCACCTCGAGCACCGTGGCAGGCGCCGGCACGCCCTCGTCGCTTCCCAGCATGATGCGACGACCCACCTTGATGTTTCCCACGGGAATCTGCTCGATGGGAATCCGGGCCACATGCCCTTCCAGGTATTCGCCATAGCCTTCGCGCTCGTCCACGGTGAACGTCTTGCGCTCGCCCACCTCGTTCATCTCCAAAATGGCCTTCTCGAACCCGTCGATGGCCATGTCCATGCCCGTTTGGAACCGCATGGGGTTTTCTTTTGTGGCGAAGCCGAATACCTCGCCGTCGTCCAAGGTGCCCTTGTAGGTCAGGGTCACCGTTGAGCCAAGTTGCATGTTCGTGCCTTCCCTTCGCAAAGAAACGATCTGTCGAAACAGCAATGCGGCTGCGCCTTCCGCACGCCCGCATGCCGCGGTCAAAAGCTTGCGGCGCCCGCGAAAAAACCTGTTCGCTAGCGGGTTTCCTCCCACGGCGCACCCGCCGCGTTGAGCTTGCGGCGCCCGGCCAGCTCGTCGGCGAACATGATGCAGTAGCGCAGACCCTTGAGCGTCACGTACAAACTCGCGATCTCGTGCTTGGTGCCATGGTTGAACACCTCGTAGGTGAGGTACTCGCGGTCGATCATCGGCTGGTAGACGGGGCTGCCCTCCACCTTGCTCAGCAGCAGGTTGGTGGCCTGGCGGCCCAGCTCGTCCTGCTTGAGCGAGATGTTGTACAGGATGTTTTCCTGCTCGGGCTCAAGCCGGCCCAGCTGTGCCACTTCTGCTCGGATCTCTTCTTCAGTAGACATATGACATGCCCTCCTTCAATCGCTTTCTTTCCTTCAGGCAAACGTCCTGCCGCGAGGATGCTTGCCTGAGGGGACTCGTTTCAAACACTATAAAGAAGGCCCGCCCCGCAGTTGGGGCGAGCCTTTCCAGACGGCGAAGCTCTTTCGAGCTTACACGCCCTGATAGCCCTTGGACGGGTCGCTGTTGCCAACACCGTTGTCGCTGTCGCCGGCCTCGTTGCCGGTACGCTTCGTGGACGTGTAGCCGCCCCAAGCGCGAGCGATGTACTTGTCCTTCACGAAGAAGATTTGAGCCTTCATCAGGTCCGCCTTGGCCAGGCCGAACTCAGCCAAAGCCTCGTCTTGGGTCTTGCCCTGCGCAAGCAATTCGTTGAGCTTCTCGGCGCCTTCGCGGGCGTCAATCGCCAAGAATTCGTCCTTGGTCATGGTACCCTCCTAAAAATTTGTCGAAAACACAGCCTGCTGTGGCTGCCGAAACAGACGCCCGACAGCCACAGCAGTTAGAACCACGTGCAGGTTACAGCTGGAACAGCACCATGGGGCGGTCGAACTCCGCCATCTTGGCCTGCATTTCCTCCAGCGTGCCATAGTACATGGACGCCGACTCCTCTACCTGAACAGCCAGAGGACGCTGACCGGCCTTGTCGCCGTTCGTTCCCCAGTGCTCAGAGAAGATGGACGTGGGGCACGGAATGTAGAACCACTCCCACGCATCGCCGTCAGCACCTTCGCCCTTGCGGAACGGACCGACTTCGACTTCCTTGATGCCGAACTGATCCAGCGGAAGGCCAAGCTCTTCCTTGCAGGCGATCTCGGCAGCGTGGTTGCCCGAGAAGTACGTGTAATCAACGAGCAGCGCGTATTTCTGATCTGCCATTTGCGTCACTTCCCTTTCTGTTAGTCCTGGTCCAGGCTGCGGACGCGACGGACGTTGCACATAACGCCCTTGTACGGCGCGCCGAACCCGAGCTTGCCAACGTTGAAGTGCGGGACGAGGCTGTTGAAGTTGGACTTCCACACGCCGAACAGGTTGGGCTCTTCGCCGTCCTGCTCAGGGAACCACCAGCCATGAGCGCAGTTCAGAATGCCAGGCTTGATGACAGGCGTGATCTCGGCCTTGAAGCGAGCCTCGCCGAACATGTTGTAGACCTCGCACCAGTCGCCGTCGGTGATGCCGTATTCCTTCGCGGTCTCAGGATTGATCTGGACCCACGGCCACGGATCGATCTGACGCAGGGAAGGCACCTGCCTGTGCTCGGAATGGAACGAGCTGTAGCGGCGCGAACCAGACGTGGTAATGAGCGGATACTGCGCAGCAAAGTCAGGCTTGCTGATCTGCGAGTAGTTGGGCTCCTCGTAGTACGGCAGCGGATCCTCGCCCCAGGATTCGTACAGAATCGAGTAGGCTTCGATCTGGCCGGTGATGGTGTTGAAGCCGGGCTCGCCGTCGAAGCGCAGGAGGCCCTTCTCGTACTTCTCGTACTCGAAGCCATGAGCGCCGGGCTGATACAGGCCAGCCTCGCGGAACGAATCCCAATCGTAGCCGACTTCCTTCAGCTGATCGCTGTAGAAGTCCTTGACAGCCTTGTCGAGAGCCTCGAGGTCAAGCGACTTGCCGTCGGCGGGCTTGTACCACGGCCACCACGAGGGGTTCAGGCGCTGGCCGAACATCAAGCAGATTTCCACGTCGGACTTGCACTCGCCCACCGTGAGAGCCTTGTTCATGGGGCCCATGAACACGGTGTTGCGGCCGTAGTGCGTGAGCACGATGCCGTCATGCTCAGCCCAGGTGGAGATGGGCAGGAAGTAGTCGCCCACAGCCATGGCCGTCGGGGTCATGGTAGCATCCTGCACGACCACGAACTCGAGCTTCTGCAGGGCCTTGTGCCAACGCTTCGGCTGAGCAGAGCAGGTCGGGGTCAGGAAGTTGGAGCTGTTGAACCAGCCCATCTTCAGAGCGTAGGGCTCGTCGGTCTCCATGGTGTTCAGCGTCTCGTCAGGCTGGGTGGTAGCCATGCCGGTGGACAGGCCGGGCCACGCAGCAGCGCCGATGCGCTTCTCCCACACGGAGTCGTCCATGGCGCCACGCTGCTCCATGCGCCACTTGCCGAGCAGAGCCGACGGAGGACCGAGGGTCACGCCACCGGGACGGTCGATAGAGCCAGCCAGGGCCGCCAGCACGATGAACGCCTGCGACAGCTGCACGCCGTTCTTGTTCTGGTCGAAGGCCAGGCCCCACGCCCAACCGATCGGGCGCTCGGTGCCGATGATGTGGGCCACGCGGCGGATGTCCTCGGCGTCGACGCCGGTGATCTCGGCCACTTTGTCCACGGGATACTCAGCCGCACGAGCCTTGATCTCGTCCAGGCCGTAGATCCACTTCTCGGCGAACTCATGATCGTACTCGTCCGTCTCGAACATGAGGTTCATGATGGCCAGAGCCATCGCGGTGTCGGTCTGAGGACGCACCTGCAGGTTGATGTTGCCGTCATGGGCGCCAACCCAGGTGACGCGCGGGTCGACGGAGATGATGTGCGTGCCGCGCTTCATCAGGTCGACGAGGCAGTGACCGAAGAAACCGTCGCCGTTGGAAGGCAGCGGCTCCTTGCCCCACACGACAACCCACTTCGGGAGCGTGTAGCGCGGGTCGTCGTAGCTGCCCGGCAGATGACCGGCGTAGTCGAGCTCGGGATAGCCGGCGCCCAACACGTAGTCGGAAATGGAGCAGCGGGGGCCGTAGCACGACCAACCGGACTGCGTGTAGCAGCAGTTGGGCGACTGCAGCACCGAGAACGTCAGCGCGTAATAGAAGATGCAAGCCTCACGGCCGGTGCCACCGAAGCAGACGATGGACTCGGGGCCGTAGGTGTTCTGGAAGTAACGCACCTTCTCGCAAATGGTGTCCATGGCCTCGTCCCACGTGGTGCGGACCCATTTGTCCTTGCCGCGGTCTTTGGGATCGCGCTTCATGGGGTAGATGATGCGCTCGGGCGCGTAGGTGTACTCGCGCAGGGCGAGGTTCATCGCGTTCACGCGGCCCGTGGTGATGGGATTGTCGTCGTCGCCTTCAATGCGGATGAGCTTCCCATCCTTCGTGACAACCTTGACGCCATATCCTACCGGATGGCTTCCCGGAGGCGACCACGTGTTGCTGCGGGTGACGACGGTGCCGTCCTCCATTACGGTTTGCCACTGTTTACCGTATGCCATATTCTCCTTCTTTCTACACTCTCACTCGTGTTAGTAGAGGCATGTGCGCATTACACGCAAGCTGATACTGGCCTAGTGTCGGCGACCACCCCCTCTCATAGCGCGTTGGCGTGCGCGGAGCCTTCCTTGCGGACGGGCCGCCGCGCACCGTCTGCCGGCCGTCTTACGCGACGGGAGGCTTGGGAGCGCCGGGCGCGGCGGGAGCGCCGGGGGCCTTGGGCGCGCCGGGGGCGGCAGGGGCGCCGGGTGCGGCCGTCGGGATCTCCTTGGTGCCGTCGAGGTAGGGCGTGAAGTCCGCCTTGCAGAACGGGCAGGCCTTCAGCATGATGCCGCCCATCGTCTGAATGGTCTTCCCGCACTCGGGGCACTTGTTCGGGCCGCCGCCTGCGCTAGCGTCTGCTGGTCTGAAGCACATAGAACAAACCTCCATCTTGGTCCGCGACCACCTGCGCTTGGCGCGGCGCGCACGGGCGGTCTTTGCAGTAACCTTCGCCAGACATGACCTGGCAAGTGATCAGATTACGTGTCTGGCGCAGAACAGGCATCGAATCACGGGGACAATTTATGGTGCCGCAGCATCGTACCGATGGGATGATTTTCATCATCCTTTAGGAACGGTTTCTTACATAATGGCTGGTAGGTAGCTTGTTTTCAAATTGCGCAGCCGCACACGAAACCACGCCGGATCGCCTTTTGGCACCCATTTGGCATGATGCGCGACGCATGCTGCCCCATTAGAATCGGGGGACGTGGAAAGGCGTTTCTCGGCCTTCCCGGAAAGGATTCCTATGAAGAACAACAAGGCGTATTTTTCTGTCGACGCCCTTGCGAGCGAACGCGACTTCGACGTGTGGTATGCCGACGGCGACGTGTTTCTGAACATCAGGGGCCCCTGGACGAGCGAGCGCGATCGAGTGACCATCTTCGGACGCATGGGCGGCGAGATGGGCTGCATCAAACCCGACGCGAAGGCGCTCACCTATTACCTGAAGCTGGAGCGTTGGGAATACGTGTTCCATACGCTGCGCGTGTTTGAAAACTACTTCGTGGAAGGCATGAAGTGGCGAGCTGACGGCAGCCTGGCAAACCCGCCCTTCGACTTCGTGAACGAGGACACCGGACGGTCAGAAGTCCATGTGCAGGTGACGCATCTCAAAGGGCGCGGAGAGTGCTTCGAGGTGCGTGCTCGCGACGTGGCGGCCCTGCGCATCGCCGTGGCGGCCGTCATAGCCATGGGCATCAAAGAGCACCACAAAGGCCTGAGCGAGGGCTTTCTGGACACCAGCAGGTCACGCCTTGCCAGGATAAAGAGCTGGCTGTTCGCCGACAAGGGCATCACCTACGAAGAGCTGCAAAGGCAAAAGGAACTTGAGAGCTGAAAGCGCTGATCGACAAGTTCGCTCAGCGCACGCGAAAGGGCCCCGATGCCGGCTGGAGCAACCTCCCGGCATCGGGGCCCTTTTCATGAAAAGGCGAAGCGCCGCAGGCGGCACCTGCAGCGCTCCGCTTGAAACCGATAGGCAGAAAGCCTATTTCTTCGAAGACATGACAGCCTTGTTCTTGGCAAGCTGCGCACCGCCGAACACGAAGAAGTACGCGAAGGGCAGCAGCAGGCCGACGGCCATGAGCGGCAACGCGTAGGGCTGCTTGGACCAGGCAGGCACAACCAGCGGGCACACGATGCAGAGGATGGCCAGAATGGCCACGATCGCCAGCATGATCATGAAGCGCGTGTTGCCGTCGCTCTCGGACGCACCCAGCTTCTCTTCCTCGGCAGCCAGCTGATCCATGGTCTTGCCAGCCGTTTCCTTCACGAACAGCACCGTGCAGACAAAGCCCAGGGCGAACGGCACGATGAGCACCAGCACGACGGTCGACCAGTTGGTGGTGCCGGCAGCGGTCTGGAAGAACGCCATGCCGGCGATGCCGCCGAGCACGATGGACGAGGCCGAACCGCCGAAGCGGGCGAACGCCTGGCACCACGAGGTGCCGGTGTTGCGGATGGCCGTAGGATAGCTTTCAGGCATGAGCGGCTGCACGGCCGTGATGGCGTAGTTCAGCGCGAAGCCGAACAGCAGCATCAGCGCGATGCACAGGCCCATGTTGTTGGGAGCCACGAACAGCGAGCACAGCACGATGGCCACGATGCAGAACAGCCACGAGAACGCCAGGTTGCGCTTGCGGCCCACCTTGTCGGACACGAAGCCGACCGTGATGTTGGACGCGATGGCGGCCACGTTGTTCCACGTCTGCAGAGCAACGGAGTCGGCCTGAGAGTAGCCCAGACCCACGAACCACGTGGGAATCCAGGCGTTCATGCCGTACACGCAGAACTGGCCCACGAAGTACGCGGCCCAAATGGCGCACGTAGCAACGATGAACTTGCTGGAGAACAGCACCGAAGGACCGGTCTTGGCAGGCTTGGGCGGAACGATGAGCAGATTGGGGTCGTACTCGTGAGAGGTGTGACGCGTAGCCTGCTCGATCTGCGTGAGGCGCTTGCAAGCCATCACCTTGTTGCCGGAGTTGGCATACCAGTGCGGCGTCTCATGCATGAGGAAGATGAGCACGACGCCATAGAGCAGCGGGATGGCGCCGATCAGGTAGCACAAACGCCAGTTGGCGTACATGGTGGCCGAGCTGCCGTCAGCCATCGTATAGGTCACCTCGTTCGTGAAGCCGCCCAAGATAGGACCGGCGGCGTTGCAGATGGGGTTGGCGATAAGGCCGGCCAGAACCCAGCCCACGACCATGAAGGCCATGCCGAACGTCACGAACACGCCGCGCTGCTTGGACGGCATGCTCTCAGAGAACACCGTGGTGACGACCGGGATGCAGGAGCCCACGCCGAAGCCGGCGATGAGGCGGAACGCCGCGAAGAACGCCAGGTCGTTCGCGAACGCCTGCGGCAGCGTGAACAGGCCGTAGAACATAACGGCGACCACGAGCGTCTTCTTGCGGCCGAAGCGGTCGGAAGCGATGCCGCCGACTGCGCCGCCCAAAACCATGCCCAGAAGACCCCAGGTGGTCAGCGAGCCCATGAGGGCGCCGGGGTTGGGATCGTTGGGCCAGAACGTATGAGCCACAAACAGGTTGGTTGAATTGACGATCATGAAGTCATAGCCGTCGAAGATCATGGCGAAAGCGAGCAGCACGAACACGGTCCATGTGTGCCCACTGATGCCGATAGAGTCAATGACCTCTGAGATCGTAAACTCTTTTTTGTCCATCAGTCCCTCCTTTTGAGGTAACTCGTTGCATTAGGTGCCAGTGCGATGCTCGTTCGCCTTGCACAAACGAACATTGCACCAACGTTTGAAACTCTCTTTCTGCAGCAGCAAGATCGAAATTTGCAGCAGGCTTGCCGCCAGCCCGCCTGCCCTGTGAAAAGCAGCTGCTCACATCCCCCTCTCAGGATGTGTCGACGCTGCGCGGAGCCTTCCTTGCGGACGGGCCGCCGCGCACCGTCTGCCGGCCGTCTTACGCGACGGGAGGCTTGGGGGCGCCGGGTGCGGCGGGAGCGCCGGGGGCCTTGGGCGCGCCGGGGGCGGCAGGGGCGCCGGGGGCCGCCGTGGGGATCTCCTTGGTGCCGTCGAGGTAGGGCGTGAAGTCCGCCTTGCAGAACGGACAGGCCTTCAGCATGATGCCGCCCATCGTCTGAATGGTCTTCCCGCACTCGGGGCACTTGTTCGGGCCGCCGCCTGCGCTAGCGTCTGCTGGTCTGAAGCACATAAAGCAAACCTCCATCTTGGTCCGCGACTGCTTGCGCACACCGCGCCGCGCCGCGCCGTGCGCAAGCAGTCTCTGCAGTAACCTTTCGCCAGGCATGACCTGGCCTCTGACAGATTAGTGGCCGCTGCAGGCAGGGCATCGAATCACGGGGACAATTTATGGTGCCGCGGCATCGTACCGACGGGTTGATTTTCATCATCCTCGAGAAACGGAGCCGGAATAGTCCCAGATGAGAAGCTTCGAGCTTCAACGAAGTCCTCTTTGAGCGCCAGAACGAACGCGCTTGTCGCGCAAACCCGCCCAGGCCTATAAAGAGTGGCACGCCGGCGACATTTAGTGTATAAATTAAGGCTAAGTAGCCCTGAGGAGACTATACCTTCCGCTGCATGATCGAGAAAATACAAGGATAACCGCCGATGAACATCAACCTTCCGCGCATAAGCATCATCGTGGACGACAGCCAGGGCATGGGGGCCCAAGGCGAACTGAACACCTTGTCGCTGGGCCTCGGCCTTCATCAGGCATGGATTTATGCGGCCATGTTCGGCGCGAACCGCCTGTTCCATGCCGAGCCTCTCAGCTTCCAGGAAAACGCCCAGACCCTCGTCTCCTGCTTCCTCCTGATTTCCATTGTGACGTTTGGCGCCTCGCTTCTGTTCGCCGTCGTCACCGACCAGAAGCTTCTCAGGTTCTATACCGCCAAGCGCGTTTTGGCGGGTGCCAGCGCTTTGACCGCATCGGGCACGCTCGCAGCGTTCGCCGGGCCGATTCCCGGCGCGTTGGGAGTTCTGGCAACCGTGTTCGCAGGCGTATCGACCGGCATAGGCTCGGCGCTGCTTCTGCTGTTCTGGGGCACTGCCTATTCCCGCCACAGCGCCGCCACCATCACGATGAACACGGCGGTGGCCATCGTGATAGCCGTGGCCGTCTACCTGTTTGCGCTGCACGCGCTGCCCTACCCTTACGCAGGAGTGTTCACCGCCCTGCTGCCGCTGCTGGAGCTGCCGTTTTTGTGGCAGTTGACGCCGGTGAGCTATGCGGTGCGCCACGCGGTGCCCATCTTCAACCCCTTGCCGGTGAACAAAGGCCCGTTTTCGCTGCGCCTGGCGCTTCCGATGCTTCTGTTCGGCTTTGCGCTCGGAGCGCTTCGCAGCACGTCTTTGCAGATCATCCTGCCTTCGTCGGACCCCATCACGCAGCTGCTCGCACTGTTCGCAGGCGGGGCCGCCACCGTGCTTTTGCTGATAACCGTGTTCTCGCTCGACAGGCGCAGCAGCTGGGACTTCCTGTTCCGCCCGCTTGTCCCCTTCATCGCCATCACGCTGTTCTTCCTGCCTTCCGCCGCGCTCAACGATTCAACGTTCGCCACGTTGGTGCTGCTCACGGGCTACATGTGCTTCGAAGCGCTCATGTGGGTCTTTTTCGGCGAGATGTCCCAAGAGTTCCGCCTGTCCCCCATTTTCGTGTTCGGCGTGGGACGGAGCTGTCTTGCTTTCGGATCGCTGGCCAGCGTGCTCGCCATGTCCAACCCGAGCCTGATCAAGGCCATGACGCCGTTCGGCGAGGCGGGCGGAGCCATGATCGTCATGGCCTGCTTGATCGTCGGCTATGCGCTTTTGCCGCGCGTGCGCGACATCAGGCACGCCGTGGTGCAGGGCGTGCACAATTCGAACGCCATAGAAAGTTTCAACGACCAGGCGGCGGACCAGGAGGCGCAGGCCGCTTGCGAGACCCAGAAGGCTCAAGAGGCTCAGGAAGGCCAGGCGGCGCAGGACGGCGCGAACGTGGCGATCGTCAAAAGCGAGGGGCCGGAAAGCGCAGGCGGCAGCGATGCGCCAGCAAGCGAAGACGCGCCCCCCGCAGCCGAAACGCCCGCAGAGGCCGCCTTGGCCCAAGAGAGTCGTGCTCGCAAGAGCGGGCGCTTCCGCACGCAGTGCGAGATCATAGCCGACCGCTACCTGCTCTCGCGGCGCGAGACCGAGGTCATGTTCCTGCTCGCCAAAGGCTACAACGCCGCCTTCATCCAGGACAAGCTGTGCATTTCGAAGAGCACGGCCAAAACCCACATCGGCCACATCTACCGCAAGCTGGACATCCACAACCAGCAAGAGCTGCTGGCCATGGTGGAAAAGACCCGCGAAGAGCTGCTGGAAGACGACAGCCGGTAGGGCGCTGAAACAGCGTCGCGCACAAGGCCCGGCCCTGCGCTTTTCGCAGAACGCCGCCCCCGCCGTGGAGCGCCGCCCGCGTTCTCCGGCGGGAGATTAATGCTGACCAACTTCATCAGCAATTATGCCGGCCCCGCAAGGTGCGACGGCGACGGTCGGCGCTCCTTCGCGACTCGCGGCATCGAGCCCTTACAATGCCGTCATCTTCCTATGACGTTTCGGTAAAAGCAGGACAGCGACGCTCTTATTTGTGGCAAGATGGAATCTCGGTCCGAAGAACTGCGCTCATCGCGGCGGCAAAGGAGAGATTCACATGGGCTTTCTTTCGAGGTTCGAAGGCAAGATGGAAGACACCTTCGAAGGGGCGGCCGACAAAGTTTTCGACTCCCCCATCTCACCCGTCCAAATTGCGAAAAAAGCCGAAAAGCAAATGAAGCGCGAAAAGATGGTCGGCGCCGGCAAGCAGTACGCCCCGACGCTGTACACCGTGCTCGTCAACCCGGACGACGACAAGCGTCTGTTCGGATACTACCCCACGCTGGCCGGCGAAACGGAAACGTACCTGGTCGCGAAAGCGGCCGAGCACGGCCTGGTCATGGACGGCCAGCCGCTGGTGCGCTTCATCGTGGACGACGGGCTGAAAAGCGGCAAGTTCGACATCATCGCCGAAGCCGTGGCCGCGCCCATCGTGATGCAGCTGCGCAACGAAGAAATGCAACGCTACGGCCTGGTCCCGCAAACCCCCGGCATCGCTGCCGCGCCGAGCTACGGCCAAGCCGCCCCCTACGGCGGCCCGCAGCCCTACGCGCCGGACCCCTACACGCCTTCCCAGCCCGCCCCGGCCGACGCCTACGAGCCGTACGACCCCTACCAGCCCGTTGTCCCGGCCGTGGCCCCTGCGGCTGCTTTCGCCGGCGGGGCTGCAGCGGCCGGAATCGGAGCCGCCGGAGCTGCTTCCGCCGTGCCTGCGCGGGGCAGCCACACCATCGTGATCCCCCCTGCCGGCGCCGCCCCTGCCCCGGCAGGCGCCGCCGGCGGAGCCCAGGCGCAGCTCATCGACGTGGCAACCAACCGCCCCTTCGCGCTCAGCGGCGCACGCGTCACCATGGGCCGCGAATCGGTCAACGACATCCAGGTCCACGACATCAACGCGTCCCGCAAGCACGCCGAGCTGACGCTGCAGCAAAACGGCGCCTGGGCCATCACCGACGTGGGGTCCACCAACGGCACCATCGTCAACGGGCGGCCCGTCGCATCGCAGGTGCTCCGGCCCGGCGACCGCATCACCATCGGCACCACGGAATACACGTTCGTCGTCGCGTAAAGCGACCGGTTAGGCACGCTCGTGATCGACATCGTCCTGCTCATCGTCCGGCTGCTGTTCATCGCCCTGCTGTACCTCTTCTTGTTCGCAATCATGAAGACGGGCATCGGGCTGGTGCGCGGCCAGCGCAAAAAAGAACGCACCTGGAACCTCACGGTCGAGAAGGGCCCCAAGGAACTGCGCGGGGTCTCCATCGTCGTGCGCGGGCCGGTCATCGTCGGACGCTCTCCCGGCGCCGACATCGTCATCGGCGCCGGCTACGTGTCCGGCCGCCACGCCCGCTTCGAGCTGATGGGCCAAAACCTCTTCGTCGAGGACCTGGGCTCCACCAACGGCACGGCCGTCAACGGGCAGCGCATCTTTGAGCCCACGGCGCTGCACAACAACGACGTGGTCACCGTCGGCGACGTCGCCATCAAGGTAAGGTTTTCCTAATGGCGAAGAAGAAACGCTCCTACACCTCAACCGAACACACGCGCCGCGAAGCGCTGACGCCTTTCGGCAGCCGCACCGACATCGGCTGCGTCCGCGACCACAACGAAGACAGCCTGGTCGTGTCGCCGCCGCTGTACGTGGTGGCCGACGGCATGGGCGGGCACGCAGCGGGCGAAGTGGCGTCGGAAATCGCCGTGAACGTGATCGCCGCCGAAGCGCCGCAGGAGCCCGACGCCGAAGCGCTGGCCCAAGCCGTGGAAGCGGCCAACCGCGAAGTGTTGCTGGCCAGCCGCGACGGCCGCGGGCGCACCGGCATGGGCACCACGGTAACGGCTGCCATCTTGGAAGAAGAACGCCTGGTCATCGCGCAAGTGGGCGATTCACGAGCCTACCTTTTGCACAAAGGGGAGCTGCAGCAGCTCACGCGCGACCATTCGCTGATGGCAGACCTCATAGAAGCCGGCCAGATCACGCCGGCCGAAGCCCGCACGCATCCGCAGCGGTCGGTCATCACGCGGGCCCTCGGCAGCGACCCGCTCATGCGGCCCGACCTCTACGAGATCAACGTGGAAACGGGCGACCGGCTGCTGCTGTGCTCCGACGGTCTGTCCAGCATGCTCACCGACGAGCAGATCGCCGCCACGCTGCAACGCTTCCCCGACCCGCAACGCTGCGCGACGCAGCTGGTCAACGAGGCCATCGCGGCAGGCGGCTATGACAACGTGACCGTCATCGTGCGCGACGTGGAAGGCCACGCCAAGCAGAAGATGAAGAAGACGGTCCGCAAGTCGCGGCGCTGGCTTGCCCTGATCATCACGCTGTTCGTGCTCATCGTCGCCGGCGCGGCCGCCGGTTTTGGGTACTACGCGTCCCATTCGGCCTTCGTGAAAGACGACAACGGCAAGGTCGCCGTGTATTCGGGCCTGCCGGGCGACTTCTTCGGCGTTTCGCTGTCGCTGCACGAGCGCACGACCAACGTGTCGGTGGCCGATTTGCAGCCGGGCATCGCGAACCGCCTGAAAGAGGGCATTCGGGTCGACGATTTGGAGGCGGCCGAAAAGCTCGTCGCGGAATACCAGAAAGAAGTCGATCAGAAAGCCGCGTCGGCCGTGCCCGACGACGAGGGCGCGAAAGAGGCCGAAGCCGCAGGCGAAGGTGCGAAAGACGCGGCAGGCCAGCCCGCAGCGGAAGACGCCGCCAACGCCGCCACGAGCGGCCAAGCGGCAGAAGCCGACAAGGGCGCCGACGCGCCCGCCAAAGCCGAAAACGCCGAGGCGTAGCAGCCATGACGCGTCGCAACATCGAACTCGTGCTGCTGTGCATCGCGGCTCCGCTCGTGGGGCTGCTGTTTGCCATGATAGCCATCAACAACGGCCAGGTCGTCGACATGAACACGCTCGGAGTGCCGCTGGGCATCTTCGGCGCGTTCTTCGTCGCCCACCTCACCTTGCGTGCGTTCGCGCCCGGCGCCGACCCGGCCATTCTGCCGCTGTCGTTCGCGCTGTCGGGCATCGGCATCGCGTTCGTCACGCGCCTGCGGCCCGATCTGGCGGTCGGCCAGCTTTTGTGGCTGTTCGTCGGCATCGGGTGCATGATCGTCATCGTGGCGTTCTTCCGCAACCTCGACAAGGTCGTCAACTACAAATACACCCTTATGATCGTCGGCTTCGTGCTGCTGCTGTCGCCGCTCATCCCGGGCCTTGGCCAGGAGATCTACGGCAGCCGCATCTGGCTGCACTTTGGCAGCTACTCGTTCCAGCCCGGCGAGGTCGCAAAGCTCGTCATCGTGCTGTTTCTCGCCGGCTACCTGGCCCAAAACCGCGAAATGCTGTCCGTCTTCACCGTGCGCGTCGGCCCCTTCCGCCTGCCCGACGCCCGCACGCTCATGCCGCTGCTGCTCATGTGGGGCGTCGCGCTGCTCATCGTCGTGTTCGAGAAAGACCTCGGCAGCGCGGTGGTGTTCTTCTTCGTGTTCCTCATCATGCTCTACGTGGCCACGGGCAAGAAGTTCTACCTCGTCTGCGGCCTTTTGCTCATCGTCGTGGGCGGCTTGGGCGCGTTCGCGGCGTTCGACCACGTGCAAATCCGCGTGCAGACCTGGCTCGACCCGTTCGCCGACGCGCAGAACACGGGATACCAGCTGACGCAGGCCATCTACTCCATCGCCGACGGCGACCTGTTCGGCGTGGGGCTCGGGCGCGGCCTGGCGGGCGACATTCCCATTCCGGTGGTGGAAAGCGACTTCATTTTCGCCGCCATCGCTGAAGAGATCGGCCTTTTGGGCGCTGCGGGGCTGCTGCTGCTGTTCTTGTGCTTCTGCATCCGCGGCTTCGTGACCGCCGCACGCGCGAAAAGCGACGTCAGCTCGTTCATCGCCGTGGGCATGACGAGCATCATCGTGCTGCAGGCGTTCATCATCGTCGGCGGCGTGACCAGGCTCATTCCGCTGACCGGCCTGACGCTGCCCTTCATCAGCCAGGGCGGCTCGTCGCTGCTTGCCAGCTTCATCGCCGTGGGCTTTCTGCTGCGCTGCGGCGACGAGGGCACCGGCGTCGCCAAGGAAATGACGAGCGCCACCGCCGCGCTTTCCACCAACAGCGTGCTCGGGCGCGTGTCGCTGGGGAAGCGCCTGACCAACACAATGATTATCTTTTCACTCATGTTTGCGGCGCTCGTGGCGAACCTCACGTGGATCATGGTCATCCAGGCCGACTACTACCAAAACCATGCGGGCAACAACCACGTCATGATGAAGGAGGCACGCAACGAGCGCGGCACCGTTTCAACCTACGACGGCGTGGTGCTGGCGCAAAGCGTGCTGACCGACAACGGCACCTACGAGCGCACCTACCCCGCCGGCGACCTGGCCAGCCACGTGATCGGCTACGCGTCGGACCAGTACGGCACCGCGGGCATCGAGGCGGCGTGCAACGACACGCTGCGCGGGCAGGAAAACTTCGCGAGCATCACCGACGTCATGAACTCGCTCGCCGGCGCGAGCGTGCCCGGCAACGACGTGACGCTCACGCTGAACGCGACGATCCAGCAAGCCGCCCAGGACGCGCTGGCGGGATCGGTCGGCGCTTGCGTCGTGCTTGATCCTGAGACAGGCGCGGTGCTGGCGATGGCCTCGGCGCCCACCTATGCCGCCGCCGACTTCGCCACCATGCTCGAAAACGCCGCATCCGATGGCGCCGCCGACGAATCGGCCCTGCTCAACCGCGCAACCCAGGCGCTTTACGCCCCCGGCTCCACGTTCAAGATGGTCACGCTGGCCACCGCGCTGCAAGACGGCATCGTCGACGAGAGCACCGTGTTCAACTCGCCCGGCACCATGACCATCGGCAACGCGCCGGTCACGAACTTCGAAGGCAACGACTACGGCCAGCTGACGGTCGCGCAGGCAACCGCGCTGTCGTCCAACACGGTGTTCGGCCAGCTGGGCGTCGAGATGGGAGCGCAGCTCCTCGTGGAAGGGGCCGACCGGTTCGGCTTCGACCGCACCGTCGACTTCCCGCTGCCGCTGTACGACTCGCTCATGCCCGACCCCGCCGACATGACGGAATGGGAGACCGCCTGGGCCGCCGCCGGCGAGCCGGTGGGCGAAAACCAAACCGAAAACCACCCCAGCCCCAGCGGCCCGCAGGCCACCGTGCTTGAAATGGCCCTGGTAGGAGCCGGCATCGCCAACCAAGGCGCCATCATGCAGCCCTACCTGGTGGACGGCATCTACAACGCCAACGGCTCGCGCAGCTTCACCGCCGCGCCGAGCAAGCTTTCGCAAGCGGTGGACGCCGAAATCGCCGACCGCACGAAAGAGGTGCTGAAATCCGTCGTGACCTCGGGCACCGGCACCGCGGCGGCCATCCCCGGCGTTGAAGTGGCCGGAAAGACCGGCACCGCCGAAAAGGAAGACTCCAACGACAGCTGGTTCGTGGGCATGGCGCCCGCCGAAAACCCGCGTGCCGTTGTCGCGATCATCATCGAAGACGGAGCTGAAGGAGCCGGCGCCGAAAAAGCGCAGAATGTGTTGAAAACCGCCCTGGAAGTTCAGGGGCTTTTATAAAACGTGTATGCTGGAAGGCCAAGTGTTTCTATGAACAACAACAGATTCCATAGCCCCAGCATGTGTCCAAAAGGAGTTTAAACGTGACCGGAACCATGATTGGACGGACCTTCAACAGCCGTTACCAGATAACGGAGCGCATCGGCATCGGCGGCATGGCCGAGGTGTACCAGGCCCAGGACAAGGTCTTGGGGCGCATGGTCGCCGTGAAAGTCATGCTTCCGCAGTACGCCTCCGACCCCGCCTTCACCCAACGCTTCAAGCAAGAGGCAGCCGCAGCCGCCAACCTGCAAAGCCCCTACATCGTCAACATCTACGACTGGGGCCAGGACAAGGGCACGTATTACATCGTCATGGAATACGTGCGCGGCAGCGACCTGAAGACGGCCATCAACGAACGCGGCATCATCAACCAGCGCAAGTCGGCAGAGATCGCTTCCCAGGTGTGCCAGGCGCTTTCCGTCGCGCACGGGCTTGACATCGTGCACCGCGACATCAAGCCGCAGAACATCATGGTGCAGCCCGACGGCAACGTGAAGGTGATGGACTTCGGCATCGCCCGCGCGAAGAACTCCGTCATGAGCAAGACGTCGACCGTGCTGGGCACCGCGCACTACATTTCGCCTGAACAGGCCCAAGGCAAGGACCTCACTGCCGCAAGCGACATCTATTCGCTCGGCGTGGTGCTGTACGAATCGGTCACCGGGCAGCTGCCCTTCGACGGACCCGACGCGGTCAGCGTGGCGCTCAAGCAGGTGAACGACCTGCCGCTGCCGCCAGGCGACATCAACCCCGACGTCGACCCAGACCTCGAGGCCATCATCATGAAGGCCATGCAGAAAGACCCGAACGCCCGCTTCGCCACCGCCAAGGACATGCGCCTGGCCCTGAACGACTACCTGGCCGGACGCCCCGTCAACCTGCCCGCCAGCTTCGCCGACGCCCAAACCGAGCTGCTCGGCGCCGTCCCGCCCATCGACACCGGCGCCGTCACCACGGTCATTCCGCCGGCGGGCGGCCTGCACACCAACCCGGCGAACTCGGGGCCGCTCGGAGGCTCCGGCGGCACGTCGACCATGGACATGCCGAAAAAGTCGAGCAAGAAGGGCATCGTGGTGGCGATCGCCGTCCTCGCGGCGCTGGCCGTCATCGGCGGCATCGCGTTTGCGCTGATCGGCGGCGGGGGTGGCAGCGACAGCGAGCGCATCGTCGTTCCGGACGTGACCAACAAGCCGCTGGAAACAGCCGTCGCCACGCTCGAAGAAGAAGGCTTCGCCATCGGCACCATCGAGGAAGTGCCCAACAAGACGGTCGAGGCCGGCAACGTGATCAGCACCGACCCGTCGGCCAACACGAAGCAGGACCGCGGAACCGCCATCAATCTGAAGGTGTCGAAGGGCGAAGACGAGTCGAACGAGCTGATCGACGTGCCCGACCTGACGAACAAGACCGCGTCCGAAGCGCGAAAGGCCTTGGAAGACGCGGGACTGAAGGCCAAAGAGGGCAAGGCTGAGAATTCCGACGACGTCGAGAAGGACCGTGTGGCTCGCCAAGATCCGACGGGCGGCACGCAGGTGGAAGAAGGCTCGACCGTCACCTATTACCTGTCGCTCGGCAAAAAGCAGGAAAAGGTGCCCAACGTCATCGGCCAGACGCTTGAATCGGGCGCAAAGATCCTGAACGACGCAGGCTTTTTGGTGGGCAACTACGACAGCCCCACCTACGTCGAAAGCGACCAGCCCTACAACACCATCCTGGCACAAGACCCGGTGGCAGGGTCTGACCTGGGCAAGAACGGCAGCGTGAACGTGACCCTCAGCCGCGGCCCGAAGCCGACCTCCTACGGCGTGTACGTCAACGCGAGCGGCGGCGGGTCGGTCACCACGTCCAGCTCAACCGTGGACGAAGGCGGGTCGGTGACCGTGACCATCGTGCCTGATGCCGGCTATGAAGTCAGCTCGGCGACCGGCGTCGACGGCGTGGCATCGAACGGCGGCACGTACACCATCAGCAACGTGCAGGGCGACGTAAGCGTCAACGTGACGTTCCAGCAGGTCCCGCAGCCGACGCCCGACACCAATACTGGAACCGGCACTGGCACCGGCACCACGACCAACCCGTCCGAGCCGACCAGCCCCGACACGTCGTCCACAGACAGCGAACCGGTCGCCGCCTCTCTAAGCGGCGACGGCAGCACTGCGACGACGAGCTACTAGCAGGCGAGAGGGCGCCGGCGGGCAGCGGCGGGCAGCGCGACGAGAAAGCCCGCAGACGAGAGGGGCGCCTTCCCGAAAAAGACCGAAACCCCGGCAGGCGGCGGCGCGGGAATGGCAGCGGCGGTGCGGCGGGCGGTTCCACCAGACGCCTCGAAGCGGCGATGATGGCGGCATAAGGTGCTAGCACGCAAAGAGCGCCAACACCTTCCCGAAGCAGACGAACCCCCGGCAGCGGAAGAGGCTGCCGGGGGTTCGAGGTTTTTGCGCTCGAGTGAACCGGCAGAGGACGGGCACTCGTGCAGTTTCGCAGGTTGTGGCAGAGGAAGCCCCGACTCTTGTGCAGTTGAGCAGCTTGTGGCAGCGTTTGACAACGGATTCTCGTTTTTTGTGCAGTTGTGCAGGTTATGGCAGAGGCCTTCTTCCCCCGGAAGTCACCGCAAGCCTCTGAACTGGGGATTCTATAATACTCTTATTTATATAAGCATAAACAAGCCTCAAATGCCCCGAATTCGCTGCCACAAGCTGCACAACTGCACAGTATTTGCGCCTTCGTTGTCAAACGCTGCCACAGCCTGCTCAACTGCACCAGTCCCGACGCGTCACCCCCCCCAGGCGGCGAACCGGACGCATCTCAAAGGGACGCTGGCAGCACTGCGGCGACGATCCAGCGCACCCTTATGCAGCCTCGTACGCCCAGAAGTTACGTGCCTGGCGGATAATGCGCTCGATCGGCCAGGTGCGCTGGGAGTTTTCGGGGCTGTTGGGGTCGTGCACGACGGCCCCCCCGCTGTCGGCAAGCTTCTCGAGCGCAATGAAGTGCCCTTCGCTCGTGAAGTCGCCGGGGCCCACGCTCACAATGACGGGCCGTCCCTCTGCCAACGCGCCGGCTATGACGCCTTCGGTGGCCGGCAACTCTTCGGCGACCAGGCCGAATCGGGCTGCTCCGTCGGTCATGAAGTCCCAGCTGGTCATGCCGTCGACCACATAGCCGCCGCTTTCGCTGAACACCGCCATGGCTGCCGGATCGCAGTCGGTCTTGCCGGTCAGCATCACGTACACCATGCTCAGGCACGTGGGGCCGCAGCCGGTCTTCTCGATGACGCCGCCCGCATAAGGCTCGTTCGCCCACTGCACGTCGGTCTGGTAGAGATACGGCTTCACGCCGCGGGTCCACTGGTTGCGCGGCGTGCTCGTGCGGGAAAAGCCGCCGTCCTCCTGGGAGAAAGGCGCGAAAAACCCCTGGTCGGAAGCTCCTTCTTGAGGTGTAGCACCCTCGTGTGAGGCCGCGAAAAGCGCGAACGCGAACAGGCCTGCCGCCGCGACGGCCGCTGCCGCCAAGACGCGCATCAGGAAGCGAGGGCGCTCCCAGCCGCGGGGCGCGTACGACGTGCGGGGGCCGCGCACGCGAGGAACGCCGGGGAAGCTCTCACGCGACGACGGCTCCTGCGGCAGCGGGGCGGCATAGCGGCGGGGCTGCGCCTCCGGGACGGACTGCGAACCCCGGCCGCCCGCCGATTGCAGCCGCGAAACGTTCGCAGAGACCCGGCAGCGCGGCTGCTCTCGCGCACAGCCCTTCAAGCACGTCGGCCGGCCGGCGAACGTGCCCGGCGCGGCCCCGCCTTCGAAACGCCCTTGCTGATCTCCCGTCAACATTGCAATCACCCGCTTCTGATCATGCGAACCCTTCGAAAACCTCAAGGGGCGCCCGAGTTTTCGACGCCCCCTGCAGCGCCGGAAACGGCCTGCCCAGCTGACGCCCATCAGGGCTTCCCCTTCCGTTTCCGACTCGTCCAGCCTACCAACGACCGCGCTTACGTTGCCCATAGCGACTTCTTACATTCGCCTTACTTTCTCGTGAACGACCGCCCCATCAGGCCCGTCGCGGTCGCAAAGGCGCTACACTGGTCGCATGGAAAACGCGCCCCACATCCTCGTTGCCGACGACGATCCCGAAATCGCCAGCCTGCTGCGCGAAACGCTCGGCCGCGAAGGGTTTGCCGTCGAGTGCGCGTTGGACGGTGCGCAGGCCCTGGATTCGTTCAGGCGCACCGCTGCGTCCGATACCCCTTTTGACCTGGTGATTCTCGACATCATGATGCCACGCATGAACGGATTCGAGACGTGCCAGGCCATCCGGCGCCTGTCCGACGACGTGCCCGTGCTGTTTCTGTCGGCGAAGGACGAGGAATCGGACCAGGTCATCGGGTTTGCGCTGGGAGCCGACGACTACGTGACGAAGCCGTTCAAAAGCCGAGAGCTCATCGCCCGCATTCGAGCGCGGCTTCGCAGGCAGGCGACGTCGCACGCCGACGCGCCCTCGAGCCTGCTGACGGTCGGCAACCTGGAAATCGATCTGCTGCGCCACGCCGCTTTTCTTCACGACGAGGCGCTGTCGCTCACACCGAAAGAATTCGGGCTGCTGCACGCGCTCATGCTTGAGCCCGGATGCCCCGTATCGACAAAACGCCTGTTCGAGACCGTATGGAACGAGCCGTACAACACGTCGGACAGCAACACGGTCATGGTGCACATCCGGCGTCTTCGCAAAAAGTTAGCTAAAGTTGACTCACGTTGCAGCCATATCGAGACCGTGTTCGGCGTCGGGTATCGCATTCCCGACTCGCCCGTCGGACCGTCCGCGACTCAGGAGCGTCATGGGTAGGCTGCGCAGCGACCAGGCAAAAGCGCTGCGCGGCAAGGCGGTGCGTTCGGCCTTGCTCGCATTCGTCGTGTACACGCTCGCGTTTTCCGGCGTCGTTTTGATGCTGCGCGACTTCTCCCCCGTCATTGGCAACGCCGTCGCCGACGCCACATCGCACTGGCTCTACGTGTCAAAGGAGACGCTTTCCGAACATGGCGAGACCATAGACGACAACATCCAGGCGCTCGTCGAGCCAAACGGCCAGATAGCCATGCGCGACCTGTCGACGTACTACGCGGTGCGCAACCTGAAAGAGCCCCTCTTGCTTGCGCTGTATGTCGCCGGGCTGGCCGTCATATGGTTCCGCAGCGTCTCGAAAACCATCGGGTACGTCGACCGCGTGTCGCAAGCGCTTTCGGTGTCGTGCCTGATCGAAGGCGAAAACGTCGAGCTGCCCGACGAGCTGGCGTCCACGCGCGTCGCCGTGGGGGCCGTGAGGACGCGCATCGCGGCGAGCGAGCTTGCCGTCGTCAACGCCGAGCAGCGGAAAAACGAGCTGGTAGCGTATTTGGCGCACGACATCAAAACGCCGCTGACCTCGGTCGTAGGGTATTTGGAACTGCTGGCCGACGCGCCGGAGCTGCCCGACGAAAAGCGGCGCGACTATGCCGCTCGCGCACTGGCGAAAACGGACCGGCTCGAAGAGCTGATGGACGAGTTTTTCGAGATCACGCGGTACAACCTGCAGGCCATCCCCATCGAGCGCAGCACGGTGGACCTGCTGCTGTTCTGCGAGCAGGTGGCAGACGAGTTCGCGCTGGTCGCCCAGGAGCGCAGGCAGCGGATCGTGGTCGAAGCGCCGGCCGACACGCCGGTGTTCATCGACAGCGCGAAAATGGCCCGCGCGGTCGGCAACGTCATGCGCAACGCGCTGGCCTACGGAGACGCCGGCACGGTCGTGCGGCTGCAGGCCGGGGTAGCAGGGGCGGCAAGGGTTGCAGAGGTAGCGAGAGAAGTGGCAGAGGTGGCGGCAAGCGCGTGTGAGCTGGGGAAGGGCAGCGTGACTGATGAGGCAGGCATGAGGAAGGGCGACACCGCTGACGAGGCAGATGAAGAGGCGGTTGGAACCGCTGACGAGCCGGGCGTCGAGAGAGGCAGCACTGCCGATGAAGCGGGCGCAGATGCGGTCGAAACCGCAAGCGAGCTGGGTGCTGGGAGGGGCAGCGCGACCGATGGGGCAGGAATGAGGAAGGGCGACACCGCTGACGAGGCAGGCGCAGAGGCAGCTGGAACCGCAGATGAGCTGAGCTCCGAGAGAGGCGGCGCGACTGGCGGGGCGAAGGACGCGGGGGCGCTCACCATTGTGGTCACCAACCAAGGGCGCGAGATTTCAGCCGCCCACCTGGAGCGCATCTTCGAGAAGTTCTACCGCGAGGACGTCTCGCGCAAGCAGGGCAAAAACGCCGGCCTCGGTCTGGCCATCGCCCGCGAGATCGTGCAGGCGCACCGCGGCAGCATCACCGCCGCCAGTGAAAACGGCACGACCACCTTCACCATCTCCCTGCCGCAAGACCCGCGCCGACAGATCGGCTGACGCACCGAGGGAACGCCAGCGGTATGCCCGCCGGCACGCCGGTGCGCTCCGCCGCAGTCCCGACGTGCTGCCAACGTCGCCACTGGCGCACCACCGGCGACACTTTCGGGTACTGACGTCATCGTCGACACCTCACGCGTGCGCCCCTCCTTTCGCTGCTTCTCATATGAAGAAATTGTGTACCGGAGACTATTCGTGGCAATTTTCTCCTTCCCTGCATCATTTTGTTGAAAATTCCGGAGTTTTGCCCGCGAAATCGACCTTTGAGCCCTCTTTTAGGGTCGATCTCGGTGCCGAGAAGACCAAAATTACCGCATATATACATAATTTTATATTATCCTCAACTAACCCTAATCTAAAAATGATGCGTAAGTTGCAGAAATGGATACCAATAATCTCCAATACACAATTTCTACAAACATAATTGCCGTCAAGACGCGTCGATCGCCGCTCAGAAGCGAAGCCCGCCGTCTTTTGCTGCAAAAAAGCAGCAAGACCAGGGCTTCGCCGCCCTCTTGGACGAAGTGCCGGCCTGGGCGATAATGGCACCTGCAAGCAAAACGGAAGGCGGCGCCGGTGAACCATATATTATTAGTAGAGGACGACGGAGATCTGGCTCGCATCGTGGCTCGGTATCTGGAAGGCGAAGGGATGGCCGTGCGTGTGGCGCCTAGCGCTGAAGACGCCTACGACCTGCTGACGCATTCGGTGTTTGATCTGGTGGTGCTTG
Organism: Slackia sp. ZJ119; assembly: GCF_011039175.1. GTDB lineage: Bacteria > Actinomycetota > Coriobacteriia > Coriobacteriales > Eggerthellaceae > Xiamenia. Next base: position 118,705 of record NZ_JAAKEN010000002.1, read on the forward strand.
ACATCAACCTGCCGGGCGACGACGGGCTTGCGGCTTGCCGGAACCTGCGGGCCGCAAGCGACGTGCCGATCATTTTCGCGACGGCCCGCATGGACGAGGGGGACCGCGTGGCCGGGCTCGATCTGGGCGGCGACGGCTATCTGTCGAAGCCGTATTCGCTGCGCGAGCTGCGGTCTTACATCGAAGCGCTGCTGCGACGCTTTGGGAAGGCGGCGGGCGGCAGCGTCGTGCGGCAAGGGCCGTTCGAGCTCGACACGGCTGCCGGAGTCGTTCGCAAGGCGGGCGAAGCAGTCGCGCTGGCACCGAAGGAATATGCGCTGGCGGCGTTCCTCATGATGCACGAAGGCGAAATCTTGTCAAAAGAACGCCTGATCAGCGAAGTATGGGGCGCGTTTTGCGACGTCGAGCCGCAAACGGTGGCCGTGCACATGAGCTGGCTGCGGTCGAAGTTGGAAGACGACCCGGCTCACCCGGCGCACTTCCTCACCGTCCACGGGCGGGGGTATCGGTTCGTCGCGAAGCCGAATGACAACCCGTCACAGCAAGGGCGGCTATGAGCGGGCAGGCGGCAGGTTCGGAAGGGAAGCGCATCACCCGGCGTCTCATAGGACTTTCACTGACTGCAACGGTCATCATTGCGGCATCGGGGCTGGCAGCGGGCTGCATTGCCTTGAACGACGCCAGCTCTCAGGCGCTGCAGGCACAGATCGTCGCCCTCAACGACACCCGGGTCGCGCTGCAAAAAAGCCGCGGGACGGAAGATCTCGCGGAAAACGGCACCGCCAGCCCCACCGAGACAAGCGCGTCGGAAGCCGAACGCGAATCCGACGCGGAAGGCGAACCGACCGGCGCCGACAACCCCGCCCAAGCCGCCGACGCCGCGCTCGCGCAAACCCAAGACGCGCTGCGCAAGGTGGCCGACGCGCAAAACGCCTCTGTCGCCTTCGCCATAGCGGCCGTCACGCTGCTGGCGATCGCGGCGGTGTGGGGCCTTGTCGCCTACCTGTACGTGACCGTCGTGCGCCCGTTTCTGCACCTGGAATCGTTCGCCGCCGACGTGGCGGCCGGAAATCTCGATGCTCCGCTCACCTACGAACGCAGCAACCCGTTCGGTCGTTTCACCTGGGCTTTCGACGCCATGCGCATCGATCTGAAACGCGCCCGAGCCGCCGAAGCACAAGCTGTCGAAGCCGCAAAGACCACCGTCGCCTCGCTTTCTCACGACATCAAAACGCCCATCGCGTCCATCCGCGCGTACTCCGAAGCCTTGGAGCTGGGCCTTGACCGCACGCCCGAGGAACGCGCCGAATACACCGCGCTCATCATGCGCAAGTGCGACGACGTGGCGGCGCTGGCCAGCGACCTGTTCACGCACTCGCTCGCCGAGCTGGACCGCATCGCCGTGAAGCCCACGCCGACCCCCATCGCCGCAACCGTGCGTGCCGCCGTGACCGATTTCGACGCTTCGGGAAAAGTTAGCCTAGCACAACTTGACGAAGCGACGGTCTGCCACGACCCGCAGCGCTTGGCCGAAGCGCTCGAAAACCTGCTCGCCAATGCCCGCAAGTACGCGCCTGACGCATCGGTCGAGGTCAGCGGCGCTCGGTGCCCCGACCGCGCCGTCTACCAGCTGCACGTGCGCGACTTCGGCCCCGGCATGCCGGCCGAGGACCTTCCCTTCACCTTCGACCGCTTCTTCCGCGGCTCCAACGCCGGCGACGCCCCCGGCGCGGGCCTGGGGCTCTATATCGTGCGCCACCTGGTCGAACGCATGGGCGGCACCGTCCACGCCGAAAACGCCGGCCCCGGCCTGCGCGTCGTCATCGCCCTGCCGTTGGAAGACCCTCTGCGACACGACCCGAAGGTTTGACGCATTCTCCGTCCGCTCCATGAACGACTCGCCCTGAAAAACAATATTTCCCCTATACTGCTTTTCATATCGTCAGCGCCGCAGAAAGGAGCGCTTGTGGCTGTTGTCTCGCAGTTTTCCCAGCTACGCCAAGCGCAGGACGCCAACGGCGCATGGCAGCTTCTCCGCGCCCGCAACGCCGCGCTCATCATGGCCGTCCTTGATGCCCACTTCGACGAGCGCAACCGGCGCATTCCCGTGTCCGACCTCGCAAATTCGGTCGACTTCGCCCTTCAAGAGCTCCGCTTCCGCGCCAACATCGACTACGAGCACACCGGCGCAGACGCCTGCGAGCAATGGCGCAAGAAGGGCTACCTTGTCAGGCGAGCGTCCAAGCAGCGCCGCGAAGAAACGTATGAGCTTTCCTCGGAAGCCATGGCCGCCATCGCATTTGCAAAACAGCTGGTGCAGCCTCGACGCACGGCAACGCAGTCTCGATTGTCCCTGATCATGGATGCCGTCCACGATCTTGCCGTCGCGAGCAGCAGCGACGTTGAACGACGCAAAAAATCCCTGCTCGCCGATCGGGCCGCCATTGACGCCGAACTTGAGAGGATAGAGCAAGGCACCTACGTCGTAATCGATGACTCAGAAGGCCTTGAGCGGCTCAGCGACATTTTGGCGCTCATAAACGAAATCCCTGAAGACTTCGCCCACGTGAAAACCGAATTCGCGCAGCTCAACAAAACCATCTTCGAATCCATCATCAGCTACAGCGACAACTACCGCGACATCCTCGACGACATCTTCGCCGGCGTAAACCATATCGCACAATCGCCCGCCGGCCGTTCGTTCCAAGGATTCTACGATCTGCTGCGCGACAACGACCTCACCGAATCGCTCCAAGACGATATCGACGACATCCTCGGCACGCCGTTCGCAACCGCGCTCGCTTCTGAAAAACGCCGACAACTTCACAGCATGACACGGAACTTCCTCGAGCAAAGCGGCGACGTCAACGAAGCCAAACTGTCTTTCGGGCACGGCCTGCAGCGTTTCGTGCAAAGCCATCGATACCAAACGGACAGGCAGATCAAGAAAGACATCGACCGCACGCTCGCCAATCTCCATAGGCTTTCCTGCATCGCTTCGCCACAAAAGACAATCGACGCAAGCCTTCACCTTTCGTCGCTTTCCATACAGCCCATCGCGCGATGGCAGCTGCGAAATCCTGCGGAAACCGTCGCAGCGCCGCTCGAAGAGATATCCAGCGCCCAAGCCGGACGGCTGTCGCTCGAAGATCTATACCAAAAAGCACGGCAATCCGAGATCGACTTCGAAGAGCTGATCGAAAACATCAACGACGTTCTTCGTTGCGAACGCGAACGCCGCACCGCAAGCGTGAAAGACGTGCTCGAAAAGCACCCCGCCACCCAAGGCGCTGCCAGCATTGTCGGACTCCTCAGCCTTGCGTACCAAAACGGCCGTCCAGCCGAAGGAGAAGACGAACTGGCATGGGAAACCGAACACGGCACCTGGCGATGTGCACTCGCTCCCCGATACGAATTCTACCAGGAGGTTCAGCTGTGACAGACCTGGATGTTTTTTCGGAATCCCCTGTCGAAGCCGTCTCAAGCGCACCTGACGCTTTGCACGATGACAGCCTTTGGCCCGGCGACGCCGGAACGCTTACGTTGACCGGGCGGCGCACGCTTCTGCAGCTTGTTCACGGACCGTTCCTTGACGCGCGACGTCACAGCGACCTGTGGAAAGAGCTCCTGCGCAACCAGCAGGCAATCGCAGCGCGCTGCAACGATCTGCTGCTCGATCTGGTCGTCGACGTCGACCGCGGAATCGCCTTCGTCCGCAACGCAACGTCTCCCGCAACCGAGCTGCCGAAAGCCACGCGCTCGATCACCCTGACGCTGCTCGACACGCTGCTCGTTTTGACCTTGCGCCGCGAACTGCTCATGTCGGCCGAAGACCGCGTCGTCGTCGACAAGGACGAGATCCTCTCCTCGCTCGGCCAGTATCAGCCGCTCGAGCGCATTGACGAGGCGGCGTTCAGCAAGCGCCTCGATCGGGCCTGGGGAAAGATGCGCGACAACAACATCGTGCTCCCTCTCCCCGACACGCCCAACCGATTCGAAATCTCTCCCGTGCTCGCCATCGTTTTCGGCACCGAAGAAGCACGAGCGGTCGCCGCGTCAATTGACGAGTTGTTGGAAAGCACCCTTGAGCAGAATGCTGCAGCTGAAAGAGACGACGCCTCTATCAACCGGCAGAGGGAATTGCTGATCACCGAACTCAAGAAAAGGAATCGGTCATGAGCACGCCCCGAAAGCATGTCGGGCAGTGGCGGTTGGCGCACCTGGAGGTCGTCAACTGGGGAACGTTCTGCGGACACCATGCCGTCAAGGTCAGCCCGCAGGGGCTTCTCATCACTGGCGATTCCGGATCGGGCAAGTCGACATTGCTCGACGCAATCGCCACAGCCCTCACCCCGCCAGGAAAACGCCAGTTCAATGCAGCAGCAAAAACGAATGGATCCCTTAGAGACGACCGCTCGCTCGTCAGCTACCTGCGCGGAGCCTACGCCCATGTCGCCACCGCCTCCGGAGAGATCGCCAGCCAGTTCCTGCGCGACCGCGCAGCCACCTGGAGCGGCATCCTTCTGCGCTACGACTGCGGCATCGTCGACGGCCTTCCCATCCACCGGCCCGTCAATCTCGTCGTGCTTTTCCACCTTAAAGCCGGATCAGTCAGCCAGACCGACGTTTCGTCGCTCTACGTTGTCGCACGCGGCGCCTGCACGTTGCTCGACTTCAAGCCCTTCATCGAACGCGGAGCCGACCTCGCAGCGCTCAACCGGTATCTTGGCACGTCAGGGAAAGGCCACCGATCGTTTGCGCCCTATGCTGCGCTTTTTTGTCGCTCCATGGGAATTCGCAGCACCCAAACGCTCGAATTGCTCCATAAAACCCAAGCTGCCAAAAATTTCGGCTCGCTTGACGAACTTTTCCGCAGGTTCATGCTCGAGAAGCCGCCGACCTACGAACTGTCAGACGCCGCTGTGGACCAATTCACATCCCTGTCCGACGCCTACGCCGGAGTCGTTGAGCAGCGCAAGCAAATGCTGGCGCTCGAGCCGCTCGAAGGCCTTGCCGAAAAACTCTCCACAGCTCAAAACAACCTGCAAAAGAGCGAACGCCTGAGCGCACAGCTCGGCCCGTTCACCTTGTCACTTGAAAAGTCCTCCGTCGAAGCAGCGATAACCGCACTCCATCACCGGGCGGAAACCGCCGCCATTCAGCAAACCGAAGCCGAAGCAGAAGTTCGCAACGCTGAAGTGGAGCGCGAGCGAGCCGTTGCGCTCTACGACAAAAATGACGGCCTGGCATTGGCCATGGCGGAAAAAGACGCCGCCACGGCGCGACTCAAGTGCACCGACATCGCGCAGCGCCGCAAACATCTCCTGCGCGACCTGCGCTGTCTTGGAATCGAATCGATCCCTGCCTCCCAGGCGCAATTCACAGACCTGCAACGTCGGTTGGAGAGAGAGTCCCTCGAAACCGAAAAGGCAAGCGAAACCGCCTCGCTCGAAAACATGCACATCGCCGCCCGCATCGAAGAGTGCAAAGCCCGAGCGAAGGCCACCGAAGAGGAATTGCGCCATCTCAGGGAAAATCCGACGAACATTCCCGAAAAGCTGCATCGCATCCGCCATCAGCTTGCCGGTGAGTTGGGTCTTTCCGATCATGACGTGCCTTTCTTCGGCGAACTCGTTTCTGTGCGGCCGCAAGACAAAGCCTGGCAAGGAGCGCTCGAACGGCTGATCGGGCGCCAAGCGCTGGTGCTGCTCGCGCCAAAAAAGGCCGGCCCCAGCGTGTCTGCCTGGGTCAACGGGCACAATCTGGGCACGCGCTTCGAATACGAGCTTGTTCCCGAAGCCATCGAGGTTCCCAACGTCAAGCTGTCCGAGCATTCGAGCGTCCGAAAACTCGTCGTAAACGACGCGCCGGCGCATCCCGAATTCTCCTTATGGGCCAATCGCGAAATCCGCCGTCGCTTCAACTACGAATGCGTTCTTTGCGTCGAAGACCTGGCAAAGCATCAATACGCCCTCACCCAGGAAGGTTTGATCAAGCGCGCAGAACGTCACGTGAAAGACGACCGCTATCGCATAAACGATCGAACGCGATGGCTTCTCGGCACGTCGAACGCGCAAAAGATCGACGTGCTTGTCGGCAACTTGCAAACATGCCGCGAAGAGCTTGAGCAGGCGCAGACGTCATACCACCAGGCACAGAAGCAACTCCGAACGTCTTTCGACCTTCAGCGAACCTGCGAAGTCTTGCGAGAGGCCGCATGGGAAAACTACGACCTAAGCGCTGCAACCGAAGAACTTGAAGCCGCCAACCGCTTCCTGGAAACGCTGAAGAAGGGCAATGCGAAACTGGCCGAGGCGGCCCGCTTGCGCGACGCTGCCATAGAGCGAGAGCGGACCGCTCGAAAAGCCTATGCCGACGCCCAAAGCGCACTGAGTGACATCGCGGCGAAAACGAGCAAACTGGAAGACACCCTCGCCTCCATTGCCGAGAAGATGCCTTCTGACTGGCACATAAGCGACACCGATCGCATAGAGCTCACGAACCTTATGAATAAGGCCAACAGCGCATACCTTGCCGATTCAGCAGCCCTTTGGCAGGCTTCATCAGACGTTCATGGCGTCATCATCAGGCGCAAGGACGACGAAACGACTGCAATTCAACGAGCAGTGCGCGCCATCGAAGCCATCCTCGTGTCGTTCAAGCGTGATTGGCCTGCCCAAGCCGCCCATTTCGACGCCAGCATCAAAGACCTCGACGGATACGTCGCCATCCTGCGGCGCATACGCGCCGTCGGGCTGCCCGATTACGAAAACCGCTTCCTGCAGATCCTTTCGGAATTCAGCCGCGACCGCATAACGGCGCTCAACACCGCCATCCGCGGCGCCTTCGCAGAGATTCGCGAGAAGCTCGAACCCGTCAACCGCTCTCTCGCGCTGTCGGATTACGCACCCAGCATTCACCTGCATATCGAGCTGCAGAAAAACCTTCCCGTTGAAGCACGAGACTTTCTTTCCAGTCTGCGCACCATCGTCGAAGGCAGCTGGAACATCGACGATATCGACGAGGCAGAACAGCGATTCCTTGCATTGTCGCAGATCATCAATCGGTTAGGGTCGGAAGAGCCTGCCGACAAGCGATGGAAGGACCGTTGTCTTGACACGCGCCTGCATGTGGCGTTCGTCGCAAAAGAGCTTGACGCGACAGGAAGCGTTTGCAACGTCCACGCAAGCGATGCAGGCCTCTCGGGCGGCGAGAAGCAAAAGCTCGTCATCTTTTGCCTGGCAGCAGCACTTCGCTATCAGCTGTCCGACGAGTCGGAAGAAGAGCCCTCCTACGGCACCGTCGTGCTCGACGAAGCCTTCGACAAGGCAGACTATCGTTTCGCAAAGATGGCCATGAGCATCTTTGAGACGTTCGGCTTTCACATGGTTCTCGCAACGCCCGATAAATTGCTCAAAACGCTTGAAAGTTACGTAGGCGCCTTCGCCCTTGTCCGCAAAGACGACGGAAGGCGATCGAACGTCGACTATCTGGAATTCAAAGACGCTCCCAAGCCGCCCTCGAAATCAGAGCAGAGCGCGACAACGCACGCCGGCGAGAGCAGACAATAGAAGAGGACCACGCGATGCTCAGCGTTGAAGAAGCCCGCACCAAGGCGCGGCGATGTTACGAGAAACGGTATCCTGCCTGGGCGGTTCATACGATCGCCGAAGCCTTGCAGCAGGCCGGCGACGTCGCATGCGCTCCCGACCAGTGGAGCATCGGCCTGAAGCCGCCGACTGAAAAAGAGGTGCTGCAAGACCATCTGCAGGCCCATGCGTGGGCCGATTCGTGGCGCCGCACAGCCGAAGCGTTTTCGGTCGACTTCGCAGAGCGGTCATGGCCAAGCGTGGGCACGCAGCACGTCCCGCTCAAGCTGACGCTGGCAAACGCTGGCGAGATCGCCGCCTTTGCCGATTGCTCCCGGCACTGGGAAACGTGCTTGCAACGCACAAAAGCATTCGCCACGAAGCTCGTCGCACCCCGCGATCACGCAGCCCGCACGCTTTCGCCCGCCGATCTCGCCCGTTTCGAGCGACACGTTTCCTCGCTCGTCTCGCTGCCTGAAGACGACTGGCAGCGCCTATGCGACGTTCTGCGATGGCTGCAGGAGCACCCCTCCGCCGCGCTTTTCGCACGCGAACTGCCTGTGCGGGGCGTCGACAGCAAGTGGGTCGAACGGCACAACCGCCTCGTCTGGGACCTTGGAGAAGCCCTCACGAGCCAGCCGGTGCGCATCCGCCTGAAAGCTCCGACGCAGTTCCGCGTTCGGCTTCTCGACGAGCACCGCAGCGTGTGCGGCCTGCGAGACTTTGCAGCGTCGGCCGACGAGCTGGCCCACCTCCACGACCCGCCACGCACCGTCGTCATCTGCGAAAACCTCGTAAGCCTTCTCACGCTGCCGCCTTTCAGCGAAGTGCTCGGCATGCACGGGGCCGGCTACGCCGTGGGAGACTTAGCCTCGATCCCCTGGCTTCGCCAGGCGCGCGTTTTGTATTGGGGCGATCTTGACTCGCACGGATTCGCCATCCTCAATCGCCTGCGCAGTCACCTGCCTCACGCAGAATCGGTGCTGATGGACCCCGCGACGCTGTGCGCGCACCTCGATCTGTGCGTGCCCGACTCCACGCCGACGACAGCCGAACTCGATCACCTGACCGCTTTGGAACGCGAAGCCCTCTGTACGCTGCTGTCCCACGACCCGGCCTTGCGACTTGAACAAGAGCGGATTCCGTACGTATTCTGCTGCAAGACGCTCGAAAAGGCGGTGAACGTTGGCGGAACATGAGTCGGACGCCGCAAAGAAAACCGCAAGCCATAATGACTCCTTAATCTCTGCCGGCCTACCATGCGGGCGTGCAACCGATTTCCGCCCCACGCAAAGGAGTTTTCATGCCCACACCGCTTTTGTCCGTCCGCCACCTTGCGAAAAGCTACGCCGCCGACGGCGTGCAGACCCACGTGCTGGCCAACATCGACCTCGACCTGTTCGCCGGCGATTTCGTCGCCGTCATGGGACCGTCGGGCTCGGGCAAGTCCACGCTTTTGTACTGCATGTCCGGCATGGACGCGCCCACGTCCGGCGAGGTGCGCTTCCGCGACCGCGACCTGGCGAAACTTCCCGAACGCGACATCGCCGAGGTGAGAGCCCAGCACTTCGGCTTCGTGTTCCAGCAGGCCAACCTCGTGAGCAACCTCACGCTGTTCGAGAACATCGCCGTGCCCGGCTACCTGAAAAACGGGCGCTCGCCAGCGCAAACGCGAGAAGTCGCCCAAAGCCTCGTCGAACGCATGGGGCTTGCCGCCGACGCGCACCACCTGCCGTCCCAGGCTTCGGGCGGCCAGCAGCAGCGCTGCGCCGTGGCCCGCAGCGTCGTGAACGGGCCTGACATCCTGTTCGCCGACGAGCCCACCGGCGCCCTCAACCGGGCCAACACGCTGGAGGTGCTCGACCTTGTCGGCGGCTTCCACGCCAAGGGCCAGACGGTGTGCATGGTCACCCACGACGTGCGCTGCGCCGTGCGGGCCACCCGCGTGCTGTACCTGGAAGACGGCGCCATCAAAGGAGAGCTGACCCTGCCGCCGTGGTCCGAAGCCGTCAACGCGACCGGCAACGCGTCCCCCAAAGCGCGAGAAGCCCAGGTGAACGCCTGGCTCAGCTCGCTTGCGTGGTAGGAGGCCGCCATGGGAATCATCGCAACGCTCAGCCGAGCCAGCCTGAAATCGCGCAAGCGGGCCTTCGTCGGACTGGGCCTTTTGCTGGCCCTCGCCGCCTTCGTCATCGCCCTGTGCCTCAACCTGTCGCTTGCCTTGGGCCAGCGCATCGACGACGCCGTAATCGATGCGCAAGCCGGCGACATATACGGCTACGATCTGCGCCAAAACCTCGATGACGACACCATAGCCGCCATCGAGGCCCTCCCCGAAATCGCGGAGGCCCGCACAAACGACCTCGTTTCCATTCCGACCGATTTTCCCAGTTCGAACGAGGCAAAGAAAACGAGCCAAGTCCTGTACGGAGCGTGGGAGTCCGGCCTGCGCTACAATGTCGTCAGCGCCGACGGAACAACGTTCGACGCCGAATCAGCAGGACCGGCGGACAACGAGGCGTACGCCACGCTCGGAGCCCTCGTGCAGCCTGGAATACAGGTCGGCGACACGCTGAAGCTGCAAATCGGCGATAAAACGCGCACGCTCACGGTGGCCGGATTCGTGGAAGACCCCCAGATGGGAACCCCGTTCATGGACGTCGATCGTTATGTTGTCTCGAAAGACACGTTTGCGGAACTCGACGAGGCGATCGCTGAAGAGGCCGCCACGTCGGAGGGTTCCGCTGATGCGGCACAATCCGACAAAAGCGTCTTCGTGGAAAACTCCACCTATCTGGTCCGCGAAGTCCAAATCGTCGCCGCTGCCGATCTTGACGGCGCTCCCGTCTCCACCGCCCAAGCAACCGAGGCCATTGTCGATTCCGTGCCTTGGGGTTCGAAAGCGCCCGCCCTGTTTTCGGCCGACACGCTCAAAGGCTACGCCATGATGGTGACCGTCATCGGGTCGGCCGTGCTCGGAGCCTTCGCGTCCCTGCTGTACCTGATCGCGCTCGTCATCTGCGTGCACACCGTGTCCGCCATCATGCAGGAAGACTACCGCAACATGGGCATTCTGCGGGCGGTCGGCGTACGCGCCCGCACGTTTGCCGCCGCACTGCTCCTGCAATTCTGCGGCGTCAGCCTGATTGCGCTTCTCGTCGGCGCTGCGGCGGCCGTGCTCGCCTTGCCGCCTTTGCTGCCGCCGTTCGCCGCCATCACCGGCGTTTTGGCCCAGCCGACGTTCGACCCGCTCGTCTTCGTCGTGCTCATTGCGCTGCTTGCGGCCATTGCGGCCGTCGTGACGATCAAGGCGCGCAAAATCAGCTCGATCAGCGTGCTCGTCGCCCTGCGCTCCGGCTCGCCCGACGTCGCGTTCCGCAGCCGTGCCGTCCGTACCGTTTCTGGTACAGCCCTCAATGCCAGCCTAACGCTGCGGGCCATCGCGTCGCAGCCGAAACGCTATCTCAGCCTGCTTGTCTGCTCGCTCGTCATCAGTGCGTTTCTGGTGATCACCGTCGGGCTGAGCATGGCCCTCACCAGCCCAAACGCCACCCGCGACGTTTTCGGCATCTGGACGAGCGACGTCTCGGCGCTCATTGTGGACGACTCGCTGAGCGAAGAGGACCTGCGCGCCGTCATCGACGACGTCAGCCCCGTCGAAAGCAGCTGGCAAGAAACCTTCGTCACGATCAACGTCGACGGCGAAAGCAGAGCGTTCCTTGGCATGAGCGACTTCTCCTTCATCGAGACCCTGGTCGAAGGCACGGTCCCCCGCCATGACAACGAAATCGTCCTCGGCGAGCATCTTGCCCAGGCCGAAGGGCTTGCCATCGGCGATGAATTCGTCATCGAAGGCAAGGACGGCGAAAAGCGCACGTTCTTGGTCGTCGGCACCTTGTCGAGCATGTTCAACGCGGGCTTCGGGAATCTGCTGACTATGGACGCCGTCTACGACATCACGGGCACAGACCCGCAGAAGGCCTCGGAGGCCTGGCAGTTCGCTCTTGAAGACTCGTCTCTGGCCGACCAGGCGAAACGTGCGCTGAAAGACGAATTCGGCAGCAAGGTGGACACCGACCAGACTTATCTGTTCTCCGACACGGAAGGCGTCGTCGCGCTCATCGTGTCGCTGTTCGTGGGGATTGGCGCCATTATGAGCATCGTCGCGTTGAGCATCGCGTTTCTATCGGTGGCGCTCATGAGCACGCGCCTGTTCACGGCCGAGCGGCGCGACCTGGGCATTTATCGGGCGGTCGGATTCACGGCGCATCAGTTGCGCATCCAGTTCGGCTTGCGCTTCCTGTTCGTGTCGGCCGCAGGATGCGTGCTGGGGACCGCCCTGGCCATCGGGGCGGGGCCCGCGCTTGTCGGGGCGCTGTTCGGCATGTTCGGGCGATCAAGCATTGACCTGGCCTTTAATCCCCTGGTCATCGGCACGTTGCTGGCAGGCTTGGCGCTCGTCTTCTTCGCATCGGCCTACGCCGCCTCGCGCGTCATCCGAACCATCGACGTCCGCGAGCTCGTGACGGAATAAGGCGGCCATGTTCGACCGGGCCGGGCCGGACGGGACGACCGCGCACCCCCGCCCCGCCCGGCCGAACAAACCCGTAAAAATTTTCACAAGTAAGGGGTTGACGCACCACCAGTTTTCCGGCATACTATTCTTCGCTGCTTGAACGTGCGCCATTACCTCAGCTGGATAGAGGGACTGACTACGAATCAGTACGTCGGGGGTTCGAATCCCTCATGGCGCACCATTTGAGTACACAACGGGCCGGAAGGTCCGTTTTTGTTTGTAAACCCGTTCGGTCTCAAAGGCCGCCATGAGGGACGAGAACCCGCGAGGGGAATTTCGCGAAGGCGAAATTCGGGCAGAGAGGCCGAGGAGGAGCTCGCATGCGTGCAGTCGTTCAACGCGTCACAAAAGCCCAGGTAGACATCGCGGGAGAAACCGTCGGCTCCATCGGGCGCGGGCTGTTGATCCTGCTTGGCGTCGGCCACGAGGACACCGAAGCCCAAGCCGACAAGCTGTGGGGCAAAATCTCGCGCCTGCGCATCTTCGAAGACGCCGACGGGAAGACGAACCTGTCGCTTGCCGACGTGCAGGGCGAAGTGCTGGTCGTGTCGCAGTTCACCCTGTTCGCGAACTGCAAGAAAGGCAACCGCCCCTCGTTTACGGAAGCCGGAGCCCCCGACAAGGCGAACCAGCTGTATGAATACTTCGTTGACCTGGCCCGACGCGATGCGCCGCACGTCGACACCGGTCGTTTTGCCGCCTCTATGGACGTGAGCCTGTCAAACGACGGCCCCTTCACCATCGTGCTGGACACCGACACGCTGTAAAGCGCCGCACCGCGTCTACAAGGCAGATCCCTTTTCGAGCGTCGGCTTTTGCTCGTCCGCCGCGAGGCAGTTTCCGGATTGCCGTGCTTGCGAGGCTTGCAAAGGCTCTACATTTGTGGAAATATTGTGTGTTGGAGACTAGACAGCCCATTTTCGAAGGCTTTTGCATCATTCTCGCTTCTAGCCTCAAGCGAGAATAAACATTTTTCTGCATTTATACCGTACTTTTCTGTCTGAAGAACGCCCAAAACCGCTTTTTTGCCCGCTCTTCCGCCCTTTTGCACCAAAATTCACCCGCAAAACCGGCAAAATGATGCGCAGGACGTCATAATCCTTCCCAATAATCTCCAACACACAAATTCTTCACATTTAGAAGCGTAAAAACGGCACCACAGACAATCAAAAAGGGTTCCATCCCCTCAAAAAGCGCCGCCGGAAGGGCGGAAGACGCCGCATGGCCGCCGCGATGCCCCACGGCCGCACGGTCGCCGCGAAGTTCCACGGCCGCACGGCCGCCGCGGCGCCCCACGGCCAGACGCCGGCCGCCGCGTCTCCCCGCCTCTACCCTAAAAGCGCAATCACCTGCTTTTTGAGGGCCAGCGCCTCGCTGCTCAGCACGAAATCGGCGCGGTCGCTGCGCGGACACGCCACCTCGACCTCGCCCACGATGGTGCTCGGCCGCGCGGCGCCCGGCGTCTGGCTCCCCAGCACCAAAACCCTGTCGGCCATTGCAACGGCCTCGTCGACGTCGTGCGTGACCAGCATGGCCGACAAATCAAGCTCCGTCAGCATCGCCAAAAACCACGCTTGCAGGTCTTTGCGCGTCAAGGCGTCCAAGGCGCTGAACGGCTCGTCGAGCAGCACCACGTTGTTGTCCATGAGATACGTCCGCAACAGCGCCGCCCGCTGTCGCATGCCGCCCGAAAGCTGCGACGGGTACAGCCCCTCAGTCCCCTCCAGCCCGAACGTCGCAAAAGACGCCCGAGCCGTCGCGAACGCCTGCTTGCGAGGCACTTTCGCAATGAGCAGCGGCATCGCGACGTTCTCGAGAATCGTGTGCTGCGGGAGAAGCAAGTCCTTTTGCAGCATGTAACTTACTTCCCCCGCACGGCCGGTTACGTCTCGCCCGTCCAGCAAGATCGAGCCGCCATCGGGGACCGTCAGGCCCGCAACGGCGTGGAACAGCGTCGTCTTTCCCGACCCTGAACGGCCCACCAGACACACCAGCTCGCCCGCATTGACGGAAAACGACACGTCCCGGCAAACAGCCTCTTCGCCCCACGACAGCTCAAGGCGCGAAACCCGCAAACGAACCTGCGAGGCTTGATCCCCATTCTTGTGCGTATGCGATTCCGTCATGCGAAAACCCTCCAACCTGGCCGCCCGAACGCCGCTGCCCGCAGCGTCCTTCCGCCTTTTACGCGGTCGGCAAATACTCGTTCGAAAATCCCGTGTTGTCGGGAATCTCTGTCTCTACCAGGCCTTCTTCGTTGAGCCACCGGTAAAATGCGTTCCAGCGCTCAGGATCGATGACGCCCCAGGCAGGCGCGTCGGCGACGTACTGGTCCGCCAGGTACTCCTGGCTCGACAGCGCCAGGTCGCGGTCGATTTCCGGCGCCGCCTCAAGCAGGATGTCCACCGCTTCCTTGGGGTGCGCCATCGCGTACTCGTAGCCCTTCGCCGTTGCACGCAGAAACGCTTTCGCCTGGTCAGGCTGTTCAGCGAGCCAGGCATCGTTCGCGATGACGACCGGCGTGTAATAGTCGAACACCGGATTGATGTCGGCGATGGCGAAATAATCGACCGGAAAACCCTGCACCTGCGCGTTTTGAAGCGCCCATGCGGCGAAGACCCACACGGAATCGAACTGGTCGGCGCGAAGCCCGCTCACCTCGTCGGTGGAATTGGCCGGAACGAACTCGACCGTCGCCGGATCGCCGCCGTCGGTGGCCACGATGTTTTCCACGATGGCCCGCTCGATGGGCGCGTCCCACGTGCCGTAGCGCTTCCCCGCCATGCCGGCCGCGCTTTCGATTCCTTCTCCCTGTCGGCTCATGATGCCCGACGTGTTGTGCTGGATGACGGTCGCGACCGCGGTCACCGGCAGCGGGTCGGTGCTGCCGAGATAGCCCGCCATGATGTCTTGAAACGCCATGCCTACCTGCGCGTTTTCAGTCCCTACCAGCGCGTCTGCGTCGCCGTCGGGCGGCTGCACCATCGTGACGTCCAGGCCTTCTTCGGCGTAATACCCCAAAGCCTGGGCGACGTAGAGCCCCGTGTGGTTCGTGTTCGGCGTCCAGTCGAGCGCGAACGTGATCGCGGCCAAGCTGCTTTGCGCGGCGGCGGGCGCCCCTTGCTCCCCTTGCGCCGACTGCGCAGACTGCCCGTCGGACGCCCCTTGCGCATCGGACGCTCCCGAAGAGCAGCCGACGAGCGCCGTGGCCATCGCAGCCGCCGCGGCAGCTGCAAACGCCCTGCGCGTCATGAGGCTATTCATAAGCATTTTAGTCATGTTTTCTCCTAAAACGAGTGCGGCTTTTCGTGCTTCTCGACGCGCTTCCAGGGCATGCATGTGCGCTCAAGAACGCGCACGGCCCCCATGAGCAGCAAAGACAGCGCCGAAATGATGAAAATGACCGCAAACATCTGGTCGTAACTGTAAGATTTTCGGACTCGCGTCATGTACACGCCCAGCCCCTCGAAGCCGCCAAGCCACTCCGCGACCACCGCGCCCACAACCGCATAGGTCGCGCTGATGCGCAGCCCCGCGAAGAACGAATCGGCCGCTGCCGGCAGCTTCGCAAAACGAAACATTTGCCACCAGGACGCGTTCATGGTTCGCATCAGGTCGATGACGTCGGGATCGACCGAGCGAAATCCCGATGCCAGCGACACGGTGATAGGGAAAAACGTCGTGAGCGCGACGAGCAGCACCTTCGGCAGCATGCCGTACCCGAGCCACAGCACCAAAAGCGGCGCTATGGCGACCGTCGGAATCGTCTGCGAAATGGTCACGAGCGGCGAGAGGGCCTTGTCGACCACCGTGAAGCGGTCCATCGCCATCGCAAGCAGGAAGCCGGCCGCCACGCCGCACGCAAGACCCGCCAAGGCCTCGCCCAGGGTGACCAGCGCATGGCTCGCAAGCAGCGGCGCATCGTCGACGAGCGCCGAGGCCACGTCGAGCGGGCTTGGCAGCAGAAACGACGGCACCACCTCAAAGGTGCACGCCGCCTGCCACGCGACCAGCACGAACAGCACCGTCAGCGTCGGAGCCGTCCAACGAAGCAGCGAATCCGGCCGCGCCCCCTTGCGGCGAGCAGCCGCGAGGCCTGCCGCGCCTGCCGAGGCTTTTGCCCGCAAGCGTCCCGGCCCTTCGCCCCGCTTTTCCCGGTCAACCATTATTCTCCCAGGCCAGAAGCGGCATTTGCGGCGCGGTACTTCCCTATTTTGCGCTCGGTCGTCAGCGTGATGCCGGCAGGCTTGTACTCGATTTTCGCATACGTGCAGATTTTTTCGCTCCCGGCCCGCGCGGCGATGAGCTGCGCCTGCTTCAACGCCTCAAGGCAGACGTCGTAATCGCCTTCGATCGTCGTTTCAAAAGGCCCCACGAACGTGTTGACCGGAAGCGACTGCAGATACGCGATCACCTCGTCGACGATCCGGCACACTTCCTCATCGGTGGCTGCATCCATTGGCAGCACCTGAATGGCAACGGCACACTCCATTGCGCCTCCTTTCTTCGGGCGGGCGCAAAAAGGCCCGCCACACGTGCGGGACCCTTGAGCGTTGCGATATACGTCAATGTCCCTCCGCTGGCATTACCCAGATCAGGTACGGAAATCGTCGTGCGACGACTTCTCCGGGTCGAAGGCGGGCCTTCCTCTCAGCCGGACTTGCTCCAGCTCCCCGTGAAACACGCAGCAATTCTAGCACGACCGCCGCACGGCGAAGGCAACGGTTCGGTACAACGAAAAGACCGGCCGAATCTTAGGCGGCAAGCGGCGCGGCGGCGAGGTGGCCGGACCGCCTTTGGAGCCGCCAGGCGCCGTCATGCGAACAAAAAGATGATGGAACGAGTCAATGTTATCTAAGGAAGCATTGATCACGCAAGCCCTGTGATCGCCACGAAGGCGAACCACAGCGGCGGCACGAACAGCGCAGGCAGCAGATTCATCACCGGTATGTCCTTGATTTTGAGTATCCCCAGGCCAGAAGCTAGAATCATAAAGCCGCCCACAAGCGTGATCTCGGCCATAAGGCCGCCGTCGAGCAGAGGCGCAAGAAAGCCCGCAAGCAGCCATATCGCCCCCTGCCAGCAGAACAGCACGATGGCGGCAAACGCGATGCCGAAGCCGAACGACGAGGCGAGCACCATCGAGGTCACAAGGTCGAGCGTGGCGTTGGTGAGCAGGTAGGTCTCGTCGCCGTAGAGAGCGCTGTTGATGGGGCCGAGTATGGACAGCGCCCCGATGCAAAAGACCATGATGGCGGTGGACAGCCCCTGCGCCAGACCGCCGCCGTCTTTGGAGCGCTTGGTGACGAAACGGTTGAAGCGGCCATTGATGTCGACAGCGGTGCCGGCAACGCCGCCGATGGCGAGGCTCGCAATGAAAAGCACCGGGTAGATGCTCTGCGCCATGCTCGTCACGATGGCGTTCACGCCGATGCCTACCGCCGCAAGGCCCATCGCCGCATAGAGTATCTCCTGGTAGCGCTCGCCAAGTCCCCGCCGAGCAAGAGCGCCCACCGCGCTTCCGATGATGATCGTCGCCGTGTTGACAAGTGTGCCGAGCACGTCATCTCCTCCCCGTTCGCATGTCAGATACCGGAATTATACGCCTGCGCCGGCACCTGCGCACGACCGTTGATTTCGCCGTGCCGTGCGGCGGAAGCGGCGGCGACGGGCAGGGCTCAGTGGCCGTTTCGCTTTCGGTTCCTCATGTTGACGAGGGCGTTTTCCATGCCGAGCGGCACGTAGTCTATGGCGTCGAGGTCGCTTGGCAAGTAGTCGTACAGGCTTTTCGGCTCGCACGACACGTTTGGCGCGGCGCCTTCCCGCACGACCGCCCGCAGCGCATGCAGCTTCGCCCCGCGCACGACAAGCTTTTGCTCGTACTCCGATACGACCAGGTCAACGTCGTCAAAACCCGACGCATCGCTTCGCAGGTCCCTCGTTGAGGCCACTATGTCGTAACCGGCGGCCGCAAGCTGCTCTGTCGCATAGTCGAACAGCGGCTGGCTGTCGGTCTTCAGGTGCAGCATTCCCTCCGCGCCCAGAAGCGGCCGATATGCCGCCAAGCGCTCGACCCCGACCACGCGTCGCTGCGTCTCTTTCTTGCGGGGAAAAGGCGTTGGGAAATTCATGTGCAGGTGCACAATTTCCCCCGGCGCAAAGAAGCCGGGAAGCACCGCGGCATCGCCGATGGCGAACACGACGTTGCGCGGCGCCACATAGCCGTCTTCGGGGCGCTTTGCCCGGCCCGACGACGCCACGCCGCCCACCGCCGCGTGCTCCGCCGCGAACGAGACGCACATCGGCTCGCAGTCGATGCCGACCACCAGCTCGTCAGGGCGAAGCCGGGCTGCGGCCACGGTCCACTGGCCTTTGCCGCACCCCAGGTCAACGCGCAGGTTTCGGCATCCTGGCAGCAATGTGCGCCACCGGCCTTTGAGGCCGGCGGGGTCTTGCGCCAGGTAGTCGGCATGCAGCGCCAGGCGCTCGTCGATCAGTTTCGGCTTTCGTACGTGAGGCATCGCTCGTCGTCCTTCGTGCGGGGTGTTCGGCTCTTTGGGTCGCACCATCGTACAACGTCCGGCGCCTCTGCGGCAGGGCCTTTTCTCGCCAGCCGTCCGAACGGCGCAAACCCGGCAGCTCGGCGAAGAGCGGGAGGCGGCCCCCGCCGCGCCGCCTTCGCCGCGCTGCCGCCGCCCTCGTCCCCTGCGACGAAAAAACGCCCGCCTCCACAGCGGGAAGCGGGCGTTGCACAAGCGGTGTTTCCGCAGATGACGGTCGTAAAACCTACAGCGTGAAGTCCTTCTTGCCTTCGAAGACTTCCAGAGCCTCGGCCACGGACGCGTCGCCGAGCGTGATGGCGCTGATGGCCTTCGTCAGACGCACGGCCTCGTCCAGCGAGCGCTGGTGGATGTTGCGGCCGGTCGCGTTGCCGCAGGCGCCGCCGGTGTGGATCTGGTTGTACAGCTGCGTCAGGAACGTCTCGGCGTCGACCGTCGAACCGCCGGCGCACACAAGACCGGTGCGGCCAGCCGCCATGGAGGCGACCTTCAGGGCCTCGAACGGCGTGCGGGTGTCATCGCCCTCGGGCTTCGGCGGGTTCACCTTCACGAAGTCGGCGCCCAGGCACAGCGCCACGCCAGCGGCGCCGGCGATCAGGTCCGGGTCCTTCTCAGCGGTGACGGCCTTGCCGCGCGGATAGATCCACAGCACCACCAGCAGGCCGTTCGCATGAGCCTGAGCGATCAGCTCGCCAGCCTCGGCCATCATGGTGGCCTCGTATTCGCTGCCCAGGTAGATGGTGTAGCCCAGGCCCACGATGTTCACGCCGGCCTCGCGCATGGCAAGCACGGTGTCCAAATCGTAGAGCTGCGGCGAATACGGATCCTCCTGGCTCGTCTTCACCAGGTTGGTCTTGGAGTTCATCTTGATGAGGTAGTTGATCTCCGGATAGTCGTTAGCGTACTGCGCGATAAGGCCGCGCTGACCAGCCAGAACGCCGATGGTGCCCTGTTTGCCGATCTCGAACAGATGCTGCGGCTCGGCGTCGGCGATGTCGATGCCCTCGCCGTAGAAGTCCTTGTTCATGTGCTCAATTTTCTGGTCGCACGCGAACAACATCAGTCGGCCGGTCTCGCGGGTTGCCTTCAGGTAATTGTCAATATAGGTGTCACGCATCTCAGGCATGACATCGGCGGGAACCCTGACCTGGTCACGGGTAATTTTCGGCATAACTTCCTCCTTATGGAACAGATGCGAACGCGGCAGAAGGCCAAGCGCCCCCGGTCGCGCGGTATGACGATAATTCTAACGAAAGCCTGCTCGATCCCCGTAGATTT
Organism: Slackia sp. ZJ119; assembly: GCF_011039175.1. GTDB lineage: Bacteria > Actinomycetota > Coriobacteriia > Coriobacteriales > Eggerthellaceae > Xiamenia. The sequence continues at coordinate 138,708 of NZ_JAAKEN010000002.1, forward strand.
CATGGAAAAAGCGGGGGTGGTGAAGGCATTCTTCCGAAAGGAGCGCCGAGAGGCCCCGCCGGCCTGGTCCCGCATGGCAAAGCCAGGGCGAGACGAGCCGGCCGGCACCCCCTTACACCCCTTTCGCGTGGCTGTGACGTGCGGCGTCGTCGGGATTGATCGTCATGGACTGGAAGCGGTCGCTCATGAACGCGTTGTCGAAGTGCTGGGCGTAGAAGCGCTCGATGGGCGTTTCGACGGGCTGGCCGGACAGGCGCTCGTACCAGCAATCGAGCGCCTGCAGCGACATGACGGCGTCGACCAGCATGAGCGCAGCCGCGGCCGTCGTCAGCGAATAGCGCCAATTCCAGGGCACCAAATTGATCACGTGCAACAAAAGCGGCAACAGCAGCTTTATCCACACGCAGCCGAGAAGTCCCCAGCACCCCATGGCCCAGCCGCACGTGCGTCCGCCAACAGACAACCACTGACCGGTATAATCCCAGGCCACAGCCCCATAGGTGTACTGCATGAACCAGCTGGTGAAGTACTCGAACGCACCGCCGATGAGGGCGCTCAGGAAGAAGACGGCGATGAGGCTTTTCTTGTGCAGCCGATTCAGGAAAAGGGTCATCAGCACGGCGCCGCAGCCGTAGATGGGCGAAAACGGCCCGAACAGCAGCCCTGCGCGGTCCTGCCACTGACCCGGCGCAACGATGAGGAAGTGAACGATTTCTTCCATGAACAGGCCCAAGACGGAGCTGACCACGAAAACCCAGAACAGGTTGAAGAAGTTGAGCGCGATGTAGCCCTTGCCTTCCGGGTCGCGGCCAAGCGTGCCGGCTTCGGCCTGGGCAAGGTCCTCGCGGGCACGCAGCAGCCGGTGCAGCTTGCGCTCGTCGCGCAGCGAGGGGTCGAGGTAGGACTGCGCCGCAACCGTCACCGCGAACACGGCGACGTAGATGCCCAGGCTGTACGTGACGCCATGAAGCATGAGCGAACACAGCAGGCCGAGCAGCATGAGCAGGTAGATGCCGTAAGCCAGGTAGGCTGCGAACCGGCGCTGGTTGCGCAAAAGCCGCGTGCCGAACACGAAGAACGCGACGGCCAACAGCGCAACGACGCCCAGGTGCACGAACGTGACGACGGTGGTGGACGCGCCCAGGCTTTCCATGGCGCCTTTTTCGAACAGCGCCGCCGAAGCGACGGCCGCCCGCACCGTGGCCGCAAACACGACGAGCGCCGAAGCGATGCACAGCCACCCGTACACCTTCATGAGCGGCGGCAGCTTCTGTCTGTCGATGGGAGCGCTCAGGTCTTCGCCGATGCGCTCCTTTGCGTCGGCGACCTTTTGAAACTCCTTCTTGACCTGGTCTTCTGCGTGCTCAAGAACCTCTTTGGGATGCGCTGGGGCATGCGCGGCCTCCAATGCGTCGCACTCGATGCGCCCGGCCTCGCGCACGACGTCCTTCGCCAGGCGCGACGGATGCGCCATCGTCTGCGCGACGCCCTTCGCCTTCTGCGCAGCGCGGGCCGCATCGTCTTTGGCCTCGGCGGCGTCGCGACGCAGCTCGACGTCCCATTCCTCGCGCGTCTTTGACAGGTTTTCGCCCGCCTGTCGGGCCAGCCGCTCAAGGGGGCCGTTGGGCACGCCCTTCCCAGGCCCGGATTCCGCGTTGCTCGTTTTGCCCACGACAGCCCCCTTCCCATATGGCGGCGCATTTTCAGCGCCCATTATAGGAACGGGAATAGCGGCGGCCCGAGGCGAAAACGATCCGTCAGCGCCCCGTTTCGGCTGGGAAAGCCAGATGAAACGAAGTGGAAGCAAAATGGTAGGAATAACCGCGGGCAAGGCGAAACCCCCTGGCGTTTCGCCTCGCTCCGACAAAGGCACCGGGAAGGAGGTTAGGACAGGCAGGCTTCGGCGGCGATGCGGTTGGCGAGGGCAAGAGCGTCTTCCCAGGCGGCGCCCAAAGACCACGCCGCCGCGAAGGCGCCGAGATGCGCGTCACCGGCGCCGACCGTGCTGACGGGCTCGACGGGCTCGGTGGGCACGTGGACGACGCGGACCGAAGCGTCCGCGCCGGCGGCGGGAACGAACGCGTACGAGCCGTCCGCGCCCGCCGTCACGATGACGGGGGCGCGGTATTCCTGGGCGAGCGCCATGCCGGCCTCGCGGGGGTCAGACGCCCCGGTGAACGCGCAAACCTCCTGGTCGTTGAGGTGCCAGACGGCTCCGAGCGAGCGGATGCGGGCGAGACGGCCGGCGGAGACGTCGCAAACGCGAGGACCGGGCGCGTAGAACATCCGGATGTGCGGATGCGCCTCGAAAAAGCCGAGGATCGCATCGCCGCCGTCGGTCTCCAGTTCGTAGCCGCACGCAAGAGCGCCCCGCAGCGCCGCTACGTCGGCCGGAGCCAAGGCGTCGAACCACGCTTTTTCGAAGCAGCGCTCGATGCCGGGGACGGTGATCATCGTGCGCTGGCCGTCCGGCTCCACCAGGCACACGCATGCGCCGTTGTCCGGGATGTCCGCCGCACAGGCGTCCACCGCCAAGGGCTCGACGTCGGCCTCGCGCAGCCCGTCGCGAACGATGCTCGCAAAAACGCCTGATCCCAGGGGTGCCAGCAAGCGCATGGGGCAGCCAGCCTTTCGCGCGGCCGCCACCGCGTTCAAGGCGCAGCCGCCCAGCGCGGTCTTCACCCCGGCGGGCACGATGCCTTCGCCCGACCGCGGCAGCCGCGCCACGTCGAACGAGACATCCACCATCACCGCGCCGATGGCCGCCAGCGCAGGCCGGGTGGAAAAAGCAGCTTCCGTTTCCGCCTGACCTGCGGCTTTGCGTCCAACAACGGTCGGACTGTTCGCTTCTGCGGCTTGCCCGGCTTCCGACGTTCCAGGTCGCATCGCACGCTTCACGCCGCACACCTCCTAATGCCCGCCGCCGCCCATCATCGACTTCGCATGGGCCAGCACCGGACGGATGCCTTCCCAGTTTTCCCGCGCCGCTTTTTCGCTGCCCGGCAGGTTGATGACCAGGTGACGGCCGCGCTGCATGCACACCGCCCGCGACAGCATCGCGTACGGCGTGATGCGAAGCGAATAGGCGCGCATGCCCTCCGCGATGCCGGGGACGTCGCGTTCGCAGACGTCGCGCGTGGCCTCCGGGGTGACGTCGCGCAGCGAAAGGCCGCTTCCGCCGCAGGTCAGAACGATGTCGGCGTCAAGATCGTCGCACGCCTGCACGATGGCTTCAGCAATGTCGGCCCGCTCGTCGCGCACCACCACGCGGCCGAGGCATTCCCAGCCGGCCTCCGCTATGAGCGATTCGAGCGCAGCCCCTGCCGTGTCCTCTTTTTCGGAGCGCGTGTCCGAGCACGTCACGATGGCAAACGTCAGATTCCCGTCCATGGCAAACTTCCTTTCCGCAGGCCAGACTACAATACCGTCTCTTCGTTCACATCGAGCAGCAAACAGTCGACCACCTCGCCCGCCTCGCACGGCTGCAGGCCTTCGGGCATCAGAATCACGCAGTTGCTTTGCTGCAGCGGTCCGAACAAGCCCGAGCTTTGGTTTTTCGCGGGCGTCACTTCAAGCGTGCCGTCGGCGCTTTTCGTCAGCGTGGCGCGCAAGTAGATGCGGCGCGGGTCCTTTTTCTTCAGGTAGTCGGTCACACGAGCTTTGACCTGGGGCAATTCGAAACGCTGGAAGCCTTGCATCTTGCGCAGCGCCGGACGGACGAGCATCTGGAAGCCCAGGTAGGCCGCCGCAGGGTTGCCCGGCAGGCCGAAGACCGGCGTGCCGTCGACCAGGCCGAAGGTTTGCGCCTTGCCCGGGCGCATGTTCACCGAGGTCATCAGCAGCTCGCCCAAATCGTCGACGACCGGCTTGATGAAGTCGAAGTCGCCGTTGGATGCGCCGCCGCTGGTCAGCACGAAATCGCAGCGCTTGGCGGCTTCGCACACGACATCTCGCAGCGATTCGAAGGAGTCTTCCACCGTGGGGAGGATTTCAGGCACGCCGCCGGCCTCGCGTACGCACGCCGCCAAGGCGTAGCAGTTGGAATTGCGGATCTGACCTGGGCCGGGAACCTGGGTAGGCTCCACCAGCTCCGACCCGATGGAAATGACCGCCACGCGCGGACGGCCGTACACCGGCACCTCGACCACGCCGCAGCCGGCCAAAAAGCCGACGCCGGCCGGGTTCACGATGTCGCCGGCATGCACGACCGCATCGCCGGCCTTCGCTTCCTCGCCGGCCGCCCGCACGTTGGACCCCAGCTTCGTCGGGGCGGAAAACGACACGCGGCTGCCCGTCTTCCCGTCGCCGGTCACCACGCCCACGATCTCGTATTTCACCACGGAATCGGCATCGGCCGGCAACGGTGCGCCCGTCATGATGCGCACGCACTGGCCTTCCCCGATGGCGCCTTCGAACGTCGCGCCGGCCGGCACCTCGTCGATGACGTCCAGCTCGACCGGAGCGTCTTCGCCGGCCGTCTCCAACTGGGCCGCACGCACGGCGAAGCCGTCCATGGCCGAATGCGAAAACGGCGACACGTCGATGTCGCTGCGCAGATCGGCCGCCGCCACGCGACCGGCCGCGTCAAGCACCGAAACCACTTCGGCAGGCAGGGTCGCAATATGGGAAAGCACCAGTTCACGGGCTTCTTCTACAGAAATCATCTCAGGCATGGGCCCTCGCTTTCTCCCTCTGACAAACATGATGTCGATGATTATAGTTCATCAAGCATAAAGCGGCCCGACGAATGGCGGAATGCCCGAAGATTCGTTGTGCGGCCGGCGCGGCGGGGCAGCCGAACTCCCGACGCAGCTGGCACCCCCGGGGCGGCTGGCACCCCCGGCGCAGCGGCGCGGCGCGGCGGAACCCCCGGCGCGGCCGAACCCCAGGGCGCGGCCGGCGCGGTTGAGCCCCCGGCGGGGCGGAACCCCGGCGCGGCCAGCGCTTCCGGTGCGGTTGAACCTCCGACGCAGCTGGCACCCCGGCGGGGCGGAACCTCCGACGCAGCTGGCGCGGCGGCGCGGCCAGGCAGCTTCCTCCGCATTACGGTTTCGCAACTTTTCGCTCGCGGCGGAGTGAATTATGATCACGCAGGATAGCATTCGCGCTGCGGGGCATTAGCATCAAACGATGCCGCCTCCTGCAGCCGCATCGCCGCAGCCCGGCCCGCACGCATCGCGCCGCCGCAACCAGAAAGGCAGACCATGACCGAAAACACCGCCGCCACCGCAGCCCAGTCCGAAGTCGCCGTCCCCGCCGCGTTCAAGACGCAGGCCGACGTTGCCGCGCACAACAAGCGCATGCGCGCCTACTACCAGACCGGCGCCACGCGCCCGGTCGAGCATCGCAAGGCCGCGCTGCTGAAACTTCGCGCCTACCTCAAGCAACACGAGGCTGAAATTCTCGAAGCGCTTCACGCTGACCTGGGAAAATCCCCCTTTGAAGCCTTCACGTCGGAACTCGGCCTCGTCTTCGACGAAATCGCCTTCTGCCTGAAGCACCTGGACGCATGGACACGCCCGAAAGTCGTCCCCACGCCCGTCGTGCACTTCCCGTCCGTGTCGACCGTCCATCCTGACCCGCTCGGCGTCGTGCTGGTGCTGTCGCCGTGGAACTACCCCGTCAACCTGGCGCTCGTGCCGCTCGTGGACGCCATCGCGGCCGGCAACTGCGTGGCCGTGAAGCCCTCGCGCACATCGAAGCATGCCAACGCCGTGCTGTTCGACATGATAAACGCCCTCTTCGATCCGAGCTTCGTCGTCGCTTTCCCCAGCTCAGACGACATGAACGACTGGCTGCTCGCCGAGCCGTGGGACAAGATCTTCTTCACGGGCAGCCCGCGCGTGGGCCGCATCGTCATGGAGGCCGCCGCAAAGCACCTGACGCCGCTCGTGCTGGAGCTGGGCGGCAAAAGCCCGTGCATCGTCGACGAAAGCGCCAACGTCCGCCGCGCCGCCGAGCGCATCGCGTGGGGCAAGGGACTCAACAGCGCACAGACATGCGTGGCGCCGGATTATTTCCTGGTGCACGAAAGCGTCGAAGAGGAATTTGTCGCGCGGCTGGGCCAGTGCTTCCACCAGTATTACGGGACGAACATCCTCGAAAGCCCTGACTGGCCGCGCATGATCAACCGGAAGCGCTACGACGCCGTCATGGCGACCATCGCCGACCGAGCGCCCGGCACGTCCATCGCGTGGGGCGGCCACGGCGACCCCGACACGCTGAAGATCGAGCCCACGTGCATCCGCGGCGTCACCCTGGCCGATGCGTCCATGCAGCAGGAGAACTTCGGACCCGTGGTCCCCGTTCTGACGTACCGCACGCTCGACGAGGCGTTTGCCGTCATCCGGCAGATCCCCACCCCGCTGGCGGCCTATGTTTTCGCAGACGACCGCGCCGTCCAGAAGCGCGTCGTGAAAGAGCTGCCCTTCGGCGGCGGCTGCGTCAACGACGTCGTCATCCACGTGGCCAGCAACCGCCTGGGCTTCGGCGGCTTGGGCAACTCGGGCATGGGCACCTACCACGGCAAGAGCGGCTTCGACTGCTTCACGCATTACAAGTCGGTCGTCCAGAAAAGCACGCTCGTCGAACTTCCCCTGCGCACCCCGCCGTTCTCCGCCTGCAAGCTGAAGCTCGCGAAGCTGTTCATGCGCTAGAGGGCCGGCGCAGGGCCGGCGGCGGTGCGGAGCTGCAGGCGGCGCAGGGCCGGCGGCGGCGCGGGGCTGCAGGCGGCGCGGGACGCCCGACAGCACGGGCTGCGTCCGCACCCCGTGCTGTCTGCGGCACGGGGCCGGCGGCGGCGTGGGGTTTCCCCGCTCCTGCCCTCGTCTAGTGTGTAGGAATTGTGTAGTTGAGATTTATCGGGTGGTTTTCGGGTGTTTACGCATCAATTTGTCATTATCTCCAGTTGGGAATAATCTAAAATGGGGCATATATGCGGTGACTTTCTGCGAAAAAGATGCCTTGACTCTGAAAAAGGGACCGGAAATGCGCATTTTAGCCTCAGAAAGCCTGTTTTTGCACTAATAAGATGCGAAACGATGTCAAATCGGCAGGAATAATCTCCAATACACATATTCTTCACATGAGCACGCGCCTTTCGCCAGGACCGGACCCTCTTTCCGCCGTCGCGCGTCGGCCGCAGCCAGCACTTCCCTTAGCGCCACGCGTCCTCGAATTCGCAGACTCCTTGCATCCCGCTCGTTACGCCTGACAGAATGCGAAGAAGCAGCATTTTTCGAAAGAGGTATGATGCCAGAGCTGAGCAGATTCCTCGGACTGATCATCCGCATGTACCTCGATGACGATTCCGAGCACCACAAACCGCATGTCCACGTATTCTACGGAGAGAACGAGGCCGTCGTCTCCCTGGACGGCACCGTACTCGCCGGCTCTCTTCCCTCCAAACAGTACCGTCTCGTCAGCGGCTGACTCGCCCTTCACGAAGACGAGGCGTATGAAGCCTGGAATCGCGCCGTCAGAAACATGCCCTTCGACAAGATCGAGCCGTTGTCCTAAGGAGCGCACCATGTTCGAATTCCAAGGCCGCGTGTATGCCAGCAAGCCGACAGGCCTTCTGAAAGTGATGAACGCGACAGTGGTGGATGACCTGTGCATGCTGGTCATGTTCAACACTGGCGAGACACGCCTGTTCGATGCATCCGAATTGCTCAGCTGCGAGGTGTTCGAGCCGCTCGCGGATAGAGCTGTTTTCGAATCGTTCTCCATCGATCACGGCGTCATCACTTGGAACGACGGCGCCATCGACATTGCGCCCGAAGGACTGTACCGTCGGTCGTTCGAATACGCCGCACCCCCTCAAGCCGCCAGCGACATGAGAGGCACGTTGACGAAAACGTCTCTGAAGAGTTTGGGCTAAGGACGCAACAGAGACAGCCCGTCATCGCCTTTGTCGGATCTTCCGAGGCAGGGACTTCGCGCCGCGAGTGATACCATGTGCCAAAGAATCATAGATAAGGAAAACACTCAGGAATAGGACATGGCGCATGATGGAAAAGGGACTGAATTTCAGAACGATCGAAAGCCAACAAGAATATTTTGACACCTACGAAGAAGCCTTGAAGCTCATATCAGTACCGTTCGTTGAAAAGTATGTCACCACTTCATTTGGCGACAGCCATGTGATCTGCTGCGGAAATGAGGAAAATCCGCCACTTGTATTGCTCCATGCGGCAAGCTGCGGCTCGCTCATTTGGTATAAGAACATACCGTTTTGGAGCAAGCATTTTCGTGTCTACGCCATAGATTTGATAGGCGAATCCTCCAAAAGCATTCTTGCGCGAAAGATGAAAACGACGCAGGACAATGCCCGGTGGCTTGACGAAACGTTGGCGGGATTAGGACTTGACCAGGTGTTTCTTTGCGGGCTTTCAATAGGCGGCTGGAATGCTGCCAATTACGCAGGCTTTTATCCCCGAAAGGTCAAAAAGCTGATCCTGCTCAGCCCTGTTCAGACGTTCGCGAAAATGTACTCTTCGTTTTTCGTCAAAATAATGAAAATGGGCTTCAATCCTACCAGGGAAAATGTAGAAAGTTACATTGGATGGGGAAGCGAGAAGGAAGAGCCGCTGCCGGACAGCATTATCAAGCTGTTCACCATTTCCGTTATGAACATGAATTCCAACGCCAGTTTTCCCAAGTGGCTGAAAAAGGGTCATCTGCTGAACGTCGACATGCCCGTCCTTGTCATGATGGGAGAAAACGAGTTTGCCTTTTCGGTGGACAAAGCGACGAAGCGGGCGCATTCCGTCATCGGCGATTTGGAACTGGATGTGGTAGCGGAAGCGTCGCATCTGCTTTGTGCGAGCAAACCGGACGAGGTCAACCAGAGGGTAGTTGAATTCTTACTGAAATAATCAACTTTTTGGAAGCGCCCGTTTTCGAAGACGATCGCTGCCGCACGTCTGGCGCTTCCACTTCCACAAATCCCAAACAGCATGCAGCGTATCCATGCTATGATCTCCTATAGCATTTCCTATAGGATATGAGGTAGACATGGTTGTTCCGAAGGGGTCGATCTATTCGTCCACCGCTTTGGCCACGCGGCAGCGCGAGGTAAAAAACGTTGCCGACAAGCAAGTGGTTTACATCACCGAAAACGGCAATGGCGCCTACGTGTTCTGCTCCGAAGAGGTTTTCGACCGCGAGCTGCAAACCGCTCGAGAAGAAGCGCGATACGAAGCCGAAATGCGCTGCGTCCTGCGAGAAGCGCGACGCCAGCTGGACGGGGGCGAATACACGAGCGACGTCGCCTCGTTCAAGCAGCAGATGCTTGCGAAACGGGGAATTCATGGCTGAGGTCCGCATCGCCAACCGCTTCCAAGACGATTTGGACATGGTGCTTTCCGACAAGGTGCTTCTCGACATTCTGAACATCGTCGAACTTCTCGCAATCATTCCATCGCTCGGATCGACCAACGTACCCAGATCCATTGCCGCCGAATTCGGGGCCGGCGTCCGGAAGATTCCCGTAAATCCCTTCGACATCGTCACCGTCTACCACCCCGACAAAGACCTGGTCGAAGTCGCCGGTCTCGTTCACCAGCGAGCCGCCTGGTAGCACAACCTGAAAACCCGCGCCGATCGGACGGCCGCCCGATCGGCGCTTCTACCCACCCGGCGCTTCTACACCCTGGCGCTTCTACCCAGCCGGCGCTTCCGCCCGCCCGGCGCTTCCGCCCGCCCGGCGCTTCCGCCCGCCCGGCGCTTCTGCCCGGCCGGCGCTTCTACTCGCCCGGCGCTTCTGCCCGCCCAGTGCTCCTGGCGCCCCCAGCCTCCAACACGCCCGGCGCTTCTACCCGGCCGGCGCTTCTACACACCCGCCGCCTCTGTAACGCTTGGGTGATATACGGCGATTGGCGTATGGCGCTGGCCTGCCCTTTTTCGTACTATGGTCGGCATGGAAAACGAAACCTCCCACACCATCACCATGCAGGCTCGCGACTGGGTCATCGACGTTCTGGTCGCGGGGCTCGCCTACCTGTTCGGCTGCGGACAGCTGCTGATCACGGCGTCGTCCATCATCATCCAAGACGTCGCGTTCCGACAGCTGCTTGGCACCGTCAGCGTCATGCCCACCCAAGAGGTGTACATCGCGCTCGCCGTCACCACGGCGCCGCTCGTGCTGCGCCGGCTTCTGCCGTGGCCGGTGTTCCTGTTCAGCCTCGCATCCTTTTTGGTACTGCAATACAACTTAGTAGGGCTTTCTTTCACCGTCGTCGGGCCGGCCATCGCGATCTACACCGTCGTTGACGAACGCGGCGTCCCGCAAGGCGTCGCGGCGGGCGTCATCGCCGTCGTCGGGCTTTTGTTCGTCGTGCCGCTCGACGATCCCACGTCGGTCGCCGTCTTCACGCGGTTCCAGAACATCGCGTTCGTAGTGACCGCCGTCATCGCAGGGTACGCCTACCGCACGCACCGCGCGTACGTGAAGGCGACCGAAGCCCGCGCCGCCGAAGCCGAACGCACGCGCGAAGAGGAAGCCGCCCGCCGCGTGGAAGAAGAGCGCGTTCGCATCGCGCGAGAGGTCCACGACATCACGGCGCACTCGCTTTCCGCCGTCGCCGTGCAAGCCGCGGCCGCCGAGCGCCTGATCGACCGCAACCCGCAGGCGGCCAAGGAAGCCATCGCGACCGTGCGGGCCACCGCGAAGACCTCGCTCGATGACATCCGATCGATGATCGGCGTGTTGCGCCACGGCGACGACCCCGCCGAAACCATGCCCACGCGCGGCACGAATCACCTGCCTGACCTGGTAGATTACCTGAAGGACGCCGGCATTGACGCCACGTTCGCCGAACGCGGCTACGACCGCGCCGTCGTGCCGGCGCACATCGACATGGGCCTGTTCGGCATCGCGCGGGAAGCGTGCACGAACATGGTGAAGCACAGCAGCGCCCGCCACGCGCGACTGACGCTGACGCTCGAAGGGGGCGTCGCCTCGCTGGAAGTGACCGACGACGGGCGCGGAAGCGGCACGGCGGCCACTGACGGCACGTTGCCCCGCGGGATCGACGGCGGCGGCCACGGCATCCAGGGGATGGCCGAGCGCACGCGGCTTCTGGGCGGCACGTTCGAAGCGGGCGACTCGGCCGACGGCGGCTTTCGCATTCGCGCCAGCATCCCTTTGAGAGGGACGGTCGACAGCTGAACGCCGCAGGCGCCCAACAACGAAACAGCGGCGCGGCCTGCGCCGGCCGCTTGAGGACGAAAGGACAACGACCATGGACGAGCAAGAGGTTCGCGTCGTCATCGCCGACGACCAGGACATCGTGCGCAGCGGGTTCAACCTGGTGCTGATGAGCTACGACGGCATCGACGTCGTCGGGCAGGCGCGTGACGGGAAGGAGGCCGTGGCGAAGGCGACCGAGCTTCTGCCCGACGTGGTGCTCATGGACATTCGCATGCCGCACATGAACGGCATCGAAGCCACGCGCGTCATCCGCGAAAACCCCGACCTCGCCAACGTGCACGTGCTCATCCTGACAACGTTTGACCAGGACGAATACGTCTACGACGCGCTGGCCGCCGGAGCGAGCGGCTTTCTGCTGAAAGACGCCGACCCCGACGAGCTGGCCGCCGCCGTGCGCGTGGTGGCCCAAGGCGACGCCCTCATCGAGCCGTCCATCACGCGCCGGCTCATCGAAACGTTCGTCGCCGCCCGCCCGCATTCGTCGTTCGGCATTCGGTCCGGCACGATCCTGCGATCGCTCACCGACCGCGAGCGCGAGATCCTCTCGCTGGTGGCCCGCGGGCTTTCCAACGACGAAATAGGCGCTGAACTGGTCATTTCCCCCGCGACCGTCAAAACGCACGTCGCCCGCGTCATGAACAAGCTCGACGCCCACGACCGCGCCCAGCTCGTCGTCATGGCCTACGAAAGCGGCTTGGTGAAGCCGGGCGGAAAATAGCGGGCGAAGCCGGGTGCGCGGCGAGAGGCGGCCGGAGTCGGCAAGGACGTCGGGCGCAGCCATGCGGGCCCGGGGCTGGCAGGAGCGCCCGGCAGGGCAAGCCGGCGGGCCCTAAAACCTAAAACCCGCCGATGACGTCGGAAAACGCATACGGACCGTCGGTGGCGATGACCAGGTAGTTGTCGTCGCTCGCAAAGCCGTCGTCGCTCGCGTCGATGGCACAGGCGTTCGCGAAGTGCGCCTGCAGCCGCTCAAGCAGGCCGTGCAGCCGCGCGAAGTCTTCCGGCGAGCCGTTGCACGTGACGTTGATGCAGTAGAGGCCGCCGCGCGTCAGGTGCGCACGCACCGCTTCCAAGCCTGCGTCGTCCACCAGGTCCTCGGCCTCCTGCGAGCCGAAGAAGGCGTCGTTGACGATGACCTCGTAGCAAGCTTCGGTCGCATCGAGGTATTCGCGGCCCGTCGCTTCGATGATGCGGAAGCGCTCTTGCCCGCGCCCGTCTTCTGCCTGGGCTTCCAGCTCTTCTTCCAAGCGATCGACGAAAAAGTACTCGTAGGCCAGATCGATCACGCCCGGATCCGGCTCGACCACGTCGATGCCCACGTGCGGCCGCGACATGAGCAGGTGCTTCGGATAGGAGCAGCCGCCCCCGCCCAGCATGAGCACCCGGTCGATGGCCAGGCCCTGTTCGGCCGCCTCGAACATGCGGTCGAAGGCTCGATAGTACGCAAAGACGGGTTCGTGCCAGCGTTTGCCTAGGTAGGTGGCTGATTGGTAGGCGCCTCCGACGGCCAGCACGCGCACCGGCGAGCCGTCGTCGTCATAGATGGTGTCGACATAGGCCGGCCCGGCTTCCAACATGACGCAGAAGGAAACCTCTTGGTCGTCGGCGGAAGGCTCGCAGGCGGCCGGCTGGTCGGCGGCATCGGCGAAACCTGCGGGGTCAATGCAGTCGGCGGGGCTGTTGGGGTCCATGGGCGCTCCTTCGAAGCAGGCTGGCACGGCAGTGCGCCAACGGGCGCACCATGGCATCCAGTATAGCGCGGCGCTTCGGACAGGCGGCCAATCACGGCGTTTTCCTGATCGAAACCCATGCGGCCCTCCCTTCGGGTACACTCTTTGGTCGGGGAATCGAAGGCGCCGCCGCGCACCGGATGCCGCACGCCTCCCCGCCGAGAGAAAGAACCGCCCATGAACGTCATGCCCACCGCCTCCACAGAAGACGCCGCCGCATCCGCGCACGTCGCACAGCCCGCCCGCGCAGACGGGGCGGCCAGCGCTGCAACGACCGCAGCAAGCGAGCCGGCCAGCCGCGCTGCGGCCGTCGCGAATAATTCTACTTCCGTACCTAATACCGAAACAGACCAGCAACCCCTGCAGACGCCGCCCACCAGGCCCGCCCGCGTCACGAAGCCTGCCGCGACCACGCCTTCCGCTTTCGCCCGCAACGCCGCCGCCCACTTCGCCACCATCACGCGCCACCGCCTGATCGTCTGCGAGCTGTGCTGCAAAGCGGGGCTGGCGTGGCAGGGGCTTGTGCACGACCTGTCGAAGTACTCGCCCACCGAATTCGCGACCGGCATGCGCTACTTCCAGGGCACGTTCTCGCCCAATGCGGCCCAGCGCGACGCCGAGGGCTACTCGACGGCGTGGCTGCACCACAAGGGACGCAACCGCCATCACTTCGAGTACTGGACCGACATCGTCAAAGGGTCCGACGGGTCGCTCGTGGGCGTTCCCATGCCGACGCGCTACGTCATCGAGATGTTCTGCGACCGCATCGCCGCATCGAAAGTGTACGAAAAAGAGGCCTACACCGACGCCAGCTCGCTGATATATTTCACGCGTGAACTGGGACTTCCGCGCATACCCATGCACCCGGACACGGCGGCGTTCCTCTACGTGCTGCTCGACATGCTGGCCGAGCGCGGCGAGGAAGCCACGTTCGCCTACATCCGCGAAAACATCGTCGCCCCTCGCTACGTCTACACCCCGGGCGGCCGGTTTTAAGGGATCGCCGACCTTCGCGCCCGTTCGACGCAGGTAAGGCGCCCCTGATCAGCCTTCCTCAAAAAGGCAAAGCAGAAACAACGTTGAGACCCAAAGCGGCAGACGCCATCAAGGGGCGAGACAGGTGACGGGAATGACGAGCACGCCATCCTTTCGCTGGCGGGCATAACCGCCCGGCGTCAGCACGGCACAAAACGCAGGCGCACCCATGATGCCGACGTCGATCTTGCTCGCGAGCCTTGTTAAATTATGCGCCGCCTCATCAACAAGTCGGGCGCTCATTTTCATTTCAAACAAGGCGTACGACCCGTCCGGCATCGTCACAACGGCATCAGCCTCAAGCCCCGTGCTGTCGTGGTAGTGCATGACAGCTCCTCCTAGCGGCTCAGCATAAACACGCAGGTCGCGAACGCAGAGATTCTCGAACAACATCCCACACGTCGACATGTCCTTCAAAAGAAGATCCGGTGTTGCGCCAAGGGCGGCGGCGGCAATTGACGGATCGGTGAAGAAACGAACCGGCGTAGTCGTGATGCGCGACTTCGCATGAAGCGACGGAGTCCAAGCGGGGAGATCCTCCAACGCATAAATGCCCCTCAGCGCTCCAACATACGAATGTATGGTAGCCCTCGAAAGATCGCTTCCACGTTCCTTCAAATTGCTGCGAACCGTTCCCATATCGGCCTGAGTAGCCGTGCAACGCGCATACGCCTGCAAAATGACGCGAGCGTACTGAGGATTGCGAACAACGCCATCAGGCAGCGAAATGTCTTCGTTCTCAATGGCAGCAAGGTAGTCGTAAGGCATCCTGAGCGAAAGGTTCGTCTTGCCCATTGTCGCCGCTCTCGGCCATCCTCCGCGACAAATAAGATACGCAATGTCCTCCACGTCCTGGCCGGCAGATCCTTCCACCCACGAGAAGCGCATGCCATCCCCCCGGTCTTCTTCCGCTGACTTTTCGGCAAACAGCGCCGCCAAGCTTACCTCACCCGTCGAATCTCCCGACTCGAACAGCGACATGGTTCTCATGTCTAGAAACGAGAAGCGCCCCGTGCCGGAATGGCGCGGCTTGGCTCGAGGCGTCGAAGAACCCGTCAACATGAACTGACCCGGATCGGGGGCGCGGTCGACCGCAAAACGCACGGCGTCCCAAAGCTGAGGAGCCTCCTGCCATTCGTCGATCAGGCGCGGCCGGGGCCCTTGCAGCAGCAGAGACGGCTTCACTTCCGCAATCTCGAGATTGTTGGCTCGCTCGTCAGGATCCTGCAAAAAGACGGCGCTTTGCGCCTGCTGCTCGGCAGTCGACGTTTTCCCGCACCACTTGGGGCCTCGAATAGCCACGGCGCCGGCATACGAAAGCTTCGCTGCAAGCTCTCCGTCTGCCAACCTCGGCAGATATCCAGACATTTGAGTCGCCTCCTAAACATTGATTCATCTGGTATGTTATACACTTTGCAGTGTTTTCATTATACACTTTGCAGCGTTTTTGTTAGACACTTTGCAGTTTTGCCGCTAGATTTCGGCATACGTGCGCATTTGAGACACCCCTAGACAGTGCAACACCGCGCAAGCGAAAGCGGCAAAACGCGCACCGCGACCCTGCTTACAGCCTAAAAACTCGGTCCAGCTTGGGTTGTTTGACCACCAGAGGCGAAACCGCCCCCGTCAGGCCCTGCCCTCTTCGCGGGCGGCTATTTCGCCGCTTCTTCGAAGAACAGCTCGTACCACCTGATGAACACGTAGATCGACCACACGCGGCGCCACAGCGGGCCGGTGTTGCCGCGATAGCGCAGCTTGTGCCACAGGTTCGTCTTCCCGCCCAAAAACATGCTCAGCAGCGCGTCGAGCTCTTTCTGCTCGAAGAACTTCGCGGCTGCTTCGCTTTTGAACGCGCGGCGGATGTCGCCGTTGTAGGCGGGGTCGGCCAGCCAGTCGCGGATGGGCACAGGAAAGCCGAGCTTTTTTCGGTACGCGACCGTTTTCGGCAGCACGCGCGAGGCCGCCTTGCGCAGCGCGAGCTTGTTGCCGGTCGCGTCCACCTTGAAGCGCGACGGCATATGCAGCGCAATGTCGAATATACGCAGGTCGCAATAGGGCATGCGGATGTCCAGCCCCGTGCCGCGCGAGATCTTCGTCGAATTGAACAGGATGCTGCCCTCGAAATAGCTGCGCAGGTCGGTGTAGAGCATCCAGCTGACGGTGTCGTACGCACGCCCGCCAGCCCCCCGCTGCCGCATGAAGTCGGCCACGGGACGCGCCTTGCAGTAGCGCTTCAAGTAGTGCTTCTGGTCGAGCGCCCGCATGGCCTGCGTCGCTCCGTAATACACCGGGTCGGACCCCTTTTCGAAGCGCGACGTGTTTTGGTAGCCGTTGTAGCCCGCGAAGAACTCGTCGGCCCCTTCGCCGGAAAAGCACAGGTCAGTGCGCTGTTTTACCTGCTTGCACGCGCAGTAGAGCGAAAGGCCCGCCACGTCGGACGTGGGCTGTTCGTAGGCGAGCAAAAACTCGTCGAGCGTGGCGAAGAATTCCTCCGGCGTCACTTCGATGCCTTCGAAGCCGCGCTCGAGGTAGTCGGCCGTCGCACGCGCCTCGGCCTCCTCGCTGGCTTCTTGGTTTGCATACACCGCGCAAAAGCCCGTCCTGGCGCGGCTTTTCGCCAGCATGTAAGACGAGTCGACGCCGCCCGAAAGGAAGCTGTCGGGCTGCTCGTCGGCGTCGCAAATGTCGCGCAGGCTTTCGTCCATCGCGTCGGAAAGCGCGTCGGCCCAGTCGTCGAGCGTCTTCGTTTCGTCGGGGTCGAAGGCCAAATCCCAGTAGCGCCCGCGCTCGAGGCCGTTCTTCCCGAAGCGCACAAACCCGCCCGGCTCTACTTTGTACACGCCTTTGAACAGGGTCTCTTCGCCGGGAATGTAGGACAGCCCCAGGTAGAGCTGGATGAGGTCTTCGTTCAGGTCGCGCACGAAGCCGGGCTGGTCGAACAGGTCACAGATCTGCGTGCCGTACAGCAGACGGCCGTCGGCGGTTTCAAAGTAGAACAGCAGCTCGGCGCCCAGCACGTCGCGGACGCAGAACAGCTCGCCCGTTTCCGTGTCGCAGAAAACGGCGGCGAACTGGCCGTTGACGTGCAGCCCCATCTGGTCGCCCCAAGCCTCGTATGCGGCCGTCATCAGGCATTTTTCTCGTTCGTGCCGCGTACGGCCCGCCACGTCGACGTGCAGCTGGTCTGCAAGCTGCTTATGGTTGCGAATCAGTCCTTGGTATGCTTTCAGTTCTATCATCGAGGCGCGTCCCTCTCTTCGGCGATACGATGCGTCGGCGCAGCGCCGCCGAAGCGACGACGCGCCACCGGTATTCTAACCCGTTTCGCACGCGCCGCCCCGCCTTGCAGTCAAACGTCACGCACTGGAAACAGCCGCTCGCAGGTGCGCCCGCCCGCAAAGCCGGCGTCGGCGGCGCTGCGCGGCTGCGGCTCCTGCCCGCGAGCGGCCTTCCGCTGCCGCCCGCGACGGCTCCTGCCGCCCGCGGCCCCGCGCCGCCTCCCGCGAGCGGCCCCACATTGTTATCCTGCACTAACTTTCCTCCGCCGCCCTGCCGCGCCGTCGCTTCGAGAGGCGGCCCCATTGTCATGTTTCCGTCATGCTTCCGTTCTTCTTTTCCGTATTTTCGGGCAATCCCCGCGCCTTGGAGTATACTTCCGGGCTGATGCGCGACGTGCGCCTGGCGCGGTCGTGCAGCTTACCCAACCAGGAAAGGAATGTTGTTGAAGGTTCGAAAATCGAAACCTCACAGCTCGTAGCCTCCTTGAGCGTCCCGCGTCGCGGCCGCTTGAGGGCGGCCCACGACGATGTGCAGGGTCCGCTCCATCACAAACGGTCAGTCGGCACGCCTGCATGAGAAGGGACGCATATGCTCTATCTTTCGCAAATGATGGGCAGGCCTGTTGTTGATTCAGCGGGCGAGAAAATCGGTACCATATCTGACCTGGCCATTTCCACGGGCGAGGTCTTCCCGCGCATCACCTCGCTGGCGTTTCAGGGCCCGGGACGCGTGCCGTTCATGATCTCGTGGCGCAAGTACGTCGACAAGTTCGACGAAGACGGCATCACGCTGGCCGTCGAAGCGCCCGACATCCGCTTCAGCTACCTGCAGCCCGAAGAAGTCCTGCTGGCCCGCGACCTGCTCAACCGGCAGATCGTCGACACGCAGGGCATGAAGGTCGTGCGCGTGAACGACCTGAAGCTGTCGGTTTCAGGGTCGCAGCTGCGCCTGCTCGGCGCCGAGGTGGGCGCACGCGGCATTCTGCGCGGGCTGCATCCGCTGGTGGAAAAAGCCGTGGTCGGCACTGGGAAGCTCGTCGGCCACAAGCTGGAAGAGCAGATCATCGCCTGGAACTACATGGACCTGCTCGACCGCGACCTGTCCGACGTGCAGCTGTCCGTCACGCACAAGCGCTTGGACGAGCTGCATCCCGCCGACATCGCCGACATTCTGGAACAGCTCGACCCGCAGCAACGCGCCAACGTGTTCCAGCATCTGGACGAAGCCCAGGCCACCGAAGCCATTTCCGAAATGGAGGACGAATACCAGGCCGACTTCATCGAGGACTTGGACCCGACGCGGGCGGCCGGCCTTCTGGGCTCGATGGACCCGGACGACGCAGCCGACATCGTGCGCGACCTGTCCTACGAGAAGGCCGAAACGCTGCTGCGCCTACTCGGGGCCGAAGACGCCACCGAAATCCGCCGCCTGCTCGGCTACAAGGACGGCACCGCCGGCGGCATGATGACCACGCAGTACGTCGCAGTCGAATCGGACACCACGGTCAGCGAGACCATCGAAATCCTGCGCGAGCTTCCCGACGACCACCCCACCGTGCACTACGTCTACGTGCTCGACGAGTACGAAAAGCTCGTGGGCCTGCTGTCGCTGCGCACCCTCGTGCTGACCGACGGCTCAAGGCCCGTGGGCGACGTGATGTTCGACGACGTCATTTCGGTGACGCCGGAGGAAACCGAAGAAGACGTGGCCGCCGACATCTTCAAATACGACGTGCCCGCCATGCCGGTCGTCGACGAGCACGGCGTCATGCTCGGCATCGTGACGACCGACGACGCCTGGGATGCCATCGAGGAAGACGTGGCCGGCGACAAGACGAAGGCTTCGGTGCTGAAAGGCGTCGGCGTCGGCATGGCCGTGCTGTTCCTGCTGGTGCTCTACACCCTTATCTTGCTGCAGATATTCACCATTGCGCATGTAGGAGGTGCGTGATGAACGCAAAGAAGCGTCCCGAAGCCGCCGAAACCACAGCGCTCAGCGTGCCCGGAGCCGGCGCGTCCAACGAAGCGCTCGCTTCCGGCGTTTCCGCTTCGGAAGGACGCAAAAAGTCGAGGCTGCTGCTCATCTTGGCCGCCATGGGGCCCGGCATCGTCACGGCCATGGCCGGCAACGACGCCGGCGGCATCTCGACGTATTCCACGGTCGGCGCCAACTTCGGCTTCGCCACCTTGTGGGTCATCCCCGTCATGTGCGTGCTGCTCATCGTCGTGGAGATGACGGCCGCTCGCATGGGTGCTGTCACCGGCAAGGGCTTCGCCGCGCTCATTCGCGAGCGCTTCGGCATCCGCCTGACCACGCTTGCCATGTTGTGCCTGCTCATCGGCAACGTTTGCACGACCTTCTCAGAATTCGCCGGCATCGCCAGCGGCATGGAGATGTTCGGCGTCTCCAAGTACATCTCGGTGCCGGTGGCCGCGGTGGGCGTGTGGCTGCTGATCGTCGGCGGCTCGTACAAGCGGGTCGAGAAGGTGTTTTTGGTGCTGTCGCTCGTGTTCGTCACCTACATCGTGGCAGCCGTCATGGCACGCCCGAGCTGGGAAGACGCCCTCATCCACACCGTCGTGCCGCAGATCGTGCAGGACCAGAGCTTCGTGTCGCTCGTCATCGCGATGATCGGCACCACCATCGCGCCGTGGATGATGTTCTTCAACCAGTCCAACGTAGTGGAGAAGGGCGTGTCCACGAAAGACCTGTTCTACCAGAAGGTCGACGTGGTGGCAGGCACCATCGCCGCGTGCGTCGTGGCGTGGTTCATCATCGTGACGACGGGCAGCACACTGTTTCCCGAAGGCATACAGATCGACTCGGCCGCCGACGCAGCGCAGGCCCTGGCGCCGTTCGCCGGGCAGTACGCCGAGATGCTGTTCGCCATCGGCCTGATCGCGGCGTCGTTTCTGGCGGCATGCGTCTTGCCGCTGACCACGTCGTTCGTCATCTGCGAGGCGTTCGGGTGGGAAGCCGGCGTGTCGTTCACCTGGAAAGAAGCTCCCACGTTCAAGGGAATCTTTACCTTCGTGATCATCATTTCGGCAGTGGTCGTGCTCATTCCGTCCATCGACCTGATGACGGTCATGCTGACGGCACAGTTCGTGAACGGCCTGGTGCTGCCGGTGCTGTTGGTGTTCATGGCCATCATCGCCGCCGACAAGCGCATCATGGGAACCTTCAAGTCGGGCAAAGTGTCGCGCTTGCTGCTGTGGGTGACCGTTGCGATCGTCACCGTGCTGACCGTCGCGCTCCTGGTCATGCAGCTGCTCGGGATCGGGTAGCGCAGGGCGAAGACGCAGCCGGGGCCTTCGCTGCCGGCTTGGGGGCGTCCCGTCTCCTGGTGGTGGCAGAGGAAGAGCGCAAAAGGGTGCAAATCGGTGCGGAGCTGACAGAGGGACGGGGTATTCGTCAGCTCGGCGAGCCGAGCTGACGAATACCCCGTCCCTCTGTCAGCAAGGCCGCGCGGGTGCGCGGCCTTGCCTGCGGGCCTTCGGAGAGGCCCCTCTGTCTTAGGTTCAGGCGTCCGCTAGCGGACCCAGAGGCCGGAGGCGTCGACGTAGTAGCCGCCGACCCACCTGCCCGCGGCCATGGCGCCGGAGCCGGGCTCGAGGTAGTACCAGGAGTTCGCAGACGTCGGCACGCCCGTCGAGGCGTCCACGCGCTGCCAGCCCTCGAGCATGGCGCCGAACGTGCCGTCGTGCGCGGCGTTCAGGAGGTACCACGTGCCGGAGAGCTTCTGCCAGCCGGAGCGCATCGCGCCGGACCTGTTCAGGTAGTACCACTCGCCGCCGACCTTCTTCCAGCCGGTGGCCATGGAGCCCTCCGTGCCCTCGCCGGCGCCGTTGAGGTAGTACCACGCCCCGCCGTCCTTCTTCCAGCCCGTGTCCATCCTGCCGGACTTCCCGAGGTGGTACCACTCGCCGCCTACCTCCTGCCAGCCCGTGGCCATCTTGCCCGTGTCCTCGAGGTAGTACCAGTCGCCGTCCACTTCCTTCCAGCCGGTGTCCATCCTGCCGGACTCTTCCAGGTAGTACCACTCGCCCTCGACCTGGGCCCAGCCGGTCTGCATGGCCTCGTCCTCGAAGTAGTACCACTCTCCGTCCACTTCCTTCCAGCCCTCCTCGACCGGCTCGCCGGCCTCGACGTAGCCCCACTCGCCGCCTTCGGACTCGACCCAGCCCGAGCCCCCCTCGGGGACGGCGGGAGCGAGCTTGGGCGTCTCTTCGGACTGGACGTGGCCGCACACGCCGCAGGCGCGCTCGCGCAAGCCCGCGGCCTCCGTCGTGGCCTCCTTGACGACCTTCCAGTCGCCGTACGCGTGGGCGGCCTTTTCGAGCTCCGCGCCGCAGCCCTCGCAGACCTTCCAGTGGGCGTTGGCGTCGGACTGCCAGGCCTCGGAGGGCTTGTGGCCGAGCGCCGGGATCTCTTCCGTCTCGGTGGCGCCGCAGACGGAGCAGGAGCGGGCCTTCTCGCCGGGCTCCGTCTCGGTGGCCTCCTTGGTCACCGTCCACTCGCCGAAGGAGTGGGGAGCCTCCTCCAGCTCGGCGCCGCAGCCCTCGCAGACCTTCCAGTGGTCGTTGGCGTCGGACTTCCAGGCCTCGGAGGGTTTGTGTCCGAGCGCCGGCGTCTCCTGGGCCTCCTTCTCGCCGCAGACGGAGCAGGCGCGCTCCTGGGACCCGGGCTCGGTCTCGGTGGCCTCCTTGGTCGTCTTCCACTCGCCGAAGGCGTGCTCGCCGGTGGCGGGGATGGTGGAGCCGTAGCTTGCGACCTCCTTGCAGAAGTTGCAGACCGTGGTGCCGGTGTAGCCGTCAGACCCGCAGGTCGCGGAAGACGCGCCCGAGGTCGTCTTGGGCGTGCCGGAGTGGGCGCACCGGTAGAGGCCGTCCGCGCCCCTCGGAATGTACTTGACCTTGTTGGTGTATTCGCCAGTCGGATCTATGCTGAAAGCACCGCCTGCAATACGATACGTAGCTTCCACGAAGCCTTCGTATTGACTGATCCCTTCGAGCTGGCTCAGGCCGACCAGCCCGGTGTAGGTGCCGCCGTCAATCACGATGTTTGCCTCGGGCTTCGGATCGTCCTCCCTCATAGAGTTGTCCGAAGACACCACGGCAAAGCCCAGACCAGTAGAACCGTTGTTGTTTTGTGCAAAGCTGGGATCGAGGGTTGCCCTAACAGTGCAGTCGGTAAGAACCATGTTCGTGTACTTGCCCTCGATGCCGGTGGGGCCGGTAACGGTGCAGCGATCCATCTTGATATTGTTCATGCCCTGCACAGCATCGGCAGTGTTGACCTTGCTGCCCGAAACATAGACCGCGCTGGCGTAATCGGTTTCACTATCAAAAATGAGTGTTCCGTTATCCGCTTCGATGGTGCTGTCGGTCGCGGTCAGCTTGAAGCCGGCAGTGGTTCCATTGTGGTAGATCGCCCAGTAATCCCCCTTCACAGTGCAGCCCGTCAGCGTAAGAGTATTCTTAATGCCGTAATCCCAGATACCGCCTGCATTTTCTTTCGAGGAAACCTTGACATTTTCCAACGTAAGATGCATATCACTACATGTGCCCTTTTCAAAAGGTGTGCCCATGCGTACAGTGGCAGTGGCACCACCAGCTAGATCACCGTCCCTTACGGTAACTTTAGCCTTATCGTTAAGAAAAAGCGCATATTTCTCTGCCTCTGGGCAAGTAATTGTATGCTTGTTCAAATTCAGCGTGACGGTCTTGCCAGCAGGGATCACAACAGCTTCAGTCAAGTTGCTGGTAAGATTGATGGTGAATGTCTCGGTGCTGCTATAATTGGAGCTTGTAAAAACACTGCTAATCGATGTATAGGTTTTGCCTTCCCCAACTTCCACAACGACAGGATCCATTTGAGTCGCTGCTATCGGGACGGTACTTCCCACCGTTTCCGCCAAAGCAACCGCCGGGGTCAGGGAACTTGCCATGACGGCTGACAATAGAAACGCCATCGAGTTGCGTAGAACTGCTTTCCTTTTCTTCATAGAGAAGACCTTCCAAAGACACATATATTCTGCAAATCCGCCAATGATACATTGTAGCGATCATCGCATTTGGGAAGGTCTTTGATTATTTGTCAATTATTGCAAAAAATGTATTATTCATGACGCGACTTGACAAGACCGGAAAGGCACGTTGAAGCGCTTCCACTCGCCTTCTTTACGCGTTCATAAGGCGGCGGGACTCTTCTTGCAGGCGGTTCGACAGGTACGCCTGGCTGTCGCCCTTGTTCTCGACGCAGTCCAGCAGGCTTTCCATGGTGAGGCTTGCCATGAAGGCATCGAAGCTTTCCCCGATCAGGCCGTAGGCAAGCTTCACTTCCTCGACCATTTCGCTGCCCGCGCGGTCGGCGCGACGCTCGCGCGTCTGCTGGCGAGAATCCTCGTCGAGGGCGTTCATGACGTCGAGCACGCTGATCTCGCTGGGGTCTTTGGCCAGGCGATAGCCGCCGTGCTTGCCCGGGCGGGCCTCGATGATGCCGGCGTTGCGCAGCAGCTGGGCCAACTGGATGAGGTAGTCGCGCGGAATGGACATGTCCTCGGCGATGTCGCGCGACGAGCAGGTGGTTCCTTGCACAGCCAGGTACAGGATGGCCCGAATGCCGTAATCAGTGGATGCCTTGAATTGCACTGCTGTCTCCTCACTCGGATTCCCACGGTCAAATCGGGAAAAGCCGCTTGTTTCTTTGGTGAATAGACCGATGTCTCGTCCGCTCGAAAACGACACGATGGTGCAAATGCCGGGTTCCGGACGCATCCTTGCGAAGCCGAAACTTCAGGACGCGCGACACAAAGCTCTAAACGGGTAGAAAGTGTACCTACCGACACAGGATTATAGCAAGGTCATATATGCGTTCCTGGCCGTATCGAATGAAAATGGTTGCGCGTATGCCATCTCGGTGATTTCTCGTTGCCTTCCTGTCACCTAATGATCATCTTGTCCGTCATCGATTTGTAACTTGCTCGTCATTGTGTTGATTGTCACCCGTTGACCGCATCGCGTTGACGTGCGGCAACGATCCCTGCCGTCCCGCCGGCAGCTTTGAGCATGCAGCGCATTGCAGCAATATTGCAACCGCGCTGAAACGCCGGCGTCGACAACCACGGGCATCCCGCAATTGCCTCCGTGGTTTATCCGGGCCCGCCTTCCTGGCTGGGTTTCGCCTGCCGCAGGCGGCTGTGACGCGGCAGCGAAGCTTTGGCTCCAGCCGAAGAAGGCCGGACCGGTTGGCTCGGCACGACGACGCATCATGCGTGAGGGTCCCAGGCACCCGGCCTTGCCACTCCAGGCCCTCGTCACGTGCAAATGCACGCCTCCTCGGCCCTTCGCGGCAATTCCGAGCACCTGAGACCCTCACGCACCAGCGCAGCCCCGTCGGCGCAACCGCCGTCCGACGGCTTCGGCGGACGCTCCGCGCACTGCGCTATACTGCCGCCCATGGATGCAAAAGCGACAGCCCGCAAGCGTGCCCTGGCAGCACGCGACGCCATTCCCGCTGCAGACCGCGCCGCCCGCAGCCAAGACGTGTGCCAGCGCCTGGCAAACCAGGTGCTGCGCAGCGCTGCGTACGGCAGCGCCTTGACCGTCGCGGTCTATGCCGCCATGCGCAGCGAAGTCGACCTGGGCGCCTTCATCCGCGCCCTGTACGCCGCAAACGCGCAGGTGTGCTTCCCCGTCATGGTGCCCAACCCGCAGCAGAACGCCGGCGAACGCTCCGTCATGGCGTTTTTCTCGGTGCCCGAGGGCCGCTACGCCACAGCGCGTGCCACGGTGCTGCGCTACCCGCTGCGCGTCTTCGACCCCGCAGCATTGGCACAGCTCGGCCTTGCCCCCGTCGAGCCGAGCGCCTTCGACGCGGTCGCGGTGCCGCTCGTCGCCTTCGACGACGCCAACCGGCGCCTCGGCTACGGCGGCGGCAACTACGACCGCTTTCTTCCCCATCTTCGCAAGAGCTGCCAGGTCATCGGCGTAGCCTTCCGAGAGCAGCGGATGCCTCGCGTGCCGTGCGAGCCGCACGACCTTCCGCTCGACTCCGTCATGGTCGGCTAGCCCGCCCGAAAAGGCAGCGTTGCCGGACGTGCGCCGTGCAGCGTTGCAGCCAACTAGCAGGAAGCAACGTCCCTTTCTGCTTCGGCAAAAGCCGCCAAATCGGCGTCGGCGTCTTCTCTGCCTGCAGCGCCGTACACGATCAGCGCGGCATCGCCCTGATCGTCGTCGGCTGCCGGCGCCGCCTGCGGCCGCGGCGGCGACACGTGCATCCCGCCAATAGGGTCCGCCACCACGATGCCCACCTTCGACCGCTTCCCGCCGTCTTTCGCCGTCCAGGCGTCGTAGGCCAGCGACCCGTCGATGATGGAGCACGTTGCCCCTTTCACCAGGGCGCCGCGCAGCCATTTCGCCTGGCGGTCAGACATCCAGCAATTCACTTCGAAGAAATGCGCAACTGTTTCGTACTCGCCGTCGCCGCAGGGCCGTCTTGCATCCCACGCCAAGCCGAACGACGCGCAGGTCCTTTTGCCGCCGTTGACGTCGTGCCATTCGGCGTTGCGCGTAAGGTTTCCTTTGATCGAGACCGAATTGCCACGCATGACCGCTCCTTCCGTTGGGGATTCCACGCGCGTTCGCGTGCCTATCAGGCGCATCTTAACAGGGAAACCTTTCACGGATTTCACCCGGATCTCTTTTTCGTCGCCATCGAATCTCGTCGGTTTACCAGGCCTTTCTTGCCGGATTCGACGTTGCGCCTCGCGCGGGTCCCGCGAATTCTCGCAGCGTTTCCACCGCCGAAGACGTGCCTTCTTGCCGGGGTGCAACCGCTTTCTTCCGGGAATGCCGCCGCATTCTCGCCAATTTTTGATCACATGCACAAAAACGGCCCGACCAGGCCGCCCCGCTGCCTCTGCGAGAACGTCGCGCCCGGCGGCAAAACTCCGCTGGCACCCAATACGAACGCGAAAAATCCTTTCGTCACAAAACGTCCGCAAAAGGCTTATAATGTTTGCCGTTTCGTGACAGAGGCGCGACGAGCCATCAGTAGCCCCGACAAAACGCCAGGAAGCGTGGGGTGAAAGGGGCCGTCGCCGAAAGACCGGGCCGGTTCCTGACGGTACGTGTCTTGGGGTGCAGGATAACATTCTGCACACTGTCGTTAGGAGAGTCCGATCAGCGCTATCGCCCCTGCCCGCGCAGGAGAAAGACAGCCCTGACCGGCCTTTTCCGCAACGGAGAGCTGTCATGGTTTCGCAGACGCACCATCTCCCCTGCCGAACCATGGCCAAGCAACTGCGCTTGAAAGGAGGAGGAGATGGAGTTCGTCAACACATTCTGGGCACTTGTTCCGGCCATCGTGGCCATTGTGCTCGCGCTCATCACCAAGGAGGTGTACAGCTCGCTGTTCGTGGGCATCGTGGTGGGAGCGCTGCTGCTGACCGGGTTCGACCCCATCGGCACCCTCGACGCCATGATCAGCTTCGACTACATCCCCGCCGGCGGCACAGAAGAAGATGCCATGACCACGGGCTTCATACCCGCCCTGGCCGACAGTTCGGGCATCTTCATCTTCTTGGTCATCTTGGGCATCATGGTCGCCCTCATCAACAAGACGGGCGCTTCGGCCGCCTTCGGGCAGTGGGCCGCCACCCATGTGAAGAGCCGCATCGGAGCGCAGCTGGCCACGTTCGCGCTCGGCGTGCTCATCTTCGTCGACGACTATTTCAACTGCCTGACGGTTGGTTCGGTCATGCGTCCCGTCACCGACGAGCAGAAGATCTCCCGCGCCAAGCTGGCCTACCTCATCGACGCGACCGCCGCCCCCGTGTGCATGATCGCGCCGGTGTCGTCGTGGGCCGCCGCCGTTTCCGGCGTGGCGTCCGACCTGAACGTCGACGGCATCCAGCTGTTCATCAGCGCCATCCCCTACAACTTCTATTCCCTGCTCACGCTCGTGTTCGTCGTGGTCATCGTCGTCATGGGCTTCGATTACGGCCCCATGGCGAAAAGCCAGCTGGAAGCGCTGCGCGGCCAGCTGGGCAGTCTGGATGACGACGAGCCGGCCGACAACACGAAGGCCCGCACGTTCGACATGGTCATCCCCGTCATCGTGCTCATCGTCTTCTGCATCGTCGGCATGCTTTACGTCGGCGGCTTCTGGGACGCCGAATCCGAGGGCTATCAGAACATCGTGCTGGCGTTCGGCGGCACGGACGCGTTCGTCGCGCTGCCTTGGGGCTCCCTCATCGCGCTCGTCTTCACCTTTATATATGTATGGTGCCGCCGCGTAGTGTCGTTCAAGACGTCGATGGACTGCATCGTCGAGGGCTTCAATTCCATGGTGCCCGCCATCCTCATCTTGGTGTTCGCGCTGACGCTGAAGAGCCTCACGTCCGCCCTGGGCGCCGCCGAGTTCGTGTCCGGCGTCATGGAAGGCGCCGCTGCGGGCCTGTTCGCCATGCTGCCGGCCATCATCTTCCTCGTCGCGTGCGGCCTGGCGTTCGCCACCGGCACAAGCTGGGGCACGTTCGGCATCCTCATCCCCATCGTGCTGCCCATCTTCGCGACCGAGCCCGAGCTTTTGACCATCGGCATCTCCGCGTGCCTGGCGGGCGCCGTCGCAGGCGACCATTGCTCGCCCATTTCCGACACGACCATCATGGCGTCGGCCGGCGCGAACATGAACCACATCGAGCACGTGAACACCCAGCTGCCCTACGTGCTGACCGTGGTCGTCATCTCGTTCGTGTGCTTCATCATCGCCGGCTTGGTGCGCAATCCCTGGATTTGCCTGGTCATCGGCGTGGCGCTGGTCATCGGCGCACTCATCGTGCTGAAGAAGACCGTCGGCGTGAACGTGGCCGCGCAGGAGAACGCGCAGTAGCGATCGTGCGAACGGACGCGGCTGTAAGGACCGCAGAAAGCTCGTGAGGGCCGCAAAGCGAGACGGCTGCTGAAGCGGGCTCAAGCGGCTCGCGAGGGCCGCAGGACCCGCAAGGCGAAGCGGCTGTTGAAGCGAGCGTCACGCAAAGCAGAAGCGCTCGCAGACGAGAAAGGCTCGGGATGATTCCCGAGCCTTTCTCGTTGGTGCTGGTCAGCGATGTTGTGCAGCTGCACAACGATGGTAAGCCGGCCCGGCCCAGCGGCTGCGCGGGCCGGCGGGCGGCGCTAGACGACCGGTGGGCGCAGCGACCGCGAATCGCAGGCAAGCCGGCGCCGGCTTGCCTGCGTCGTCCGCCCGACTTCCGCCCGCTAGCGCGACCGCGTCCAGGCGCCGTCGGTCGGCGCATTCCTAGCGCGACCGCGTCCAGGCGCCGCTGCCGTTCAGGTAGTACGCGCCGATCCAGCAGTCGTGGGCCATCGCGCCTGAGCCATAGCTGTAGTACCACGTGCCACCGACGCGGTACCACCCCGTCTGCATGGCGCCCGAGACGGGATCAAGGTAGTACCACTCGCCGCCGAGGCGCTGCCAGCCGGTCGCCATCGCGCCGCTGCGGTCCAGGTAGTACCAGGTCGAGCCCAATTTCAGCCAGCCCGTGTCCATGGCGCCGGACTTCCCCAGGTGATACCACGTGCCGCTCTTCTGCAGCCACTGCGCGGCGACCATCGATCCCTCGACGCCTTCTTTCGCGGTTCTAAAGTAGTACCACGTTCCCTTAACGGACTGCCAGCCTACGGCCGCCGCTCCCGTGGGCCCGTACCCCGCCTTCGCGTCTGCCGCCGTGTTCAGGTAGTACCAGGTGCCGCCGATTTTCTTCCAGCCCGTGACCATGACGCCGCGCCCGTCGAACAGGTACCACTCCCCGCCGATGCGCTTCCACGCGTCCTTCACCAGGGTCCCGTTCGCGTCGACGTAGGACCACGTGCCGTTCGCCGCCTGGCTCCACCCCGGCTTCGCGGCCGTGCTCTGGCTGCTGTCCGGCTTGGTGGCCGTACCCTGGCCGCCCTGGCCGCCGTCCGGCTTCGCGGCCGGCACCTTCGCGGGCGGTTTCGCCTGGTAGAACGCCGACCAGCTCGTCGGTGCGAGCGCCGTCGTGTATGCGTCCCACCCGATCTGGTAGGCATGGCCGGCCTCCAGGCGGATGCCGCCGAGACCTGTTTGCGCATACGAGCCGTCCACGTACAGCGACCAGTACAGGCTCAGATCGAAGTTCGGCGAGTTCAGCCCGGCCAGCCGCTTGTCCTGCGCACTCGTGATCGCGGTGAGGTACGGCCCGTAGGTCGACTCTTCGATCTCGTAGTCCTTCAGATAGCCGTGCTGCTTCGCCGCAGCCAACAGATCGGCCAGCGTCAGCGATTCCAGCTGCGCGTCGGGGTTTGTCTTGCGCACGGCCTCCAGCACGGAAGAAAGCGTCATCCGGTGGTTCGTCCAGACGTCGTACGAGGTCACGCCCGTGTTCCAGTCGGTCGTTTCGCCGCCCGTGACCGTCAGCGTCACCGACGGGTCAAGCTCGGTCGACGCCGGCCCGGCCGGTTCGTGGTCCTGGTAGAACGCCGCCCAGCTCGACGGCACGCCGGCCGCGTCGTAGGCGTTCCAGCAGAACTGGTAGGCGCCGTTCGCCTTCAGCGGGGTGAAGCTCATGCCGGTTTCGGCATAGGCGCCGTTGTCGTACAGCGACCAGTACAGGCTTGCCGAGAAGTCAGGCGCATTCCACTGCGCCAGTTCAACGCCTGATTTCGACGTGATGGCCTGCAGGTAGCGCCCGCCGAAGCCCGTGTTTTCCGGCGCGTCGTAGGCCGCGATGTCGCCGGCCTCCTGCGCCGCCGCCAGCAGGTCGGCCGCATCGAGCGTGGCGAGCGTCTCCGCGGCGTCTTGCTTCTTCGCCGCCGTCAAAATGTCTGCCGCCGCATATTCCTTGTTCACCCAGACCTGGTAGTCGTCCGGGCCGGCAGGCGACGCGCTTGCAGCGCCCCCGATGACCGTCAGCGTCACCGTGTCGGTCGCATTGAGCGGCGCTTGCGCGGCGCGGGCGTCATCGGCCCAGGCAGCAGCAGGCGACAAGCCCATGACCAGGGCCGTTGCCAGCGCAAAAACCGCCAGCCACGCCTTCGCGGCAGCCCCCTCGATCCTTGTTTTCCGGATTTCTCTCACGTTCGCTCCTTTCATTCGACGTTTTTCCGCAGAAGCAGACGGCGAAAGAAAGAGACGCTTCGTCGAGGCGACGCGGCCGCGCATCCACGGTACAACGCCGGCTTGCGCTGCAGCCGCTTCGGCCGCACCGCCGCTCAAGGCATCCCCATGCGCCAAGGGTGGCTCGCCCTTGTGCGCACTTACGCTTCTCGGCGGGTGTTCTGGCTGGTCAGCGAACCGTTCGCTGAGTCACAGTGGCGGCACCGTGCGGGATTTTCGCCCGACTTTCCCCGATCCGAGAGGTCTTCTTCATGCGCAGCAGAGTATACCAAAACTAAGGAGCTGACAGAGGGACGGGGTATTCGTCAGCTCGGCAAGCCGAGCTGACGAATACCCCGTCCCTCTGTCAGCTCGGCGGGAGCGTTCGCTGGGATGCCCCCGCCCCCGCCGTCAAAGCCTCGAACCGCGCTAGTTCTAGTTCGCGGCTTCCGCCTCCAGTTCGTGCATGACCTCGTGCTCGTATTCGCGGTCGATGGCGCCTTGCACGCTCGGCGGCTCCACGTCAAACGGCACCGCCTTCGTGAACAGGCTTACAACCGGCACGATGACCAGGGACAACAGCATGGCCAAGGCGCCGCAGTTTATCGGCGACGCAATGAGCGGCGTGCCGGCGAAGCCCATGATCATGTTGACCGCCGTCAGGCCCACGCCCACGGCGAACGAGCACCACACGGCCGGGCGGGAAATCTTGCCCGAGTACAGACCCCACAGGAAGGGCCCCAAGAACGCGCCGGCCAACGCGCCCCACGAATATCCCATGAGCTGGGCGATGAACACGATGGAGCTGTGATACTGCAGCAGCGCGATGGCCGCCGAAATGACCACGAACACCACCAGCAGCACGCGCATGTACAGCAGCTGCTTCTTCTCGGTCATGTCCTTGACGAGGTTGTCTTTGATGAGGTCGATGGTCAGCGTTGAAGAAGACGTGAGCACCAACGACGACAGCGTCGACATGGAAGCCGACAAAACCAGTACGATGACCAGGCCGATCAGCACGTCGGGCAACGTGGACAGCATGGTGGGGATGACCGAGTCGTAAATGGGCGTGCCGTTGGCGGCGTATTCGATCTGGTCTTCGTACAGACGCCCGAAGCCGCCAAGGAAGTACGAGCCGCCGGCCACGACGAACGCGAAGATGGTCGAGATGATGGCGCCCTGCTTCACCGCCGGACCGCTTTTGATGGCGTAGAACTTCTGCACCATCTGCGGCAGGCCCCACGTGCCGAGCGAGGTCAAAATAACGACGCCCACCAGGTTGAACAGGTCGGGTCCGAACCAGCTGACGTACGCGCCGTTGAGCGCCGGGTTGTCGGCCGCGGGAATCTGCGACAGCTGGTTGATGGCCTCCGAGAAGCCGCCGTTGTTCATCATGACCGCCACAATGACCGCAGAAATGCCCAGCAGCATGACGATGCCCTGGATGAAGTCGTTCATGACCGTGGCCATATACCCGCCAAGTACCACATAAATGCAGGTCACAACGGCCATGCCGATGACGCACGCATCATAGGGCAGGTTGAACGCCATGCCGAACAGGCGCGACAGTCCGTTGTAGACCGACGCGGTGTAAGGGATCAGGAAGACAAAGATGATGGCCGCCGCCGCAACGCGCAGGGCCTTCGAACCGTAGCGCTTGCCGAAGAACTCCGGCATGGTCTGGGCGCCCAGGCGGTGCGTCATCTCGCGAGCACGCGGACCGAGCACCCACCAGGCCAGCAGCGATCCCAAAATGGCGTTGCCGATGCCGGCCCACGTGGCGGCGATGCCGTACTTGAAGCCGAACTGGCCCGCGTAGCCGACGAACACGACGGCCGAAAAGTAGCTGGTGCCGTACGCGAACGCGCTCATCCACGGCCCGACCTTGCGGCCGCCCAGCACGAAGCCGTCGACCGTGTCAGTGGTTTTGCGGCAGTACAGGCCCACCGCGACCGCAACCGCGACGAACACCACTACCAACAGGATTTTCAGGAACATGACCTCTCCTTCACTTTCGCCGCCCGCTCGCCACGGGAGGCTCGTCTTGCTTCCCGTCTCCCCTCTGGCAACGGCGCCTTGTGCGGCAGTCCTTGTGTACCAGAGCGGAAACGATGTCTTTCGACGGGTGAAGGCGCAGGTCAGCCAAGCGCCGGTCCTTCCCTTCGCCCCATCGCCACCGAAGGCGCACACGACAGACGCCAAAGCCCAGGCATAAAAAATAGCACCCGGACCAAGCGGTGCCGTGTGCTAAAAATATCGACGGTAGATGGAGTTCGAGAAGGACGCACGCGCAGACTGCTGGGCCACGTGCTGGCTCATGACCGCACGGGCCGCTTCGCCACAACACTGCTGAGCCACGTGCTGGCTCATGACGGCATTGGCCGAATCAGCGCAAACGATATGTCCACCCAAGAAAAACATGGGCACCACTTTAGCACACTAGAGCGGCCTTGGCGAGACATTTTCTGACCAGCACGGATGGCAATACGTGGAAAGAGGTACAACTTTCAGTTGAGAATGGAGGGACGAGGGGCACCGATAGAAGGCTGGAAAGCGAAGAGCGCGACCCCGGGCTGAAAGCGAAGTTGCGGAGCCGCCGGACGGTTGTTTCGCCGGCGAGGCTCCGCTTCGATAACGAGGCCGCCAGGTGCGCCGGATCGCCAGAGCGAACAGAACTGCTTAGTACCGCGAGTCGAAGATGCGCTTCGTTTTCTTCTCTGACCTGGGCAGCTCTCCCATGGGGACGCCCTTCGCGTCGGGCGTGCAGCCGAGCTTCGCCTTGAAGATGGTCGCCAGCTCTTCTTCGCAGCGAGCCTTCGCATCGCCTTCGAGCGGCGTTTCGAACAGCACCGTCAGCACGTCCTTGCCGGAGATGTTCTCGATCATCACCTGGTATTCCGAGCTGGTGCCGTCGGTGATCTTGATGACCTCTTCCACCTGCGCCGGGAACATGTTGCAGCCCTTCACCTTGAACATGTCGTCGGTGCGGCCCACCAGCGTGTCGATGCGCGGATGATGGCTGCCGCAAGCGCATTCGCCAGGAACGATGCGCGTCAGATCGTGCGTGCGGTAGCGAATGAGCGGGGCCCCTTCCTTCTGCAGCGTGGTCAGCACCAACTCGCCCACCTCGCCGTCGGGAATCGTTTTGCCGGTGGCCGGGTCGATGACCTCGATGTAGACGAAGTCGTCCCAGATGTGCATGCCGGCATGCTCGTCGCAGCTGATGCCGATGCCCGGGCCGTAGATTTCCGTCAGGCCGTAAACGTCGTAGATGTCGATGCCCAGCTCGCCGGAGATGCGGGCACGCATCTTGTCGCCCCACCGCTCGCTGCCGATGACGCCCTTGCGCAGCTTCAGCCGGTCGCGGATGCCGCGAGCGGCGATTTCTTCGGCAAGCAGCAGCGCATAGGAACTGGTGGCGCACAGCACCGTTGAGCCAAGGTCCTCCATCATTTTCAGCTGCTTTTCGGTGTTGCCCGGGCCCATCGGGATGGCCATGGCGCCAAGGCGCTCGCACCCCAGCTGGAACCCGATGCCCGCCGTCCACAGACCGTAGCCCGGCGTGATATGCACGCGGTCAAGCGGCGTGACGCCCGCCATCTCGTAGCAGCGGGCGAATTGGATGGCCCAGTCGGTCACGTCCTTCTGCGTGTAGGGAATGATGACCGGCGTGCCCGTCGTGCCTGATGAAGAGTGGATTCTTACGATTTTCTCGTCGGGCACGGCCTGCAGGCCCAAGGGGTAGACGGCTCGCAGGTCGTCCTTTTCCGAAAACGGCAACTGCTCGAAATCCTGCTGCGTGCGCACGTCAGACAAGTCAACGTCGGCAAACTTTTGCGCATAGAACGGGCTGCGCTCCTTCAGCGTGCGGAATTGGCTGCGAATCATGTCGAGCTGGACGTCGGTCATCTGCATGGGAAAGCTCCTTTGCGAAAGCAGGCGCCGAATGCGGCGCAATCGGTCGAAAGCGGGTGTAAAAACCCGAGGTCAAAAGGGTATGAGGGGGCTGCACGAGGCAGCTAGCGCCATCGACCTGCCGAAACCACGGCTGCAAAAGAGGCTATGTCCGATCGAGAAACCATGTTTGTTATAGTACACCAACTTTATTGCGAACGGGTTGCAAAAGTCGGAAGGCCGTGAGCGGACGCATGCGGGGAGGCGCGGCGCTAGGCCCGCACCGCCGTGGAGCCTTCGCTTCGCAGCGCTAGGCCCGCTCTGCCGTGGGGCCTTCCCGCCGTTAGGCCCGTGCCGCCGTGGAGCCTTCGCTCCGCGGCGCTAGGCCCGCGCTGTCGCAGCGCCTTCGCGGCGCTAGGCCCGCGCCGCCGCCACTTCGATCGCCTGCAGGTTGAGGTCGACGAAGCGCGGCTTCACGCAGGCGCGGACGGCGCTGCGCAAATCGTCGAGCGAGAGGGGGATGCGGCCAAGCGACAGGGCGCTTGCCAGCATGAGCGTGTTGAGCGCCTTGCGGCCGCCCACTTCGCTGCACAGGGCAGCGTCGTCGACCGGCACGAACGTCGCCTGCGAGCCTTCCAGCGACGCGGCGATGTTTCCCACGATTTCCTCGGCGCGATACGCATGCTTCGCAAGCGCCGCCGTGACCGGCTGCAACGGCGTCGTCGCGGTCACGAGCACGCCGGCGGGCGCCAGATACGGCAGCACGCGGGCGGCCTCGGCCGGCTCGAACGCCACGATGACGTCCGCCGTCCCCTCGGCCACCAGCGGAGCCAACACCTCTTCGCCGTCAGACCCCATGCGCACGTGCGACACCACGTTGCCGCCGCGCTGGGCCATGCCGATGGTTTCGGCCGTGCGGACCTGCCAGCCCTTTTCAAGCGCGGCCTGGGCCAGCACTTTTGCCGCCAGCACCGTCCCTTGTCCGCCGACGCCGGCAAGAAGTATGTTGATCATGGGACTTCCTTTCCCTTCTCGGTCGCGCCGCCCGCTGCCTGCCGCCCGACCGGCCCCTTCGCGCTTCGACCTTGCCGCCCGCCGCAGCCCGCGCGGCCGACGGCCCGGCGCCTTCTACCTGTCGCCCACGGAAATCGCGTCGAACGGGCACACCTGCACGCACAGGCCGCACCCGTTGCACAGCCCAGCGTCCACGAACGCCTGGCCGCGCTCGCCGCTTTTCGGCCCGCGGACGTCTGCATTGAACCCGATGCCCGGACAACCGATTTCGGTGATGCACTTTTTGCAGCCGCGGCATGCGTCGACGTCGATGGCCGCCCGCGCGGAAGGCGCGAACAGCTGCACGCACGGCGACGTGAAAATGACCGCCGACGGACCTTCGAACGCGACGGCTTCGCGCACGGCATCGATGCTCGCCTGCAGGTCGAGCGGGTTGGCCGCCACGATGCGCTCGATGCCCAATGCCTCAAGCACGCGCGGGATCGAAAGGGGCCGGCGCCGCTCGCCCATGAGCGTCACCCCTGTTCCGGGGTGGGGCTGCGAGCCGGTCATGGCCGTCGTCGCGTTGTCCAGGATGCAGAACGTCACGTCGTGGCCGTTGTACGCCGCGTTCGCAATGCCGGTCATGGCGCTCGCGAAAAACGTGGAATCGCCCACGAACGCCAGCGCCTTTTTGCCCGGCTCCGCCACTGAAAAGCCCTGCGCCATGGTGATGCCGGCGCCCATGCACAAGCACGTGTCCACGGCGTCGAGCGGCATCGCGTTGCCCAGCGTGTAGCACCCGATGTCGCCGCACAGCACGGCCGGCGTCTTTCCCAGGGCACGCTTCACGGCGTAGAAGCTGCCGCGGTGCGGACATCCCGCGCACAGGACCGGAGGTCGCACCGGCAGCGGCGCGTCGTCGGGGGCCTGGTAGGCGAAGCGGCTGCCACCTGCGCAGGCGTCGACTGCGCAGGCGGCCTCCGCAGCAGCTTTTTTCGGCAGGCCTGCCAGCTCCGGCACCTCCAGAAACGTCGCCAGCCGCACGAGCGCGTCTTCGACCGAATTCTCGCCGCGGTCGCGCGTCGTGCCGTCGAGCTTGCCGCGAATCCGCGGACGAGGCGCCGCCGGATCGCTTGCAGCGGCGCCAATGGTCGCCAGCAGCTCGTCTTCCAGCACGTGGTCCAGTTCCTCGAAGACGATCACGCTGCCGGACACGTCGCGCAAGAAGCGCATCGCCTTGTCGCGCGGGAAAGGAAACACCGTTCCCACCTGCCAAAACGCGTACAGAGGAAGCGATTTTCCCGCAGCGGCCGCATGCGTCTCCAGCATGCGCAACGCCTCCAAGACATAGGCCGCCGAGACGCCGCCCGCAACGATGCCGAAACGCGGCAGGTCGTCGGAAGCGCCCGAGGCCTGCGCCCCTTCCACGCCGCCACCGCGAAACGTCGGATTGAACGCAGCAAACTGCGGATCGTTCGCAAAATCGGCGGCGATGGCGGACAGGCGGTCGTTGATTTCGCCATGGGCCTCGAAAGAGCGGCGCGGGAAGATGACCCAGCGCGGGTCGCGCTCAAAGCCTTCGGGGGGCACAGGACGCGCCTGCGTGGATTCGGCGACGTCGAAGAACGTGGACGCGTGGCAGATGCGCGTGGTGGGCCTCACGATGACCGGCGTGCCGTAGCGCTCCGACAGGTCGAAGGCGGCCTGCATCATCTGAAAGCCCTGGTCAGGCGTGGCAGGATCAAGCACCGGCACCTTCGCGAACGACGCGAACCGACGCGTGTCCTGCTCGGTTTGCGACGAGATGGGGCCGGGGTCGTCGGCCACGAACAGCACCGTGCCGCCCTTCACGCCCACGTAGTTGAGGCTCATAAGCGCGTCGCTGGCCACGTTGAGGCCCACTTGCTTGCACGTGAACAGCACCCGTGCGCCCGCGTACGCCGCGCCGGCCAACAGCTCGAGCGCCGCCTTTTCGTTGGTGGACCACTCCACATGCACGCCTTCGGCCGATCCGTCGGCATGCAGGGCGGCAACCGTCTCCACCAGTTCCGAAGAGGGCGTTCCGGGGTAGCCCGCCACCACGCGCACGCCGGCCTCAAGCGCCGCATGCGCAAACGCCTCGTTTCCCATCAGCAGTTTCTTCGCCATGAGTCCTCCGTCTTCGCAGTTCGTAGGGTCATGGTAGCGCAACTTGCCCGGCCGCCGCCGTCTGCGGAAGGAAAAGGCCGTCCCAACCCACTCGGCGGCGGTAGACGCGGCGGCGCCGCTAGAACAGCAGGGGGAGCAGAAGAGGTCGAAGGGCAGCGGGGGGCGGCAGGCAGGGACGAAAAGCCGAACCGGAGAAGAGCCTGAAAACGAGTAAAACTCATTGCAGTTCGGAGCACCAGAACCAAACAGATCCACAAGGATTTCCATAGCGATTTCTCCATCGTTTCCCCGAAGCGCAAACGCAGCCAAAGCCACTTCAACCCACGTCTTTCCGCAGGAAAGACGCTTGTGTGCTCCCAGTGCACACAGATGCCTTCGTTTCGATCCGCATTCCCATTGCGCGGATCCGGCCCATGCACGACATGTCCGTGACACTCGATGCGTCGTTTCAACCCACGCTCCCCTTGCGGGGAGCGACTGCGTCGTCGATGCCTTCCACCGCGTCGATGTAGTTTCAACCCACGCTCCCCTTGCGGGGAGCGACAGACGCAAGCTTTTCGTGCGAGGTCGGAAACGTCGGTTTCAACCCACGCTCCCCTTGCGGGGAGCGACTCAAATGGCCCTTGAACGTCCGGCCCGAAACGGGTTTCAACCCACGCTCCCCTTGCGGGGAGCGACCTGCAGCCGCCGACGTCGCTTCCGCACGTCGACTCGTTTCAACCCACGCTCCCCTTGCGGGGAGCGACTTTCATCTTTATGCGTATGGTACTACGCAGACGAGTTTCAACCCACGCTCCCCTTGCGGGGAGCGACAGCAATGGGAAACCGGAAAGCGTAACCCTAACGCCGTTTCAACCCACGCTCCCCTTGCGGGGAGCGACGCGCCTGCGGGGCTTGTGACGTCGCTTCAGGATAGTTTCAACCCACGCTCCCCTTGCGGGGAGCGACCAGCCCTGACGATTTCGGCTACGGTAGATCCGCTGTTTCAACCCACGCTCCCCTTGCGGGGAGCGACGAAAACATGACGCCGGAGGAATACGCCGCTTGGTTTCAACCCACGCTCCCCTTGCGGGGAGCGACCAAGGAGCACCGGGCGAGGGACGGCGAAATACAAGTTTCAACCCACGCTCCCCTTGCGGGGAGCGACTTTGGTAGCGCATACGATGCTTTGATGCAAACCGTTTCAACCCACGCTCCCCTTGCGGGGAGCGACGAACCGGCTTTGTGCCGTGGGATGACGTGACCAAGTTTCAACCCACGCTCCCCTTGCGGGGAGCGACGGTGGAGACTACCGGCGACAATATCAAGCTGAGCAGTTTCAACCCACGCTCCCCTTGCGGGGAGCGACTCCTCGTGCAAAAACATTTCAAAGCTGTAAAGGTGGTTTCAACCCACGCTCCCCTTGCGGGGAGCGACATCGTCAGATGATTTGCCTTACGTTACAGCAATAGTTTCAACCCACGCTCCCCTTGCGGGGAGCGACGGCTTTGAGTGTTACGAGCCGATTTTCAACGGTGTTTCAACCCACGCTCCCCTTGCGGGGAGCGACGTCCCACTCCGGGCTGTAGTTTTGCAGTTCCCCGTTTCAACCCACGCTCCCCTTGCGGGGAGCGACCGATCAGCGCAATAAAGGCGGCAATCATCGCGTGGTTTCAACCCACGCTCCCCTTGCGGGGAGCGACTCCTGCGGGGTCATCGGCCAGCCTCCAGAAGCTCGTTTCAACCCACGCTCCCCTTGCGGGGAGCGACCAACCTGCGCAACTCCTGGCGCACCTTTTGCAAGGTCGTTTCAACCCACGCTCCCCTTGCGGGGAGCGACAGCAAGCATTGATCATGCTTTCACGCTATAAGCTTGTTTCAACCCACGCTCCCCTTGCGGGGAGCGACCCGCATGGATAGGACCGCTCGTACACGCCCTTGGCGTTTCAACCCACGCTCCCCTTGCGGGGAGCGACCGCGAAGAGCCGCGGGCTCGCGTGCGACAGTTTGTTTCAACCCACGCTCCCCTTGCGGGGAGCGACCCGACCGGCAGACCGGCCAGAGAAGGACGAAGCTGTTTCAACCCACGCTCCCCTTGCGGGGAGCGACGAGATCAAGGCACCGCTGCAACGCATGATGCGCGAGTTTCAACCCACGCTCCCCTTGCGGGGAGCGACTAAAAATAAGACCAGACGATTTGCGCGAGTACCTTGTTTCAACCCACGCTCCCCTTGCGGGGAGCGACTTTCAATGCCGTAAAGAATTTCATCACTACGACGTGGTTTCAACCCACGCTCCCCTTGCGGGGAGCGACCGCAAGACCTTGTGTCTTGCACACATAATCCTACCATATAAGACTTTAAAGCAGAACAACCTGCCGCAAGAGCCGCTTTGTCAAGGTTCAAAGCGCAGAAAACGAGTGCGAACCGACAAGGGCAATCATGAACGCCTCCCGTTCGCGCTCGCCTTCGCAGAGCCTGGCCCGCAATTTCCAAGAAAGCGCCGGCCAGCCCCCTCGGCCTCGTGCAGCCCGACGCCCCCCTCAGAACGAAATAAATCCCTCGGCCTCATAGCTTGCTTTTGCGCCAATATGTTCGATCTTACCCTGGTAATTGTTCCCCATCGAATAAAGCCGCAAGCTATCTTTCTCGGGATCTATCAGGCCCAAAAGTTCTTCCCTGATGTGCGCCATCGTCGCCGCGTCGGCCACGCATTCGAATACGGAATTTTGCACGCGCTGACCATAGTTGACGCAGTGTTTTGCGACTTTTCTCAGACGCTTCCGACCGGCGGCAT
Organism: Slackia sp. ZJ119; assembly: GCF_011039175.1. GTDB lineage: Bacteria > Actinomycetota > Coriobacteriia > Coriobacteriales > Eggerthellaceae > Xiamenia. The sequence goes on from NZ_JAAKEN010000002.1 coordinate 178,899, forward strand.
CCTCGGTATTCACATCGTACGTTATCACGGTCAACATGAAATCACACCTCGTTTCAACCGGCATGTTCGCCAGTCGTCTGATCCAAAACCTTACTTCCAAAGAAATGGCGGATACGCGTCCAAATCGCCGCGAAGGCACCGAGACAAAAGCAGCGCTTGCACATGAGGAAGCAATCCGCGCGGAATTTTCTCTTTCAAAAACGGGTGAAGCATTTCTTCGCGTTTGCGATTCTGCCAAGTCTCGAACAGCGTCTTCCTTCCTTTGTCGGTCAGCAGGACTTCTCCTGTTTCACGCCGTTCGAAATGTTCCGGACCGACTATGCGATTGTTTATCGAGGTCAGCACAAACCTGTCAACGACGACCGGGCGCAGCTCTTCCATCAGGTCCAAGGCCAGTGATTTTCGCCCAGGTCTGTCGCAATGCAAAAATCCGACATATGGATCCAGCCCGACACCCTCCAACGCCGCTGCACAGTCCGACGCCAAAATGGTATAGAACAGCGAAAGCATCGCATTCACCGGATCGGTCGGAGGCCTGCGCACGCGTCCCCGAAAAGCGAATGTTTCAGTATTTCTCAGAACAAGCTGGTCGAACACTTCAAAATACGTGGCAGCCGCTTCACCTTCAATGCCACGCACGCTCTCGATGGAACTGCAGTTCTTTATTCGCGTCAAAGACGACTTCAATTTTCCCGACGCACGGCCAACGGCGTCGGCATCTATACGCAAACCATGGTCGCGAAGAGCCCGTTCAAGCACCCATCGCCCGTTGTATATTTTGCCAATGATGAAATTTTTCGAGAGCGGGAGACTTTTCTCGCAACTCTCCGACCACGAATACTGCGTTTTTCGAAGCAAAACGTTGCCTTGCTGTGCACCGACGGAGCGTGCGAGAAAACGCCCGTGCGGATCGAAAAAAGACAGCGCGACGCCTCTTTCCGCACACGCCCCCATCAATTTCGGGCTGGCCCCTGGATACGAAAAGCACGTTATGCCCTCAAGCGTGTGCAGCGGCACACGGCCAAGCTCACGCTTGTCCTGCCGAACGACTGCATTTTCACCATCAAGCGCCACGTAGGCATCTTCCGTGAAAACATACAGGGTGTTTTTGAGTTGCCGCATCAATCCTCCCGCAATCGTCGACGAACATACGCTTCAACGGTTTCTCGCTCGAAAGACGCTGGCAAGCACATATCCTGCAGCGAACAGGACCGACACGCGTTTCGGCGTTTCGAATGCGGGGTACGTCCCCGCACGTACAGATCATGCATCTCGCGGGCGGCATCGCGCACCGCGCCACGCAGCTCAGAAGTCACGTTCACCGGTTCGCGCGAATGGGTCTTCCCGTAGTAAAGAAACCCTTCAGAAATTTCACAGCACAGCATCTCTTCCAGGCACATCGCCTGTGCGCATAATTGCATTCTGTCAGCGTCGTGAAATTTTGCTTTGCCGCGCTTGTATTCCACGGGCACAGCGCTCCATAGGCCCTCTTCATCAGCAAGGAAAAATCCCACCTCGGTGCGATGAAACTCGACGACATCGCAGACGCCTGCCAGCCCGAGCTCATGCGAATGCACCCGCAGCCCTCGAACAACGATCGTGTCGCCCCTGCGCTCGCGAATGCTTCCATCGTGGGCGCAAGCATGCATAAGCGACCCCTGAACAGTAAGAACGTTTTCGCTCCACTGCTGCTCAAGATGGATGAGGGCCCACTGACGTCGACAAAAGGCAAAATGCTGGATGCCGGAGAGAGCGAGAAATTCGTCTTCGGGATACATACATTCCTCGCTCTCTCAACCGACGGCACTAAAGACAGGCGCTCGCTTGCACGCAGGCCGATTTACTGCCATTCCAACAGCTCAACGCCTTCCGGCAGCTCCCCAACCTCCACGCGGTAGTCGTCGAAGGCGCGGGGCTCGACGTCCTCGTCCACGCGCTTGACCTTGACAGCGTCAAACAGCTTGTAAGCAGGCGCGTTGCCCAGCTTGCTTTCATGCTTGAAAACGAACAGTTTGCGCGACGTCATAAGCCCGTGAGAAGCGCTGCGATCATTCTCGAACATGTTCATAAGCGCTTCGAAGAGAAGGTCGAGGTCGGCTTGGCTAAATCCGGTCTTTTCTGCAAGAGCGGCGGAAATGAAGCCTTCGGCGCGGTACAGGCCATAGGGAATGTACTGCTTGCGCCCCATGGTTTTTTCTTTTTCGATGTCCTTTTCATTCGTGACCGCCATGCGCGTGATGCTCATGTCCAGAGGCAGAACGGGATCGATCGATTCGGCAAAACAAAGCTGCACCGGTCCGCGAACCTGCCCGCAATTGACTTCCGTCGTCATGACGGCGCCAAAAGTGCGGATATCGAAGAAATTATCGCACATGAATCGCGTGACCTTGCGCTGGTCCTCTTTGTCCTTCGGAAGCTTTTTTTGAGTCGACTTGAGATCGTGGTGGATGTACGCCTTCTTGTTTCTGCTGTTCAGCACCGCCGCTTCTTGAACGTAGATCTTGTAACCCTGTTCGCCTTCGGACGCGTCGGGATCATCAAGGTCTTCGCCTTTCACCAGGTCGACGTAGTTTCGAATTTTGCGCTTCAGGCACACGTCAGACACGATGCCCTTGCTTGTCGAAGGGTCGATTCTCGGCATATTTCCCGCATCCGGGTCACCGTTGGGGTTGCCATTTTTCACGTCGAACAACAGGACGAAGTCGTATCGATTGGAAATGGGCTCGCTCATGATGTTCTCCTATTCTTCTTCAAGGTTGCCGTTTTGATCCACTGTCTCATCGGCCGGAGGGTTGTCTTTTGATTTCTTTTTCCACAAGTCAGCCCTCTGTTGATAATAGCCAACGATAAATTCTCCTTGCTGTTCAGAACTCAGCGAACGGGGAAAAGAAACGTCATCGTTCAGCAGGTCCATTATTTCTTCGGCGTTTTTTTCGAGAAAATTGCACAGACCCGAATTCGCCTTGCGAATTTTCGCCAGATGGTTCTGCATGTTCAAAAGCAAGTGCGGCATGACACGCGCAGGGGTGGTTGCCGCGCCCCCGATGTAGCGGTCGCGCACCGATGCGTTCACATCCCCAATTGCCGCACCTTGAGCACGCTCGATGACGGCAAACAACCGTCCCAGCACGTATCCTTGGTCCGTTCGATCCCTGTTCAGGCTCATCGACAAACCCCTTTCTTCTCGTCCCATGATTCGGTCTTTGCGCACGAGACACGCCTTCAGCAAAGCCGCCCTTTTTCCCAGATCAAACTTGTCGTTGCCCGCCTGGTCAGAACGGGTCCTCGAAAGCAGCAGATGGAACAGGGCCGATGGAAACGCGCACCCCGTCAGCATTGAAGCAAAACATCCGTTGACCAGGGTCGATGGAATGTTTTCCTCTTTCCCCAGCTGGGCCGTTTGCTGCAGAAGCACTCGCAACGAAGTGGTCCGAACGCCGTCCATCGCGACATCTTGCAAGTATTGGTCATAATTTTCGAGAATCCGCCCGAACGTCTCGACCTCGAAAAAACGCACTGCAAGCCGCGCTGCGTTAGGTGAAATTCCCAGCAGATAAAAGCGCGTTTCGAGATCATATTCCTCGACCGACCTGCCCGATCGAATGTTTTCAAGCGTCTTGCGAAGCTGCTGAACTTCCTCGCCTTCTTCCGCCCTTTCCGATGCCGGAACGTCTGGGATGCTCACGCCTCCAAAAACGATCCCCACCGCTGCGTTTTCTTTTTCGGCAGGCCTGTCGGTCCAAAACAAGACCATCGTGTCCCCAAAACGCACCCGATGATCGAGACTGCCGTACAAATAGCGAAGCGCAGCACCCGCATTCGAGGCGACCTCCTCTGACAGCGAGGCGTTGTACGACTGCCTTTTTCCGTAAGATTCGAATGCGTCAAGATTGAAAGACACGAGCGAAGCACCGGCCGACTGCGCACCTGGAACGCCAGTGACCTGGGGAAACAGCCGCGCAAGAGGCGCATGCTCCCCCGTGATGGAGCAATGTCCCCATACGGCATCGGGATTCGGCCGGGCGGAATGCCGCATCCAAGCCTGTGCAACTTCAGGACGTTCGTGAACAAAGCCCCTTTGCCCTTCAAGGCCGAACGCGACAAAGCCCTGCGCCTCGTGCAATTTTTCCGCCGTGCCCTCCGGCAAGTGCGCATCAAAGTCATCGCGATCGAAAAACCGAAGGACCGCCAAGGCGCCCTCGTCGCAGCACTCTTTCAGAACTTCACGATGAAGCTCGGCCGACGCCTGGCGCTTGCCCACGCCTTTCGCCTCATCATAGCCAAGCAGATACGCCACGTTGTCGCAGAGGAAAAACGGCAAAAAGCCTGATCCTGATCGTGTTTGATGTTCCGGAACGCGAATTACCTTGAAATCGCGCGTCTTTTTCCCATCGTCGGTCATCAGAGGATCGGCGCCGACCAGCATCCCGTCCCGATCGAGAATCAATCTCCAGCCGACTTTTTCCTTGCCCCAAAATCGTGCAGGCACGTCGCAATCGGGATCCTTGACCAGGCGCTCATAATATCGATGCAATTCCTGGACGATCATCCGATCACCCCCTGCGCGGCACCAGCCACGTCAATGACGCCGTCCCGCATAACCGCTCGGTAAAACAGCGGCTCCATGTCATGGTCGAAATCGATATCGTACAGCATAAACCCCAGATCACGCTCGCCGCTCCCCGCATAGAACGACACAGGAGCCGCATCGCCCTCCTCAATAAGCTCGACGACGGCAGGAAATTCGCGACATCCGAGAACCGGCTGGTTGAAACACTGCCCCTTGCGAAGCCGACGCAGCGCAATGTTGTAGTGCTTTTCCACGGTATCGTCAGGTCCGGCCGAATCGGTCAAATCGAAATGAGCCGCAATCACATACGCCACGTCTTTGAGATACATCGTCGCCCGCTGCTGCCTATCTTCCGTCGCAACCGTATACAGCTCGCGATCGCTTTTCAGGGCGCCTTTCGCGTTGCGATAGCTCAACTTGCCGCCAAGCTCGTTGCGGCGAAACGTGTCGAATCGAATCTCGTTGAGCACTTCGATGCTGTCGATGCACCACCGAATCGCCGGCTTCCAATAGACGGCTTCTATCAAACCACGCGCCGCCGAAGGCGTGATGCAGTCGTACGACACGCGCTCCGACTTCATCTCCGGACGCGTAAAGCACGCTCGCGGCCCTTTGACCAGCATTTTTACTCCGTATCCCATGTTACCTCCTCTCTGTGATGGTTTCCCTTGAACAAAGACAACGCTACAGTGCAAGAAACTGAGGCTCCTCCTCTCCCGGCTTGATCAGGCCTACGTCTTCTCGATAGTAATAAGCTACTTGGTATTCTTTCATGAACACCAGCGGATCGAAACGTTTGTCGACAACGCCCGCTCTTTCGTATTCCCCCACAAGCCACGTGGGCACGCTGACGCTGTACTGCTGCATGCGCGACGTCAAAGAAACCGGATATTCCGCTTGCATAAGATCATGCAACGCTTGCCTGCCGCCGCTCTCAAACGGAATGAGAACCGCCGTTGTCGCATCGTCGATAATTTTGTAATCGCAAGCGCACTGCTCAAAGGGAATGTTTATCAGCTTATTTCCCCTGATAGAACGCGCCGAAAGGGTTTTGAAGATCTCCATGGCGTCCAATTCTTCAGAGCAGTACCGCCGGTCAAAGAATTTCGATATGAGCGTTTCGTCGATGCGGCCTCCATTTTGCTGAATGAGCTCGCGCGAAAAGTGCTTCATATTTTCGAGCCACTTGCTGGTCTTTTTCAATTCCCCGTCTTGGAACAATTCGAAAACATGCACGACGCCTGCGGCTCTCTTGCCTTCTCGATTGCACCGGCCCGCCGCTTGAACGATGGAGTCCATGCCGGCAAGTTCGCGATACACCACAGGAAAGTCCACGTCAACGCCCGCTTCGATGAGCTGGGTCGAAACGACCATGCACCGCTCCCCATTCTGCAGGCGCATGCGGATGCGCTCTATCATATCGCTTCGATGGACCGGCGTCATAAAGGCGCTCAGATGGAAAACGCCTTTTTCGAACGCGGTCTTCGCGCTGTCGATTTCGCCTTCCGCGGCCAGCCTCTCTGCCAACCTGTCATAGACGAGCCGTGCGCCGCCCTTCGTGCCAACGATGCAAAGCACCTGGTCATGTTTGCAAAGATCTTCGATAAGCAAGTCGGCCTCAACCCCTCCCATCACGTCGTATTCGACACGACCCCCAAAAGCTTCTTGGAATTTCTCCCGGTGTTTGACGATTTCGGCAGGCTCCGAGCCAAAGGGCCACAAATCATCCAGCACCGGCTGGGTGGCCGTGCACAAGACCACCGTCGTCCGGTAGGCCAGCGTCAACTCTTCAAGCATGGCAAGGGTCGGCAGCAGCAACGGATCCGGAAGCGTTTGCGCCTCGTCCAAAACAACGACGGATTTTGCGATGCGGTGAATTTTCCGACTTTTCCCCGGCTTCGACGCGAACAGCGACTCGAACAGCTGCACGTTGGTGGTAACGACCACGGGCGCATCCCAATTCTGCGACGCCAATTTGTAGCTGAGGGCTTCCTCGTCATCGAGTTTTCCAAAATCGACGTTGCTATGATGCTCAAGAACGTTTTCCGCCCCAAGAATATCGCGCAGAACCTGGGCCGTCTGAGACGTGATGCTCGTAAAAGGGATGGCAACGATCACGCGATCGAGGTCGTGTTTGCGTGCGTGCTTGAGGGCAAAAGCCAGCGAAGAAAGCGTTTTGCCACCGCCCGTCGGCACCGTAAGCGTGAAAAGCCCCTGTTCAAGCCGCGACGCCACAACGCAATCCGTCAAAACGTCTTGGCGGGCGGCATTGACCGGCGTGTCCGCCGAGCGCTTGCCAGCCAAAAAAGCGTCGAGCCGTTCATCAAGTTCTGCAATTGAGGCGAGGCGCCGGCCCTCGCGTGCGCCATAGACGTTCGGCGACATGAAGCGCTCCGTGTCGAGGTAGTCCGCGTCGGTGAGGCATGAGTACAGCATGCGATCCAACACGTAAACCGAGAAATAGGCGTCGGCCTCAAGGTTCTTGGATGGAAACCTGCGGGAAGGGACCGAAGGCCACGCCACATGCCCCAGATCCTCTGCCGCCGGAAGCACAAGTTCCCCTGATTCGACAAGGTCAAAAAACCCATCGTACGGCTCAATGTCGCCCTCGAGCCTGTCTTGAAGAGGGGTTCGCCTTTCACTCCGCAATCCGTGCGTGCGCGGGATCCCGTTCGGCAAACCCCCGTGATGGCCGGCAAGGGAATACGCCAACAGCTGACCAGCAGGCCCGTAGCGCTTAACCGCCTCGCAAGCGCCGGCCGTGGCGTGATCGACCCTTTCCGAAGAGCCGGCAAGCCTTGCTTGGAAAAGGTCTGAGGCCTTCCCCGCATCATGAAGAAGACCCAGCACGCGCCCATACGAGCCCATGCCGAATGCGGACGCAAAGCACTCCGCTCGATCTGCGACGTTGTTCAAGTGGTCGGCCAGCGTTTGCCACCGAGAACGGTCGGCAGAATGCTCGCTGTCGGTGTGGGCGTAGAGCGTCATGTTCGCTTCTCCTTGATTGCTGGTTAGTCGCTGAGCCTTCGGTTCGCCACGATGCGATTATAGGCTTGTCTTTTCTGCTTGTCTATAAGAATATTCAAAATAATTTAGGTTAAAATTAGCTCCTGATAAGGAAAGGCCGGCAAGTCTGCCGGCCTTTCCTTCGTTCGATGCGCACAGCACCTAAATTATTTTGTTTCAACCCACGCCCCCTCGAGCGACGGTTGCATTCTAACAAGACCGAGACGAAACAGACGGGCTCACCATAACAAAACCCTTTGGGCGGTCCTGTACCATAAACGGTACACTTAAATACTTTTTTCGATTTTTTCGGACGAGGGAAACGCCGATGGAGGCTGTCGTGGCCTGAGTCAGCTTCCCCTATCCCAGCTCTCGCCTCAGATCGGCGCACATGCGGCGGGCTTCGGACGCGTCGCCGTTTTTCCAGAGCTCTTCGATGACCGCCGCGTTGTTGCGCACGTCGTGACGCGCATGGGCGGCCCGCTCCACCGCGACGGCCGCCTCACGGAATTCAGCCATGCAGCTGTCGACCCGCTCTTCCAGCATGCGCGAACGCAGCTCCACCATCCGCCGCCGCGACGAAGCCGCCACAGCGACCACGACCGCCACGTCGGCCAGCACGAACAGCACGACCACCGCGAGCGAAAACGCCATGATCGGCAGCTGGTCGTTCACCCCGTACAGGATGCGCACGATGAGCGTCAGGATCGCCAGCTGCACAAGAGGAAACCCAATGAGGCTCGTTGCCGTGAGCGGCATGATGCCGAACTGCTCGCCGCGCAGCAGCCCGACCGCCTCCAAGAACCTGCCGAGCAGCGCAAACGCCACCGCCATCAGAATGATGTTGACGGCAACGAGCAGGGTGCATTCCGGCAGATGAGCGAAGGCAACGTCGTAATCCGCAATCACCTCGCCGGTCACCAGCATCCACTCCACGCCAAGCGCGAAATCCATGAGCATCATGACGACGCTCGCAAGCAGCGCGATGGTCAAACGACGCCAAAGCTTGATCTCCCCAAAGAACACGGGCGAAAACGAGACGACCGCCGAAAGAGCGACCCGCTGCCACGAGCCGACTTCCCAGAAAACCAGAATGAGCAGCGCCGCCGCAAGAATCTGGATCGCCCAGTAGAGCCATTTTCGCTGCACGCCGAAAAACCGGCACAAGGCCCCGGCATATATCACCTGCGCAGGCACCGATCCGATCAGCATGACGACCACGTGCTCGAAATCGTATCCGGTCATCGCCCGCACGCCTCCTTTTGCGGCGAAATGCGCGAAGCGTCGCTGCGAAGCTCGAGCCGCGTGTCGAAAACGCCCTCGTCGGACGCCGTCGAAAGCGAGCCGCCGTGCCGCGCCGCCAAGCTTCTTAGAATCGACAAGCCCCAGCCATGCTTGGGCATTTTCGATTCCCTGCCAGGGCGGCCCAAAGCGAACTGTGGCCGAGAAGCACGCTTAAAGTCCTGGTCGGAGCAGCTGTTGCGCATGGCGATCACGAGGGTTTCGCCATCGTAGGCCGCATCCATCTGAACGAACCGCTCGCCTTCCGCAACGTTTTCGCACGCGTGCATCGCATTGTCGAGCAGGTTGGAGAAAATGCCGCACATCTCGACGTCGGAAAACGGAAGGGCGTCTGGCAAGCGCAGATCGAAGACGGTCGTGACTCCTGCTTTTTGAAACCGCTGCGCTTTTATGCCGACCAGGGTGTTCACGATCGGGTGTGCGCAATAGCGGGCCTGCGCCTGCAGCGACGCGAGCGCTCCTTTGGCCGGCCCCTGCGCATGCGCGTCGTCTGCCTGCGGGTTCTTCTCCAACTCGGCCTCAAGCTGCTGCGCCCACTGCCGCAGCGCATCCATGATGGCCTCGGCTTCGTCCAAGTTGCGCCGGGCGCACGCGCGTTGCTGCTCCTGCTCGTTCAGCACCTGCTCGAGCATGCGGTTTCTCACGCGCTCGCGATCGACCTTTTCGGCTTGCCTCACCATTTGGAGCAGCGCGAAATCGACGGGGATGCAGCATACGGCGATCGCCAGGACCACGGCCAGCTGCTCGGGCGGCAAGCCGTACTCCGCAATGCATCCCGCCGCGAAAACCAACGCCACGAGCTGGCTGAACGGGAAAAGAACATATGCGGCCCGCCGGATCCACGGGACTCTGCTCGAAAGCGCGTCGAGCGTAAGCCCGACGCTTCCGCTCGACGTCGCTCGCACGTCTGCTTGCGCCATTGCGATCCCCACCTCGATCTATGTGCGCCGCCGGAGCGCAGACCAGAGCTCCGACGCACGTTTTTCGACCCTCCCTGGCACCGACGCCGCCGAGGCCTTCCGCCGCGAACCGCATCCTGCTTCTCGTGTCCAAAAACCAGGATGCGGTTCGCTGCGGTCGGCATCGGCGCTTTCGCCTCAGTTCAGAGAGATGCTGACCAATTTCGTCAGATTTGATCAGTTTCCTCCCTAGACCTCCGCCATGGAAGCCTTCATGTCGACGATTTTCTGGCGCATGGCCTCATCGCCCGCGCCAAGCATCTGAACAGCCAAAATGGCCGCGTTTTTCGCGCCGTTGATGGCGACGCAGGCCACCGGCACGCCCGAGGGCATCTGCACCATCGACAGCAGCGAGTCCAGCCCGCCCAGGTCGCTCGTCTTCATCGGCACCGCGATGACCGGCAGCGGCGTGTAGGCCGCCACGACGCCGCCTAGATGGGCTGCCTTCCCCGCCGCCGCAACGATGACGCGCAAGCCCCGCTCAACCGCCGACGACGCCCAGTCGTGCACCTCGGCCGGCTTGCGATGTGCGCTTGCCACCTTCACCTCGTACGGCACGCCGAAATCGTCGAGCTGCTTCATGCACGCCTCCATCGCAGGCATGTCGCTTTCCGATCCCATGATGATGCCGACCAGCGGCGTTTCGTTTCCAGCAGCCATAAGCCGTCCTTTCCACAAACGTTTCAAGCAGAGAAAGTATAGCGGACGCGGCCGTTCACGACCGCCTCAAGTTCGCGGCTCCGAGCTCTCGCGACCGCGCGGCGCCGGCCGCCCGACTCGCACCCGGAAGTCGCCCGCCGTCGGACCTTCCGAAGCCCGTCAGTCCAGCTTGCGCATCGCCTCGCGTGCCTTGTCCATCTGGGCCTCCACGTCGATGCCGACAATGTCGAGCCCTTCCGCCGCAACGAAGCGCACCTCGGGAATGCCGAACATCCGCGCGATGCCGCAAAGGTATTCGTACCCGAAATTCGCGCTTTCCACAAAGCCGCCGCACGTCGTGATGTACGTCAGCCGCCGCGCCTTGCAAAGGCCCTCGCAGCGGGCGTCTTCGGTGTAGTGGAACGCCAGCTCGCACACGCTGACGTGCTCGATGTAGACCTTCAGCGCCGCCGGGAAGGAAAGGTCCCAGTACGGAGCGCCGATGACGATGTCGTCCGCCGCCGCGAACTGACGCGACAGTGCGAATATCGGGTCGTCCCAGTCGCACGCGAGCTGCTTTTCGCTGCGATACGCGACCATCTCGGCCGAAAACGGCGGCAGCTTGAGCGCGGCCAGGTCCACCTCCTCGACGTCCTCGACGCTGTCGAAGCGCTCGAGGTATTCGCGGCAAAGTTTCAGCGTGCGCGACTCGTCGCCGCGAATGCACGCGTTCACAAACAGCACGGTCATGAAAGCCCCTTCTCGTCGGAGATGCTCTTTGTCTCTAGCGGACATCATAGCAGGTCGGAGGGTTGGTTTGAGTTTTCTTGCCCGAATTCTGTCGCAGGCGGCGCTCCGCACGATACAATGCGAGCGAGAGGCAATTCGCGAGAAAGGGACCCCCATGAAGCAACCGTTGGCGCAAAAGGCGTCGTCCGTGCTGCTTGCCTGCATCGTTGCGCTTGGCTGCAGCGCCACCGTCACGACCGCGGCATTGTCAAGCAGCCTTGAAAATCCGCAAACAGCATACGCCGCGCCCGCCAAAAAAGCCGGGTGGAAATCGTCGCACGGAAAATGGTGGTATTCCCACGGCAACGGAGCGTGCGCCAAAGGCTGGAGCAAGATCGGCGGCACATGGTACTGTTTCGACAAGGCCGGCTGGATGCGAACCGGATGGCACAACGAGGGAAACACCTGGTACTACCTCAACCCGTCGGGCGCCATGCACGTTGGCTGGAAAGCCGTCAACGGGACTTGGTACCACTTCAACGCCTCTGGAAAAATGGCGAGAGGGTGGCAGGCCATCGACAACAGCTGGTACCACTTCAATAATTCCGGCGCCATGAGTTCGAAAACATGGGTCGGCGACTATTATGTGCGCGAAGACGGAAGAATGGCGACCGACGCCTGGATCGGCAGCTATTACGTTGGAGCTGACGGCCGCTGGATCCCTGGACACGGCTCCAGCGTCAACGAAGTCTGCTGGACGCCCGGCGGCAAAAAATACCACTACAACTGGTGCCCGACGCTCTCGAATTCGAAACATATCATGCACGGAACCGTCGCGGAGGCCGGCGGCCGCAAACCTTGCAAGGTTTGCCGATAAGCGCCCCATCGCACAAGGGCGTTTCGCAAGCCGCTCGTCTTGTTGGACGGGCGGCTTTTTGCATCCGAGCTTCGCATCCTACGCCGAAGAACAGGGCGGCCTGCGAAACAAAGCAGGCCAGACATTATGGCGTCTGGCCTGCTGTAACTTTTGGTCGCGGGGGCAGGATTTGAACCTACGACCTCCTGGTTATGAGGGCGTCTCGACAGCTAGACAGTGCATGACACGAACTGACAAAAGTACCTTCTACCAGCCCTTTTCGATGACACTGGTACCGATGCACGACACGAGATGACACTGGTTTTTTGGCCAGAGTCACGGCAAAGTCACGGCACCCGAAAGGCAAGCGCCCAGCTCGGGTGCCGAGGAAGGAAGGTAGCAATGTCAGCCACGAACAAGGATTGGACCGCCCTGCAGCAGGCCGAGGACATGGCCTACTTCAAGGCAGACCTCTGCTGCTACTCACCCGAAAGCTATTCGCTTGAGGAAAAGAAAGCCATCTGCAACGATGTGATCTCCACCAGCAAGGCAGTGCTCGACGCCATGCGAGCCGACTTCGAGCAGCTGCCCGCCGATGCTAGGAGCAAACTCCTCAGCATGCTCTGCCAGTCAGGCGTAGAAAACCCCGAGTGGTGGTGGGACGTTCTCGTCGGCGAGGGCGACCCGCTGTACAGGGAGCTCGAAGCAATCTAACCCGCTCGTAATCAAGCCAGTAAGCAACGCCCCTCTCGTCATGGCGAACGGGAGGGGCATTGCGTCCTGCGGTCTGTTTTAGGCCAGTCGTACCTAACGGCTTTCGGAAGGCTTCGTTGAGGCGGCATAGGGCACTGTCAGCTCGAGATAGCCCTTGCTTATGGTGTATACGCCAATTGTCTCCTTGGACGCATCGAAGAATTCGACCTCAAAATCATTCTCGTTGTACTTGAGGACAATGGTGCCCTCGGCGCCGGCGGCGAGGTCTTCGAAGCTTTGCGTCAGGCGAACACAATCCAATTCGTTCATGCTGTCAGCCCCTCTTCCTAGGTGCGACTCTTCCGAAGCCAGGTGCTGTCGTCGTCCACATTGATACCCCAGTGCTTCTCGTAGGCATCGACGAACTTGAGCACCACCGACTTGAACGTTTCGGCATCGATGCGCGCGCCGCCGAACTCGCAGTCAAATGTAAGGTCATTCCCAGGGTCGCGATTGTCCCAAGAGAGTTCGACCGTGTCGTTTTTCAGCTCGAAGAAGACATCGGCGAGAACAGCGCCTCCGCTCTCGTGCCGCCAGGTGTGGTCCCAAGCCCATGAGTTGATTTGATCGTAATAATCGTCAAACTCTTTCAAGTCATCGGTGTCGAATTCGCGCGCACTATCATCTTTTTGTGCCGCGAATTCGCCTTCGACCTGAAATGGGTACGGATCCTCGGCCATGTTGCTGGCAAGGGATTTGAGCCATGCGACAAGCCCATCGAGATAAGCCCATCGAGTCGTATGGTGCCCGCTCTCATTGGTAAAGCCCAGAAGGTTTCTGTCCTGCGCGTACATAGCGAGAACAGTGAACCTATCAGCGCCGAGAAAACCGTATCCGATGGCGAAGTCAGATGGATCGCCTATGATAAACTCGATGCCATCGTCCATCGCGGAGGCAGTACTATTCTTTGTGTGAACGGCTTCCGACATTTACCCTCTCCTCTTGCCTTTGCCCTTGCTGAACCTCTTGTATTCAGCTTCGGTGATCTTTCCGTCATCCCGCATTCTCCGCAAGACGCTTGCCGGCACATCCGGGGATCCGTCCACTTCGTAAGAGTGGTATCCGTTCTCTGGTGTTCCGTCTGGCTGAAACTTCACGAGCTTGCCGTCATCGGTGATATTGTAGATTTGCTTGCCTTCATGGTAACCCGTATCGAGCAGCCGTTGCCCTTCCTCTTGCGATTTGATGGGATTCGGGTTCCCGATTGGATGCTTGGGATCGTGTTTCGGCGACGGAGCGTAGGTCGGTTTCGGCGTTGTGCCTTCGCCACCTCCGCTTTCTAAATCCAGACTGCCTTGCGGCTTTCCCCTCGTTCCGCCGAAGAGCGTGCTGTCGCCCTTAGCACCCACGCTGGTCCCCTTCGATCTTGCCGCGCCCGCGTCCCTTGAACACGTGGATGGGAATGCCCAGCTCGCGAGGGTAGTCCGAGCAGCCGTAGGCGTCGGCGCCGTACCAGACGATGCCGGTGGGCCGAAGCTCGTCGCATACAATCCGAAGGCCTTGGCAGAAGAGCCTGCGGTTGTCTCGGTCCTTCACGCACGTGCGCGCGCCGATTGCGATGACGGACTCGCGCGGCAGGCCGTCGAGCGCCCAGTTGCGGGTGAGCTCCTCCACGCGCACGTTGGGAATCACGTGCATGCCCAGGTGGTGTTGCATCCAGAAGCCCGTTGCGCGGTCGCGGTACGTATTCCATACCTTCAGCGCGCCGGGGAAGTCGGTGCAGGTGGAGAAGTCGGCCGATATGCCGCCCGCGAACTTCTTTAGCCGCTCCTCGTAGCGGTGGGGCTGTGCCCACACGCGCTCGAAACGAAAATCGTCCTCGTAAAACATCACGTGGCAGTGGTACTCGCGGCAGTTCTCGTTCATGGCCTCGGAGAAGGGAATCAGGCCCTTCGGGATCTCCTGCGTGCCTTCGATGCAGGGCATGTCGAACTCTCCGTCGAACCTCGCTCCGCGCACCATGAATGCGTGAAACACGTCGCGTTTGTGCATGGGCTTCCACTTTTTGTTCGCCATCGAACCTCACTTTCGTCTAGATTGCTGACGATGTAATCTTCGATGGCTGTCACAGGTGTTCCCGTACCTAGTTCACAAGTCACTTCACAAGAATTCGCAGCTAGGCCACGGTGATGTACCCCGGGGTGCTCGCCGTGTCGATGCGGAAGTACGTGTACGCCGTCTTGTTGCTTGCCCACACGGTGCCGTTGCCACCCACAAGAGACGTGGAGCACGAGTAGAAGCATTGCGAGCCGGATATGCCACTCGAGGGCAGCGCCCAGGTCGCGTCCGCATAGATCCTCGTGAGCCTGCTGCACCCCGAGAACGTGTAGAACAGGTCCGAAAGCGTCGACGGGTCGAAGCCCCGGAAGTCGATGCTCGTGAACGCGCAAGAGCTGAACGTGTAGCGCATCGAGCGCACGCCGGAGAGATTTCCCAAGCCACTCACGCTGGCAAGGTTAGTGCAGCTGTAGAACAGGTAGTTCAGGTTAAGGTACGAGAAGCCCGCCATGTCCGCCGCGAAGGTCGCGCTCGTGAGGTGCTGGCGATGTGTCGCGCCTGTGACGCCGTCCCAGGGCGTGAAGCCGAGCCCCACGTACTTGCCGATCGCGCAGATCCGCCCGCTCGCGACGAGCTCGCGGGTGGCATCCGGCGTCGCCGTGGCAGTGAGCACGCCCTCGCCATCCTCGTAGAAGTGCGCCCAAAACCACGTGCGCTGGTCGTTGTTCGGGTCGGTGAGCACCCCGCCGGCGCCCAACTTGCACACCGATGCGCCGCTCGTCGTGGAAGGAACGAAGCCGTCGGTCCCGCCCACCAGGCGGTTGCAGCTGTTGAACACCAGCGAACCCGAGAGCCCCGAGTTGCTGAAGCTCGTGGCGTAGATGGTCTCGAGCGAGCTGCAGCTCGTGAACATCTGGTTGGCACTCGTCATGCCGCTGAGGTTTTCGAACCCCCGCACCTCGGTGCAGTTCGAGAACGCGTTGAACCAGTAGTTGCAGTTGGTGATGCCCAGGCCCGCGATGGTCGAGTCGATGTAGACCTTCTTCACCAGCAGCTTGACGGAGTCGTAGGACCGCGCGCTGGCAGACGAGTAGCCCGCCGGGTCGATCTCGAAGGCCTGCACGATGCGCCCGCCGGTGACGCTCGTCCGCCGCTCGTAGTAGTTGATCTCAAGCGTGCCGTCGTCGAGCAGCAGCGCCCGGATCTTGTAGCCCACGTCCCATTCCAAAGCAAGGATTGCTGCTGCCATGTCGCCAGGCTGGTAGAGCGTGGAGAGCCCGTTCTGCCCGCGAATGGCAGATGCGATATCCGAGAACACCGACTCAGATAGCACGCCGGACTCAAGCGCCATGTAGGGCTGCGCCTGGTAGTCGCCCGCGTCGGTGCCGTCGAGTGCTGCAACGGCGGCCGCCATCTCGCGAGGCTTGTATGTGGTTGCCACGCCCGCCTGGTATCGGATCGCGTTGGCGATGTCGGTGAGTATGCGCGTCGATACGGTTCCAACTGCCATGCCTAGAACTCCTCCTCCTCGAGGTTCGCCAAGGCGGCGATAGCGTCGTCCACGTACTGCTTGGTGGCGTAGGCGGAGAGGTCAGGCGTCGTTCCAGCCGGCCCCTGCGGCCCTGTCGGCCCCGTGGCGCCCGTCTCACCCTTGAGGTTGTGGAAGGAGAAGGCGAACGTCCTGGTAGACGCCGTGCCGCCCAGCGTGACGCTCACGGAGGGCGTGCCCGTGGATGAATCGACAGTGGCGGAAGCGCCCGTGATGGTCGCGTCAATGCCGTCGTCGCCGGTGTCGCCCTTGGGCCCCTGTGGTCCCGTGGCGCCGGTCGCTCCCGTCTCGCCCTGTGGGCCCGTTTCACCCTGGGGACCGGTAGCACCTTGAATCCCCTGGATGCCCTGCGGACCGCGCAAGTCGGCTGAGCTCGTACCGGATGCGCTTGTAACGGTAAGCACCGAGCCATCCCAGGAGTGCGTGCATGAGACACCGTCAGCACCAGATGGTCCGGTCGCACCCTGAGGGCCCGTGTCACCGGTATCTCCTTTCGGACCCTGGGCTCCAGTCGCGCCGGTTTCGCCTTTCTCTCCCTGTGGACCTTGGGGACCAGTCGCGCCGGCGGCACCCGTCTCACCTTGAATTCCCCGCGGTCCTTGCGGGCCGGTTTCGCCCGCGTCACCCTTCGGGCCTTGCGGACCAACCTCGCCCTGGATTCCCTGCGGACCCCGTTCGCCGGCATCTCCCTTGGGTCCCTGCGGCCCGACGTCCCCGGTGTCGCCTTTGTCGCCCTTCATGCCCTTGGTCACGTCTGCTGTTGTGGTTCCGTTTTTGTCGGTGATCGTGATGGTCGCGCCATCGGCGGTCTGCGTGACGGTCGCCGTCGGGCTGAAGCCGTCAGCGCCGTCTACGCCATCCGTCCCGTCGAAGTCGCCGCGCTCGGCAGCAGCCGTCAGGTTCTCGCGCGCCGCATTGGCAAGCGTGGCTGCCTGGTTCGCGGCCGTCGCCGCATCCGTCGTGATCTCCGTCGCGTGCTCGTAGGCGTTGATGGCGTCCACGAACAGCGTGAAGCCGTCCTCGTGCTCCTCGCCGCCTACGACCACGGGATCCACGCGTATCGTGAACACGCGCGAGCTGATGTACGTGTCGTCCCCGCGCGAGACCATGACCTGCGCCAGCACCGCGCCCTCTGCCTCCTGCATGGCCGCCGGGTAGTAGACCTCGAACTCGCCGACGGAGGCGTCCACGGCGGTGAAGGGCTCGGTCCCGCGCTCCCCGGTCACCTTGTGCTTCCAAACGAAGTAGACGGTAGCTCCGGTCAGGTCGGCGGCAGCGCCGTTTTCACGCACCGCAAGCGATATCCCGCGCCCGCAGGCATCCGCAGGCGATGCCACCAGCACGTCGCCGAAACGCTCGTCAGCGGCGTCCCAAACCAGCCTGTGAAGTCCGTATCCGTCGAGCACGAAGCACCTCCTAGAGTCTCAGCTCAGGGTATGCCCGCGTCACAACCACAGCGTCAGAAGTCGAGGTCCGCCAGCTCGTCCAGGTCGTCGATGGCCGTGGTCACCGTGCTCTCCACCACCTGCACCGAGGTCGCCACGCTCAGGTTGCCGTCGATGCCCGCCACGTCGTCCTGCAGCGCGGCCACGTCGGCGGCAAGCGAGCTCGTCACCGCGTAGTCGGCCTGCTGCACCGTGCCGATGGTCACGTGGCAGATCACCGCATCGCCGAACGTGCGCACGCGCCCCACGACTCGGGCCTTCAGGCGCCACTCGGGAGAGCGGGTGGAATCAATCACGGCAACGGTGTCGCCCAACGCGCATTCGCCGCCGTCCAGGGCCGCCACGTCTATCTCGTACGACACCTTCGGCTGTACCGCGTCCACGAGCGCCTTCCTGGTGAGCGCCAGCAGCCTGGCCGGGTCGTCGCACTCCGAGAAGGTCACCTGCCCGAACGAGTGCACCTTGGCCGTCCTGTCCGCGTTCCAGCGCCCCCAGACCAGCCGCGCCTGCTCGTCGCCGACCCAGTTGACCCCGCCGTTGACCTCCCCGAAGGTGAGCTTCTTGCGGTAGCCGCCCGTGTAGCGCCCGTCCTCGTCGGTCACGGGAAGGCCCGCCCCGAAGCCGTAGAGCGCCGTGTAGACGTCCTGCTCGAGCACCGTGCGCGTGCAACCGGCCATGTTCTTGCCATAGGTGAAGCGAAGGCCGCGCCAACTTCCAAGCTGTTCGACGAAGCGGATCGACCTCGATGCCACGCGCCCGTCGACCACGGTGATGACCGGCTCCACCTCGCCGCCCCAGACCTCTGCGACCCTCCGCAATGCCCAGAGCGCATTCACGTGATAGAGCACGCAGCCAGCCGTGCCCGCCACGCCGCACGATGCCTCAGACCAGCGCGTTGGTACCAACACCACAGCCAAAGCCTGCGCCGCAGTACGGGAAACCAAATGCTGCTCCTCGATGAAGTCGTCCATCAGCTCGCAGAGGCTCGACTCCGCATACACCGAGCAAAGCCCCTCCAACGGCTCGTCCGCACGAACAATAACGTGCTCATGCCATATGCTGCCATCATTCCACAGCAACCGGTCTCCCTTGGAAGGAACCTCGCGGCACTCGAACTCAAGCGTGTCCTCGCCGTTGAGTTCCTCGGTGTGCACGATCTCGCCGACTACGGGCAGTATCCCGATGCGGTCGTCGAAACGGTCGAACCAGAAGATTGTGGGAACCGAGGCCGCCATCACAGCCACCTCTCGTGGAAGCTGGTCACGTGGGAAGAGCATCCCGAGAAGAATAGCCCGCAGCTGCCAGGCGTCAGCGAGAAGAAGTCGCTGCTCAACGTAACGTTCGCCCGCGCGTCAATGCCGTCGACGGTCACGCCCTCGCTCTCGCAGTCGATGCGCACGACCTCGCCGCCCGAGAAAACATGCTCAACACGTACGAAGCATTCGCCGCTGCCGACCTGCACGGCAGATCCCGCAGCCGCCACCAGCTCGAACGTCGGCCACGTGGGCCACGTCCCGCCGACCTTGAAAGATGTACCAGTCTCAGAACGCGCCAACCCATAGGCAATGGGGTCTAGCAGCGTGAAGGTGACCTCGCCCTTGCCGTCCTCGAAGAGCGACGACCAAGCTCCGGCATCGACGCAGACGGCATCGCGGTACTCCCACTCTGGCTCATCAGGAAGCCGCAGCGTCCCGCCAACCGTGGAGCACAGTGCCGAGTAGACTCTGTGCCTGATGTCCGCCAGGCCGTTGGTCCCCGGCTTGTAACCCGCGTCCATGAACAGCCGCACCCGCACCAGCCTGAGCGGTATGCGGCCGGACACGAGCAACGCGCCCGCACGACCCGGCACCGCCATCGTCTCCGGCACAATCGGCAGCGCGACCTTCTCGACGACCTCCGCGCTGCACCACTCAGACAAATCGACCCCGTTGTAGACGATGGACCTCACGCGTTGCCCCTTGCCCTGCCGTACGCGATGGCACGTCGGCGAGACTCCAGGCTCATCTCGTCCACCGAGCCGCCCTTTGCGGGCTTGCGCGCCAGGTTGTCCACGAGCTCGCGCAGCTCGGCCCTGCGCTCATCGGCCTTGTCGTCCTTCTCCTTCACAGCGACCTCACCACCGTGCACGTCACGTCGAACGCCCACACGTACCGCCCGCTCGAGTCCCGCTCCTTGAAGGCGGGTGCCGAGGTGTCGATGCCCACGATCCGACATGCACCAGCATCCGCGTAAGGCTCCCAGTCGGCCCTGCGCACCGCAAGCTCGGCGGCAACGGCATCGGACTCCGCATTTGCCATGACCTCGCGCACCACCATCACCGTCACGGCGACTCTCCCGCGCTCCTCCTCGGCCAGCCGTGACTCGCGCTCGAAGGCGCCCTCCGTCACCACGATGGGCTCCGTGCAGTCGAGTGTCGACGGCAAAACTTTTGTGAAGCAACTTGTGAAGTGGCTGTCTACCAGTAGTTTTGCGATCGAATCAGCGCAGCTCATCTCACCACCAGCTCCCAGTGATGCACGTGCCCGTTGAAGTCCTCGCACCGCTTGCACGCGGCCACGAGGTAGGAATGCCCGCCGATGTCGATGCGCGACCCGGCAGGCACCTCGAACGCGCCAACGGAGTTCACGGCGTCGACGCAGACCTTCCCCGCGCCAGCGTCAGCCGACCGGTGCCCGTCATCCACGATGCTCTGCGTTCGCGCGAACCGCACGCGCGTAATGGCAACGCCATCGGCATACCCTCCAGCCCCGTCAGACACCCGCACCACGGCGTCGTTGGCCAGCAGCCGCATCGGTATCGCCCTCAGCGCCCGCATCATCGCACCCCGCAAAACACGAGCGAGGTCCCCACCAGCTCCTTCAGCGCCGCATCCGTGGCGATCTCCTCGCCGGTCGTGCCCTCGTCTTCGTAGTGCGTCACCTTGAAGTCCCCGAGCGCGAACCCGCCGACCTGCCCCTCGCCGAACTCTGCGAAGGCGTCCACGGCCGCGCACACGGCCCGCCGGTACGCCTCAAGCTCGTCCTCGCAAGGTTCCACGCCGCCCACCAGCCACCGCACGTGCCGGGAAGCCGCAGGCAGAGAGAGCCCGAAGGCGGACTCCGAAAGCCCGCCCCCGTAGGTCTGCGCATAGAACTCGTGTGTCACCGCGACGGCCACGCCCGCTACTCCGTGCCCGCGCTCACGTACACGCCGTCGAGCTTGTTCTCCAGCACGCTCACGATGCCGTACTTGCGGTACTTGAGCATGTAGGAGTCGAGCGCCTCCAGCTCGTCGGGGCTGAACACGCGACTCGCCACGTGCTTGTCGTACTTGATCACGGCCGACTTCTCCACCACCATGAAGTTGATGTCCTTGCCGGCGGCCGCCTTCGCGTAGCCGAACTGGTCGGCGTCTCCGCTCTTCAGGTCGATGGCCGTGTAGAAGCGCACCTGCGGCACCTCCACGATGCGGCTGAAACGCTCGAGCACGCGGTTTGAGCGCGTGGGGTTCGCCAGCGAGAAGTCGTCCACCACGCCGCGCAGCGTCGGCGTGATGAAGAGGATGCGGCTGCCCGTGGAGACCTGCTTCTCGTCCATCTCGTTGGTCACGGCGCGCAGCGCCGCCAGAATGTCGCCCGCCTCGGCCTCGGAGAGGTCCTCGGTCTTGGTAGTGACGCCGGATGTGCCCGCGATCTGGCTGAACGTGTAGGCGTCGCCCTCGGGGGCCACCTGCGTGCGCTGCAGCTCCGCGCCCGCCTCGACGAAGCAGTCGAGCACGCCGCTCTCCTCCACGTCCATGACGTCGGCGAACAGGCGGATGGCCCGGTCGTAGCCGAAGCTGTGCGTCTCGTACTCGTAGGTGATGGAGCCCGTCTTGTATCCGACGTTGCGAGTGTAGTCGCCGAGCCCCGTGACGGAGATCTTCGGGATGAGGATCTCCTTGGCGTTTCGGCCCGCGCGCACCATGCGCCCGCCGCTGTTCAGGCAGCGCGAGACCGCCGCCCTCTGGTAGACCTCGTCCAGGATGCCCGTGTAGTTCTTCGCGAACTCGATGCTGTTGGCCATGCCTCAGCCCTCCTATGCGTTGTCGTTGGAATCGTCCAGGCCGGCGAGCCTGCGCCAGCGCCTCATGGTCTTGCCGGCGTCCGTGCTGGTTCCTGCGTTGGGAAGCCCTGTCGTGCCGCCCCGCTGCTTTGCGGGGGCATCTGCGAACAGCCACGGCTCCGCAGTCTTAAGCGAGTCGACGTCGCCGCCGTGGTCGTCAAGAAGCGCACGCGCCGCCTTCACGTTGCGCACGCCAGCGAGCTGCAGCTTGATGTCGATGCGGTCAGATTCGCCCTGGGCTTTCAGCTCCGCGATCTCGCCGCGCAGCTGCTCGGCCGTCTCTGCATTCTTGGCCGCCTCGGCCACCTGCGCCTCGAGCGCCGCGATCTTCTCGTCTCGCTCGGCGACGGCCTTCTCCCAGTCTTTACTGCTCACCTGCGACCGCTCTTGCGCCGCCTGCTGCCGACCGAAGTCTTCCTGGGCTTGCGGCTCTTCCTGCGTCTTGTCGCCACGTGCATCACCTGCCATGTCGGCCTGCCTTTCTGTGACTGGCCGATAAGATGAAATCGGCCACTTTACTCCGAGAACAAGGCTATGCGAGCGTCACAAAGTGAAGACTTAACCTGCGTGACAGCAGGTTGACCCGTCTTATCGTCTGCGGGATTTCCTCTGCCGATGCCCGCCACGCCATTCACCGAAAAACTTGAGCGTGTTACGATGCTTTCCGGAGGTTGACATGGGCAGCAAGGTGGCGTACATAGGGGGGTTAGCGGATACCGCGCAGCATCTTTATGATGCTTATTCCACCGTCATGAGCGAAAAGAGCTTGTCTGGCGTGCTTGACGCTATTCTGGGCGAACAACGTAATGACTACCCCCAGACAACAGCCCGTGATCTCATTAACCGTATAGTTCTCGGCAGCTATCCGAATGAAGCAACCATCAAGGCCAATTTCATCAATGGGATTCTTCTGCCGCAAAGCCCGAAGACAGTCTCGATATTTGAGCTGCCCATCGGCAGGAGTCGCGTAGACATGTGCAAGGTTAATGGCCACAGCGCGGCCTACGAAATCAAGACTGATCTGGATACCTTCTACCGCCTAGAAGGCCAGCTTAGAGACTACTTCGACGTTTTTGAAACCGTGTATGTCGTGACGTCGGAATCACGGTGGCGCGAATTGCCCGATTACGTGCCTGATGCATGCGGCATCTACTCTTACCGGCAACAGAAAGACGGTAGCTACAAGTTCTGTGCCCGCAGACGTGCCGTCAAGAGCGGCGACCTTGATTCCGAGAAGCAGCTCGCCGTAGTGCCCAAACAGCACCTATGCTCTTTTCTAAACAGGGACGGTAAAGGTATCTCCAAAGCCTCCCTTGTTAAGATTTGCCTGGAAGAACACGACGGCAACGAGATAAACCACCTCTTCAAGCGGTATCTCAAGCAACGTTATGGTTGTTATTGGGACAGATTCCGCGAACTCCAACCAGAGATATACGAGATTGACTATCAGTGGTTCTATCGTTATGGCCTCAGTCCACAAACCGTCTACTGATCGAAATCTGGCCTGCATATCGCAAGCTGCTGAACGTACCTAACAAGCGTGTACTTAATCCACTCGGCGAAGGTATAGCCCTTGTCGTGTCTTTGGTACTTATCGCGGATTGCCGCAAGGGCAAGACATGTATCATCATGTAAGATTTCGGTGTCGCCTAACATGCGCTCAACCACATCCCAAAAGCCGTCAGGCCCGAGCTCATAGTCATCTTTGACGTAAACTTTGAAACCATTGGCCTCCCCATCGTACATGATTGCAAGCGCACGGCCTTTGCTTGCCCCACTGTCCGGCAAGTTGTCTCTAAGCCCACCATAGTCGCCGACACTATCGAAACCATAATCCTTGTAGACGTCGAGATGGACGTTGTCTATCAGCTTTGTCACCTCTCCGTCCGCGCAGTCCTTAAAGTCCTTACCTGTCAGCTCCCTGTGCCGTGGAGAGCAAAGCGCAACCGCGTGTGCAGGGAGTTGCAGATTCTTTAGCCTCATGCATTCAACGGGCTTGGAGCGAATTGGCTGCTCATTAAAGTCGTAGATGAGATAATCCCCATCACGAAGCACCTGTTTAGCGACAGTTTCGTAACCGTCCATATCATCGAACCTAAGCCCAATTCTCTGACAAGGATTGTCACGTCTCAAATCATTGACCAACGATGCGACTTCTCCTGCCGAGAGCACGTCATCCAACCCCTGCTTTATCGTGATAACGGGTATGAGATGCGGGTAAGCGGTAATGCCCGAGATCTTCTCGATATATAGGGTGAGATCTCTGTTCAGCCGCAAGACGAGCTCGATCTTACCGGCATCATAATGATATCTACCGAGGTCGCACCTAAAGTAGTCCACAAGCACATCTCTGCCGGGGAACAGGTCTGAGATCATTTGCAAAGTCACATCGCGTTCGGTGCGCCGGTCAGGGATTCGATAGCTGCGAACAATCCCGTCGCTGCAGAGTTGTTTACGCTTCACCAGCTCCCCAGTATCCGGGTCAACCAAGTCATCACACTTACGAGTCTCCTTGATAATCTCGACAAGAGGCACCATGTCAGAACGGAGATACCCGTGCTCCTGGAGCTGCTTCATTGCCGCAATTTCGTAGGGCCTGTTCTTCATTGCAATAACGTACATAGGGCGCGCCTCCGCTACTCAAACCGATCTTTGAGATAGTTGAACTCATCAAAACCGATGTGCCGGTCATGCTGAAGGAAGGCAACAACGATACCCGGCGTTACCCTCTGCTCGGCCGCAAACTCCTTGATGTTGGCGCTCGAATACCCGCCGTTCTTGACGAATTGCTCATAGGCTGAGGGATCTACGAAGAAACTACGGGCAGACGCGTTCGCTCTGCCATCGGCATCGCCGGTGCTCCTCAACTCATCGGCATCCTCGATGGAAACCCCGGTCTTCTTGAGGTCAAAGCCGTCGAGGAGATGGCCGAGCTCGTGGCCTATTGCAAACCATGCGTCACCGTGCGTCTTGTAGCGTCCGCTGATGTAGATGGTCGGATGCCCCTCGTAAGCAGTCAGTGCGCCACGCACCTTCGCGTTTCCGATGGCTTTCCGATAGACGAGAAAAACTCCAACCGAATTAAGTAGCATGCGACAGCTCTTGAGCGATGCGAAGAAGTCCGTATTCGATGCCACGTCCTTGAGTATGGGCAGTACGCTGCGAAACGCATCCTCGGAGTATTCTGGTGAGCCCTCCACATCATTCTGCTCGGAAACCTCCTCTTCGCAAAGTTTGAGCCATACGACGATGGCCTCATCCTCACCGCCGTCTTGCATGAACTCGATTCCACCGGGGACTGCATACCGATAACGGTCAAAAGTCGACACGCCAAGCAACTTGAGCATGCTGATGGCCTGCTCGACAAGAGGGGCCCATCCCATGCCAAGAGCTTCCTTGAAGTGAAACCTCTCCGCAATACCCCTAAGGTCCAGCACCTCAAGCTCGTGCTCCTCCTTCTCTCGTGCGAGGCACTCCTGATATTTCACTTCATAATTGAGCCAAAAGCTGGCAGGCACGTCAGGCATGAGCTTTTCAAGCTTCAGCGCCATCTCCTCGGTAAGCCTCGTCTTTCCATTGAGCATCTTGGAGAGGTGTCTCTCGCTGACGCCAATGCGCTTCGACACTTCCTTCTGCGTCAGCCCGCGTGCGTCCAGATACTCTTTAATAACTTCGCCTGGTGCAACGATGAATCCACTCATGTTCTCTCACCTCTCTCATCGCTCGTGGTAGTCGGTAATGTCTTCGACTCGTATGGATGTTATGGTTGTCAAGTCCTCTGGGTCGAAATCGCCAATCGGTCTAACTATCAGTCGCTTGCTCCTGCTCACATCGATGCCCCAACAGCCCTCGTAATTCCCGGTCAGCTTATGCCTTCTGGGCGGTGGCAGATGCGTGATTTCGCTCAGGCTCGCCGCGACGCGCAAGTCTGACATGCGACGAGTAAGCGTCCTGGCTATATCCCCATGCTTCTTGGCGATAAGGCGCGGGTCTTCCAAGATCTTCTTCATCGCATTGTTGGCATACTCGATCTCCATATGCACCTCCTAGCTGGATGGTATCACGATTGACCTATGAGGTCAATTTCTATTACGGTTCTCTTATGCCAATTGATCAAACCCCTTCGGTCGTGGGAGAATCAGACCGTCCAGCATAGCCTACTAGGGAGACACAAATGCACTCTTGGCATCACGTAGCCATAGCCGACCTAGAATCCCGCCCCGAGTGCGTCCACCGCGCCTACCTCGATCCCGATGACGCTTGGAACGGCTGGGCATGCCCCTACTTCGAAAAATCCGAGGTCGAGCGCATGTCAGCGTGGCTCCCAGAGTTCGATGACGGCCTCGTATACGACGAGGCCACCGATACCTTCACCGCCACCTATGACCCCGATGCCCCAGAATCATTCACTGGCACCGACATCGATGGCGTGCATCTCTATCCCATCGGCAACGGATCGTGGACATGGTCGATTGTTGACGGCAGCACGGAAGAATCAATATCACCCGAGAACAGCCAGTAGCTCCGCATTATCCAGCGTCACGTCCGCCAGGTAAGCATCGAACACCATCTCCGCAGGCAGCGCATAAAGCTCTACCGCGTTCGAGAACGGCTCATCCTCCTCGGCGATCACGCCGGGGAACCGCACCCGCCCAGTGTGTTTGATGGCGTCTCCAGCCGACGGCGCGAGAAACGCGTTCACCACACGTTCGTACCCGTGCGCGAGCACGAAGTCGCGATAGGCTGTCTGATACAGGAACTGCTTGGTCACCGACTCCACGCCAGGCACGCCGTTCACGCTCGCGCCAAGCTCAGGCGTGTAGTACTTGGCATCAAGGATGGCAAACACGCTGTTGTCCGCCCGATCATGGTGCAGAAGGACAGTGTCGGGTATGAGCGTAGCGACGTCACCGCATTCGTCCTCACCGTCATCTCCAGGAACTGTCCACTGCGGCCTTGGGATGATGTCGATGAGCCTAGTGCCGCCCATCGTGTTGAAGGGCTCCACGAGAGCGACGTCCAAATCAGCTAGCCGCTTGCCCAACGCATCATCAAAAGCGACCTTGCAAGCTTCCTCCCACACGTGGTAGAAGCTCGATGTCCCCAGGCAAAGCGGCGTATCCTGCCGAACGGCCGAGTCATCATCCGTCACGTAGCGTAGCAGCAGGTCGATTAAGTCCTGCTTCCAGGTGATAAACTGCACGGCACGCTCGCGCTCAAGCCTATACGCAATAAAATCGGCGTCACCGAAGTTCTCCACGACAGCGTCGGTCAGCCACACCTCGTCGAGCGCCAGAAGAGACGCGAGCCCGCTGTCCTGCATAAACTTCGAGCACTCCGTAAGCACGGCACGATGCAGCCTCATCACGAAATCCGCCGCGTCTTGGTCGCTCTCCACGGTCTTGTAGTCGACGTAGATGGGCCTGCCGTTGCTCATGAAGGGGAGATTCGACGCGATGGTGCGCTCCCAACTGATTCCACCGGGACCGTTGTCCGCAAGCGTCTTGACGTAGTTCTCGTACACGCCGTACTCGTCGTACATCTCGAGGAGCATCAACATGAGCGCCAGTCGGTCGTTGGCCCGCATGCCCTCCTCGGTCATGGCGGCGATGTCTGTGTAACTGCCGCCATGCTTGCGCAGCACGCGGAAGATCTGCCGCATCGCCCTTTGCGCAGTCTCGCCAGGGTCACAGGCATCGACAACAGGAAGGTACTTCGGGTAGACGATGATGCAGAGGTCGTCCACCAGAACGAGTCCGACATAGACGAACTGGTAGCTCCCGCGCACAGGTGCGTCATGCAGAGCGTCGTACTCCTTCTCATCATCGTTGGTGCGCAGCTTGAGCACGCCATGGGCGCACAGCAAGCGGATGTAGCGAATCGCTTCATCGGCATCCACGTGCAGTATGCGCGCGAGACTGTTCGGCGTGTGAAACGACAGCTCGCGGATGTAGAGCGTTCGCATGTGCTACGCCTCGCCGTCTATGCCGTCCGGCTCTTCCGCCTCGTCATCCTTGCCGTCATCGATGGCTGCAAGCTCTTTCATCCCCTTAAATGCGAGCTCGCCCCTTTCCTTGAAGTCTTCGCAGATCTCAGAATAGGTGGGGTTTCCCTCCTTGCTGAACACCTTAGACTTCTTGGTCTTTGCTGCGTCCTCAAACAGATAGAGCAGCACCTTGTTCATGAAGGTTTGGGTGAAGTGTGCGGTATCGCGCAGCCGCGACGGAGATATAAAGAACGGGCCGAGCAGCTTATCCTCGTTTACGCCGGCATCGAGAAGCACTTTGTTTATACCGCGGCGCAGAGCGTCCCAGCTGACCATACGTACGGGCTTGCCAAGCGGCACAGCGATACCGTCCAGCTTCGCGCTGCCATCGTTGATACCCATATAACGGAAATCCCAGCGGCGCTTGAAGGCCGTGTCCATGGGGAAAACGCCCTGGTCCGCGCTGTTCATTGTTGCCCAGATATACATGTTGGGTGGAAGAGAAAGCCTGCCTATTTCGTTCCTCAGGCGCTCCTGCTCTGCAAGTAGTCTAACGGGTTCTGCAATGTGTCCGTTTGTTGCGTACTCGGGAATGAACACCTCAAAGTACGCGCGCATCTCGCGTGGTACTGCTATTTCGTATTCGCTCCTGCCTGTCTCGCCTCGGTCGAGTAGCTGAAACACGTCGCCAAACGCAGCTGCGGGATTCGCCCGGTTTATCTCCTCGATGATTAGTAGGTGGTTTATTTCGGGGTTCTGCACAGCCGCAATGTACGTCTCGAGGAAGGGACCTGGCACAAATCCATATGTAATCTCGCTCAAAACGGTTTCGTTGCCATCTTCGTCAAGTATTGTCCGTTCAGCGGTGATTGGCTTGTAGCAACCCACGAACTGAGCGTAGGTGTAATCAGGATGGAACGTCACCCTACGGACGTTCTTCTTGTCGAAGCATTTCTCTGCCAACCGTGCGAGCTGGTAGGACTTGCCCGTGCCAGGTGCTCCAAAAAAGATGAGGTTACGAGGTTCGTTCACCTTCGACGGAACTGGTGATGTCGATTCGCTCGAGAAGACGGGCTTGCCGACAACTTCCATGATCGTAGGCAGCGGATCCCCGATACCTGTGTATGTTGTCGGATACTCGTGTGCCACTAGGCTCATGAGTTCAGTTGTCTTGGCGTAGCAATCCTCGTGATTGAAATCGATGCTCCCAAGAAGCACGTCCCTGAAATAGCTCAGTATTCCGCGTATGGGTTCCGAGAGGGCATCGCAGTTGGTGGCGGCAAAGATGATGTCGTTCGCACGCCTCGTATAGTCGAGCTTGAAGAACATAGCAGAGCCTGTCGGCTTGCCATCGGGCGTTGCGTATCCGTTCTGCTTTGACATGCCGCCACTGAAAACGTAATCCTTCGGTATGAAATGCGCTTCGTCACCGCTTCCAAGCTCGCAGTCGAGCCACATGGACCTAAGCCAATAGTTGTCTTTTGTGAGCGGGGAGAGCTCCAATGATGCAGCCATGTTGATTGTTGTAGTCTCGGGGAGCATCATCGCAGCCGGAAGCAGGAGGCTCGGCCTTACCTTGCCGCCGCCAAGTCCCAGTTTCATCTGCTGGCTGCCTGCACCGCGCGGCGATATCGGGTACCGGTAGGCTTCCTCTGTGCCAAGATCAACGTCACGAACATCTCCGTCAGCATCGCTGAATCTGAAGACGAAAGAAGCAGTCATTCCACCAAGTTCCCGAGAAGCGAACTTGCCTCCGTCGCCATCGTAGAATGAGCCGCCTAGGAACGCCTGCCCACCGCCACTGTTTGCGTTGTAGTCAAGATGAAAGTCGTATTCGTCGCCACGATAAGTCTGATAATCGTCAATCTGCTTGAAGTACGACA
This sequence comes from Slackia sp. ZJ119, assembly GCF_011039175.1. Taxonomy (GTDB): domain Bacteria; phylum Actinomycetota; class Coriobacteriia; order Coriobacteriales; family Eggerthellaceae; genus Xiamenia. The sequence continues at coordinate 208,656 of NZ_JAAKEN010000002.1, forward strand.
CGATATTCACCTCTTATTGCTCAGCGATGCTTTCATATTTCAATACCCGTTCTGCCACATATTTCGCCAATGCCGGCGGCACCGCATTCCCGATAGCCAGCTCGACACTCGTCTTGGCTCCCTCAAACTTGAAGCTTTCAGGAAATGATTGAAGATAGCTACGCTCCTTCGTCGTGAGCGCGCGTACGCCGTCCTCGATTGCGGCCGCGTCGGCATGGTGGCGTTTGTAGTTCTCCGGAATAGGACGGTTGATGCCTCGTATCGTGGCAGAAGGCTCATCAATCGAGAATACTCCGCGGCGGGCGTAGCTACGTGGATGCATGTAGTAGTACTGTGTCCCCAGCTTGTCACCAAGGTAGTCTCGCACCGTCATCTGCTTCTCACTAAGCCCCGTCTCAATGGCTTCGTCCAGAAAACCGTCTTCCGAGCCGAGATGTCCGACAAGAATGAACCGCTTGCGCGCCTGAGGAACACCGCACCTGCTGGCATCTAGAACGCGTGCGGTCAAACCGTAGCCAGCATCGCTGAGCATGGTCTTCATAACTGGCAACGTGCCGAACCGTTCGATGTTGTAGACATTCTCGAACACCACCCATTCAGGCTTCACGCCACAGACGATCTCGGCAAAGCGGATGGTGAGGTTCGCGCGAGCCCCCACTTCACGTTTACCGGCAATAGAGTAGTCCTGACAGGGGGGTCCTCCCATGATGACGTCTGGTTTGAGTGCCTTGATGACGTCAATGGTGTCCTCGTCGCAGAGGTCTTTCTCGTACATCGGGTGCTCGAAGTTTGCGCGATATATCTCAACAGCAGGCTTCCAGTTGTCGAACGCCGCGACTACTTCTATACCAGCCTGCTCGAACCCAAGCGACATGCCGCCGCAGCCCGCGAAAACGTCCACAGCTTTCATCGCTCAGCGCCGTCCTTCGTCCCAATGTAGGCAAGAAGCGCCGAAGCGACGTACTTCGCGAGGTTTACTGGTACGGCGTTTCCGATCATCGTGTTCACATCAGATTTCCCGCCGAAGAACTCGAACTCCTCGGGGAAGGTCTGGATATAGCTCCGTTCCTTTGGCGTCAGTATCCTAGTTTCGCTCACTGGTGCAGAGTCCTTGGGGTTGCCCTTATATCCAGGTGGTATGGGCCTGTCTATAGCCCTGATGGTCATTGAAGGTTCGTCGATGCTGAAAACACCGCGACGGCTGTAGTTCGTAGGCACGCGGAAATAATGCTCGATCCCAAGGGAGTCACCAAGGTAATCGCGAATGGTCATCGGTTTCTCAGCAAGTCCCGCATCAAGCTCAGCTGCAAGGAAGTCCTCTTCTTCGCCGAGCCCACCCACGATAAACATGCGTTTTCTCGTCTGTGGAACCCCGCAATAGGAGGCATTAAGGATTTTGCAGGTGAGACCGTATCCCGCATTGTGGAAGTTGTCGCACACCGTCCTAAATGACTGCGTGTTCTTGATAGTCGCGACGTTTTCCATCACGAACCAATGTGGCCTCACCGTAGTCACGATTCTCGAAAAAGCGACGGAGAGAATGGCACGGCCGCCGTTTTCGTCTTGATGCCCAGCGGTTGAGAAGTCCTGACATGGCGGCCCGCCAAAAATCACCGTTGGATGGTAGGCCTCAACTGCTGTAACAGCCGCATCCACATCCGAAAGATCTTGTTGGAAGATGGGGTGATCGAAGTTCTTGCGGTAAACCTCGACAGCTGGTGACCAGTAGTCAAAAGCTGCTGCAACATTGAACCCAGCATTCTGGAAGCCGAGGGACATCCCCCCACATCCGGAGAAGAGGTCCACGGCAGAAAGAGTAGCGTCTGTGTTCTGCCGTTCGGTCACGACCGCACCTCAACCCTTCTTTATCCACCTATAGCCATGCAAAATGCCTAACTATGCCATCTGCCTGCAAGCAAATAATTCTAACACGAGCCGAGAAGCCATGGACAGCTAACTAGCACGTCTCCCCGCCAAATGCAACTCCTATACTGGAAACGAGAATGCCAGGCGGGTGGGACAAGAATTCGCACGTGAGATAACCGTGTCTCTCTGTGTTTCACCTGCGAGTCAAACTTGCCCGAGTTTATTTTGCCGCCATCCCTGGCCGCTAGCCCGGTCGCGCGCTGCCAGCCTCGGGTTGTCCGCAGCCCGGCCGTCACGTGCTCGTCCGCGCACGCCCGGTCTATCGGCCAGCGCGGGCGGCAAAGGCTTCGCTGCGACGGCTGCCCGGAAGCCACCGCATGCCACCGGCTACCGTCTCCCAGCCGCTCCACCAGCAACTAGCACCCAGATGCGCTCACCAGAAGCCACCCAAGGACTGCGACAGCCCTGCCCACGACCCAACGCGCTAGCTCCACCAGCAAGCATCTTCGGGCTCCTCACCCGACAAGCGCGCGAACCGAAGCTAGTATCCGAGAACCATCACGCCCTTTAATGGCAGCTGGAGCCTGTTGCTCGCGTACAGCGTCCTCAGGAACGTGCATACCCTGTCGTAGTCCTGGCTGTTCACGCCGCCGCCCGAGTACTGCTTCCTGACCGCGATGCAGAGGTACTGGGAGTCCTCCATCATGCACGCCTCGAACAGATCCTTGAGGAACTGGTTGTTGGCGACGGCCCTTCCGGCCTCCACCTCGAGGACGATGTGTGCTCCTGGATGGTAGGCGTCCGCATAGAACTCCTTCTCGAGGGCGCCCTGCTCACCGAACAAAACGGGCATGCGGATAAGGTCTTCCGCGCGTTTGCTCTTCTCAACGAGATAGTCGTTCGCCTCGAGGTCATCAGCTATAACAGCGAGCACGTCATTGCTGCTCAAACCATGCCCTGCGGAAGAGATCTCGTCCATATGTCTGTCGAAGACGGCTGCGAGCTCCCGTAGTTCATCGGGTGGGCGGAGGCTATTCGGAAACAAGATCCAACTGCACAGCATGGCATACCTTCACTTCGCATTACTCGGATTACACGCCCGAATTATACAGCCCCTTCCTTGTCTTCGTGCTTACCCATGCCCTTGCCAAGTCCGCGCGCCCGAACCTTGGCCGTCTTCTCGTCCTCGCCGTACCATTTGGCACGATACTCCCAGACGTTCATGGTGACGCCCACCTCGGCCATGTCCTGCGCCTTCTCTGCCGCCACGTCCTGGATGATCGAGTCGTCGTACATGACGCTCATCACGCCCTCGTCGGGGATCTCCTCGCCAAACCCGCGCGACACGGCCATGACAGCCCTTGCGATACCCGTGATGGCCCCCTCCAGCGAGTTCTCGTGCCTGCGTATGTTTCGCATAAGCGCAGAGTTATCCGAGGACACTTCGGTGGCTGTGCGGACGTACCCGCGCGACTCGTCGAAGTCGAAATACCCCAGCCCAAAGCCACACAGATCCCCGAGCATCTGCAGGGCGATGCGGAAAGCCTCGGACTGCGAGCTCGTGCGCAGTGCCGGCGCGAACTCCTGGATGGTGTCCTCGGTAGACATGACCTTCCTGAACACCGTGCAGTCCGATTTGCCGAAGGGAATGGAGACGGTCTTGTCCCCAGTCTTCTCGCGGTCAAAGAGCACGTCAGAAAGAAAAACGCGCATTTTGCTAACGTCAATCTCCGAGACGAGAGCGTCGAAGGTAAGGTCCACCGCCTGCACCGCATCAACCGCATCCGCGAACACCGACTGCCCGTACGGCGACATGTCCACCCGCGTATTGGTGACGGCCGGCTTGACGATGCCGAAGGTGGGGAAAGCACAGCCCGTATCAAACACCGGCGCCACGCCCACAGGCGCGAGCTCGTTCCCGTCCTTGTCGAAGCATACGGTGACGATCCGGTAGGTCTCCTCATCGTTCATGGTGAGAAGACCGTCCGAGTTTCCAGGTGAAGATGCGGAAGGCGAAGAAGAGCCTGCCGAGAAACCCATACCGCCCCTCAGGTGCATCTGCAGCTGATCCACAGCCTTCCCGCGATAAAAGGCTCTGGTGACGAACGCGCACTCGCTCACGCCGTCCTCGTCCCACGTGAGCGGTATCACCATTCTTGCATCGTAATGACGGACACGGACCTTCTTCCTGTCGAGGTCCACCCACAGCGCCCAGGCACCAGTTCCAAGCCCGAACGCCCTTACCACGGTCGCCTGCGCCTGCGCCATGAAGTTTGTGGAAGAGAGGAACTCGCCAATCCAGTCAGTCGCCTTCTGGTCATCGCACACGACCTTGACATCCTCGTTGAGGAGAAGAGAGCCCCACTCCTTGCAGACCCGCATGGCCGGGTGAATCGACCGACGGTGAACCTCGTAAACGCGCCCAAGCCCGTCGCGGTCGCGATAGTCATAGAAGTCCCCGCGAGCCCCCATCCAGTCATCCCAGCTGCGAATCCAAGGCTCCATGTCATCCAGCGGAAGCACAAACCCCAGCCCTCGCAGGTATTCCTTCACATGCTCCGGCACCCAGTACTCGTCCATTCCTTCCAAGCTCACGAGAAGACCTCCATCAGCCGCCGTAATCGTCTGGAAGAAGTCTCTCCCTATGTCACAACCCCGCCCGTGCCTTAAAATGCCGAGACGAACGAAGGTGAAAGGGAAACAGCCTTGGATGTATCGGAACTCTACAAAGAGCTTGGCCAGTTGACCAAGGACAAAGACAGGTGGGAAGAGAGCATCCCGTACGTCTCGTCGCTGCTTTCCCACGAGTCGGTGAAGATCCAGGCGAAGGCGCTGTGGCTTCTCGGCGAGATGGGCCTTGCGCATCCCGAATCTATGCATGACGCGGTGCCGGCAATAGCCGCATTCCTCGACAGTTCGGAACCGCTTCTGCGCGAGCGCGCGCTGAACGCTCTCGGCAGGATCGGCCGCGCTGACTACCAGCTGACAGAGCCGTATTGGGAAAGCTTGTTCCGTTTCGCCGATGACGAGGAGGCGAAGGTCAGGCTCGCCTTCATCTGGGCATCCGAGAACATCGCCACGAACACGCCCGACGTCTACGCCGAGCACATGCCTGCTTTCGAGAAGCTCCTTCATGATGAGAATGACAAGGCGAGGATGGAAGCACCCGAGATGTTCCGCGTCCTTGGGAAGAGAAGGCCGGAGCTCGTTCAGCCTTACGTGGAAGAGCTGCAGAGAATAGCGGAAGCCGACGAGAACCGTGTCGTAAGAATCCACTGCCAAGGCGCGATAAAGGCTACGGAAAGGGCTGTCTCCGTCTGACGCCTTCAGTCATATCGGGCTATCCCCGCAACACGTCCTCCATCATGGCATAGCGCACCGCATCAATTGAATGGTCGTTCCCGTCAGGGATCTCGTCCTCCCACGTACCGTCGGGGTTGCGCAGGTACTCCTTCAGCGTGAACTCCTCGAACGTCTTGGGACACCAGTACGGGTCGATGACGATCTCGCGAAGTCCCGCTAGCCATTCGTACGAGAGCTTCCGCATCCGCGCCTTCCGAGCCGGGCGGATGCGGATGTGAAAGTCCCGCCGGTAAACCGCCATCTGCTGCTTTCCGTCCGGCGTGTCGTCAGCCCAGATGATCTCGTCGTGAAAGTAAGGCTCCTCGCCCTCTTCGTCGGGAAAGGTCATGGCGTCGAGAAGGATCTGCGCCGTCTCTGCAGGCGTCTTCCGGTTGGCGCTGTGCTCCTCGAATATGAGAAGGCGCCGTGCGGAAAGCTCCCACGCGCACCGGACGAAGCGCCAGGGGTCAGGGAACCAGCCCCAGTCCACGCCGTTCCTCGTGCGCTCGAAGTTGCGAATACGGGAAAGCGAAAGCCTCTCGTCGCGGATGTTGGTGAAGACGTTACCGCCCGTACCCGTCACCTCGCCGAGGTATTCCCATCTCCAGGCCGTCTCGTTCACGTCGCGAAGGTACTCAGCCTCATCGATGAAGGGGTCTCCCAGCCACTCGGGATGCGATTCGATCACGTCGAGGTAGGACGAGCGCTTCACCAGCGTGTCAGAACGCTTCGCCCGCTCCAGGCACTCCACGTTCACCCAGCTCCACATCGTCCTCGGCGGATTGTATGAATAGAAGATCCAGAACGAATCGCCGCCACGCCTGAGCGAGTTGAGAATGGAACGCACGGCCTCGATACCGTCGAACTGGTCGAGCTCTTCGAACCAGATCACCGCCGGGAAGCCCTTCGTGAACTTGATGCCCTTCAGCTTCAGCGGGTCGTCCGCCCCGCGAAACACGATTCGCTGCCCAGTGGGAAGGTAAGTAATCTCCATGGGCGAGAGCTTCGCCTTGAAGTAGCTCTCCAACCCGAGCGAGGAGATCGCCCAAAGAACCTGCTGGTAAACCGAGTCGCGCAGCGTGTTCCCGAAGCGCCTGACAACCACCGCGTTCGCGTAGGGGAAGGCGATGACGAGAAGGACAAGGCAAAGGCTGATGAAGGAAGATTTGGTACTTCCTCTTCCTCCATGCAGCCAGTAGTGCGTGTGCCCGTGAGCCATCACGTCGCCGAGCACGTCGTGGAACCTCGGGATGACGAGGTCGGCCGCGCTAATCATCGGCACCCTCGTCGTTTCGAACCGTCTGCACGGTCACGCCGAGCACGATCTGCGGCACGTCCTCGCCGGCGTCTTCGCCCTTGCGCGTGGTCTGCGCGTACTCGTCTGGGTACTTGCGCTCGAGCAGCCATGCGGCCGCCGTCCACTGCGGGTTCTTCTCGCGGGTGGCCGTCGCCATGATGGACTGCAGCAAGGTCTCTTTATACTCGGCCTCCGCCTTTTTGAGACCCTGCTTTAACGCACGTTTGAGCTTCGTGTCGTCCTCGCGCAGCCAGCGGTAGAAGGTGCCCTCGGTTATCCCCAGGCCGGCGCATATGTCGACGTTGGAAAGGCCATGGCCCTTCATCTCCACGGCCTGCTCGACCATCTTGTACGTGAGCTTCGGCTTCCTCATCGGGCGAAACCTCCTTCCCGTCGTAATCGTTTCTGGAGGTATCGTCCCACCCGGTCACAAACCTACAGGCGCTCACGCTTGCCCTTGAGATTGTGCTTGCGCATCAGGCGCGAGTTCTTCTGCCTGAGCTGCGCCCATTTGCGCTCGAGCTCGTCTATCTCGGGTCCGTCGTCGCACCCGGCCGCTTCTGCTTCGAGCACGTCATTGAAAGCCTGCTCTTCGTCCACATGCTCCTGTATGGTGCAGCGCCTGCAAAGGCCGCTTTGCCGATTGATTCGAACGCCGACGGCATGGCAGCTTGGGCACTCCGTCCTCACCTTTAGCGATGCGCTGACCCTGGAGGCCTGCGATTCTATGGCATGGAGGGAATGCTCCACGCCATATCTTTCGAGGATCGCGTCATGCACCGCTTGGACGCCCTTGTAGCCGACCTCGCGAATCACGTCGATTTGGGCCGTGGTCCACGTGCTCATGACGCATCGCCGCCAAACACTGCGGTCAGAGCGGCGGCCGTGGTGGGCATGGTGTTTGCCGCACCCACCTGCGAGTAAACACCTTGAACACCCGAATCGCCAGAACTGTTTCCCTTCTCCCCAAGCACCCCTCGGGACTCCATCCCAACAACCACCCCAACTCTTCCAAAAGGGGTGTTTAGGTGTTTAAGGTGTTCGTCAATGCTGGTGGACATGCTAAACACCCGGCAAACACTGCTGAACACCGTTGCGCTCGGCAGCGATCTCCTCGGGCGTCTTGCGCTCGAACGCTCGCTGAGAGCCGTACCCCTCGATGGAGCGGTTGCTCGGGCAGCGCTTCCAATCGCGACAATAGCGCGTGATGATGTTGGAGACGCGCATATTGTCCGAACGCTGCACATGCTCGCGGTCCATCCCGATCGCCTCGACAAGCACCTGCATGGTGCAGACGGGCTCATGGAGCTTCTTTCCAGCCAGGTAGCGGCCCACGATGCCGATCCACGGGTCCTCGGTCGTGGCCCGGTCGCGCATGGCGTCGGAGGTCGCCTCTACGGAACGCGGGAGGATGAGGCCCTTGCCCGGATGCTCACGGTAGTCGGCAAGTGCCTCGGCCCAGACCTGCCGCACGTATTCACCCATGCCCTTGGCGAAGATGTCGCGCGTTCCCTTTCCGTCGCAGCGCACCGGCATGAATCGCCTGTTGCCAGTCGGGTCCTCCAGGTACTCTCCCAAGTTCGTCGTGCCGACGAGCACGCAGCGCCTCGGCAGCTGAACCGGCCGCTTCGCATAGGGCACGCGGTAGCTGTCCGTCTGGCTCGTGATGAACGACTTCAACGTCTCCACCTGCTTGCCCTTGAAGGCCGCAAGCTCTGCGAACTCGACGAACCAACGCCCTTGTATCAATTCCTGCGCGTCCTTACTGCCGATGTTCTTCACGTCATCGACGAAGAGCTCGTCGCGCATCGCCATCTTGTGGAGCAGCGTCGACTTCCCGATGCCCTGCGGACCCTGCAGCACCACCATATAGTCGTACTTGCAGCCCGGCTCGTACGCGCGAGCCACCGCCGCCCTCAGCAGCAGCGACGTGACCGCCCGCGTGTACTCGCTATCCTCAGCGCCGAGGCAGTCGATGAGCAGTGCGTCCTTGCGGGGATTCCCGTCCCATTCCGGCAGCGCATCGAGCATGTCGGTGAGTGCGTCGAAGCTGTTCTGATCCGAGAAGATCGAGAAGGCCTTGAACACGTTCTTGTCCGAGCGGACGAGCGACTTGCCGCCGTCCTTGTACCGCTCCTGCATGCGCGAGAAGAGGTAGTCGCCGTCGACCGAGCGCCACAGCTTTACCGATCCGCTCCAGGGAAGGCCGTTCTCGATGACCACCTGCTGGCTCATCAGCTCGAGCCTGATGCCGACGAGCCCGGGATCCTCCTGCATCCACCAGACGAGCGCCGGCACGGTAGGCGCATAGTAACCAGCAAAGTTGCCCTTGCCGTCGAACTTCGCCTCAAGGTGCGGGTTGCTCCAGATGCTCGCTCCGCTGATGGTCTCGATGCCGTCGCCGTTCTTCTTGCCCCTCTTCGAGGTCCCTGGCTCGTGCGTGAAGGCGCTCTCGACCTTCTGCACGACGATCGAGTCCGGTAGGGGCGGCTCGCAGTGCTTCTCGTTGTATGCGCGTGCGGCTACGAGAACCACGTCCTTAGGCGTATTCTTGGCCCGCTCCGAGCAGGCATACTTGTAGACCGTCTCGTCGCGGGCACCCTCGCGCAGCACGTCCGGCAGCTCGAATGGCTTCTTCTTGCCGTCAGTGCCACTGCCCTCTCCCTTCTCGGTTGCCTCGGGGCGGAAGTGCTCGACGAAAGCGATCACGTTCTCGTCGGCGTCCGCGATGGGCTGGTCGTCAGGGTCGAGGTCCCAGTACACCTCGTTGCCGTTCGGGTGAATCGAGCCGGGCAGCATCGCATAGCCCTTCTCGCCACGGAAGTCGACATGCGCCACCTCGTTCTTGTACGAGTCGGGCGTGCCACCAGGAAACCGGAAGTAGAGCTGCGACCCACCGCGCCCCGTCACCACGCAGGCCGTCTCGGGGAAGCGGCCATGCTCGGCCTGCCAGTCGGATAGCTCCTCACGTCCGTCGTAGGAGCCGTCCTCATCCAGGTCGAGGTCGATGATGCCAATGTTGCCCGACACCGCACCGCCGGCCACGGCGATGTTGCTGTTGGGGTGTTCCACGAACATGGCCTCTATCTTGGCCCGGTCGCGCGTGGCGTCCTTGAAACCATGCGTGCCTTTGTGTGGCACTTTGGTCTTGTACGCGAGCGTGAAGACGGCGAATCCATGTCGCTCGGCGAGGTCGATTGCTGTTTCCCTGCGATCGGTCAACTCGGGCTCCTTACAGGCACAGCGCTTCTATGAGCAGGTGCTTTGGGAAGTAGAGCCTGCGTCCCACCTTCACCGAGGGGAGCTCGCCGCCATCCGTCAGGCGGTAGATTGTCCTGGTCGACACGTCGAGCACCTCGGCCATGTTGTCCACCGTGAGGAGGTCGCCGTACTGCGAGAGCGGCGTGGCAGATGCCGCCTGCATCTCAGAGGAAGTCAAAGAAGAACCCTTGGCAGGGAGGGCCGCCGAACCAGACATCAAACTCACCAACCTCTCCGATGGGGCCGTTGTAGGCGCCAGGCGCGAGCCGTACCGACTCGTCGCGCGAGAGCATCTGGTAGAGCCCGACGCCTACCATCTGGGTGTTCCCGCGCTTTACGGTGTAATCCGGATGCTCGCGCACGATGCTCAGGCCGGTCGGCCTGGACACACCGATTAGAGTGCAGAATTCCTTCATGCTCAGGAGTCCGGGCAACCCCTCCGGGTAACGATTCGCTGCGATACTCTTTAACGACATGCCTTCTCACTTTCAACTATTGTCATTCACTGACGATGATATGCCCAATTTGACAATGGGTCTAGACAAGAATCGTTAAATATCGTAAAGTGTCTTCAGTCAGTGAAAACAGCGAGGAAAGGGAGCCCCATGGCCACAGAGCCGAAATCAACGGTCTTCGATTTCGAGAGGTACGGCGTGTTCCTGCGCACAGCCCGCCAACGTGCCGGCTACAACCGCGCGGAGGAGTTCTGCGACACAGTCACAACATGGACTGGCGTAAAGATCAACAAAGAGGCGCTTTACCGTATCGAAAAAGGCGTCCAGCCCCCAACGGTCGAGCAGCTTATAGCGTTCGGACTCATCTTATATCACGGCAAGGGAATCAACAGCGTGCTCAATAGGACTGAGTTACACCATTGCGTCACCCCCTACGCCGAGTTCTTTGCGGGGCGAGAAGGCGATCTGTCGTCTATCCCATCATACGACGGTCTGTATTACGAAGAAGACGAATATGGGAATCTTGATATCAAGCAACTCTATCCTGACGAGATGGGCTCTCAGTATCTTGACGAGTACTACTACGACAGACTTTTCAACCCGAGCAAGCAGAATGAAACTGGGGCATCCGAAAACGAATCCGAATAGGATTCCCCAAACAAGGCGCTAACGCCCAATAGGGCGTAGTGATAGTCATCGAAAAAGGGCTGCGAGAAGGTAGAGAGGAGGTAACCAAATGAGATTCACAGGAGGAAGCGTAACCGAGGAGAAGCGCCGCAACGGCAAGAGCTTCAACCCCAAGCATTGGCGCATCTGCCTGTCGTTCACCTACGACGAGGAGCAGGAGGACGGCGGCGCCAAGAAGAAGCGCAAGCGCGTCACCCGCATCGTGGAGGGCACCAAGGCCCACGCCTACGAGGAGCGCGACAAGCTCATCGCCGAGCTCGATGACAAGGGCGAGACCCTTGACGAGGTGGTCCAGCAGCAGAAGGTCGACAACATGACCCTCACCAAGCTCATCGAGCTGTGGGACGCCGCCCGCCGCACTGCCAGCAAGGCGTCGGAGCGCACGCTCACGGACGACCGCAACCGTCTGCGCCACGTGGAGCGCCATCTGGGCAACGTGCCCGTCAAGGACATCACCATCCAGATGGTCGAGCAGACCTACGCCGCCATCCGCAAGGAGACCGGCCTTTCCGGCACGTCGATGAACCAGATCCACACCCTGCTCAAGAACGTCTTCGAGAAGGGCATCAACTACGACTACATCTACCGGAACCCCTGCACGCGCGTCACGGCACCCCGGCGCGACAAGCCCAATCGCCGCTCGCTCACCGCAGAGGAGGGCACCACATTGCTCACCGCAGTCGACGAGTCCGAGGCCGAAGCATTCAAGTCGCTCGACGAGAAGGAGGCCCGCCGCGCATACCGCGAGAAGCTCGGCATCGCGAAGGAGCGCCGCTTCATGTGCGGACTGCACGACATCAGCTGCATCATGGCCGTTCGCATCGGCCTGGCAACGGGCCAGCGCAGGGGCGAGGTGTTCGCGCTCACCTGGGGTGACGTCGACCTCGACGAGGGCACCATCCACGTCGGGCACAACGTCACCTACCAGGACGTGGTCAAGACCCCGAAGACCGACTCGGGCGTCCGCACTATAGCCATCGACCCCACGACCGTAGAGCACCTCGGCATGTGGAAGGACCGTCAGGCGATAGAGCTCGCCAAGATCTGCGTCAAGCAGACCGACGAGACGCCGGTGTGCTGCTCGAGCACGGGCGGCCGCATCCGTATCGACAACTTCAGCCACTGGTGGGGAATCTGGCGCAAGGAGCACGGCTTCGACGGGCTCAAGTTCCACGAGCTCCGGCACACCCAGGCCACACTGCTTCTGGCCAACGGCGTCGATGTCAAGACCGTTCAGACCAGGCTCGGCCACGCCAGCGCGAGCATCACGCTCGACTGGTACGCCCACGCCATCCCGCAGAACGACCACGCGGCAGCTGCCATGCTCGGCAACCTGCTCAACGGCAAACAAGGGGAAGACGAACCAAAAGACCCGCAGGAAAACGCTGCTCAGGCCCAAGAAGAATCATTTCGGTTGCTCCCTCACGAGAACCTTCCCAAAGTCACGACAAAGTCACGGCAGAAGGCTCGAAGGGGGCATACGAAAACAGGCCAGCTCGTCCAATTAGTGAGCTGACCTGCGTCGATGTTGGTCGCGGGGGCAGGATTTGAACCTACGACCTCCGGGTTATGAGCCCGGCGAGCTACCAGACTGCTCCACCCCGCATCATTGTGAACGCCTTTGTTTCTGGTTTGCAAAAGCGGCAAGATTGAATAGTACGCCGTTCGGTTTCCTTATACAAGAACCTGGCTGATTTATTCACTTTTTGTGCACATTTGCAAGAAAAGGGGACGGGTTGGTCAAGCATTGTCGCCTACCACGAGGATTCGGCGACCGTTTTGCTGCACCAAAGGGCTTTCTGGCGCAAAAGGCAAGCCGAATTCGGCCGAATGGAGTCTTGGCATGACTTTTGCATGTGAAGAAAATGTGTGTTGGAGATTTTCGCAGGGTATTCCAGGGTCATGCGCATCATTTTGGCATCGATGACAACTGTCGGAGCGTTTTGCATCTGCATATACCCATAAAACCGGGCATCCCGAACGCGCTTCAAGGCCATTTTTAGCTATTTATACGTACAATACAGTAAAAATCAGTCCGAAAAGATGTGAGGAGGTCCAAAAACCGTGGTGAAAATCTCCAGTACACATTTTCTTCATATTTAGCGCCAAGATTTCGACCGTCCTGGCTTTGTCACGCCTCGATGACAGTTATGCTGCGCATCTCGCCCGGGTCGACGCGCTGCGAAAAGCTGAGTAGAATGATAGTCGCTTACAATCCCCCTCGAAGCGAGCGCCTTTTCGCGCACGTTTCGCGTGAAAGGAGTCTTCATGGCCTCTGCAACAAAATCCGTCATCGACATGGTACGGTCGAACGCCATCGTCCAGGCGGTCCTCTACATCGCCTTTGGCCTGCTGCTCGTCATCATGCCTTCCACCGCGGCGCTCACCGTGGTGTATTTGCTCGGCATCTTTTGCCTGATCAGCGGTGCGGCGGCGCTCATCTCGTATTTCCGCAAAGGCAGCGCCCAGCAGGGTTCGACCGCGGCGCTCACCATCGGCATTTTCTACCTGGTCGCGGCGCTTATCGTGTTCTTGTTTCCGCGGCCCATCGCTTCGGTGTTCTCGCTTGTGCTGGGCATCCTGCTGTTCGTCGGCGGCATCATCAACATGGTCCGCTCGTTCAACATTCGCTCTCTCGGCGGAAACGCCTGGGTCGTCATGCTGGTCATCAGCGGCGTGCTTACGGTCGGCGGCATCCTCATCATCGTCAATCCGTTCGGCGCCACCACGCTGTTCGTGACGCTGCTCGGCGTCCTGCTTGTCGCGAAAGGCGCCAGCGACCTGGCCCTCGAGCGCCTTTTCGTGACCATCGACAAGCGCTAGGGAAACGTTGATCAAAGCCCCGGCGGCTTCGGGCGCACACGCAACGACGGCCTCATCATTGCCGACAGCGTTTTGCTTGTGCGCCCGAAGCCGCCGACAGGGCATGTTGCGAAGAGCAGCAGGCGAACTGGGCCAAAAATCGAAAAGCGGCCGTCAGCCGCCTCGTTTGTCGACGGCAACCGCGAAAGCCCCGCTCGGCTAGAAAGCAAACCTTCCGCCGCGCCGAGAAGCGTCGACTGCCAGACGCGGCGCAACCGTTAACCGGCGCCGGCGGCTGCAACGGCGCGGTCGTGTCCGCACCCGATCGCCGTCGCGGCCCGCGGACACGACCACCAGACGCGACATACCGGCCGACGTGCGCAAACGGAGCTTGAGGCCCCGGACGCCGCCCCGCAAATACAGGGCGGCCGAATCGACCCGCGCGTCCCTACGTATGGAACAAGCGCTTGAGCTCGCCTTTCATCTGCCGGCCCTCGAAGACGAGCAGGGAAACGCCCAAAACGGCGGCAACCAGGGCGCTCATGAACACCAGCCCGGCCCACCGAACGACGCCGAACGGCAGAAACACGAGCGGCGCCAACCCGAGCACCACGAAAAACAGCAGGTACTTCGCGTAGTTTTTCACCGCGCGAGTGGGGTACACCGCCAGCAAGAGCAGGTCGAACGAGCTTCCAACCAAACACGTCATGGGGATGACGAACGTCGGGAACGCCTCGTTTCCCGTGGCAGCGTATCCAAGAACGCCCATGGCCACCAGCACGAGAAAATAGCGCTGCAGCACGCGCAGGAAATCGGGCGCACGGACCAGCACGTTGTAGACGAACAGATAATTGACCGCCACCGCCACGCATGCCGCAGCAACAGCGAAGGGCGGCGTTTTGAAGCAGATGCCCAAAAGCACCACGCCGAAAAGCAGCACAACGGTGACGGCAAGCAGCACGCTCCGCGCCATCGTGCTGCGTCGTTGCAGCTCAACGGCGGGAAACGGACTGGGAGAAACATCCCCGGCAAGGGCCGCGCCGCACAAGGGGCACTCCGACAAGTCGCCCGTGAAATCGACGCGGCACGCGTCGCAACGCCTCATGACGGCCCTCCTTTCGAATCCTGAGCGCCGTGATCAGTAATCGCGGCAGCAGTGCCAGGGCCCGCCGCGGTGCCAGCGGTCGTCTCGACACCAGCCGCCGCGGTGCCAGCCGCTGGAGCGCTAGGATTCACCGAACCTACAACCGCCGCAACTCCTGCCGCCGCTGGAGCGCCAGCATCAACCGCAGTACTGCCGGCCGCCGCAGTGCCTGCCCCCGTTGCAGTGCCGGCCGCCTGCCTGCCGCTCCCCTTCGGCCTGCCGAGCTCCGACGTCCGATCGATCGCCCGCTCTTCGATCCGCGCCACCCGCAGCGCTTCCGTCACTTCGCGGTCGCCCTTGTTCGTGTTCACGTACCCCTGTATGCCCAGGTCAGAGAAGATGCGACAAAACTCGCACAGCACGACTTGCCGGACGAACACGCTGGAAACCCCGACGCACAGATCGTCGCCGTACGTGTCGAAAACGAAATTGAGGCCCCGCGACGACGTAAGGACGCTGATCTGGGTCACGTGCTTCGCCGCGCCGTCCGGCAGCGTGATGCGCCCCAAGCTGGAGACTGTGGTCGTCACGTCGCGGGCGCTCGCCCATGCGCCGATGCCCAGCGCAACGTCCTTCACGAACAGCGGCATCACGCGAGAAAACACGTTGCGCTCCAGCTTCACCATGCGGTTCATGCGGCGCTTGAGCGCTTCTGGATCGGTCGCCGCCGTCAGCTGGCTTTGCACGTTTCGCGCCACGTCGCCGAGCGATTCGACGGGCAAATCGCCTCCGTACGACACGAACGCCAGCCCGAAAAAGTTCCGCAGCGTGCGCGAATCGTAGAATCGTCGCAGGTCAACCGGCACATCGAGACAAACCGTCCTGTTGCGCGTCCGCGGAGCCATCGATCGGCGCAGCGCCACGATCACCGCAGCAACCACCAACGACGTCACGCTCGCGCCGCGCTCTTTCGCCGCCGCATACACTTCCGCGGCCGACATGTGGTACTCGAAATACGTCGGCGCCGCCTCGTCGCGCAAGCCTTGCAGCCGATGCGGCTTCGGCATTTTCACCGACGCCGACTTCTCAGGCTCGTAATTCGCCGCAAAGCTGTTTTCCGTCTTCGTCGCTTCGGTGCCCTCGTACGGGTCGACCGCATCGCGCTCGCCATAGCGCACCTCGACGTAATGCCCGATGATCGCCTTGAAAAACTCCAACGTACCGCGTCCGTCGGAAACGATGTGCGACACCTCCACGTTGATCCGCCGCCGGCAAAAGCTCACGCGGAACAGCTCGCTGTCGGGGCCCGCATGCAGGCCGAAGCAGATCGGCACGTCTTCGGGCCGCACGCGCACCGCGTCGCCGACCTGTTCCAAATAGCGCCAAAACAGACCGCTGCGCAGGCGCACGTTGAAGCCGGGGAAGCGTTCGAGCGCCCGGTCGAGCGCCTGCTGCAGACAGGCGCCGTCCACGTCCTCCGTCATGCCCGCAGCGAAGCGGAAAACCGTCTGACCTGGGCTTCCCGCCTGCGCTGAGTAGAATTTTCCGACGTTGTCTAGTCGGTACCAAGCAGATGGATCCATGCCTTGTCGCTTCCCTTCGACGGCAGCGCGGCGCCGTCAAGAAAGTTGGCCAGAATGGCATAGGTGTCGCGCACCAGGCCGAACGTCATCGGATACAGGAAATAGCCGTGAATGCCGCCCAGCATGCGGTAGCAGTCCACGTCGCTGCCGTCCGCCTCGAGACGCGCCGCGTACGCCTCGCCCTCGTCGCGCAGCGGATCGTATTCCGCCGTGATCACCAGCGTGCGCGGCTGATGCGACAAGTCGGGCGACAGAAGCGGCGCGAAGTACGGGTTTTCGCAGTCGGCAGGGCTACCCAAATACATATGCACGTAGTCTTGGATGGCCTGCCTCGTCAGCAGGTAGTCTTCGCCGTTTTCCCGCACGGAATCGAAGATGGTTGATTCGCTGTGGTCGTTGTAGACGAGCGGGTACAGCAGGATTTGCGCACGAGGGTCGAACTCGCCCGAATCGCGCGCCATAAGCGACACGGCCGCCGCCAGATTCCCGCCGGCGGAATCCCCCGACAGCACGACGCGCTCGGGCCGCACGTCGGCCAGCACCCTGCCTGCGAACAGGGCTTTTGCAACGTCGTAGCAGTCATGCAGCGACACGGGAAACCGATGCTCGGGCGAGCGCCGGTAATCGACCGACACGACGCGCCGCTCCAGGCGCAGAGCCGTGCGCATGCAGGACTCGGTATAGAACGCCACGTCGCCGTTCGCCCAGCCGCCGCCGTGAAAAAAGAGGATGGTGCCGCGAAAATCCTCGTTCACGTGCAGGCCGCGCTTCAGCGAAAGATTCACGTCGAGCGGGGTGAAGACGCGCACGGGAACCTGGCCGCCGTCACGAACGGGCACGACCAGGTCGTCCAGCCGACAGCGCGGGTTGACCACGACCAGCCGGGCGCTCATGTCCTCGGCGCTGCGCTGCCGCAGGTACGAATCGCCTATGCCGGGCCGCAGCCGGGTAATGGCTTTCACGGCCGCCAAGGCTGCCTTGTTCAACGCCATGAGCGCACCTCTTTCTCGTTTGCCGGTGCTTCCATGGTAGTGGGAGACAAGTCGCCGCGTCATCGTTGTGCGCCGCTTTGTAAGCCAGCCGTATGAATGCCGTCAGCTTTTTTGCAACCGTCGTCGCGGCCCCGCGGCGGTCGTGGAGGCCCTGCGGCTGCGGCCGGGACGGATCTGCGGCCGCGGAGCCCCTGCTCAGCCCCGCGGCCGCGCTGACTGCGCCGTCTTACTCCCCCGCGTCGGCTGCGGCGCCAGCGCCCGGCCCAACCGCATCCTCGGCATCGGCGTCGCGGCGATGCTCCCACAGCTTGCGCTTTTCGCGCTCTTCGTGCTCGCGGTGCCACCGGTCAAGCTGCTGTCGCTCGAAAGACCCTTCCGCAAACGGCTCGGCCTCGCCCCGCGCCACCAGCTGCTCGTCGTGGCGCACCCACTTGAAGAACTGCACCCCCATCAGCACGACCACCACGCTGAACGGCACGCCGCCGGCCACCGTGGCGAACTGGATGGTGCTCAAAAAATCCTGCCCGGCGCACACCATGAACGTCACCGCCAGCGCCGTGATGCACAGCGCCAGCACGACCTTGAACGTGCGCGACTGATGCGCGGCCGGCGAGATGAAGTTCGACAGCGCCATGACGCCCGAATCGACCGACGTCACGATATAGCCCCCGATCAGCACCGTCGCCGCCACCGTCAACACCGGCGCCACGGCCCCGAGCGACTCGATCGTCAGAAACAGGCCCATCGAGCTGTCCGCATTCGTCGCTTCGACGATGGACGGGTCGGCCATGGCGGCCCACACGCCCGTGCCGCCGACGACGGCGGTCCACACGATGCACGCGATGGCCGGCACCAGCACGACGCCGCCCATGAATTCCCGCAGCGTGCGCCCGCGCGAAATGGTGGACACGAAGCCTGCCGTGAACGTCGCGAACGCGAAGCACCAGCAGAAGATGAAGAACGACCACCACGTTTCCCACGAATCGGCGTAGCTTGCGATGCCGCCGCCCAGATTGACGGCCTCGGTGAAGCCGCTCATCAGCAAGAACTGGTCCAAGAACACGCACACCGATTCAGGCAGGACGCCCAAGATGTAGAGCGTCGGGCCAAAGACGAACACGGCCGACACGAACACGACGGACAGTATGGCGTTGAAGTCGGAAATGTTCTTGATGCCGCGCACCACGCCGAACCACACCGACATGGTGGCGACGCAGCCGAACAGCACCACGAAGGCGATTTGCAGCGCCTGCGGGGTCTGCACGTGGAAGATTTCCTGTATACCCGTGTTGAACTGGTACGATGCAAGGCCCAGCGACGTGGTCAGCCCGAAAATGGTCGCGATGACCACAAGGATCTCCACCACGATGCCCACCGGTTTTTTCACGCGGGCGGAAAACAGGTCTTCCACCGTGCCGCGAAACGTCGTGTCCTTGTGCATGTTGTAGCGCGAATACGCCATGAACAGCGACACGATGGCGTAGATGGCCCACGCGGGCACCGCCCAATGAAAATAGGTCCACGCCAGGCCCATGTCGCCGGCGAACAGGCTGTCCTGGGTGCCGAACGGGGTCGAGCCGTACATCATAATAGGCTCGGCGACCGCCCAAAACACCAGGCCAACGCCTTGCCCTGTTGCAAACAGCATGGCGAACCATGAAAAATAAGAAAATGCGGGCTTCGCGTCGGCGCCGCCCAGACGAATTTTTCCGTACTTCGAAAACGCCAAATACCCGCACAACACCAAGCTTGCCAGCGCCAGCGTGACGATCCACCAGCTGCAATACTGCGTCACGAACGTGCGCAGCACCCCCACGCCTTCGATGAACGACTGCGCGTTGATTATCGAAATCAGCACGACGACGGCCACCACGCCGACAGCCACGCTGCGGATGATGTAGTCGTGGGCGATGGCGCGTCCGAGCCGCGCCGCCTGGTCAGCCTTAGGTTCT
This sequence comes from Slackia sp. ZJ119, assembly GCF_011039175.1. GTDB lineage: Bacteria > Actinomycetota > Coriobacteriia > Coriobacteriales > Eggerthellaceae > Xiamenia. The sequence continues at coordinate 227,977 of NZ_JAAKEN010000002.1, forward strand.
ATGTCGATTTCGCCAGTGCTTTGCTCTTCCTCTTCATCGGAATAAGAATGGTGCGCGAACATGAAAAGCCCCTCCAAAAGTAAAAAGCGGATCCCGAAAGATCCGCTCGTCTGCTAATTCTCGTGAAAATCGCCTAATCCGCCAAATTCGCGTTCAATGGCACCCAACATGCCGGCGACGGCCGCGTCGCGAAGCACGATGCCCTTTTCGCGCGTCGACGCGCCAGGATGCGACAGGCACCCCGACGGCGGCGTGTAATCGGCCACGATGGGCAGCACGTCGTAGTTCGGCATGGTCGCCGGAAGCCCCACGTACAGATCTTCGTCGATGCGGTCCATGTCCACCAGGTCGGGGTGGAACAGCAGCATGAGCGACGTCTCCATCACGCCGGCGTGCTCCAGATCCCAGCCGGTGAAGCCGTCGGGGTACAGCGCGGCGATGGTGTCGTCGTCCACGAAGTCCCAGTACGACAGCAGCTGGATCTTCGCGCCGCCGAGGCCGCGGGCATGAGCCTGCTCAAGCGCCAGCTGGGCGCCTTCGAAGACGAACTGGTAGTTCTCGTAGTGCCCGTTCATGATGACGATCTTGCGCACGCCGTCCTCGATGAGGTTGTAGCAGATGTCCTTCGCGAGCGAAATGATGGTCGACCCCGAAAGCGACGTGGTGCCGCTCAGGTGGAAGCCGCCGCCGGAACGCTGCTGCGAGCGGTACCCGAAATTGATGGGAGCCGTCACGACGGCAGGACCCAGGCCTGCGGCGTCCACGGCTTCGGCGGTCGCGCCGGCCATGTCGCGGGTCAGCGCGGCGTCCACGCACATGGCCATGTGCGACCCGTGCTGCTCCAAAGCTCCGACGGGAACGAACGCCACGGCGCCCTTCGCCAGTTTGTCGCGATAGGTGAAGGCGTCCATTTCTTCCATGAACACGCTGTCTTTCATGGCGAATCTCCTTTCACAAAAGCTTGCACATTGAGGAAAAAGGGGCGCACGAGCCAAGAAGGGGTGCGCCCCTCTCAACGCATTTCTTGTGTAAAGCGCGGCATCGCACCAGGTCAGCCGCGCTTTTTGCTGTCAAGGCGCACCGGGCGCCTCGGAGGCCGTCGGCTAGTCCAGCTGATCGGGCACGCCCGCGAAGCCGATGAGGTCGACCTGGGCCTTCGTTGCCTTTTCGATGAACTCGTCCTGGACTTCCTTGCCGCCCTTGACCAGATGGTTCAGGATGACGCGCTTCAGGCGCGGATAGTCGTTCACGCCGTACCACGCCAAAGCCGTGCCGCCGATGTAGGTCTCCACGATGGAGTGCACGGGCACGTCTGCGGGGCGCTTGGCGTCCAGGCGCAGGTACTCGTCGATCTGGTCACGGCACAAGTCGCGAATGACCTGGGGCTTGATGTCCAGCTCGCGAGCCAGGTCGTTCAGCTGACGCTGCACTTCGGCTTCGTCGGCGTGCGGGAAGTACGTCACGTCGTACGCCAGCGCCGTCATGCCGGCCTCTTTCGCGAAGCCGATCAGCGAATCGAGCTCCAGCATCTGCACGTGCTCTTCCGTGCGCTCGACGATGTCAAGCTCGGCGCGGTAGCCCTTCACCTCGTTCTGGGCAAACACTGCCTGCAGCTCTTCTTCGGTCAGCGCCCGCTCGAAGTGCACGGACACCTTCATCCGGGTCAAATTTTTCGTGATTTTCATAACCGACTCGTTTCTACGTGTGGGAATAAGGACACCCGGGCCGGCGTCGCCTGGATGCCGGCCGCGAATTCACTGGCCCGACGCTACTTCAACTCTTCTGAAGCCTCTTCGTCCAACAACCGTTGTTCGAGCTTCTCGCGTATCTCGTCGGTGGCTTCTATCTTTTCGCCCACCTCGCTGGCGGCCTTGGTGGAGAACACGATCTGGCACATGCCGCCCGCGATGATGAGCCCGCCGCCGATCAGCTGGAAGGCGGTCATCGTCTCGCCGAACATCAGCAGGCCCAAAGCCGACGCCATGATGGTCTCCTGGTAGGAGATGGCGGCGAGTTCGCCCGCCTTCAGGCGCTTCGTCGCGCACGTGAGCAGGTAGAACGCGCCGAAACCGGTGATGAGGGCGGCGGCGATCAGCACGATCCACGACGAACCCGGCATGGTGAACATGTTCCACGGGTGCGTGATGATCTGGCCGGCCGCGTCGAACTGGGTCACGCCGTTGATCTTCTCGGTGTAGGACAGCGGCTGCAAGAAGAAGTGGTGCCAAATCAGCAGCACGACGATGGACAGCGAGCCGAACAGGAAGTTGTACCAGGCGCGGACGTTGGAATCGACGTCGGTGCGGTAGCGCGAGAAGAACAGGTACAAGCCGTACGCCACGCCCGAGGCGAACGCGATGGCGTTGCCGAACGCGTACTTCGGATCAAGGTCGAGCGTAAGGCCTTGCGGCGTCACGATGCCCACGATGAACAACATGCCGATGATAACGGCCACGATGCACAGCACGCCCTTCCAGCTGACCTTTTCCTTGAGGAAGATGGCCGCCAGAATGGTCGAGTAGATCGGTCCGCAGTAAATGAGGAACGAGGCGTTGGCCAGCGTCGTGTACTGGGTCGACAGGCAGTACAGGCCCGAGAGCAGGCCCAAGAAGACGCCCGACAGCAGCATCATGCCCGAAAAACGCGTCCCGCGCAGCCTTCCCCACATGCCGGGGATGAAGCAGAAAATGAGCGACAGCGCGATGAGGCCGGCGAAGTTGCGCCAGAACGAGATGAAGTCGCCAGGCGCGTCGATGAAGCGCGCGAACGCCCCGATGCCGCCCATGAGCGACGACGACGCGAACATCATGACGAAGCCGATCAACTTATATTTCGCTTGTGGATTCATGAGGATCCTTTCATGCGAGACTGCATGCCGCGAACAGGACGCGAGCAGGCCGCAAGAAAGCGCTCTCCTTGCGTTTGGCCTGCAATCCGGCTGTTTGAAATGTCAAGGCGGCAGTGTCGCAATGGATTCAGGCCCTTAGGAAGCGACCTGATCGAGAGACTCCAAGCAGGAACGTTCGCCTGCGGCAGAAAGCGGCTTGACGTTGCCGCCCGGCAGCCTGCAGGAAGGAGAGAATGGCTGCGCTGCGCAGGCTGAACGGAGTCCCCCAATCAGGTCGTTTTCTAAAGGCGGACGAAGGTACACACAGTTTCGGAGCCGGCCCGTGTTTCTCGTGCAGACTCCGAAATCTGTGGCGAACAAAAGCTGCATCACGGTGTCGCGCGGATGCAGCCTGAATTCGAGGAGCGGCCGCCGTGGAGAGCTACAGGGCCGCCCCTCGCGAAGAGGCGGAAACTAGTCGTTCCACATCTCCGGACGGACCAGGGTGCAGTCGGGCACGCGGTTCGGGAAGTAGTCGAGGCACTCGCCCTCGCGGTAGACGTCGGCGGTGGAGCAGTGCAGGCCGCCGCCGAAGGCGTAGGCGCCGCGCAGGTCGACCGGGACGACGTTGATGCCGAAGCCGTCCATCTGCTCCTGCTCGTTGACCTCGGAGGCCTCGACGATGACGGTGTTCGGGTCGAGCACCAGGCAGTTCATGGACAGCCACACGGAGCTGTAGCAGAACTCGGGCGGCTCTTCGTGGGCCGGCTGGGCGGCGTCGACGATCTGCCAGTCGTTGGCCTCGAAGATGGCGCGCTGCTCTTCGGGCAGGTGGCGCACCGGGTTGTTGATGATCAGGCCGGGGCGCAGCGGCAC
>NZ_JAAKEN010000031.1 GCF_011039175.1 Slackia sp. ZJ119
GCGCCGGAGCGGGGCCGCTGCGCGACGACCTTTCTTCACAATACTTCTCCGCGCCGCGGCCCGAAGCGCCCGGGAGCAGGGGACGGCCTGGACAACCGCCCCTCCCCGGGCATCCTTGCGTCTTGGGCCCTTTCGTGCGAAGGGGCTTCTTGCTACAAACTTCTCATTTCGTGCAAAACTGGCAAATCTATACTTCCCGTATCGTGCAAAGGAGCTGGCAGAGGGACGGGGCATTCGTCGCCCCTGTCGCACCCTGCCGATTCCGGGGGTCCGGCTTCCAGGCGCGTCTGCGCCGCCGTGGCGGAACCGCCTGCCGCGGCTCCGCCTCGACGCGTCGTCGGGGGTTGTGGAGAAAGCGTAAAGATGGGGTGCTGCCTTGGCTGTGTCTGCGATTATGGCAGATGTATTGCACTATGAACCCACTAAGAAAGGTCTGATATGTCGAAGATCACTCTTTCGAAAACGACCTACCGGGGGGGGGGCAAGGTTCTTAGCCTGATTCTTGCCGGCACCCTCGCGTTCGGCATGACCCCGGCGGCCGCCCTGTCCCAGGCTGCGCTGGAGGCGACTCCCGCGTACGCGGCCGCAGCGACGGACCCGGTCGGTACGCTTGACGGCTGGACGTCCGGCAACACCGCCGCCGATCTCGGCGTCACCTTCCCGGACAGCTGGAAGCTCGAAGGCGCGGTATACAAGGGCGCGGCTTACGAGTTCGCCTTGGCCGACCTCGACGTGACCGCCACGGTCGCGGCAGGGCAAGCGTCGTCGCTCAATTGGGCTGCTCCCGCTCCTAGCCAGGCGAACGACTACGTCGCCAAGCTCGACACCGACTGCTACACCGTCACTTCTCTCAAGCACACGTCGGCTGCCGGGGTCGAGACTGATTTGACGTCAAACATCTCGTCCTACCTGAACGCCGGCGTGCTCAGCCTGACCAAGGCCGGTACCTACGAGGTCGGCATCAATGTTGGTGGCGCCGATGCACCCTCTTCGGGCACCACGGCCGTCACCACGGCCATCACCATCGCCCAAGCCACCGCTGCGGTCAGCATTCCGAGCACGGGCGTCTTCGGCTCCGCTTCTCCCGAGTCGGTCTACGAGTCGGTTTCCGTGGTCGGCGTCAATGGTGCGCTGGACAAAGCCAACGACTTGAACATCGTCCTCAAAGACGCCGAGGATCAGGAAATCAACAACGCTGACTCGGATGAGACCTCCTTCCCCGAGCCGACCACCGTCAAGGTCGAGGTTTCGCTCCAAGGCGATGCGGCTGTCAACTACAAGCCCATCGGGGAGGGCGGCACCTACACCCAGAACGTGACCATCGCCCCGGCGACGGCCGGCACGTACGTGCTCGGGTGGAATACCAGCGGCGGCTCGACCGTTACCGCTCTTGCGGCCACCCCGACGCGCGGCTCTGCGGCTTACACGGGCACCATGTTCACCGAAGCTGATCTCGAGGGCGACATGACCGCCAAGTACTTCGCTCCGGGCGAGGATCCAGAAGACCCGTCTGCTGTCGCCGACGAGGTCGACATCGACGCGTTCGACGTGACGTGGTTCCAGGGCGAGACGGCGCTGGTCGACGACAAGGGCGAGGCTCTCGCTCCGACGAACCCCGGCGTGTACACGGCCCAGATCCGCCCGGCGGGCGCTCCCGCCGACGCTCCGGCCATCGGCGAGCTGCAGCTCACCGTTCAGGCGAACCTTGCGACGCAGGTGAAGGCCAGCAACAACGAGAACAAACCCATCACGGTTCTGGTCGGCGACCGCTATCCGTCCAAGGTCCTGCTTGGGTACAAAGAAGGCATCACCGCCGAGGACGTCAAGAGCCAGATCCTCGACGACATGGTCGTCACGTACAAAGACGGCACCGAGGTCAAGGGCGCCGAAAACGTCGCCAAGCTGTTCAACGTCAACGTGACCGACCTGCTGGCGACCAACGCCGGTGGCAGCGCCAAGGGCTCGGCCGTCGTGACCTACGCCGGCAGCGACGGCGCCTTCACGGCAGACGGCCTGACGATCTCCTACGCGTACGGCAAAGCTCTTCCTCAGCCGGAAGCGCTTGAGGCCGTGACCTACAATCCCAACGGCTACGACGTGTCCAAGATGGTCAAGATCAAGGACGCCGAAGGCCAGGAGATCGACGAGTCTGGCAACTACACGGTGACCGCGTATGCCACCGACAAGGACGGCAAGGAGGTTGCGGTCGTCAATCCGACCGAAGCCGGCACGTACAAGGTCGTGGTCGAGGCCGATCCGGCCGGCGACTACGTGGGCGCCGTCGACCCCCTGACGCTGACCATCAACAAGGCGGAGGTCACCGACGCCAACGCCACGTACACGTTGGACGGCGCCACGCTGGTCAACAACAGGTTCTCGGTCGAATACTCGGGCGAACCGTTGACCCCCAAGCCGGGCGTCGTCGTCAAGTTCGACACCGCGGACGCCGCCTTGGCGAACACTGCGAAGCCGCTGGTCGACCTCAACGTCGTGTCCAAGGAAGACTACGACGCGGCCGTTGAGGCCGGCGCCGAGGCGGGCATCGACGGCTACGTGGAGTACGCCAACAACACGGACGCGACCGAAGGCGGCGCCGTCGCTGCCATCACCTACGTGGGCAACTACGAGGGCGAGAAGGTCCAGAACTTCTCCATCGCCCCCAAGAGCATCGAGAACGCCGGCGTGGAAGCCCAGAACCGGCTCGCAGCCGACTTCCCGGCCTTCCCGACCGATGCCGACGTGCTGAACCCCGTCGTGACGGTGGACGGCAGGACGCTCGTGCAAGGCGTCGACTACAAGATCGTCAACGTGTCTCGCAATGGGGTTATTCCCGGCGGCGTGCTCACGTGCTCCTTCGAAATCCAGGGCAAGGGCAACTACACGGGCACGAATGATTCAGGCGAATTCAACGTGTGCGAGAAGGACATCGCCGACGCGGTCGCCGCGCTGGCCGACGAGGACGAGCTGTTCTTCTACAGCGGCGAGGAGAAGACCCCCGGCGTCACCGTCAACGCCTCTGAGGCCGACGGAGGCCAGCCGCTGGCCGGGATCGACGACTACGCGGTGACCTACGAGAACAACGTCGACGCCGGCACGGCCGCGGCCGTCATCATCGGCATGGGCGAATACGCCGGCGAGGCGAGGGTCGAGTTCGAGATCCAGCCGCTGCAGCTCGACGGCGCGTCGGCCGACGGCGTCGCGCTCGACGGCGCCGAGGGCCTGGTCTACACCGGCAAGGCC
>NZ_JAAKEN010000032.1 GCF_011039175.1 Slackia sp. ZJ119
GGCTTAATTGAATTCGTAAGTTGGACACTGCAATAGCAACCTGGACAAACGAGTACAAAGATGGGTTTGCGCGGTCAAGATGCATATCAGGTGTCCAGATTGCTTTCAATTCTCTTTCTGAAGGGTCGTTTTCAAGCTGGTTCACAGGCGCTCTCTGGACGCGGGCCCGTTCAAGGGCGTGCTCGCGCCAGCCTCCAGGAAAGTTTTGCAAAAGCAACCTGGACGCTTCCAAGGCATTGGCTATGCGGCCCTTTCCTCGGCTCCGTTTCTCTTCTACAATCGCCTTGTCACAGCCCGAGCAGGCTCGGCCTCATCACCACGTCGTCCGGCGGGACGGCGATAATGCCGAGGCTCTCGAGCAGGTTCGGCGGCAGGGCCAGGGAGGCAAACGCTATGGGCGCCGCCCCCCGGCCGGCCCGCACATAGGAGTTCACGTGGCTGCACGCCACGGCCACGTCCCGCTGCGTGAGCTCGTCGAAGTCGGTTCCTTTGGGCAGTATCTTTCTGAGCTCCACATGGTTCTTCTCGCACGCCGCCTTCTGTCCCGGCTTCACAGGATCGCAGTAGAACATGCGCGTGCGCCTCTTGCCGTCCAGTCCCGTCTCGATCTTGGCGAAGTCGAGGAACTCGCTTCCCCGGTCGCCCAATATCACAGGAAACAGATCCTCGAAGGAGCCTTCGCAACACTCCTCCACGGCGTCGAGCGCCGCCTTCACGCACGCCTGGGTCTTGGCCTCCAGCAAGACGTAGATCTGGAAGAAGAGGCGCACGAAGTGCAAAGACAGGATGCACTTCGTGCTCCGGCGGGCGCCTTCCACGCAGTCGATCTGCACGGTGAGCAGCTTGAGCTCCTCGGGCAGCGCCAGCCAGTCCGCATAGGTCCTCCCGGAAAGGTCCATCTTGGGCTCGCCGGCGCCCCGCTTCCTGCGGGGGGCGTACCTGACCTTCTTCGGCAGCTCGATGTTGGCGAGCCCCATGACGCCTCTGTCCATGTAGTTGTAGAAGGTTCGCACGCCCACGGGAAAGCCCTCCCCGTGCACCGCCCATATGGCCTCGAGGCTCTGCCCTTGGCCAAGAAGCTTTTTCACCTTGTCGACCATGACGCGCAGCTCATGGGGCTCGCAGGCGATTCCCGAATGCGCCGAGGACAGCCGCTCGTCGTGCTTCTGCTGGGCCTTGGAGGCGACGTAGCGGGCCCTTTCCCTGGTGCAATAGCCGCGCTTTGCGCATTTATGGCAGACGAACGGCGCCCTCTCGCGCTTCGGGCACACGAACCGGTCGAACTTGTCGCATAGGTCATAACAGCGCTTCTTCGCACATCTCTTGCAGCTCGCGGCGTGCGACGAGCATGTGCGGCACAAACCGACGACATGGCATTCCCCGAACCTCGCACACCTTGACTGGGCCTTCTGAGACGCATCCTTTCCCTTGACAGTGCTCCTGTTCAACCTGACCTCGTTGGAGACGGTCGTCGTGGACACGTTGAGCTTTCCGGCGATCGCCCTGAAAGACTCGCCTTCCTTGAGCATCTCCTCGATCTCGCATCGATCGTCGAACGTCAGCTGCTTTCCCTTCTCCTTTGGCATGGCAATCACCTCCGTCTTTGGCCGAGGAGAGGAGGTAAAACGATAAGGAAAGACTAGAAAAAAGAAAAGGCCGCATGCTCGGGTCAGATGGCCCTCGCATGCGGCAGAGCCTTCGGCTCATCCTTCTGCAGAATTAACCTGGACACTTGTCCAGAAAACAAATTCAATGAAGG
>NZ_JAAKEN010000033.1 GCF_011039175.1 Slackia sp. ZJ119
GATCGTGTGCCGAAAGTTGGTGTCAGGAGTCGCTTTGAGATAGAAGCGGCCATTGCCTAGAATCAGTTTTGTAAGAGTAACCGATTCATCAGAAAGGCAACGGCCGCCATGGACACTTTACAGGATAAGAGCGTGATGGAAAACCTTCCGTTTCGCGAGGACGGGACCATCGACATCAACGAGATGATGCGTCGCGGGCTCGAGGCGATGGTCAACCAGATAATGGACTGGCAGGCAGACGAGATCTGCGGCGAGGGCAACCGGCGCAACGGCTATCGCGAGCGCAAGCTCATGACCATGCTCGGCGAGGTGACGATGAGGATCCCCAAGCTTCGGGAGGGCACCTACTTCCCCGACGAGCTGATCAGGCCCTACTCGCGCGTCGACCGGGCAATGGTCGGCATCGTGAAAGAGGTCTACGTGCGCGGCCTGTCGACCCGCAAGATCGAGAAGGCCGCCGACGCGCTGAAGCTCGGCTCGCTGAGCCCCTCGCGCGTCTCGCGCATGACCGCCGAGCTTGACGAGGAGGTCGCGGCCCTGAACACATGCCGCTTCGACGGAACGAGTTTTCCGTACCTGTGGCTCGACGCCACCTACCTCAACTGCCGCGACGAGGGCCACGTCCAGTCCAAGGGCGTGGTCACCGCCATCGCCTGCGGCGAGGACGGCTCGCGCCGGTTCGTCGGGTTCGACGTCGTGGACACCGAGTCCGCGGCCTCGTGGAAAGCGTTTTTGAGGAACCTGCGCAAGCGCGGCATCAAAGGCGTCAAATGCGTGGTTTCTGACGACCACACAGGATTGGTCCAGGCGATAGCCGAGGTGTTCCAGGGGGCGGCGTGGCAGCGCTGCATCGTCCATCTCGAGCGCGACGTGGCGGGCTGGTTCTCCAAGAAGGAAGACAAGGCCGTCGCCACGGCGGCCATGAAGGCCGTCTTCGCCGAGCGCGACCCGCAGCTCGTGCGCGCCGCCTACCGCCAGGCGACGAAGCGCATCGCGCAGCTCAAGGGGCATGCAGGCGAGCTTCTCGAGGACGCCGAGGCCGACGCGCTGGCCTACCTCGACTTCCCCTTCGAGCACCACGTCCGCCTGCGGACGAACAACGTGCAGGAGCGCGCCAACGAGGAGATAAAGCGGCGGACCAAGGTCGTGGGCGTGTTCCCGTCGGTCGAGTCAATGATGCGCCTGGTGGGGGCGGTGCTCACCGACGTCAACGAGGAGTGGCTCGATGCGAAGTTCATGGACGCGGCGTCGCTCAAGGACGTGGCCAGGTCCAAGACGGGCCTCAAACCCATTCCTGACGACGTCATGGAGAAGGCAAGGGCATGCGTCGCGGCGGCGATCGAGGAGAAACTCGGAAGGGCGGCATGATGCCAATAGTGTAATATGCAGTTGATTCTGGGCAGTGCTGCGTTTGCTCGGGCGGGCCAAAGCCCGCACCTCCCAAACGCAGTCATGACACCAACAATCGGCACACAACCT
>NZ_JAAKEN010000034.1 GCF_011039175.1 Slackia sp. ZJ119
GGGATATAGGCAGAAAAGTGTGTCTGGTTAACCCTTCTTTTCCCAGGTCAGAATAGACGAATCACCGTTTGAACTCGACGCCGTTCGACTTCCATATAGGCAAAAAGATGTGTCCGGTTCTGACTTGACATGCCTGTTCAGGCTAGCTTTTTCAACAGAGAAAGTCAGCTTCGGGCAGGGGTGGGCGGTGGCATCCAGGAAATGCGGCGTATGCGGCGCGAGAATGAAGAAGAACGGTTTCACCAAAGCAGGCACGCAACGTTGGCGGTGCAAAGGATGCGGAAGCTCGAAAGTCATCAAGAACGACACGGCGTCCAGATGGCTCAAGGCCTTCGTCTCGTGGCTTTTGGGCAAGTTTTCCCAAGCAGAGCTGAACGTGAACGCGAGGACGTTTCGAGACCGCACGCATGGATTCTGGAAGATCTGGCCGATCATCCCGATTTGCGACGAGATCCACCGCGTCGCCTGCATGGACGGCATATGGCTCGCGAGGAAGTGCGTCGTCCTCATCGCCTGCACGGACGACTACGTGATCGGATGCCACCTGGCGAGGACGGAGAACTCCAGGGACTGGGGATGCCTCATGCAGAGGATCGCGCCTCCCGACGTCCTCGTCTGCGACGGCGGGGGCGGCATCGAGAAGGCGAGGCGCGCGATGCGGCCCGGGACACGCGTCCAGAGATGCACGTTCCATGCGTTCTGCCAGGTCAGGAGATGCACCACGACGAGGCCGAGGACCCAGGCAGGAGTCGATCTGTATGCTCTGGCCAAAGACCTCATGCGCATAGATTCGCTTCAGATGTCGGCAGAGTGGCTGGCTGCGTTCCACAGATGGTGCACAGACTACGAGGAGTTCCTGAAGGAGCGAAGCGACGATGGCAAGCATTACAAGCACGAGAGGCTCCGGAAGGCCAGGAAGGCGCTCGTTGCGCTCTGCAACGCCGGAACCCTATTCACGTACCTGGACGAGAAGCTCGCCAAGGGCGGACCGGTTCCCTCCACTTCCAACAAGATAGAGAACCTCAACGGCCGAATAAGAAGGATGCTCGTGAACCACCGCGGCATGAGCATCGACCACAGGATCAAGGCGATCTTCTGGTTCTGCTATATGAACTCCGAATGCCCCAAGAGCTTCGCGCAGATGCTGGAGACGTTTCCCGACGACGACAAGGTTCGGGAATGGAGGCTGAGGGCCGCCAAGGCCAACGGCGACGAAACTGGTGCTCCTGCAAGATGGGGCGAGGGGTTGGTGTGGTCTGAGCTCCATCACAGCACCCCGTACCCCTACGAGGTCGACTAAATCGCAGACACACTTTTCTGCCTATATCCCCGCAAATTCCCCTCGGCATATAGGCAAAAAAGTGTGTAAGACTCAGTCCATCGCAAAGGGGTAGGGAGTGCTGTTATGGAATTCCGACCAAACCAGGCCTTCTCCCCATCTCGCCGGGGATCCGCTGCCAT
>NZ_JAAKEN010000035.1 GCF_011039175.1 Slackia sp. ZJ119
ATATAGGCAAAAAAGTGTGTAAGAATTCATGTTGTTTTCCCTGTTCAGATGCCAAATAGATGGCTCTGAAGTCGATACCGCTCGACTTTCGTATAGGCAGAAAAGTGTGTAGGATTCTGACTTGACATCCCTGTTCAGGCAAGCTTTTTCTAAGAAAAAGTCGGTTATGGACAGGGGTGAGCGGTGTCTATCTCAAAATGCAGCATTTGCGGCAGCAAAATGTCAAAGAACGGATTTACTAAAGCTGGAAGGCAGAGGTGGAGATGCACCTTGTGTGGAGGCTCTAGCGTTAGAAGAAACGACACCACCGCAAGATGGCTTAAAGTGTTTGTCGGATGGCTTTTGGGCAAACTTGCCCAAAGCGAACTCGGGATGGCTGCAAGGACCTTTCGTGACAAAACATCTACGTTCTGGTCGCTTTGGCCGATCCTTCCCATTTGCGATGAGGTCCATCACGTCATCTATATGGATGGCATATGGCTTGCTCGCAATAAAGCAGTAATCCTTGTAGCTTTAGCTGAAAGACATGTCGTCGGCTGTCATCTAGCGAAATCCGAAAACTCCAAGGACTGGGGGTGCCTTATGCAAAGAATCGCTGCTCCAGACGTGCTGGTTTGCGACGGGGCAGGCGGCATCAGGAAAGCCATGCGTGCATTCTGGCCAAATACCCGAATGCAAAGGTGCACCTTCCATGTGTTCTGCCAAATCAAAAGATGCACCACTGCAAGACCAAAGACGCAGGCAGGGGTTGACCTGTATGCAATCGCCAAGGATCTCATGCATATTGAAACTAACACAGAAGCGGCTATATGGATGGCGCGCTTTCAGAAGTGGTGCACAGATTATGAAGAGTTCTTAAAGGAGCGATCTGAGACCGACCATCGTAAGCACAAACACGAAAAGCTCAGGAAAGCAAGACGTGTTCTTACGGAGCTTTGCAACTCAGGGACGCTTTTCACCTATCTTGATGAAGACGTTCTCGCCGGAGGCTCTGTTCCGTCAACATCCAACAAGATCGAAAACCTCAACGGACGCATAAGGCGAATGCTCTCCGCGCATCGCGGCATGAACATAGACCATAGAGTCAAGGCTGTGTTTTGGTTTTGTTATATGGAGTCAGAAGAGCCTGTTTCCTACGCAAGAATGGCCAAAGAATTCCCAACTGATGAAGACATCACTAGATGGCGACGCCAAGCTGCAAGACAGCTTGGCGATGGCAGCGGATCCCCGGCGAGATGGGGAGAAGGCCTGGTTTGGTCGGAATTCCATAACAGCACTCCCTACCCCTTTGCGATGGACTGAGTCTTACACACTTTTTTGCCTATATGCC
>NZ_JAAKEN010000036.1 GCF_011039175.1 Slackia sp. ZJ119
GGCCGGGCGCGGCGAGCGTGCGCCCTGGCGGGCCGTCGGAAAACGGCTCGTCCGGGCCTTCCGGAAAGGCCGGGAATCCGGGCCTTGGCCCGAGCCCCCGGCCCCGGAGCCGAGGACGCGAGCGAAGGCCCAGGTCCCCGGCTTTCGGGAAGGCTCCCCCGAGGGGCCCGGCCAAAGCGCCGGGCCGCCCAGGGAAGCGTCAGCCGCCGTTTAGCGGGTGGCCGTCCACACGCCGGAGGCGTTGACCCAGTAGGGGCCGACCCACTCGCTTGCGGCCATGGCGCCGGAGGCTTCCAGGTAGTACCACTTGCCGCCGACGAGCTGCCAGCCGGTGAGCATGGCGCCCGAGGCGTCCAGGTAGTACCAGTCGCCTCCGACCTTCGCCCAGCCGGTGAGCATGCGGCCGAAGGAGCCGTCGTGCTTGGCGTTGAGGTAGTACCACTCGCCGCCGTCCTTCACCCAGCCGGAGAGCATGGCGCCGGACTTGTTCAGGTAGTACCACTCGCCGTCCACCTTCTGCCAGCCGGTGAGCATGGCGCCGTAGGAGCCCTTGTGGGACTGGTTCAGGAGGTACCACGTGCCGTCGGCGTCCTGGAACCACTGCGTGTTCGTCATCTGGCCGCTCTTCTCGAAGTGGTACCAGGCGCCGCCGATCCACTTCCACTGGCCCTTGACGGCCTGGCCGTTTTCGTAGTAGGCCCAGTCGTCGCCGGAGCCGACCCAGCCGTCCTTGGCCGGCGTGGGCGCGGGCGCGGGGGCCGGCTCGTAGCCCACGGTCGCCGTGCCGGTGTAGTTGCCCTTGTAGGTCACGGTGATGGTCTTGGTCGCCGGGTCCGCCTTGTAGTCGAAGTCGCTCGAGGTCAGGCCGGGCACCGTCACGACCGGCAGGCCGGCCGCGTCGTAGGTGACCTGCGGCGTCGCGGTAACCTTCGCCGGGTCTATGACGAAGTCGGCCTGCTTCTCGCCCGTCCAGCCGGCGTCCTCGTTGCCCGCCACCGTCACCCGGTAGGAGCCGGCGTCGGTGGCCTCGCCTTCGACCGTCACGCCGTAGGCGCCCGGGTCGACGACGACCTTCTCGCCGCCGGCCGTGTAGCTGACCTCTACCTTCGGCTCCTGGGCCTCGCCGCTGTAGACGGCGGGCTTGACCGCGACGTCGGCCTTGGCGATGTCGTAGAGGACCTCGACGTCCTTCTCCACCTTGCCGGTGAAGTTGCCGACGCCGGAGACGGTCGCCTTGACCGTGCCGGGAAGCGTGCCCTCGGCCTCGACCGTGTAGTCCGTGCCGGCGGCAAGGATGGCGTCGCCGAACGTGA
>NZ_JAAKEN010000037.1 GCF_011039175.1 Slackia sp. ZJ119
GGCCGGGCGCGGCGAGCGTGCGCCCTGGCGGGCCGTCGGAAAACGGCTCGTCCGGGCCTTCCGGAAAGGCCGGGAATCCGGGCCTTGGCCCGAGCCCCCGGCCCCGGAGCCGAGGACGCGAGCGAAGGCCCAGGTCCCCGGCTTTCGGGAAGGCTCCCCCGAGGGGCCCAGCCAAAGCGCCGGGCCGCCCAGGGAAGCGTCAGCCGCAGCCTAGCGGGTGGCCGTCCACACGCCGGAGGCGTTGACCCAGTAGGGGCCGACCCACTCGCTTGCGGCCATGGCGCCGGAGGCGTCCAGGTAGTACCACTTGCCGCCGACGAGCTGCCAGCCGGTGAGCATCTTGCCGAAGGAGCCGTCGTGCTTGGCGTTGAGGTAGTACCACTCGCCGCCGTCCTTCACCCAGCCGGACTGCATGGCGCCGGACTTGTTCAGGTAGTACCAGCCGCCGTCCACCTTCTGCCAGCCGGTGAGCATGGCGCCGTAGGAGCCCTTGTGGGACTGGTTCAGGAGGTACCACGTGCCGTCGGCGTCCTGGAACCATTGGGTGTTCGTCATCTGGCCGTTGGCCTCGAAGTGGTACCAGGCGTTGTCGATCCACTTCCAGCCGCCCTTGACCTGCACTCCGTTCTCGTAGTAGGACCAGTCGTTGCCGGAGCCGACCCAGCCGTCCTTGGCCGGGACGGGCGCAGGCGTAGGCGTGGGCGCGGGGACCGGCTTGTAGTCGACCGTGGCCGTGCCCGTGTAGTTGCCCTTGTAGGTGACCGTGATCTTGCCCTGGGCCGGGTTCGCCGCGACCGTGAAGTCGACGCCCTCGACGAGGCCCGGCACCGTCACGACCGGCAGGCCGGCCGCGTCGTAGGTGACCGTGGCGGTCTTGGGGCCCTGGGCCTTGGCGATCGAGAACGAAGCGGTCGCCTCGCCCGTCCAGCCGGCGGCCTCGTTGCCGGAGAACTTCGCCGTGTAGTCGCCCGCGTCGACGTAGGAGCCGGCGGCCTGCGCGTAGGCCTCGGCCGGGACGGCCACCTTCTCGCCGCCGGCCGTGTAGTAGGCGGCGGTCACGACCGGAGTCTGGGCCTTGCCGTTGTAGGTCGTTCCCGCGACCTCGAACGTCACGCCGCCCAGGTCGTAGAGGACCTCGACGTCCTTCGTCACCTTGCCGGTGAAGTTGCCGACGCCGGAGACGGTCGCCTTGACCGTGCCGGGAAGCGTGCCCTCGGCCTCGACCGTGTAGTCCGTGCCGGCGGCAAGGATGGCGTCGCCGAACGT
>NZ_JAAKEN010000038.1 GCF_011039175.1 Slackia sp. ZJ119
GAGCGGCATGGACATGCAGCGCGGGCCGCCGCGGCCGCGGGAGAGCTCGGCCGAGGGCATCTGCAGCACGTTGAGGCCCTTCTCCTGCAGCACGGCGTTGGTGACGTCGTTGCGCTCGTAGACCACGATGGTGCCGGGGCGCACGCACAGCGTGTTGGAGCCGTCGTTCCACTGCTCGCGCTCCGCGGCGATGCGGTCGCCGCCGCCGCAGGGGATGAGCTCCACGGAGGTGCCGACGGCCTCGGAGAGCAGCTGCTCGACCGGCTCGTTGATCTCGCGGACCTTGATGCCCGAGCCCGAGCCCGAGGGCGTGATCTCGAAGACCGTCAGCGGCCCGAGGATCCCCGGGTGCACCGTGAACTTGTCGGCGTCGATCTGGGTGAAGACCGTGTCGAGGTGCATGAAGGCGCGGGAGGAGGGGATGTCGAAGGCGAGCACCTTCTCGATCGGCGAGGTCTCGTCGCCGAAGATGTTGTGGGCGATCTGGTCGATGGCGTCGGGCTCGGTGCGCTGGGAGATGCCGATGGCGAGCGTCTCGGCGTTGATGTTCAGGATGTCGCCGCCCTCGATGTGGAAGGTGTTGTAGCGCCCGTAGTACTGCGGCACGTCCTTGAAGTCCGGGTGGTACTTGAAGACGTACTCGGCGTAGATGGTCTCGCGGTTGCGCGTGACCGAGTACATGCGGTTGACAGAGGCGCCGTTGCCGATGGAGGCGAACGGGTCGCGCGTGAAGTAGAGGTTGGGCATCGGGGCGCACACGAGCTTGGAGGCGTCCGAGACCAGGTCCACGAGCGAGTCGGACTTGTCGGTGTGCAGCTCCTGGAGGTTGATGCCCGCCATGGTCTTCATCACGAGGTCCTTGGGGTCGGGGTAGTTCTCCTCCAGGTAGTCGTGGATGATGCGGGTGTAGCGCTCGGTGTGGATGTCGGCCTCGCGGATCCACTGCAGCAGGAATCGCTCGCGGATCTCCGGGTCGCTCGCGACGACCTCGGCCGCGAGGTCCTCCAGGTAGACCACCTCGGCGCCCTCGCCGCGCAGGATCTCGGCGAACGCGTCGTGCTCGGCCTGGGCGACCTTCAGAAACGGGATGTCGTCGAACAGAAGCTCCTCGAGCGTGTTGGGCGTGAGGTTCAGAAGCTCGGCGCCGGGTCGGTGCAGCATGACCTTCTTCAGAGGGCCGATTTCGCTCGAAACTCGAATGCCGGACATGGGCGACCTCCT
>NZ_JAAKEN010000039.1 GCF_011039175.1 Slackia sp. ZJ119
AAGATAGTCAACTCTTGGAACGACTGGGATCCGCTGAAGCACGTGATCATCGGCATGTGCGACAACTCGGTCATCCCGCCCGAGGAGCCGGCGACCTCTGAGAAGGTTCCGGTCGACTCCGAGATGCGCGGCATGTGGGGCCTGCGCCCGCTGCGCACCGTCGAGGTCGGCAACGCCTGCCTCGAGAACCTCGTGAAGGCCTGCGAGGAGCGCGGCGTGGTCGTCGACCGCCCGACGCCCCTTCAGTGGAACCAGGCCATCGGCACGCCGGACTTCCGCAACGACTCGATGATGACCTGCATGCCGCCCCGCGACATCCTGCTCACCGTCGGCCCGGAGATCATGGCTTCCGCCAACTCCTTCCGCTGCCGCTACTTCGAGTACCTGGCCTACTGGCCGCTCATGATGAAGTACTTCGAGGAGGACCCGGACTTCATCTGGACCCAGGCCCCGCGCCCGCGCCTGACGGACCGCTCCTACAAGCACAACTACTACGACGAGCAGATCAGCCTCGAAGAGCGCCTGGTCCGCACCGCCAACAAGGACTTCGTCACCACCGAGGTCGAGCCGATGTGGGACGCCGCCGACGTCATGCGCATGGGCAAGGACTTCTTCATCCAGCACGGCCTGACCACCAACCGCACGGCCATGGACTGGTTCCAGCGCTACTACCCCGACATCCGCGTGCACGCCGTCAACTTCCCCGGCGACCCCTACCCGATCCACATCGACGCCACCTTCGTGCCGCTGCGCCCCGGCCTGATCATCAACAACCCGGTGCGCCACCTGCCCGAAGAGCAGCGCGCCATCTTCGAGGCCAACGACTGGCAGATCGTCGACGCCGCCCAGCCGGCCCACGAAGAGCCGCCCGAGTTCTGCTACAGCTCCGTGTGGCTGTCCATGAACTGCCTGGTGCTCGACCCGAACACCGTCATCGTCGAGGCCTCCGAGGTCAACGAGCAGGAGCAGATGGACGGCTTCGGCATCAACGTCGTCCCGGTCGACCTGCGCGGCGCCTACGCCTTCGGCGGCGGCCTGCACTGCTCCACCGCCGACGTCTACCGCGAGGGCGAGTGCCTCGACTACTTCCCGAACCGCGTGCCCGACTGCACCCTGGTCCGTCCGGAGATGTGGAACGACTAGTTTC
>NZ_JAAKEN010000040.1 GCF_011039175.1 Slackia sp. ZJ119
GTCGCCGGGCTCCTTCGCCGCCGGGCAGGCCAGGATGGCGATGGAGGGCTGGGTGGCGTCGGGAGGCGCGAGCGGGGCGATGCCGTCGACGGCGTCGGGATGGGCCGCTCGCAGCTCTTCGATGTCGCCGAACTCAAGGGCGCGCAGGGGGCACGCCTCCACGCAGATGGGGCGCTTGTCCTCGGCCAGGCGCGAGGCGCAGCCGTCGCACTTGCGGCTCTTCATCAGCTCGACGTCCACGACGGGCACCTCGTAGGGGCAGCTCTTCACGCAGGTCGAGCAGCCGATGCACTTCTCGTCGTCGTGCAGCACCAGCCCGGTGTCGGGGTCCTTCCCAAGGGCGCCTTGCGGGCATTTCGCCACGCAGGCGGGCGTCGCGCAGTGGTTGCACGCCGCCGACACGTGGTAGGCGAACGCGGTGGTCGTCGCCGTGCCGTCGTCGCCTGCGGCCCAGTCGCCGCCCTCGTAGTCGTACACGCGGCGATAGGCGTAGTTGACGGGCAGGTCGTTGTAGTCCTTGCAGGCCATCTCGCAGGTGCGGCAGCCGGTGCAGCGGGTGCTGTCGAAATAGAATCCGTACTGAGTCATGTCTTTTCCTCCCTTACGCCTTCGCAACCTGGACGATCATGGAATGGGTGCCGTTGCCCTTGGCAAGCGCGGTGGGCTTGTAGACGGTCAGCGTGTTCACGCAGCCGCCCTCGTCCACCTTGTCGCCGTTCATG
>NZ_JAAKEN010000003.1 GCF_011039175.1 Slackia sp. ZJ119
CCCATTCCGAACCCGGAAGTTAAGCCCGCCATCGCCGAAAGTACTGCGGCGCAAGGCCGTGGGAGGACAGGTCGTCGCGCTCGCGGAGGGCGCTTTCTTTTGCGGAAGCGAGAGGAGGGGCCGCCTTCGGGCGGCCCTTCCGCGTGCATGGGGGCACGCAGGGGCCCGCCCGTCCGGCCGCCTTCGGGCGGCCTTTTGCTTTCTGAAGCTACTTATATATCGCATTCTTTCTCGGTCTGTTGCCAGCAATTCACAAACCGATACAATAGCGTATCGGGAGAAGTTGGAGAGAATCGAGACGATATGTTTGGAAGGCTGAAAGTCAGAGGCTTTGTTGCGGCGGCCCTTTTGTCGATCCTCATGGTTCCGGGCATTGCGTTTGCGGACGAGGCGAATGCCGCTGCGGGCGATGGTTCTATGATGAGTGAAGTCATAGAAAGCGATGCTCCTGGGCAGGGCGAAGAAAAGCCGGCTCCGAAGCATCGAGACGAACTGGCATATGTCGACGGTGCCTGGCATGCGTTCGACGCCGAAGGAAACGACGCGGGAGTCGTTCGCCTGCGCCAAGGCTGGAACACCTATGGCGGCCAGCGGTATTGGCTGGAAAACGCGTCTTCAATGGCCTGCGACCAGTGGAAGAAGGTCGACGGGGCCTGGTATCGCTTCGACGGCAAGGGGCGCATGCTCACGGGCCACCAGCAAATCGACGGAAAGCGGTATTTCTTCTTCGACGATGGAAAAATGCTGTCCGGTTCGGGTTGGACGAAGGTTTCGAAACGTTGGTATTACCTCGGCGCGTCTGGCGTTTTGGCGGCGGACGGGTGGAAAAAGATCGCCGGCACGTGGTACTTGTTCGACGAGAAGGGCCGGATGCGCACCGGATGGGCGCAGGTTGACGGCCGCTGGTATCGGCTGGATGGATCGGGCGCCATGCAGACCGGCTGGAAGAAGATCGGTGGAACGTGGTACTACCTGCGCGGCTCTGGGGCCATGGCGGAGGGCTGGGCTCGCGTCGGCGGCGCGTGGTATTACTTGAAGCCAGGGTCGGGCGCCATGCAGACCGGCTGGATCGATCTTGACGGCACGTGGTATTACCTGGATTCGTCGGGTGCCATGCAGACCGGGTGGAACTTCTTAAAGAACAAGTGGTACTACCTGGGCGGTTCGGGCGCCATGAAGACGGGCTGGAAGAAGATCGGCGGCACCTGGTACTGCTTCGGCGAGAACGGCCCCATGAAGTCGCGCGAGTGGCACTTCGACGAGGACTACGATCGGTGGTACTACTTCGCCGCCTCGGGCCGGATGGTTCCAAAGGCGGACACGGGGCTGCACGACATGATCGAGGGAATCATCGACGACAAGATCGGACGCGGCCCAGGGGCGTTGAAGCGGGCGTTCAACTACACTGTTTCGTATGCGTACCGAAACGGGTCGAAGTACCCCAGCGGGGAATGGTCCGTGCCTTACGCCAAGGAGATGTACCGCCGGGGCAGCGGAAACTGCTATCGCTTCGCCGCTTTGTTCTGCTGGCTTGCGCGTGGGCTGGGCTATGACGCGGAAGTGGTGTCCGGCTGGGTGCCGGGCCGCGCCGTCGCAAAGGCGCCCCACGGCTGGGTGGAGATTCGCCAGGGCAACGGACGGTATGTGTGCGATCCTGACCTGGCTCATGAGATACCGTCCCGAAATTGGTACATGCGAACCTATGCGAACGCTCCGACGGCCTATGGCTGGTGGTAGCAGACGCGCGGCAAGGCGATGGCCGCGGCGCGCCGATGCGGCGCTTGCGGCGAAGCCGGCGCAAGAAAAACGGCAGGCGGCAGACGGCCGATAGCGTCTGCTGCGCGGGTCGCGCGGATGTGGAAGGAGTAATGCGCTCGCATGGTGTTCAGTTCGCTCAGCTTTTTATGCGTGTTCCTCCCGATCGTGTTCGCACTGAACCTCGTTTTGCCGAGCGTGCGTCTGAAAAACGCTTTGCTCCTGGCGGCAAGCCTGCTGTTCTATTCGTTCGGTGAACCGGTATACGTGCTGCTCATGGTAGCGAGTTCTTTCGCCAACTTCGTCGCAGGCGTGCTGCTGGGAAAGTTGACGCGCCGCAAGCTCGTGGTCGGCTCAGCCGTCGTCTTCAACGTGGGCTTGCTCGTCGCGTTCAAGTACGCTGGCATGATCGGCGGCTCGCTGAACGCCTTGCTGGGAACGTCGCTGCCGCTGCCGCAGGCAGCGCTTCCCATCGGCATCTCGTTTTTCACCTTCCAGGCGATGTCGTATGTGATCGACGTGTACCGAGGGGAGGTCGAGCCGCAGAAGAGCTTCTTCGACGTGCTGCTCTACATCTCGTTCTTTCCGCAGCTCATTGCCGGTCCTATCGTGAAGTACCACGACATCGCCCGCGAAATCAGGACGCGCCATGCCAGCGCAGCCGACATGGCGGCCGGCCTGCGGCGGTTTTGCGTCGGGTTGGCGAAGAAAGTGCTCATCGCGAACAACCTGGCCGTGGCCGTCGACTACCTGTATTCGGTGGCGCCGGGCGATTTGAACGCGCTGGCGGCTTGGACGGCGGCGGTCGCCTACATGATGCAGATCTACTTCGACTTTTCCGGCTACAGCGACATGGCCATCGGCCTGGGGCGCATGTTCGGCTTCCACTACAAAGAAAACTTCAACTACCCTTACGTGGCGACCACGCTCCAGGACTTCTGGCGGCGCTGGCACATCTCTTTGTCGACTTGGTTCAAGGAATACCTCTACATTCCGCTTGGCGGCAACCGGAAGGGGACGGCGCGGACGATGCTGAACAAGCTGGCCGTCTTTTTCCTGTGCGGGCTGTGGCACGGCGCGAGCTGGACGTTCGTCGTTTGGGGCCTGGTGCACGGCGCGTTTCTGATGCTGGAGAGCGTCGTGCCCGTCAAGCGGATGCCGCGGGCGCTGGGACATCTGTATTGCTTGCTGGTCGTGTGCTTGGCGTTCGTGCTGTTTCGCGCGGACTCGATCGACCAGGCCGGAGCCATCATCGTGCAGATGTTCGCCGGCTGGAACTTCAGCGACGCGTCGATGGTCGTCGCCATGCGGCAGCTCTCGCCGGTGTTCCTGACGGCTTTGGCGGCGTCGCTCGTCGCTGCGCTGCCGGTGCGCGACGTGGCGGCGCGGGCGCTTGGCCGCTGTGGCGAGCGGGCCCGTCGCTGCGGCATCGCGCTGTCCTACGTTGCGAGCATCGTGCTGCTTGCGCTGTGCTTTCTCAGCTTGGCGAGCGGCGCGTACAATCCGTTCATCTACTTCAGGTTCTAGCGGGAAGGGGGCATCGGATGGACGCGCGGAAAACAGGTGGATGGAGCACGCGGGCGGCTGCGGCATACGTGGCTTTCGTCATGGCGCTGCTCGTCGTGCCGCTTGCGGCCATGCCCTTCGCGCCGTCCGATCCGGATGCAGAGCTGCAGGAGTTGGCCGCGTGGCCGAGCGTGACCGAAGACGGCCGCGTCAACGTGGACTTCTTGTCGGAAGCGGGCGAGTGGTTCGACGATCATTTCGCGTTTCGCCAGCAGCTCATCACGGCAAACGCCCGGGTGCGTGCAGGCCTGTTCGGCACGTCGCCGACCGACCAGGTGGTGGTAGGGACGCACGGCTGGCTGTATTTTGGCGGCACGATGGCGGACTATCAGCGCACGCGGCCTTTGAGCGACCGAGCTGTCGCGAACGCCGCCGCGAATCTGGCGCTGCTGCAGCAGTACGTTGAGGCCGGCGGCGCGACGTTTCTGCTTGCGGTGGCTCCCAACAAAAACTCGCTCTACGACGAAAACATGCCCTACTACGAGCTGGCAGGCGCCGGGCCTTCGAATTGGGAGCGCCTGCAGGAGGCGCTGCGCAAACGCGGCGTGCATGCGGTCGACCTGTTTTCGACGCTGCGCGAGGCAGGCGGCGTGCAGTATATGAAAACCGATACGCACTGGAACACCGAAGGTGCGCGCCTTGCCTACGATGCTGTCATGGATGCGGCGGGCATAGAGCACGACGACTACCGCAATGCGGCCGTGACCTGGGACGACGGCTTCATCGGCGACGTGGAGGCCATGCTTTACCCGCTCGGCCGCACGCCGGAGCCCGTGGAGGCCTACGAAGCGACGCAGCGGTTCGCCTACGAAAACGGCGCGACGTCGGTCGAAGACGCCGACATCGTGACGACTTCGACGGCGGAGCGGAAAAGCGGCTCGCTCGTCATGTACCGCGACTCGTTCGGCAACGCGCTTCTGCCGTTTTTCGCCACGGCGTTTCGCGAGGCCCGCTTCAGCAAGCTCGTGCCGTACAATGCGGCGATCGTGCCTGAATCCAAGGCGGATCTCGTCGTTGTTGAGCGTGCCGAGCGGCATCTCGATTTTTTCGCGACCACGCCGCCCATCATGCCGGCGCCGCTTTGCGAGGGCGTTTCGGCTGATCAGTCGGTCGAAACGGCGACGACGATGGACTTCGCGAGAGACGGTCCCTACGTGGTTGTGCGCGGCGTGATCGATGAGGCGTACGCCTCCGACGACATGCGCGTATGCGTGGGCGTCGTGGGCGAGGGCAGCGAAGAGACGTGGCGCGAAGCGTTTCGCCAGAGCGTGAAAAGCGACGACGGGGCGGACGTGACGACCGACGATGGGTATGTGGCGCGCATCGACGCCCGCGTTCTGCAGCCGGAAACGCGCGTTTCCGTGGCGGTGGTGAACGACGGCGCGGCCTGCGTGCTTGCGTCGAAGCAATGGAAGGAGCAGTAGCATGAGCAAGAAGATGGGCATGGCGGCGCTCGCGTTGGCGTGCGCGATCGGAACGGGCGCCCTGGCGACGGGATGTGCGCAGGAGGCGCCTCAGCCGGAATCCGCGCCTGCGCAGGAGGCCGTCGAGACGAAGGCGGAACCCGCAGAAGACGAGTCGCCCGAGCCTGACGGGGCCGTGATCGGCAAGGAGTCGGAGGATGCGTACCGGGTGCAGCTGACCAACGATTTGGGAGCCGACGTGACGTCGCTTTCCATCAAGGACCTCAGCGAAGAGTCGTTTCCCTCCAGCATGATCGGCTCAGACGAAAAAGTGGCCGCTGGAGAGACCGTCACGATGTTCTACGCGCCCGGGCAGTCTGCCGCCGCTGACGTGCCGTATGACATGCTGGTGGGCGTGGGCGGCAAGACTTACGAATTGCACGGGCTTGAGCTGGGCAATTGGACGGAAATGACGCTGGCGCTGTCGGGCGACATAGCGTATGCGACGTATGTCGACGCGGACGGAAAGGCCGGCGACACGAAGCAGATCGAGCAAGACGTCCTTGACGCCAAGAAGGCGGCCGCCGAAGAAGAGGCCGCTGCCAAGAAGGCGGCCGAAGAGGCGGCGGCCGAAGAGGCTGCAGCTGCGGCGGCGGCCGAGGAAGCAGAGGCCGCCACGGCCTCTGAGATGGAAGAGGCGCCGGCCGAGCCCGAATACGTCGAGCCCGAATACGTCGAACCCGCGTACGTCGAGCCTGAATACGTCGACCCTGGGTATTACGAGGCGCCGGCGCAAGGCGAGGACAGCTGCGTCGACGGCGGCGTCGTGCTGCGATAGGCCCTTCGCGGCGCTCGGCCTGCCGAGGCGCCGAATGCGGAAAGGGCAAGGACGCTCAAAGCGGCGTCCTTGCCCTTTCTTGATGTTACAGCCGAAGCGCCTTCGGCAGATACGACATGGTAGGCCCGGCCGGACTCGAACCGACAACCAAGGGATTATGAGTCCCCTGCTCCACCATTGAGCTACAGGCCCGTTGCATTATCGGCGACGAACACTGTAGCACATTTTTGCGTCGATCGCTTTGCGAGTGCGAATTTCCATGTGCGGGTGTGCGTCTCGCGCCGCCTTGTGCGGAAGGGCCGCAGCGCTTCTTTGCGGCGGGCGGCGAAAACCGCGCTCGTCGATGCCGATGAGGCGTTTCGCGCCACTAAGGTTGTGGAAACCAGTGCGCTTGGAGCCTATGAACGGTATACTTTGCCAGGTATGTCACAATCTTTGCTGAAGGAACACCATGAGTACAGACAGCTTTGAAGCGAGCCAGAAACGCAGCGACGCCATTCGCGAAGAGATCGCAAAGAATCCCGGCAAGTTCACGATGCTCACCGGCGACCGTCCGACGGGGCGTTTGCACCTGGGGCACTATTTCGGCACCATCAAGGAGCGCGTCGCGCTGCAGAACCTGGGGATCACGACGCGCGTGGTCATCGCCGACTACCAGGTCATCACCGACCGCGACACCACGGGCGCCATTCGCGACAACGTCTACAACATGGTCATCGATTACATGGCCTGCGGGCTCGATCCTGAAAAGACGACCATTTTCACGCACTCGGCCGTGCCGGCGCTCAACCAGCTCATGCTGCCGTTCCTGTCGCTGGTCAGCGAGGCGGAGCTGATGCGAAATCCCACGGTGAAGAGCGAGCAGGAAGCGTCCGGCCGGGCGCTGTCGGGGCTTTTGCTCACCTATCCGGTGCACCAGGCGTGCGACATCTTGTTCTGCAAGGGCAACATCGTGCCGGTGGGCAAAGACCAGCTGCCCCATATCGAGCAGGCCCGACTGATCGCCCGCCGCTTCAACGAGCGCTACGACCGCGTGTTCCTGGAGCCGGAAGGCCTGCTCAACGACGTGTGCGAGATTCCCGGCCTTGACGGGCGCAAGATGTCGAAGAGCTACGGCAACGCGATATCGCTCTGCCTCACCGAGACCGAGACGGCGAAGCTCATCAAGAAGTCTCAGACCGATTCGGAGCGCTTCATCACCTACGACAAGGAGAACCGTCCCGGCGTGTCGGCTTTGCTGACGACCGCCGCCATCTGCACGGGCCGCAGCGAGGTCGACATCGCCGAAGAGATCGGCAATGCGGGCTCGGGTGCGCTCAAAGCGTACGTGACCGAAAGCGTGAACGGGTATTTGGCACCCATCCGCGAGCGCCGTCGCGAGCTGGAAGGCGACATGGACTTCGTGCGCGAGGTCATCCACGAGGGCAACAAGCAGGCGAACGCCATCGCGAACGAAACGCTTGCCCAGGTCAGCGAGGCAATGGGGATGACGTATTAAACCCGGCGCGGCACATGCCCCATATCGTGCGTTTGAAAAGGCCCTTCCGTCGGAGGGGCCTTTTCGGTGGCTGGCGTCGCTCGGCTTGCCGGCTGTGCTCGCGGCGATCTCCATATTTTGCACATAAGTGAAAAATGCCTCTTGCACGCCGGGGCGGTTTCGCTATAATACCATCTTGCGCGTCATCAAGAAGCGCATCGTGTTGACACTCCTCGGTAGCTCAACGGCAGAGCATCCGGCTGTTAACCGGAGGGTTGTAGGTTCGAATCCTACCCGGGGAGCCATAAAGATTCCAGAAAGCCCGCAAGGGCTTTTTTCATGCCTGGGCGACGCCCGCACGCCCGAACCCCCCGAAGAGTTTAACGCCGTTTTTATGCGCACCGCGCTATGCTTCGCTGCACAGGGCAGCACGAAGAGAGGTGGTGGGCCATGCTCGGCAGTGCGCGGGTGATGATCGTCGGCTGCGGGGACTTCGGTTCGACGCTTGCGAGTGCGCTTTCTCGCCAAGGCTTCGCCGTCGTCGCCATAGACATGCGCGAGGACGCGTTCGACCTGCTCGACGGCGACTTCGACGGAGAGGCCGTCACCGGGGACGGAGGCATCGTGTCGGTTCTGGAAGAGTGCGGGATCGCGCACGCCTCCTATCTCGTTGCCGCAACAGGCTGCGAGATGACGAATTTCTTCATTGCAGAGGTGGCGAGCGAGCTGTACGGCGTCGAGCACGTCCTGCCGCGCGTCGAGAGCACGGCGCTCGTCAGGCTTCTCGACGACTTGAACGCCAGTCCGATATGTCCGCGCCTCATCTGCGTGGACGAGTTCTACCGGCTCTCGGGCCTTGATGCGGGAAGCGTCGTGCGGTCATGAGGGTGGCCGTCGTCGGGGGACGCTCCCGCGCAGACTACCTTGTCGGAGTGCTGGCAGGCGAGGGCCATGAGGTCGTCGCGATCAACAGCGACCGCGCGTACTGCGAATACCTGTCGAACAGGCACGACGTCCGCATTTTCTGCGGAGACGGGACCCGGGGCCGCGTCCTGGAAGACGCAGACGTCGACGGCTTCGACGTCGTGGTGGCGCTGACCGGCCGCGATGTGGACAACTTCGCGATATGCCAGCTGGCAAAGCACTGCTTCGACGTGCCTTTGCAGCTGTGCACGGTTGCGAACCCGGAAAACATCGTCGTGTTCAGGCGCCTGGGCGTAAGCGCCGCAATCAGCGGAACGTACGCCTTGGCAAGAGCCATCCAAGACAGCATGAACGAGAGCGCTGCCGCATCGCAGCCGCGGCTTGGGCTGGGCGGCGGGCTTTTCGAGAACATGTCCGACGATCCGCCGTGGCGGGGCGCTGTCGGAGGCTTCTGGCGCAAGCTCGGAAAGGGCTGAGACATGTCAGCCCAGCTCAAAGAAGCGAACCGCCGCGCAACGCAAGCGATGGCCAACGCTGTCGGCACCTCGGCGATCATCATCGGCGCCGTCGAGCTCGTGCCGGTCTGCATCCTTGTCTGGAGCCCGGAGGACACGCGCCTCGCTCCCAGCTTCATCTTCCCCGCGCTCTTTCTCATGGCGGCGGGATACGTGCTGCGCTTCGCCAAGGGGGACAAGAGCGCAGGCTATATGCTCGAGCGCAGGGACGCGGCCGCCTGCATGCTGGCCGTCTGGCTGGCGGCGATCGTCGCCTACGCGCTGCCCTTCGTCCTCGCCCATGAGCTCGACCCCGTCCAAGCCGTTTTCGAGGCGACGAGCGGCCTGACGACGACGGGGCTGAGCGTGATGGACCCCGACGAGTGCCCGCGCATGCTTCTGCTCCACAGAAGCCTGATGCACTACCTGGGCGGAGTCGGCCTCGTGCTCGTTTTGACCTGCATGGTGAGCCGCAGCGGCGGGCTCGGCATGTACAACGTCGAGGGCCACGTCGACCGCCTTTTGCCCGGCACGGCTCGAACGGCCCGCACCATCTTGGCAATCTATTCGGGCATCATCGCGCTTGGAGCCGTTGCGTACCGAATCCTGGGCATGTCGGCGTTCGACGCGATCAACACCTCGATTTCCGCCGTCTCGACAGGCGGGTTCTCGACGCACGTGGAAAGCATCGCTTATTTCGACAGCCGCCCCGTCGAGGCCGTCAGCGCAGTCCTGATGCTTGCGGGAGCCACGAACTTCCTGCTGCTGTTCCTGCTTCTTCGCGGGAAGGTCGAAAGCTTCGCGCACCACATCGAGACGCGGGTGCTCTTCGGCGTCGTTGCGGTCGCGAGCGTTGCAATCGCTGCGATTCTCGTGGCGTCGGGTTGTTGCACCGACGCGGCCGATGCGCTGTGGACGGCGTTCTTCCAAACGGTGTCCGCCATCACCTCGACCGGGTTCCAGATCGTCCCGTCTTTCGCGGCGCTTCCGTCCGGCATCCTCCTTGTGCTCGTTTCGCTCATGCTCGCCGGGTCGATGGCCGGCTCGACCTCGGGCGGGATCAAGCTCTACCGCATAGCTGTCTCGTTTTCGGGACTTCTTTGGTCGCTCCAAGAGCGCTACGGGACCAAACATCGCATCTACGGCAGGAAGATCAACCGCTTCGGGAAACGTGTGGTCTGCACGGAGACGGAGGTGAGGGAGGCGGCGACGTTCGCGGCAACCTATATCCTGGTGTTCGCGATCGGAAGCTTCGCCTTTGCGCTCTGCGGCGCCTCGTTCCAGGAAGCCGTGTTCGACTTCGCTTCATGCTTGGGCAACGCCGGCATCGGTGTCGGGTTTCTCGGCGCGGGGTCGGGGCCGGTCGAGCTCGGCATCGGCGCGTTCGGGATGCTTCTGGGACGGCTCGAGATCGTGATGGCGTTCATTGGCCTCGCCGCTTTGCTGGAGCGTGTGAAAAGAAGGGTTGCGCATGGACGTTGATCTGAAACTGCTGGGGCGAAACCTTGCGGTGCTTGCCGTGCTGTACCTGGCGGGCATGGCCGCGGTGTTCGGCTTCTCGGTGCTCGGCGTGAGCACGCTCGTGGCGTTTCCCGTGTTCGTTCTGGGCATCTTGGTTGCAAGCCTCGAGTCCGACTCGGGGTTTTGGGGTGCGCTTTTGGGCCTGTGCTATCTGCTGTCCTACGACCTTCTCTTCACCGCGCCCCTCTACCAGCTGAAGGTGCTCAACCGAAACGACGTGGCCGCCCTCGTCATCTTCTTCCTCGTCGTCCTCATCATGAACACCGTCTCGCAGCGCATGCGCAGGCAGGTTTTCATCGCGCAGCGCAACGAGCTTGCGATGGGCCGGCTCAACAAGCTCAGCGCAAGCCTCATCGACACCACGTCGTCCGAGGCCGCATGCCAGTGCGCCCAGGCGTTCCTCGTGCGCGTGCTCGACCGCGACGTGCGCATCCGCCTCGGCGATCCTGGCGCGGATGCGGGACAGGCCGCCCGCGACTGCTACGAGCGCAACTACCCGACGGGCTTCGGGGAGGTCGGCTATCGCGGATGCGCGAAGCGCTACCTGCCGCTCGGCGCGAAGGGCGAGGTCTGCGGCGTCGTGGAGATCGACTGCGCTGAGAGCGGCCTCGACGAGGCGAGCAGCTCGTTTCTCAGCTCGGTGCTGGCCCAGACCATGATCGCGATCGAGCGAAACGACCTTGAGGAAGAGCATCGCGCGAAGCGGATCAAGGCCGAGGGGGAGAAGTTCAAGACCCTGCTGCTCCAAAGCGTCTCCCACGATCTGCGCACCCCTCTGACCAGCATCGCCGGCAATGCGGACGTGCTGCTCAAGGACGCTCGGATCGCGCCGGAGACGAGGCGAGAGCTGCTTGGGGCAATTCACGAAGACGCGCTGTGGCTCAACGACATGGTGGAGAACCTGCTGAGCATGTCGCGCGTGCAGGACGAAGACATCGCCCTGGAGAAGACTCCGGAGATCGTCGACGAGGTCATTGGCACCGCCGTCGGCAAGATGGAGCGGCGCCGGGGCGGCCATCGGCTGCGCGTCGAGCTGCCCGAGGACATTCTGCTCGTTCCGATGGACGGCGGCCTCGTCTCGCGCGTGCTCATCAACTTGATCGACAACGCGATCCGCCACTCTTCTCCGACTTCGACCATCGACGTCTCCGCCCGCAAAGACGGTCCGCAGGTGCTGTTCTCCGTCGCCGACGACGGGGGCGGCCTGGGTCCGGGCGACCCGGCGTGCGTGTTCAGCCGCTTCTATGCGGGCGACCGCGCAGACGGCGGGAGAAAGGGCATGGGGCTGGGCCTGAGCATCTGCAAGGCGATCGTCGAGGCCCATGGCGGCACCATACGGGCGTTCAACAACGAGCAGGGCGGAGCGACCTTCGAGTTCGCGCTGCCCCTGGAGGGAGGCTGCGATGACGAAGGCGGATAGCATCCTGATCATCGAGGACGACCCTGGCATCAGCCGCATGCTCCAAGTGCTGCTCGACTCGGAGGGCTATGCGGTCGCCGTCGCGCGGTCGGGCGGCGTGGGACTGTCGCTCGCCCGCGCGAACAACCCCGATCTCATCCTGCTTGACCTGGGGCTTCCTGACTGCAACGGCACTGATCTGCTCGTACGGGGCGACGTGCTTGCGCAGATCCCGGTCATCGTGGTGACGGCTCGCGGCCAAGAGGACGAGAAGGTGCGCGCCCTCGACGCCGGCGCCGACGACTATGTGGTGAAGCCTTTCGGCAGCGCAGAGCTTCTGGCACGCATCCGCGCCGCCCTCAGGCGCAGAAGCCGCCCCGAGGAAAGGCCGCCAAAGCGTTACTCGTGGCAGGGCCTTGTGCTCGACTGCGCGAGCAGGACGGTGAGCGTCGACGGGGAAGAGGTGCATCTCACGCCCCACGAGTACGACCTGTTGGCGGTGCTGGTCGACAACCGCGGCAAGGCGCTCACGCACCACGCCATCCAGCGCCAGGTGTGGGGGTGCGTTTCGACGGGGAATTTCCAGACCCTGCGCGTCACCATGGCGTCGCTTCGGCGCAAGATCAAAGACTGCCCGTCGCACCCCCGCTTCATCAGAACGGAAGTGGGCGTCGGATATCGGTTTCTTGGAGAATAGCCTGGTCAGAGGCATTCCGCCCGAACCTGATGCGTGGAGACAATGTGGGCGCGGCTTTGCGCAGGGGCTTTTCAAGGACGCGTCCGCGTTGCGGCGAGGTATACTGGCGCCGGCATGGCATGCGCCTTTCCCTGTGCGAAGGACGCACCGTGCCGGGGCCGTCGGCTGAGATTCCGCGACGGCAGTGCGGGTTTTCCTGGACGAAGGATCTTGTTTGTAGTAACGTAACAGGTTTGTGAAAGCGAAATCTGTCGTTGCGGACCCGCTGGATCGCCTGGCCGTCAACCGGAGGGTTGCAGGTTCGAACCCTGCCCGGGAAGCCAAGAAAATCCAGAAAGCCTGCGAAGGCTTTTTCACACCTCCGCTTTTCGAACCGTTTGGATGCAATGACTTTGAAGCCACGGAACAATGCTATGTCCGACGATGCGGGCGCAGGCGCCCAGGATGCAACCGCCCTTGCAACGCGCGACGTCGCGCTGAAGGGCTCCGAGGCGCGTCCGGTGGTGCTTGTGGTGCACGCCTCGGTCGGCTCGGGGCATCGCAGCGCCGCCAAGGCCGTCGCCCAGGCGTTCGACCTCATGCAGGCCGAGGTCGCCGCCGTGGGCGCCCCTGCAATCGCCGACGGGGAGGCGGAGGCCCTGCTGGAGACCGCCGAGGTGCGCGTGCTCGACATCCTCGACTTCGGCCGCCACGTGTTCGACGGCAACAAGGCCGCCACCATGTTCACGGGCCCGACCCGGCCGTTCTATGACTTGACCTGGCGCTATACGCTCACGGGACGCCTTTTGTGGGGCGGCGGCACCATCTGGTCGCACCTGATGTACGCCCCGTTCACCGACTACGTGCGCAAAACGCGCCCCGTGGCGGTCGTGTGCACCCACATCACGGCGGCGAACTCGGCCGTGGCGGCCCGCATGCTCACGGGGCAGACGTTTCCCATCGTGTGCGTGCCCACCGACTATGAGACCGAAGGGCTGTGGCCCCATGCGTCGTGCGACCTGGTGTGCGTGGCCAGTGAGTCCATGGCCGAGACGCTGCGTCCGCGCCGCCTTTCCGAGAACCGCATCCTCATCACGGGCATTCCCACGCGCGACGACTTCCGGCACACCTTCGACAACGACCAGACGCGCGAAGCGCTCGGGCTGCCGCGCGACAAGAGGGTCGTGCTGGCGCTGGCGGGGGCCTTCCTGCCGCAGCCCTACATCCGCTTTCGCGCCACGCTCGACGAGGCCATGCCGTATCTGCACTCTCTCGAAGACGACCTGCATTTCGTGTTCGTGGCGGGCAACGACCGCGAATACGCGGCTCATTTGCGCTCCTACACGGCCGACCTGGGGCTGAAAAACGTCACGGTCATGGACTACGTGGAGGACATGGCCGCGCTCATGGCAGCGAGCGACCTGGTCATTTGCAAGTCCGGCGGGCTGACGGTCACGGAATGCCTGTGTGCGCAGACGCCGATGCTGCTGCTGGGCCGCGCCTATGGGCAGGAAAAGGTCAACGTGAACATGCTCACGTCCCAGGGCGCCGCCATGCACGCCACCACGGCCCGCGAGATGCTCGACTCCCTGCGCCACATCGCCGCCGTGCCGCAAAGCGTCGAGTCGATGGTCATCCACGGGCGCTTCATCCGACGGCCCGACGCCGCCCGCGACATCGTGAAGGCCACCCTGGATTTGGCGGCGCACCCGAAGGACGCGGGCGACCCGCTCCTTCGCAAACATTTTCTGCATTTTTACTGGGGCGGCAAGCCGGCCCACATTCGATGATCACACAAGGAGAACCGTTTCATGGAATCATTTGACACGCTCGGCCTGTCGCCGCGGCTGCTGAAGGCCGTCGGGCGTCTCGGCTACGCCACGCCCACGCCCGTTCAGGCCCAGGCCATTCCGCTGGTGCTCGACGGGCGCGACGTCATCGCCGCCGCCAAGACCGGCACGGGCAAGACCGCCGCGTTCTCGTTGCCGGCGCTCGACCGCATCCCGCCGCGAAAAGGCAGCCACGGTCCGCTTGTGCTGGCGGTCACTCCCACGCGCGAGCTGGCCCAGCAGATCGGGGAGGTGTGCGAAGCTATTGCGAAAGAGACGCACCATCGCGTGCTCACGGTGGTGGGAGGGGTGTCCATCGGCCCGCAGGAAAAGGCGCTCGCTCGCGGCATCGACGTGCTGGTGGCCACGCCGGGGCGTCTGCTCGACCTGATGAACCAGAAGGCGGTGTCGCTCTCTTCGGTCGAAATCCTCGTGCTTGACGAGGCGGACCGCATGCTCGACATGGGCTTTTGGCCGTCGGTGAAGCGCATCGTGGCCCAAACGCCCGCTTCGCGCCAGACGCTTTTGTTCTCGGCGACCATCGACGGGTCCATCGAGCGCACGGTGGGCGCCACGTTGAAGGACCCGGCCCAGGTGGAGATCGCGCATCGCGGCGAGACGGCCGACACGGTGGACCAGTACCTCGTGCGCGTGCCGCAGAACGTGAAGCCGGACCTGCTGAAGGCCGTGCTGGCCGAACATGGCGCCGAGCGCGTCATCGTGTTCGCCCGCACCCGCTCGCGCGCCGATTCGACGTGCCGTCGGCTGAAGCGGGCGGGCTTTTCGGCCGAGGCCATCCATTCCGACCGCAGCCAAAACCAGCGCCGGCGGGCGCTCGACAACTTCGCGGCGGGACGCACCGACATTCTGGTGGCGACCGACGTGCTTGCCCGCGGCATCGACGTGGAAGGCGTGTCGTACGTGGTGAACTACGATCTGCCGATGCAGCCCGAAGACTACATCCATCGCATCGGGCGCACGGGCCGCGCCGGGTCGAAGGGCTTTTCCGTGTCGTTCGTGACGCCCGAGACCGAGCCGATGCTGCGCGACATCGAGAAGCTGACGAAGCGCACGCTTGACGAGATGGAGCTGCCCGCCTTTGACCGGGAGGCGGCGATACAGGCGGCCGAAGCGCGTTCGCAGCAGCACGCGGCGCAGCGCGACCCCGAGATCCAGCAGGCGAAGCGCGAAGTCGCAAAGCGGGCGAAGGCGAAAGCGAAGGCGCGGGAGCGTGCCCAAGGCGAGCGCGGCGCTGCGGCGGGCCGCACGTCGGGGCGCACGAAGCTGCAGGGCGCGGCAGGCTCGGCCGAGCAGCAGCGCCAGCGCGGCCGGGGCGCGGGCAAGCCGGGCAGGCAAAGCGGCGCGGGCTCGTCCGGGCGGACATCGGCGTCGGCGCAGAAGAAGTCCCAGAAGCCGGCGGCCGCAGCGGCGGGGAAGTCCGACATGCGGCCGGGCCGGTCGCATCGGGCGGCCGTCGCGAGCCAGCGCAACCGTCCGCAGTCGCGCGGTCGGCGGTAGGGAACGCTGATCAAAGCCGTCATATTATGAGTTTGCAGGGCGTGCGTGCGGCGTTCTCGGCGTGTCTTTCGGGCGTCGGCCGCACGGGCCGATTTCTGCAGAAATGCGGCAGCCTGTTTCGACCGTCGCCGGTTGGGGCAATCGATCCGCTGGGCGATTTTCACATTGTGCGGTCTGCCGGTGCCGGTAGAGTGTTCGCAGCGTCTACGGAAAGAAAGGATGCTATGAGAATCGCCGTTGCCAGCGACGACCTGAACGTCTCCGCAAACGTCGGACGTTGCACGAGCTACATGTGCTACACCGTCGATCGCGGCGTTATCACGCAATGCCAGAATTTCCCCAACCCGTGCCTGCCGCCCGCCTCGACGGCTACGCTTCTGCACAACCTTGGCGTTGACCTGCTTCTTTCCACTTCTTTGGAAGAGCCTGTCCACCGGGCGTTGCAAGAAGGCGGCGTGGAGGTGGTCACCGGCGCCACCGGCACGGCCCGCAGCGCCGTCGAAAGCTATCTGGTGCGCTGGCTGCTTGACAGAGACGCCCTCGATTCCGAAGGCGAGGCGCCTGCGGCGCTTTGCTAGCGAAGCGGCCCCGCGCCGGTTGCGCCTTTGTTCTCGGGGGCGTTTTCGCCCCTTTCTCGCCGCGGTGCAGGCGGCGCCCTCTGTGTTTTTGGCAGACTCCGCGCACCGGCGGCAGTCCTTCGGGCCGAATGCGTACAATGGAGGTCTATGAGTTGACGCGACCAGGGGAAGGACGGCCATGACCGAACCGTTGAAGATCGGGGTGCTGCTTTCCGGCAGCGGAACGAACCTGCAGGCCATCATCGACGCCGTTGCAACCGACGGGCTGCCGGTGGACATCGTGAGCGTGGTGTCGTCGCGCCCGGACGCTTTTGGCATCGAGCGGGCGCGGGCGGCGAACATCCCGTGCGTGGCCCTCAACCGCGACGTGTACGCCGACCCTTTGGCGGCGGATGCGAGAATCGTCGAGACGATGCGTGAGGCGGGCGCGGAATACCTGGTCATGGCCGGATACATGCGCAAGCTCACGCCGGTGGTGCTCGACGCGTACCCCAACCGCGTGCTCAACCTGCATCCGGCGCTGCTGCCGGCGTTTCCCGGCGCCCATGCCATCCAAGAAGCGTACGACTACGGCGTGAAGACGACCGGCGTGACCGTGCACTTCGCCAACGAAGACTACGACAAAGGCCCGATCATCGCCCAGGAGCCGGTGCGGGTGGAAGAAGGCTGGACCTGCGACGACTTGGAGGCGGCCATCCACGCCGTCGAGCACGGGCTGTACCCGCGCGTGCTGCGCGGTCTGGCCGAAGGCCGCGTGCGCCTGACCGACGACGGCAAGGTGTGCATCGACGCGCCAAAGGAATAGCGCGGCGCCGGCCGGGCGAAACGGGTAGGGGCGGCCGCGTCGCCGTCAGGTTGAAAGGGGAATCCATGGACGAGAACCGATTGCTTCACATCGCGTCTGAGCTGCGTGCCGGCCGATCTGCCGGCTTGACGTGCGAAGACGCTCCCTGCTTCAGCGCCGAGGCGACGCGCGGGTCGAAATACCTCGGCCCTGCGTGCATAGACGCGTTCAACGACGCCTTGACGGCCGACGACGCCGTCGTGTTCGAACGGGCCGCCCGCGCGATGGCAGAAGGCGACCTGGCTTGGATCGGCTTCAAGGTGGTCTTCGATGCGGACGAGGCCGTGCGCAACGTCGACAACGCGGTCACGAAATCCTACGGCGAGGTCGGCTCGGCCGACGGGGCGCCGCTCGTGTTTTTCTGCAACGACGCCAAAGAAGTGGTCGCGGGCCGGCCCTATTCGCCGCGCGACCTGTTCCAGATGAAGGACGTCACGCGCGGGCCTTCGATGCACAACGAGCAGTTCGCAGGCTTGACCTGGGCGTCGGTCGCGCTGTTCGACAAGGTGCGCGTGTGGCTGCTCGGCGCCTCCGATGCGGCGAGCGAGGTTGCCGCGCTGGCCGATCACGTGGGCTTCGACGTCGTGGCCGTCGACTACGACGAGGCGTATTTGAGCGAGAACCGCTTTCCGACGGCGCGGCGCGTGCTTTTGCAAGGCGGCTCGTTCGACGGGCTGGCCGAGCTTTCCGCTTCGCCCGAAGACTACGTCTGCGTGCTCACGCGCGGCCACATGTTCGACCCGGAGGCCTGTTTGTGGGCGCTTGGCCACGACGTGCACTATGTCGGCATGATGGGATGCGCCGGCAAGAACAGCCGCGTGCACGACCTGGTGCTCGAAGGCGGCGCGACCGAGGCGCAGTGGGAGCGCGTCAAGCGCCCCATCGGCCTGAAATTCGGCGCGAAAACCCCGGCAGAGCTGGCTGTCGCCATTGTCGGCGAGCTGGTGGATGTACGATATCGGCAGCGC
This sequence comes from Slackia sp. ZJ119, assembly GCF_011039175.1. Classification (GTDB taxonomy): domain Bacteria; phylum Actinomycetota; class Coriobacteriia; order Coriobacteriales; family Eggerthellaceae; genus Xiamenia. The sequence continues at coordinate 17,791 of NZ_JAAKEN010000003.1, forward strand.
TACAGCGAAGAGGCCCGAGCGCGTCACGAGCAGGACTTGGGGCGCGAGTGAGCCTTTGAGGCCAAGCGTTGTCAAGGCGGCAGACGGGGCGCAAGCCCTCATAGGACAAGGAGGTTCCATGACGGATCCCAAGGTTAAGCGAGTGCTCATGTCGGTGACCGACAAGACCGGCATCGTGGAATTCGCTCGCGCCCTCACGGAAGAGTTCGGCTGCGAGGTCATCTCCACGGGCGGCACGGCGAAGGTCATCGCCGAGGCCGGCGTTCCGGTGACGCCCATCGATGATGTCACGCAGTTCCCCGAGATGATGGACGGCCGCGTGAAGACGCTGCATCCGCGCGTGCACGGCGGGCTTCTGGCCAAGCGCGACAACGCCTCGCACATGGCGCAGGCAGCCGAGCACGGCATCGAAATGATCGACATGGTGGTCGTGAACCTGTACGCCTTCGAGAAGACGGTGGCGTCGGGGGCCGACTTCGGCACCTGCATCGAGAACATCGACATCGGCGGGCCTTCCATGCTGCGCTCCGCCGCGAAGAACTTCGAATCGGTCGCGGTGGTCACCCGCCCCGAAACGTATGACGCCGTTTTGGACGAGATGCGCGCCAACGGCGGCGCGACGTTGCGCGACACCCGCGCGAAGCTGGCCTTGGACGTGTTCCGCACCACGAGCGCCTACGACGGCGCCATCGCCGCATGGATGGGCGAGCAGCTGGAAGGCGCCGCGTCGTTCCCGGCGTCCCGTGCGCTGCGCATCACGAAGAAGCAGGATTTGCGCTACGGCGAGAACCCGCACCAGTCTGCCGCGTTCTACACGCGCGACGACTATGCCGGCGCCGAGCATTCGCTGGCGCACGCCAAGCAGCACCAGGGCAAGGAAATGTCGTACAACAACTACCTCGACGTGGACGCCGCCTGGTCGGCCGTGCGCGAGTACGAGAACCCTGCCTGCGTCATCGTGAAGCACTTGACGCCCTGTGGCGTGTGCGAAGACGCCGATTTGGTGGCCGCCTACAAACGCGCCCACGAGTGCGACCCGGTGAGCGCCTACGGCGGCGTCATGGCCTTCAACCGTCCCGTGAACGACGACGTGGTGACGGCCATCTTTGAGAACAAGCAGTTCGTGGAATGCATCATCGCGCCGGAGTTTTCGCTGGCTGCGCTTGAAATGTACGCCGCCAAGCCCAACGCTCGCCTGCTTTCGACCGGCGGCGTGAACCCGGCCGGCGGGGAAGTGGAGTACCGCAGCGTGGAGGGCGGCCTGCTCGTGCAGGACAGCGACGCGGTCGCCGAGGCGGCCGACGTCGCCGGCTGGACGGTGCCGACCGACCGCAAGCCCACCGACGAGGAAATGGCCGAGCTGGTCTTTGCATGGAAGGCGTGCAAGTCGGTGAAGTCCAACGCCATCCTCATCGCGAAGGACCACGCGAGCGTCGGCGCGGGCGGCGGCCAGCCCAACCGCGTGAACTCGGCCCGCATCGCGGTCGAGCAGGCCGGCGAGAAGGCGAAGGGCGCCGTGGCGGCAAGCGACGCGTTCTTCCCGTTCCGCGACGGCTTCGACGTGCTGGCCGGCGCCGGCGTGACGGCGGTCGTCCAGCCGGGCGGATCGATCCGCGACGAAGAGGTCATCGCGGCCGCCAACGAGCAGGGCGTGGCCATGGTGTTCACCGGGCACCGCCATTTCCGCCACTAAGGCAGACCGGCGCGTCGTCGGCGACGCTCGCTGTTGTTTGACCGGGCCCCTGCGCATGCGGGGGCCTTTTTGCGCGGTGCGGCAGCGCTGGGGGGAGCAGCGGCGGCGCGGGCGGCAGCGGCGCTGGGGCGGCTGCTCTGGCGTGAAATTCTGACGTATTTAATCAGTGTTTCCCTAGGCCCGCAGGCTTTTCAGCAAGGCGATCTCTTCGCCCCAGCCGGTCAGGGAATCTTGCGGCGTTTCCAGGAAAAACGGCAGGTCGCGCAAGGCTTCGTGGTTGGTGATGCGCTCGAATGCGGCGAGCCCGATGTGTCCTTGGCCGATTTTTTCGTGGCGGTCCTTGTGCGAGCCGCGCGGGTTTTTCGAGTCGTTCAAGTGGATGGCCCGCAAACGGCCGAGCCCGATCGTGCGGTCGAAGGCTTCCAGCACGCCGTCAAGGTCGCCGGCGATGTCGTAGCCGGCGTCCCAGACGTGGCATGTGTCCAGGCATACGCCCACCCGGTCGTTCAACTCCACGCGGTCGATGACGGCCCGCAGCTCTTCGAACGTGCCGCCGACTTCGGTTCCTTTTCCTGCCATGGTCTCCAAAAGCAGCGTCGTCGTCTGACTTGGCGCGAGGGTTTGGTTGAGCGCGTCGGCGATGAGGTCGATGCCCGCTTCGACGCCTTGCTTCACGTGGCAGCCGGGGTGCATGTTGTAGAGCTGCCCGGGCGTGTGCTCCATGCGGACAAGGTCGTCGGCGAGCAGCTCAAGGGCGAAAGCACGCGTTTCGGGTTTGGCGGCGGCCGGGTTCATCGTGTAGGGCGCATGGGCCAAGAAGCGCTCGATGCCGGCGGCGTCGGCGCGGGTGCGAAAGGCGGCGACGTCGGCCGGGTCGATGTCCTTCGCCTTGCCGCCGCGCGGGTTGCGCGTGAAGAATTGGAACGTGTTCGCGCCGATGGATGCGGCGTCGGCCGCCATGGCGGCATAGCCTTTGGCGCTTGACAGGTGGCATCCGATGACAAAGGCGTCTGCGGCGGGTACGTCCATGGCGGCTTCTCCTTCTGGCGTCTGCGGGTTCGTGTTTTGGTCCGACTTCGGACTTTAGGGCAAGATGCCCTGCACTTCCAGCGCGAAATAGCCCAGCACCAAAAGCCCGATGACGATGCGGTACCAGCCGAACGCCGTGAAGTCGTTGTTCTTGATGTAGCCCATGAGGAACTTGATGGACACGACCGACATGACGAACGCCGTCGCGACGCCTACGGCCAGCACGACGACCTCCGTCTGCGTCATGGCCAGCCCCGCGAGCGCGAATTTCGCGACCTTCACGAGCCCCCAGCCCAGCATGACGGGTATGGCCAGGAAAAACGTGAATTCCGCCGCCGCCGTGCGCGAGCAGCCGCACAGCATGCCGCCGATGATGGTGGCGCCCGAGCGGCTGGTGCCGGGCACGATGGCGAGCACTTGGAACAGGCCGATCTTGAGCGCCGTCTTGCAGTCGATCTCGTCGACGGTGCGCACGCGGAACAAGCCGGCGGACGCGTCGCCTTGCGCGTCGCCGTTGTCCGTCGCGAGGCGGGCGTGCTTGCCTCTCAGGGCTTTGACGTCTTCGGCGGCCGTTTGCAGGCGGCGACGGTTGCGCCGCTCGATGACGATGAACACGACGCCGTACACGATGAGCATGCAGGCGACCGTTACTTTATTATAGAAGTGCTCGGCGACCCAGTCGTCCAGGGCGAACCCGAAGACGGCGGCGGGGACGCAGCCGATGACGACCATGCCCCACAGTCGCCACGTGCTCGTGCGCTCGGCCGGCGTTTTGCGCGGCGAGAAGGGGTTGAGCTTGTGGAAGTACAAAATGAGGACGGCCATGATGGCGCCGATTTGGATGACGACGAGGAACAGTTCCATGAACTCGGGCGAAACGTCGAGCTTCACGAACTCGTCGACGAGGATCATGTGCCCGGTCGACGAGATGGGCAGCCATTCGGTGACGCCCTCGACAATGCCGATGAGCAGGGCCTTCAGTGCTTCGAGAATCATAGATGCGCGCTTTCGGTCGGGTGTGTGCGTGCCTCATTGTAGCGGCGGGGCTTTGCAGGAAGGGAAGAAACCAGCAAGACGCCAGAATCGAAGCAGGCGAAACCGCTTGGGCTGGGCGAGGAAATGTGAAGAGAATGTGTGCTGGAGATTATTGCACCCGATATACGCCATCTACGCATCAAATCAGGGCGGTCAGAAGCCGAAAGAGGCGAAAAAGGGCCGAAAATCGGCGCCAAGGCGGTTGTTTCGAGGGCCTTTTGCGCGAAATAGCGGTATATATACAGCTATGTAGGGCGCTTCTGCCGGTGTCCGGGAAGAAAAAGATGCAGAAGAGGTTGTTTTGCGCTGCTAAAATCTCCAAAACATAAATTCTACACAATTAGGCAAGCGTTTCAGGTGGCGAACGCGCCGTTTCGCCTCGCTTTTGCTTCGGGCCTCTCGCGCCGCTTGGAGCGGGGCCGGTGGAACGTTCGTGCTTTTGCCGTGCGGGTCGGATATACTTCATGGGGTTGCAGCCGTGCGGCGCGAGGGGCGGTTGAAAGGAGAAGAGGCGTCATGGGCAAACTGATTCGCTGGATCGTCTATCTGGTGGTGGCGATCGTGCTCGGCGCTCTGGCCGGTGCGTTGACGTGGGTGTTCTTCTACCTGATGAACACGGGCATCGAACTTCTGTGGGGCCGGCTGCCCGAGGCGATCGGCGTGTGGTGGTGGCCGCTTCCCGTGTGCATCGCCGGAGGCGTCGCCATCGGGCTGTTTGCGAAGCGCTTCGGCGACTATCCGCAAACGATGAACGAGGTCATGGCGGAAGTGAAGGCGACGAACCGCTACGACTACACGCATTTGGGGTCGTCGTTCATCGGGGCGCTGCTGCCGCTTTTGTTCGGCGGGAGCATCGGGCCTGAGGCGGGACTGACCGGCGTCATCGCGGGGCTGTGCACGTGGGTGGGCGACCGTCTGCGTTTTTTGGGCAAGGAGTTTCGGGATTGGGCCGAAGTGGGCACGGCGGCGGTCGTGTCGGCCGTGTTCTCGGCGCCGCTGTTCGGTCTGGCCGTGCCTTGGGCCGGCAGCGCCGACGGCGAGGAAGAGGCGTTTCGGCTGGACGTGCCGAAAGCGAAGAAGGTCGCGGTGTATTTGTGCTCGATCGTGGGCGCACTCGGCGCGATGGTCGGGCTTGGGCAGCTGTTCGGGGGCGGGGGAGGCCTGCCGCGGTTCGACCAGCTGGTTTTGGGCCGCCAAGAGCTCGAGCTGCTCGTGCCGCTGGCGCTTGTGTGCGGTGTCACGGGGCTTTTGTACCACGCAAGCGGCCGGGTGGTCGGGGCGCTCGCCTCTGTGATGGGGAATAGGCCCGTCGCGAAGGCCGTGCTCGGCGGCGCCGTTCTCGGGCTGGCCGGCGTCGCGCTGCCGTTTTCGATGTTCGCCGGCGAAACGCAAAGCGAAGTGCTCATGGAGACGTGGGCGACGCTCGGCGCGACGACGCTGCTTTTGACGGGCGTGGTGAAAGTCCTGGTCACCCAGACGTGTCTCAGCATGGGCTGGCGCGGCGGCCATTTCTTCCCGCTCATTTTCGCGGGCATTTCGATGGGCTATGGGTTTGCGGCGCTGACCGGGGCGAACCCGGAGTTCTGCCTGTGCGTGTGCACGGCGGCCCTCATGGGCGCGGTCATGCGCCAGCCGCTCATGTGCGTGCTGCTTTTGTGCCTGTGCTTTCCGGCGCGGAGCATCGTCGTCATGCTGGCCGCGGCGGCCATCGGCAGCATCTTGCCTATTCCTAAGTCGTGGCTTGCCAAGGCGCCTCGCGAGGATGGCGCGTCGGCGGACTCGGCGGCGGACTCGGCGAGTGCCGACGAGGCTCCGGCGGAAAAATAAAGCGAAATCCCCTCTTGCGTACAAATGTACGTATATGGTATACTGGCGCCATGACGTACGAACATGACATCGAAAAAAGCGCTGCATGCGCTGAAGGCAAGGCGTTTGACGCGCTGCTGCAGGCGAGCCGCCGCGGGGCGTATCCGCTCATGTGGCTGGCGCCGTGCGAAGAAGGCGTCGAACGGGTGCGGCGGCGCTTGTCCGGCACGCCGCTGGGGCTTTCCGTCGGCGTGGCCACGTTCGAGCAATGGGCGGCCGACCAGTGGGAGCTGCACGGTGACGGAACGCGTCCGGTCGATGCGGTCGAGCGGTCGTGCCTGCTGTGGAGCGTGGTCGCGTTGGGGCCGTGGGCGGATGAGGGCGCGTCGTTCAAAGGCGTCGTCGCGCTGCTTGCCCAGGCAATCTTGCAAGGCGTCAGGGCGCGGGATTTCGACGGCGTGGCGCTGAGCGCGTCCCAGCAGGGGCTGGTCGCCTCGCTCGCTCGCTACCAGGCAGAACTTGAGCGGCGCGGCAGGTGTGAGCTGTCATGGGCCATGCGCGATTTGGCGGGCCTCATGGCGTTTCGGGGGTGCGTCGCCGCCGTCGGCTTTGACGAGCTGTCGTGGGCCCAGTCCGAGCTTTTGCGGCGTTTGGGCGCTTCCGGCGAGGCGCTGCGCATCGACGACGAGTGCAGCGCGGCGTCGCGCCCTGACGGCGGCGCCGGCCGGGCGCCTGAACTGTCGGCGCTTTTGGCGGGCCTGTACGGCCGGGCGGATGCGCCCGTGGCGCCGACCGGCGCCGTTTCGTTTCTGCTGCCGCAGGGCTCCTACGGCCTGGGCGGGCCGCTTGCGACGCGCGTCGCGGCGCTCGCCTGCGCGGAAGCGGACGCGGCGCGAGCGGCTGGGCGGCGGCCCTTGCCGGTCGTCGTGTGTGCGCCTGACGCGCGGGACCTGTTTTTGCGCCTGGGGCCGGCGCTGGCGCGACGGGGCGTCGCCTCGCAGACGCGGGGGCGGGCCTCGCGCGTCGCGTTCTCATCGACGGTTTTCGGCAGGGCGTGGCTGTCTCTTGCCGCCTGCGCCAACCCGGACGTGCGCACGCTTGCGACGCTGTCCGACGTGTTGCGCTCCCCGCTGTGTCCGATGGACGACGGGAAGGCCATGGACTTCGACGCCGCGTGGCGCAAGAAGCGGCTGCGTCCCTTCGACGACATGGCGGCCGATGCGGCGTCGCGCGACGGCTTTCTTGCAACGCTTTTGCCCCTTGTGCTGGAACGCGATTTCGAAGGGGCGCTTGCGGCGCTGGAGCCCCGCCTGCGATCAGGGGCTTTCGGGGATGCGGCGCTGCAGGGCGAATCCGTCGCCGCCTTTGCGGCCCTGGGCCGGTTTTTGGCCGCGTGGCGGGACTGCGCGGGCGGCGACGACGTCGCTTGGAGCCTCGTCGCGCAGCGCCAGGTCGCGTCCCCGCTCGCGTTTTCCGCAGAAGAGGGCGCTGCCGGCCAGGGAGACGTGCTGTTCTGCTCGCTTTCCGACGCCGCGCTCATGGCCCCCGCATCGGCTGCGGCCGTCGTGCTGCGCGACATGACGGCCGAGGCGTACCCGGTTCGCGTCGAAGAGACGCCCGTCACGCTGCTTTTGGAGCGCATCGGCGTCGTCTGCGACCTCGACCCGGTGGCCCAGATGCGCCGGTCCCTGTTCCGCTGCCTGTCCGTCGCCAGCACGTCGGTGCTGTTGGAACGCCCGCTGTTCGACAAGGACGGCACGCAGACCTATCCGTGCCTGGCCTTTGAGGAAATCGTCGACTGCTATCGGCCCTACGACGTCCTCGACCGCTCGGTCGACCGGGCAACGGGGCTGCCGCCCGCTGTGGCCCGCTTCGCGTCGGTCGTGCCCGAGGCGCACGTGCACGAAAACCTGCTTGGGGAAGACGCCGCCCCGCCGGGGCAGGGGCAGGCGTCGTCTTGGCGTGCCGGCTCGCCGGCGAAGGTGTCGCCTGAAGGCGTGTCTGCGCTGGTCGGAGGCGCACATGGCGGCAGTGCGGTCGTGCTGTCGCCCTCGGCGGTGGAGACGTATCTGGAATGCCCGCTCAAATGGTTCACGCTGCGGCGGTTGCGGCTGAAGGTGCCCGACGCCGGGTTCGGGGCCATGGAGAAGGGGTCGTTCGCCCATGACGTGCTGAGGCGTTTTTACGAGCGGCTGCACGAACGGGGCGCAGCGAAGGTTGCGGCCGACGACGTGGCACGAGCGCAAGCGCTCATGGAGGCCGTGGCAGACGAAGAACTGGCCCGCCAGCCCGCGCTGCCCCCTTCGCGCAACCCCCTCGTTGCCGTGACGGCGGCCGAGGAGGCCGAGGCCAGGCATCTCAAGCGGCAGCTCGTCGGCTTCGTGCCGTGGGAGGCGCGGCTGCTTGAGGGCTTCGTGCCGACGCATTTCGAATACGAGTTCGGCAAAAAGACCCCGTTTTCCTATGCCGGGGTCTGCCTGACGGGATCCGTCGACCGCATCGACGTGAACGGCAAGGGGCAGGCCGTCGTCATCGACTACAAGTCGTCGGTGAAAGGGACCTACGACGTGCGCAGCCGGTCTTCGGCGCCCCAGGCGGGCGGCGCGGTGCTGCCCGACAAGGTGCAGGCGCTCATGTATGCCCAGGTGGTGCGGCGAGAATTGGGGCTTGACGTCGTCGGTGCGCTCTACGTGGGCTACCAGCCTCGCGCAGGCAAGCCGCCGGCGCTTTCGGGCGCGTTCGACCGGACGGCCGTCCAGCCGTCGCAGGCGTGGGACGCGAAGGCCGAGCTTGTCGGGTATCCGCAGCTCGACGACGACGGGTGCGCGGCGTACGGGGCGTCCTCGTTTGCCGAGCTTGTCGACGAGGTGGAGCGCGGCGTGGAAAAAGCGGTCGCGTCGCTTTGCGAAGGCCGCATCGCGCCGTATCCCCGCACGGCCGACGCGTGCAGCTTCTGTCCGGTGCAAGACTGTGCGAAGAGGCGGGACTGATGGATCTTTCGACTGCAACTTCCGGTCAGCGCCAGGCCGTCGAGCATGTCGGCGGGCCGCTGCTGGTCTCCGCCGGCGCCGGGTCGGGCAAGACGTTCACGCTTACGCAGCGCATCGCCTACGGGCTTTTGCCCGAAAGCGGGCCGGCCGCTTCGTCGGTGGACGAGGTTTTGGCCGTCACGTTCACGACAAAGGCGGCCAACGAGATAAAAGCCCGCGTCAAGCGCACGCTGCGAGCCGAAGGCCTGGGCGCAGAGGCGCTGCGCATCGACGGGGCGTGGGTGTCCACCATCCACGGCATGTGCACGCGCATCCTGCGGGCCCATGCGCTCGACCTGGGGATAGACCCGTCGTTTTCCGTCATGGGTGAGGCTGTCCGCGAAGACGTGCTGGCCCGCGCCCTCGACGAGGCGATGCGCGCCTTGGAGGCGCAGCGGCGCCAAGGGCGCTCTTGCGGCCTGCTTGACGAGTACCCCGTCCGCTCGGCGGCGTTCGGCGGCCTCAGCGTGCGCGGCGCGGTCGAAGGGCTGCTGGCTCGGTCTTCGGCGCTTGGCGGCGGCCTGGACGCCGTGGCGTGGGGCGGCGGCAATGTTTCGCCGGCAGACGCCGCGCGGGCGGTCTTGGACGCGATGGAAGGGCCGCTGCAGACCTTTTTCAACGCCGTCGTGAAAAAGACCGCCAGTTCGGAAAAGCACGAGGCGGCGGTCGAGCAGGCAGTCGCCGACCTGCAAGAATACCTGCTCGACGCAACGCGCAACGCGTCGTGGGAGGCGCTGGCTCGCCTGCTCGAATCGGTGCCGCTCGTGCCGAAGAACTTCGGCCCGAAGGAAAGCCGCTTTTTGGTGGCGGAATACCAGGAGGCGCACCTGCAGGCGCTGCAGGAGGTGCGGCTGGGCCTGGCGCGGCCCTTCGCCGAAGAGCTGGCCTGCCTGGCCGAAGAGGTCCGGCGCATCTACGGGCGCAAGAAGCGTGCGTTGGGCGTGCTCGACCAAGACGACCTGCTCAGCGAGACGTACCGGGCGCTGACGGAGCACCCCGACATAGCGAAGCGCTACGGCGAGAAGTTTTCGCTGGTCATGGTCGACGAGTTCCAGGACACGAGTGCGGTGCAGGTCGATCTGATCGGCGCTTTGGCGGGCGAGAACCTGCGCCGCCTGTGCACGGTGGGCGATTCCCAGCAGTCCATCTACCGCTTCCGCGGGGCCGACGTGAACGTCTACGAGCGCCACAAGGAAACCATGGCCCGGCCCGAAGTCGGCGCCCTGTGCTTGGAGCTGTCGAAGAACTTCCGCAGCCATCGCGACGTGCTGTCCTTCGTCGACGCCGTGTTCTCGCAGCCCGAAACGTTCGGCCGCCGCTTCATGAGCCTGGCGCCCCACGACGGGCGGCCAAGCGGCTATCGCGGCAGCGCCCCGCGCATCGACGTCGTTTTCGCCCGGAGCTGCGGCGGCTCGGGGACGGACGCGGGCGTGCGCACGGCCGCCGCCGAGATGGCGCGTCGTTTCGCGCAGCTGCGCCGCGAAGGCCATCCGGCGTCGGACATGGCGGTCCTTTTAGGATCCATGTCGAAGGCCGGCGCCTATGCCGAAGCGCTGCGAGGCGAAGGGTTCGAATGCGTGGTGACTGGCGGATCGAAGTTTTCCGAGGCGCCCGAGGTGCTCGTCGTGCAAAGCCTGCTGCACGTGCTGGCCAACCCGGCCGACACGCTGTCGCTCTACGCTGTGCTGACAAGCGGCATGTTCAAGCTGTCGGCCGACGATCTGCTTGCGCTGGCGACCGAAGGGCCCGCGTCGGACGCCCCCGGCGCCCACCGCTCGCTGTGGCGCGGGCTGCGCAATCTGGATGCTGAGGCTGCGGGAAGGCCGTCGCTTTCCCATGCGGCGTCGGTGCTGGGCCGCGCCTGGAAGGCCTGCGGGCGCGAGGCCGCATCGCGCACGGTCGAGCGCGTGCTGCGCGAAAGCGGGTGGCTGTGGCGGCTGGAGCGCGAAGGCGCACAGGGCCGGGCCGTGCTCGCCAACGTGCTGAAGGCGCTGCGCCTCGTCGAATCCGTCGAGCAGGCCGGCGGTCTGGGGCCGGCGTCCGTGTCGCAGGCGTTCGACGACGAGCTGGCGGTCATGAAGGCGCCGCCCGGAGCGCTTGCGGGCAGCGGCGAGGACACCGTGCGCATCATGACCATCCACGCTTCGAAAGGCTTGGAGTTTCCCATCGTGGGCCTTGGCGAGTTTTGGGGTTCGCAGCGCACGTCGAGCCTGGTCATGGAGATAGAGGGCGATGCGCTGTACGCGTCGTTGGCGCCGTCGCGCACGCTTGACGGCTTTCCCGAGCTGAAAAGGCGCACCAACGACGCGAAGCTGCTCGAGTGCCTCTCGCCGCAGGACGAGCCCCTTGCCCGGGCGGCCGAGCGCACGCCGGCGCAGTTCCGGGCGCGGCTCGTCGAGCGGAACCGGTCCGAAGAGCGCGACGAGCTGTTCCGCAAGCTCTACGTCGGCGTCACGCGGGCAAGCGAGGCGCTGGTCGTGGCGATGTACGCCTCCGTCAAGGAAAAAGCGAAGCCGAAGGACGGCGACGGCGCGTCCGATCTGCCGAAATACCCGGTCGGCATCGAAGAGGTGCGCAGTGCGCTGTTCGGCGGAGAGGACTTTCCGTGCGGCGCAGCGACGTTCGACTACGGCGGAACGGAGCCGGGGCGCTTCACGTGCGTCGATGCGGCGCCGCCCGAAGAGGCCGAAGGGACGGACGGGGCGGCGTGGGGCGCCGGCTCGTCTGGGGAAGAGGCGTTTTTCGTGCCTGCAGACGCCGCCGGGTGCAGCGTGCGGCCCCGCCCGCAGGAAAAGCCGGCGCGGGAGTCGTTTTCGTACACGTCGCTGTCCCACGCAGCTGCCGCCGCCGCGGGCGGGCAAGAACCCGGTTCTGCCGCCGGCGTTGCGTGCGGGCTTGGCGCGAAGGACGCTTCTGTTGCCGATGCGGATGGGAGCAAGGTCGGCCCTGCCGCGGGCGCGGGCGGGTCGGCCCTCGACGCAGAGGCCGCGTGCGCCGCGGACGGAGCGGCGCCCTTGCAGCGCTCTGCGGCCGCCGACGAGGCGACCGCCCTCGGCACGGCGTTTCACCGCGCCTGTCAGTGGGCCTTCGCGCATGGGCGCGTGCCCGATGCGGGCCGGCTCGCATCGTGGCGTGCGTGCTACGGGCTGTCGGACGCCGCCTTCTCGCGCCTTGAAGCGGCCGCCGACGCGTTTTTCGGCAGCAGCCTGTTCGATGCGGCGACGGCCTTCGAGCACCGCCAGGGCGAGGTCCCGTTCTTCCTGCCGGTGGGGGACCGCTTCCTTGAAGGCGAGATCGACCTGCTGTGCTACGACGGCGACGCCTGCGGGGCGCGGGCGCTCGTGTACGACTACAAGACCGGCGGACGGTCGGGCGAGACGCAAGAAGCGGTCGAGGACAAGCACCGCCTGCAGGGCGCCTGCTACGCCTACGCGCTTCTGGCGTCGGGCTTTTCCGAGGTGACGCTCAAGTTCATCCGCGTGGAACACCTGGGCGAGGAAGGCGGCGTGGGCGTGGTGGAATACCGCTATGCCCAAGACTCGCTCGCCTCGCTTGACCGCCTCGTCCGCCGGGCGAGCGAGGCGGCGTCGTAGCACCGCGCCGCGGCGGGTGCGCTGACGTGCGCAAACGAGTCCTGGGGCCTGCGGGCGCCGTCGCGCAGGCCCAGGGCTGGCGGAATGGATCGGCGTTTCCCTAGTGGGGACAAGGTGTATTTTCCAGGCTGGTCACAGGCCTGTGTTATCATTTTAACTTGCTATGATTACGTGACCGCAAGGGGAATGCCTTCATGTCATTTCTTGATATATTTTCCAGCTTGACCGGGCAGATGTCCGCCGACATGGCCATCGACCTGGGCACCGCGAACACGCTTGTCGCCATTCCCGGCGAGGGCATCGTGGTCAACGAGCCTTCCGTCGTCGCCATCGAAAAGAACACCCATCGGGTGCTTGCCGTCGGGCACGAGGCCAAGAACATGATCAACCACACGCCGGAGGCGTTTTCGGCCGAGCATCCGCTCCATGACGGGGTGGTGGCCGACTACGACGTGACCGAGGCGATGATCTCGGCCTTCATCAACAAGGCCGCGCCGCGCAAGTACCCGTGGCAGGCCAAGCCGCGCATCGTCATCTGCATCCCGTGCGGCGCCACGTCGGTTGAGAAACGCGCCGTGTTCGAGGCCGCCGTGCAGGCGGGCGCCCGTCAGGCCTATCTCATCGAAGAACCCATGGCGGCCGCCATGGGCGCCGACCTTCCCGTCACCGAGCCCACCGGCTCCATGGTCGTCGACATCGGAGGCGGCACCACGGAAGTGGCCGTCATCTCGCTCGGCGGCATCGTGACGTCAAGCTCGCTGCGCCTGGCCGGCAACCGCATGGACGAGGCCATCGCCATGCACCTGCGCGACCTTCTGGGCATCAAGATCGGCGAGCGCACGGCCGAGATCATCAAGATCAAGATCGGCTCCATCCTGCCGTTCGAAGACGGCCGCGAGCGCGACATGATCATTTCCGGCCAAGACGTCATCACCGAGCAGCCCAAGGAAGTGACGATTCAGTCCGAAGACGTGCGCAGTGCGCTCATCGCCCCGTGCGAGGAAATGGTCATCCACATCAAGGAGACGTTCAAAAAGACGAATCCCGACCTGGCCTCCGACATCATCCAGAACGGCATCCTGCTCACGGGCGGCGGCGGCCTGCTCTCGGGGCTCGACCGCTATCTCACCGACAAGCTCGAAATCCCCGTGTGGACGAGCGAAACGGCGCTCACGAACGTCGTCATGGGATGCCTGAAGGTGCTTGAGACGCCCACGGCCCTCAAGCAGACCCTCATGCGGTCGAAATAGGGCCGGACGCACCAGCCATGGCGCTCAATTTTCAACAACGGACCTCGACCTTCGTGCGTCGGGCGCTGCTCGGCGCACTCATAGTCGTCTCGATCGCGCTTCTGACCGTGTATGCGCGGGAAGGGGACGGCGGCTTTCTGCACCAGGTGCAAGGAGCGGTGTCGGGCATTGTCGCCCCTATCGAGACGGCGGGGGGCGCGGTGGCGCAGGTGGGCGACGACGCGGCGACGGCCGTCGAAGACGCCATGGCCGACGAATCGACGCTTTCGGAACTGCGCGAATACAACGCCCAGCTCATCGAACAGTACGCTCAGGGCGAGGAATACCGCCAGGAGGCGGAGCGGCTGCGCGGCCTGCTCGACTTGAAGGATGCTTACAAGATCGAAGGCGTCGGCGCCCGCGTCATCGGGCGCAGCGCCCAGGCGTGGAGCCAGGCCATCACCATCGACAAGGGCGCCTCGGCCGGCGTGGACAGCGGCCAGACGGTCATGGGCCCCACCGGCGTCGTCGGCCAGGTCGTCGGCACGACCGACAACACGGCCACGGTGCGCCTGCTGTCCGATCCGCAAAGCGGGGCGGCCGCCATCGTGCAGTCGTCGCGAGCGGAAGGCATCGTGCGCGGCTCGCTTGACGGGCTGCTGTACCTCGAAGACGTGGCGGCAGATGCGGAAGTGAAAGTCGGCGACGTCGTTTTGACGTCGGGCTTGGGCGGCAGCTATACGAAAGGCCTGCTCATCGGCACGGTCGTCAAGGTAAGCGACGCATCGGGCGGCGTGACGCGCAAAATCGTCGTGTCGGCCAACGACGAAGCGTCCCTGCTTGAGGAAGTGCTCGTCGTGTTCTCGGCGAAAGGGTCGTCCATCGACAGCTCGGCCGACGAGGACGCCAACGCCTCCGACGCCGCCGCAGGCAACGGCAGCGGCGAAGGCAGCGGCGAGACGGGCCAGGACGGCACGGAAGGCGGCGAGGCGGCGCCGGCCTCCGACGCCGGCGAAGGCGCAGAAGGCAGCGATGCGGGCTCGGGCGCCGGCGTGGACTCTGGGGCTGACGCCCAAGCCGCCGACTCGGGCGCAAACGGGGGTGTGGCCGCATGACCATCGAACGCGAGGACGTCATCGTCGCCGTCGGCGCCGTCGTTGCAGTGATCCTGCAGCTTGTCGTTGCGCCAAACGTCATCCTGTTCCAGGCCGTTCCGGACTTCCTGCTTGCCTATGTGCTCGTCGTGGCCATCGCGCGGCCCCGCGAATCCGGCTCGATCCTGCCGTTTTTGCTCGGCCTGGCCTACGACCTGCTCGGCACCGGCCCGGTCGGGGGCATGGCGCTGCTGTTCGTGATCGCGTCGTATCTTGCGGCGCGTGCCTTCACGGTGCTTGACAACGACACGTTGTTCATGCCGCTCACCATTCTGGTCGTCGCCACCTTCCTTGTGGAGATGCTGTATGGAGGATTGCTTATTCTTCTGGGGCTTCCAGTCAGCCCTCTTGACGCTCTTCTGTACCGCGCGTTACCGTGTGCCCTCTACGATTGCGTTTTCGCACTCATCATGTACCCCGTCATGGTGCGCCTGCTCGCCGGCGGATCGCAAGACCGCGGCCTGCGCACGCCCCATTTGCGATAGGAGCCTGATCGTTTGTTTGCTGCCATCTTAGCCGCAAGCATTGCCCTCGTCATAACCATAGCCGTCATTTTGGGCGTCATCGTGTTCGTCCATAACCGCAAAGACGGCAGCATCAACGTCAAGAAGCCCGTGAACGCCATCCGTTCGGTGGGCGTGCATTCGACGCTATCCGAAACCGCCAAACGCGCCGCCACCGACGCCGTCGCGCGAGACGCGGCGCATCCGAGCGCCAACGCCCAGCCGAGCGGCGGGCTCAAGTCGCGGTTCTGGGCGATGGGCGTGCTCGTGGCCGCCGTGTTCGGGACGCTCACGGCAAAGCTGTGGTCCATGCAGATCCTGGAAAAGTCAGCCTATGCGACCGAATCGGAAGAAAACCAGTTCGCGACCGTGTACACGCCGGCGCCGCGCGGGCGGATCCTCGACGCCGGCGGCGTGGCCATCGTGGGAAACCGCCTGTCCCGCACCATCCTGGCCGACCCCGACGTGGCCGACAAGCCCGACGTGGTGGGACGGCTTTCGGCGGTGCTCGGCATTCCGCGCAACGTCGTGCGCACGCGCATCCAGGATGCGTCCGAAGGCGCCCAGAGCCAGCGCGTGGTGGCAAGCGACGCCCGCATGCGCGACGTGGCCTTCATCGCCGAGCACTCCGACGCCTTTCCGGGCGTGACGGTGCAGCAGCGCACCGTGCGCGACTACCCGTACGGGGCGCTCGCCGCTCACGTGGTGGGCTACACCGGCGCGGTCATCGACTCCGATTTGGAAAACGTTCAGGAAGGGCGCGACCTGCAGCCCAACGACGTGGTGGGGCGTGCGGGCGTGGAATACGTCTACGACAACCTGCTGGCCGGCGACCACGGCGAGCGCAAGGTGATGGCCGATGCGAAGGGCAACGTCGTCGAGGTGGTCAGCGAGACGCAGCCTGCCATGGGATCGGACATCCGCCTGACCATCGAAGCGCCGGTGCAGTCGGTGTGCGACGAGGCCCTCGCGAAGCTCATAGCGCCCAACGGCGTCATCGGCACCGGCACCGGCACGGCGGGCGCCGCCGTGATCATGGACGTGCGCGACGGCGGCATCCTCGCCATGGCGAGCTACCCTCCTTACGCGCCGGCGCTGTTCACCGGCTCGGTCGACCAAGAGCTGCTCGACGTCTACGACACCGACGAGTCGCACCATCCGCTGCTCAACCGCGCCACCCAGGGCCTCTATCCGGCGGCGTCCACCTACAAGGCCTTCACCGGCCTGGCAGCCCTGGAATACGGGTTTGCGGACACGTCGCGCACGTGGACGTGCACGGGGGAGTGGGACGGCTGGAACACGGGCGCCCCGCAGAAGTGCTGGCTGAAGACGGGCCACGGCACGCTCGATTTCCGCAGCGGCATCGTGAACTCGTGCGACACGGTGTTCTACGACATCGCCTACCAGTTCTATGAAAACAGCGACAAGGTGGGCGAGACCGCCATGCAGGACTATTTGAAGAAGTACCGTTTCGGCGAAGAGACCGGCATCGATCTGGGCGGGGAGGCGGTCGGCCGCGTGCCCACGCCCGAATGGAAGGCCGAGGCGTTTCGCGACCAGCCCGAAGAGGCCGGCTGGCTTGGCGGCGACCTGACGAACATGGTCATCGGGCAGGGGTACGTGCAGGTGACCCCGCTGCAGATCGCGGTGGCTTACGGGGCCATCGCCACGGGCAGCCTCATGCGGCCCCATGTGCTGAAAGACGTGGTCAACACCAACGGCGACGTCGTCGTCGCGTTCGAGCCCGAAGTCATGGGGACGCCCGACGTGCCGATGAAGAACCTGAGCGTCGTGCGCGACGCGCTGCGCGGCGTGACGGTGGAAAACGCCGAGATCGCCCAGCAGTTCAGCGACCGCGGCATCGATCCGGCCACCGTCGCCTGCAAAACGGGCACCGCCGAGTTCGGCGACGGGGACGACTATGCGTGGTTCGCCTGCTATGCGCCCTTCGACGACCCGAAGTACGTGATGGCCTGCATCGTGGAGGAAGGCGGCGGCGGCTCGGCCACGGGCGCCCCGCTCGGCGCGGAGCTCATGGCGGCGGCCCTCGACTACGACGAGGGCAAGCTGAAAGACATCGCCAAAATCCCCGGGTCAAGCGGCACCTCGGTTCCCTACACCGGCTCTTCAAGCGGGCGCACGGACTAGAGGCAAGGTGGATGCGATGGCTTCTCTTCCCCAGATCAGCTCGTTGAAATCGGCGTCGGGCGCTCCGCGGCGCGGACGCGAGCGGCGCTTCGGCTGGATCAACGTTCCCTTCGTCGCCGTGGTGGCGGCGCTGGTGTCCTATGGCTTGCTCGTCGTGTATTCGGCCGTGTCGGTCGATCCGGACTACAGCTTCTCGCGCCAGCTGGCCGGCGTGGCGGCGGGCGTCGTGCTCATGGCTGTGGTGTGGCGGCTTGACTATCGGCGCCTTGGCGAGTTCACGAACGTGTTCTTGATCATCAACGTCGTCCTCATCCTGTTGCCGCACATTCCCGGCCTCGGCACCGACGCCGGCATGGGCGCCAAGTCGTGGATCAACGTCGGCATGCAGGTCCAGCCGGGCGAGTTCGCGAAGATCACGGTTATCTTGCTGGACGCGTCGGTCGTGGCGCGCTACGGCGGCAAGCTGGAAGACGCCGGCGAATACCTCAAGGCGCTCGGCTACATCCTCGTTCCGTTCGCGTGCATCATGACCCAGCCCGACCTGGGCACGGGGCTCGTATACCTGTTCATCGGCGCGGTGGCGCTCGTGGTGGGCGGAGCTCGGCCGAAATACCTGCTCATCACGTTGGCGGCGGGTATCGTCGCCATCATGTGCGTGTTCGCCGTCGACGAGGCCATCAAAAGCTCGACGGGCGAATACAAGCTTCTGAAACAGTACCAGCGCAACCGCCTCTTCGTGTTCTTGAACCAGGACAGCGCCGATCTGTCTTCGGAAGGCTACAACCTCAAGCAGGCGCAGATCGCCATCGGGTCGGGCGGGCTGTTCGGCAAGGGGCTTTTCCAGGGCACGCAGCATTCGCTCGGCCTTTTGCCCGAAGCGCCCACCGACTTCATCTTCTGCGTGCTGGCCGAAGAGCTCGGGTTCGTCGGCGCACTCGTTCTCTTGGCACTCTACTTGGCTTTGATACTCATTAGTTTCCGTATCGCCATGGCCTCGAATGATTTGTTTGGTATGGTGATCGTGATGTGCATCATCGGTATGTGGCTGTTCCAGATTCTCGAGAACATCGGCATGGACTGCGGGCTGATGCCCATCACCGGCATTCCGTTGCCGTTCGTCAGCTACGGATCGTCGTTTATGGTGGTCAATTTCGTATTGCTCGGCCTTATCGGCTCGGTGTGGAGCCATAATGCCACGATGAAGCGGTAAGGGAGGAAACCGATGAAGCTTCCTATCGACATTGGCGCGGTGCTCGACGAGGCGACGAATCTCGACGCCGCGAAGAAAAAACCCCTGGCAGTGAGCGTGTATTACGATCCCACGGCCGACGATGCGCTGCTGGCGTGGGTGCACGAGGCGTTTCAAAGCGAGCTGGAAACGGTGCGCGTGCGCGAAGTCGTGCTGGACGGGACCGCGCCCGACCTGCGCGTCGAGGACGACATGGCGTGCGTCGTCGCGGGGGGTCTGCAAGACGCGTTCGAGGTCGCGGGCGCATGTCGCGACCGCGGCGTTCCCGCCATGGCAGTGACGCTCGACGCGGCCGCGGCCGAAGGCCGGGCTCGCGCTTTGGGCCGCTCGATCCCGCAGGCCGACGTGTGCGCCCCGCGCCCGGGGGCCGAAACCGACGACGAGCGCCGCGCGTCGCTGCTGCTGCGCATGGGCCAGTGGGTTATCGCCGCCTGCCACAGCGTGCGGCTGCCGTTCGCGCTGGCGTTTCCGTTTGTGCGGCGCCCGCTTGCCAACGACGCCATTTTGTCCACGTCGCTGCAAAACGCCGGGGTGGGGCTGGTGTTCCTCATTCCAGGGGCCGACCTGCCCGTCATGACGCTCAACCAGGCGAAGATGCTGCTGATGATCGCGGCGGCCTACGGCGAAGAGCTGGGGCCGTCCCGCGTGAAGGAGCTGGCGGCCGTGGTGGCCGGCGGGTTTGCCTGCCGGGCGGTCGCGCGGCAGCTTGCGGGCGCGGTCCCGGCGCTCGGGTGGGCCGTGAAGGCCGCCGTGGGCTACGGCGGCACGGCGGCCATGGGATGGGCTGCCGTGGAATACTACGAAGGAGGCGCGGCCTTTGCGAAGGCGGCCGACGCCGTGGCGCACGCCCGCTCCCAGGTTGCCGCCGAGACCGCCCGCCCCGGCTCGACGCTCAACCGCGCGGCCGACGCCGTGCAGCGCCGCGCGGCCCAAGCGGCGATGGCGCCGGCCGTGACGGTGATGAAGGCCGCTTTCGGCGACAAGGTAAAAGACGTGGCGGCAAGCGTTTCCGGCATGGCCGGGGGCGTGAGCAGCGTTGCCGACGGGGTGGGCAGGACCGCCTGCACGGTGAGCGCGGCCGCCGATTGCGTGAAAAGGCATCTCTCGTGACGAATCTTTGGTCTCGGGTCGCTCCGCTGCTTGCGGACGCGGAGCGGCCTGCCCGCTACCTCAACCACGAATTCGGGTGCGTCTACAAAGAGGACGCCCCGTTTCGTTTCTGCATGGTCTACCCGGACACCTACGAGCTCGGCCAGGCGAACCAGGCCGTGCGCATCCTGGTCAACCGGGTGAACGCCGAGCGCGGCATGGGCGCCGAGCGGGCGTTTCTGCCGGCTCCCGCCTTTTGCGACACGCTGCGCGACGAGGGCGTTGCGCTGTTTTCGCTCGAAGGCTGCCGCCCGCTTGCCGAGTTCGACGTCATCGGCGTGACGCTGCCTCATGAGTTAGCTGCAACTAACATTTTGGAGGCGCTCGACCTGGCCGGCATTCCGCTGCGGGCCGACGCGCGCCGCGACGGCGACCCGATCGTGGTGGCCGGCGGCCCGTGCGCGTTCAATCCCGAGCCCTATGCGCCGTTTTTCGACGCGTTCAACATCGGCGAGGGCGAAGAGATGCTGGTGGAGGGCCTGCGGCTCGTGCGCGACCGGCAGGACGCGGGCGCGTCTCGGCGCGAGATCGTGCGGGCGCTCGCGGACGTGGGCGGCTGGTACGTGCCGTCGCTGTACCGGTGGCGCGGCGAAGACGAGGCGCAGGAGGCCGGCTCGTGGATCGAGCCGCTTTGCGCGGGCGTGCCGGCCGTCGTCGAAAAGCGCGTCTTCGAAGGCTTTGCGCAAAGCCCTGGCTGGGAGCCGAACATCGTGCCGTTCGCCGAGGTGGTGCACGACCGCCTGAACGTCGAGATCCTGCGCGGGTGCGCCCGCGGCTGCCGGTTCTGCCAGGCTGGCATGATGTATCGGCCCGTGCGCGAGCGCAGCGCCGACAATGTCGTGGAATCGGTCGTGACCGGACTTGCCGAAACGGGGTACGACGAGGTGAGCCTCACGTCGCTGTCGTCGACCGACCATTCGCAGATCGCCGAGATCCTGACGCGCATCAACGCGGCCTGCAAGGGCCGCGGCGTGCGCGTGTCGGTGCCTTCGCAGCGGCTCGACTCGTTCGGCGTGGAGATGGCCGAGCTGGTGGCCGGGCAGAAAAAGGGAGGCCTCACGTTCGCGCCGGAGGCCGGCACGCAGCGGCTGCGCGACGTCATCAACAAAAACGTCACCGAAGAAGACCTGTTCGCGGCCGTGGACGCCGCGTTCGCCGCCGGTTGGCGCCGCTGCAAGCTCTACTTCATGATCGGGCTGCCGACCGAGACCGACGAAGACGTGAAGGGCATCGCGAGCCTGGCCCAGCGGGCCTACGACCGCGCGAAGGCCGCAGTGCCGCCCGACCAGCGCGGCAGCGTGCGCCTGTCGGTGAGCGTGGCGGTGTTCGTGCCGAAGGCCCAGACGCCGTTTCAGTGGGACGGGCAGATAACGCCCGAAGAGACGCTGCGGCGCATCCAGCTTCTGCGCAACTCGGTGAAGTACAAGGCGGTGGACGTGAACTGGCACGATCCGAAGACGAGCTTCGTCGAGGCCGTCATGAGCCGCGGCGGGCGCGAGGTGGCGGCCGTGGTGGAAGAGGCGTGGCGGCGCGGGGCGCGGTTCGACGCCTGGACGGAATGCTTCGACGAGGACGCGTGGCGCGGCGCCGCCGAGGCGTGTGGCGTCGATCCGGAGGCGGTCGCGCAGACGACGTATCCGACCGACTACGTCATGCCGTGGAGCCACGTGTCCACGGGCGTGTCCGTGCGCTTTTTGGCCCTCGAGCGAAAGCGTGCCGCCGAGGGGCGCACGACCGAGGACTGCACGTTCGGGCGCTGCAGCGCCTGCGGGGCGTGTCCGGCGCTCGACGCGGGCAACGAGCTGGCGCAGCCGCGCACATCTGGCGGCTCGAACGCACGGAAGGAGGCCGCAGATGAGTGATCCGCGCTTGTTCCGGCTGCGCGTCACGTTCGCCAAACAGGGGCGGCTGGCGCTGCTGTCGCATTTGGAGGTCGCTCGCGCCCTCGAGCGGGCGGTGCGCCGCTCCGGCCTGCCCTTCGCGGTGAGCCAGGGGTTTTCTCCCCACATGAGAATAGCCTTCGGCGCGGCGCTGCCGGTGGGGGTGGGCGGCACCTCTGAGATCTTCGACCTGCTGCTGACCGACTACGTCGCGCCGGCCCGTGCGCTTTGTGCGCTGCAGGCGAAAAGCGCGTCCGACCTCATGCCGAGCGCATGCCGCTACGTGGAACCCCAGGCGCCCGCCGCGTCGGTCGCGTTTCCGGTCGGCACCTACGTGGCGCAGCTGACCGACGAGGTGCGCGAGCTGACGGTGCCGAAAGAAGTGCGCGTCGTGCGCAAAAAGAAGGAAAAAACGCTGGTCGTGGGCGAGTTTTTGCGCCAAGAGGTCGAAGTGGCGGGCAACGAGGTCCGCTTTGCCCTGGAATCGAAGCCCTCAGGGTCGCTGCGCCCCGACGTGCTCATGCGCGAGATCTGCGCCGCCAGCGTCTCGGCGAGCGGCGAGGCGCTTCGCGTGCTGGCGATGACCCGCACGGCGCAGGACCCGGCCTAAGGCGCGTGCCGCGCGGCCGCGGCGCCGCCCTGCGGATCCGGGCCAAGCCGGCTTGCAGGCGGCGTTTCCCGTGCGCGTCGCTTAGGCGTTTCGCACTTCGGCCGATATCAGCTTGCGCAGCTCGTCGATGCCGATGCCCTTTTCCGATGACGTGACGACGATCGGCACGTCGGGGCCCAGGTCGAGCTGGCGGGTGATGGCGGCCTTCTGCTGGCGCTGCTTGTTGGGGGTCAGCTTGTCGGCCTTGGTCAGCACCACCGCGAACGGCAGCTCGGCGTCCTGCAGAAACGCGATCATGTTCTCGTCGAGCGGCTGGGCGGGGTGGCGGATGTCGATGAGCGACAGCACGAGCAGAAAGTCGCGGTCTTGGTTGAAATACCCCTCGATAAGTTCGCTCCAGCGCCCCTTTTCCGACTTCGACACCTTCGCGTAGCCGTAGCCCGGAAGGTCCACGAAGCGGACGTCGCCGGCCTCGAAGAAGTTGATGGTCGACGTCTTGCCCGGCGTGCCCGACACCTTCGCGAGCGCCTTGCGGTTGAACAGCCTGTTGATGAGCGACGACTTGCCGACGTTCGACCGGCCTGCGAACGAGATCTCGGGCGTGGTCGAAGGCGGCAGCTGGGAAGACGTGCCGAAGGAGCGCTCGTAGCGCACGTTGTTGAAGTTCATGGTTGCTCCTGGTCAGGGGACAAGAGTCCCTATTCTAGCATGGCTGGCCGGACGCGCTGTGGCGATTGTGTGTGCGTCGTGAAAACGCCAGCTTCCCCGCCGCGCCCGCAGACGTTGGTGATACACTTCAACGGTTTCTATATCACACATGCCTTGGCGACCTTGCTTCGCGAGTGGCCACCTGAAAAAGGCTGCGAACGCAAGGAATGACCCTGGGCAGAGGACTAACGAATGGAGAAAGCATGGCGAAAGTCAGCATCCGCACGCTGCTCGACGCGGGCAGCCACTTCGGTCATCAGACCCGTCGCTGGAACCCCAAGATGAAGCCGTACATCTTCGGCAGCCGCGGCGACATCTACATCATCGACCTCAAGCAGACGCTCATCGGCCTTGACCAGTCGTACTCGTTCGTTTCCACGCTTGCCCGCACCGGCGGCACCGTGCTGTTCGTCGGCACGAAGAAGCAGGCCCAGGAAGCCGTGGCCGACGCCGCGAACAGGTGCGGCATGCCGTACGTGAACTCCCGCTGGCTCGGCGGCATGCTCACGAACTTCGTCACCATCCGCTCGCGCGTGACCCGCATGGAAGAGCTCGAGGCCATGGAGGCCGACGGCCGCATGGCGCTGCTGCCGAAGAAGGAGCAGATCCTGCTTCGCAAGGAGCTTTCCAAGCTGCAGACTAACCTCAACGGCATCCGCAACATGAAGCGTTTGCCTGACGCCGTGTTCGTCATCGACACGAACCGCGAAGAGACCGCCATCCGCGAGGCTCGCCGCCTGAACATCCCGATCGTGGGCACGCTCGACACCAACTGCAACCCCGACGACGTCGACTACGGCATTCCGGCCAACGACGACGCCATCCGTTCGGTCCGCCTGCTCGCCGACTTCATCGCCGACGCGGTCGTGGCCGGCGTGGGCGCTCCGGTGTCCGTCGACGAGATGATGGCCGCCGAGGGCGAAGCGGTCGCCGTCGAGGCCGAAGAAGCCGCTGTCGAAGCCGTCGCCGAAGCCGCTGGCGCGGCCGAAGGCGCTGCTGAGGCTGTTGAAGCTGCTGAATAACAACCAAGTTCGAAAACCGTATTCACGACCGGCTCGCACGAAGGCGGGCCCTCCCAGAAAGGATCTCCATGGCTGACATTACCGCTTCTATGGTTAAAGAGCTTCGCGAAATGACCGACGCCGGCATGATGGAGTGCAAAAAGGCGCTCGTCGAGGCCGAGGGCGACATGGAAAAGGCCGTTGACGTGCTGCGCACCCGCGGTCTGGCCGCCGTTGCCAAGAAGGCCGGTCGCGCCACGAACGAAGGCACCGTCTTCACCGTGACCAACGACGCCTGCACCGAAGGCGCCATGGTCGAGCTGAACTGCGAGACCGACTTCGTGGCCATGAACGAGAAGTTCAAGGCCTATGCCAGCAAGATCGCCACCGCCGCGCTCGACGCCCGCGCCGCCGACATCGACGCGCTGAAGGCCGCCACGATCGAGGGCGAGACCGTCGAAGCCGTGCTGACCGACGCCATCCATGTGATGGGCGAGAACACCCAGCTCGCACGCGTGGCCGTCGTCGAGGGCGACGCCGTTTCCACCTACATCCACGGCGGCGGCAAGATCGGCGTGCTCGTGGTCTTCGGCCTTGAGGGCATCGAGGCCAACGCCGACGCCTTCCAGACCTACGGCCGCGACATCGCCATGCAGGTCGCTGCCGCAAGCCCCGTGGCCGCCAACCGCGACATGGTCGACGCGGACATCGTCGCGCACGAAAAGGCCATCTACATGGCGCAGGCCGCCGAATCCGGCAAGCCTGAGGCCATCCAGGAAAAGATGGCGACGGGCCGTTTGGAGAAGTTCTTCAAGGAGAACGTGCTCACCGAGCAGCAGTTCGTGAAGAACCCCGATCAGACGGTCGCGCAGTACACCGAGGAAGTCGCCAAGACCCTCGGCGGCAAGATCGCCATCGTGGACTTCAAGCGCTTCGTGCTGGGCGGCGAATAATCGCCAACGCGAACCGCATCGCCTGACGCATCGAAAAGGCCGGCCGCTGTGCCGGCCTTTTTCGTGGGCGGGCAAAAGGAAGGTTTCGGGTGCGCAACGAAGGCGGGCCGCGCGTCTGTGAAACTTGCGAATACCGCATGGCCCCAACCGGCTCACTTTATAATATGAGGCATTCATCAAGTGCTTTGCAGGTTTTGCAGGGAGGTTTGCCATGGCGGAAGAGATGATCGTCGTCGAGGGGAATCGCACGCTTTGCGGAGAAGTGGCCGTCGGCGGCGCGAAGAACTCCGCGCTCAAGCTCATGGCGGCCTCGCTCGTCGGCCAGGGTCTTGTGCGCCTGCACAACGTTCCGCGCATTTCCGACATCGAGATCATGGCGCAGGTGCTGCGGGGCCTGGGCGCTGCAGTCGAGCGCGACGGCCACAGCCTGACCATCGACACGAGCGCGGTGAACAACTGCGAAACGCCTTACGAGCTCGTGTCGAAGATGCGTGCGAGCATTTCGGTGCTGGGGCCGCTCATCGCCCGCTTCGGCCATGCCCGCGTGTCCATGCCGGGCGGCTGCCGGATCGGCGCCCGCAAGATAGACATGCACCTGGTGGGCCTCGAAGCGCTTGGCGTGGAATTCGACATCGACCACGGCTTTCTGAACGCTTCGACGCCGCACGGGCTGCGCGGCACCGACATAGCGCTCGACTTCCCCAGCGTCGGCGCGACCGAAAACCTCATGATGGCGGCCATCGTCGCCAAGGGATCGACCTTCATCGAGAACGCGGCCCGCGAGCCGGAGATCGTCGATTTGGCGAACATGCTCAACGAAATGGGCTGCCGCGTGAAAGGCGCCGGATCGTCGGTCATCGAGATCGAAGGCGTCGAGCTGGCCAGCCTGCATCCCTGCGAGCACACGACCGTCGGCGACCGCATCGAGGCCGGCACGTTTTTGACCGGCGGGGCGCTCACGGGCGGCCCGGTGACGGTGCGCGGCGTCGATCCGGGCTTTCTGCGCATGGCGCTCATGAAGTTCGAGGCGATGGGCTGCGACGTCGAGACGGGCCCGGACAGCGTCACCGTTTCGCGCACGCGCCCGCTTGCGGCCATCGATCTGCAGACGTTGCCGCACCCCGGCTTTCCGACCGATCTGCAAGCCCAGTTTATGCTGCTGGCAACGTGCGCCTCGGGTGTGTCGGTCATCACGGAGAACGTGTTCGAGAACCGGTTCATGTTCGCGGCCGAGCTCATGCGCATGGGCGCCGACATCACGATCGAAGACCACCACGCCATCGTGCGCGGCGTCGATCGGCTGCAAGGGGCCGACGTGTCGTCGACCGACCTGCGCGCCGGGGCGACGCTCGTGCTGGCGGGCCTCATCGCGGAAGGCCAGACGCGCGTGCATTGCATCAGCCACATCGACCGCGGCTACGAGGACTACGCAGGCAAGCTGCAGTCGCTCGGGGCGGCCGTGAAGCGCGTGCCGGTCGCAGACGGCCAGGAATAAAGGCGCGTCCATGCCGAGCAAACGGAAAGGCTTTTCGGCGTCGCAGTCGAAGCACACCTCGCGCAGGATCAGGTCGGCGATGCTCGGCACGCACGCCGGCGCCGCGCCGCACGCGTCGGGCCGCATGAACGCCGACCGCGTGGGGTTTTCCAACGCGCGTCGGCAGAAGCGGGCCACGCGCGGCTATGTGACCAACGTCATGCCCTACGGCAGCGACTACGCCACGCGCGGCTCGCGGGTGAGCGAGCGGAAGTTCGCCAAGGAAGTGCATCGCCAGGGCATGAAGCGGCGCGTGCTGCTCGTCGTCGGCTGCATCGTTGCGGCGGCGGCCGTGGCGGCGGCCGTGGGCATGACCACGTGGTACGGCTCGCTCGAGGCGAGCATCTCGCTTGGCGATTCCGACGCGCCGTCTGCTTTGACGTCGGCGGAAGAGGGTGCGCCGTTTTACACGCTCGTGGCCGCAAGCCTCGACGACGCCAACCCCGACGCCCCCAACGCGACCGTCGACGCGCTGGCGCTCGTGCGTGTCGACGAAGAGCGCAAGCAGGCGACCATTCTGAACGTGCCGCCCAACATCCAAACGACGCTGTCCGACGGCAACGCCTACACGCTCTCCAGCGCCCAGGCGGAAAAAGGCGACGCGGCGCTCATCCGCTCGATGTCGGCGCTCATCGACGTGTCGGTGGCCCACTACGTGAAGGCCGACGCGAGCGGCATCATCGAGCTGGTGGAGGCGCTCGGCGGCCTTGAGGTGAACGTGCGCGAAGAGGTCGACGACCCTGCGGCGGGCGGCACCTACATTCCGGCGGGCACGCAGACGCTCGACGGGCGGGGCGTGCTCACGCTTTTGCGGGCGACGAACTTCACGGAAGGGATCGACCAGCAGGCCCAAAACGGGCGGGACGTGCTGCAGGCGCTGTCGCTTCGCCTGGTGAGCGGCGGGCAGGGAGAGCTGTTCGGCATCGTGGACCGCACGGACCACCCGTTCGGAACGGACGTGGGCATCAACGATGCGGGCTCGATCGCCGACGCCATGGCGGCGACCGACCCGGCAAGCGTGTTCGGGACGTTGGTTCCCGGCTACGAATACGAGCGCGACGGCGTGAAGTACTACAGCGTCACGAGCGACGCGCTGGCGGCGGTGATGGAGGCGGTCGAGGCGGGGGAGGACCCCGCCGCCTTGGAGGACGAGTCGACGGTGCCGCCCGACAGCTTCACGCTCACCATCCGCAACGGCGCGGCCATCACGGGCGCGGCTGCCGCGATGGAAAAGACGCTTTCGGGCCTTGGCTTCGACGTGGTGGACGTGGGCAACACCGACACCGACGCCTACAACGAAACGCTCGTCATCTACAAAGACGACGAGTTCGCGCCGGCCGCCCAGACCGTCATCGACACGCTGGGAATGGGGCGCGGCGTGCTGGACCAGCAGGGCTTCTACACGTTCGACTCCGACGTGCTGCTGGTCATAGGGAAGGACTGGAAGCCTGTCGAATAAGGCCGGGAAGCCCTGCGCCGCGCCTTCGCTGGCGGTCTTTGCAACGACCTGTGTGCTTTCTTATGCGCATCGCGCCCCTGTGGTAGAATGTCGGCCATATATTTGTGCGCCTGCCTTGTGGGCGCGTGTGACGTTAGGAGTTTCACATGGTTGACAAAAACGATGTCGCAGCGGTGCTCGACCTTATCCGCCCGAGTTTGCAGGCAGACGGCGGCGACGTGCGTCTGGTGGAAGTGTCCGACGACGGCGTGGTGTCGGTGGAGCTGCAGGGCGCCTGCAAGGGCTGCCCGATGTCGCAGATGACGCTGGCCAACGGCGTCGAGCGCATCCTGAAAGAGCGCGTGCCCGGCGTGACCCGTGTCGTGCCGGCCGACCTGTAAGGCGGACGTCCATGGAGGGCGCTGCGCGATGCTGGACGCTGCGCGGCTGCGACGATGAAATGCAGTCCCGCTGCCCGCACAACGTGCCGGGCGAGCCGTGTCCGGCCGATTGCCACTATGCCGCCTGTGACCGGCCGACCCATGCGGTGTGCGAAGACGTGCTCGTGCTGCTCAATCCCACGCGCGACTACGACGCCAGCGTGAAAGAAGTCTGTCGCGTCTGCACGCATTTCCTCACGCACGGCCCCGACGTGGCCGATCGCGGGGAAGGCGTGGTGCGCCAGGGAAATCCCAACCGCTTTCTTCTGTAAGCTTCGAAGTTTCGGGCCGCACATGGTGCGGCCCTCCTTTTCTTCTTTTTCGCGGCATTCGCGTCCCGGCCGTTCGCCGCGCGACCGTTTTTCGTTTCGGCCCGCAATCGAAGGTGATCCATGCTCAACGATCTGTATCAATCGCTCGACCCCGTAGCCTTTTTCGTCGGACCGCTGGCGGTTCGGTGGTACGGGCTGGCCTACGTGCTCGGTTTCGCCATCGCCGCGCTCGTCATCTGGCGCGTTGCGAAGCGCTGGAAGCTCGACATCGACGCCGACGCGGTGCTGACGGTCATCCTCTGCGCCATCATCGGCATCATCGTGGGCGCCCGGCTCGGGTACGTGCTCGTGTACGGCGACGGCTACTACTTCGAGCATCCGTTGGAGATCTTTGCGTTCAACCACGGCGGCATGAGCTTTCACGGCGGCCTTGTGGGGGCGCTGCTCTCCGGCATCGTGTCGGCCCGGATCACGCATGTGCCGTTCTTGACGCTGGCCGACCTGGGCTGCATCGGGGCGCCGCTCGGGCTGTTTTTCGGGCGCTGCGCCAACTTCGTGAACGGCGAGCTGTGGGGGGCGCCGACCAGCCTGCCGTGGGGCGTGGTGTTCGGAGGCTCGGCGGGCGTGATGCCGCGCCACCCCTCGCAGCTCTACGAAGCGCTGCTGGAAGGCCTTGTCGTCTTCATCGTGCTGTACGCCTTGTCGCGGCGAGTGCCGCCGCGCCCGCGCGGCACGTTCATCGGGCTGTTCTTGACGATGTACGGGGCGTTTCGCTTTCTCGTTGAGTTCGTGCGCGAGCCTGACGTGCAGCTGGGGTATCTGTGGGGCGGATGGCTCACGATGGGACAGGTGCTGTCCGTGCCGCTTGTCGTGGCGGGCGTCGCCATCTTGGCGTATGCCTGCGTGAAGAAGCTGCCCCAGAAAGGCGTCGACCGCCTGGCCGTGCCGCGCGGGACGGACGGCTAGGCGGCCGTCCCCCACAGGGAAAACAATGCGTCGGCTGCGACGCGGCCGCCTTTGTGACCAGGCCGTTTCCTTTCCGCGGCCCTTCCTGAGCCGTTGCCGCCCTTTTCGGCTCCAGCGTTTTTCAACGTCGCGTTACGGTTTTCCTTCAACGCTGTGGACACGTCCGCCTTGTCGTCCCATCGATGACGGGCGAGCCGTATAATAGATGCGTTCGTTTTCGAAGCACCGTTTAAGGAGGAATCTGCATATGAAGTTCTACAAGTGCGAAGTGTGCGGCAACATCGCCGTCAAAGTGTTCGATTCCGGCAAGAACCTGTCGTGCTGCGGCCAGGAAATGACCGAGCTCGTCGCGAACACGACCGACGCCGCCGTTGAAAAGCATGTGCCTGAAGTGACGGTCGACGGCGCGGGCGTGCACGTGCAGGTCGGCTCGGTCGAGCATCCGATGCTTCCCGAGCACTACATCGCGTTCGTGTGCCTGGAAACGGAGCAGGGCTGCCAAATCGCTGAGCTGACCTCGGACGACAAGCCCGTGGTCGATTTCGTGACGGCCGAAGGCGACAAGCCAGTGCGCGTGTACGAATACTGCAACCTCCATGGGCTGTGGGTGGCCGAAATCTAAGAAGAGCCTTCCGATCCGATGCAAAAGCCGGTTGTCCTCCCTGCAAGGGCGACCGGCTTTTTTTCTCGGGAAACGTTGAGCGGCGCAGTCATCAATGCTTCCCGGGCTTGGCTGCAAAACCAGTTTCCAAGGCGTCGCAGACGCCGTGATTGGCGCTTTTGAGAAAGGAACGCCGATGCCCAAGAAAACCAAGCACACGAAGATCGTGTGCACGCTCGGTCCCGCCGTCGATTCCGACGAGGCGGTGCGCGGGCTGATAGAGGCCGGCATGGACGTGGCGCGTCTGAACTTCTCGCACGGCAGCCACGACGAGCACCGAGCTCGCATGGACCGCGTGCGCCGGGTGCGCGAGGCGCTGCAGGATCCCTGCGCGATGCTGCTCGACACCGCCGGCCCGGAGATCCGCACCGGGCTTTTGCGCGGCGGTGAGCCGGTGACCTTGGAGGTGGGCGCTGCGTTCACGCTGTTCTCCGCCGAACGCGAAGGCGACGCGAGCGGCGTGGGCCAGACGTGGCCCGGGCTTGCAAAGGCCGTGTCGGTCGGCGACGACATTTTGGTGGACGACGGGCTCATCGGGCTGCGCGTCGTGCGCATCGAAGGCGAAAACGTGGTCTGCGAAGTGCTCAACGGCGGCGTGCTGGGCCAGCGGAAATCCGTCAACGTCCCCGGCGTGGAGGTGCCGTTTCCGGCGCTCACCGAAAAGGACCGCGAAGACGTGCTGTTCGGCATCGAGCAGAACATCGATTTCGTGGCCGTGTCGTTCGTGCGCAACGCCGACAGCGTGCGCGAGGTGCGGGCGTTTTTGGACTCGCACGGCGGGGACGACATTCTCATCATCGCGAAGATCGAGTGCGCGAGCGCGGTAGACTACTTCGACGAGATTCTGGAAGCGGCCGACGGCATCATGATCGCGCGTGGCGACTTGGGCGTGGAGGTGGACGCGTCGCGCGTGCCGCACATCCAGAAGCGCATCATCCGCGCGTGCAACAAGCTGTCGAAGCCTTGCATCACGGCCACGCAGATGCTCGAATCGATGGTGAAGAACCCGCGGCCGACGCGTGCCGAAGCGGCGGACGTGGCCAATGCGGTCTACGACGGCACCGACGCCATCATGCTGTCGGGCGAAACGGCCGTGGGGGCCTATCCGGTAGAGGCCGTGCGCACGATGGTGCAGATCGCCATGGAAAGCGAGGTGCATTTGTACGAAGAGCACCGGCTCGACCGCCAGCGTGCCGACGCGTCGGTGTCGCTTGCCGTGGGGCAGGCCGCCGTGCTCACTGCAGAAAACGTGCACGCCTGCTGCATCATCGCGCCGACGATGTCGGGCCGCACCGCGCGTCTGATGTCGAACCTGCGTCCGCGCGTGCCCATTTACGCGGTCACGCCGTTTCCCCGGGTCATGCGCCAACAGCAGCTGAACTGGGGCGTCATCTCCATGCTGGGCGACGTGCTCGGCTCGATGAACCACATCGTCGACGCGGCGCAGCGGATAGTGCTTGAGCGGGGGCTGGTGAGCAAGGGCGACATCGCCGTGCTGACCGCGGGCGATCCGCACACCTCGCCGTCCATCGATCCGCTTGAGCGTCCGAAGTCCCCGCGCGTGGCGGCGACGAACGTGATGTACGTGGTGCAAGTGTAGGTGCCGCCGGCGGTCTTTTGCTATACTGCCGAAAGAGGCTTTCGGCGCTGCGGAAAGGCGGTGTGCTGCTTATGGGACTGGCTCGCTATACGCTCATGAGCAAGAACACGCCGGTGCTCGGGTTCGAGTACGACCTTGACGCCCATCAAGCCGTGCGCGTCACGCGCATCGACTGCCGCGAAGCGGCGCCGGTCGGCATGGGCGACCGCCGCGGCGACATCGCCAAGCACGACGTGAACTACTGGTGGCGCCATCGCGCCATTCCGCCGACGCGCGTCCAGATCGACCGGCTGCTTGCGAACTTGCAGCTTGACAGCACGCTCGTGCTTGCGGAGAAGAGCTTCGGCCTGTCGCTGTCGGACCGCTATTGGCTCAACGACGAAGACCATCCGCAGACCTGGGACGCCATAAACTTCTTTGACAACGATTTCTCGGACGACCTGGGGTTTCTCACGCTTGGACAAGACGGCGCCGGGTCGTCGCCCGACGCGCCCGACTACACGCGGGTCAGCCTGTCCTCGCCGAGCAGCACGCTCGGCGGAGACTTGCTGAAGAAGTGGAAGATCGTTGACGGGAAGCGCGTGCTGCTGAAGGCCGGCGTCGGCGCGTTCAACCAGGAGCCGTACAACGAGGTCGCGGCCACTGCGCTGCACGAGCGCTTGATGGAGCCCGGCGAATTCACGCCGTACCGGCTGTTCGTCGACGGGCGGCGCGTGTATTCGGCCTGCGACAACATGCTGGGGCCCGACGAGGAACTGGTTGCCGCCTGGGACGTGATCCACAACGCGAAGCAGCCGAACAACTTGTCTGACCTGCAGTTTTACGTGCATCGCTGCGAGTGGCTGGGCTTGGACGCCGCACGGGTCACCACCGAGCTGGCGAAGATGTTCGCTGCCGATTTCGTGCTGGCCAACCGCGATCGGCACTATCGCAACTTCGGCGTCATCCGCAACGTGGAGACGCTCGAAGTCGTGCGCCTGGCGCCGGTGTTTGACAGCGGGTCGTGTCTGTGGTCGAACGCCGAGCTGCTGGAGCTGCCCGCCGACTTCGACTACGTCGCGAAGCCGTTCAAGCTCAACGGCATGAAGCCGGCCGACCAGGTGCGCCTGTTCGAGGGGCATTTCGAGTGGTTCAGCCCGTCGATGCTCGACGGCTATCCCGAACAGCTCGCCGGCATTCTGTCGCGCAATCCCAACATCCCCGAGCGGCGCATTCGGACGGTGGTCGAGCACGTGGAGCGCAAGATCGAAGTGCTGTGCGCCATTGCGGCGTAGGGGCGGCCGGTCCAGCGTCGGCGGCGTTGCCGGCCGCAGGACCACGAAGGCGGGGCGCGTCCGGCTTGGACGTTGGCCATCGCGTTTCCTCATGAACGTTTTGCGAAGGAGGTTGACGGCGCACGGCAGGGGAGTATCCTTAAAAAGCTTGTCTAATCCGCTTTGGTCGGTAACCAAAGCACGAAAAGGAGAACCTGTCATGAAAAAAGGCATCCATCCCGAGTACATGGAGTGCGTCGTCAAGTGCAGCTGCGGCAACACCTTTACCACGCGTTCCACGAAGCCTGAGCTGAAGATCGACATCTGCAGCGTCTGCCATCCGTTCTACACCGGCCAGCAGCGTTTCGTCGACACCGGCGGACGCGTGCAGCGCTTTACCGACAAGTTCGGTTCTGCGCGTGAAGCCATCGCCGCTCGCGAGGCCGAGAAGAAGGCCCAGCGCGCTGCCGAGATCGCCGCTCGCGAGGCCGAGAAGAAGGCCCAGCGCGAGGCGAAGGCCGCCGAAAAGGCCAAGCGTGCCGAGGAATTCGCCAAGAAGGCTGAAGCCGAAGCCGCCAAGGCCGCTGCTGCCGCCGCCGAGGCCGAGGCCAACGAAGCCGCTGCTGCCGTGTCTGCTGAAGACGCCGCCGCCGTTGACGCGCTCGTCGAAGCCGCCGCTGAAGCCCCCGCCGAGGCTGCTGAATAACACTCAGCGATTCCAACGAACGAAAGGCCCGCCCGAAACGCTTGGGGCGGGCCTTTTTGCGTGCTGCGGCAGGCGTGTTGCCGGTCTTGGCGCGGGCGGCGTTTGTGTTGGGCGCCCGCACCGGCTTTCTGCTTGCGTTGCTGGCAGTATTTTTCCGTCTTGGCAACGCTGGGCCCAAACGCCGCAGGATGCGCTACCCTGTCTCCGAGGCTGTTTCGCGCCACGAATGAGGAAAGGATGCTCACCATGATCGATCGCACGGCGTTTCACAAGCTTTCGTGCGGCTTGTACATCATCGGCTCGAAGGCGGGCGGGCGCTTCGCCGGCTGCGTCGTCAACACGGTTCTGCAGGTCACGTCGAAGCCGTTCCAGCTGAGCGTGACGCTGAACAAGGAAAACGCGACCACGAAGGCCGTGCAGGAATCGGGCCGGTTCACCGCGTCGGTCGTCGACGAGGCCATGGGCATGGAAACGATCGGCTGCTTCGGGTTCCACACGAGCGCCGAGCTTGACAAGTTCGGCGAGGTCGCCCATGCGTTCGACGCGTGCGGAGTGCCGTATTTGGAGCAGGACTGCTCGGCGTGGTTCTCGTGCCGCGTCGTCGATTCGATTGACGTGGGGACGCATATGGTGTTCATCGGCGAAGTGGAGGAAAACGGCGTGCTTGCCGGGCCCCATCCGATGACCTATTCATTTTACCACCTGGTCAAGGGAGGAAAAACCCCGCCCCGCGCCTCGTCGTACACCGGCGAGGGGTCAAGCAGCGACGTGGCGGCGGACAATGCGGCCGGTGCAAAGGCCGCGGAAGGAGCCGGGCTGAAGCACGCGTGGCGCTGCACGATTTGCGGCCACATCGAATACGTCGACGAGCTGCCGGAGAACTTCTCATGCCCGGTGTGCGGCGTGGGTCCTGAGCATTTCGAGCGGATCGAGCTGTAGGCCGGAGGTCGGCGGAAAGGATGCGGGAAAGGCGGGACGCGATGACCGATCAGGCGGCGGTGCGCTGCGGCGATCGCTGGAATGATGAGTGGATGAGTCTGCAAAAGGCGCGTGGCAGCTCCGACGATGCCACGTATTGGGACGAGCGTGCGAAGACGTACACGACGAAGGATTCCCCGAACGCCTACGTGGATGAGTTCATCGGCCGCTCTCAGCTGCGCGACGGCGACGTCGTGCTCGACATGGGCTGCGGAAACGGTGCGCTGGCGCTGCCGCTGGCGCGGGCGGGACACGCGGTTTTCGCCGGTGACTTCTCGGCCGGCATGCTCGGGCTGCTTTCGCAGCAAGCCGCCGCCGAAGGGCTTGCAGGAATCACGACTGCACAGATGAGCTGGGAAGACGACTGGACGGCGTGCGGGCTGCGCTCAAACGCGGTCGACGTCGGCTTCGCGTCTCGGTCCGTTTCCGTTCGCGATTTGCGGCAAGCCTTGCTGAAGCTTTCGTCGGTCGCGAAACGTCGCGCGTGCATCACCATCTCGACCGGCGTCTCTCCCCGCGTCGACGAGCGCGTGCTGCGGGCTGCCGGCGTGGCGGCCTCAGATCCGCACGAGTGCGTGTTCGCGTATGCCCTGTTGGTTGGCGAGGGGTTTTATCCCCAGGTCAGCTATATAGAAAGCGAGCGGCGCGACACGTTCGCCACGCGCGAGGACGCCGTCGCCGCCTTCGATGCGATGGTCGAGCGAGCGTCGACGCGCCCGCTTTCGCCGCAGGAGCGACGAGGGGCCGCCGAGAAGGTGCGTGCGTGGGCGGACGAGAACGTGGTGGAAAACGACGAGGCGGGCCAGCCCGCAGGACGCGGCCAGGTGCAAGGGGCCTTCCGCCTGCGCGAGCCTCGCATCGTGCGCTGGGCGTATCTGATGTGGGAAACCGGCGGATACGACGACGAAGCGGTGTTGCGCGAGGGAAACGCCGATTAGCACCGTCTTGGCCTGCCAAGGCCGCCTGCGCCGTCCGACGGATTCAAAGTTGATTAAAAGACTCATCTTTTGAGCCGCTTGCCCGCGCCGTCGGGCCGATTTTCCGAGGGGCGCTCGTCTGTCGGGCGGATGCGCCGCGGCAATGGTTCGTTTCTGAAGAAGCGCCGCCGCCGGCCCCGCCTCGCCTTCGCCCTGCGCACGGTTGGGCTATGATGCTAGGGAAACACTGACCAATTCCGCCGGCCCCGGGCCCGCATGGCGGCGCCCGAAGGCTTCAGGCCTCGTTTGCGCACGCCGGTGCGCTCGCTCGGCCTTCAGCCCCCGGGCATCCGCCCTTCGGACCCGGGGCAAGACGGCTTTGGTCAGTGTTTCCCTGGGAAAACTGACCAATTCCGCCGGCCTTCGAGGAGCGGCTCAATTTGAAACGAGGCCCCATGCACGTTGAACTGCTGTACCACACGCCCGACCCCGAACGCGCCATCGCCACGGCGGCGCGGCTGTGCTATGCGCCGGTGGGCGCGTCCGAGCTGATGGAGACCATGCCCGACAAGCGCGTGAAAAGCGTGCTGTCCACCATCATGGAAAGCGGGCATTTCTCGACGCTTGAGCATGCCAGCTACACCTTCGCGGTGGAAGGGGTGTCGCGAGCCCTCACGCACCAGCTCGTGCGCCATCGCATCGCCAGCTTCAACCAGCAAAGCCAGCGCTACGTGGCGTTCACCGACGGGGTGGACGTGGTCGTGCCGCGAACGGTTGCGGAAAACCCCCAGGCCCGCGAGGTGTTCGACGAGGCGAACGCAGTCGTCGTGGCGGCCTATGAAAAGCTGCTCGACCTGGGCGTTCCCGCTGAAGACGCGCGGTATCTGCTGCCGAACGCGGCGGCCAGCAAGATCGTCGTCACGATGAACGTGCGCGAGCTGCTGCACTTCTTCAACCTGCGCTGCTGCAACCGCGCCCAGTGGGAAATTCGCGAGCTGGCCCACCGGATGCTTGAGCTGGCCCGTCCCACGGCTCCGTTCGTCTTTTTGGACGCGGGCGCTCCGTGCGTGTCGGGCCCGTGCCCGGAAGGGAAGATGTGCTGCAACAACCCCTATCCGCGCGTGAAACGGGGCTGACATGGGCGAGAAACGCGAATGCGAGGAGCCTGCGGCGGGTGCGGCGGCGGACGCCGGCGAGACGTGCGCCGAATCGGCGTCTTTTGCTGCTTCTGCGGCCTCTGGAACGTCGGACCTCAAGCGTGCCTTCGCCGAAGACGGGGCGCTGAAAACCCACGTTGGCGGGCAGGCGCTCATCGAGGGCATCATGATGCGCGGCAAGTACAACTGGTCGGTGGCCGTGCGCACGCCGGACGGGTCGGTGTATGTGGAAGAGCATGACCTGGCAAGCGGCAAGGACAAGAACGGCTGGATGTACTGGCCGCTCGTGCGCGGGTGCCGCTCCATGGTCGAATCGCTCGCGCTGGGGTTCAAGGCGCTGGAAATCGCGATGATGCACGCCTTTGGCGAGGAAGACGAACCGGAGGGAGAGCGCAAGCCCGAAGCGGCCGAAAAGGAATCCGACGCATCGGGCGATCGCTTTGAAAGTGCGTCTGAAGATCCGACGCGCGAAGTGCTTTCGGGCATGCCGAGCCAGAACCCGCAAGACTTTTCTTGGAAGAAAGACTTCGGCCGCCCTGACACGGTGATCGACGCGCTGGGCGCCCAGCGCACGTTGGAAGTGGTCAGCGAACCGGCAGCGCCAAAAGACGCGGCCTGTGCCGAGCAAGCGCTCGGCCGTCAGGGCCAGAGCGGCGTTACCAAGCAAGCGCTAGATAAAAGCACGAAAACCCAGGACAAGAAGGACTTCTTGGACGAAGAGGTCGAGTTCGGCAAGAAGGAGATGGGCCTGTCGATGGCGCTCGGGCTCGTGCTGGGAGTGGCGCTGTTCATCGTCGCGCCGGCCTTCGTCACGAACGCGATCGTGGGCGAGTACGACGCGAATCCGGTGTGGTGGAACATCGTCGACGGCCTTCTGCGCGTGGCCGTGTTCGTCGGGTATCTGTGGCTCATCGGGCGCATGGAGGACATTCGCCGCATGTTCGGCTATCACGGCGCCGAGCACAAGACCATCCATTGCTACGAGCACGGCCTTCCGCTCACGCCGGAAAACGCCCGCAGCTTCCCGCGCCTGCACGTGCGCTGCGGCACGGCGTTTCTCATCATGGTCATGATCATCGCCATTTTCGTCTACACGGTCATTCCGGTGAACCTGCTCATCGACGCATGGGGCGTGCCCGACGGGGCGCCGAAGCTTTTGCTCGTCATCGCCATCCGCATTCTGTTCCTGCCCGTCATCGCCGGCATTTCCTACGAGATCACCGTGAAATGGGCAGGGTCGCATCCTGAGAACCCGCTCGTGAAGCTCGTGCTGTGGCCGGGCATGCAGATGCAGTACCTCACCACGAACGAGCCCGACGACGGGCAGATCGAATGCGCCATCGCCGCCATGCAAAAGGTCCTCGAGCGCGAACAGGCCGAAGAGGCCAAGCAGGCCGCCGCTCGCCCGGCGTCGCGGTGACGGCTTCCGGGGGCTTTGCCGCGACGCGGCCTGCCAAGGGCGAGGCCGCGTCGCAAGGCCGCTTCTGCCGCCTGTGCAAGGCGTGGGCGGCAGAAGCGGACCGGACGAAAGGACGCCGCGCTGACCAGGACAAACAGACGACGTTCGACTCGCTATCCCAGATACCCCACGTACGGCAGGTACCCGACGTATGCCTGGGCGCTTTCGGGCACGGCGAGCGTCACGGTCTGGCCGTACGCGTCCACGGTGACGTAGCTCGGGTCATCGTACGTGGTGATCGTTCCGTCCACGCCCAGCGCACTGCCGTCGAACGTGTTCGCAGCCACGGCGTCTTCGGGCAGCACGGCGGCTTCCCATTGGTCGATGGCCAGATCGTCCACCACCGCGTCGACGGTCGACTCGTCCAGCCCCGTGGCGGCGGCGATGTCGGCCTTGCGGTCCTCGATGGCGCTTGCGACCTTGTCCTTCATGCCGGAGACGTCGATGGCGGCGTTGGCGGCGGTGACCTGCGCGTGGTTCGCAAGCAGCGAGAACGGGTTTTCCCAGCTGCCGATCGACGGCACGAACAGCACGAAGACGCAGCAAACGATCAAAAGCCCGATAAGGCCGAGGAACAGTCCAAGCGCTTTTTTCATGAGAGGTCCTTCCAGACAAGAGGCGGACGAGCGTATCAGAAGCGTGCGACCAGCATAGCGAACGGCCGTGAAGAGCCTGTGGGCGTCCGGTAGGGCTTTGCTGTTGATGCGCACAGGGCGAAAAGGGGCGCGGCGTCAAAAAGCCCGTGAGCGGTCGGGGAAGAAGGCGCACGCAGATTCATAGTTGACTGAATTCGTCAGTATTATCCTAGCCGCGTCCGAGCCTGCCGGATACCTTGTGCGCCAGCGTGGACAGGAACGCCGCTTCGGGCACGCGGAACAAAAGCGCCAGCCCGAACGTCACGACCAGGCTCGCCGCTCCGCCGACGACGACGTATCCGAGCGCTTGGACGATGGACCCGGAAAGCGGGGCGAGGAAGGCCTCGAGCGCCCACAGCACGCCCGCGCCCGCCGCCGCGCCCGCCGCGCCGAACAAAAGCCCCAGCACGAAGGCCCGCACGATGCTCGACAGGCCGAACGGTCCCAGCTTCGCCCGCAAGAAGAAGAACAGGCACACGTCGGCCACCACGTAGAACGCCACCTCGGCCACGGCGATGATCTCGATGGGGAACAACCCGGTGTTGCTTGCGCCGAGCATGGTGATGCCGATCTGCGCGGCGCCGGCCAAAAAGTTAAACCCGGCAAACACCCACATGTGCCGCAGGCTGGAAAAGATCTTCTGCAGGTAGGTGTTGACCGCATACACCGGCAGCGCGAAGGCGAGGACGGCCAAATACCCGGCGATGGCCTGCACCGATTCCATCGTGAAGGCGCCGGCGTGGTACAGCGTCACGAGCGGCAGCGAAAACACCATGAGGTAGAGCGAGAACGGCAGCATGAAGAACAGGATCTGGTTCGTGCCGCCCACCACGCCGCGCTTCACGCCTTCGACGTTGCCTGCGGCCTGCATGTCGGCCAGCTCGGTGAACATAGCCGTGGTGATGGGCACGGCCAAAAACGCGTAGGGCAGCGTGAACCACAGCCGCGCGTAGGCCAGAATGGACGGCCCGTTGTCGGCGAAGCTGTAGGACGCGGCGTTTTGCACGGACACGACGGCGAACGAGCACAGCATGACGACCACGGCCGGCACTCCGATGCCGAGCGTCTCTTTCAGCGCCGGGTCGCGCAGGTTGATGCGCGGGCGCAGCGCGATGCCGTTTCTTTTGAGCGCGGGAATCTGGATGGCCATTTGCACGAACACGCCGAGCGGGTTGCCGATGGCGATGATGAGCAGCGCCGCCTGCGGATGCTCGGGCGAAACGACTGCGAAGGCCGCGAACGTGACGATGACGATGATGTTGTTGAACACCGGCGCAATGGACGACCACAAATAGTCGCGGTTGGCGTTGAGCAGGCCCGACACGATGGCGCTCGCGCCGTAGAACACGATCTGCACGGCGAAGAACTGGAAGAAGAACACCGAGGTGTCCATGAGGCTTTGGTCCGAATAGAAGCTTTGCGTGTAGATGACCGCTGCCGGAAACGCGATGCAGAGCAAAGACACGATGCCGAGCAGCACGACCACGATCGTGAGCAGGTTCGACGCGTACTCGTTCGACGCGTCGCGTCCGAGCTTGCGCTTCACCGACAGATACACCGGCAAAAACGTCGTGACGATCATGCCGCCGGCCACCAGTTCGTAGAGCTGGTTGGGCAGGTTGTTCGCCACCTGGTAGGAACTGGAAAGCAGCGTGGAGCCCAGCGCGAAGGCCATGGCCCACGTGCGGGCGAACCCGGTGATGCGCGAGATGATGACGCACAGGCTGATGAGGCCGGCCGACCCGCTCACCTCGGCGACAGACCCGCTCGGCTGGGCTTCTTCGGCCGCGGCTCCGGCCGGTTTCGTTTCGGCTTTGGCGTCTGCGGTGCGGTCGACGCCCATGTGGCGCCCGTCGAGGCGGATGGCGCCGGTGCGTCCGGGAGCGGCCCAGGACATGGTCTCGCGTGACGAGCGCCGCCGACGCGGGTCGGGGGTGGACGGCTCGAAGGGATCGTGCGGCCTTGTGCAGTCGATGCCGGCGTGGCGGCCGCCCACGAAGATCTCGCCGGTTTCCGAAGGGTCTTGGCTGCGGTACACGTGCCCGCGCTCCACGTTGCGGGCGACGCCTTCCTCGTCGTGCAGGTCCTGGGGCACGGGCACGACGGACTGGGCCACGGCGGCGGCCACGGCGGTGCGGTCGATGCCGGCGTGGCGGCCGCCCACCTGGATTTCTGCCGTGGTGAGGGGTTTGGTTGTTCTGATATGTTGAGCTCGTGCGAGCTTGTCGGTCATACAAATGCGCCTTTGCTGCTTTAAGCTATACTCTTCTAGCGAGAAATCGGCGGCACGGGCCGCCGATGATCAGCGATTACCTATGATAGCAGGGAGAAAGAAGCCGTTCATGCGCATCCTTGTCATCCGCAATAACTCCAACCCGAAGGCCATCGACGCGTCCGCGCTGCTGAGCGCGTACCTCTCGTCGCAAGGCATCGACTGGGTGTGCGTCGACGCAGGGTCGCTTGAGAGTTCTTCCGGCCGGGAAAGCGTGCGGCGCACGTGCGGCACGTCGTTCGATCTGGCCGTGGCGCTCGGCGGCGACGGCACCATGCTGCGCACGGCGCACCTGCTGGCGCCCGGCGACGTTCCCATCCTCGGCGTCAACTTCGGCAACCTGGGCTTTTTGTCGAACGCGAGCGAAGACGGCGTCATCGCGCCGGTCGCGGCGGCCCTGGCCGGCGAGGCGGCCGTGGAGCACCGCGCCAACCTGCGCATCGACGTGGTGTGCGAAGGCTGCGTTGACCCCTGGGCCGACGAGCCGACGGGCGCTGCCGACGCCGCCGCCGACGCCGATGGCGCCGACGACGAAGCGGGCCCGCAGGAGTTCTTCGCGCTGAACGAGCTGGCGCTCACGCGCGGCGCGAACGGCCGCATCATCGACATCGAGCTGGGAATCTCCGGGTCGCACGTGATGGACGCTCGCGGCGACGGGCTGGTGGTGTCAACCGCCACCGGATCGACCGCCTACGCGCTGTCGGCGGGCGGGCCGCTGGTGGCGCCGGGCTTTCAGGGCCTGGTCGTCGTGCCGGTCGCGCCCCATTCGCTGTGCAGTCGCGCCATCGTCACGGCCGCCGGCGACGTGGTGGAG
This sequence comes from Slackia sp. ZJ119, assembly GCF_011039175.1. GTDB lineage: Bacteria > Actinomycetota > Coriobacteriia > Coriobacteriales > Eggerthellaceae > Xiamenia. Next base: position 59,662 of record NZ_JAAKEN010000003.1, read on the forward strand.
ATCGGCCTGGACGAAGACGGCGTCTACCGCAAGGCCACCCTGTTCGTCGACGGCGAGATGCTGTCCTTCGACCGGCTCGTGCGCCGCGTCTACGTGCGCAAAGGGGACCGCCCCACGCGGCTGTTGCGCGTCGGCGGCAAAACCTTCTACGACCGCGCCTCCGAGGTGTTTTTCTAGGGAAACGCTGATCAAAGCCGTCATGCGGATTCAGGGCTGGCGGAATTGATCAGCGTTTCCCCGGACACTTGCGCCAATGCGGCGTCCGGGCGTCGGAGACGCGCTTCAGGCCGGTTTCCTCTTTTGTATAATGGCTGGTTGAACAACTCGCGCCGACGCGGGCCGCTTGCTTCTCGCGCGATGCCGAACCTGCCTGCGCATGTCGCCTGCTCGGTTTTCGGCGCCGGCGCAGCCTTGCCGATGAAAGGACTTCCATGAAAAAGACGATCGCCACGTTTCAGCGGATGAAAGACGAAGGTGAGCGCATCTCGATGCTCACGGCCTACGACTGTTCCACCGCCCGGCTTGAAGACGAGGCCGGCATCGACGGCATCCTTGTCGGCGACTCGCTCGGCATGGTCATGCTCGGCTATGACGACACGCTGCCGGTCACGATGGACGACATGATCCACCACACCCGCGCCGTCTCGCGGGGCGCGAAAGACGCGCTCGTGGTGGCCGATCTGCCGTATATGTCCTACCACCTGTCGACCATGCAGGCGGTCGAGAACGCCGGGCGGCTCGTGAAGGAAGGCGGAGCCCAGGCGGTGAAGCTTGAAGGAGGCGCCGCGTTCGTCGACGAGGTGCGGGCCATCACGCGGGCGTCGGTGCCGGTCATGGGCCACATCGGCATGACGCCGCAGTCCGTGAACGCGTTCGGCGGCTTCAAGGTGCAGGGCAAAAGCGAGGCGGTCGCACGCCAGATCATCGACGACGCCCGAGCGCTCGAAGAGGCCGGCGCCTTTTCCATCGTGCTCGAATGCGTGCCGGCGAAGCTGGCCGAACTGGTGACGAAGGCCGTCTCCATCCCCACCATCGGCATCGGCGCGGGGGCGGGCTGCGACGGGCAGATCCTCGTCTACCAGGACATGCTCGGGATGTATTCGAGCTTCACGCCCAAGTTCGTGCGCACGTTCGCCGACGTGGGCGCGTCCATGCGCGAAGGCTTCGCGTCCTACATCGCCGCCGTGCAAGACGGCAGCTTCCCGGCGGCCGAGCACACGTTTTCGATCAGCGACGACGTCATCGAGAAACTGTATTAGAACCAGGGAAGCGCCGATGGAAGCCGGCTCGCCTGCTAAAATATGACCAAATTAGTCAGTGTTTCTCTAAGAATACAAACAGCATCTTCATCTGAAAGGACAGCCATGATCGAAGCCGCATCTACCATCGCCGAAGTACGCGAGCGTGTGGGCGCTTGGCGCCGCGAAGGCAAAAGCGTCGGCCTGGTTCCCACCATGGGGTATCTGCACGAAGGCCACCAGAGCCTCATCGAGCGAGCCGCCGCCGAATGCGACCGCGTCGTCGTGAGCGTGTTCGTGAACCCTACCCAGTTCGGCCCGGGGGAGGACCTGGAAAGCTACCCGCGCGACTTCGAGCGCGATCTGGCCCGATGCGAAGCGGCGGGCGCGGCGCTCGTGTTCCATCCGACGCCGGAAGAGATGTACTGGCCCGACCGTTCGACGACCATCCACATGGCCGACATATCCGAAGAGCTGTGCGGGAAGAGCCGCCCCGTCCACTTCGACGGCGTGTGCTTGGTGGTGGCGAAGCTCTTCAACATCGTCACGCCCGAGGCAGCGTACTTCGGCGAGAAGGACGCCCAGCAGCTGCTCGTCGTCCGCCGCATGGTGCGCGATTTGAACTTCCCGCTGCGCGTCGTGGGCTGTCCCATCGTGCGCGAGGCCGACGGGCTGGCGAAAAGCTCGCGCAACACCTATCTGTCGCCGGACGAGCGCCGGGCCGCCACGGTGCTGTCGAGGGCGATTCGGGCAGGTCAGACGCTTGCCGAGTCGGGCGAGCGCGACGCTTCGGCCATTTGCAGCGCCGTGCGCGACGTGCTTGCGCAAGAACCTTTGGCCGACGTGGAATACGTCGAGGTGGTCAGCCAGGAAACCGTGCGCCCGGTGCGGCGCGTCGAAGCCCCGGTGCTCTGCGCCATCGCCGTGCGCATCGGGACCACGCGCCTCATCGACAACTTCTTCTACGACCCCGCCGCATAGCGGCACGCCGCCGTTCGCGTCCCGCCTGCCGTTATGCCGGCCGGGCGGGGCGTGCAACAAAACGATGCATGGCCGATGCAGATCTGCCACGTCGCGCCGTCTCTGCTAGAATAGGCGAGCTGCGGACGCCCTCGTCGTCGTTGCAGCGGCATTGTCGAAACTCGAAAGCAGAGGTCATGGTCGATTCTTCGCCCCAGAGCCATCAGAGCGCATCGAAGGATGCGGAAGCTTCCGCATCGCCGTCTGCCGACGCGGCTTCGGCGCATTCGAGTGAGGTCGCCCGCGCGGCCCGGATGGTCGCAGACGCCATCGCCGGGTCGATCGAGGCGCCCGAGGCCGAAGCGGGCTTGTCGTGTCCCGCCTCGCAAAACCGCGACGCCGGAAAAGTGCAGCTGGCCGTTTTCGATTTCGACGGCACGAGCATCTCGGGCAATTCCCCGGTCATGCTCGTGCGCCACCTCGCGCGACGCCGCCTGCTCAAGCCGCACACCGTCTTTCTCATCCTGCTGTGGGCGTTCGCCTACAAGTGCCGCCTGCCGCAGCGCCAAAGCTGGGTGCGCGGGCTGGTGTTCAGCGCGTTTGCAGGCTGGCCGGTCGAGAAGGTGAACGCGTTTCTGGCGGAGTTCTACGACGAGTGCGTGGCTGAGCGCTTCCGCGCCGAAGCCGACGCCGCCATGCGCGAGCACGCCGAGGCCGGCGAGGTGGTCGTCGTGGTCTCCGCGACGTTCGAGCCCATCCTCGTTCGCGCCAAGGAGCAGCATCCTTTCGACTACCAGGTGTCCACGCGCATGCGCGTGCTCGACGACGGCACCTATTCGCCGCAGGTGGACGGCGAGTGCGTCGAGGGCGACCAAAAGCTCGTCGCGCTGCGGGCGTTCGCCGACGCCCGCTTCGGGAAGGGGAAGTGGGAGATCGCCTGCGCCTATGGCGACCACCATTCCGACCGCGCCATCTTGGCGGCCGCCCGCACGCCTTGCGCCGTCGACCCCGACCGTCCGCTGCGCCGCACGGCCCGCCGCCAAGGCTGGACCATCCTCGACTGGTAGGGGCGCCGCGCCTTGCCGCTCGTGGCGTTTTGCCTGGTCGGCCTTTGCTTTCACCGGGGCAGGCGTCCGGTTTTCGTCCGCGGTGCGCCGCGACATGGTGGCGATTTCGGTGTTTTTGAAACGTTGTCGTACAAGTTTCGATCGAGTGCGCAATAATGGAACGTCAAACATATGACCTGCATACGCACGCCTGACCAACAAAGGAGGTTGGGTCATGACTAGCAAACAAGATGCCCAGCCCAGCTCCGCTGGGCCCTCTTCGCGTTTCAGCGACTTGGCGCAGGCTGCCGACGCCGCCCGGATCGACGGCGACGACGCGCTGGCGCTGCATTTGTATATGGCCGCTTTCGAGCAATCGAACCGAGAAGGCCGGCCCGTGCCGGTGGCCGACGTCGTGGCGGTTCTCGACAAGGCGTGGGACCTTGCCTGCGCGTTGCGCGAGCGCTCGCTTGCCGAATACGTGTTCGAGCAGCTCGAGCCGTTCCTCGACACCGATTCCATCGCGGCGCACCTCTCCCAGCTGCAAGAGCTCACGTTCGATCGCCTGGAAGAATACGGGCTGACCCGCGAAAGCCTGGAGCACATGGCGAGCATGGTCGGCGCAGACGTCTTCGACGGCGAGATGCCCGCCATCGCGCACGTCGAGTCGCTGCCGCTGCCGTTCGGCGAGATGCAGGCGTTCGTCATCGCCGACGACGCCGCCTCGGACCAGCCGGCCTCCCGCCCTGCAAACGGCGCGGGCGACGGTTCGCCCGCCCGTCCGAAGCCGGTCGAAGCGAAGGCCGCGCCGAACGCCTCCCAGGCGATTTCCCGCCGCGCGTCCGAGCCGTCGGCGGCCATGTCCGCCGCGCCGAAGGCCGCCGGCCGCGCCGAGGAAACGTTCACCTACCACGACCTGGTGGGATACGACTCCATCGTCGCGCTCATGCGCGATTTCGGCGTGGGCATGCAGCAGGACGCGGGCTTTCAGGAATTCGTCAGCATGCTCAATGCGAAGTACGGCCTCGACCGCATGCCGGCGTCCGACACGATGCTGTTCCGCTCGCCGGTGCGCGAGGACGCCTACCGCTTCATGATGGCCACCGTCGGCGAGCTGGGCCTGCCGTGCGTCCGCATGCGCATGGAAGAGAACGTCCAGGGGATGCCGGTGCTGTGCGTCACGGCCCAGGCCGATTCCAAGCAGCGGAACAACTTCATGCGCAACGGCTTCGACGGGCCGGGCGTGCTCGTGCTCGAAGACCTCGACGCGTGGGTCTCTCCGCTCAGCGAGCCGTCCCCTGAAGACCTCGGCGGCTTTCTCATGGTGGGGCTGTCGCGGGGCGCGCGCGAGGCGGTCAACGTCATCCGCGGCGCCGTCGAGAACCCCGACGTGTTCGTGCTGGCCTGCGCGGGCAGCACCTGCGAGGTCGATCCGTTCTTCTACGAGATGCTCGAGCCGCTCACGGTCATCGACATCGACTATCCCACTGACGAAGAGCGGGCCGCCATCTGGGACGAGGTCGTGCGCGTGCATCCGTCGCTTTCGACCATCGATCGCGACCAGCTCGTGAAGTACTCGGCGTCCATGGCACGCTACGACATGTACATGGCCGCCCACGACGCCATCGAGGACGCCTACAAGACCAGTTTGGCCATGCGTCGCTACGTGCCGGTCACGGCTGAGAACATGTTTGATAAACTCGCGGCGTACCAACCGCTTGATTCCAAAGAGTACCAGGCGCTGGAAGACGCCGTCGTCGCCGATTTCCAGCGCGGGCTGGATTCTTTGGAGGACTACGTCAACGGCAAAGAAGGGCAGGAATAGCTTTGGACATCAACCGTCGCTGCGACTACGCGTTCCGGATCTTGCGCGTCGCCCACGAGCGTGCGGGGGCCTTCGTGTCCGTCGCCGAGATTTCCGAGTTCGAAGACATTCCGTATGCGTTCGCCCGCAGCATCCAGCACGACCTCGTGCAGGCGGGCATGCTCAAAACCGTGCGCGGCGCCCGCGGCGGCCTGTCGCTGGACTGCGATCCGTACCAGGTGACCATGTACGACCTGCTGCAGGCCCTCGGCGAGCCGGTGTCGGTGTCGACGTGCTCCCGCGACCCTGAATTCTGCCAGAAAAAGGAGACGTGCGCGTTCCACGCCATGTGGATGGGCGCCGACAACCTGCTGCAGAAGTACTTCAAGGCCATCACGCTCGGCGACGTGCTCGACAAGGGGGAGCGGCATCTCGTGGTCCAAGAGGCGCTTGCTGCCACGTTTGCGGGCCGCGATCTCGACGCGTCGGCGTAGGGCGGCGCGAAACGGGCTGGCATGGTCGAAGACTTCGAATCGGCGCAGGACGGCGCGTCCGGAGCGTGGGTCGCCGCCTTTCAGGACAAGGTGCGAACGCTTGGAGGGGAGCTGTACCGCGACCTTCCCTGGCGAGGCATCGACGACTCCTACGGCGTGCTCGTTTCGGAAGTGATGCTGCAACAGACCCAGGTCAAGCGCGTGTTGGGGCGCTGGGAGGCGTTCATGGCGCTGTTTCCGACCATCGATGCGCTTGCCGCCGCCGACGCGTCTGCGGTGCTGTCGCAGTGGCAGGGGCTGGGCTACAACCGCCGGGCGCTCGCGCTCAAGCGCACGGCCGAGACGTGCGCGGAGCGGTTTGGCGGACGTCTGCCCGAAAGCTACGACGAGCTGCTTCGCCTGCCCGGCATCGGGCCGGCCACCGCCGCCGGCGTGCGGGCCTTCGCCTTTGATCGGCCGGGGGTCTACCTGGAAACGAACGTGCGCACGGTGTTTCTCTACGAGCTGTTTTCCGATCGCGACGGCGTGGCCGACAAAGAGCTCGTGCCGCTTGTGCGGGCCTCGTGCCCCCAGACCGACGTGCGCGGCTGGTACTACGCGCTGCTCGACTACGGCGCACACCTGAAAGCCACCGTCGGCAACCACGCCCGCCGCAGCGCGGCCTATGCGCGGCAGTCGGCCTTCGAGGGGTCGCGCCGCCAGAAACGGGCCGAGGTCGTGCGCATTGTTCTTTCAGAACCAGGTATCGAATTAGAATCGCTTGCGGCCGCCCTCGACCGCGAGGAAGCGGCCGCCGGGCGTGCGGCGGTCGATCGGGACGTGTTCGAGTCCATCGTGGCCGATCTCGTGCGCGAAGGCTTCTTTCGCCAGGTCGGCGACGGGTTTGTGGCATAGGAGGACGCACGTGGGACTGGCGGAGATCTTTTTTGTCGGCATCGGGCTTTCCATGGACGCGTTCGCCGCGGCGGTGTGCAAGGGCCTGTGCATGAAGCGCATCCGGGTCGGCCAGATGCTGGTCATCGCGCTGTTCTTCGGCGCGTTCCAGGGGCTTATGCCGGTCGTTGGGTGGGCGCTTGGGACGCAGTTCGAGGCGATCGTCACGCCCATCGACCATTGGGTGGCGTTCGTGCTTTTGGCCCTCATCGGCGGGAAGATGCTGTGGGACGCCTTCCACGACGACGAAGAGGAGGTCGCCTGCGACGCCGAGCCGCGGCTTGACGTGCGGGAGCTGGCGCTGCTGGCCGTGGCGACGAGCATCGACGCGCTGGCGGTCGGCATCACGCTGGCTTTCTTGGGCGTGAACATCGTGCAGGCCGCCCTCGTCATCGGTGCGACCACGTTCGTGCTGTCGCTTCTCGGCGTGGCGGCAGGCTCGCTTTTCGGGTCGCGCTTCGAAAAGCCCGCTTCGATCGCCGGCGGGGCGGTGCTCATCCTCATCGGGACGAAGATCCTGCTGGAGCATTTGGGCGTCATCCCTCTGTGACGGGCGGCGGCGCTTCAAGCGGTCCGCTCGGGGCGGCGCGTCGGCGCAAATGCCGCCTTTCGACGGTTTTTTCCGCGCTTGCCCGCTCGCTTCGCTAAAATAATCCACTTCGGGTTCGCCTGGCGCTGCGCCTGTTCGCGCCGCCGGGCGACCGTGCGCACCAGTGCTTTGAAAGGAACCTCATGCAGACGCTCTACACCCGGGGAAGCGCCGCTCCCTCGTTCGCCTATCTCGGCCCGGCCGGCACCTACACCGACGAGGCGGCCCGCGCGTTCGCTGCGCGTCTGGGCATCGAAGCTCCCGACCTGGTGGAGTTCTCGTCGTTCGACGAGGTGTTCGACAGCGTCGACCGCGGCCGGTGCGAGTTCGGCGTCGTGGGGAAGGAAAACGCGCTGGAAGGCCCGGTCACGGCCACGCTCGACAATTTCGCGCTGAAAAGCTCGGCGACGATCCTCGGCGAAGAGGTGCTCGACATCCACCATTGTCTGCTCTTGCAGCCCGGCGCGAAGCTCGAAGACGTCACGCGCGTCGCCAGCCACGCCCAGGGCCTGGCCCAATGCCGCCGGTTCATCACCGAGCGGCTGCCCGGCCGCGCCAGCGTCGTGACCGCTTCGACCGCCGACAGCGCCCGGCTCGTCGCCGAGGACCCCACGGTCGCCGGCATCGCCAACGAGTTCGCCGCGAAGCTCTACGGCGTGTCGGTGGTCGCCCGCGACATCGAGGACCACTTCGGCAACCAGACCGTCTTCAGCCTCATCGGCCGCCAGGGGCATGCGCCGGTGTTTTCCGGGACGCGCTACAAGACGAGCGTCGCGCTGTTCATGGGGGAGGACCGTCCCGGCACGCTCAACATGATCCTCACCGAGCTGGCCTACGCCAACATCAACCTGACGCTCGTGCAGTCGCGCCCCACGAAGCAGGCCTTGGGCGACTACATGTTCTTCATCGAGTTCGAAGGCGGCGTGGGAGACCTGGCGGTGCAGACGGCGCTCAACTGCCTGCGCCTGAAGCTGCGCGAGGTGAAGGTCGTCGGCAGCTACCCGGTCGCGTAGGCCCGCCGCGCTTTTCCCTTCCGCATATTTCGGGGCGATTGCCGCGTCTTTTTGCATAGACGGCAGGTTTCGCAGGGTAAAAGGGAATGGCGTATTACAAAGCATCCGGTCGGTAACATTCTCAAGCCATTGGCGCGGAATTCGTCACGCTCGCGTACATCATCTCTCCAAATTACGTCGTTCTCGGCGAGAATAAAGCTCGTTTGGTACAAAGACGAGAACACCTGAGGAGGTGTGCGCATGGAGAAAGTGGCCATTGGATCGGAGTTTCAAGGCATGCTCGACGCCCGCGGCGTCAGCCGCCGCGACTTCTTGAAGCTCTGCGGGGCCGTGGCAGTCGCTGCCGGCTTGTCCGAGCTTGCCGTTCCACGCGTGGCGCAGGCCATTGAACAATCGGTCATCGGCGCAACAAGCGGCAACCTGTATCCCGCAATCTGGATCGAGGGAGCGTCCTGCACGGGCTGCACCGAGTCGTTTGCGCAGATGGAAACCCCGAATGCCGGTCAAGTGGTCCTCGACATGGTTTCGCTGAACTACTGCGAGACGCTGTCGGCGGCCGCCGGCTATTCGATGGAGGAGGCCAAGGCGCAGACGATCGCTGCCGGCAACTACGTTCTCATTTACGAGGGCGCGGTGCTGGAAGGCTGGGACGGCCAGGCTTTGCGCGTGGCCGACATGCCGGGCACGGAGCACTTGGTCGAAGCGGCCGAACATGCGACGGCCGTCGTCGCCTTGGGTTCTTGTGCGGTCAACGGCGGTTGGTGCGCGGCGCATCCCAACGCGGCCAACGCGCTTGGCGTGCAGCAGTATCTGCAGAAGTGCGGCGTGGAGACTCCGGTCGTCAACATCCCGGGCTGCCCGGCCAACCCCGAGTGGCTCATGTCGGTGCTGGTCGACGTCGTGGTGCTGCAAGATCCCACCATTCTGCTCGGCCGTCTCAACAACTTCAACATGCCGGGCGACCTGTTCAACCAGACCATCCACGACAACTGCGAGCGCCGCGGCCATTTCGAGAACGGCGAATTCGTGTACGCCTGGGGCTCTGAAGAGGAAGCCAAGGGCTATTGCCTCTACCCGATGGGCTGCCGCGGACCGCAGACGAAGTCCCAGTGCCCCATCACCATGTGGAACAACCGCCGCAGCTGGTGCGTGCAGGCCGGTGCTCCCTGCATCGGCTGCTGCGAGGCCAACCCGATGGACCCGGGCCAAAACTGGGTCGAGGTGAACACCCCGTTCTACAAGCGCCATCGCGACCTGCGCATCGGCGACTGGACCGTCCAGCCCGGCACCATCGCGCTGACCATCACGGGCGTCCTTGCGGCGGCCCTGATCGTGCACGGCTTCGGCATGAAGATGTCCGGCCGCATGGACGGCGGCGCCGACTTCGAGAAGATCCGCAACTGGGACAAGAAGCACCCGGACAAGTCCATCGGCGTCTACGACAACGACGACGAATAGGAAGGGAGGTAAGCATACATGACTCGTTCGATCATTGATCCGATCACCCGCATCGAAGGCCATCTCCGTGTGGAAATGGAAGTCGAGAACGACGTGGTAACCGACGCCTGGGTCTCCGGCGGCTGCTTCCGCGGCATGGAGCTGTGCGTTACCGGCCGCACGCCGGAAGACGCGGCCCAGATCGTGCAGCGCATCTGCGGCGTGTGCCCCATCTCCCACGCCCATGCTTCCTCGATCGCGGCCGAGAGGGCCTATGGCATCACCATTCCCAACAACGCGCGCATCATCCGCAACTTGTTGGAAGGCGCCCAGTTCCTCCACAGCCACATCCTGTGGCTCTACAACCTGGCCGGCCTTGACTACGTGAACCCGCTGAACGCCCTGACGGCCAACATCGCGGACACCTACGCGCTGGCCGAGGAAGCCGGCACGTCGGCCAACACCGACTTCAAGGCGCTCCAGGAGCAGCTGAAGAAGTTCGCCGACAACGGGCAGCTGTCCATCTTCTCGGGCAACTGGTTCGACGCCGACGGCGGCAAGGCGTTCAAGATGACGCCGGAAGCCGACCTCATCTGCACGGCGCATTATCTGGAGGCGCTCAAGATGCAGGCCAAGGCTTCGCAGATCTCGGCGCTGCTTGGCGGCAAGATGCCCCACATCATGACGCTCCTCCCCGGCGGCACCGCGTTCGTGCCCACCGAGTCGAAGCTTGACGACCTGAAGGCGCTCGTGGACGACCTCTACGACTGGGTGTCCACCACGGTGCTGCAGGACACGCTCGTCATCGCGTCGTTCTACCCCGAGGTGTTCGACTTCGGCAAGGGCTGCGGCCGCTACATCGCCTGGGGCGTCTTCGAGCGTCCGTCCATGGAATACGCCGACCGCTACCTGCCGATGGCCGTGCTCGACGACGCGCTCAACGTCAGCGACGTCGACGAACACCTCATCACCGAGTACATGGGCCGCTCCTGGTACAAGGGCTCTGACACCTACGCGTCGCCGTACTTCGTCACCGAGCCGGAGTTCACCTCCTACGACGTGAACGACCGCTACACGTGGGTGAAGTGCCCGGCCTACGACGGCAAGCCCTACGAAGCGGGTGGACTGTCCCGCGTGCTGGCCGCCTACCAGCGCAAAGTGCCCGAAGTCATCGAGATGGTCGATGACGTGCTGGCCGCTCTCGGCGCACGGGACGTTGCGGCGCTGCAGAACACGATGGGCCGCACCGGCGTGCGCCAGATCGAAACCGTCTACATCGCCGGCCTCATGAAGGAATGGGTCGCCGAGCTGTGCGAAGCGGTCAAGGGCGGCGACTCGGAATACTTCCGTCCGGCCGAGCACATCTCCGGCGCCGGCACGGGCCTGTGGGAAGCTCCTCGCGGTGCGCTCTATCACAGCGAGTCGGTCAAGGACGGCAAGATCGACGGCTATCAGATCATCATCCCGTCCACGTGGAACCTCGCTCCCATGAACGAGAACGGCGAGCACGGTCCCATGGAGCAGGGCCTCATCGGCTGCCCGGTCGAAGACATCGAGAAGCCCATCAACGCCCTGCGCACGGTGCACAGCTTCGACCCCTGCACGGCTTGCGCGGTGCACATCACCGAGAAGCGCACGGGCAAGACGTTCGAGACGGTCACGAGCCCCTGGGGAGTGAAGTAACATGGCACATTTGGCACATTATCGCGAGGCCCATCCGCTGCCGTTCGTTATCACGCACTGGATCAACCTCGTCTCGATGATCATCCTCATCGTCACCGGCTTCAGCATCCACTTCCCGTTCTGGCCAGGCTTCATGGGCGTTGCCCGCGGCTGCCACATCTTCTTCGGCTTCGTGTTGTTCATCAACTGCCTCGCACGCGTCCTCATGGCGTTCTTCGTGAAGTCTTCGCCCACGGGCGGCACGCGCGAACAGGTGACCGACTTCAAGACTTGGCTGCCCCAGGCCGACAACCGCCATCAGGCGCTGGAATGGGTGAAGTACTACCTGTTCTTGAAGAAGGACCATCCGCTCGGAGCCAAGCTGGGCGTTCCGCAAAAGATCAGCTACCTGCTCATCCCCATCCTGGTCGTCGTCATGTTCTGGACGGGCCTGTGCCTGTGGTCCACGACGGCCAACTTGGCGCCCTTCGCCGCCACTACGACGCTCGTCGGCGGCGCGATGTCCATGCGCATCATCCACTACTTCTTGATGTACGTGTTCATCTGCTTCATGCTCATCCACATCTATCTGGCAAACGTCGAAGGCACGGCTCCCTCCGCGCTCATGTTCTTCCACAGGGAGCACGGCGGACTCACCTACGATCCGCACAAGCACAACATCTCCGGCGAGGACGACCTCAGGCACGGCGTCAAGTAAGCGGCGTGCGAACAGCGTACGGCGCTTAGCTCCGATTGATGGAAGGCCCCGGCTCGAACGCGAGTCGGGGCTTTTTTGCGGGGTGGGGCGGGGAGGCGAAGGCGCGTTGCGGGGCCTGCGCCTGCCTCGGCACGGGCACCAGAGGGGTTCGGCCTTCTTGCCGGCAAGGTCTCGCCCGCAGGCGGCTGCAAGGCGCAGGCGTGCGGCGTTTCTGCGCCCGGTCGGCCGTCGTGCGCCTCTTTCACCATTTACGGAACCGTGCGCGATCGCGCAGGCGCACCTGGCGGGCGACCCGTTATACTGGTGCAACGAAACGACGAGGAAGGGGGCACGGCCGATGGCGGAATTGACCGACGAGCAGATCGCGCGGGAAGAGGAGTTTCTCAAGGGCCTGCCGCGCGTGAACCTGGGTGCGCTGTTCATGCCGCCGGTGTGGGGCGCGGCGCACGGATTCTGGGTGACGCTGCTGTTTTATCCGGCGTGGCTTTTGGCCGACAACTGCTTTTTCGCCGCATACTGCAACCCCTCGGTGCTTTCCATCGGCGTCGCCGTGTTCGTGTTCGTCAGCCTGCTTGTGGTCACCGTCGTCTTCGCGATCGTCAGCCAGCCGATCGCCGCGCACCGGGCCGAGAACGCAGGCGTTTCGCGCGAGCGCTACCTCAAGCGGCAGCGGACGTGGGCCGTGGCGTGCATTGTCGCCGGCCTCGTCATGATCGCGGCCGCCACCTATTACAACCTGGCCTTCCGGCCGCCGTTCGAGGCGTAGGGGGCCGCCATGGACGAGCAAGCGCTGCGGCGCATCGCCGTTTTCTGCGTCGGCAACAAGCTCATGCTCGACGACGGGCTGGGACCGGCGGTGTACGAAGAGCTTGAACGCGCCTGGACGATGCCCGACAACGTCGACGTGTTCGACGTGGGCTGCCTGACGATGGACCTCATCAACGCCGTCGACGACTACGACGTCATTCTGACCGTGGATGCGGTCGACGGCACGGGCGACGAGCCTGGCACGGTCTACCGTTTCGAGCCCGACGCGATGGCCCGCCACAGCGGCGCTACGGCGTCGCTGCACGATTTGAAGCTGGTCGACCTGTTCGACGCGGCCACGCTGCTGGGTTACGAATGCGAGGGCCTCTGCCTCGGGATGCAGGTCGAGAACGCCTCGCCGTCAGAACTGGTGGTGGGCCTCACGCCGAAGGTGGCGCAGCGGCTGCCCTTCCTGGTCGACGTGCTCGTCGGCGAGTTGGCGCGGCTTGGCAGCGCCCCGGTGCGCAAGGACGGGAAAGCGTAGGAGGCCGTCTTTGCGGTTGCGGCGGGGACCCCGCGCAAGGCAGCGGCATTTCGCGGGCGCACCTTATGCCGTGCCGTGGCTGGGACAGAGGTCGCCTATGATGCAGTCGGCGCAGCGGGGGTTGCGGGCGCGGCAGAACTCGCGGCCGAAGTGGACCCACTGGTGGTTGATGTAGAGCCAGTCGCTTTGGGGATAGACCTTCATCAGCGCCGCTTCGGTCTTCGCCGGCGTGTCGGCCGACGGGCCGGCCAGCTTCAGGCGGTGGGCGATGCGGAAGACGTGCGTGTCCACGGCGATGCCCTGCGGATCGCGGAAGGCCTCGCACATGACGCAGTTGGCGGTTTTGCGCCCCACGCCCGGCAGCGTTTGCAGCGCGTCGACGTCGGCGGGAACGACGCCGCCGAATTCCGAGCACACGGTTTGCGCGAGCGCGACGAGGTTTTTCGCCTTCGAGCGAAAAAAGCCCAGCGTGCGGATGATCTCTTCCACGTCTTCGACGCGTGCGCCGGCAAGGGCCGCCGGCGTGGGGTAGGCGTCGAACAAAACCGGCGTCACCTTGTTGACCGCCGCGTCGGTGCATTGCGCGGACAGCACGACGGCGCACGTCAGCGTGAAGGGGTCGCGGTAGTCCAGCGAGCAGGCGCCCTCGCCGTAGTATGCGAACATGGTGCGCTCGATTTCTGCGGCGCGGGCCAGCTTGTCGGCTTTCAGTTCTCGGGGCATGAGGCCTCCTTCGGGTTGACGCGGTCGATGGGGGCGGCGATCGGCGAGAAAGCCTGCATCGGCCGCCCCGGTCCTTGCGCCGGGTCGGTCAGTTCTTTGCGCCTTGCAGGTATCGCCCGGTGACGCTTTCCGGACATGCCGCCACCTGCGCGGGCGTTCCGGCGGCGACGATGCGTCCTCCCGCCTGCCCGCCGCCCGGACCCAGGTCGATGACGTAATCGGCGTTCTCGATGAAGTCCAGGTCGTGCTCGATGACCACGACCGTCGCGCCCTTGTCGATGAGCCGCTGGAACACGCGCACGAGCGTCTGCACGTCGAGCGGATGCAGCCCGATGGTGGGCTCGTCGAACACGAACACGGCGCCGGCCTGCTTGCGTCCCAGCTCGGCGGCAAGCTTGAGGCGCTGCGCCTCGCCGCCGGACAGCGTCGGAGTGGCTTCTCCGAGCGTCAGGTAGCCCAGGCCCAGGTCGACGAGGGTCTGCAGCTTGCGGGCGACGCGTTTCTCGCCGGTGAGCATCTCGGCCGCCTCGGCCGCCGTAAGGGCCATGAGCTGCGGCAGCGACACCTCGTCTCCCGACGGCGTGCGCATGCGGAAACCGTCGGCGTCGGGCGCGAAGCGCAGGCCGCAGCAAGCGGAGCAGGGGATGGTGACGTCGGGAAGAAACTGCACGTCAAGCGATATTTCGCCCGTGCCGTCGCATTCGGGGCAGCGCAAAGACCCGGTGTTGTACGAGAAGTCCTTCACAGAAAGCCCGCGCTCGCGGGCTTCTGGCGCGGCGGCGAACAGGCGGCGCAGGTCGTCCATGACGCCGGTGTAGGTGGCCACGGTGGAGCGCACGTTTGCGCCGATGGGGGTGGCGTCGACCAGGTGCACGCGCGTCACGTCCGGCGCACCGATCGTGCGCACGTGGTCGGGCAGCGGCCTGCCTTCGATCGATGCGGCCAGCGCCGGCACGAGGCCTTCCAGCACGAACGTGGTCTTGCCCGAGCCGGACACGCCGGTCACCACGCTCAGGCGGCCGAGCGGCACGTCGGCGGCAAGGGAGCGCACCGTATGCAGCGGGCCTGTTTCCAGATGGATGGCGCCGAGCGCGAACAGGTCGTCGCGGACGGCCTCGCGCAAAGGGGTCGGCCCGTCTGTGTGCAGAAACGGCGCGATGAGCGAGGCCGGGCTCGCAGCAACCTGGCCAGGGGTGCCCTGGGCGATGACGCGCCCGCCGCCCGCGCCAGCGGCGGGCCCCATTTCCACGAGCCAGTCGCACGCCCGCATGATGCGCGGGTCGTGGTCGACCAGCACGACCGAGTTGCCGTGGCCGACCAGGTCGCGCACCACGTCGAGCAGCCCTTCGATGTTGGACGGATGCAACCCGATGGACGGCTCGTCCAGCACGTAGAGCACGCCGGTGGTCCGATTTCGGACTGCGCGGGCCAGCTGCACGCGCTGGCGCTCGCCGGTGGAAAGCGTCGCCCCCGCGCGGTCGAGCGACAGATACCCCAACCCCAAATCGACGAGGCGCTGCGCGGTGGCCAGGTACTGCTCGATGATGGAGTGCGCCATGGGGCGCACGTCGTCCGGAAGGCTTTTCTCGACGCCTGCGATCCATACGAGCGTTTCCTCCAGCGTCATCGCGCACACGTCGGGCAGCGCACGTCCCGCCACGAGCGACGAGCGTGCCGCCGCCGAAAGGCGCGTGCCGCCGCAGTCGGGGCAGGGCCGCTCGACCAAAAACTTCGCGACGCGGGCCAGGCCTTTCTCGTCCTTCGCCTTCGCCAGCGCGTTTTTCACCGAATTCACGGCGCTGTAATAGGTGAAGTCCAGCTCGGTCGGGGTGCCGCCGTGCTTGGGCTTGAACAGGATGTGGCGCTTCTCCATCGGCCCGTGCAGCACCAGGTCCTGCTCGGCCGGCGTCAGGTCCTGGTAGGGCACGTCGGTGCGCACGCCCATCTCTCGCGCCACGTCCACCATGAGCGACCACATGAGCTGGTTCCACGGCGCCACGGCCCCTTCTTCGAGGGTCTTCGCCGGGTCGGGCACGAGCGCGGATTCGTTCACCTCGCGCACGGCTCCGGTGCCGCCGCACGCCTCGCACGCCCCGCCGCTGTTGAACGCCAGGTCTTCGGCGGACGGCCCCATGAACGTCGCGCCGCACGTCGGGCAGACGAGCGGCTTGTCGGCGGCCACGTTGGTGGACGGCGGCACGCGGTGTCCGTTGGGACAGGCGTGCTCGCCCGTGCGCGAGAACAGCAGCCGCAGCGAGTTCAGAAGCTCGGTCATCGTGCCGAACGTGCTGCGGATGCCCGGCACGCTCGGGCGCTGGTGGAGCGCGAGCGCGGCCGGCACGTATTCCACCGAGTCGACGTCGGCGGCGGCCGAAAACGACATGCGGCGCCGCGTGTAGGTGGACAGCGCTTCCAGGTAGCGGCGCGATCCTTCCGCATACAGGATGCCGAGCGCCAGCGACGACTTGCCCGATCCCGACACGCCGGCGACGCCGACGAGACGGTGCAACGGGATGTCGATGTCGACGTTTTTCAGGTTGTGCACCCGCGCCCCGCGAATCTCCATCGCGGCGGGGATGTGTGAGCCCGCGCCGTCGGGCAGGCCGGGTCGCGGGCGGGCGTCGTGTTCGCGAAAGGCGGGAATCGTGTCGGTCATGCGGTCTTCCTCGGTGCAGGTCGTTTTTCGTTCGTGACGATTCTAGCGCATGAAGCCTGGCGCGTGGCGGTCGATGGCTCGCCGCGGCCAAACGCCTCCGGTCGGGCTGCGTCCGCTTTTGGGCCGCGTCCGCATACCTTGCGCTGCGTTACGGCGCGTCGGCAGTCGGCGGGCCGTTCGCGCGTCATCGGGTATACTTTTCTGCCGTTGTTTCCGATGAAAGGTTTCGTGGTCGAGCCATGCTCATAGATTCGCTTACGTTCGTGTTGGAAAAGTCGGAATGCCTCGAGGCGTTCTGGGGCAAGCTTGACGAAGGCGCAGACGCCACGCTCGGCGTTGCTTCCTCGGCCCGGCCGTTTCTGGCCGCCGCGCGTTTTGCGCACAAGCCCCAGCCGACGCTCGTGGTCGTCGCCGGCGAAGACACCGCCGTCGCGTTCGCCCGCAGCATGGCGGCTTATCTGGGCGATGCGGCGGTGCTGCGCTTTCCCGAGCGCACCGACTACCCCTTTTCGCCTAAGGCGGCGCCTGCGGCTTTGGCCGCCCAGCGCATGGAGGCGGCCTATGCGCTCTCAAGCGGGCGGGCTGCGGTCGTCGTGGCGAGCGCCCGGTCGCTTGTGCGCATGCTTCCGCCGGCCGGCGCCCATGCGGAAGCGCCCATATCGCTTGTCTGCGGACGCGAGCTGGCCGACATGAAGCAGCCCTTCGCCGGCGCGTTGGAAGACCTGGACGCCCTTGTCCGCCGCCTGGAAGAGCGCGGCTACCAAAACACCAGCGAGCTGGACGGTCCTGGCACCTTCGCGGTGCGCGGCGGCGTCGTGGACGTCTATCCCGGCAATTTGGCCTATCCCGTGCGCCTGGACTTCTTCGGCGACGAGCTTGACGAGATCCGCCGCATCGTGCCCTCGACCGGCCAGACCATCCAAACCGTCGACTGCGTGGAAATCTACCCGGCGCTCGAGTTCGACGCGTCGGCGAAAAGCCTCGCCCGCGCCCGCAAAAAGCTTCTGCGGCCGTCCCAGACGAACAAGGCGCTGCGTGAGGCGTTCGAAAAGCTTGAAGGCGGTCTGCGCTTCGACGGCTCGGACGTGCTTTTGCCCTACCTCTACGACAAGACGGCCACGCTCGGCGACTATCTGGCGCCCGGCGCGCTGGCGGCGCTCGTGGAGCCGCGCTCGCTCATCGACGACATGACGCACGCCTACGACGACATCGCCGCCCGCGCGAAGGGGACCGGCATCGCCGTGGGCGGCCTGTTCGCGCCTGCCGCCCAGGTCAATCTGGGGGCCGGCCAGCGGGCCACCTACCTGTCCATCATGCAGGCCGGCGCCGGCCTCGACGACGAGCTGCCGGTCAAGCGCGTGGAAGTGGCCGGGCATCCCGACAAGCTGTTCGGGCGGCTGCGCACGCTGGTGGACGGCCGCTACACCGTCGTGTTCAGCGCCCCGCACTTCCGCGCCCGCCAGGAAATGAAGCTCGCGTTCGTGGACCACGGCCTGCCCATCCAAGAAGTGCTCGACGGCGAGCCGCCCGAGGACGATACCCCCGGCGCCGAGAAGCGGCGGCTGCGCAAGGGCGTCGTGAACGTCGTGGACGTGGACGTGCCGCTCGGGATGATCGTCCCGAAGGCGAAGCTCGCGCTCGTGAGCCTGTCCGACACGCAAGGCGCTTCCAGCATGCGGCCCGCCAGGCGCGTCGACATCACCGAGATCACGTTTCCTTACAAGCCGGGCGACTACGTGGTGCATGCGGCGCACGGCGTGGCGCTGTTCAAAGACCTCGTGCGCCAAGAGGTCGACGGCACCGAGCGCGACTACCTCTACCTGGAATACGCCGAGGGCGACAAGCTGTTCGTGCCGGTGGAGCAGCTCGACCGCGTGACGCGCTACGTCGGCCCGGAAGGGGCCTCGCCGCGGCTCACGCGCCTGAACACCGCCGATTGGTCCCGCGCGATGAAGAAGGCCCGCGCCGCCACGAAGAAGCTCGCGTTCGACCTGGTGGACGTGTACGCCCGCCGCGCCACGGCGAAAGGCTACGACTTCGGCGGCGACACGCTTGCCCAGCGCGAGATGGAGGCCGCCTTCCCCTACCAGGAGACGCCCGACCAGCTGGCCGCCATCGCCGACGTGAAGGCCGACATGCACTCGACCAAGCCGATGGACCGCCTCGTCTGCGGCGACGTAGGCTTCGGCAAGACGGAGGTCGCCCTTCGCGCGGCGTTCAAGGCCGTGCAGGACAAAAAGCAGGTCATGGTGCTGTGCCCGACCACCATTCTCGCGCAGCAGCACTTCACGAACTTCAAAGACCGCTTCGATCCGTTCGGCGTGCGCGTCGAGGTGCTCTCGCGCTTTCGCACCTCCCAGCAGCAGGCCGCCGCGCTCAAAGGCTTTGCGGAGGGGGACGTGGACGTGCTCGTGGGCACGCACCGCCTGCTGTCGCGCGACGTGAACCCGCACGATTTGGGGCTGGTCGTCATCGACGAGGAACAGCGCTTCGGCGTGGGCCACAAAGAACAGTTGAAAAACCTGCGCGAATCCATCGACGTGCTGACGCTGTCGGCCACGCCCATCCCGCGCACGATGCAGATGTCGCTTTCCGGCGTGCGCGACATGAGCCTCATCATGACGCCGCCCGACGACCGCCGCCCCGTCGAGGTGCACGTGGGCGAGTGGGACCCCGACCTGGTGAGCGCCGCCATCCGTCGCGAGCTGGCGCGGGGCGGGCAGGTGTACTACGTGTCGAACCGCGTGCGGTCCATCGAAGAAGCCGCGCGGCGCGTGCAACAGGCCGCCGAAGAGGCGCGCGTCGGCATCGCGCACGGGCAGATGTCCAAAGACGAGCTGGAGCGCGTCATGGAGGAGTTCGTCGCCGGCGAGCTGGACGTGCTCGTGGCCACCACCATCATCGAAAGCGGCATCGACAACCCGCACACCAACACGCTCATCATCGAGGACTCGCAGCGGCTGGGCCTGGCGCAGATGTACCAGCTCAAAGGCCGCGTCGGCCGTTCGTCGGCGCAGGCCTACGCCTTCTTCATGTTCCCCGACAACGTGCCGCTCACCGACGAGGCCCGCGAGCGGCTGCTGGCGCTCAAGGACAACCAGGACCTCGGCAGCGGCATGCGCGTGGCCATGCGCGATCTGGAGATCCGCGGGGCGGGCAGCCTGCTGGGGGCCGAGCAGTCCGGCAACATGTCCGCGGTCGGCTTCGACCTGTTCGCGCAAATGCTCGCCCAGGCCGTCAACGCCACGCGCGAAGGCGACCTGAAGGCGGCCGACGAGCTTCCGCCGGCGCTTTCCGACATCACGGTGAACGTCCCCGGCCACACGTATCTGCCCGAAGAGTACGTGCCCGACACCGACGAGCGCGTGCTGTGGTACCGCAAGATCGCGTCGGCCTCGACGCCGCAGGCGGTCGAGGACATCTATGGCGACCTGCTGTCGAAGCGCCCCGACATGCCCGCCGCCGCGCAGAACCTCTTCGAGAAGTCGCGCATCAAAGCGTTCGCATCCGAACATCACGTCAAGGTGGTCTCGGTCGTGGCGGGCCGGCTCGTGGTGGAGCCCATCGACGTCCCCCGGGCGAAGATGACCGCCATCCGCCGCGCAGGCGGGCGCTACTTGACCGACAAGCGCAAGCTGCAGCTGCCGCTTCGCTACTTCAAGCTGGAAGAGGGCGATGCGCTGCTGGGCCCCGTGCGCCGTTTCCTACTCGACATGTTCGGGGAAGCGGAAGGGGAAGGCTATGAAGAAAGCGGAGCCGCGGCAAGGGCGTGACGTGCGACGTTGGGGCATCCAGGCAGGCCGTTGCGCTACGCGCTGTGGGCAAGCGTGATGAGATCGGCCATTTCCGCGGCAGTCTTTGCAGCGATGTTGGCGCACTTGGCCAAGCATTTGTCGTGGGTCACGAGGTAGCGTGCCTTGCAGAGCTCGCATGAAGCGAGCACCGAGCCGTCTTCGTAGTCGGACGTGATGTCGCGATAGCGTCGCGCCAGCCATGCCGTTCGGTCGTCCATGGGGATAGAGACGGCCAGGTCGGTCATGTGATCGACGCAGCTCCAGGCGAAGTCGTTTATGGCGCGGGCGGTGGATTCGTCGACGGCGCCTCCGTTTTCGCGCGTCTTTTGCTTCAGGTATCTTCCTATTATATAGAAGACCTCGTTGGCGGCGTCCGCCGGAGTGGCCAGATTGGCGTCGAACTTCTCCGCGACGCGAAAGAAGCGCACGGCGTCTTCGTGAAGCGCACGCTCGTGCAGATAGAAGTCGAGCCAGATGTTTTTGTCCACGACGATGGCGTTCTCGACGGCGGTCACACAAGCCCTCTTTCGGTCATTCTCTCGATCTTCGCTTCGTAAAGGAGCTCTTCCAGGTCTTCATCGGCAGGCGCGTGAGGCGAGGCTTGCGGAGGAATCCCTATGGCTTCTCGCTGCGCTTGAAGCGACGCTAAAAAATCGTTCACGGCCTGGACCCTCTTTTCGCTTTCGTCCTGAGGGGATGCGCTTTCCGGCCTGATGAGCGACGTGAGGATCTTTTCGGACTCGGCGTCGTAGCGGGCCGCGCACTCGTAGAGCCGGCGCATGGCTGTCGACGGCGTGCATCCAAGACGGGCGAAGCGCTCGTCGCCGCGGCGCTTGAGGTCGGCGTCGATGCGGAAGTTCATTTGAGCGTTCGGCACGGCTGCCCCTTTCTGGGAAAACGCTGACCAAGGCCGTCTTGTCATGCGTTTGCAGGGCTGCGGAATCGATCAGCGTTTTCTCTAAGTGCTATCAGTATAGCAAATGCGTTGAAAAAAGAGAAAGGGCGGGCTGTCTGGAGAACTCGGCGCCGCCGCATTCCCTGCGCCTTTGCCTTTCGGCTCCGCCCGACGGCGGCGCCTCCGTGGTATCATAGGCGCCATGAACCGCAACGGGCGACATCCCCACACGGCCGCGTCGGCCCTCTTCCGCAGTTACGTCCTGCAACTGGCGGTGCGGCTTGCACTGCTTGCGTGGGGCGTCTTTCTGTTGGCGTGCGACCCGGCCCAGCTTGATCCGGCGTCGCATTTCGGGTTCGCGCACGGCCTGACGTTCATCGACGTCGTGTTCGCGTTCTCCGTCGTGGACGCTGCGACGAAGCTGTTTCCTCGCGCCCGCATCGCCATGGGCAGCCGCAAGCAGTACGGCCGCTTCCATCTGCCGTCGCTTGAGCTTCTGCGCTCCGGCCGCGCGGGGCTGTCCGCCTATCTGGGAGAGCTGCGCGAAGAGGGCGCGGCGGCTCGCGACGAGCTGGCAGGGCGTCTCGCCGACGCCGCCCGTCGCCCCGACGCCGCTTGGATCCGCGACTTGCCCGCCCGCCTCGACGACCTGAAGGCCGACGCCGCGCTGCGTGCCGACATCGGCCGCCGCCGCGCCCGCGAGGTCGTGCCGGTGGCGGCGTTTTGGGTCTTCGTCAACGCTGCGGTCGCCGCGATCCTGGCGGCGGCGGGCTGGCTTGCGCCGCCGGCGTGCGTGGCGTGGATGCTTTTCTACTTCGCCTTCGACATGGTGTGCGTCGTTTTGTGGTGCCCGCTGCAGGTGTGGTTCATGAAGAACCGCTGCTGCACCACCTGCCAGATCTTCAACTGGGACGCCATTATGGCCGCAACCCCGCTCCTGTTCGTGCCGGGGCCGTTCTCTTGGATTATTATAGGCCTTGCGCTCGTGGTGTTCGTGCGGTGGGAGGCCGCCTTCCTGCGGCATCCCGAACGCTTTGACGAGCGCACCAACGCGGCGCTGCGGTGCGCCTCGTGCACCGACAAGCTCTGCCGCATCCGAAAACCCTACGACGCCCTTCGCCGCGACGCCTTGCGCGACGATGCGGCCCGCGCGGGGCGCTGAAGGCCCTTGCGCCGGCCGGGCGCATGACGACGCACAAGGAGAAGCAACCGACCATGATCATGCAGCTAGAATCTCTCGCGAAGTCCTTTGGCGGCCGCGAGCTGTTCCGCGACGTGTCGCTGCGCCTGGAGGAAGGCGACCGGCTCGCGCTTGTCGGGCCCAACGGCGCCGGCAAAACGACGCTGCTCAACATCGTTTCCGGGCAGATCGACGCCGACGAGGGCCGCGTCGTGTTCGCGAAGGGCGCACGCGTGGGCTACCTGGAGCAGGAAGCCATCGAAATGGAGGACCGCGCCATCTTCGAAGAGGTCATGGCGAGCCAGGTCGAAGTGCTCGAAGCCGAGCGGCACCTGTTCAAGCTGGAGGAAGAGCTGGGAGAAAACCCTACCGAGCAGCAACTGGCGGCCGTCGGCCGGGCCCGCGACGCCTATGAGCTTTTGGGCGGCTACGTCATCGAGGCGCGGGTGCGCAGCGTGCTGTTCGGCCTCGGCTTCAAAGAAGAGGACATGCGACGCCTGACCACGGAGTTTTCGGGCGGATGGCAGATGCGCATCGCGCTCGCGAAGCTGCTCATCAGAAACCCCGAAGTGCTTCTGCTCGACGAGCCGACCAACCATCTCGACCTCGAAAGCGTGAAGTGGCTCGAAGGGTTTCTGCGCACGTACGCCGGCACCGTCATCGTCGTCAGCCACGACCGCGCGTTCATGGACAACATGGTCGACCGCGTGGCCGAGGTGGACAACGGCGCCGTCAACCTGTACAAGGGCAACTACACCGCCTACCTGAAGGCCCGCGAAGAGCGGCTCGAGCGCCTGCGGGCCGAAAAGGCGAAGCAAGACGAAGAGATCGCGCACTTGGAAGCGTTCGTCGAGAAGTTCCGCTACAAGGCCACGAAGGCCAAGCAGGCCCAAGAGCGCGTGAAGCGGCTTGAAAAGATCCAGGCCAACCGCATCGTTTTGCCCGAAGAGAAAAAGACGGTCCACTTCAACTTCAAGCAGCCGCCGCGCACCGGCGACGAGGTGGTGCGGGCGCGGGGGCTTGTGAAGCGCTACGGCGACAAGACGGTCTACGACGGGCAGGACTTCACGCTCTATCGCGGCGACAAGGCGGCGCTCGTCGGCCCGAACGGCGCCGGCAAGTCGACGCTGTTGAAGATGATCGCGGGAGTCATCAAACCCGACGCGGGCGACATCGAATACGGCGTGAACGTGAGCAAGACGTACTACGCCCAGCACCAGCTGGAAGAGTTGCATGAGGGCAACTCCGTCTTCGAAGAGCTCGACCATGCGGCGCCGGGGTGGCCCATCTCGCAGGTGCGCTCGTTGCTCGGCGCGTTTCTGTTCACGGGCGACGACGTGGAAAAGCGGGTGGGCGTGCTGTCCGGCGGCGAGAAAAGCCGGCTTGCGCTTGCGAAGATGCTCGTGGCGCCCAAGCCGCTGCTCCTGCTCGACGAGCCGACGAACCATCTCGACATCGCCAGCGCCGACATCCTCGAGCAGGCCCTGCGAGCCTTCGACGGCACCATCCTGCTCATCACGCACGACCGCCACCTCATCCGCGGGGTGGCCAACCGCATCGTCGAGGTAAGCCCGGGAAAGATCACGAACTACGACGGCGACTACGACTACTATTTGTACAAGAGCGGCCAGCTGGACGGCCCGCCGCCCGAGGACCGGTCGGTGGTCGACGACATGCTCGACGAGGCGGACGAGGTCCGGGGAGCGAAGACGGGGCGCGGCGAGCAGGGAAAGACCGTCGTCACCGTCAACCGCCACGCCAAGGGAGAAAAGCCGAAGACGGCCGGCGGCAAGACGGAGCTGACGGCGCCGCGGGGCAGCGCTCCGAAGTCGAAGGAGCAGAAGCGCCGCGAGGCCGAGGCCCGCAACCGGGCGTATGCGGCCTTGAAGCATCAGCGCCGCCGCATCGCCGAGTTGGACGAGCAGATGGAGCGCGACAACGCGCGGATGGCCGAACTGCTGGAAATGATGGCCGACCCGGGCTTTTACGTGAACGAAGACGCGTCGAGCGACGCCATTGCCGAGCACGCCCGGCTGAAGAAGCGCATCGCCGAGGCCGAGGAAGAGTGGTTTTTGCTCACCGAGGAATTGGAGGCGGAAATGGCGCGGCAGAGCGAGCAGGAGGCGTGACGTGCTGAACCTCGTGCTGGTCGAGCCGGAAATCCCCCAGAACGCGGGCAACGTCGCGCGAACCTGCGCCTGCATCGGCGCACGGCTGCATGTGGTGGAGCCGCTGGGGTTCCACGTGACGAGCCGCATGATGGCCCGCGCCGGCTGCGACTATTGGGACGCGGTGGACGTGGTGCGCTGGACCTGCGCCGCGGAGTTTTTCGAGGCGCACGGCGCTTCCGAGCTGCATCTGTTCACCGGCCGGGCGCAGCGCCTGTTCACCGAGGCGACGTACGGAAAAGACGCCTTCCTCCTGTTCGGCCGCGAAAGCCGCGGGCTCGACGACGGGATCATCGCCGCGCACGCGGATGCCTGCGTGCGGATTCCCATGCGCGAAGGCGCCCGGTCGCTGAACCTGTCGAACGCCGTCGCGCTCGGCGCCTATGAGGCGATGCGCCAACAGGGCTTTTCCGGGCTTGTGTAAGGTCTGTCGGCGTCGGGAGGCCCTGCTTGTCGGCCGCGTTTGCCCTGCGGCGACGAAGCGGGGCAAACGCGTCACACGCCGTGCGACATGAGGCTGAGCATCGAGGCGTACAAAAACTTCTCGAACGCTCGGCAGCGCGACGACTTCGCGCCCCGGATCGACACGACGCACAGCGGCACCTTCTTCGTTTCCAGCTCCGGCAAAAAGCGCATGACGCCGACCGGGAAGATGTCCAGGGTGGGCACGCCGGGCGTCAGCACCACTCCCATCTCTTGGAAATGGAACGCGTCGCTGTCTTCGACGCTCAGGCGAACGTCGGGCAGCTTGGGCCCGTAGAACGGGTACATCTCGTCGAAGAAGCAGTCAAAGCGCTGGTCGATCAGGACAGGGTAGGCCGCCACGTCTTTTAGCGTCAGGCCCTTGTGCGCCGCCAGCGGGTGGTTGGGGCTCATGATGAGCCCTGCCGGCACCGTGCCGATGGCGCTGACGTTGCAGCCGGAGCTCTTCGGCGGTGCGCCGAGCGTCACGAGCGCGTCTATCTTGTCGGCGGAAAGCAAAGCCAGGCCCTTTTCCCACGAACACTGGATGACGTGGACGTCTCGCTCCATGCCGGCCTGCACGAAGCGCTCCACGCCCCGGCGCAGCCTGCCGTCGTTGCGAAACGGCGGGATGCACAGGCCGATGTCGACGACGACGCTTCCTCTGCGGCGCCGTGCCTCGTGGGCTGCAAACGCCTTCAGCTCGTCGAACGATTCTTTGACTTCGACCGCCTTTTCCAGCAGGCCGGATCCGAACGGCGTGAGCGACACGCCCCTTCCGTCCCGAACGAACAGCTCTTCGCCCAGCTCCGCCTCGAGGTTCGCGATGGACTTCGAGACCGCTTGGTAGGTGACGCCGTTTTCCTGGGCGGCGAGGGAAAAGCTGCCGAGCGTGGCCGCTGCCACAAAATAGGTGATGTGGGTCATGTTCATAGGACGGGCCCTCTCCTTCATGCGTTCCGATGAGTCTTGACGATGTCGCGTGCCCGCCGTATTTCAGCTGTAGGGCGCTGTGTAACCCATCGTTGCATTGTGTGCGTATCAAAAGGCGGGCGCGACGTTGCAGTCAATGAAGGCTTGCATGCAGACTCTCCGTCCCGGTCATGTGTGGTTTCTCGTTTCCTGGCGCTTCTGCAGGCACATTAGGCCGCGATAAGGACTACACTGGTGCTTCCATAGAAAAACCCGTTTTGAGGAGGTCCGTTTCATGGGTCGCATCTACAACTTCTCTGCCGGTCCGGCCGTGCTGCCCGAAGAGGTGCTCGCCGAAGCCGCCGCCGAAATGCTCGATTACCAGGGCTGCGGCATGTCCGTCATGGAGATGAGCCATCGTTCCGCCACGTTCAAGGGCATCATCGAAACCGCCGAGCAGGATCTGCGCGACCTTATGGGCATTCCGGACAACTACCGGGTGCTGTTCTTGCAGGGCGGCGCGTCCACGCAGTTCGCGATGATCCCGATGAACCTCATGACCAAGCACAAGGCTGCCGACTACATCGTGAGCGGCTCGTGGTCGAAGAAGGCGTTCAAGGAAGCGCAGCTGTTCGGGGACGCGCGGTGCGTGGCAAGCTCTGAAGACGAGAACTTCTCCTACGTGCCCGACGTGGACGCCATCGAGTTTTCCGCCGACGCCGACTACGTCTACATCTGCCAGAACGAGACCATCTACGGCACGCTGTACCACAAGCTGCCCGAGACCGGCGACGTGCCGCTGGTGGCCGACGTGTCGTCGTGCTTCCTGTCCGCTCCGGTGAACGTGGCCGACTACGGGCTCATCTACGGCGGCGCCCAGAAGAACATCGGGCCGGCCGGCGTGACCATCGTCATCGTGCGCGACGACCTCATCGGCGAGCCGCTTCCCGGCACGCCCACGATGCTGCGCTACGACACCCACGCCAAGAACGGCTCGCTGTACAACACGCCGCCGGCCTACGGCATCTACGTGTGCGGCAAGGTGTTCCAGTGGCTCAAGGCCAACGGCGGCCTTGAGGCCCAGCTTGAGCGCAACGAGAAGAAGGCCAAGCTGCTCTACGACTACCTCGATTCGTCGAAGCTGTTCAAGGCCACGGCCCGCAAGGAAGACCGCTCGATCATGAACGTGCCGTTCGTGACCGGCTCCGACGAGCTGGACGCGAAGTTCGTTGCCGAGGCGAAGCTCGTCGGCCTGGAGTCCATCAAGGGCCACCGCAGCGTGGGCGGCATGCGTGCCTCCATCTACAACGCCATGCCCTATGAAGGCGTGAAGAAGCTCGTCGAGTTCATGGAGCAGTTCGAGAAGGAAAACGCCTAAGGCGTTCGGGCTCGTCAAACAAGCGTTTCGCGTCGGGAAGGGGCTGCAGGCTGCGGCCCCTTTCTTGCGCGGGACGGCGGACGGACGGCCCTTGGCGCTTTCGCAGGGCGCGGGCGTCGGCCGCTTTCTGCGGCGTCGTGTGGAGTTTCATCGCCTCCCGGGGCGCCTTGAC
This sequence comes from Slackia sp. ZJ119, assembly GCF_011039175.1. Lineage (GTDB taxonomy): Bacteria > Actinomycetota > Coriobacteriia > Coriobacteriales > Eggerthellaceae > Xiamenia. The sequence goes on from NZ_JAAKEN010000003.1 coordinate 87,187, forward strand.
GCCGCGTTTGGGGGCGGTGCGCTAGACTGTGAGGCATGAATACCGACATTCCATATCTTGTCTGCTCCATTCTGAGCTTTGTTCCCGCCATCATCTTCCATGAGGTGGCGCACGGCTATGCGGCTTTTCGCCTGGGCGACCCTACGGCGAAAAACGCCGGGCGCCTGTCGCTCAACCCTATGAAGCACGTCGATCCGTTCGGCACCGTCATCATGCCGCTTCTGCTCATGGCCATGAACATGCCGGTGTTCGGCTATGCCAAGCCGGTGCCTTACAACCCGCGCTACTTCAAAGACCCGCGCAAAGGGGACCTCGTCGTGGGGCTGGCCGGTCCGTGCGCGAACCTCGTCATGGCCGTCCTCGGCGCCGTCGTCTACACGGTCGTCGTTGCGGCCGTGCCCGCTGCGGCCATCTTCGCCAACGACGTGCTCTACTATTTCGTCGTGATGTTTCTGCCCATGTTCTCCATCATCAACCTCTACCTCATGTTCTTCAACCTGCTGCCCATTCCGCCGCTTGACGGCTCGTCCATCTTCGCGTTCTTTCTGCCGGTCAAATACCTGCCGCAGTACTACAAAGTGCAGCAGTATGCGTTCCCCATCTTCATGATCGCGGTCATCCTCGTGCCGTACGTGCTTCATTTCAACCCCATCGGGCTGTATCTGGACGTGACGGCCGGCAACGTCTTCGAGTTTTTGTTCTCGTTCGCAAGCTAGGTCCGTCGTGGCGTACCGTGTTCGCACAGAGAGCTTCGAAGGCCCGTTCGATCTGCTGCTTTCCCTGGTCAGCCGCCAGAAGGTGGACATCGGCGCCCTGTCGCTTTCCGACATCGTCGACCAGTACCTTGCCGAGGTGCGCACGATGGGCGCACTCGATTTGGACGTGGCGAGCGATTTTCTGCTCGTGGCGGCCACGCTGCTGGAAATAAAGGCGCAGAGCCTGCTTCCGCGCGACGACGACGGGGTGGCGGCCGATCTGGAAGAGCTGAGCGCGTCGGAGGCCCGCGAATGGCTCGTCGAGCAGCTGATCTCGTACAAGCAGTACAAAAACGCCGCGGCCGGCCTTGAGGCGCTGCTGGACCAAGAGCGGCGCTGCCACGGGCGCCCGTTCGGTCCCGATGCTGAATATCTGCAGGTCATGCCCGATTTTCTGGAAGGCGTGACCGTGGAGGGGCTCGCCGGCCTGGCGGCGGGGGCCTTTGCGCGGCGCGAGGTGTTTTTGCTGGAATCCGAGCACATCGCCGCCAAGCCGCTGCCGGTCGAGGCCCACGTGCGGGCCATCTACAGCCGCATCCGGCGCAGCAAGCAGCTGCGGTTCTCGGACTTGGTGACGCGCTCGACGCCGGTTCCGGTCGCGGTCGTCACGTTTTTGGCCATTCTCGAGCTGTACAAGCGCTCGATGGTGACGCTTGCCCAAGACGAGGCGTTCGGCGACATCGCGATCGCGTTCGTGGAGGGGTCGGGAGCGCTGTTGTTGGAAGGCGACGACGCGTTGACGTCGCTGGGGGAGGAGACGCATGTCTGAGACTGAACGCGACGATGCGTCCTCGTTTTCCTTTGGAAGCGAGGCGGGACGCACGCCGAACCTGCCGGGCGCCCTGGAGGCGCTTCTGTTCGTCACCGACGAGCCGGTGAGCACTTCGGTGCTGGCCACGATGTGCGGCGCGAAGCCAACCGAGGTGCAGCAAGCGCTCGCCGACGTGCAGACGCGCCTGGAAGAGCGCTGCTCGGGGCTGGTGCTGCGCGAGGTGGCGGGGGGCTGGCGGCTGTTCTCCAACCCGGCCTACCACGACCTCATCGAAGCCTACGTGCTGAGCTGGGACACGCGCAAGCTGTCGGCCGCGGCGATGGAGACGCTGGCGGTGGTCGCCTATGCCCAGCCGGTCACGCGCGGCGCCATCGCGTCCGTCCGCGGCGTGAACTCGGACAGCTCGCTGCATTCCCTCGTGGAAAAAGGCCTCGTGCGCGAAGTGGGCGTGGCCGACGCGCCCGGCAACCCCGCCCTGTACGGCACGAGCCGCACGTTTTTGGAGAAGTTCGGGCTGAGAAGCCCTGCCGACCTGCCGCCGCTTGCCGACTACGCGCCCGACGAGGAAACCGAAGCGCTCATCCGCGAGCGCCTGTCGGCGTCGAGATCCGAGGTCGTCGACGGGGAAGAGGCGCTCGCCGAGCTGCTGGCCGACGAGGGGGCTCGGGGCGCAGCGGTGGCCGCAGATGCGGCCGCACCCGGCGCCCAGCCGGCGGCGTCTGGCGCGGAAGAGGAACCTGACCAGCTGCTTTCTGCGCTTGCAGGGTCGCTCGGGCTTGTCGAGAAGATCGACTTCGACTCGCTGGTGTTCGAGACCGACGACGAATAGGAGGGCCGGTGGACACGCAGCAGGGCAGCCGCGCAGACGAGCGCATCGTGCCGATGCGCCTGCAGAAGTTTTTGGCGCGGGCCGGCGCATCGAGCCGGCGCGGATCGGAAAACCTCATGACCGCCGGTCGCGTCACGGTGAACGGCCAGGTCGTCACCGAGCTGGGCAGCAAGGTCGACCCTGCGTGCGACGTGGTGGCCGTCGACGGGCGCGTCGTGTCGTGGGGCGCGTCCCCGACGACGATCATGCTGCACAAGCCGGCCGGCTTCGTGACGACCATGAGCGACCCGCACGGACGGGCGACCGTGGCCGACCTCGTCCCGACCGACCGGTATCCGGGCCTGTACCCGATCGGGCGCCTCGACGCCGACACCACGGGGCTTTTGCTGTTCTCCACCGACGGCGAGCTGGGGCATGGGCTTTTGCATCCTCGCCATCACGTGGAAAAGACCTACTGGGCGCTTGTGGAAGGCCGCCCCGGCCCGGCGGACGTGCGGGCGCTTTGCGACGGGGTGCTGCTTGAAGACGGCAGGACGGCCCCGGCGCGGGCCCGCGTCCTTGCGGGGTCCGAGCGCGACCGGGCGATGGCCTGCTTCGCCGGCCCCCGGCCGCACACCCACGCGCAGGCGCGGCAGCGCACGCGGGCGCACAAGGGGCGCGACGCGAGCGACTCGGTTGTGGAGCTGGTGCTCACCGAAGGTCGAAAACACCAGGTGAAACGCATGCTTGCGGCGGTCGGCCACCCGGTGGTGTCGCTGCATCGCGAAACGTTCGGCCCGCTTTCCTTGGCGGGGCTTGCCCGAGGGACGTGGCGAGAGCTGTCCGTGCGCGAGACGGAGGCGCTGCACCGGGCCGTCGGCGGCGCGTAGGACGCCTGTCGGGCGGGCGGCGTGCGCTTTTCGCGGCCGTGCGCCTGTTTTGCCTGCGCTCGGCTGCCGGGGCCGTCGCCGTTTGCCGAGGGGGGCCGTGGCCGCAACGCGTCGTGCTAGAATAGGCGGACGCGTGCGCATGCACGCCTGCAAGAAAGAAAGGTTCTGTTCATAATGGCAGATCGCAACGACAACGAGCCGTGCTTTTCACGCATCGCCGTCATCGGCATCGGGCTGATCGGCGCTTCGTTCGCTGCGGCGGTGCGGCAGCGTTGGCCGCAGACGGCGCTTTTGGCGGTCGACGTTGACGACGCCGCGCTGCAAAGCGCCCTCGCGCACGGCTGGGCCACCGCCGCCGCGCGGCCGGAAAGCCCGGAATTCAAATGCTACGTGCAGGAAGGCTGCGACCTGGTGATGATCGCCACGCCGGTCGGCGCGGCCGAAGGCTATCTCGAAAGCCTGGCCGCGTGGGGTTACGACGGCATCGTCACCGACGTCGGCTCTACGAAGGCTCGCATCTCGGCCATCGCCGCCGACGTGCTGCCCCATCCGGAAAACTACGTGCCGGGCCACCCGATGGCCGGGTCCGAGAAAAGCGGCATCGCCGGCGCCCGCCCCGACCTGTTCAAAGGCGCCCATTGGATCTTGTGCCCGGACGCCGCCATGCCGGCCGAGCATTTCCCGCGCCTGCACGAGCTGGTCACCTCGATCGGTGCCCGCGTCGTGGCGCTGCCGCGCGAAGACCACGACGCCGCGGTGGCGGTCGTGTCGCACGTGCCCCACTTCGTGGCGTCGTCGCTCGTGCAGCTGGCGCACCGCCACGCCGACGAGCAGCAGGCCCTCATGCGCCTTGCCGCCGGCGGCTTCAAGGACACCACGCGCATCGCGGCCGGCTCGCCGGAGCTGTGGTGCGGCATCGCGTTCGACAACAAAGAGGCGCTTTTGGCGGGGCTCGTCGAAATGCAGCAGATCATCGGCCAGTTCGCCGACGCGCTGCGCCGCGACGACAAGGCGGCCCTCACCGGGCTTTTGGCCGACGCCGCCGAGGTGCGCCGCGCCTTGCCGGCCGCCTGGGTGCCTTCCACCGAGCGGCTGCTCGAGGTGCGCATTCCCATGGAAGACCGTCCGGGCGTCGTTGCCGAAGTGACGACTGTCGCCAGCTCGGTCGGGTGCAACATCCAGTCCATCGAGATCGACCACGTGACCGAAGACAGCGCCGTGCTCTCCCTTGTCCTCACCGACGAAGGCGACGTGGGCAAGCTGTCCGTGCATCTCATCAACGCCGGCTTTTCGGTGTCTTTCAACCCTCTGACCGCGAAGGAGCATGCCCATGTCTAGCTCGTCAGCCGTCCGCATCGAGCCGCTTTCGCGGCCGCTCGCCGGAAGCGTCCGCGTTCCCGGCGACAAGTCCATCTCGCATAGGGCCGTGCTGTTCTCGGCCATGGCGGAGGGCACGTCCACGCTTTCCGGCGTGCTCGATTCCGAAGACGTGCGCTCGTCGATGAAGGTGGTCGAAGCCCTGGGCGCGAAGGTCGCGCTGGACAAGCAGCCCGACGGCAGCCTTGCCGGCGAGGTGCGCGGCTGGGGAAGCGAAGGGCCGCGCCAGCCGGAAGGCCCGCTTGACTGCGGCAACTCCGGCACGACGGCACGCCTGCTCATGGGGGTGCTCGCGCCGTGGGACGTCGAAGCGGAGATCACCGGCGACGAGTCGCTCACGCGCCGTCCCATGCGCCGCATCACGGCCCCGCTCATGAAGATGGGCGTGCGCTTTTCGCCCGACGGCAAAGAGACGCTGCCGCTCGTCGAGCGCGGCGCAAGCGCCCTGCGCCCGATCACCTATGACTCTCCCATGGCGTCTGCCCAGCTCAAGACCGCGGTTTTGCTGGCGGGCGTCTATGCCGGCGGCACCACCACCGTAAACGAGCCCGCGCCGTCGCGCAACCACACCGAGCTCATGCTGCCCGAATTCGGCGTCAAGACCACCGCCGGGGAACGCACGGCGTCGGTCGTGGGGCCGGCGCGGCTTGAGGCCTGCGACGTGCACGTGCCGGGCGACCCGTCTTCCGCGGCGTTTTTGGCGTGCGCGGCCGTTCTGAAGCCTGGCTCGGACGTGACCATCGAAAACGTCAGCCTCAACACGGCCCGCATCGGATTCGTCCGCACGCTCGAGCGCATGGGCGCCGACGTTTCCATCGCGCGTACCGGCGTGGCCGGCAAAGAGCCCTTCGGCACCATTTCGGTTCGCTTCACCCCGCGCCTGCGCGGCTGCGAGGTGCCGGCCGACAAGATAGCCTCCATCGTCGACGAGATTCCCGTGCTCGCGCTCGTCGCGGCGCATGCGCAGGGCATCACCGTTTTCCGCGAGGTGGGCGAGCTGCGCGTGAAGGAAACCGACCGGCTGCGGGCCGTCATCGACGGGCTGGAGGCGCTTGGCGTGGACGCTTGGGAAGACGGCAACGACCTGCACATCGAGGGACAGCCGGGCCTCGTTGCGCCGGCGGGGCTCGTCTTCGATTCAGGCGGCGACCATCGCCTGGCCATGACCTGGGCGCTTGTGGGCCTTGTCGGGCGCGAGCCTGTGGACGTGAAAGACTTCGAGTGCGTTGCAATCAGCTATCCTGGTTTTCTCGACGACATGGAAAGGTTGGCGTCATGATCGTAGCCATCGACGGCCCGAGCGGGGCCGGAAAGTCCACCGTTGCGAAGGCGGTCGCCCACACGCTGGGGTTTTCGTGCCTCGACACGGGGGCGATGTACCGCGCCGTGGCATGCAAGGCGCTTGCCGACGGCGTCGACTTGTCCGATGCCGACGCGCTGGCGGCCATCGCCCGCGACGCGCGCATCGAGTTTCTCCACCAGCGCGGCGAGCCCATGCCGAGCCAGGTGGCGATCGACGGGCGCGACGTGACCGCCGCCATCCGCACCGGAGACGTCGATCGCGCCGTCAGCCCCGTGTCCGCCGTTCCGGCCGTGCGAGAGGCGCTCGTCGCCCAGCAGCAGCGCATCGGCCGGGCGGGAGATTACGTCGTGGAAGGCCGCGACATCGGCACGGCGGTGTTTCCCGAAGCCGCGGTGAAGGTGTTTCTCACGGCGTCGGCCGAAGAGCGGGCGCACCGCCGCGTGCGGCAAAACGTCGACCGCTCGGTCGGCTCCATCGACTTCGACGAAGTGCTCGCCGACATCGTGCGCCGCGACGAGCTGGACTCGTCCCGCGCGTCATCGCCGCTGCGGGCCGCCGACGACGCCGTCGTGCTCGATTCCACGGCCATGCACATCGAAGAGGTCATCGGCGCCATCTGCGAGCTTGCCCGCGCCGCGCAGGCCGGCCGCGCCGCTGCGCCGAACGACGGGGCGTAGGCGCCATGGGACTCATCCTTTCCCAAGAAGAGATGTGGGACCGCTCTTTGGGCGGCACGTCCGACAACAAGCAGATCACGCACTGGTGCGGCAACGTGATCTATGCGGTCATCGGCTTTCTGTGCAAGGTGCTGTTCCGCTATCGCGTCGACAACCGCGAAAGCCTGCGCGGCTTTCACAACGAGACCGGCGTCGTCGTCGTGTGCAACCACACCTCGTTTCTGGACGTCGTGTTCATCTACCTGGCCGCCCGCTGCAAGCAGTGGGTGCGCCTCATGGGCCGCGAAACGCTCTTCGACAACGCCGGCGGCCTGCTCGGGCAGGTGCTCAGCCGCGTTGGCGCCTTCCCGGTGAAGCGCGACAGCGCCGATCGGACCGCCATCAAGCGGGCGGCGGCCATGCTCAAAAACAACGAGCTCGTGGGCATTCTGCCCGAAGGCACCCGGCGCGGCAAAGGGTCGCTTGCGCCCGAGCTACACGCCGGCGCCGCCTTCATCGCGAAGATGGGGCACGCGCCCATCCTTCCCATGACGGTGCGCAACGCCGAAAACGTCAAACGCAAAGGCGAGCGCGTGCGCTTTCCGAAGATCACCGTGGAATACGGCGATCCCGTCCTTGTGGGCGACTTCGACTTTTTGCCGAAGGACGAGCGGCTGGAGGCCTGCACGTGGTACGCCATGCGCGAGTGCTTCGCCCTGTCGCTTCGGGTGTCGCCCGAAGAGGTGGACATGGCCGCGCTGTTTCCGAACGGCAAGGACTACACGTCGACGTTCCAGCTGCACGAGGTGCCGCGCCACACGACGGCCGAAGTCGTGGCTGACATCCGGCGCGACCGGGAAGAGAAGCGACGCCGTCGGGCCGAGAAGGGAGGCGAGGCGGCATGAAGGTGGTCAGGGCGCACTACGCAGGCGCCTGCTACGGGGTGCAGCGTGCTTTGAGCATGGCGAACGACGTGGTGGCGCGGGGCGAGGCGGCTTGCACGCTCGGGCCGCTGATCCACAACCCCCAGGTCGTTGACGACTTGGCCGCCCGCGGCGTGTCGGTGGCGCGTTGCGTGGAAGACGTGGCCGACGGCGACGTGATGATCATTCGCAGCCACGGCGTGACGCCGCAGGTGCGCGACGCGGCCGCCTTGCGCGGACTGGCGGTGCTCGACGCCACGTGCCCGCACGTGGCCCGCGCCCAGAAGGCGGCGGAAAACCTGGCGCGGCAGGGCTGCCACGTCGTTGTGGTGGGCGAGGCGGGGCATCCCGAAGTGGAAGGCCTCACCGCGTACGCCCGCGGCGCCGGAGGCGCGGTGGACGTGGTCGCCGGCCCGGGCGAGCTGCCCGACGGGCTGTGCGACCCGGTGGGCGTGGTCGTGCAGACGACCCAGATGCAAGAACAGCTGGACGCGGTCGTGGAGGCGCTGCGCGTGCGCGGCCTGTCTCCGGTGGTGAAAGACACCGTGTGCTTCGCGACGCGCCAGCGCCAGGAAGCGGCGGCCGAGCTTGCGCAGACGGTCGACGCGATGGTGATCATCGGCGGGCGCAACTCGTCGAACACCACGCGGCTTGCCGAGATCTGCGCGAAGGCGTGCGAACGGTCGTTTCATGTGGAAGCCGCCGACGAGATCGATCCGGCGTGGTTTCGCGGCTGCCTCACGGTCGGCGTGACGGCGGGGGCGTCCACGCCCGAAGACCAGATCCAAGCCATCGAAGACGTGCTCGGCGCCCTGTAGGGCGGCTGCCCGGCGCAGGCGTCCCGGAGGCGCCGCCGCCCCGGCGCGGCGGCAAGGTGTGAGAAAGCGAGGTCGGCCGTGGAAGCCTATCCGAATGCGGACATCGAGCGAGCGGCGGCGCGGGGCTGCGCCGACGGCTGCGACGACGCGGCTGTTCGGGCACTCGTCGCCGCCGTCGAGCCGCAAAGCCCGGCCGACGACGCGGGCTTTGCTCCGGGCTGCTGGGTGACCTCGGTGGACGGGCATCCGGTGCGCGACCTCATCGACTGGCGCTGGCTTTCCGCCGACGACGTCATACGGCTCGGCTACATCGATCTGGACGGCGAATCGGGCGAGGTCGAGCTTGAGCGCGAGCCGTGGGAAGACTGGGGCTTCACGTTCGAAGGCGTCGTGTTCGACGGCGTGCGGCAGTGCCGAAACGCCTGCACGTTCTGCTTCATGCGCCAGCTGCCGCGCGGCATGCGCCCCTCGCTCACGCTGCGCGACGACGACTTCCGCCTGAGCTTTCTGTCCGGCACGTTCGTGACGCTCACCAACCTTTCCGCCGCCGACGAGCAGCGCATCCTCGACCAGGTCATATCGCCTTTGCGCGTGTCGCTGCACGCGACGGACGCCGACGTGCGACGCCGCATCATCGGCAAGCATGCCGCCCACGGCCTGGAAGCGCTCGACCGGCTGCTTGCCGCCGGCATCGAATTCCACGCGCAGGTCGTGCTCATGCCGGGCGTCAACGACGGCGCCGTGCTCGCCGAGACCCTTGCGTGGGCCTACGAGCGCCCCGGCATGTTGGACGTGTGCATCGTGCCGCTCGGCTACACCAAGCACCAAACGGCCTTCGACCGCAGCTTCAACGACGCGGCTTCGGCCCGCGCCGTGCTCGACCAGCTGGAGCCCGTGCAGCGCCGCGCGTGCGCCGAGCGGGGGACGCCCTGGGTCTTCGCCGCCGACGAGTTCTACCTGAGCGCCTACGGACCGCGCCTGCTCGACCATCTGCCCCCTGCCGCGTTCTACGGCGACTTCTCCATGTACGAAGACGGCGTGGGCATCGTTCGCGCCTACGTCGACGACTGGGAGGCGTCGGCGCCGCTGCAGGCTGCGTGCGCGTCTGCCCTGCGCCGTGAAAACGTGCGCGTCCGTCTGCTGCAGGGGCTTGCCATGAAGCCGGTGTGGGACGCGCTGCTGCCGAAAAGCCCGCTTGCCGGCCTTGTCGAGCCCCTGTTCGTGCCGAACGACTACTTCGGCGGCAACGTCGACGTGACCGGGCTGTTGTGCGGGTGCGACATGGCCGCCGCCGTGCGCCGCGAAGCCGCCGCTTGGGCATGCGACGGCGCGACGGCGCTTTTCGCCGTTCCGCGCGTGGCGTTCAACGACGACGGGGTAACGCTTGACGGCATGGATCTGGAAGAAATGCAAAGGGCCGCGGGCGCACCGATGGCCGTGGTATCCTGTAACCCTTCCGAATTTCTGCTCGAGTTCTCATCCGGCGCCCGGACATCGGGCCGCCGGCACGCATAAGATTGGATCTGTCATGGCATTACCGCTCGTGGCCGTCGTCGGCCGCCCCAACGTGGGAAAATCAACGTTCGTGAACCGCATCGCCGAAGGCAACGAGGCCATCGTCCACGAAATGCGCGGCGTCACCCGCGACCGCTCGTACCACACCGCCGACTGGAACGGCGTGGAGTTCAAGCTCGTCGACACCGGCGGCATCGAAATGGGCGACGAAGACGCCTTCCAGGCCTCCATCCGCAGCCAGGCCCTCATGGGGGTCGACGAGGCCGACGTCATCGTGTTTTTGGTGGACGGCAAGACTGGCATGAACGCCGACGACGAAGCGGTCGCCCGTCTGCTGCGCCGCACGTCGAAACCGGTGTTTACCGTGGTTAACAAATTGGACAACCCGCAAAGCGAAGAGGCGCTCTACGAGTTTTACGCGCTTGGCCTGGGGGACCTGTGGCCGGTGTCGTCGCTGCACGGGCATGGCACGGGGGATCTGCTCGACGCCGTCGTCGAAGAGCTGCGGCAGGTCGAATGTGCGCCCGACGCCGACGACGAGGAAGGCGTCAACGTCGCCATCATCGGCCGGCCCAACGCGGGGAAGTCCTCGCTCATGAACCAGATGACCAACAACCAGCGCTCCATCGTCTCCGACGTGGCCGGCACCACGCGCGACGCCGTCGACACCCACCTGGTGCGAAACGGCGTGCCTTATACGATCGTCGACACGGCGGGCCTGCGCCGCAAGGCGAAGATCGACGAGGACGTCGAGTACTACGGGTTCGTTCGCGCCATGCGCGCCATCGACCGCGCCGACGTGGTGCTGCTCGTCATCGACGGCACGCTCGGGCTCACCAACGAAGACCAGCGCGTCGCGTCGTACGCGGTCGAGCGGGGGTGCGCCATGGTCATCGTGCTGAACAAGTGGGACATCGTGGAAGGCCCGGAAGCGAAGCAGAAGGTGCGCGACTTCATCGCCGACCGCATGATGTTCGTGGGGTATGCGCCGGTCGTGTCCATCTCGGCCCTCACCGGCAAGCGCGTCGACCGCGTCTGGGACGCCATCGACACCGCCTACGAGCACTACATCGGCACCATTCCCACCAACGCGCTCAACCGCTGGCTTGCCGAGATCCGCGAGACCGGCCACACCGTTTCCAAGGGCAAGGCCGTGTTGCGCATGAAGTACATCACCCAAACGGCCGTCAAGCCGCCGCGCTTCACGTTCTTCGTCAACCGCCCCGACGTGGTGACCGACAACTACGAGCGCTTCCTGGAAAACCGCCTACGCAAGACGTTCGACCTGACCGGCACGCCGGTGCAGTTCCGCTTCAAGAAGAAGGACTAGGCATGGCGACGACGTTGGCGGCGCTTTTCGGGGTTTTCGTCGGCTCCTTCCTTTTGGGGTCGGTTCCGTGGGGCGTCATCATTTCCAAGTGCTTCTACCACAAAGACGTGCGCGATGTGGGCTCGGGCAACATCGGCACCACCAACGCCATGCGGGCCATGGGCAAGGTGGGCGGCAGCGCCGTGTTCGTGCTCGACTTCGGGAAAGGTGTCGTGTCGGGGCTTGTCGCCTTGGCTCTCGCGCAGGCCCTGGTCGCCTGGGACCCCGAAGGCTGCACAGCGTTCGTCGCTTTGGCGCTCGGCGACGCCTGGCAGGCGCAGGCGGCGGCTTCCAGCAACTGCCTCGTCGTGCTGTTCACGTCGGTCGCGTTTCTCGGGTGCATCTTGGGGCACGTGTTCAGCCCGTGGCTCGGCTTCAAGGGCGGCAAGGGCATCGCGGTGGCGGCCGGATGCCTCATGGTGACGTTCGGCCCTGTCGGCGGGCTTTTGGAAATCGCCTTGTTCGCGGTCGTCGTGGCGGCGACGCGCTACGTGTCGGCCGGCTCGATAGCCGCGGCCGCGGCCTGCCCCTTGTTCGCGCTGTACTATTGTTGGGACAACGTGCCGGCGTGGGCCTGCTGCGCCGCGGGCGCGGCCGTGGTCGTGTGGGCGCATCGCGGCAACATCGGACGCTTGCGGGTCGGATGCGAGCGGCGCATCGGGTCGTCGAAGGGCGACGGGGAAGGGAAAGACGCATGAAGGCAGCTGTGATCGGCGCTGGGTCGTGGGGCACCGCCCTTGCCCAGGTCTTGGCCTTGAACGGGCACAACGTCAGCTTGTGGGCCCGCGACGCGAAGGTGGTGCGCGGCATCAACGAAAACGGGTACAACCCGCGCTATGTGTCCAATGCGCTGCTGTCCGACAACATCGTGGCGACCACGTCGTATTCAGACGCCTTGCGCGGGGCGAAGGCCGCCGTCATCGTGACGCCGTCGAAGCTTTTGCGCGGGGTGGGCCAGGCGTTTTGCGGGCTCGTCGCCGACGATCTGCCCATCGTCGTGTGCTCGAAGGGCGTCGAGGGCGGCTCGGGCCTTCTGCCGGTCGAAGTCTTCGAAGCGGAGCTGGGGGGCGCCGACCGGCTGGCCGTGCTGTCCGGCCCGAACCACGCCGAAGAGGTCATCCGCGCCATTCCGGCTGGCACCGTCGTCGCGAGCTCGTCTTCCGAAACGGCCGCCTTCTTCCAAGACCTGTTCGCCAGCGACACGTTCCGCGTCTACACGTCTTCCGACGTGACCGGCGTTGAGCTGTGCGCGGCGTTCAAGAACGTCATCGCCATCGCGGTGGGCATCGCCTATGGCATCGGGTTCGGCGACAACACGGCCGCCATGCTCATGACCCGCGGCCTGGCCGAAATGAACCGGCTCGTGTGCGCGTGCGGCGGGCTTCCGCTCACCTGTCTGGGGCTGGCCGGCGCCGGCGACCTGATCGCCACGTGCACGTCCCGGCATTCCCGCAACCGGCGTTTCGGCGAGATGATCGCCCGCGGAGGCACCATGGCGTCGTGGGAAGCCGAAACGTCCATGGTGGCCGAAGGTGCGCTCGCCTGCAAGACGCTCGACGTGATCGCGCGGGCTCATGCGGTGGAGCTGCCCATCACCGATGCGGTCCGCAACGTCGTGTGGGAAGGCGGCGACGCGCGGACGCTGGGCTCGGCGCTCATCAGCCGCCCGCTCACGACCGAGTTCTACGGCATCGACGATCCGGCTTCGTTCGAGGGCTGATCGTCGCGGCGCACGGTGCGCGGACAGGGGCGTTCGCCGTGCGATTCGTGCGGCGAACGGCGTGCTCTGGCAACGCGTGAGTGACGGGAATGTTACCGAAACGCGTAGGCTCTTGCGGGTTTTGCGGCAGCCAGGTAATCTTAGCCATGCGAGGTTTGCGAACGCCTCGCAGCACCTTTTCATTCGACAACACAAAGGTCCGTCACCGTCTCTCGTCTCTTATGTACCCTCTCTTTACACCAATCCCCGACGGACCTAGGCACGCGCACCTTCCCCTTCTCCTCTGTGCGTGTTGCAACGCCCCCTCCAGCCACCCCAACTGGAGGGGGTATTTTTATGGACGCGCCGGTCGTTTTGGGCCGCGGAAGCAAGACGAAATGATGCGCTTGCACAAAATCTGCACTGAGGCGGTTGGCGCTCGCCTTCAACCGACCCGTTTCTCAGCCGATTCGCGAGAAGGCTTTTATATCGCCTGAACAAGGCCTTCACGACGAGCGTGCGCAGGTGGTCGGACTGTGAACCCTCGAGCTGTCGGACCCTTTCGGCCGTCGCTTCGATGACGGCGGGCACATCCCCAGTCCGCCGCCGAAGCGCAGTCGGCCCCGCTTCGGGATGCGCCCGGCCCCGCCGCCCGGGGACGGCGTGCTGGAGCGGGGCTGGTGCAGTTATGCAACCTGTGGCAGCGTTTGGCAACGGGGGCGCGAATTCTGTGCAGTTATGCAGCCTGTGGCAGGGAGATTCGGCATTTCTCCGGAGCAGTTAGCGGTTTCTAACTTTCAGCGTTCAAAAGGGCCAGGTCAGAAGCTTGGAGGGTCGCTCTGGTTCAACACGTTCTGCCACAGCCTGCATAACTGCACAGAATTCGCGCCCCCGTTGCCAAACGCTGCCACAGCCTGCCAAATTGCACAAGGACCGGGACCCTTCTGCCGCAAGCCGCGAAACTGCTCCAGCGCCTGCCCTCTGCCGGCCTTCGACGATTCCGGGAAGGCGTCGGCGCTTCTCGTCGTCGGCCTGCCGCGCCCCTTGCCTTCTAGGGAAACGCGACCGGCGGAATGCCTGCCTAGGCGAAGGCGATCGCGTGTCGGCTTGACGGCGTCTCGCCGCGGGGCGTGCGCAGGCCTTATACTGGCGGTCGAACCGTTTGTCGCCGATGCGGCGGTGCGGCGCAAGGCCGTCGAGCCGCTTGCGGCGGAAGGGAAGGACTGGGCCATGAAAACGCAGAACACCTGGGGGCGTCGGGCGGCGGCCGTGGCGGTCGCGCTGATGATGACGGCCGCGCTGTGTGTGGCGGCGGGCTGCTCGAAGGCCGACAAGCCGCTTGAGGAAGGCGTGCCGCAGTGGGCGAGCGAGCCTGCGCTTCGAGAATGGACCGCGCAGGCGATCGACGAGTTCAACGAGGGCGACTATGCGGCCATCGCCGAAGCGCTCGTCGACGGGACCATGACGGCCGAGCAATTGGAAGAAGACAGCGCCCCCGAACAGGAAAAGCTCGGCGCGTTCGAGGCGCTCGGCGACGTCGAGTACTACAACGGCGAAAGCCTGGGGCGGCCCTACGTCTGCGCCGTCCAAGAGGCGACGTATGAAAACGGCGCGGCGCAGTTCCGCATCAGCTTCTTCGAAGACGGCAAGCTGGCGGCGTTCTACTTCCTGCCGAACGAAGGCGAGACGCAGGACGCCGCAGGCGGAAAAGACGGCGGCGAAGGAGAAACGGCCGGTCAGGGCGCCGACACCGGCGCGGACGAAGCGGCCGGCCAGAGCGCCGACGGCGGCGGCGAGGCCTAGGTGGCGGTGCCTGCGGCGCCGGCGTTGCTTCGTTCCAGCTCGAGCAGCGGCGCCAGCGCGGCGGCTCCCTTCGACCCCGACACCCGGTGGCTCGGCACGAGGATGGGCAGCGGGTTGCGGTTGACGGCGGCCCCCACCGAGCGAAACGACTTAGGAGCGCCCAGCATCTCGGCGACCTGTGCCGCCGTGCGCGTCTGGCCGTAGGGGATGGCGGCGAGCGCGTCCCACACGCGGCGCTGAAACGGCGTTCCCTGCGGCGCCGTCGGCACCGAGAACTCCTGCCGCTTCCCGGCCAGGTACTCTTGGATCTGCGACGCCGTGCGGTTCGTCAGCTCGGTGGCCTTGCGCGTGCCCGCCAGCTCAAGGTCGCCCAGCCCCAAAAAGACGACGGCCCGCCCGTTGGCGGCGATGGTCACTTTTCCCAGCGGCGTGGGGTAGGAGAAGTAGGAGACGCCGTCAGTCATGGATCCTTCTTTCTCGCGGCCCGTACGTCTCTTAGTATAGGCATTTTTGCGGTAGAATGAAACGACCGAACGAAAGGGGACGACGTGTTCACTCCCGTGCAGATCGCACCATCCATCCTGTCAGCCGATTTCGCGAACCTTGGGCGCGACGTCGAGCGCCTTGCCGAGGCGGGCGCCGGCTTCATCCACGTCGACGTCATGGACGGCCATTTCGTGCCGAACCTCACGATGGGCGTGCCAGTCGTGAAGGCGCTGAAGAAGGTCACGAGCGTGCCGCTCGACGTGCACCTGATGATCGACAACCCGCTCGAGCAGCTGCCGTGGTACCTCGACGCCGGGGCCGACCTGCTGACCGTGCACGCCGAGACGCTTGACGGCGTGCAGCTGAAAAAGGCCGTCGCCATGATCAAGGACGCGGGCGCGAAGGCGGGCGTCAGCGTGAAGCCGAAGACGCCCCTCGGGGCCGCGGCGCCGGTGCTCGACATGGTCGACCTGGTGCTCGTCATGTCGGTCGAACCGGGCTTTTCGGGCCAGAGCTACATCGAAGGCAGCGAAGAGAAGGTGGCCCGCGTCTGCGCCATGGCCCGCTCCATCGGCGCGTCGCCGCTTGTCGAGGTGGACGGAGGCATCGGCATGAAGACGGCTTCGCTTGTGGCGGCCGCCGGCGCCGACGTGCTCGTGTGCGGCAATGCGGTGTGCGGCGCCGACGATCCGGCGCAGGCGCTGCGAGACGTTCGCGCACTCGCCGAGCAGGCCCGCCGAGAGGCGCTGGCGGTTGGCGAGGAAGGCTAGCGGACGCATGGCGATCACGATTCCCGACGACTACGTCTACCTCGATTACGCGGCCACCTCGCCTTTGTGCGAAGAGGCCGCCCGTGCCATGGCGCCGTTTTTCTTGTCCGGCCGCGCGGGCGTTTCGGCGCAGGGCAACGCGAACTCGCTCCATCGGCCCGGCCGCGCCGCGTTCGCCGAGCTGGAGCAGGCCCGCAGAAGCCTCGCGGAAAGCCTCGGCGCCGCCCGTCCCGACGAGGTCACGTTCACGTCCGGCGCCACCGAGGCCGACAACGCGGCGCTTCTCGGCATTGCCCGGGCGGTCGCGAACAAGCGCCGGATGCAGGGCGCCAAGGAAAAGCCGCACGTCGTCGTGTCGGCCATCGAGCACGACGCCGTGCTCGCCCCGGCCAAGCAGCTGGCCGCCGAAGGCTTCGAGGTCACGCGCGTGCGCCCCGACCGCCAGGGCTTCATCGAGGCGCGGGCCCTTGAGGCGGTCCTGCGACCTGAAACCGTGCTCGTCTCGGTGCAGGCGGCCAACAGCGAGGTCGGCAGCATCCAGCCGGTGGCCGAACTGGCTGCGCTCACGCGCGAGACGGGCGCGTTTTTCCACGCCGACGCGACCCAGGCTTTGGGGAAGGCGTTCGTCGACGTGGCGGAATGGGGCGTGGACGCGGCGTCGTTCTCGGCGCACAAGGCAGGCGGCCCGAAAGGGGTCGGCGCCTTGTACCTGAAGGCGCGAACGCCGTTTGCGCCGGTTGCGCTTGGCGGCGGGCAGGAGCTGGGACGTCGCAGCGGCACGCAGAACGTGGTCGGGGCGGTCGGTTTCGCCGCTGCCGCCCGTGCGGCGCAAAGCGGATGGGAAGACGAGGCTGCGCGGCTGCGCGGCCTGCGCGACCGGCTGTATGCGCAGGCGTGCGCATTGGACGGCGTCGAGGCCACCGTGGAGGTCGAGGCGGGCAGCCAGGACTTCCTCCCCAACATCGTGCACCTGCTCGTTCACGGCCTGGAAAGCGAAACGCTCGTCTTGCGGCTTGACGCGCTGGGGTTCGGCGTGTCGGGCGGATCGGCGTGCTCGTCGCAGTCGCTCGAGCCGAGCCACGTGCTCACGGCGCTGGGCGTTTCCGACGACGACGCCCACGAGGCCCTGCGCGTGTCGATGGGCCGCTTCACGACCGAGCGTGACATCGACGGATTCATAGACGCCCTGCGCAAGACGCTTGACTGGGCCTGACGGAAAGGAAGCGTGATGGAACGCGTCACCACCCATACCCACACCTGTTTCACGAACCACGGCGAAGGCACGGTCGAAGAGCTGGTCGCCGCTGCCGAAGCGGCGGGCGTCTCGACCATCGCCGTCACCGAGCACTATCCGCTGACCAGCGCGTTCGACTCGAACGCCTACCTGTCGATGGACAAGTCGCGCGTGGACGAATACCTGGACGCGGTCGCCCACGCCCGCCGGCGCCACCCGAAGGTCGAAGTGCTCACGGGCACCGAGCTCGACTGGCTGGGCGACGACGAGGACCGCACGTTTTCCGCGAGCGACTTTGCGCCCTTCGACGTGGTGCTGGGGTCGGTCCATTTCGTCGACCGCTGGCCGTTCGACGATCCTGCCCAGCGCGACCGATGGGACACGGCAGGCGCCGACGCCATCTGGCGGCGCTACTTCGAGGTGTGGTGCGAGGCCGTCGCCTCCGACGCCCCCTTCGCCGTCATGGCGCACCCCGACCTGGCGAAGAAGTTCAACATCTACCCGACGTTCGATCTGGAGCCGCTCTACGAACAGGCGGCGGCCGCATGCGCCGCGTCGGGCCGGATGATCGAGGTCAACACCTCGGGCGCCCATTACGCCTGTGCCGAAATGTTCCCGGCGCCGGCGTTTCTGCGGGCGTTTTGCCGCGAAGGCGTGCCCTGCACCGTCGGCACCGACGCACACGTGCCGGCCAACGTCGCCCGCGGCATCGACGACGCGTACCGCCTCATGTACGAGGCGGGTTATCGGAAGGTTACCGTGCCGACGCCCGGCGGCGACCGCCGCGAGATCGCAATCGTCTAGAATAGCGTTCCTGTCGACGCCTTCGACCGCAAAACGCCGAAGGCGCACAGGCCGCTTTGGCGCGGCGACAAAGCGTCCGGCGTCGTGCGAAGGAAGGCCGCAGACCCGTTCAAGTGGAAGGATGTGCCATGGCTGCAGGAGAGCGTGCAGAAGCGTATGGGAAATCGGAGCAGTTGGCGAAGCTGTCGGGCGGAACGCTGTCGCGCCCTGCGATGGCGCTGACGGTCGGCTTTCTGGAACGGCTGCTCCTGTCCGACTTTCCGGCCTGCGACGCCGAGCCGTGGGACCGCACCGGCCTGCTCGTCGGCGATCCGGCGCGGCCGGTCAAGCGCGTGGCGGTTGCGCTCGATCCCACGGTCGACGCCATCGATGCGGCGGCCGATGCGAAAGCCGAGGTGCTGCTCACCCATCATCCGGCCTTTCTCGACCCGCCGACCTCGTTTTCGCCGGCGCCTTCGGCAGCCTTGAGCTCCGGCGCGGGCGTGTGGCGGGCTATCGAGCGCGGCGTGGCACTTATGAACTTCCACACGGCCCTCGACGTCAGCCCGCGGGCGCAGCGCGTGCTGCCCGGGCTTTTGGGTCTTGACTTCAAAGGCGTGGTCGAGCCGGTCGGAAACAGCCGCGAAAAGGGCTACGGCCAGCTGTGCGCGTTCGGCGACGAGGCGCCGCTGACGCTTGAGCAGCTTGCCGCCCGGTGCACGGCGGTCTTCGGCCGAGCGCCGCGGGTGTGGGGCGACTTTTCGCGCGTGATGGAGCGCGTCGTCACCTGCACCGGGTCGATCGGCGGCGTCGGCCGTCGCGCTCTGGCCGAGCAGGCCGACTGCGTCGTGTGCGGCGAGGTGAAGTACCACGAGGCGCTCGACCTGTCGCTTGCGGGGCTGTGTATCGTCGAGCTGGGCCACGACACGAGCGAGCTGCCGCTCACGACGGTGCTGGCGTCGGCCGTCCGTGCGATCGGCGTCGCCGAAGACGATGTCGTCATCATCGGCCAGGGCGATCGCTGGGCCTGTCCGGAAGCCATGCGGGTGTAGGCGCGACCCCGTTTCGCGGTCGGGCGGACGGCTCCTCGGCGGTTTTGTGCGCCTGCACAACGATATATGTAAGGTGCGGGGCGATTACCGATTCGCCCCGCTTTTTTTCGGCAGTTGTGGCAAACTGGGCTTTCGGGGACCACGCTTTGAGAGGCTCGTTTCGAACCGGAGGAGGAGCAGACGATGCAGGTGCCAACCGAAGATCTTGCCGTTTTGCTGCAGATGCAGACCATCGACCTTGAGGCTCGCCAGTGCCAAAACGATCTCGAAGCGCTTCCTCAACGTCAGATCATCTTGCAGGCACGCGCCAAAAAGAAGCAGATCGAGGAAAAGAACGTCGAGATACGCAAGTTCTTCGAAGCTTCCGACAACCGCTGCCGCATGCTCAGCGAAGAAGACTCCGGCCTGGCCGAGAAGCAGCGCCGCTTGCAGGCGGAAATCGAAGAGCTGAAGGGCGACTACCGCAGCGTCGAGTCGCGCACCCGCGACCTCAACGGCATCGCGAAGCGCCGCGCTGCCTTGGAAGAGCAGCTTTCTGCCGCCCTTGACGAGCTGGCCCGCATCGAAGACATGCAGAAGAAGATCCTGCTCATGCTGGAAGCCATCAACAAAAAAGAGGCCGAGGCGACCGAAGGCTTCATCAAAGAGGGCGGCCAGCTGAAGACGCGCATCGCCGCGTGCGAGGCCGATCGGCAGAAGCTGGCGCAGCGGCTGCCCGCCGACCTTTCGCGCGACTACGACAAGATCATGAAGCGCACGAAGGGCGTCGCCGTCGCGATGCTCACCGACAAGGCGTGCGGCGCGTGCCGCTCGGCCATCGAGCCGGGGCGGCTGTCCGAACTGCGCCGCCAGGGAAACGTCGTGCACTGCCCCCACTGCAAGCGCCTGCTCATCCTGCATTCGTAGGGAAACGCTGACCAATTCCGCCAGCCCCGGGTCCGCATGGCGGCGCCCGGAGGTTTTATGCGTCCTTGCTGTTCATGAGGGCCGCCCGCCTGCGGTTGAGCGCCACGGCCGCCATCTTTGCGCGGTAGCGCGCCATCGCCGTTGCGGCCTGGGTGCGCGTGAGGCCGTCGCGGGCCAGCTCCAAGAACAGCTCGTACCGGTAGCGTTCGTTGCGGCCCATGGGACGGGCCAGGTCAGAGGGTGAAAAGTGCCGATCGAACGCCTCTTTGAAGCGCCGCGCGAAGGGGATGCGGTCGGCGGGCGACAGCTCGTCGAAGTCGTAGAAGATGAAGCAGATGGCACCGAGCAGCTGCGTGCGCCGTCCGTCGAGCAGCCCGCGCCGTTCCCATTCGCCGGCGATGTAGTCGAGCACCTCCACATGATGGCTCAGC
Source organism: Slackia sp. ZJ119 (assembly GCF_011039175.1). Lineage (GTDB taxonomy): Bacteria > Actinomycetota > Coriobacteriia > Coriobacteriales > Eggerthellaceae > Xiamenia. The sequence goes on from NZ_JAAKEN010000003.1 coordinate 107,537, forward strand.
TGCCAGGCCCGCTTCTTGAAGTTCTCCGTCACCGCCGAGCCGGCCCGCTCGAAGCGGTAATGGTAGAACCGGTCCGACAGAAACGCGACCGTGCGTGCGGCGGGGAAGGCGAAGAACGAAAACGACGTGTCTTCGCCCAGCACGAGGCGCTCGTTGAAGCGCAAGTGCTCGGCCTCGATGAGGCTGCGGCGGAAGATCTTGTTCGACGCCGACGGGATGCAGCCCTTTTCCTCGAAGATCATGGCGCAGCCGTCCCCGGTGCGCACCACGTCGCGCGGGCCGAAGACCTCGGTCACCCAGCGGGTCTCAGGGAAGGCGCGGCCGCCGAAGACCACGATGTCGGCGTCGTTTTCGCAGGCGGCGGCCAGAAGCTTTTCGGCGGCGTCGAGGTCGAGGTAGTCGTCGCCGTCGACGAAGGCCACGTAGTCGCCGGTTGCAACGTCCAGTCCGTGGTTGCGGGCGCGGGACACGCCGCCGTTTGACTGAAAGACGACGCGGACGCGCTCGTCGCGGGCCTCCCACGTGCGCAGCACCTCGGCCGAGCCGTCGGTCGACCCGTCGTCGACGCAGACGACTTCCAGATTGCGGTACGTCTGGCCGCACAGCGATTCCAGGCATTCGTCCAGATACGGCGCGATGTTGTACACCGGCACGATGATGCTGAGAAGCGGATCGTCCATGGTTCTAGCCTTTCGCGCGGCGCTTCTTGTAGGCTGCGAGCACGCCCCAGCCCGCGTAATTGGTCAGGCGCAAAAAGCGCACGTGGCGCTCAAGGTCGGCCGGGGCGATGCCCACGTCGTCGGTCAAAAACGCTTCCAGCTCGCGCGTGACGCGCCGGCCTTGCGCCGCGTCAGAAGAAAGCAGGCGGCGGCGGATGTGCTCGTAGGCGATGGCGGCGCACTTCTCGTTCACGTACGCCAGGTTCGCCGGCTGCACGCCGCGCGAGGCGAGCGAGCGGCGCCACGCCATGACGGCTTGGGTCACCTGCCAGTTGTCGGCCAGCGTGCGTTCGAGGTTTTCCGGCGACACGCTCTGCTCGGCGCGTCCCAGCCGGTAGCGGTACACCGGCTGGGGCACGTAGGCGAGCGTTTCGACCCATGCCATGGGGAAGAGGGCGTACTCGTCGTCGGTGAACAGGATGCCCTCGTCCAGGCGCAGCCCGCTTTTTCGCAACACGTCGCGGCGGTAGGTGATCGCGTGCATGATGCAAGGCCGCAGGCGCACGTCTGAAAACGGCAGCACCTTGCGCGGAGGAACGTCGGCGACGGAGACGGGCTCTTCGCGGTCTTCGAACACGCGCACGTAGTCGCTCAGCACCAGATCGACCTCGCCGGCGCTTTCCAGAAACGCCAGCAGCTCGTCCAAGGCGCGACCGTCCACCCAGTCGTCGCTGTCCACGACCTTCACGTAGTCGCCCGTCGCCTCGGCGATGCCGCGGTTGACGGCCGACCCGTAATGGCCGTTTTCCTTTCGCACGCCGCGCACCACGTCCGGCGCCTTCTGCTCAAAGGCGGCAATGACCTGCGGCGTTGCGTCGGTGCTGCCGTCGTCGACGACGAGCGCCTCCACGCGGTCGGCGCGATTGCACGCCAAGATGGAATCAAGGGCGCCGCCCAGATACGCCTCCATGTTGTAGGCGGGCATGACGATGGTCAAAAGCTTGTTCAAGGGACTCCTTGCAATCGGCGCAGGCAGGTGCGCATCGAACCGCATGCGAAACGAACGAGGACCTGATCATACCCAAAGGGCGCCGTGTGCGCAACCAGTGCGCGACCGGCCGGGCGCGACCCCTGCATCGTCCCCGGTGACGGCCGCATCGCCATTTAGATTGCATGGCCTGGAGACGAACATTTTATGAATGCCCACGATGGAAAACCATCCATGCTAAGATGACGAAATTCATGTCATCGACCGAATTGCCAGTCCTTCAAGGAGGTTTGAACGTGAGCGAATCGGGACCTCTCGAACCCGAAGCTGCCAACAACGAAGAGCTCGACCGCTATTCCCGCGAATCCGGCCGCTACACGCATGCCGAGGCCGAAGGGTCGAGCAAGGAAAAAGACCCCCAGCTCGCTGAAAGCGCGGCGGACCGTGCCAGCGCCGAAGAACTCTACCCGGTGCTTGCGAAGCGCAAGCGTCGCAACCGTATTTTGAAGCGCGTCGCCGTCGTCGTCCTTTCGGTTCTTCTCGTGTTCGGCAGCGCTGCCGGCGCCCTTGCCTACGTCTACACCAGCAGCCTCGACGATGCGCTGGCGTTCAAGGACGAAAAGCACACCGACAAGCTCGACACGTCCCTGATCGCGCCCGCCACCGGCGAGCCGTACTACGTGCTTTTGCTCGGGTCGGACTCCTACGAGCAGGAAGACCGCGACTGGGAGATCGAGCGCACCGACGTGATGATGCTCGTGCGCATCGATCCCGAGGAAAGCAAGGTCACGATGGTGTCCATTCCCCGCGACACGCCGTATGTGTGGGAAGACGGCGGCATGTACAAGATCAACGACGCCTACCACCTGGGCGGCGCGTCGGCCTCGGTCGACGCCGTGTCGAAGCTTACCGGCGTGCCCATCTCGCACGTCGCGGTCGTGGGCTTCTCGTCGCTTGCCGACGTGGTCGACGGGCTGGGCGGCGTCACCGTCAACGTCGACACGGAGCTGACGTACCAGGACGCCTTGACCAAGGAATGGATCACGCTCGAGCCGGGCGAGCAAAAGCTTGACGGCTCGCAGGCGCAGATCTTCGCGCGGGCCCGCCATGAATACGTCGAGAACCAAGACGTGCACCGCCAGAACAACGTGCGCACGCTCGCCATGGCCATCATGAAGGAGATCGTGCAAAAACCGCTGGTCGAGCTGCCGGACGCCGCGCTCAGCGTGGCCGAGTGCGTGCAGACCGACATGAAGACCTCCGACGTGCTGTCGCTTGCCATGGCGTTCGCGACGAACAAAGACGACATGAAGATCTACTCCGCGACAGGCCCTTCCGCCGGCGACTTCATGGAAGAGCACAACGGCATGTGGCTGTGCTACGAAAACCCCGAAGGCTGGGCGGCGCTCATGGAAAGCGTCGACGCGGGCGAAGAGCCGGCGGAGATCGACTACGAGGCCACGCAGATCGTTCCGGGCGCAGAAGAGGCTTCGGCCGCGGAAGGCACCGGCGAAGAAGGATACGTTGAAGGCGACGAATACGGCTACTACGACGAGCAAGGGTATTACCATGAATACTAGCGCGACTGCATCCGCGAAAAGCGCCAGGCGGGCGGCTCTTGTGGCCATCGCCGTGGCATGCGTGCTCTTGACCGCCTTGACGGCGTGCGCGAAATCGACCTCCACGACGGCCGTGCGCGACACCGACATGGTCATGAACGTGCGCGACGTCGACATGATGGCCGGGATGACCGGGCCCGACACCGAACCGTTCTGGGTGCTTGTCGTTGGCAGCGACACCCGTGAAGGCACCTCGGACATGGTCGAGGGCTACGAGGACCTGCCGCGCTCCGACACCATCATGCTCGTGCGCGTCGATCCGAAGAACTATTCCATCGGCCTGGTCACGGTGCCGCGCGACACAACGGCCTACCACGACGACGGGTGGATCATGAAGATCAACGACGCCTACCTCTACGACGGCGTCGAAGGCTTGGCGAAGCAGGTGCGTTCCTTGACGGGGGTCGATCCCAAGTACTACCTCGTCACCACGTTCGTCACGTTCGAAAACCTCGTCAACGCACTGGGCGGGGTCGACGTCAACGTGCCCATCGACATGCACCTCAAAGACGTGGTGAGCGGCGGCAACATCGAGCTGTCGGCCGGCGACCAGCATCTTGACGGGGCCGAGGCGCTCGTGCTCGCCCGCGTGCGCAAGCTCTATGCCGAATACATGGACGTGTGCCGCCAGATCCAGGACCGCAACATCGTGCAAAGCCTCATTGCGAAGGTGGCGGCCAATCCCGACGGCGTCACGCAGGCCGTGCAGGACCTGACGGAGAACACGACGACGAACTGGCCGACCGAAAAGCTGTTCGCGACGGTGACGGACTTCGCGCAGCACGCCGACCAGATATCCTTCCTGTCGGGCACCGGGCCCTACGACGGCGACTTTGACGAGAACGCCGGCGGCATGTGGCTCGCGTATCGCGACGAGGACACGTGGGCCAAGATCATCGCCGCCGTCGAGGCGGGCACCGATCCCACGACGATCCTCGGCCTTCCCGAGGTAGTGCCGGTCGAGTAGGCGCCGGCGCACAGATTGCACGTTGCGGCGGGAGGCAGGCGCTTCCCGCCTTCTTGTGAAGGAGTTCCCATGGCAGAAAACGGCTCCGCTCCAAGCGTGTCGCTGCTGGTGCCCGTCTACAACGTGGAGCGGTACCTGGCGGAATGCCTCGACTCCGTTGTTGCGCAGACGTTTGGGGATTTCGAGGTCGTGTGCGTGAACGACGGCTCGACCGACGGCTCGCGCGACATCATCGAGCGCTATCTGGCCGACCCGCGCTTCCGCGTGATCGACAAGGCGAACTCGGGCTACGGCGCCTCCATGAACCGGGGCCTTCGCGAGGCGCGGGGGAAATACGTCGCCATTTTGGAGTCGGACGACTTTATGGAGCCGGATGCGCTTGAGCGGCTGGTCGGCGTGGCCGAGGACGCCGGCGCACAGGTGGTGAAGGCGCGTTTTTGGTTCTACTGGTCCGCGCCCGCCCCGCGCAACGAGCCGTACCGCTTCTACGGCGACGTGACGTGCGGCCGCCCGTTCTGCCCGATGGACGACGAGGCGATCTTTCATGAGAAGCCCTCTATCTGGTCGGCGCTGTACAGGCGCGACTTTCTGGAAGCCAACGACATCTGCTTTCTCGAGACGCCGGGCGCGTCGTACCAGGACGCGTCGTTCAACTTCAAGGCGTGGGCGTGCGCCGACCGCGTCGTGGTGCTCGACGAGGAATTCGTGCACTACCGCCAGGACAACGAAGCGTCTTCGGTCAACTCGCCGGCGAAGGTGTATTGCGTGTGCGACGAATACGCCGAGATGGATGCGTTCGCCCGCCGCCTGCCCGCCCGCCGCGACGCGCTTCGCGGCATTCTGACGCGCATGCGCTACGACTCCTACGTGTGGAACATCGAGCGGCTGTCTTTCGATCTGGGCCGGCAGTTCGTCTTTCGCATGGCCGAGGACTTCGCGCCGCTTGTGGAAGATGACGTGGCCATGGCGCGGCTCGAGCCGTGGCGTGCCGAGCGGGCGCGTGCCGTCGTAAGGGACCCGCTGTTGTTCTTCGCGCAGCAGACGTGCCGAGACGGGTGGTCGTTTGTGCGGAAGATGCGCCACTACCTGCGCGTCGGGGGGCCGTCTTTGCTGGTCGGCGCCGTGCGCGAGCGGTTGCGCTAGGAGGCGGCCATGGCATGCGTGTCCGTCATCGTGCCGGTGTACAACATCCGCGCGTTCGTGGGGGAGTGCCTGGAGTCGATCGCGTCGCAGACGCTTGCAGACGTGGAGATCGTTTGCGTCGACGACGGCTCGACCGACGGCAGCGCCGAGGCGCTTGACGAAGCGGCGCGGCTCGATGGGCGCATCCGCGTGATCCACCAGGAAAACGGCGGGCTGTCGCATGCCCGCAACGTCGGCATCGAAGCTGCGGGAGCCCCCGTCGTCATGTTCGTCGACGGCGACGACATGCTCGCGCCTGACGCCTGCGAAACGGTCGTGCGCGTCTTTGAAGAAGGCGGCGTGGACATGCTCACCTTCGCCGCTGCGTCGTTTCCGGCGGGCAGCGCTGCCCGCTACCAGGAAGAGAACCTCCATCCGAGCCCGGCCCGCTACGACGGCGCCGCCTTCGACGCGCTCTACCAGCCGGGATGCCGCCCGTTCGTGTGGCGCAGCGCCTTTTCGCGTGATTTTCTGATCAATGCCGGCCTGCGCTTTCGCGAGGACCTGGCGTTCGGCGAAGACCAGGCTTTTTACTTCGAGGCCTACCCGCTGTCGCAGCGGACGGTCGTGATCGCCGACGAGCTGTACCGCTACCGCCAGGGACGGGCAGGCTCGCTCATGGCGGAAAGCCGCGCCCGTGCGAGCAGGCGCGTGCTCGACCACATCGCCATCGTGGGCGCGATCTTCGAGACGTGGGCGGCGCACGGATGGCTTGCCGGCCACGGGGCGCGGATGCTCGACTGGTGCCTTGATTTCATCGGCCCCGATCTGCTCGAGCTGCCGGCCGCCGAGCGGGAAGAGGCGCACCGGCGCTGGCAACAGGCCGTAGGGCCGCATGTCGGCGCTGTCGCCGTCGGCGAGATGGAACCGGGGTCTCAGGCGCTGCTTGCGCGGCTGCTCGGCGAGGCGCCTCTGACGGACGTCGAGGCGCGGCGCGTGAAGTGGAGCTACTTCCGTCACCGCAAGGGGCTGAAATTCTGCGCACGCAAGCTTTTGGGCTTCGACCGGCGTGCCAAGAAGGCGCGATAGGCCGCAAGGAGGCTTGGCGTGCGCCGCAGCGTCCGCAGTCGCTGCGAGCGCTGCTTCTCGCGTTGGGCCGGACCTCTGCCGGCTTGGCCGCTCTCGATGCCGCCCCGACGCCGATCGGTGCAGTTGTGCAGGCTGTGGCAGCGTTTGACAGCGAAAGGCCGGTTTTTGTGCAGTTATGCAGGTTATGGCAGAGCGCGACCAAGCGATGAAAAACGCCCGGTTCCTTGACCAGGCGTTTTAGCGAATCGGTAAGTTTACTAGTACTAACTTATAGGGGTATATGCAGAATTGCTCTGCCATAACCTGCATAACTGCACCGAAATGCAAGATCCGCTGCCAAACGCTGCCACAGCCTGCACAACTGCACGCCGGAAGCACCCGCGATTGCCACGCCTTGCACAACTGCACCTTGGAAGCGTTGGCGTGCGCACTGAGGCCCCGCCTGGCGCCGGACTGCACGCGCCGGGGCCGTCGAAGCCCCGGCGCGGCGTGCGGACTTATTCGTCGGAGCTGACGACGACGCGCTTCTCGTCGATTTCCAGCCCGGCTTCAGGGTCGTTGAACACGGCCATGTCCATCTCCCCGGCCTGTTTTGCCACGATGGCCGACACCACGGCGTCGCCGGTGATGTTGACGGCGGTGCGGCACATGTCCACGATGCGGTCGATGCCCATGATGAGCGCGATCCCCTCAAGCGGCAGCCCGATGGAGTTGAAGATCATCGACAGCATGACGAGCGCCGCCGAAGGAACGCCGGCCGTGCCGATGGAGGCGAGCGTGGCCGTGGCGATGATGGTCGCGTACTCCATCGGCCCAAGCTCCACGCCGAACAGCTGCGCCGTGAAGATGACCGCCACGCCCTGCATGATGGAGGTGCCGTCCATGTTCACCGTGGCGCCGAACGGGATGGTGAACGAAGAGATGCGCCTGCTCACGCCCATCTTCGATTCCAGCGTGTCGATGTTGAGCGGGATGGTGGCGTTGGACGAGGCGGTGGAGAACGCGAACGCGAACACCGGCACGAACTTCTTCAAGAACGTGATGGGGTTCACGCGTGCGAACACCCACAACAGCACCATGTAGGTGACGAACAGCTGGCAGGCAAGCGCCAGCACGACGGCGACGATGTATTTCAACATGGGCAAGAGCACGTCAAGCCCGATGTTGGCGAACGTGCGGGCGAGCAGGCAGAACACGCCGATAGGGGCCACGCGCATGACGAGCGAGGTCATCTCCATCATGATGTCGTTGAACTGGGCGAAAAAGCTGTGCACCGTTTCGACGCGCTTGCCAAGAATGGCGAGAACCACGCCGATGAACAGGGCGAAGAAGATGATGGCGAGCATGTCTCCGTTTGCCAGCGCCCCGATGGGGTTTTTCGGGATGATGCCCAGAAGCACTTCGGTCACGCTGGTGTCGGAGGCGGTGTCAAGCGTGGAGGTGTCTGACTCCACCATGGCCGACATATCGACGCCCAGGCCGGGATTGATGATGTTGCCGATGCAAAGTGCAATACAAATGGCGACAAGCGTGGTGCACAGGTAGAAAACGAGCGTCTTGACGCCCACGCTGCCGAGCGTCTTCACGTCGATGGCCGAGGCGCCGCACACGATGGAGCAGAACACGAGCGGCACGACGAGCATCTGCATGAGGCGGATGAAGCCCTGGCCCACCACGTAGAAGATGCCGTTCACGAAGACGTCGTCGCGAACGGCGCCTGCGGGCACCAGGTAGTGGAACACGACGCCGCAGACGATGCCGAGCACAAGCGCCAGCAGAATCTGCGCCGTGAGCCCCAGCTTCTTGCGCGCGGCGGGGGCGGATCCGGGCGGGGTGGTTTGGCGCATTTTGGACAGTTCCATGAAGCAGGCCTCCTTACGCTTCGACGTGTGCCATGAGGCTGATGTATTCCTGCAGGTCGTCTTCCCATTTCGGCATCTTGTGCACGCCGGTCATCTTGAGCATCATGTTGTCGAGCGCCAGCGTGTAGGCGTTTTCGGGCTCGTAGGTGGGCACGATCATGTCGGTGGGAAGGCCGGCGTCGCGCAGCACCCGTATGGCGAATTCGAAGCGGCTGCACACGCCTTTGTTCGCGGCGTGGAATATGCCGAACTCGTCGGCTTCGATGAGCGTGACGATGCAGCGGGCAAGCGCCAGCGCCGACGTGGGGGTGGAGAACTGGTTCGCCGGCACTTCGAGGGGCGTCCCCGTGCGACCGGCTTGCAGGATGTTGGCGAAGATGTGCTCGCTTATGTCGGCGTACACCCAGCTTGACCGCACGATGACGTGCAAAGGGTTCAAGTCGCGGATGAACGCTTCGCCGGCCAGCTTCGACTTGCCGTACACGGTGTTGGGATGCGGCGTGTCGAACTCGTCGTAGTAGACGTTGCGCTGGCCCGAGAACACCGCGTCGGTGGACAGCTGCACGACGCGCGAGTTGATGGACTGGGCCGCCGCCGCCACGTTGCGGGCGCCGAGCGCGTTTGCGCGGAAGGCCTCGGTGGGATGGGCCTCGCACCAGGCGCGATCGGTCATGCCGGCGCAGTTGATGATGATGTCGGGGCGGTTGAGCGCGACGAAGTGGCTGACCGCCCCGTAGTCGGCGATGTCGACCTCGGTGTCGGTGGCCAGCACGGCGTAGCGGCCGTGGTCCAAAATGCCGTCGATGGCGCGTCCGAGGCGTCCTTTCGCGCCGGTGATCCAGATGACCTGTTGGGCTCCGATGCGCATGTGCGGCTCCTTTCTGCGGCAGTGCGCTGCGAAGGAAACAAAATGTACCGTGACTTTCCATGGTAACGGATGCCGGGCTTTTTCTTGTCGAAAAGCGCCTCTGTTGCAGCAGCATCGGCGGCGGAAGCGCACTTGCGTTTGCGCGCAAGCGCCGTTGGCGGCCGCACGTCCGAATTCAGCCCGTCTGTAACACTGTGGCAATATCGGCTCGCTATAGTATGAGGCTCACGCCTGTATGACACGGGGCGCATGAACGAATTTGCGCCAGCATGAAAGGAGGCCCGCGTTCATGGAGCCGAACATCAAAGAGGTGGCGGGCCGCATCCAGGCCCTTCGCGAGGACATGGACATCACCATGCAGGAAATGGCCGACGCCACGGGGCGTTCCGTCGCCGAATACGCCGCCCAGGAATCGGGCGAGCAGGATCTGTCGTTCACGTTTTTGTTCAAGTGCGCCCAGCGCTTGGGCGTCGACGTCATCGAGCTTCTGACCGGCGAAAACCCGCATCTGACGGGGTATTCGCTCGTGCGTGCCCGAGACGGGCTTTCCATCAAGCGCCGCGCGGGCTTCGAATACCTGCACAAGGCGCCGCACTTTCGCCACAAGCTGGCCGAGCCGTTTTTGGTCACGGCGCCGTATTTGGAAGAAGAGCAGGACAAGCCCATTCACCTGTCTTACCACGCCGGCCAAGAGCTCGACTACATCATCTCGGGCAAGCTGCGGTTCGCCTACGAGGGCCACGTCGAAGAGCTCGAGGCGGGCGACGTGCTCATGTACGATTCGGGCCGGGGCCACGGCATGATCGCCATCGACGGCGAGCCGTGCACGTTTTTGGCCGTCGTCATGAAGCCGGAGGGCGACATTATCTAGGGAAACGCCGATGAAGGCCGTCTTGCCCTGCTCAGGCGAGACGAACGGGCGGAGGCTGAAGACCGAGCGCGTGCGCCGACGTGCGCAAGCGAGGCCTGAAGCTGCTGAGCGCCGGCTCGTCTGAGCAAAGATGACGGAATTGATCAGCGTTTCCCGAAGCGTCGCCCGCGCCGCGTTTGCGACGCGCTCCCGACAGACATTCTCTTGCACTGCATCCGCTTCGCGCGGCCAGGCGCCGCGCACTCACGACAAGGAACGAACCCATGCGCAACATCAACCTTCGCTACGTCAAGGAAGCCTACGACGAGAACGGCGTGCTGACCGATTTCAAGATCGTGTGCCCTGACGACTTCAACTTCGGCTACGACGTGGTCGACGACATCGCCGTCGCCGATCCGGACCGTCGGGCCATGGTCTGGTGCAACCCGGAAGGCGAAGAGCACGTCTTTACGTTCGCCGACATGAAGACGTGGTCGGACAAGACCGCGAACGTGCTGGCCGAAGCCGGCATCGGCCGCGGCGACATGGTCATGGTCATCCTGCGCCGCCACTACCAGTTCTGGTTCGTGGCCACCGCGCTCGCGAAGCTCGGCGCCGTCATGGTGCCGGCCACGTTCATGCTCAAAGAGCACGACATGGAGTACCGCTTGAACGGCGCGTCCATCAAGGCGGTCATCGCCACCTCGCTCGGCGACATCGCCGACGTGACCGACGCGGTGGAGGCGAGCTGTCCTGCGCTTTCCGTGAAGCTGCTCGTGAACGGCGCGGGCGGGGGATTGACGCCTGAAGACGAAAACGGCAACGTCGTGCTGCCGGAAGGCGAGCTTTTGGGCCCTGCGCTGTCCGGCCCGGACGGCGTGTGCGCCGCTTCAGTCGAGCGCGAGGGCTGGATCGACTTCAACACCGCCGTGCGCAACGCCTCCGACGTCTTCGAGCGCCGCGAAACGCTTGCCGCCGACCCCATGCTCATGTACTTCTCGTCCGGCACGTCGGGCAATCCTAAAATGGTACTGCATGACTCTCAATATGCGCTCGGACACCTGGTCACGGCGAAGCACTGGCACAACGTCCGCCCCGACGGCCTGCACTTCACCATCGCCGACACCGGCTGGGGCAAGGCCGTGTGGGGCAAGTACTACGGCCAGTGGCTCATGGAGGCGTGCGTCTACACCTACGACTTCGACCGCTTCCACCCCGACGACATTCTGCGCCGCATCGGCCAGTACGGCATCACCACGCTGTGCTGCCCGCCCACGATGTACCGCATGATGATGGGCGCCGACGTGGACTCCTTCGACCTGTCGTGCTTGGAATACTGCTGCACGGCCGGCGAGGCGCTGAACCCGGATTTGTTCGCGTTTTGGAAGGACCACACGGGGCTTGTCATCTACGAAGGCTTCGGCCAGACCGAAACGCCGCTCACCATCGGAAACTTGACGAACTCCACGCCGCGCCCCGGTTCGATGGGCAAGCCGGTGCCGCTGTACCACATCGAGCTTCTGCGCGACGACGGCAGCGCCTGCGCGGTCGGCGAGACGGGCGAGATCTGCATCGACGTTTCCGAGAAGGCCCCCGGCATCATGCTGGAGTACTACCGCGATCCCGACAAGACCGCCGCCGCGATGCACGACGGCTGGTACCACACCGGCGACACGGCCTGGTTCGACGAGGACGGCTATCTGTGGTACGTGGGCCGCAACGACGACGTCATCAAGTCGAGCGGATACCGCATCGGGCCCTTCGAGATCGAAAGCGTCATGCTGGAGCACGAGGCGGTGCGCGAGGTGGCGGTCACGGCCGTGCCCGATCCTTTGCGCGGCAAGGCCGTGAAGGCCACCGTCGTGCTGGCGGAGGGCTTTGCGGGGTCTGCCGAGCTGACGCGCGAGCTGCAGACGTGGGTGAAGCGCAAGACGGCGCCCTACAAGTATCCGCGCATCATCGACTACGTCGCCGAGCTGCCCAAGACCGTCAACGGAAAGATCCGCCGCGCCGAGATCCGCGCGTGCGACGAGGAAAAGGACAAAAGGTCATGACGGTCTTCGAGACGTTCGACGCCGCAAGCCTGTGCCCCGTCACCATCCTTGTCGGCCACTACGGGACCGGCAAGACCAACCTGGCCGTCAACCTGGCGCTTGAGGCTGCGGCCGGCGGGCGAGAAGTCGTCGTGGTCGATCTGGACGTGGTGAATCCGTATTTCCGGGCAAGCGACTACAAAGAGCTGCTCGAAGGCCATGGCGTGCGCCTGGTGGCGCCGGTGCTCGCAGGCACGACGCTTGACGGCCCGTCGCTTTCCGGCAAGGTGGCGCCGGTCATCCAGTGGGCGCAAGACGACGTGTTCGGCAACGGCAACGCGCGGCTCGCCATCATCGACGCGGGCGGCGACGACGTGGGCGCCACGGCGCTCGGGCGGTTCGCGCGGTTTGTGGAGGCGGCCCCCTATTGCCTGTATTATGTGGTGAACCGCAACCGCAACCTCACGCAGACGCCCGACGAGGCGGTCGGCATCCTGCGCGAGATCGAGGCGAAGTGCCGCCTTGAGGCCACGGCCGTCGTCAACAACACGCACCTGTCCGACGAAACGGACGAGACGGTCGTGGCGCAAGGCCTGCCGTTCGCACATGCGGTCGCCGAACGGTCCGGTCTCGGCGTGGCGTTTTCCACGGCGCCTCAGTCGCTCGTCCAGAAAAGCATGCGCTTTGAGCAGGGAAGCGGCATCGAAACCGTTTTCGGTGTGCAAAGATACGTTCGTACTCCGTGGGAATAGCGAAACAGAGGGGAAGCGTGCCGCGCGGCGGGCTTGACGGCGTTCCAGCCGCCGCCGGCGTGCTTCCCGTGACGAGAAAGGGTCCCCTATGGCAAGGGTCGAAGTTGACGACTTTTTCTGCAAAGGGTGCGGTCTGTGCGCAGACGTGTGCCCTGTGCACATCCTAGAGCTTGACAATGCGGTCATCACGGCGAAGGGCTACCACCCGGCACACTGCATAGACAAGGACCGCTGCACCGGGTGCGCGTCGTGCGCGCTTATGTGCCCCGACGCGGCCATTACGGTATGGAGGTAGAACATGGCTGAAAAAGTGCTGATGAAAGGCAACGAAGCGATGGCCGAGGCCGCTCTGCGCGCCGGCTGCCGCTTCTTCTTCGGGTATCCCATCACGCCGCAGACCGAGCTGGCGGCCTACATGTCCAAGCGCATGCCGAAGGTGGGGGGCACCTACCTGCAGGCTGAAAGCGAAGTGGCGGCCATCAACATGGTCTACGGCGCCTCTGCCGCCGGCGCCCGCGTCATGACCTCGTCGTCGTCGCCGGGCATCTCGCTCAAAGGCGAGGGCATCTCCTACATGGCCGGCTGCGACCTTCCCGGCGTCATCGTGAACGTGCAGCGCGGCGGCCCGGGCCTTGGCGGCATCCAGCCGTCGCAGTCCGACTACTGGCAGGCCACGCGAGCCACCGGCCACGGCGACTTCCAGATCATGGTGTATGCGCCCTCCACGGTGCAGGAAATGGCCGACTACGCCTACCTGGCGTTCGAGAAGGCCGACGAGTACCGCATTCCCGTGATGATCCTGGCCGACGGCCTGCTCGGGCAGATGATGGAGCCGGTCGTGCTGCCCGATTCGCTTGACCTGGAAGATTTGCCTGCGAAGCCGTGGGCCACGCGCGGCCACAAAAACGAGCGACCCCACAACATCGCCGACTCGCTCTACCTCACGCCCGACGCGCTGGAAGGGCTCAACGTCGAGCGCTTCCAGCGCTACGACGTCATCAAGCGCAACGAGCAGCGTGCCGAGACGTTTTTGACCGAAGACGCCGACATCGTGCTCGTGGCGTTCGGCGCGTCGGCCCGCATCGCCCGCTCGGCGGTGGTCGAGGCCCGCTCGCGCGGCATCCGCGCCGGCCTTGTCCGCCCCATCACGCTGTGGCCGTTCCCGACCGACGCGCTTGAGGCGGTCATGGGCACGGCAAAGGCGTTTTTGAGCGTGGAGATGAATATGGGCCAGATGGTCGACGACGTGCGCCTGGCCAGCAACGGGCGCGTGCCGGTGGAATTCTTCGGGCGCACTGGCGGCATCATCCCGACGCCGGTCGAAGTGCTCGAGGTCATTGAGCGAATCAATCAGCAAACGAGCGAGAAGGCAGGAGCGTAAAGACCATGGCTGAAGAAAAGATCGTGTTCGAGCGTCCCCATGCGCTCCTTCCCGTGGTGACGAACTACTGCCCGGGCTGCCTGCACGGCATCGTGCATCGCCTGGTCGCCGAAACCATCGATGAGCTGGGCGTGGAAGGCGACGCCGTCGGCGTGGCGCCGGTCGGCTGCGCCGTCACGTCCGTGGACTTTTTCGGCTGCGACATGGTGGAAGCGGCGCACGGCCGGGCGCCGGCGGTGGCCACGGGCATCAAGCGCGTGCTGCCCGACGGCGTCGTGTTCGCCTACCAAGGCGACGGCGACTTGGCCTCCATCGGCATGGCCGAGACTATCCATGCGGCCACCCGCGGCGAGCACATCACCGTCATCTTCATCAACAACGCCATCTACGGCATGACGGGCGGGCAGATGGCTCCCACGAGCCTGCCGAACCAGGTCACGCAGACCTCGCCCTACGGCCGCGACGTCTCCACGGCGGGATACCCCGTGCGCGTCTGCGAGCTTTTGAGCTCGCTTGACGGCGTGGCCTACCTGGAGCGCGTCACCGTCGACAGCCCCAAAAACATCCGCAAGGCGAAGAAGGCCATCAAAAAGGCGTTCCAATACCAGATAGACGGCGTGGGGTATTCGCTGATCGAAGTGGTGTCGACCTGCCCGACGAACTGGGGCTTGTCGCCGCAGGACGCGCTTGTGTGGATGCGCGAGAACATGCTTCCGTACTATCCGCTCGGCGTGTACAAAGACGTGGTGGCCGACGGGTTCGCAAACGCCGCCGAGGCCGCGTCGGCCCGCAGCGCGGCGTGCCCCATCGCCCATCCCGAGTCGAAGGAAGAGGTTGCTCATGCGTAACGTCCAAGCGGTTCTGGCCGGATTTGGCGGCCAAGGCGTTCTGTTCGCCGGCAAGATCATGGCTGCCGCAGCGCTCATCGAAGATCGCGAGGTGTCGTGGCTGCCTTCCTACGGCCCTGAAATGCGCGGCGGCACGGCGAACTGCAGCGTGTGCATCGGTGACGACCCCATCGGCAGCCCGCTCGTGCTTGCGCCCAATGTGCTCATAGCCATGAACCAGCCCTCGCTCGACAAGTTCGCCGCTTCGGTGCAGCCCGGCGGCATCGTCGTGGTCGACTCCACGCTCGTGCCAGACATCCCTGTCATCGACGGCGTGAACGTTTTTCCCGTCGCGGCCACGGCGCTGGCCGAGGAGAACGGCTACAAGGGCCTGGCGAACATGATTTTGGTCGGCAAGGCGTGGGCCGAATCGCAGTTCTGCTCCGAAGAGACGCTGCAGGCGGCCGTGAAGAAGTGCGTGCCGGCGAAAAGGATCGAGAAGCTTCCGATGAACCTGGCTGCGCTCAAGCTGGGCATCGACGCATAGGGCGGAAAGGGTGCTCATGGACAAGGTGATGGAAGAGATCGGCCTGCGCATCAAAGGCTTGCGCGAGGCGTGCGACGTCACGCGCGAGGACATGGCGGTCGAGCTGGAAGTGCCGCTGGAAACGTACGAGAAGTGGGAAGAGACCGGCGCCGACGTGCCCATTTCGGCCATCTACCACATGGCGCGGCACTTCGGCGTGGAGTTCACCGAGATTCTGACCGGCACCGCTGCGAAGCTCAACACCTACCATGTCGTGAGAAACGGCGAAGGCATGGAAGTCGACCGCAACCCCGAATACCACTTCGAGGACTTGGCCTGGCGCTACACCGGCAAGGTCATGCAGCCGCTTTTGGTGGTGCTCGACCCGACCGACAAGCCCGCGAAGCTCGTCACGCACACCGGCCAGGAGTTCAACCTGGTCATGGAAGGCTGCGTCATCGTGAGCTGGGGCACGAAGGAATTCGAGCTGCATCCTGGCGACTCGATCTACTTCAACCCCGAAGTGCCTCACGGCCAGCGCTGTGCCGGCGACAAGCCCGCGAAGTTCGTGACGATCATTGCCGAGTAGATGGGTCCGTCCGCCCTGGCGGGACGGACGGACCGGGCCGACGCTGCGAAGAGCCGCAGCAACCCATCTTGGCGCTTGCGGGTTCCGTCCGCCCTGGCGGGACGGACGGACCGGGCCGACGCTGCGAAGAGCCGCAACAACCCATCTTGGCGCTTGCGGGTTCCGTCCGCCCTGGCGGGACGGACGGACCGGGCCGACGCTGCGAAGAGCCGCAGCAACCCATCTTGGCGCTCCAAGCCCTCGTCGCGTACCGAAGTACGCTTCCTCGGGCTTTCACGCCAATATGGGTCACTGCAGCTCTTCTCGCTGACTGAACGACGAGAGTTTCTCAACCACTGCAGAGAGGTAGCTATCATATGGACCACGTGTTGAAGCAGTATTGTCCGCGCATCGAGTTCGACTCCTACGAAGACTTCTTCGAACATTTCACCATCGAGGTTCCCGAGGCGTTCAACTTCGGATTCGACGTCGTCGACGAGTGGGCCCGCGTCGAGCCGGACAAGCGGGCGATGGTCTGGTGCGACGACCACGGCGCCGAGCGCACGTTCACGTTCACGGACATCTCGCGCCTGTCGAACCAAGCCGCCAACGCCTTTCGCAAGCTCGGCATCGGCAAGGGCGACGTGGTCATGTGCATCCTGCGCCGCCGCTGGGAATACTGGGTGTGCGCCGTGGCCCTGTGCAAGCTGGGCGCGACCATCATTCCGGCGTCGCTGCAGCTCACGAAGAAAGACATCGTCTACCGCGCCGAGAGTGCGCAGGTCAAGGCCGTCGTGTGCGTCGACGACGACTACGTGTGCGGCGAAATGGAGGCCGCGCTGCCCGAATCGCCGACCATCGAAGAGCACATCGTCGTGGCGGGCGAGCGCGAAGGCTGGCGTTCGTTCGATGCGCTCATCGCCGACGAGTCCGACGCCTTCGAGCGGCCGACGGGCGAGGCGGGCGTCACGAGCAAAGACATCATGCTCATCTACTTCACGTCCGGCACCACGGGCATGGCCAAGGCGGTGTGCCACAACTTCGCGCATCCGCTCGGCCACATCATCACGGCGAAGTACTGGCAGCAGGTCAAGGAAGGCAAGCTGCACATGTCGGTGACCGATTCGGGCTGGGCGAAGTTCGGCTGGGGCAAGATCTACGGCCAGTGGATCTGCGGCGCGACCATCTTCACCTACGACATGGACTCGTTCGTGCCGACGCATTTGCTGCAAAAGATCCAGGACTACCGCCTGACGACGTTCTGTGCGCCGCCGACGATGTACCGCTTCATGCTGCAAGAGGACGTGGCGGCCTACGACCTGTCGTCGGTGGAGAACTTCGCCACGGCGGGCGAGCCGCTCAACGCCGAGGTGACCATCCAATGGGAGAAGCTGACGGGCAAGAAGATCCGCGAAGGCTTCGGCCAGACCGAAGGGCCGGTGCTTTTGGCGACGTTCCCGTGGATCGAACCGCGCCCGGGTTCGATGGGCAAGCCCTCGCCGCTTTTGAACATCAAGCTGCTTGACGACGCCGGCGCAGAAGTGCCCGACGGCGAAGAGGGCGCCATCTGCGTGACGGGGCTTCGCGAGGCGTATCCGCCGGGGCTGTTCGTGGGCTACTACCACGACGAGGAGCGCACGCGCGAGGCCGTGGGCGGGGATTACTACAACCTGCACGACATGGCGTGGCGCGACTCGGACGGCTACTGCTTCTTCGTGGGGCGCAACGACGACGTCATCAAGTGCTCGGGCTATCGCATCGGGCCTTTCGAGGTGGAAAGCGCGCTCATCGAGCATCCGGCGGTGGTGGAATGCGCCGTGACCGCCGCGCCCGATCCTATTCGCGGCAAGGTGGTGAAGGCGACCGTCGTGCTCGCACGCGGGTGGGAGCCGTCGCCTGAGCTGGTGCGCGAGCTGCAAAACCACGTGAAGCACACCACGGCGCCGTACAAATACCCCCGCATCGTGGAGTTCGTCGACGAGCTGCCGAAGACCATCGGCGGCAAGATCAAGCGAAAGCTCATCCGTCAAACCGACGGCATCGAGGAGTAGCGGAAAGCCCGCCTGGCACGGGACCGGAAGCGAAAAAGCAGAAGCTTCCGGTCCTGTTTTCTTGTTTCGGGCGCAGTCGGAAGACGGCTCGTGCGGCCCGCTTGGAAGGCACAACGTTTGGTTGCGGGCTGCTTGGCGGGCGTCGTCTACCGAGCGGCCGGCCCCTTCGCGTGCGCGAACGCCCGTTTTTCGCGCCGGTCGGCCAAGATGAACGCGATGACGACACGTAAGAAAGGGGTCGCCCATGGCTTTGACGGCTGAAGAGATCAACGCGCTGAAACCCGATGCGATTCCACCGGCTCAAAACGAGGCGAAGGTGGAAGGCGTCGGGGTGACGAAGGCCGCGATGCCTGCGGCGAAGTGCTTCGTGTCCGCAATGCTGGCCGGCGCGTTCATAGCGTTCGGAGCGCTGTATTTCTGCGTGTTTCTCGGCGATGCGACGCTGCCTTTCGGCGTGCAGCGCGTCGTCGGGGGCCTGTGCTTCTGCCTGGGACTGGTGCTCGTGCTGTGCTGCGGGGCCGAGCTGTTCACCGGCAACATGCTGATGCTGTGCGCGAAGGCGTCGCGGCGCATCGGCTGGGCGGGGCTTGGGCGCAACTGGGCGATCGTGTGGCTGGGGAATTTGGCCGGGGCGCTGGCGGCCGTGGCCATCGTCGTGCTCGCCGACATTCCGTCGATGAACGGCGGCGGCGTGGCCGAGGCCATGGTCAGCGTTGCGGCCGGCAAGGTCGCGCTGCCGCCCGTGGCGCTGCTGTTCAAAGCGATTCTCTGCAACATCTTCGTGTGCCTGGCCGTGTGGATCGGGTTTGCGGCGCGCACGGTCACCGACAAGGTGGTGGGCATCCTGCTGCCCATTTCGGCGTTCGTGGCCTGCGGATTCGAGCACTGCGTGGCGAACATGTTCTTCTTGCCGACGGGGCTGGTCTTGAATGCGATGGGCGTGGGCGCGGCGGGCGCGGTGACGCTCGGCGGCGTGGCGTACAACATCGCGATCGCCACGGCGGGCAACATCGTGGGCGGCGCGGCCGTGGCCCTTGCGTACTGGTACGTGTACGCCAAGCGCGAGCGATAGCGAGCGGCGGGCGGGCGCGGCGCCGGCCTGAGGCATCGGTTCGCCCTGCGACGTCGGCTCGAGGCGCGGTGCCGCCCTGCGGCGTCGGCGGGCTCGGTGACGGCCCGAAGCGCGGCGTTTTCTTGCGGCGCCGGCATATCGACGCCGCTACCGGGAAAGCGAGCAGCGGACGTCGCCGTTTTCCAGCGTCACCGCAAAGGGGCGGGCGAGCGCGGGGTCTTCGTTTGGGAAGTCGGACCGGAAATGGGCGCCGCGGCTTTCGGTGCGGGCTAGGGCGCTTGCGGCGAGCATTGCGGCGCTTGTCGCCTGGTGGGCGGCGCGACGGGCTGCAATGGCGCCGGCAAGGTCGACCGAATCGGCGCCGGCCGGTGAAGGACGGTTGATCCCAGGCCCTGCGTCCGACCGGTGTGCGAGCGTCTCCAGACGCTCGCAGCATGCGGCAAGCTCGGCGCCGGTGCGCGGCACAAGGCAGCATCGCTCCATGAGGCATGCCGCCGTGCGCGTCGCGTCGACGCCGTCTTGAGCGGCGGGCGCCGCCAGGCGCTCAAGCGCGTCTTCGAGGCTGCGGTCAAACGCGGGCGGGTCGATGCCGCGTTCCCGTTTCGCCCTCGCGGCGGCCGCACGTCCGCTGCGCATGCCGAACACGAGCGCGTTTGCGCTGGCCAGGCCTCCGATGCGGTCGGCGCCGTGCATGCCGCCCGTCGCCTCTCCGGCGGCGAAGAGGCCGTCTGTGCCGGTGAAGCCGACCTCGTCCACCAGGATGCCGCCGTTGGACGCCTGGGCCTGCAGGGCGATGCACAGCTCGGCGCCGGCTTCGCTGCGGCTTTCAAGCCACGAAAAGCAGCGCTCGACGAACTCGGGCAAAGGCCCGTCGGGCAGGTCGTAGCGCACGCGCACGCCGTCAGGTCCGGCGGCGGCGACGGCCAGGTCGACTTCGCGCGAGGCCAGGCGGGCGCTGAAAGGCCCATGTCCGCTGCGCAGCTCCAGCAGTTCGCGCACCGCTGCGCCGTCGCGGCCGCAGCAGGCCGACAGCACGTCGCGGCCTGCATCGTCGACAAGCGACGCCCAACGAAACGTTTTCTCGTTGAAGACGGCGCCGACGTTTTTGATTCCTGGCATGATCTGCAAAAACTCCAGGTTTGTCAAGCGGCAGCCGACCGATGCGGCCATCGCGTGGGCGCTGCCGACGACGTCGGGGGCGCACAGGGGGCGTGCGAACAGGCCCGCCATGCCGCCGGTCGCCAGCACGGTCGCAGGGCATGAGACGCCGAAGAGCCTGCCGCGCCCGTGGTCGAACAAAAGCGCTCCTGCGACCGAACCGTCCGCTGCAATCAGGTCGACCAACTCGCAATGGGGCAGAAGCGTTACGCGAAGCCGCGCCAGCGCCTCGCCCATGGCCTGCGCATACGGCGCACGTTCGATGCCGCGCCACAGGCGGTGCCTGTCATCGAAGCAGGGGATGAACTCGCGTTCGTCTTCGCGTTTCGGCGCTGCCAGACGCACGCCGAAGGCTTCCAAGGCGGCAAGGGCGTCGGGGATGCCGTCTGCAAGCGATCCGGCGAGCGTCGGGTCGGCCATGCCTCGCCCCACGCGCACGATGGCGTCGGCCAGGTCGTCGCGATCGCTCGCCCCCTTCGGGCCGACAAGTCCCAAGCCCCAGGTCGATCCATGAAAGCTCGATCCGGAAAACGTGCGGCCCAGGCTCGCGAGCGCAACGCGGGCGCCGCAGCGTGCCGCATGGGCCGCAGCCATGGTGCCGGCAAGTCCTGCGCCCACGACCAGCACGTCGACGTCGAGCCGTTCGATCGTCTGTGCCATCTTCTGTCCCCCGTTCTGCCTGCAAGGCCCTCCGTTCGCCTTCGCCGATCGAAGCGGCGCTTGGCTGGACGATTCGATGAGGGAAACCCGAAATGTTTGTGCCGGCTGGAGATTAATCGAAAATGTAGCCGTCGGGTTTTCGGAAAGCGACTACAATAAAAGAATAACCGAATATGCGCGTGTTCAAGGTTGCGAAAGGAGCACAAACATGGTATGCAACCACTGCGGCGCGTCGTTGATGCCTGGGCAGAACGCTTGCCCGGAATGCGGGCAAGCGGCAACGGCGGGCCGACAGCCAGCTGAGCGCACCACGCCAGTCAAACGGCCCTATGGCCGCAATACCTCACGAAACAGAGAAGCCTTCATGGCTGCTACCGCTGCTGCCGTCGACCCCGAGCGCAGGGCTTCCGCCATGCGTGCCGACGGCACGCCATGTTTGTACTGCGGATCGATCATTCCCGACGGAGAAGACGAATGCCCCCACTGCCACCGCTCGCGCAGCGGTCGGGTCGTCGCAGCCAGCGGCGCTGCCGGCGCGGCGGCGTCTCGGCGCGGCAAAGGAGCCGGTGCCCAGCGCGACCGCTCTTCGCGCGAGCATGGCGACGACGCGCCGAAGAGCAAACGCGACGCGGGATCGACCGGCGCGTTCACGGCGGTGCTCGGCGGCGCGGCGGCAAGGGCTTCGAGCGTCGATGAGGCCGAGCCGAAAGCCGACGAGGCGCAGGAGCCGGAAGGCGCAGAGGACCGCAAGGCGGAAGCGGCCGTAAGCGTGAGCGCCGCTGCAGCCGCTGCTGCAGCGGCCATGGCCGAGCGCGAGCGCGGCGGGGCCGCCAGAGGGGGCGAGGCGCACAAGCGCCAGCCGACCCGGGCGAAGCAGCCGCTGTCGACGCCGGGGCGGCAGAAGGCGCCGGCGCGGTCGGTCGTGGTCGACGGCCTGGCCTACGAGGAGCAGCGCAAGAAGCGTCTTGCCGCGCTTGCGGGCGTGGCGGTCGTGGCCGTGGTCGGGATCGGCATCATCGCCGGTTCGGCCTTCTTGGGGTCTGGCGCGACCGGCGAAGAGCAGGCGGGCGGCCCGACGGAGGCGACGCAGCCGGGCCAGAACGAAGACGGTGCGAGCAGCACCGGGAAGGACAAAAGCGTCGCGTCCGGCGGCACCGGCGCAAAGGGCGCCGAAAGCGCCTCGGACGCTTCCGACGATTCAAAAGACGCTGACGACGATGCGGCTGCGGCCGACGGGGCCGCAGACGGCGCTGGCGGCGCCGAGGGTTCTGCCGGCGGCGCGGGCGCTGCGGGAGCGTCTGGTGCGGCCTCCATCTGGCCCGACGAGGTGGCGAACGCGCCGGCGTACGCCTACGACCTGCCCTATTACGGCGGCGTCGGCGGATCGCAAGGCATCCCGAACGCGTCGTTCGACAGCACGACGAGCTTCGGCGGCGGGTCGGCGTCAGGAGGCGCCGGCGCGGGTGGCGCTGCCGGCGGGGCGCTCAGCGTCCTAGAGGCCGAGACCGACAAGGCGCTTGCCCAGGCGGTCGCCCGGGTCGAGGACTACTACCTGCCCGACGCGCAGAAACGCGCCTATTCGCGCCAGGAGCTCGAGCAGCTGTCCGACTTCGAGCTGTATCTTGCCCGCAACGAGATATACGCCCGTCACGGGCGCCTCTTCTCAGTCGACGTGCTCATCGACTACTTCAACAGCCGCAAGTGGTACGACGGCAAGTACACCGCCGAAGCCTTCAACGCGCTTGAAAACGTCTTCAACGAATTCGAGGTCGAAAACATCGAGCTCGTCAAAGAGATCGAGCGGGAGCGGGCATCGGCCTACCTGCGAGAATAACCGAGTCGACGGCCTGGGCAACCGGGCCGTTTTTCGTGAAAAGAGCCGACAGCGGGGGCGAAGGAGAAAACGTTGTCTCAACGGGTCGGCATTCTCGCGCCTGCGGGGCGACGGCTTCGATACAGTGCAAGCTGCGGGCCGATGCGCATGCGGCCTGCCTGCGGCCTGGGAAGGTTCTGGGCAAGGCAACGACGAGGAAGTGGAGGCCGGATTATGAAGATGAAAGCTGGCATGCTCTCTTTGACGCTTTCGCTGTCGCTTCTGGCGATGCCCCTGATGGACGGCTGCTCCGGAGGCGGCGAAAACGAGGCCGCCAACGGGAGCGGCGGTGTGCCGACGAAGAGTCTGACGGCGAACGACACGAAGGCCGACGGGGAGGCCGCCTCGACCGAAGACGGCGGGAAGGACGCGAAGGCCGCCGAGCCCGTCAAGCTGAAGGCGGCGCTTCCCGATTCGCTGGGGTTTGCGAAGATCGAGACGATCGACGGCGTGAACTATGCCGCCGAGTTCGGCGACGCGACGGCCCCGGCGCAAGGCGAGTCGTCGATTGCCTTTGCGCCGAACGGCACAAAGGTGACCTTTGACGTCAGCTATGTGGTCGTCTACGACAGCCAGGGCCAGCAGCTGGCGCCCGAAAGCGTTGCCTCAGCCGTAAAGGCCGGCGACGTCGTGGAGCTGGGCGGTGCCGGCGAAGGCGACACGCTGGTCGTCAACACCATGGAGCTCGTGAACCAAGACGGCACGCCGAGCACGGCTCCGGCCCAGGGGCAGGAAAACGGCCAGGCGGCAGACGGCGCGACCGACGCCGCCGATGCGGGCGCCGGCGCGGATGCAGCAACCGAGGGCGCCGAGAGTGACGGCTCGCAAGCCCCTGCCGAGCAGGCCGCCGAAGCCGAGACCGACGGCTCGCAGGCCGTCTAGGGAGCGCGACGGGGGTCGTTGCGTTTCCTGACAGGCTGCCGAAAACGTCCGGCGGACGGTCGCTGCCAAAGCCGCCAAAACCCTGCTAGCGCATGATGTGGGGAAACGCGGCCTCGGCGGCGTCTGCCTGCCCGTCGTCCGCCGGCCTGTCGCAGGCGGCGGCTGGCGCGGCGAGCTCGTCGGATTCGATGAGCTCGCCGATTTCTTCCCCCACGATGGACGCCTGCACGAGCAGCGGCGCGGCGTCGGCCGGGTCGCCGATGAGCCAGATGCGGTCGCCTGCGAACAGGCGCGTGTGGCGCGACGGCTTCATTTTCAGCAGCCCCTCGTGCACGTGCGCCACCACGAGGCTGCCGAAGCTCCCCTTGAAGTCCGCCGTCCCGATGGTCTTGCCCGCAAACGGCGAGCCGGCTGCGATGTCGAGCGCGAAGCACGTCAAATCGAGCTTTTCGGGGTGGGCCGCCAAGTATTCTTCCAGGCTTTTCGCCGCGACGTCGGCCTCGGCGTCGGTGAGGGTCTCTTCCTCGACCATGCTCAGCACGTATCCGTCCACCTCGTCTTCGGTGCCGATGAACGTCAGCACGTCGCCTTCGCGAATGCCGAGCGGATCGATCGGGTTTGCGATGCGCCGCGTCAGGTCTTCTTTCGTCAGCCGCATGACGACCGCAGAGCCGATGTGCTCTCCGTCGCGCTCGATGGACACCAGGTCGAGGTTGTGCGCGATGCCGAACAGATAGTCGCGCGGACGCTCGATGCCGATGACGCCCAGGCTGGGCGAGGTGGCGGTGCGCGTGGCGGTCAGCGTGCGAGACGCCTCGACGTCCACCAGGTAGATATGCCGCTCGACCCAGTTGATGTGGTCCTCGTCCGAGAGGCTTTCCATGCGCTCAGCCAGGATGTTTTCCGACAGGTTGGCGAAGAAGTTCGTGGTGAGCTTCAAAAACAGCGAGTGGAGGAAGCGCGACTGTCCCAGCACGAACATGCAGACGAGCGCCAGGACGAACAGCGCGATGCTCGCGCGACGGTGCGCGGCGCCGAGGGCGGCGTATTCGATGTAGAGGATCGACGCGAGCGACACCGCGACGCTTGCGGCCGCCAGCCCGACAAGCAGCAGGCGGTTGCGCCGCGAGCGCATCCACAGCACGCCGAACTCGTCGCGCCTCAGAGAGAAGAACAGGTTCGCCATGAACAGCCCGGTGACGAGGATTCCGAGCGCCGCCAGCCCGTAGACGAGGAACGGGTCGGGGATGAAGGGGCGCAGGAAGCGGCGCACGATGCCGAAGAGGATCTCTTCGGCGGCGACGGCGGCGACCGGCACCATGGCGGTGTTCAAGGCCCAGCGTTTGAGGTAGTCCTTCCAAAAGCTCGTTTCTTCTTCGTCGGCTTTTTTCGGCTTGCGGCGAAGGCGCTTGAGCGGCCCGGTCGCCAGCACCTTCGACGCGCCGTGGTAGACGCGGTCGGCGTTGCGCACCATGACCGGCGTCGTGAGCGCTGTGACGACCGAGACCGTCACGATGACGGGATAAAGGAAGCTCGGCGTGACGCCCAGGGCGGATCCAAGCGCCGCGATGATGAACGAGAACTCGCCGATCTGGCCGAGCGAGGTGCCGCATTTGATGGACATGCGCAGCGAATTGCCGGCAAGCAGTGCGCCGACGGTGCAAAACGCCGAGCGGCCGACCATGGTCAGGGCCACGATGGCGATGACGGCCGGCGCGTTCTCGACGATGGCCGAAGGGGAGACCATCATGCCGACCGACACGAAGAACACGGCGCCGAACAGGTCTTTTATGGGGTGGAACAAGGCGTCGATGCGCTTTGCCTGGGTGGTGCCTGCCAAAATGGAGCCGGCCAGAAAGGCGCCGAGGGCCGACGAGAAGCCGATGGCGACGGCCAGCATGACCATGAGCAGGCACAGCGCAATCGATGCGATGAGGATGATCTCGTCGTTGAGGTGGTCGGACACGCGGCGCAGGGCGGTGGGCACGAGCAGCACGGCGCAGACGAACCACACCACCAAATAAAGCGCCATCTGGCCTATTTGGGCGACCGCGTCGGCGCCGTCGCCCGATCCGGCCGCTATGGTGGAGAGCACGGCGAGCAGAAACACCGCCGTGATGTCTTCGATGACGAGCACGCCGAACACCAGCTCGGCGAAACCGGCCTTCTTCACGCCCAGGTCGGAAAAGGTTTTCACGATGATGGACGACGATGAGATGGCCAGCATGCCGCCAAGGAAGATCGACGTGGTCCAGCCCCAGCCAAACGCCAGGCCAAGGGCCGTGCCGCATACGATCATCGCCGGCATTTCGGTGAGCGCGGTCACGACGGCCGATTTGCCCACCTGCGTGAGCTTGATGACCGAGAATTCCAGCCCCAGGCCGAACATGAGGAAGATGACGCCGATGTCGGACCAGGCGGCGATGTTGGCCGTGTCGCTGATGCCGGGAAACCACGTGGCGGCCGGCCCGACGAGGAAGCCGGCCACGACGTAGCCGATGACGAGCGGCAGGCGCAGCCGTTTGCACGCGATGGTGGCGACGGCGGCCACGGCGAGCAGCAGGGCGAGGTCGGATATGAGCTGCGGCATATGGGACATGCTGACTCCTGGTTGAGGACTAGGCATTTTTCCATCATTGTAGCAAAGCGGTCTTGAACCTCGGCAGTCGTTCTGTTTGTTGCAGCGCGGCTATGGAAGCGGCGCGGGACGGGCGGCTTCTTGCCTCGCGGAAGGCCGACTTCCCCAAAAGCGCTCGGTGGGGGAATGGGGCTGAACTCGTGTACGTGTGGATCTTTTTGTAAGTATAAGCGAGGCGCCCGAAAGGTTTCAAGGGGGCTTTTACTGTACCTAAAATAGGACAGACGTGGCAGTCCTCGGCGCTGCGTTTTCGCGGCGGGGGCCTTCGGCTTGCCGGCTGCTTGCAAAACCCCGGCGAAACGAAAAGGCCAGCCGGGGTATCCGACTGGCCTGGCAGTTCATGGAGCGGACAACGGGGTTCGAACCCGCGACCCCCACCTTGGCAAGGTGGTGCTCTACCAGCTGAGCCATGTCCGCACGACCAGCAAGCAATTGGAGGCGACGCCCGGATTCGAACCGGGGGTGAAGGCTTTGCAGGCCTCTGCCTTACCACTTGGCCACGTCGCCCTGCCCGTTTGCTTGACAGCCCTGACATTCTAGCACAGGCGCATCTGTTGGCAAGGAAAAAAGTTCGCTTCTTCGCTTCAACACAACCGCAGACGACCGCTCGCCCGCGCTAAACGCCCGCTTGCGTGCGACGGAGGCGGGCGCAAGCGGGCGCGTGCCGACGGGCGGGGACGGAAAGGGCAAGGCTGCAAGCGATAAGGGCGGCCGCAGTTCGGGTTTTCTGCCGCCATCATCCCGCTTGTGACGCTCCTGGTGCTGTGGCGGCCGGCTTAAAGCCGAAAAGAGCTTTCCTCGCAACGGGTGTGCGGCGGCTTTGCGGCCGATGGGCTTTACTCGTCTGGGAGCGACACTTCGTCGTACACGAGGCCCTTTTCCGATTCGAGGTATTCTAAGAATTCGCGGGCGGTCAGAGCTTTTATGGGGCTGCGGCGTGCCATGTCGGCGTCGCGCGTGACAAGGAAGGCTGCTGAGACGTGCTTTGAAGCGTGGGCGACGAGGTAGTCTTCCACGTCGGGCCAGTTGGATTCGAGCGCCGGCCGAAGGTCGGCGGCATAGGTGGAGCAGGGGCGGATGAATTCCAAGGTGGCCAGAAGCGCGTCTTTCACCTTCCGCTCGGGTGCCGATTTGCGAAGCACGTAGAATGCGTCGGCGTACGATTGCACGGCGGCCCATAGCTGCACGTCGTCGAACGTGGCCGCAATGCAGAGTTTGCGCACGTCGGCAGCGTAGGGTATGCGGTTGGCGACAAGGTCGATCAATGCGTTGGTGTCAAGCAAGAGCTTCATATTTTGCGCTTCTTTCGGCTGCGGCAACCGTTTTGTCGTAGCTTGTCTCGGAAGGGACGTCGATGTTGAGCGTGCATGCTTGGAGGGCGCTTGCGATCTGTCGGGCCTTTTGCGCCGAAAGCTTGCGAGTCTCGTTTGCTGCGGCCTTCGAACCGCTGACGGGAAGCTGCTTTTCTTGCAGCACGTATTCGGAGGCGGCGGTCACCAGCTCGCTCGTCGTTGCGCCGAGCTGCTGGAGCGTTACGCTTGCTTGTTCGAAGACCGCATCAGGAACTCGCGCCGAAACCATTTTGCTCATGTCGCGCCACCGCCTTGCAGAAAGAATGGTATGACGTATGACAGTATACTTGTGCTTTGCGCCTTGGTAAAGCCCCTTGTAAGCCGGTCTGTTGAATTTCCCTTGTTGAACTGGGAAAATACGATCATCTCCGCCTTGGGGAAGCGTTTCTCGTCGGCCTGTTCCGCTTTCATTCCCTCGTATCGCTTTGCCGCTGCGGCTTCCTAAGGCTGAAAAACCCTTCCTTGCAGCGGATGCGCAGCAGCTTCTTGTGCGACGCCCTCATGCGGTCGCTCAACAGCACGAGCCGATGTATTCGGACACGGGGCTGGACGTATAGGAGGGGAGTCGTTTGCCCGCAAGGTCGCGGGTCGTGCGCGGGTATTTCGCGATCCACGGTTCGCCGTCTATGAGGATGCCTTCCTTCTGGCCCGCGCGACCGCCGTAGAACAGGCCGCTTGGCGGGCAGTCTCTGAAGTCGTGGATCATGCGGCGACCTCCGGATATACCAAAAGAGCCTCCGATCGGAGGCTCGCAAGTTTCATGGTGGTCGCTACAGGATTTGAACCTGTGACCCCCGCCGTGTGAAGGCGATGCTCTCCCGCTGAGCCAAGCGACCATGGGTTGTTGCCGTTGCAACGTTTGAATATATTAGCGGTTCGCGCCGCTGGTGACAAGAGGTTGTTTCGGTTGTGAGGTTTTCTTCACATTGCAGCGGGTTGCAGGGGACGGGTGGCGGCCCGGCTTGCGGCTGCCGTCCTGCCGCAAGCGTAGAAAAGCCCGGCATCCCGTGCGACGTCGGGATGCCGGGCTTCGTTGGAAGAGCTGGGGCGGACGCCGCCCTGCGCGTGCGGCCCCTCCTTACGCCTTTTCGGCCACGTTGCCCGCTTCGTAGGCTTCAAGCAGCCGCTTCAAGTCGTCGATCTGGGCCTGCAGCTCGACGCCCTTGTCGGTGTCGGCGATGAGCGTGCGGCGGTCGGGCTTTTCCACCAGGCGCTTGGTCGAGTGGATGTCGATCTCGCTTTCGATGGCCGCCTGCGCCGATTCCAGCGGCTCGTGCGTGGCCAGCACGAATCCCCACGAGTTCGAGATGAGGGTGTAGCCTGCAATGCCGGTGGTCGCCTGGTAGGCCCGCGAAAAGCCGCCGTCGATGCACAGTACCTTGCCGCCGCACTTCACCGGGTCTTCGCCGTCTTTCACTTTCACGGGCACATGTCCGCAGATGATGCGCGACGTGGCCGGGTCCATCCCGAAGTCCTCGAAGATCTTGTCGAAGACGGCCTCGTCGTTGATGTAGGTGTAAAACGCGTTCTTCACCTCTTTGCGCGCCTCTTTCTCGGCGATGAGGTACAGCTCGAACGTGGCCATCTTCGACTTCGCGAACAGCGGCGAGCCTTGTCCGAGCCACAGGTACCACATAAGATCGCGCCCGCGCTTGCGAAGGGCGGGGTCAGGGCTGTCGAAGGCGTCGCGGACGTAGCTTTCCAGCACGTCGTACAAAGCGCGTCCGGCGTACTTCGTGCCGAACACGTCCACTTCCATCAGGCTGCCGTCGGGGTTGAGCGGCACGCAGGCGTGCAGAAGCAGGCTGGAGTTCGAGATCTTGTACAGGCTGCCGGCGTCCAGCAAAAAGCGCATGTGGCGCTGCAGCTTCTCGCAGTCCATGAACGCCTGCTCAAGCCGATGCATGACGGCTTCCTCTTCGTCGGTCAAGCGGTAGGGGTCGGCCGGGTCGATGGTGGGGAACACCTTGTCGGTCAGCTCGTATTCCACGCCGTCGACCACGACGGTGCCGCGCTCGTAGTCTATCTTGTCCAAAAGCTTGCGATCCTCAAGGCCAAAGCTCGGGTTCTCGTCGATGAGCTGGCCTTCCACTTTGAATTGGATGACGGCCATGGCCTTTTGGATCTTGCGGTTCAGCTCGTATTCCTGCTCGGTCAGCTCGGGGCTGCCTTTCAGCGCGAACGCGACGCACGGGTCTTCGGCGTAGGCGTTGAAGGCGAAGGCGGCCAGCGGCAGCACGTTGATGCCGTAGGCGTCTTCAAGGATGGACAGGTTGCCGTAGCGGGCGCAGTTGCGGACGACGTGTGCGATGCAGCCGCGCTGCCCGAGCGAGGCGCCCATCCACACCATGTCGTGGTTGCCCCACTGGATGTCGACGTTGTGATAGCCCATGAGCAGCTCCATGATGACGTGCGGCGCCGGACCGCGGTCGAAGATGTCGCCGACGATGTGCAAGTGGTCGATGGCAAGCCGCTGAATGAGATGGCAGAACGCTTCGATGAGCGCGTCGGCCCGGCCCGTTTCGATGACGGCGTCGATGATGGCGTTGTAATAGGCCACCTTGTTGGGATCGTCGCTGCGCACGGTCAGGAGCTCTTCCATGATGTAGGCGAAGTCGTCCGGCAGCGCCTTGCGCACGCGCGAGCGGGTGTATTTGCGGGCCGAGACGCGGCACATTTCCACCAGCTGGATGATGGCTTTGCGGTACCATGCGTCGCGGTCCGTCTCGCTGTCCAAGATGAGCGCCATCTTTTCGCGCGGGTAGTAGATGAGCGTGGCGAGCGTCTGCTTCTCGGCGTCGGTGAGGAAGTTGCCGAACACGTCGTCGATCTTCAGGCGGATCGAGCCGGCGGCGTTGCGCAGGATGTGCGAGAACGCCTCGTATTCGCCGTGGATGTCGGACGCGAAGTATTCCGTGCCCTTCGGCAGGTTCAAAATGGCGTTGAGGTTGATGATTTCCGCCGACGCCTTGGCTTTGGTGGGGAACAGGTTCGACAGAAGTTCGAGGTAGCGCTTATCGGCTGCATCCATGGCGGGCCTCCTTGGGACGACGGGATCGATGCTGCTATTGTATCGATCCGCCGGCGCAGCGCGGCGCTCGCGGGCCAGACCCGACGAAATCGTCCGGCAAACGCAGGCTGCGGGCGCGTTTTTGCTGGATATATGCGGAAAACGGGTCTTTCCGAGGAATAGAAAGGAAGGGCGGCGAAAAGGTTTGCGGCGCTTGTCGTAACCAGGAAGAAACAGCTGTCTGGTATCATAATGTATACATACCCTTTTCACGAATGGAGGCGTTCCATGGGTTTTTTGACTGGTAAGACGGCGATCATCACGGGCGGCGGCTTTGCGGCGCTCAAGGACGGCAGCGCAGGCTCCATCGGCTACGGCATTGCGACGGCGTACGCGAAAGAAGGCGCGAACCTGGTTCTGACCGGGCGCAACGTGAAGAAGCTCGAGGACGCGAAAGAGCGCTTGGAAGGCGAGTTCGGCATTCGCGTGCTGGCCGTGCAGGCCGACGTGAACGCCGGCGCCGACAACGAGGCCGTCGTGCAAGGCGTCGTGGACGCGGCCATGGCGGAGTTCGGGCGGATCGACGTGCTGGTGAACAACGCGCAGGCTTCCGCTTCGGGCGTGCCGCTTGCCGACAACACCACCGACCAGTTCAACCTGGCCGTCTATTCGGGCTTGTACGCCACCTTCCATTACATGAAGGCGTGCTATCCGCACCTGAAGGAGACGCGCGGGTCGGTCATCAACTTCGCGTCCGGCGCGGGGCTGTTCGGCAACTTCGGCCAGGCGGCCTATGCGGCGGCCAAGGAAGGCATTCGCGGCATGACGCGCGTGGCGGCCACCGAGTGGGGTCCGGACGGCATCAACGTGAACGTCGTCTGCCCGCTGGCGTGGACGGCCCAGCTCGAGAAGTTCCAGGACGAGTATCCGGACGCGTTTGCGGCCAACGTGCACATGCCTCCGATGGGCCACTACGGCAACGTGGAAACCGAGATCGGGCGCGTCGTCGTGCAGCTGGCGAACCCCGACTTCAAGTTCATGAGCGGCGAGACGCTCGTGCTGGAAGGCGGCATGGGCCAGCGTCCGTAAGGCAGCGACGAGGTAAAACAGCTGCGCGGCGCAGGATCGCCGCTGCGGCAGACGAGGCGTCCTGCGCGAGGGAATCGATGAGCGTTTCCCAGTGCGCAGGGCGCTTTTGCGTGCGGGCGTCGTTTGCGTCGCGCCGCGAAAGAGGGACGGGGGCGCCTGCCGGCGGCTCTTGCCGGCGTCGAGGGCGTCGCGCGGCGCCTGCGCCGGGTGACAAACGGCGATTTTGCGCAACTGCTCAAAATCGCCGTCTTGGCAAGCGGGCGCGAAGGCTCCATAATGGACGCCCTCAGATGTTTTGGGAAGGTGGTTTTGTGGCTTTCAGGCAGTCTCGCGAATTGGTGCTGGCGGCGGCGTGCGTCTGCAACGCGCTCGTCGGCTCGCTGTACATGTGGAGCATCTTCAACCTGCCGCTTCAGGCGGAACGCGGCTGGGCGCCCGGCGGCATTGCGCTTGCCTATTCGCTCTACCTTGTGTGCGAATGCGTCGCAAGCATCGTGTGCGGTCGTTTGCAGGCCTCCGTCTCGCCCCGTGCGCGGGCGTATTTCGGCGGGCTGCTCTTGTCGGTCGGGTGGTTTTGCGGCGGCCTCGCCCCGTCGCTGCCGATCATGTATGTCACGTTCAGCCTGATCGGCGGCATAGGAAGCGGCTTTTTGTACAACACGGCCATGACGATCGCCACCGACTGGTACCCCGACAGGCGCGGATTTGCCACGGGGTGGTGCACCGGCTGCACGGGGCTTTCTCCGCTGCTGTTCGCGCCGTTGGGAAACGCCCTCATCGAAAGCGTGGGCGTCGACTGGGCCTTCAAGGTCAGTGCGCTGCTGTTCTTGGCGGCCACGCTCGGCTTCGCGTGGCTGCTGCGCCGCCCGCCTGCGCCCGGGACTGCCGCTGCAGGCGCAGGCGAGGGCGCCGCATCGAGCGTTGCCGGCGCGTCTGCTTCTGCCGCTTCGCAGCCCTCCGCCGTCGGCCGCCCGCTCGACATGCCGCCTTCGCGCATGATGCGCACGCCCGAATTCTACAGCCTGTGGCTCGTCTACGTCGTCGGCGCCACGTCCGGCATGATGCTCATCGGGCATGCTTCGGGCATCGGGCAACAGCTCGTGTCGATGACCGTGGCACAAGGAGCGCTCATGGTGGGGGTGCTGGCCGTCGCCAATTTTGCGGGGCGTCTTTTGTTCGGGGCGCTTTCCGACCGCTTCGGGCGCTATCCGGTGCTTGCCTTCACGCTGGCGGCGACGGCGGTCCTCATGATGGCGTGTTTTGCCAATGCCACGACGTTTCCGCTGTTCACGGCAGTGTTGTTTGCCACAGGGCTGTGCTTTGGCGGCATCATGTCCATCGTGCCGGCGCTGACCGGCGACCTGTTCGGCCTTGCGCACTACGGCCAGAACTACGCGCTGGTGTTTTCGGGGTACACCTGCGCCTCGCTCATCGGCCCGATGCTCGGGGCGCTTGTGCTGGAGCAGACCGGCGCCTACACGGCGGCTTTCCCCATCGCCGGGGCGCTGTCGGTCGTTGGGGTCGGGCTCGTCGTGCTCACGCGGCTGCTGGCGCGAAGGCGGGGGCGCACGGCCTAAGCGGCAGCCGGCGGGGCGGGCGACGCGCGTCCGGGGCGTTGGCGGTGCCGGAGCGTTGGCGTTCGTGCCGATCTGCGCCTTTTGCCCGAGCCTCGTTGTTTCGCCGATGCGCCAGGCGTGTGCCGCACGTCGGCGGCGCGTTTGCTACAGCAGCGCCATCACGGTCGAGAAGACCGTCGAGATCGCAATGGCGGCCATGAGGCACAGCAGGTAGCGCCTATCGCCGGACTCGTCGAAGGAAAGCCGCCCGCCGTTGGCGCGGTACTGCGCCCATGCGGCCCACGCGACGACGGCGGCGAACACGAAGAGCATGCCGATGTTGAGCAAGTTCGCCAACTGCATGAACGCCTGATTGCCCGTCAGCGACGACATGGCCAGCATGAGCGCCGTCAAAAGCACGCCGAACAGCGCCACGCACACCCACGAGACGCGCTGGGCGCTCTGCTCGTTCGCTTCGGTGAAATACGTGCGCTTCTTTTTCGTGACGGGCATGGCGACGAGGTGCAGGCTCTGCCCTTTCCACAGGCGGGTTGCAAGCGTGCCGCAGGCGACCATGACGATCGCGCCGACGACGATAAGAATGATGAGCAGCGCAGTCATGTTTGTGCCCTTTCGTTGTTGCAGACAGGTGCGCAGCGGCCGCAGTCGCGCAAGCGCCGCCAGCGTGGAGCCATTGTATCCGTTTCGCTTCTCGCAGCCGCGCCCTTTGCACAAAATTGCCGCCAAGGGAAGGATGGGACGGTCTGCGAATTCAGGTAGAATGGGAAGCGGTTGTGCCGACGCGAAGGAGGGCCCATGGAGCCGTTGACCTCAGAGGAATTCGAACGCATCGTTGAAGAGGCCATCGCCGCTGTTCCGAAACGTTTCAGGGAGGCGATGGAAAACATCGTCATCGTCATCGAAGACGAGCCAACCGACGACGACTTCGAGGCGGCGGATTCGCCGGAATCCTACGGCGGCTCGTTTTGCGATGACGAGCTGCTGGGGCTTTATGACGGCATCAGCCTGCCGGATCGCGTCGACTTGTACGAGCTGGACGTGCCCGACGTGATCACCGTGTACAAAGGCCCGCACGAGCGCTGCTTCGAAGACCGCGACGAGCTGGTGGAAGAAGTCGAGAAGACGATCGTGCACGAGATCGGGCATTACTTCGGGCTTGACGACGAGAAGCTCTACGACATGGGGTATTAGGAAGGCGCGGCGGGGGGGGGGGGGGGCGGCCCCCCCCCCCGCCCCCCCCCCCCCCCCCCCCCCCCCCGCCGCAGCTCGCGTGACAGCCGACAGCGGCAGCTGCGACTTCGGCCGCCGAGCAGGCGCCGCTGCCATGCTGCCGACGTTCTGGTGCGACCGCTTCTGCCGCCGTCCGCCGCGCGGACGTCGAGCTACGCGAACAGCTCGGCCGTTTCCTCCATCCGCTTGGCTATGGGCACGCCGAAGGGGCAGTTCGGCTCGCAGGCTTGGCAGCCCGTGCAGTCTGCCGCGTTCGCATCCAGCGCCACGTAGTGCTCTCGAATCGATTCCGGCACCGTGTCGTGCATCAGCGCCAGGTCGGCGAACTTGTTGACCGTCGCGATGTCGATGCCGACCGTGCAGGGCTGGCAATGCCCGCAGTAGATGCAGTGGCCCGCATAGGCGTGCCGCGGCGCCCCGGCGAGCACCGACGCGTAGTCCTTTTCGTCGTCGGAAGCCTCTTCGTAGGCGGCGGCTTCGGCGATCTGCGACAGTTCGCTGTAGCCGGCCAGCACCGACGTGGCCGCCGGCCGTGTCAGGCAGTAGTGGATGCACTGCACCGGCGTGAGCGCGACTTCGAAGGGCGATTTTCCCGCATCGAGCAGACGTCCGCCGGCGTAAGGCTTCATGACGGTGAGGCCCACGTTGCGGCGCTGGCATTCCGCGTAAAACCGCGCACGGACCGGATCGATGCCCTCGTCGTTCGCTTGGGCCAAATCCCCGTACAGCGCTTCCAGATCGTCGGTGGGCGGCATCATGTCGAAGGCCGGGTTGATGGAGAACATGATCGTTTCGATCTCGGGGCAGTCAAGGGCCGCCAGCGCCACGTCGGGATTGTGCGTGGAAAGCCCGACGTGCTCGATCGCGCCGGCGTCGCGCAGGCTGCGCACGTAGGCCAGATACGGCGAGTCGTCCATGATCTCGGCGAATTCGACGGGGCTGTCCACGTAGTGGATCATGCCGAGCTCCACGTGGTCGGTCTGCAGCAGGCGCAGCAGGTCTTCGAAGGCGGCGCGGCATTTCTCGACGTCGCGGGTGCGCACGTACTGGCCGTTTTGCCAGGTCGAACCCACGTGTCCCTGGATGATCCACCTGTCGCGGCTGCCCAGGTCGGCCATGGCCTGTCCCAGCTTGCCGCGCATGACGGGGTCGGACATCCACACGTCCATGAGGTTGATGCCGCTGTCTTGGCAGGTGCGCACGAATTCGCGCACCTCGTCGGCCGGCCCTTCCATCCACTCGGCTCCAAACCCGATCTCGCTGACTTCCAACCCCGTCTTCCCCAATGTGCGCAGACGCATGGCGGCTCCTTACGCTCGCTTTCGGCAGTTTCAAACGCAGAAAACCTTACCCGGTCAGCAAGCGTTTGACAAGGCGTCGTGGAAGGGCGGGGAAGCGGGGCCAAGAGAGGTCGTGTTCTGACGCGTTATCGGCGTTGTAGCTGGAGATCGATCCAATCACTGATAATTTCACGGATAACGTATGAAATAGAAGGTTCGCCGATCTCGAACAGTTGACCCCTGACACCGCAAATTGAATACAGTTCAAGATTGCTCATTTTTCCATCATTGGGATAGGTGCTGCTTATGGCTTCAAATGGCTGATACTTGTACATCTCTCCATCGAAGTTTGTAAGGGCCAATGGTGCTGGCGTGTAAGCTTCCGCGCGATTGATGGGACAAAACCAGAATTCTTCTGGATACCTATCACCGGCACGACTGATACCGATAAGGAGATTGTAGTAATTAATTAGCATTACGGGGCCATTGGACTTATTGCTTAAAAAACTGACCATGTCGTCAGAGTCGTCCAGCAACGCAAGTCGGAATAATAGAAAGACAAGCTGTACTGCGCTTTCCATTTCGGCTTTTATGCGACGTACTCGTTTGTAAAAACCTGCGTTATAGTCCGGCAAGGTTTCTGTGTCGACAGCTCCTCTGAACGCATCAAATGGATCAAAACCATAGTCGAGAGATCGCTGATAGAGTTCATAGGCTTTATAGGAAGGGAAGCCAAGTTGACAGCCTCTCTCGTTGCATTTCGCTATTAAGCAAGCCCCCAACTTACAAATTTCAGGATAGGACGATTCTAGTGCGTATTCCAGTGCCGCGTTATTGCTAGCGTCAATTCTGGCGCGCGGCATATTGAGGTATTCAGCGATGATTCCAACTTCGGTGCAAAGCTGTCCTAGTCTTATATTCATTATTTCGGTAAATTGACCAGTCTGCATGATATATCCTTATGAGTATTGACGTGTCGCCGCAGCGAAATAAAATGAAGCTTTGCGAAGTTGCTCTGACACTTTGTCATAGCCAAGACAGTAAGCAGTATCAGCTGCTTCATAGCTGCACTCTTTGGCGATCTCGCACCAAGCTCTAATGTTATTTGCAGGTATGTTAGGAAATACTTCGTTTTCTACTAGGTGTGCAACATCCTGCGGATTGCTGCTAGGTTGGCGAATAGCCTCTTGGGCTTTGATAATGCAATAACAACCTTCTTCGATATTTGTCATATTGAAATTCAGAGGACTGTTGCCTTCAAGCATATTGCAATATGAAGCTACAATTCTGGACTTAGCAACTGCTACCTGCAGTTTATACGGTACCTGTTTTCTGAAAAAACCCATCTTTGCAATCCTAACTATTTTGGAGGTGCTGCTAGAATCGGATTCCTTGAACGAAGGCTGAAGCGATTTTGTCGTGACACATGCTCAAAGCGGGATCCTTGGCGTGATAGAACACGCCTGGCATTGTTCCTGCACGACCCCTGCCAAGTGCTAGTGTGTTGTCTTCATTGGGGAATTCGATCATTGTAAATATAGGCACCTCAGGGATTGCGTTCGACTCGGGATCAAAGTCACTGAGAATGGTAGTCGATTGAAAGTTCCCCGGCTCTAGCCGTTCATCCGGTATGAAAATGCATCCATTTGCATTGTAGATGCTGAAGATGCTGCTCCTTAATTCCAGACACGCTTTTCCTAGTAAGTACAGGTAACATGGATTATTGTCATATAAAATATTGACAATATCTACGGCATCTTCGTCGATGGCAACCTTAAGAAGTTCCAATGAAGCTGTGAGTGCTTCGGATGATGACTCTAGTAGTAGGTCATCTACCGTATCTAGTCGTATACCAAAACCGCCATTTATCTCGCAGAGTGTTAGTTGACCTATTAAATTAGCATATTCGGTGTAATTCCGAGGAGCGTGGTCGTAGTACTGGAAGTACTTATCCGGCAATGGAAAGCCTACTCTACGGCCAGTTTCGGTTTGAGTTTGCAAATTGATAGCTTGTATGCTTAAACAAGGAGATACTTGATCTAAAAAAGAGGTAAAGTTGGGGCGTATTCCTCCACTTTGTCTGTAAAGGAAAATGGCATTATTGCAGGTACCTATAAAAATGGCACTATTTTGAATAAAACTTTCGATTGCTGAAATGAGTTTATCGCTTGCTTGCTTAAGGGAGTTTTGAAAGCCATTTCCTTCGGATGGAAGAACAAGTCTCACGTTTGATGGAAATGTGTCGAATAGCGAATTCGTGCTGCCGATGTTTGAAATATCCCATCGACTGATATCCACCGAAGGCAAACTGAAGCACTTGTAGAACATGTAGCCAGTACTAACGAGATTTGAGGTATCCCATTTTGAAACATCGGCTTTGGCTAGGCTTTGGCAGCCGTAGAACATAGCAAACATATTTTGAACGTGAGAAGTGTTCCAGTCGCTAACCTCAATGGCGGTTAGCGAATCGCAATAGTGAAACATGTGTTCCATGGATGTGACTTTTTCAGTGTTCCATTTTCCCATATCAAGCGAGGTAAGCTTTTCGCAGTTGTAGAACATGTACGACGTAAATTCAACTCGAGAAGTATCCCAGTTCTTCAGATCTATAGACAATAAGCCCGTGCAGTCGTAAAACAGGTAAGACATGTCTGTTACGGACTCCGTATTCCACTGATCAAGATCTAGACATTGAAGACACTTGCAGCCATGGAACATAGATCGCATATCGGTGACGTTCGAGGTATTCCACTTGCTTGCTTCGAGATCGCGCAAAGATGAGCAGTTGGCAAACAGGGACTGCATGTCGGTGATATTAGACGTGTCGATTTTGTCTAGTTGAGCTGCTTCTAGGTTTTCCATATCTTCGAACCATCCAGATATGGAGAGAGGTGAAATTGCGTGTCCAGCCGTAATGCGTCTTACTTGCATTTTTTCTTCATGCCATGGTGCTTCTTCGGTGTTGAGGATATTCTGGTATAGCTTAACGACAGCGTGTCCGCTTATGGTTTGAATATTATCTGGTGCGGCACTCGAGCCAAAGTAGAGTTCATTGTTGTCTAAGAGTGCTGCAAAAGCAAATTGGCGGGCCTCGATATCAACATCAGCTCGTTTCTCATTGTCAGACGCATGATCGAACAGGGCCTGACGCAAGTCCCCAATAAAGCCCATAGTAATCCTCCTTTACTTGTGGCTGATCATAAATTGTAGCTGTTTGGGTAATCATGTACTGGGGCACTTTTGTAACTCTTGAGAACATACAATTATTGTTTAGCTACTTGATCATCTTTAAGTGTCGTGGATCCTGCGAAAGACTTGTTGGCGCCAGCCCATTTCCAAGTCACTTCCACAACAGTATGCCCATGCGCTGCATAACGAATTGCCCCATCTTCGTAGTAAACGCCAACTGGGTATTTTGCTTGATAGCTCTTATGATCCTGACGCAGCATTAAGCGCGTCTTCTGTCGAAGGCAGCCTGCTTTTGCTGGCCGTATGGTATCCGGCGCTGCATTGCGCCCTCCGCGTTGCTCGTGGTAGAGTCTGCGGACCGGATTATTTGCGAAAAGGGGAGCGCCATGACGGATGGGAAGCAAGGCTTCACGCATCTGACGAGGAAAAACGACAAAGGGGGTCTACGTCATCGATGCGGCGGCTTTGCGCGAGTTGCTCGAAGGCGGCTTCTGCAGCGTGGCGACAGAGCGGTTCGGCGTCTTCGAAGACGCCTGCGAAGTGATAGCGCAGCAGCTGGATGCCGCGACGAGGCGACTTGAGGAACGCAAATCGCGCGGCGTATCAAAAGCGCAGTCGCTCAACAGATGCTCGCCCAAAAAGCTGGCCTATGCCACCATGCTCACGATGCTGGAAGGCAAAGATGACGGTCTCGTTTGTAGGGGGGGCGTCGGTCGGCGGTCCTTCAGGGCTGCATCTGATGCTAGCTCCTTTGAGGCAGCGCATTAAACGGCATTCGAATCAAGGTCGATTTCAACTGTAATGGGCTGTCAGCTCTCCGGACGCGCTTTCACCTGCCCGAAGCGGGCTTTTGAAAACCGTCGCGCTTCGTTCCAAGGAAACGATGATGAAAGCAGTCAACGCAGGACTTGCGGAATAATCGGCGTTTCCCTAGAATAGGGACGTTGTGAAACCGAGTCCTCCAAGGGGATGTCTTTTTGGTCATTGTTCTGTAGAGAACGCCCAACCGAATAGCTCTTGCAAAAGGCAGCCGTCAGGCCGCATGGTTGGCGTTCGCAAAATTCGACTTCATCCGTTCGAAACTACAGAAAGAGACAGCAATGAACCGCTTTCCCAAATCGGGGACTTTCCCCCTGGACGTCGTTCAATCCAAGATCATGGGCCCCAACCCCTTGAAGCTGTGCGAGGAGCTCCTTCGCGGGCACGAGATCCCGCAGGGCGCCGTGGTGCTCGACCTGGGGTCGGGCACGGGCATCACCTCGTGCCTGCTGGCCCGCGAGTACGGCTTTGCCACCTACGCCGTCGATCTGTGGAGCGACCCCGGCGAGAACATGCGCTTCTTTGAAGAGATGGGCCTGTCGAACCGGCAGATCTGCCCCGTCAAGGCCGACGCCGCACAGGGTCTGCCCTTCGCCACGGAGTTCTTCGACGCGGTCGTCAGTATCGACGCCTACAACTACTTCGGGCGCGACCGCGCGTACCTGGGCGAGAAGCTTCTGCCGCACGTCAAGCGCGGCGGGCTTCTGTACTTCGCCATCCCCGGCATGGTGCGGGACTGCCATGACGACCTGCCGCCCGAGCTGCTGCTGAGCTGGACGCCCGAGCAGCTGGAGTACATGCACGACATCAACTGGTGGCGCACTGTGATCGAGTCCACGCGCGGCGTGTGCATCGAGCGCATGGCGCCCTTGGCCTGCCATGACGAGGCGTGGGCCGACTGGCTCGCCTGCGACAACGAGTACGCCGCCGGCGACCGAGCCTCGATGGAGGCCGGCGCGGGCAGGCTGCTGAACAGCATCGGCATCGTGCTGCGAAGGCTGTAGGAGGGGAGGGGGCGGCCGGCGATTCCCGTCGTCAGCCGCCCCCTGGCGTCATGCCGCCAGGCTTGAATACAGACGCGCCGCAAAGTCCCCTTGAACGCGTTCGTAATCAGCCCATAGGCGTGCCACGGCATCTGCGCACGATCCTTCACCACCTACAAGGAAAGCGGGTGCATGAACATCATGCTGGGCCTCGCACTCGCTTTCCCTGTTGAGATGGTTGGCGTCCACATCCTCGTCATGCAGTGGAGCGCCTTGGCTGCCGTTATCGTCACACTGTTGTCCTCATGACAGCGCACAATGAACGTTTAGCCATGAAGCGTTCTTCTTGATAATGCCGAGCGAATACGGTGTGAATGCCAGCTGATCAACGGCTCTGTTGTTCAGCGTATTCCCTCATGAGCGGCAGTGAAAACCTCAGATGTCCGTTGCTCTCTTCGTCGAGAACGCCTTGACTCATAAGGCGGTTCTTGTATTGGAGCGCGTAGGAGTTGGTTTTTCCCAGCTGTTTCGCCACGGCACTGTTGGTTGGTTCCTCCGTCTCGAGCAGTGCGGCTAGGTAGGCTCTGTCTCCATTGGAAAGGCTGTGGTACGTGGTTTTCACAATACTGTCCAGAAATTCGGCACGGGCCAGCTCGATGCCTTCTTGGGCTTGTGGCAAGTCTATCGTTCCTGTGGCTCTCTGTGCGTCCCAAGTGCGGAATCCTACCAGCTGCATCATGAATGGGAAGCCGTCGGTGGCTGCCACCATGAGGTCAATCGCCTCAGGCGTTGCCGTACGGCCACCTTCTTCGATGGTTTGTATCATGGCTTGGCGCACTTCATAATCAGAAATACGTCCTAAACGCTGCTTTTGCGCACGACGCATGAATGAGACGCGCTTGTCTTTTTCCAGCGCCAGTATGTTATGGGGAAGTCCGGCGAGCAAAAGGGCAATCTTGCGTCTTTCTGTCACGAGCAGTTGATATACGGCGGCTAAATGGATCATCTCAGGAAGAGTGGGCTGCACTTCGTCGACCGTGATAAGAAGTCCGGTGTCAGATTGCTCGAGCTGGTCGAGTAGGAGGGTTGTCTCGTGTCTCCAGTTGGTGAACTGCTCAGGATTTTCCCATTCTACGCCCACCAGCTGGCCTAACTCGATGCCAGAGATCCTTGCCGGCCTCTCTGGCAAGAGCAAGTGACTGCATTTTCGCCGAGCGGATATGAGAATGTCTTCAAGCATGCCTGGCAGGGCTGCAGTTCGAACAGCCACCCAGCCTCGCTGTTCCGCTTCGTCGGCCGCTGCGGCCATGAGGGCGGTTTTGCCCGAGCCGCGTGCTCCCGTGATGGCGGTTGTGAGACTCGGGTGCCGCCGGGTGCCGCTAAAGGCGCGTGCCAATTCATTCAAAGCAAGACTGCGTCCCGCCAAATAGGGGGGAACCTCTCCAAAGGTCGGCGTGAAGGGATTCTCCAAATACCCGCTCTCGCTCATAGCCTGCTCTCCTTGATTTTTATTATTCGCCTTGATTTTCTTTATTATACTTGATTTCTTTTATTCTCACATCAAGCAAAATTTGTGGAGCGACCCCGGCGAGAACAGGCGCTTCTTCGCGGCGCCTGGGCGTCCGGCCCAAGCCCT
Organism: Slackia sp. ZJ119; assembly: GCF_011039175.1. GTDB lineage: Bacteria > Actinomycetota > Coriobacteriia > Coriobacteriales > Eggerthellaceae > Xiamenia. The sequence goes on from NZ_JAAKEN010000003.1 coordinate 150,147, forward strand.
GGGAGTCCAACGAATGCTTTCGCTTCCTCCCGGATCAAGCCTCAAATCGGCCATCCTTGTCGGATCGGGCTTTTTGACATGTGCTTCAATGTTTACAATAGCAGGGAGCTTGAATTTTGAAGGGAGTCGCCATGGACCGTTTGTTGACCGACCTGGAGGTGCGGGAGTATTTGAAGATCCTCGATGTGGAGGACGTGGACCTTTCGGCATCGCACGCCTGCGACATCGATTTGCTGGACCGGCTTACCTATTGCCATCAGACGCACGTCCCCTTCCAGACGATCTCCATCCATGACAGCGGCGAGCCGCCGGCCACGGACACCGATTCCCTTTACGAGAAAGTCGTCGAGAAAAGGTGGGGCGGCTACTGCTATGAGGTGAGCAAGCTCTACCAGACCTTGCTTGAAGCGCTTGGGTACGATGCCCGCTCGACGGTTTGCCGGTTCATCCGCGGGCGCGACGTCGTCGCTCCTTTCAACCATCGGGCCATTTTGGTGAACGCTCCTGAAGGGTACCGGTACGTCGATGTGGGCCTTGGCGGTCCGGTGCCGCCGGCGTCGCTTTTGCTCCAAGACGGTTTGGAGCAGGATCTGAACGGCGAAACCTACCTGCCGGCAAAGGCAAGCGAGAGCCAGTGGGACATCTATCGGGTGACGCGATCTGCGCAGGACGCGTTCGACGACGAGGTGCCGGTTCGCAGGCAGAAGGAGCTTTCGCTGTATCTCTATGACTTCCTGGATCAGGATTTCGAAGAGCTCAACCGTTCCTGCTCCATGCCGGGGACGATCTTCCGCGACGAGCGCATCGTCAATTTGCGGCAGTCGGACGGGCACCGCGGGATCCGCTTCGGCAAGCTCACGCTGAAACGAGACGGCGTGAAAGAGGTCGTCGATCTGCCCGACGATGCCGCGGTCGCAGACGCTTTGGACAGGTACTTCGGGATTAGGGGGCTCGTGAAGCCAAAGGCCTGATCAAGCGGCTGTTGCCGTCGGAATGAAAAAGGCCAGGAGCAAAGATGACTCTTGGCCTCATGTTTTCGATGGCGGGATGTACGAGACTTGAACTCGCGACCTCCGACGTGACAGGCCGGCGCTCTAACCAACTGAGCTAACACCCCGCGTTGACAGCGACGAATATATTAGCGTTGTTCGGCCGAGGTTCCAAGCATAACTTTCCGCAGCGCCCCAATGTCCACAACCTGCACAAAACTGGCGGGACGCTGCGGCGCAGATGCCGGTCCGCCGCTTGTGCGCTTGCACAAGAAGCTCTACCGTTTTTCAACGTTTTCGAGCGCCGTTGTCGCCGTGCAGGCGAACAGGTATTTTAGAAGGCGCTGGCATACTCTTCCAAAGGAGCTTCTTATGAAAATCGTCGGCATGGGGATTCCAGAGCTGTTCATCATGTTCATCGCCGTGGTTCTTCCGCTTGTGATCTGCGCCGCGTTTCTCGTTGCGGTCTATTCCATTGTGCGCAAAGCGGTGCGCGACGAACTGAAGAGCTGCGGAATCGACCCGCGCAACGCGAATCGGCCGTAGCCAACGCATCCAAAGAGAAAGGCTGTCATGCAGCCGCCGGATGGCCGCCGGTCAGGGGTCGGCCGCGCTGCCGCATGGCGTTTTCGCGCCCCGCTTGCGCATTTCCGCGCCAAGCCTTTCCGCTCGTCGCGCCTTCGCTTCTCTGCTTCTGCTTTTCAAAAACCTATTAAAACGCTAGGAATATAGGGTTTCAAAACGTCAACCGGACGAGATCGGGCCGCTTACCTGATCGTTGCGGCTCTCTGCCAAAGGGCGCCTGCGGAAACAGGGCGGTTGCGGCCCTTATACATGACGCCGCCTCTCAGGGGCATCGAAGGCTCTCCTTGGCATACTGAGGCTGTTGTGGCCGACCTCGTGCGAAAGGAGCTGACATGTACCCGGATCTTTTGGGCAAGGTGGCGGTTGTGACGGGAGCCGCCACGGGACTTGGCGCAGGCATTGCCAGGCGGTTTTTGGAAGAGGGCATGTGCGTGGTCGTGAACTACCACTCCGACGCGCGAAGGCAGGCTGCGGAAGACCTCGTCGCGTGGTCGGAGAACCTGTCTGCCGCCGGCGAGCGCCAAAGCAAAGCGCGGGCGGTGGCCGTGCAGGCCGACGTGAGCGTCGAAGAAGGCGTTTTCGCGTTGCGAGACGCAGCCTTGGAGACGTTTGGCCGTTTGGACGTGTGGGTGAACAACGCCGGCATCGAAGTGCGATACAAGACCCACGAGCTGCCGCTGGAGGCGTGGGACAAGATGATCGCCGTCAACCTGACCGGCACGTTTTTGGGATCGCGCACCGCCATCGAACACTGGGTCGAGCTGGAAAAGCCCGGCTGCATCATCAACCTCTCGTCGGTGCACGAGCGCATTCCGTGGCCGACGTTCGCGGCGTACACGGCCAGCAAAGGCGGCGTGAAGATGTTCACGCAGACCATTGCGCTGGAATACGCCGACCGCGGCATCCGCGCGAACTGCATCGCGCCGGGCGCCATCGAAACGCCCATCAATGCGGAGAAATTCGATGACCCCAAGGCCCGCGCACTCACGCAATCAATGATCCCGAGCGACGCGATAGGCCAGGTCAGCCACGTGGCAGATGCTGCGGCGTGGCTTGCGTCCGAGCAGTCGGACTACGTGACCGGCCACAGCCTGTTCGTTGACGGCGGCATGTCGCTCTACGCCGACTTCCAAAGGGGTGACGGGTGATGGGCACGCAGGGAAAGCACTCGGCGGGCTCCTTCATCGGCCCCTGTCCGCCGCCTCGCGTGAAGCCGCACGTCACCACCAACGTGGACCACGACGAGAAGTGGCTGGACCTCAAGAACACCTACAACCTCGGCGGCAAGCTGGCGGTCAGCACCGCCGGCATCGTGATGATAGCTTTCGGCATCGCCGTCTGCCGCTTCGGCGGCGTGGGCGTGGACGCTTACACCGCCATGAACATCGGCCTTTCGGAGACGCTCGGCATGTCGCTTGGCAACTTCCAGCTTATCGTGAACCTGGTCATTTTGGCGGCGGTGTTCTTTCTCGACAAATACCAGATAGGCATCGGCACTATCGTGAACCTGGTCGCCGTGGGGTATCTGGTGGACTTCTTCTCGGGCGTTCTGGGCGTGCTTCCCGCAGCGTCGGACAGCATCGTCGGCATGGGAGCATGCCTGGTCGCAGGTACGCTCGTGTTCACGTTCGGCATATCGCTGTATCTCAAGTCCGGCATGGGCGTGGCGCCTTACGACGCCGTCGCCCCCATCATCCACGAGCGCACCGGCTGGCCGTACGCCCCGTGCCGCGTCGGCCAGGACATCGCGGTCATGGCTGCGGCGTTTTTCGTGGGCGGTCCGGTGGGCGTGTTCACGCCGGTGGCCGCCTTTGCGACCGGCCCGCTCATCACGTGGTGGAACAACCAGGTGACCCGCCGTCTGTACCGGCGCTTCCATGTGTTGAACGACGAGGAAATGAAAGACGAGTTCGGGGAGGCGTAAGCGCTATGGGCAAGAAACTGTACGTGGGGTCCTATACCGACGGCGACGACGGCGCGAGCTTGGGCGTGTATGCGTTCGAGTTCGACCCGGCGGCGGGGGAGCTGCGCAAATGCGGCGCAGGCGTCGGCGTTCCGAATCCGAGCTTCGTGGCGATGGGTTTGGAAGCCGATGCGGCGCCGACGGAAGGGTCGGCAGGTCAAGCCGCCGACGTGTGGCGCAGCGAGACGGGCGCCACACGCGTCGCCGCCCGAGAAGCGCCGGCGGTGCGACGGCTCGTGTATGCCGCGTGCGAAGTCGCCGAGCAGGCCATGGTCGGCGCGTTCGACGCCGCGACGCTCGAACTGGTGGACTTGGTCGCCATCGACGGCGGAGCGGGAACGTGCCACGTGTTGGAGCATCCGCGCAGCTTGGCCGTGTATGGCGCCGACTACGCAAGCGGGTCGGTGTGCGGGTGCGCCCTCAATGCCGACAAGACGTTCGGGCGTGCGTTCCCCGTCGTTCGCCAGACAGGGTTCGGCTTGAATTCGGTGCGCCAGGAAGGGTCGCACGTGCATACGTTGAGCTTTGTTCCGGGAACGGAAGTGCTTGCGGCGGTCGACTTGGGAAGCGACATCGTTTCTTTGTATGAGCTGGAGGAAGACGGCGCTCTTCGTCCGTCTGCGGCCGAGGTGGTGCGCCTGCCGGTCGGGTTCGGCCCGCGCATGGTCGCCTACCATCCGCGCCTGCCGATAGCGGCGGTCGTCGGCGAGCTGGCGTGTGAGGTCGACTTCTTCCGCTTCGATGCGGACGGCTTCGGCTGGGCGCCGTGTTCGGGCCGCGTGCGGCTGGTCGATTCCAAAATCGGCGCTCCCACGGCGGCGCACGTGGCGTATTCGCCCGACGGCAGGTTTTTGTACGCCACCGTTCGCGGGGCCGACGTGCTGGTCGCTTTGGAGCTGGACGAAAAAGGCCACGTCGTGCGCAAGCGCCGCCAGCCGTGCGGGGGCGCGGGGCCGCGGCATTTCAGCCTGAGTCCGCACGGCGTGTGGCTTGCCGTCGCGAACCTGGCAAGCGGCACCGTCGACGTGTTCAAGCGCAACGTGCGCGACGGCAGCGTGAAGCTGCAGGCCACGACGAAGGTCTTGCGTCCGTCGTGCGCCGTGTGGGCATAAACGCTTTTGGCAGGGCCGCCGCGCAGGGCTGCCGTCGTCATGAGGGCGGCCCTGCGCGACGCCTGTCAGTTGCGGAAAAGCTCATCGTGCGAGCCGGTGCGTTGGAAGTACGCCTGCTCACCGGCGACAGCCCAAATGAGCAGCCAGTCTCCAGCGTTCGCCACATGGCATTCCAAACTTCCTTGCCATGAGCCTTGAAGCTTGTGCATGCCATGCCTGCGTTTTAGCTCAAGAGTCGCCTCGGGCGTGTCCTGCACGATCAGATTCACGACGTCTCTAAGAGGGCCTAGCTGCACGTGTTTTTGCTCGAGCCTTTTTACGTCCTTCTGAAAGCGAGCAGTGAAGTTTGGCCTCAGCATGAGACGCCCATGGCTTCGAACATGTCCTCTACGGAGTCATAGCCGGGGTGTCCTGACGCGACAAGCCTCTTGGTCTCTTCGATGGCTTCGAGAGAATCTTTGTTCGGCTGGGGGTATTCCAGCGTCAAGGGAATTCTCTGTTCGCGCACGATCTGCTTGTAAAACGCTCTGGTTACCGATGACAGATCGAAGCCGAAGTCCTCTACGATGGCCGCTGCGGCCAATTTGGTCGGCTCGTCGACGCGAACGGTTACTGACGAAGTAGTCATGATGGCACCTTTCATAGCGAATATGTAAGATAATTATAGACTATCGTCTTACGTATTGCAAAGAAGAAGTCGAACGGAGCTGCTTCGCCTTCGGCTTGCACCCCCTTTGAAAAACGGGTCAATGCGCTACTATGGAATGCCGCATTGACCGCCCAGTCAAAAGGAGGCGCCCGTGTCTGACCATGCTGCGTTCGAGAAGCTGCCCGCCGAGCGCCAGGAGCGCGTCATCGCCGCCGGCGTCGAGGCGTTCGGCTGCCACGGCTATCAGCATGCCCGCACGCAAGACATCGCGTCGCGCTGCGGCATCTCGAAGGGGCTTTTGTTCTTCTACTTCCACAACAAGCGCGACTATTATTTCTACTTGCTCGACACGGTGCGGGAAAAGATGGTCGAGGGCATCATCGGGGAAGAATACTGGCAGATCGACGACTACTTCGACGTCATGCTGTATTGCGCCGACACGAAGATGGACATGTTCGACCGGTATCCCTATCTGATCGAGTTTTCCATCCGGGCGTTTTATTCCGACCATCGCGACGTGAGCACGGTTGCGGGGCGATGGGTGTACGGCCAGGTCGACGAGCTGCTGGAGCGGTATTTCCACCACGTGCGCACCGACCGCTTTCGCGACGAGGTGTCGATGCGCGATGCCACCGACCTGCTTATTTGGCTCGGCGACGGCTACATGCACCAGCAGCGCAGCCTGGGCCGGGCCATTCGGCTCGACGAGATGATGGAACAGTTTCGCGGGTGGTGCGCCATGGTGAAGCAGTGGGCGTACAAGCCGGAGTTTCTGTAGGCGCGGGGCGCGTTGCGGCGGCTGCGGCGATGTGGGCGGCGGTTCGGCCCGCTCGCCCGACGCCGCAGCCGCGGCGGCCGTGCCGAATGCGGCCTTGTCGAGGCCGCCGCCCGTTTAAGCCTTTTCGCCTCCCAGCCATCTCGTTAGGCACCTCATCAGGTTGTCGATGTCCAGCGGCTTGGTGAGATGCTCGTTCATGCCGACAGCCTTGCTGTGCTGGATATCCTCCGAAAAAGCATCCGCAGTCAAGGCGATGATCGGAATTTCGGCAGCGTCCTCGCGGGGCAGCTTCCTGATGGCCTCGGTGGCCGCATACCCGTTCATGATCGGCATTTGGATGTCCATCAGAATCATGTCGTAGAAGTTTTCCTCCGATGCTTTGAACTTTTCCAGGGCCTCCAGTCCGTTGTTCGCGCTCTCAACCGTCACGCAAGTCTCGCCGATGATGTCTTCCGCGATTTCCCGGCTTATCACATTGTCCTCGACTAGGAGAATCCTCTTTCCCTCCAGCTTCACGTCCGCGAATGCAGCCTCCTCCGGAAGCTCCTTGCTGCGATCGCTGTCCATGATCTGATTGAAAAGATATACCAGACGGGATTTGAACAGCGGTTTGGAGATGAACCCGTTGACGCCTGCACGGCGCGCCTCTTCCTCTACGGCGCTCCAATCATAAGCCGAGAGAATAATGATGGGCACATCGTTGCCAACCTCTTCGCGAATCGCCCGCGCTGTCTCGATGCCGTCCATTCCCGGCATCTGCCAGTCCAGAATCACGGCAAAATAATCCTCATTCCTCCGGCGGCGCTCACCCACCCGCTGCACGGCTTCCTGCCCGCTCAAAACATAATCGCTCTTCATGCCGATGTTCTCAAGGATCAGGCAGGACGCCTCGACGGCGTTTTTGTCGTCATCCACCACCAGCACCGGCAAGTCCGCGAGCTTCTCCGTATCGGGCGCCTGCGTATCCACAAGCTTGAGGACCAGCGTTACCGTGAATTTCGTGCCCTTGCCCAGTTCGCTCTCCACCGTGATATCGCCGCTCATCCTGCGGGCAATGTTCCTCGCGATGGCCATTCCAAGCCCTGTGCCCTCGACCTTGCTCACCCGGGAATCCTCCGCACGGCTGAAGGGCTCGAACATCTTCTCCAGAAACTCCTTGCTCATGCCGATTCCGTTGTCCCGGAAAACAAATTCATAGCAGCCGTAGCCATAGGTTTTGAACGGCTTCTCATTGATCTCCATTTCAATGTTTCCGCCGGGATTCGTGTACTTCGCCGAATTGCCCAATATATTCATAAATATTTGCTGCAGTCTCATGGCGTCGCCGATGACGCACTCGTGCTCCACATTCGCAATATGCACGTCAAAGTGGTGGTTTCTTTCTTGCATGGAGGGCCGAATCATGGTGACCAGGCTTCCGACCAGGTCGGAGAGATTCACTTCCTCCTCCATCATATCGATTTTCCCAGATTCAATCTTGCTCATGTCGAGAACTTCGTTGATCAGCGAGAGAAGATGCCGGCTGGAGATCGTGATCTTTTTCAGGCAATCCTCGACACGCTCCTTGTCCTCCAGATGCTTTCCCGCGATGGCCGTCATTCCGACGATGGCGTTCATAGGCGTTCTGATGTCATGGCTCATTCTCGACATGAAATCGCTTTTGGCCGCGTTGGCGGAGTTGGCGGCGTCGCAGGCTTCTCTCAGCGCCTGCTGCTCCTGCTCCTCCCGCAGCTTGCTCTCCGTCACGTCTTGCGCCACATACAGCGCCCTCTTTGGCCGGCCGTCGCTTGTGGTCTCAGCCAGTACGACGCTGGCGCGAATCCATGCCCTGCGGTTGTTCTGATCGGGCAACATGCGGTATTCGAAGGCAGTCACCGGCTGCTCCGCGCTCAGCGTGTTCAGCAGTCTGCGGTAGCTGACGTATTCCAGGTATTCCTCCCTGTCGTCAGGAGAGATAAAGTTCTGGGCATAGAGGTCGATCGCTTGGGTGTAGTTCCTCTCGTCGCCCAAGACGTTGCTGACCACTTCCTTCTGCCTGACGGGCCTGAGGGTCTCGTTTTCAAGGTTGATATAATAGGTGGCGAAGAACATGCTGGACAGGCTGCTGATGATGGAGGCCTTTTCGATGGACTCTCGGTTAGCCTGCTCCTCCGCCAGCTTCTCCGCCGTAATGTCCCGTCCCAATACGTTGACCAGGGTCTTGTCCCCCTGCCGGATGTAGAGCACATGCTCCTCGGTCCACAGCAGGGATTCCCCCCGGTGCCGGTACTGGCAAACGTCCTCCCGAAAATCCTGCACCGTCTCAGCGTTCTCCCGAAGATTTTCAAGGAACAACGTCTTTTCGAAGGCCTCTCTGTCCGCCTCTACGACAGTTTCCTCAGAGGCCTTTCTGACGTAATGGTCATAGTCGCCCTCTACGCGCCTGCCAACAGCGCCCTCCCGCAGATAGATCCTCTCGCAGATTCCGGTCTCCAGATCGATGGTGCTCAATATGCTGTACCTGGATCGGATGATGGCCGCCATTCTCTGGTCGTTGCGCCTCTGCTCCATGTCTCTTTTCGTCTGCTCGTCCACATCCTGAAAAGTCAGAATAGCGTAGCCGCCCTGTTTTTTGTTTTCTTTCAGATAGGCTGATATGGAGACATAGCGCCAGTCGCCATACAGGAACACCCGGCACAGAATGGTCCTTTTCTCTTCTCCGTTCTCCCATGCCGTTCTCATGGACTCCAGGGAGAGCTGATCGTACACCCTCTCCCGGTCTTCGGGGGATATGTAGCCGGCGCCGATGCCCTGAAAAGTGTCGTTCCACAGGGAGTTTTCTGTATCCGCGTTCCGTCTGATCTTTTCTGTGGCCTGCACGATGTTTACGTGGCCTGTCTGCAGGTCTACGACGTAAATCGCAAAGTTCGTCTCTCCCAGCGTGTTGATGATCTCCTGGTTGCGGATATTGACTTCTTCCCTTGCAAGCCCCTCCCTGAAGGCGTCGTGGATATCCTTCAGGCAGACCATGACCTTCTGGTTGTCGTCGGTGTAATCAAAATCCGGAACGACCTCCAGATGGTGCCATCGGTATCTATCTCCGCTTTTGCGGCGATAAATGCAGCTCAGCTTTTTTACGCCCTTTTTCAATTCGGCTTTTGCATGGTCGAAACGGACGAAGTCCTCGTATCGCTCGATGTCCTCCTCATAGATATAGCCGCATTTGGAAACGCCCAGGAACCAGTCGGTGAGAGAGGCCATGTGTCCGCGCAGCTCCCGCATCTCTTCCTCGTCGGCTTTCACGATCGCGTAGCTGTCCGTCGTCAAATTACCCCGCAAAACCTTGTGGTAAATGTGATTGGCCACCTCTGCGTAGGGCGTGACGGCAATCACAAACGCTGGAACCTCGTCTTCCCAAAGAATGCGGGTGGCCGCAATCTCCACGACCTCGCCAAAGGGATCGTCATAATTCACCGAGCGGGCTTCGTTTTTATCCCCGATATGCAAAAGCGGGCAGTTGTCGCAGGTTCCCTCCCACAATTCATGGCAAACCATGCCCTTCTCGATATTCGGCGCAACCTCTCTGACCCGCTTGTTGAAATAGAGAACTTTATGGTTATCCTCCCGGATGACATACACCGCCGTCATCTGAAGTGAATCCAGGATCAGTTCATATTCCCTCGTTGTCATGTAGGTTCCCCTCGCGTTTGCCATTATTTTGAGCGTTGAAGCTTCCTTTGCAGAGCCTCCGATCATTGTACCAAATACGTCTCTTTTTGGTTTCGAATTCCGCCAGTCCTGCGCAGGCGGGCCGGCGCCGGCCATGCGTTCGCAGGGCGGCGCCGGCCAGCGTTTCCCTAGACGCTGAAGTCGCGGCGGGCGAACACGAGCGCGGCGACGGCGGCGAGCGCGAGCGCAACGGCGGCAAGCGCGACGCAGCCGGCGGCGGCGCCTGGCTCTCCGGCGGCCAGGCCGTACGCGTCGTAGAGCGCGAGCGGATTTATCGCGTCGAGGAATTCCCAGCCTTCCGCCATGTCGGCGAGCATCGTCGCCAGATAGCTCGCCAAGCAGATGCCGAGGCCTATTGTGAACCCGCGGTCGGCCCGGCGCGACGCGATGACCGCCAAAAAGCAGACGGCTCCCAAAAACGACCAGAGCGGCAGCAGCCCGGCGTTTGCCCGCAGCAGGGCGGCCGTGTCGAGCTCGCCGGGGAAGAGCGCTTCGGCGCAGATGACTTCGACGGCGGTCGTGACGGCCAGCAGGCCTGCGAGCAGCGCAAACAGGGCGCACAGGTAGGTGGCGATGATGCAATGCCTGCCAAGCGGCAGCGAGATCACGCAGGAGAGGGATCCGGTTTCCAACGGCTGGGCAAGCATGCGGCGGGTGACCAGCGCCACGAGTGCAAGCGGCAGGCACACGAGCAGGAACTGCTGCAGGTAGTTGATCATGAAGTCGGCAAGCGTTGTGGAAGATCCCGCCATGCCGAAGGCCGCGAACAGCTCGGGCATGGCGTCTTTCATCGCGTCGAGGCTTTCTCCCAGCGCCGGGTCGTACATCATGGTGACACAGACGGCATAGAGCGCTATGACGCCTGCGACGATGCAGGCCGCAGCCAGGTTCGCGTGCAGCTGACGAGCGAGCAGTTTGAGGCTCATGACGCCCTCCTTGTTGTGAAGTCGTTCCATGCGAGGCGTGCGGCCTCGGGTCCGTAGAGGTTTTCCACGATCGCGTCCGCGTCGAGCGCGGCGGGGTCGCAAAAGCGCGTCTGCCGCCCTTGTCGCACGAAAAGCGCCTGGTCGCACAAGCGCTCGACCTCGCCGAGCACGTGCGAGGACAGCAGCACGGCCGCCCCTTTGCTGCGGCGCTCCTGCACGAGGTCGGCGAATCGGCGCTGCATGAGCAGGTCGAGCCCGCTCGTCGGCTCGTCGAGCAGCAGCACGTCGGGGGCGTGCATGAACGCGTTTACGATGCCGACCTTCTGCTTGTTGCCCTTCGACAGCTCTCTGATGCGCACGGACGGGTCCAGCTCGAAAAACTCGATCAGCGCGTGCATGGTTTCCAGGTCGTGCAAGCCGCGCAGGCCCGCTTGCATGTGCAGAAACGCCCGCGCCGTCATGTCGCCTGGCAGCGCCAGCTCTCCCGGCAGGTAGCCGACGCGGCGCTGGATCGTCGGGCGCTCGTCGAAGCAGTCGAGCCCAAAGATGCTCGCGGTGCCGGCGTGCGCCCGCACGAATCCCATGAGCAGGCGCATCGTGACGCTCTTGCCGGCGCCGTTGGCTCCCAAAAAGCCCAGCGCCTCGCCGCCGTGCACGGAAAACGACAGGTCGAAGACTCCGCGGGCGGGTCCGTACGATTTCGTCAGCCCTTCGACCGATATGACAGGTTCCATGGCAATCGCCTCCTTCGCAACACGTCGTGACGCCGTCTCGTTCGACGGTATGCCATTGACCAAAAGAAGGAAGGGGGCAGCTCGAAAGACGTCTTCCGATGTGAGGAAAATTCGTCTCCCTTCGATTTTTTCGACAGCGCGAAAATTCTTCTTGCATTGCGCGGCGAGGTCCGGTAATATATTCGTTGCTGTCAACGCGGGGTGTTAGCTCAGTTGGTTAGAGCGCCGGCCTGTCACGTCGGAGGTCGCGAGTTCAAGTCTCGTACATCCCGCCACTTTCAAGTAACCAAGAGGCCCGCAAGGGTCTTTTTTGTTGCCCGAACGCCCAAGAGGCGTTCAGAGGCGCTGCGCCGTTGAGGAGGCCTTATGGCGTTCGACTTCAAGAAGGAATACAAGGAGTTCTACCTGCCGTCGAAAAAGCCGCAGATCGTCACGGTGCCGCCGATGTCGTTCATCGCGGTGCGCGGCGAGGGCGACCCCAACGTCGAGGGCGGCGCATACAAGCAGGCTGTCGGGATGCTGTACGCCGTGGCTTACACGGTGAAGATGTCGAAGATGGGCGACCACCGCATCGAAGGCTATTTCGACTTCGTCGTGCCGCCGCTTGAGGGCTTTTGGCAGCAGCCGGGCGTCGAAGGCTTCGATCATACGCGCAAGCAGGACTTTCAGTGGATTTCGGCCATCCGCATGCCCGACTTCGTGACCGCTGCCGACGTGGATTGGGCCAAAGGCGAAGCTTCGCGCAAGAAGGGCATCGACTGCTCGAAGGTAGAGCTCGTCACCATCGACGAGGGCGAATGCGTGCAGGCGATGCATATCGGCCCGTACGACGACGAGCCGACGACGGTGGCGCTGATGGACGCGCATCTCGCGGAAAACGGCTATGAGAACGACTTCTCCGACACCCGCCGCCACCACGAGATATACCTTTCAGACCCCCGCCGCACAGCGCCCGAGAAGCGCAAGACGGTCATCCGCCATCCCGTGCGCCGCGTCTAGCGGCCCATGCGGCCGAGACGCTCCGAGGCGAACCGCCGCGCAAGGGGCCGACCGGCGCCCTTGCGCGGCGGTTCCAAGGCTTTACTTCGTGCCGAAGATGCGGTCGCCGGCGTCGCCGAGGCCTGGCACGATGTAGGCGTCTTCGTTCAGGCGCTCGTCAACGGCCGCCACGTACACGTCCACATCGGGGTGCGCCGCCTGCACGGCCGCCACGCCTTCGGGCGACGCTATGAGGTTCATCATGCGGATGCGCGTGCAGCCGCGGGCCTTCAGGCTGTTCACGGCGTCGATGGCGCTGCCGCCGGTCGCCAGCATCGGGTCGACCACGATGACGATCGATTTTTCCACCCCTTCGGGCATTTTATAGTAGTATTCCACCGGCTCGTGGGTCTTCTCGTCGCGATACATCCCGATGTGTCCCACGCGAGCGAACGGCATGAGTTCTTGCAGCCCGTCGACCATGCCGAGGCCGGCGCGAAGGATGGGGGCGATGGTCACGAAGCGGTCGACCAGCTTGGGAAACGCGCCTTTGCAAACGGGCGTTTCGAACTCGGCCAGCTGGGTTTGGAAGTCGCGCGTCACTTCATAGCCCATGAGCAGGGAGATTTCGCGAAGCAGCAGGCGGAAGTCCTGCGAAGAAGTGTCGATGCGGCGCATGCGCGTCAGCTTGTCTTGGATCAGCGGATGGTCGATCACGTGCACGTCGCTCATAGGGCTCCTAACGTCGAAGAGGCTTGGTTGCAAACGTTCGTATTGTAAGCCCGCCGGCGTGCATCGGCCTGCATGTTTTCGGGTGCCGCGCCCGCCGCTTTGGCCGGCCTTCGACATGATGGCCGGAAGGGCGTCGATTCCTCAGGGAAACGCCGTCGATCGCCCGACGTCCGCCTTGCGGACCTGCGTCGAGGCAGCCTCGGTTTCCGTTTCCCCAGACAAACGAAAACCGGAAGAGGCTCGCTTCCGGTTTTCGTGCTTCAGACAACGCGTAGTATAAGTTATGAACAACTAATAGACAAGGTCTAATAGTAAAGCATTTTGAAAATCTTTCGAGGCGGTCGTGCGGGCCGCGTGCAAAGCCGTCTGTCTGTCGCGAGGGAAACGCTGATCAAGGCTGTCTTGCAAACGCATGGCTGGCGGAATTGGTCTAGGAGAAGCAGTCGCGCCACAGCAGGTCGAGGAAGTCTTGGGAAACGTAGCGGGGCAGCAGCTTGCGCGTCTTGTCGTTTTGCAGCGGCCTGTCGGTCCCGTGGTATTCGACCCAGGCGTTGCAGCTCCACGTGACGCCGATGAGCGCGTTGGTCATGACGTAGGAGGAAAACCGCGCATCGAAGGCGTCGCGGGAGAACCGGCCGTCGACCGAGCGCCAGTAGTCCTCGACGAAGCGGGCGCGGCCTGTCGCGTCGAAGATGAAGTCGGTGTCCCAGATCGTGGTCGTCGGCGACAAGAAATAGGCGACGTCTTGGGCTGGTTCCCCGACGACGGGTTTTTCCCAGTCGACCATGCTGCCGCGGCCCGCCGAGTCGATGAGGAAGTGGGACGGCACCGCTTCGGTGTTCAGGATGTGCGTCGCGTCAGCGTCCGTTCGCGCGGCTTCGGCCACGGCGGCTTCGGCTCGCGCGAAGAAGCGCTCCACGGCGCGTGCGACCCGCGCCTCGCACAGCGGGCTTTCCGCATAGGCGCAAAACAGCGTCTCGCACGTTTTCAGCTGGTCGCGCAAAGGGTCTTCTGGCCGCAAAAGCCTGCAGTCGTCTGCGACTGGCACGCTGTGCACGTCGGCGAGCACGTGCGCCGCTTCGCGCACCTGGGCCGGGTCGGCGAAGTCGAGCCACGTGCCGGGAAGGTGCGATTCCACGAGCACGCCGCGGCCGATGCGCCGGCAGCTGGAATCGACGAACAGCGCACGAGGCGTCCGTCCGCTGGAGGCCAGGGCCAAAAGGGCGGAGAACTCGTATCCCACCTGGTCGGAAAGGCCGAGCTGGCTTGTGTAGTTGACGCGCAGCACGAACCGGCGTCCGTCCGCGGCCGTCAGCACGAAGTTCGCGTTGTGCTCGCCTTGGCCGAGCGGCTCCACGGAAAGGACGTCGCTCGACGGCACGCCGAGCGCACGCGTCAATTCGCCGTTGCCGTCCACGTAGGCGCGGGCTTCTTGCAAAGGCGTTTGGTCGTCCATGGCGGCAGTCCTTTCGGCAAATAATAGACATGCACAAATATAAGCCTTAGTATACTACAGAAGCACCAAGCGCTGCCGGCGGGAGGTGCACGTCATGCGGCGCGGCCGCGACACGGGCCGCGGCAGGGAAGCGGCCGCCGGTCGTGCGCCTTGCGCGGTTGAAGCAGGAAAGCGGGCGAGGATCGCAGGGCAGCGTCGATGCAGGAAAGGTCAGACGAACGCTGAACGAGAAAGAAGGGAACGCATCGGTGAAACGAGTTATTCTGGACTTCGACAACACGATGGGCGTGCCTGGCTGCGACGTGGACGACGCGCTGGCGCTCATCTACCTGCTGGGCAATCCGCAGGCTTGCGCGGTCGAGGCCGTGTGCACGTCCTACGGCAACTCCGATCTGGCGACGGTCGATGCCAACACACGTCGCTTGTTTGCCGAATGGGGGCTTGACCTGCCGATACATCGGGGCGCCGAAGGGCCTGGGCAAACGGAGAGCGACGCCGCCCGCTTCTTGGCCGAGGCCTGCGCCGCCGAGCCGGGATGCCTGTCGATCCTGGTCACCGGCTCGACGACCAACCTGCTTGGCGCCGTCGCGCACGACCCGCGCTTTTTCGAGAACGTCGCTGAGATCGTGTTCATGGGCGGCGTGACGCGAAGCCTCGTCATCAACGGGCGCATCATGAACGAGCTCAACCTTTCTTGCGACCCGGCCGCCACGCTGGCCGCCTTGGCGTCTCCAGCGCCGAAAACCATCGTCACCTCGCAGAACTGCCTGCCTGCGCACGTGACGCGTGAAGCGTTCGAGACGGCGTTCGCTCCCGATTCGTGGCTGGCTCGCGCCATCGACTACTGGTTCGACGACATGGGGCGGCGCTACGCCTGGGACGGTTTTGCCGTGTGGGACCAGGTGGCTGCGGCAGCCCTCATAAAGCCGGACTTGTTCGACCCTGAGACGTATCCCGTCGTGCTCGACGAGCGCTTCTTGTCCGTCGGCCTGCTCGAACGCGCCTGGGACGGCGCTCCGCAGGCAAGCATCCAAGCGCCGCGCGTCAAAGACGCGGCGTCCTACTTGCAAGACGCGCTGGCCGGCTGGAAGCGCGGCTGCGAGCGGCTCGGCTTGGCGTAGCGGCCAGGCGCACGAGAGCGGAAGAAAGGAGCTGCATCTCATGATGGAAAAGACCCAGGCCCCGCAAGCCGTCCCTCATCGCAACGGCGTCCGGCCGACGCACACGTTCACGTTTTTGGGAACGGGCGCCGGCTGCGGGGTGCCTGCCTTTTTCTGCGACTGTCCCGCCTGCGAAGAGGCCCGTCGAACGCCGCGGGCTCGTCGCGGCGACTGCGGGGCGGTGGTGCGCGGCGCAGGCGCGACGCTTGTCGACACGCCGCCCGATCTGCGCCACCAACTGGAGCGCGAGGGCATCCGTGCCGTTGACCAGGTGATTTGGACCCATGCCCACTTCGACCACCTGGGCGGCTTGGGCGAGCTGGAATACATGGTGCGCCTTGGCGGCCAGCGATCGCTGCCGTGCTACGCCAGTCCGGCGGCTCGCGACGGCATTCTGGCGGAATTCCACTACATGGACGACATTCTCGCCTTTACGGACCTGGCGCCTGCTGACAGCGTCGAGCTTGACGGCGTGCGCTACACGGCGCTTCCCGTCGCCCATGCGCCCGGCACCTATGGCTACCTGGTGGAAACGCCGGCCACGCGCCTGTTCTATGCCTCCGACACTGCGCGTCTGCCTGAAGCGACGGCCGAGCGCGTGCGCGGTTGCGACGTCATGGCCCTTGACGCGACGTTTTGGGGCCGCAACTGGAGCCCGCAATCCCATCACAGCGTTCAGGAGGCCATCGAAGAGGGCCTGTCGCTCGACGTGGGCACGCTGTACCTCACGCACCTGGCCATGCACTACGACACGCCTGTCACGCTTGCCGAATTGGAGGGCTTTCTCGAGCCGTACCACGGCCGCGTTCGGGTTGCCGCCGACGGTTTGACGCTGGCGATATAGCGCCGCCGCGGACGCTGTGCAAGCTGCCCCGCCGTCTGTTTGCACAGCGTTGCCGGCGCCTTGTCGCACGTCGGCGGGGCGCCGTGCAGACTGCCTTTGCAGATTATTCGCCAATTGTCTAGTTGGTTAACGGCTCTTAACAAAAGATTGACAAGTCATGGGCACTTTGCCGGGTTCTTGCGCGTCTTCTTATACTGGGCGCAGAGAACGGACGACGCTTTGACGTTGGATGCAGCGGCAAAAGCCCACAACATTGGAGGACGACGATGACTGACACTGCAACGATAGCGAGCGCGCCCATTATCGATTACGCTGACGCGATGGATCGCTTTGACGACGATGACGCGCTCTATCGGCGCTTGGCGGGCCGCTTCATAGGCGACACCCATTTCGCCGACTTGCAAGACGCCCTTGAGCGCAACGACATGGAGGCGGCGTATCGGGCGGCCCACTCGCTCAAGGGCGTGGCGGGCAACCTGTCGTTCACACAGCTCTATCTGATCGCGAGCATCCTGAGCGAAGCGCTGCTCGGCGGCGACCGCGCGACGGCGGACGCGTGGATGCCGGAAGCGAAAAGCGCCCATTTGCGCGTGCTCGACGCGCTCGTCGACCTGGAATCGAACGCGGTGGCGCTGTCATAGACGGCCAGGCGAAGCGAATAGAATGAGAAAGCGGCTGGGACGCATGTGCGCTCCCAGCCGCTTTCTCATCGCACTTCGCAGGTTCTGCGCCGCGCCGAGTCGTTTGTCTTACGCCTTCTTCAGCGTCGCGTCCTTGTCCGTGCCGCCTTTGCCGAACAGCTCCTGCCAGTCGCTTGCCGCAAGCACCGTGCCGGCCAGGATGACCAGGCAGCACACCACCGATATGGCGTTGGGCACCGTGCCCTGCAGCACCAGCGCGAACACGACGGCCCACGCCGAATAGCTGATGTTGAGGGCCATCGACTTCGCCGCGCCCAGGCTCGACGAGATGGACTTGTAGTAGAACAGGTACGACGCCGTGCCTGCCAGCGCCGCCAGGGCCACGACCCCGGTCGCCAGCGACGGGAAGGCGTGCGCCGTGAACGCCCAGGCGCCGAAGATGGGCAGCACGACCACGGCGTAGGCCAGAGCCGAGGTCGTCTCGCGGATGTGCAGCGCCGTTTCGTTGTCCACCGCGTCGTCTTTCATGCCCCAGCCGCACAAGACGGCCTCAGACCCCCAGCCGATGCAGCAGGCCGCTGCGCCGACCAGGCCCAAGACGGCGTTGCCTTCGGCGCTCGCGTCGCCGGCGGACAGATACCCCATGACGATGATGCCGCCCAGCGCACACACGAGCGCGACCATCTGCTTCCAGCTCATGCGCTCCTTCAGGATGAGAAACGCCAAAAACGTGCCGACCGCCGGGTAGAACGACGAGATGATGGCCGTGTAGCCTGCGCCGATGTTGTCGATGGCCACCGCGTACCCCGTCATGCCGATGGGCCCGCCCAAAAGCGCCCCCAGCATGACCACCTTGCCGCTTTTCGTCTTCAGCGCGGCCAGCGTGTCGGAAAGGCGTCCGCGCACGGCCATGTAGGCGAACATCCACACCGCGCAAAACGCGTCATGCAAAAACGAGCTGGCGATGGCGGCGTAGGCGATGGCTTCCGCCGTTCCGATGTAGGGCGACATCGAAAGCGCGATGCCGAGCACCACCGTGTCGAGTCCCCATAAAGCGCCGCTTCCCAAGCCGTAGCGAATTTTCCCGAGTCCCATGCGTGCGTCCTTTCTTTGAGCGCGAATCCGTCGTGCCGTTTATGCCTCGTAGAGCGAAAGCGCCCGGTCAAGATAGCGCTTCGCATACCGGTAATAGATGTAGAGCCATTCGCCCACGTTGTCGCCTTC
The DNA here is from genome assembly GCF_011039175.1 of Slackia sp. ZJ119. Classification (GTDB taxonomy): domain Bacteria; phylum Actinomycetota; class Coriobacteriia; order Coriobacteriales; family Eggerthellaceae; genus Xiamenia. The sequence continues at coordinate 168,626 of NZ_JAAKEN010000003.1, forward strand.
CGCTTCCTTCAAAAGCGACCACACGTACCAGCACCAGCCGGCAAAGGCCACGTAGGCGAAGTTGTGGCGGCGCTCCTGCGGGGTGGGCGTGCGGCCGAAGTAGTAGCAAAGCGCCGCTTCGGCCTGCTCGTCGGTCAGCTGGCAGCACACGGTGAACGTGCCGAAGTCCTGCGCGTAGTCGGACATGCCGGCGTATTCCCAGTCGATGAGGTCCACCTCGCCCTGCGCGTCGATGAGGAAGTTCAGCATGAAGAAGTCGTTGTGGCACAGGCACGTGAACGTATCGTCGGCGCGGGCAAAATCCCTCAAGCGATCGATGCGTTTGGCCATCTCGTAGAAGCCGGGCACGTCGATGGCTCCTTCGCGCCCGGTCAGAAGCGCCTCGTAGCGCTTGCTCTCGTCGTAGAAGTCGAAGGGTCGCTCGACGCGCGCGTCGGTCTCGTGCAGAGTGCGGGCCATCTCCATGGCGCGGCGCAGCTGGTCGGGGTCCGTCGGGTCGAGCATCGAGCAGTCGGGCACGAAGCGCGACAGCTTCCAGCCGCGCTTGGGGTCGGCGTAGATGAACGTGTCGTCCAGGCCCAGCTCGTGCGCGACGCCGAGCGCTTCGGCCTCCACGGCGCGGTCGACGAGCTTTTCGGTGCCGATGCCGGGGTGGCGGTAGACGTACTCGCCGTCGCCGACGCGGAAGTGGCACGACAGGTTCGTCAGCCCTTGCTTGAGCGGGTAGACGTCGCAGATGTCGCTCTTTTTGCAGCCCAGCACGCTGACGATGTTGTCGAAGGCCTCCGAATCGACGTTTTCCAAAAACTGCGGGTCGAAGTCGCGCAGCTCGTCAAGCGAGTCGAACTCGTGGATATCGCCGGGCTCATAGGGCCGTGCGAACATGCACAGCTCGTCGATGTGGTCGATGAACAGGTCTTCCCACAGCTTGTCGGCCGTGGCGGGAAGGTCGTATTCGGCTTCCAAGATCTCGCGCATGCCGGCCGAGAACGCTTCGTCGAAAAACACGTGCCCGAGCATGACGAGCGAATCGGCGCCTCCGACGGTCACGCCGGTGATGCGCCCGCCCGCGCCGGTCTTGATGCACCATTCCGACGTCGGCCCTTCGACGTGCTGTGCGGCGTAGTAGGCGCGCCAGGCGTACGGCTCGAAGGGGTTTTTGACGAAGTAGTTGTCCGAGCTGCATATATAGGTGCGGCGCAAGCGGTCGCGCGTGACCATGAGCGACGAGTGGTTGTTGCGGGACGCGAACTCCTTGTTCATGACGATCGTCACGCCGAACTTCTCTTCCAGATAGAAGAAGTATTCGCCCTTGTAGCCGACGACGACCGTGATGTCGTCGACGCCGGCTTCCTGCAGCTGCCGGATCTGCCGCTCGATGAGCACGTCTCCGCGCACGCGCAAAAGCCCCTTGGGCTTTTCGTAGGAGATGGGGGCAAAGCGCGATGACAGGCCGGCCGCCAGGATGACGGCGTTGTCGACCTTGAACGGCTCGAGGGCCTCAAGGCCGGCTTCGGTCACGCGGCCGTCTTCGACCAGGCCTTTTTGCACGAGCGCTTTGACCACGTTGTTCACGCTTCCCAGCGACAGCCCCGTGACGCCCGTCAGCGCCCGCTGCGACGCGCCGGGGCGCAGGAACAAGGCTCGCAGGGTGGAAAATTCGTTTTTTGAAAGATCGGCCATGAGGCAACGGCTCCTTCACTGGTTCGTTTTGCGTTCAATTAGTTGTTAAAATATAGGACTTATGAACATAACGTTCAATTTGAATCAGTATAAGGCATGTTTTGAACACGAAAACGCCACAGAAGGCCGGGGGAGCGAGGCGAAACGCTGCCCGGTCGGGCGTCCAGACGGGCAGAAGGCCGCAGCGGAGGCGGCTTGGGAATGAAAAAGCCTCCCGGCTGAAGCAGGGAGGCTTGTGCGATGGCGCGGGCGCTTGAAAAAGGCCTGGCCTTCGAATCCTGGAAAGCGCCGATGGAGGTCGACCCGTCTTCGCGAGAACGTTGACGAAATCGATCAGCGTTATCCTACGCCTCTGCGAAGTTCCAAGAGCTCATGTAGGCGATCTGCTCGTCGGTCAGCTCGTCGATCGTCACGCCGAGGGTTTCCAGCTTCACGCGGGCCACCGCGTCGTCGATGGAGGCCGGCACGTCGTAGACGCGCGTTTCCAGCTCGTCGGCGTGCTGGTAGAGGTATTCGGCGGCCAGCGCCTGGGCGGCGAAGCTCATGTCCATGACCGAAGCGGGGTGCCCTTCGGCGCAGGACAGGTTCACCAGACGGCCCTGCGCAAGCACGACGATCGTGCGCCCGTCGGCGAGCGTGTATTCTTCCACCAAAGGCTTGATCTCGGCCTTCTTCACGGCGTGCTCTTCGAGCCAGCCGATGTTGATCTCGGTGTCGAAGTGGCCCGAGTTGCACAGGATGGCGCCGTCTTTCATGTTCTCGAAGGCCGGCGCATCGACGACCTTGCAGTCGCCGGTCACCGTCACCCACACGTCGGCGAACCGCGCCGCCTCGGCCGCCGGCATGACGCGGTAGCCTTCCATGTGGGCCTCGAGCGCCTTCAAGGGGTCCACTTCGCACACGATGACGTTCATGCCCATGCCGCGGGCCCGCAAGGCAAGCCCGCTGCCGCAGTACCCGTAGCCCGACACGACGATGGTGCGGCCTGCGAGCAGGCGGTTCGTGGCGCGGACGATGCCGTCCAAGGTGGACTGGCCGGTGCCGTAGTGGTTGTCGAAGCAGTGCTTGGTGCTCGCGTCGTTGACGTTGAACACCGGGTAGGCCAGCGTTCCGTCGGCCTCCATGGCCTTCAGGCGTGCGACGCCGGTGGTGGTTTCTTCCGTGCCGCCGACGACGCCCGCCAGCTCGCTGCGGAAGCGCGTGTGCAAAGCCGTGTCCAAATCGGCGCCGTCGTCCATGATGATCTGGGGATTCGTGGCAATGACGGCTTCGATGTTGCGTTCGTAGACGTCCATGTCCTCGCCGGCGACGGCATGCACCGACACGCCGAAGTCGCGCACGAGCGAGGCGGCGGTGTCGTCTTGGGTGGAAAGCGGGTTCGACGCGCACAGAGCCACCTGGGCGCCGGCGGCCGTGAGCGCACGCATGAGGTTGGCCGTTTCGGTGGTCACGTGCATGCAGGCGCCGATGCGCACGCCTTCGAGCGGGCGCTCTTCTGCGAAGCGCTTGCGGATGGAGGCGAGCACCGGCATGTCCCGGTCGGCCCACAAGATGCGGGCAAGCCCTTCGTCGGCCAAGCCGATGTCTTTGATGTCATAGTTCTGCGTCATGGTTCCTCCGGAAGACGGATGGGTCAAGCATTCAGTCAAACGTTCTAAGGTTACCACACCTTTGTTGCGCTTTTGCGTTTGCCGGGCCGCCCTTTGCCGAGAGGCCGCCGCAATCGACGAGTGATTTTGCACGTTTTGTGGAGGTAAGATTACAAATTTCTCGAATTGGAAAGAAAAAGTGAGGAAATCATACAAAACGTGTGCCGCCGCCGCTCAAGCCCTATAATCGCCGAAGCTTATTCGTGCCGTCGAAACCGGAGGGAATCGGTCAGCGTTTCTCTCTGGCCAAGGCGGCTCGAAATGTGTCTGGGCGCAGAAGGCGTGTGCGCAGGCGGCCTGACCGAAAACGTGTGGTCCGCGGATGCGTCCGGGCGGGACCTTGCAACCAAGGAGCTTACCAGTGCTTGATCAAGTGTTCACGCAGATATCGTTCATTGACGTCTTCAATTTCTGCGTCTTTCTGACCTTCACCATCTGCTATACCTACCAACTGTATTATGTGGTGGTGGTCCTCACGCGCAAGCCGCCCGAGCGCGTCGCGAAGAAGAACCACCGCTTCGCCGCCGTCATCTCCGCCCGCAACGAGGCAGCGGTCATCGGAGACCTCATCCATTCGATCAAGGTGCAGAACTATCCCGCCGAGCTCATCGACGTGTTCGTCATCGCCGACAACTGCACCGACGACACCGCGCAGGTCGCTCGCGACGCCGGGGCCATCGTGTTCACACGCGAAAACGACGTCGAGGTGGGGAAGGGCTACGCCCTCGACTACGGCTTCAACATCATCCGCGACAAATACGCCGACCGCGCCTACGAGGCGTATTTCGTCTTCGACGCCGACAACATCTTGGACGTGAACTACTTCCGCGAAATGAACAAGACCTTCGACAACGGCGCTCTGGCCTCCACGAGCTACCGCAATTCGAAGAACTACGACTCCAACTGGATTTCCGCGGGGTATGCCGTGTGGTTCTTGCGCGAGGCGAAGTTTTTGAACCAGGCCCGCCTGACGCTCAACACGAGCTGCGCGGTGTCGGGCACGGGCTTTTTCCTCGCCTCCGAGATCATCGAGAAGAACGGCGGCTGGAAGTGGCACCTGCTCACCGAGGACATCGAGTTCTCCGCGAACTCCATCCTGGAAGGCATCCGCATCAGCTACACGCCCACGGCCATCCTCTACGACGAGCAGCCCATCACCTTCCGCGACTCGTGGAACCAGCGCTTCCGCTGGGCGAAAGGCTTCTACCAGGTGTTTTGGCATTACGGCGCCCGGCTTTGCAAAGGCATCGCCACCAATCCCAAGGGCAGCCGCTTCGCCTGCTACGACATGCTCATGACCATCGCGCCGGGGATGCTCCTCACCATCGTGTCGGTTTTGTTCAACGCCATCATTTTGACGCTGGGGCTCACCGGGGTCATGTCGACGGGCACCATGGTTGCCTCGTCGCTGTCGTCCATCCTGTTCTGCGTGTTCAACTACGTCATCTTCATGTTCATGTTCGGCGTGCTCACGACGTTCATGGAGTGGGATTCCATTCGCTCCACCACGGGCAAGAAGGTGCGCTACATGTTCACGTTCCCCTTCTTCATGCTCACCTACATTCCCATCGCGCTCGTGGCGCTGGTGAAGAAGTGCGACTGGAAGCCCATCCGCCACAGCATTTCGATGGACGTGACGGAATTGGCGCCGGCGAAGAAGCGCGAAGAGGCGAGCGCGGGTCGCTAGGGAAACGCCGGCCCAGGCCGTCTTGGCCTGGGTTGCAGGGAAACGGGCCGGGTCGAAGGCCGAGTTCGCCCGCTACTGCACGCGGGCGAACGTGAGGGCGAAGATGCGCTCGACGCCGGCGGCCCGCAAGGCGTCGCAGGCCGAAAACAGCGTGGCGCCGGTGGTGCACACGTCGTCGACGAGCAGGGCCGATCGCGGCATGAGTGCGCCGGATCGGGAGGAAAAGCGGCCGGAAATGTTGCTCGCGCGTTCTTGCTTTCCCAGTTTGCGCTGGTCAGAAGCGCGAGGGCGGCCGAGCAGTTGGGTCAGCGGCAGATCGAGCGCTTGCGCGAGCGCTCGGGCGAGCTCCCAGCCGTGGTCGAAGCCCCGGCGGCGCAGCGCCGCTTCGGTGGCGGGCACCGGCGTGACCGTGGGCCCCTCGGCGATCCAAGACGGCTCGGCGACGAGCGCCATTCGCGCCGCCATGACCGCGGCAAGCCGTCGCTCTCCGCCGTCTTTCCAGGTCTTGACGATGCGCCCCGTGTCGTCGTTGAATGCCACTGCGCTTGCGCATCCGTCGAAGGGCAGCGACTCCCGCCCCAGAGCGGCAAGCATCACGTCGTTGCATTCGCTGCACTGCACCGCGCCGAGCGAGGCCCCGCACAGCGGACAGGCCCGCCACCGGTCCACCGCCGGCAGCGCGGTCGCGCATCGGTCGCACAGAAGCTTTCCCGGCGCGTCGCACACCGCGCACCGGGTCGGCCACAGGCTCTCAAGCGCCACGTCCTTCAAAAACCCCGCATAAGGCCGCACGACGTCGGCGCACATCGCGCGAATCGGGCGGGTGCTGTCAGTTGGAAGACGTCTCATGGCTCCAGCATACGCCGAAAACCTTGCAGGAACCTCACGGGCGTCTTGCGCGGTTTTGAGCAGCTGCACAAAACCACTCGCGCTCCGTCGGCCCGCGCCGCGCCCAAGGTCGCCCGCGCCGCTCCCTTCGACAATCTTTCTGCTGTTTGGCAAACCTTCCGCGCTCGCTTTGCGCCTTCTGCTAAAATTTCCCCCACTTCTTTCGAGTCTGTAGTTGCGGACGATCTTCGTCTCAGTCCATGGCAGATGCGGCCGAAAGGATCCACGTAAGCCCTGCCGTGCGCAGGACGATCATGGCGTATCCTAGAAGTAAGTCGCACCGCCTGTCAGATGAGCGGCATAGGGCCGCGCAGGCGAGAGGGTGGCGCGAAAGCCAAGCCCCGGTGTGCGAGTGTGGGGTCAAAGACTAGGTCAGTCGAAAGAAGCTTGCAACGTATCAAAGACAGGGAGGCTTATACCCATGAAGGCGACAAAACGGTTGGTACGGCTGGGCGCTGCGGTGTGCGCCATGGCGTTTGCTCTGGCAGGACTGGCAGGGTGTTCTCCGTCACAGCCCTACGAGCCGCCCGCGTTGGAACCGAAGGTGGCAAGCCCCGCCGTCATAGAAGACGGCGTGCTGCACGTGGGCGTGAACACGGAAAACGCGCCGTTGGCCGGCCAGCCCACCTCGTCGATGCGCATCGTCGGCATCGACGTGGACGTGGCGGCGGCGCTGGCGGACAAGCTGGGGCTGAAGCTTGACGTGGTGGACGTGGGGGCCGACTTCGAAACGGCGCTCAACGACGGCACGGTCGACATCGTCATGGGGGTCGACAAGGCCGAGGCCGGCTCGTTCTGGACGTCCGACACCTATCTGCCGACCGCGGTGGCGCTGTTTGCGATGGACGGCACCAACGACGTCCCGCCGGCCGACACCGACGCGACCATTGCCGCGCAGGTGTCGTCGAAGAGCGCCTGGGCCGTTTCAAGCGAATACGAAGGCGCCACGCTCGACGCCACCGAGGATTTGCACACGGCGTTCGAGAAGCTCTCGAAAGGGGAGGTCGCCTACGTGGCGGCCGATGCGATCATCGGCACGTATGCGGCCCACAGCGCCGGCGTCGAGGCGCACATCGTGGCGCTCATGCAGGCTCCGAGCGGGTATGCGGTGGGCTGCCTTGACGGGAACACCGAACTGAAGCAGGCCGTGGGAGACGCGGTCGCGTCGCTTATGGGCGAAGGCATCGTGAACGTCATCCAAACGAAGTGGCTCGGCGCTCCGCTCGAGCTGTCGTCCGTTTCGCTCACGCCTTCGGCGGCGGCTTCGGCCGAGGCTGCCGGCGAATCCGCAGCCGACGACGGCTCAGGCGGCGAAGCCGCGGCAGAAGGCGAGGCGGCAGAAGGCGGCGAGGCCGCGGCAGAGGGCGAAGCCGCTGCAGAAGGCGAGGCGGCCGCTCCTGAAGAGGCTCCTGCCGAAGGAGCCGCCGACGCCGAGCCTGTCGCGGCATAGCGCTTCGACAGAACAGGCAAGCCGCCCGTCATTTCCGGGGGAGTCGGCGTTTCCCCGGAAAGCGCTGGTTGAAGCGCTCTTCGAATGTAAAGCTGACGGAATGAGTCAACATTTCCCGGGAAAGCGCTGCGGGTCTTTGCGCCCGTCGCACAGGCGGCGCTCGTCTGAAAATCCCAGCCAGAAAGGGGCTCCTATGGAGAAGGCTGCGCTGCGCTCGGTTTTGGAGCAGGTCGCATCGGGTGCGGTCGACGTCGACGAGGCGGAGCGTTTGCTTGCGCCTGCCACCTTTGAAGACATCGGGTTTGCGAAGGTCGACCACGCGCGGGCCGCCCGCCAAAGCGTCGGCGAGGTCATCTACGGCGCCGGCAAGACCGCCGAACAGATCGCCGCCATCGCGCAAGCGCTTGTGGAAGGCGGTCAGCCGTCGGTGCTTGCCACGCGCCTGGACGCCGAAAAGGGCCGCCGCGCCGTCTGCCTGATGGATGCCGCCGGCCTGCCGAGCGAATATGACGACGTCTCGCGCACGCTCGTCGCGGGAGAGGCGCCTGCGCCCGCCGATGACGCGTGCGCTCCGCTTGTCGTCGTGGCCTGCGGGGGCACGAGCGACCTGCCCGTCGCCGAAGAGGCCGCCCGGACCGCCGCGTTTCTCGGGGATCGCGTCTCGCGCCTCTACGACGTGGGCGTCGCCGGCATCCACCGCCTACTGGCCAGCGAAGACGTGCTTTCTCAGGCGACGGTCGTCATCGCCATCGCCGGCATGGAGGGGGCGCTTGCGAGCGTCATCGGGGGACTTGTGTCCTGCCCGGTCATCGGCGTGCCCACGAGCGTGGGCTACGGCGCCAGCTTCGGCGGCGTGTCGGCGCTTCTTTCTATGCTGAATTCGTGTGCCTCGGGCGTTTCGGTCGTGAACATCGATAATGGGTTCGGGGCAGCATACCTTGCCCACCTGATCTGTCAGGTACCTACGCGAAGATATGAAGGATAACCATGTCAAAGCTCGTTTGGACCCTTGAGGAAAACGCCACGCGCAAGCATCTGCTTGACGAGACGCTCGTGCAAATTTCCCGCGAAGAGCGCAAAGCCGTTCTCGCCGACGTCGAGAAGGCCAAGGTTCCGCACCGTCACCACAACAGCCTCGCGGAGATCGACGCGACCATCGATGGGCTGGACGTGTCTGACTGGGTCAAAGAGCAGATGAAGACCATTTACGGCTATCTGGTGGAAGCCGAGGCCGAAGCGCACCAGACCACGACGGAAGAGGCGCACTTCCACGAGGTGGGCAATTGGGAGGCCATCGAAAACGTGCTTGCCATCTGCCTGGGCGTTGCCGCCGCGAACCGCGACAACATCGTCGCCACGCCGGTGCAGGTGGGCGAAGGGCAGATCGAGTGCGCACACGGCATCTTGGACGTTCCGACTCCGGCCACTGCAGCCATCATCGCCCGCGGCATTCCGGTGCAGGAAAAGAAGCTTCCGGGCGAGCGCTGCACGCCTACGGCCGCTGCGGTCATCCTGAACTTCGTCGACGAATGGGACGACAACGCGCTTGGGCTGTAGCCCGCAAGCAGCCGCTTCTGCGAAGCTGCCCGCTCTGTGCGATAGTGTCCCTTTTTTGGTACTAAGCCGTCCAGGCGGCACGGACCGCATGAAAAAGCGCCCCCGGTTTTCGTTCCGGGGGCGCTTTTGCTTTGGCGCATCGGTTCGCCCATCGGGCGAGCTTGCGCGTCGGGGGTCCGTTGCTTGGTCCTGCCGCCGCTCGCGCCGCTAGTTCAAAAAGTCTTCCAAAATCTCCTGCTCGGCCTCTTCTTCGGTCAGCCCGAGCGTCATGAGCTTGGTGATCTGGTCGCCGGCGATCTTGCCGATGGCCGCCTCGTGAACGAGCATCGCGTCTTCGCAGGCCGCCTCGATGCCGGGGATGGCCTTGACTTTCGCATTGCCCATGATGATGGCGTCGCACTGCACGTGTCCGCGGCACATCGACTCGCCGATGACGAGCGGGTTGAACACCTGTACCGAATTGTCTTGGGCGACCGAACGCGAAATGACCTGCACGTTCGAATCTTCGCCCTTCAGCACCACCTTCATGTTCGACGTGGCCGTCTGGTCGTCGTGGGTCAAAAGCTTCTCGGTCAGCACCAGCTTCGCGCCGGCTTCAAGCTCGGCGTTGGTGTCGCGCACGGTCGAGGTCACGCCGCGCAGCTGGGTCAGCTCCATCTCGCACACCGAGTTCTCGGCCTGGAACACGTTCGTGACCGGGTTCAAGATGCGCTCGCCGGTGCCTTCTCCTTCGCCGTAGTGCTTCTCCACGTATTTGACGTGGGAATTCTTGCCGCAATGGAACGTGTGGATGCCGTCGTGCTCGGAGGCCTGGTGGCTTTCGTTGTGGATGCCGCAGCCGGCGATGATGGTCACGTCGCAGTCTTCGCCGATGTAGAACGTGTTGTACACCACGTCTTTCAGCCCCGACTGCGTCACGATAACGGGGATGTAGACCGTCTCGCCGCGCGTGCCGTCGGCGATGGTGATGTCGATGCCGGGGTGGTCGGTCTTCGTGGCGATCTCGATGTTGGCGCTGGAATGGCGCTCGACCAGCTTGCCGTCCTTGCGGATGTTGAAGGCGCCTTTCGGCAGCCCGTGGATGTTGGCGATCTCTTGAAGCAGAGACGCGTCGATGGGGCTCAAGTCTACAGCCATGACAGCTCCTTAGCAGGTCGTGGGAATTTCGGTGAGGTGCAGCTCGGTGGGTTCGGTCAGCTGGCAGCCGGGAACGCCCTTGGCGACGAAGCCGAGCGTGGGCATGAGGGCTTCGGGCTTGTCAATGGCTTCGATCTTGCCGTCGCGCAGCAAAATGACCTCGTCGGCAAGCGAGATGATGCGTTCCTGGTGCGAAATGATGACGATGGAGCGCCCGTCTCGCGCCTCGTGGATGTCGCGGAACGTTTCGGTCAGGCGGTCGAAGCTCCACAGGTCGATGCCGGCTTCGGGTTCGTCGTAGATGGCGAGCTTCGGGTCGCGCGCCAAAATGGTGGCGATCTCGATGCGCTTCACCTCGCCGCCCGAAAGCGACTTGTCCACCTCGCGCGTGAGATAGCCCGCCGAGCACAGGCCCACTTTGGCCAGGTATTCGTTGCAGGCGAGCATCGGCAGCTTCTTGCCGGCGGCGATGTCGAGCAGCTTCTTCACCTTCATGCCCTTGAAGCGGGCCGGCTGCTGGAAGCCGTAGCCGATGCCGGCGTTGGCGCGTTCGGTGATCGACAGGTTCGTCACGTCGCGCCCGTTGAAGATGATCTGGCCCGACGTGGGCGTCTCGATGCCCATGACGATTTTCGCCAACGTCGATTTGCCGCCGCCGTTGGGTCCTGTGATGACCGTGAAGCGGTCGTCGGGGATGGTCAGCGACAGGTCGTCGATGATGCGTCGCGTGCCGGCGCCGTCGGGCGTGGGCACCTCGAAGGTGATGTTTCGCAGCTCAAGCATAGATGCTCTCCCGTTCGTCTCGTCTGTATCGCAGCACATGATAGCGGTTCTTATCTTGCCTGGGAATAGTGAAAACCGCTTCAGGAAGGAAATTGCTATGATTCACGTAGCAAATCGATGACCTCGAGCGGCGTCGCGGCCGCTTCGATGATGGCGCGGCTGCCGAAGACGCAGACGTTGCCGGCCTCGATGGTCGCGGCGAGCGGGGTCGCAACGGCGTGCACGGAATCCAGCGTGGCGCCGACGATTTGGGACCTTGTGCGCAGACGGTGCTCCGGCGTCTTGCCGCCGAGCCATTCGCCGTCCTGTCGCCGCACGAGGGACCGGGCCTTCAGCGGCGTGTCGAAGCCGGCCGCGGTCGCCACCACGAAGCCTTCGAACTCCTGCTCGTCAGGCTCGAAGGCGGAAAGCCACGACGCGCTGTCGCGGTAGGCGGCAAGCGTTTCGTCCAGGTGCGGGTCGCGGAAGGAGTGGAAGCGCATCGTGCCGGAGCGGGTGGCCTGGAATCCCACGCCGTAGGCGCCGCCCTGGACGCGCACGGCGTTCCATAAATAGTCGTAGCTGAGCATCCGCGCCGCCACGAGCCACTGCCCGCAGTAAGGCGCCTCTGCCTCGGCACGGCGGTCGCCCAAGGCCACGTAGCACACGTCGGTCGGCACGACGAACGCTTCGTTTCGCTTGCGGGGCGCCGGCGGCACCAGCGCGGGCGCGGCTTCCGTGCGCCTCCCCATCGGTGCGCCGTGGGCCCAGTAGGCGGCGTGCGCCGCGTCGGACCCGGCGAAGCTTGCCGTGCAGGCGCCGTCGTTGAACAGGCGTTTTGCCAGCTCGTCCAAGCGCACGGAAAGCTCGGCCGCCCGCTCGTCGAAGTCGGCCAAAAGCGCCTTCAAGAAGCGGTAGAACTCGATGCCGCCGATGGCGTCGCGCACCACGGCGCCGGGCAGGTAATAGGTCGCGACGCGTGCCGCGGCGTAGGAATGCCCCGACGAGGCGAAAGCCTGCTCCATGGAGATGCGCCGCTGGTCGAGGATGTCGCGGATGCGGCCGGCGTTGGAAAAGTCGGTCGTGGCAAGGATCTCGCGCGGCAGCTCGAAGGCGGCGCCGACGTTGTCCTCGAGCGCCGAGGCGCTTGCGGTGAACACCGGCGTGAAGCCGCGCTCGACGGAGGTGTTCTCGTGCACGTCGATGAAAAACGTCAGGTCGCCGAGCGAGCCGTTTATGAGCGTGTCCAGCTCAGAAGCGGTGTGCGCGGCGGTGTCGAGCTTGCCGAGCACAAGCGCCAGCACGGAGGCGTAGGGCAGCTCTTCGAAGGTCAGCGGCAGGGCGTCGAAATACCAGGACGCGTACAGGATGCCGTGGGTGGGCACGTCGTGGCGCAGGCACGGCACGGGCGTGTCATCTTCCAGGCGGTAGGGCGGCTCGGCCGGCGCGGCTCCCACGTCGGCAAGCGACAGATGCGGCAGCGCAGCCAGCGCTTCTGGCGTGTCGGGAGCGTCCTGGGCGGTGCGCAACGCCTCCAGGTCGGCGTCAACGGCCGCAAGGTCCTCGGCGCTCATCGTCTCTTGCAGCGCCGCGACCCGCACGGCTTCGGGCGAGGTCTTTTGCGCCTCGGGCTTCACTTCCACGCAGGCCCAGTGCTCGCTTTCAAGGAACGCGTCGCGGATGAGGTCTTCGAAATACCCCTCGTCGATGGCGGTGCGCAGAAACGCGAAGTCGTCTTCGTAGCACAGATACGACGTGGCCATGTCGTCGTCGTAGAGCCAGCCGGCCATGGCGGCCATGGAAAGCGCCACGCCGTCGGCCACGCCGAAGTCGTGTTCGCGCATGACGAATTCCGAATGGGAGAGCGACGCTCGCAAAAGCTCGTGGTCGAGCCCGCCGTCGGCGAGCGCGGAAAGCGTTTCGCGCACGATGCGCTTGAACGCGTCGCTGTCTTGCTCGACAAGCCCTCGCAGCTCCAGCACGGCGAACGGCTGGGCGATGGAATCGACCACGTAGCCGATCGCGTCGGCGGCCAGCCCTGCGTCCAAAAGCGCCCGCTTGAGAGGCGCCTCGTTGCTGCCCATGACGGCGTCGAGCAAAAGGCCCGTTGCCACGACGCGCGTGCGCTCGGTCGCGTCCCCGATCACGTACCCCAGCGCCTTGCAGGCGTTTTCGGGCGCCGTGTCCATCTTGACCGTCACGGCGTCTGCCACGCACGGCGCCTGGCGGGCAAGCGGGTTCGGTGCAAGCGCCTCAAGTCCCGCCTCGGCCCGCGCCTCGGCCCGGGCGGCTTCCTCGTCGGCTGCAGGGGAGAGGTGCTTCTCGTCCAGAAACGCCAGCATGGCCTGTATGTCCAGGTTGCCGTACAGGACGATGTAGCTGTTCGCCAGCGCGTAATGGCGGCGATGCTCGTCCAAGAACCGCTCGTAGGTCAGCGTCGGGATGGCCTCGGGCGTGCCGCCCGATTCGAAGCGGTAGGCCGTGTCGGGGAACAGCGACGCCTGCAGCGCGTCGGCCAGCACCGAATTCGGGTCCGACATGACGCCTTTCATCTCGTTGTACACCACGCCGTTGACGGCCAGGCTGCGCGGGCCGTCAGGCCGTTCGTCGTCGCGCTGCAGCTCGAAGTGCCAGCCTTCCTGTTGGAACGTTTCCGGCTTCGAATAGATGAGCGGGTGCAGCACGGCGTCCATGTACACGTCGGCGAGGTTCATGAGGTCTTGGTCGTTGGTGCTCGCCACCGGATACATCGTCTTGTCCGGAAACGTCATCGCGTTCAAAAACGTCTGCATCGAGCTTTTCAGCAGGTTGACGAAAGGCTCCTTCACGGGAAACCTGTCGCTGCCGCACAAAACGGAATGCTCCAGAATGTGAAAGACGCCCGTGTCGTCTTTCGGGGGCGTCTTGAACGAGATGGAAAACGACTTGTTCGCGTCGTCGTTCTTCAGATACAGCAGCCGTGCGCCCGACTTCTCGTGGCGCATCACGTAGGCGGTCCCGTCGATTTCGCGCAGCGCCTCTGCCGTCTGCACGGAAAAGCCGCACGTCTCGTCTCCAACCTTCAATTCCATGGAAAGGTGCCTTTCTCGACCGGTTCTTCAATGATATTGCCCTCATTGTAGCAACGTTTCATTTTATGCAAACGGTTGTTTCGTCTTTGAAGGAATTATGGTCGCGCGGTGGTCGAAGCCGGCTTGCGCGAACACGTTGCCTCGCCCGCGGGCCGAAAAGGGTAAAATGGCTCCATGTCCCATACCCGAGAAGAAGGAGAACCGATGGCTGAAGAAGCACCGTATCGTCTGTATTTGCGCGAAGACCAGATCCCTGCGCAGTGGTACAACCTGCGCGCCGACATGCCCGAGCCGCCCGAGCCCATGCGTCTGCCGAACGGCAAGATCGCCGAAGCGGCCGACATCGCGCCGGTGTTCTGCGACGAGCTGGTGCGCCAGGAACTCGACGACGAAACAGCCTGGTTCGACATTCCCGAAGAAGTCATGGAGATGTACAAGGTCTACCGGCCTTCGCCTCTGTGCCGCGCCTACAACCTGGAGCGTGCGCTTGGCACGCCGGCGAAGATCTACTACAAGTTCGAAGGCAACAACACCTCGGGCTCGCACAAGCTCAACTCGGCGCTTGCGCAGGCCTATTACGCCAAGGCGCAAGACCTCGACAAGATCACGACGGAAACGGGCGCCGGCCAATGGGGCACCGCCCTGTCGGAGGCCGCCGCGCACTTCGGCGTCGACCTGGACGTTTTCATGGTGAAGTGCTCGTACAACCAAAAGCCCTTCCGCCGCTCCATCATGCGCACGTTCAACGCCACCATCACTCCGTCGCCGTCCGACACCACCGAGATCGGCCGCAAGATGCTCGCCGAGAACCCCGAATCCACCGGCTCGCTCGGCACCGCCATCTCGGAGGCGGTCGAACGCGCCATGAACGTGCCGGAGAACAAGGGCCGCTACCAGCTGGGCAGCGTGCTCAACCAGGTGGTGCTGCACCAGTCCATCATCGGGCTCGAATCCTACACCGCCATGGAAGAGCTCGGCGTCTACCCCGACATCGTCATCGGGTGCGCGGGCGGCGGGTCCAACCTCGGCGGCCTCATCGCCCCGTTCATGCGCGACAAGATCAACGGCACGCATCCCGACACGCGCTTCATCGCGGTCGAGCCGGCCAGCTGCCCGAGCCTCACGCGCGGCCGCTACGCCTACGACTACGCCGACACGGGCCAAACCTGCCCGCTCGTGAAGATGTACACGCTCGGCAACGGCTTTTTGCCGAGCCCCGACCATGCCGGCGGCCTGCGCTACCACGGCATGAGCCCGGTGGTGTCCAAGCTCAAGCACGACGGGTACCTGGAAGCGGTGGCCGTCAAGCAGACCGACGTGTTCGACGCCGCCGAAGAGTTCGCCCGGCTTGAGACCATCCTGCCTGCGCCCGAAAGCGCCCACGCCATCTTCCAAGCCATCGAGGAAGCGAAGAAGTGCGCCGAGACGGGCGAAGAGAAGGTCATCCTGTTCGGGCTGACCGGCACGGGGTACTTCGACATGTTCGCCTATGACGCGCACCGCAACGGCGAGATGGTCGACCACGTGCCCACCGACGAAGAGCTGGAAGCGGGCTTTGCCACCATTCCTTCCATCGAGGGCATCCAGTAGGACCGGTTGCAGGGCCCGGCGCCGTGTCGTCGGGCCTTGCCTGCGAAAGGAGCGCCCCATGGCGGCGGACAAGCAGACGTTTTCCCATATCACGGTGAACGCCGGCGACGAGGACGACTTCGTCATCGAGGCCGGCATCCCGTCGCGCGACGCCGGCGCGGCCGAAGTGGTTGCCGCTGAAGGCGAAGGGGGCGCGGCTGCGCACGACCGCGCAGGAGAGCGCTTCGACGAGCCTCAAGATGACGCAGAAGACGCCGGCACGCCCATCGAAGCTGCTTCGGCGGGCGCTGCGCAGCCGCGCGACGGCTACCATGAGACCACGCTTGAAGACCTGCAGTCGGCGAGCATGTCCGTGACGCAGAAGGCCGTCATCGCGGTCGCGGCGCTGGTGCTCGTGGCCGCTATCGGGTATTATTTCGTTTTCATGGCTTGAGCGAAGGGCGAGGCGGGAAGGAGCCTTCATGGCGAGACACGGAAAAACCGAGGGCAACGCGCCTGACCGGCAGGCGGGCTCGCAAGGCGACGGACGTCGCCTTCGTCCGCATCGGGACCAGAACACCGATGCGCCGATCGGCCTGACCGAGGCCTTTGCGCCCGTCGGGCACGCGTCGGCGGACGACCAGGACGACGCCATCGGCCTGACCGAGGCGTTTGCGCCGGTCAGCCGCTACGAAATCGACATCGACGCCCTGCAGCGCGAAGCGCGGGCCGCCGGCTTTCGCAACGGTCAGCGTCCCGAGTCGGCCCGTGCGAATCGGGACGGGTCGCACGCCGGCGGGTTTTCCTATCAGGCCGACGACGGCTCGGACGAATATCCGGACGCCTTTGAAAGCCTGGAGCCCACCGACACGGGCCCGCTTCTGTTCGAAGAAGAGCCCATCGCGGTGACGCCGCAGGAGCCGCAAGGCTCGCATGGCAAGTCGAAGCAGGACGTCGCGCCGCATCAGCGCAAGTCGCTTCGCATGCGCAAGATCCTCATCGTCATCATCGTGCTGCTCTTCGTGCTCATCGGCGCGTTGGGCTACTTCATGTCGGTGCTGTTTCAGGAAAGCAGCAACCTCGCCAGCCGGCAGGCGCAGGACCAGGCCGTCTCGCAAGAGACGGTCGAAATGCAAAGCGAGTCGAGCGCTGCCACCGACGCCAGCACGAAGACCGTCAAGAAGACCGACGTCCCCGATCTGGTGGGCTTGCTCGGCATGACGCAGGACCAGGCCGTCGAGGCCGTCGGGCGGGGCGCCACGGTCACGACCACGCGCGAGGTCGACGAAGAGGGCAATCCGGTGAAGACGAGCTCGACGGTGGCGCTCAACGAAGAGCCGGCCGATTCCCGCTCGGGCACGCCGACGGTCTATCTCAGCATGGACAAAGACGGCAAGATCGTCGAGGCGGGCTATTCGGCGGCCAGCGCCACGCTCGGCTACGGCTCGCTCAGCTTCGTCGACGCGGTCAAAAACGAGCACATCGTCGAGCGCACGCTTGCCGAGGCCGGCGTGTCGCTGGAAGACGGCACGGCCCAGCTTCCCGACGACAAGGCGGAGTACTCCACCTACGACACCGACGGCACGACGCTGCTGAAGGAAAGCTATTCGTTCTCGGGCACGACGACGGCGGCCGACAAGGAGATCGAGTGGTCCTCGGTGCTCCTGTACGACTACTCGTCGGCGAACGCGTCGGGCAATCTGGCCGACACCATTCGCATCGTGTACGCCTACGTGTCCGATGTGGCAGCCATGGACGCGGCGCTTGCGGCCGAAGCCGAGGAAAAGGCAGCCGCTGAGGCGGCCGAGGCTGCGCAAAACGCTCCGGCCGGCGAGACGCCCCCGGCCGATGCGGCGGCTCCGGTCGAGGGCCAGTAGCACGCCGGTTCCTTCACTGCTTGGGCGAGGCGCCCGCGGTTGTGATGACGCCGCGGGCGCCTCGTGGTTTTTCTGGCCAAAAGCGCCGTTCGCGCGGCGTTTCCGCGTGGCCTTGCCTATTCTAATATGATGCGGGTTCGCGTCGTTGCGCGTCTTTGCATGGCCTATGCTGCAGTTCAAACGAAGAAGGGTGTTGCGCGTTATGGCTTTATCAAGCACGAAGCACCGGGTCACGGCCTTGATCGTGGGGTGCTCTCTTGCCGTCGGCATGGCCTTTGTGCGCCCTGCAGGCGCGTTGGCCGATCCGGTCGACGACGCGCAGGTGCTGCTGAATGCCGCCGAGGCCCAAATGAGCCACATTTCTGAGGACTACGACGAAACGCGTGCCGCGATAGACGAGCTGCAGGCCGAGATAGCCGAAGCGTCGTCGGCGACCCTCGACGCGCAGCAGGCGGTCATAGACGGCCGTGCAGACCTTGCCTCGACGGCGGCCTTCGCCTACCGCACCTCTCCGGCATCGCTGCTCATCGACGTGCTCTTCGGGTCGGAAAACCTGTCTGACCTGGTGAAGAATTTGGAATACTTCGATGCGGTGATGCGCAGTCAAAGCGACGAGGTGGCCGCCCAGCAAAAGCGCGTGGCCGACTTCGAGCAGATCGCGTCTTCGTTGAACGAAAAGAAGGACGAAGAGATGGCGGCGCTTGAGCGCTTGCAAGACATGCGCGACGAAGCGCAGACGGTCGTCGCGAACGCCGAGGCGGCGCTTGCAGACGCCCAGGCGCAGGCCGAGGCGCAGCGGCTCGAAGCGCTGCGGCAGCAGGCGCTTGAGATAGAGGCGCAGGCCCAGGCTGCCGAAGAGGCGCAGCCGCCTGCCCCGGCACAGCCTTCTGAGGCGCAGACGGCTGGCGAAGAAGCGAACGCGGCGCAGGAGGCGCCAAAAGCCGACGTCGAGCAGCAAACTGCCGACAACGCCTCGTCCGATGCCGGCGTCGAAGCAGAGGCAAGCGCCGCCGAGACGGGCGGCGGCGCGGACGCGTCGAGCGGGTGGTACACCGGTTGGGCCACGGCCTACGGCGGCTCGGGCATTACCAACGGGGCGAACACGGCGGGCGGCGGCGTGGTGACCGACACGTCCATGGGCGTGGCCGTTCCCATGGCGTGGCCGAACTATTCCTCATATTACGGCCGCACGGTCGAAATCTCCTACAACGGCACGACGGTGTACGCCACCATCAACGACTGCGGCGGCATGGGCGGGGGCGCGGTCTCGCTCGACTTGCAGCCCGGCGTCTACAAGGCCCTCGGCTTCGACACCGAATACGACTGGGGCAATCGCGAAGTCAGCTACCGCATCCTGTAGTCCTGCGGAGGCGCCGCGGCGTCTGGCCGCCACGCTGCAACGGCCGGCGCGACTTTGATCCGTGCGCGAAACCCCGGGCGCTTCTTGTCCCCGCGCCGCCGATGTGCTTCAATGGGCATCAATGTCCGACTCGATAGATTGGTGCCTTATGTCTCTCTCCCCATCCCGCGCCGCCCTGCGCATGGCCGCCTGTTTCGCTTGTCTTATGATCGCTGCGTCTTTGCTGCTTTCCGGTTGCGCCGCAAGCGGCGACGCGCCCGAAAGCGAGCCCGCGCAAACGGCCGAGCAAGAAGCGGCCTCAAGCGACGAAGCGTCGAAGGATGCCAAGGGCGAGGCGGACCCTGCGCCGGAAGGCGACTCTACAGCTGCGTCCCAGGCGCAAGACGAAGGTCCGGTCTACGTGGTCTCCGGCGTCAAGGTCGTCGAGAACACCGGCGAAGAGCTTTCGGCCATTACCTACGACCTTGACGAGAGGGGCGCCACGCTCAAGTGCGCGTCGACGTCTTCCATGGACGACAGCTCGGCGGTGTGGGACTACGCCGTCAACGCCGACGGGCTTCCGGAAACCGTGACGTTCACCTACACCGGCGAGGACGGCTCTGAAAGCAGCACGACGTCCTATGAATACGAAGACGTCTCCGGCGGCCTTCCCGCCACCGAGATCACGCATATGAGCTACGAGGAAGAAGGCGAAACTGTCAGCTACGACGTGACGCACTCCTATACCTATGAAGACGGCTATCTGGCCACGGCGAAAAGCACGACCACTATGGACGGCCAGGAAGACCAGGCAGTCTCTTTCGACTACGATGCGAAAACGGGCACGGTGGCCACGTACAAGACGCCGCAGCGCAACGTCAGCTTCGTGACGAAGAAAGACGACTCGGGGAAGGTGAACGACGTCGACTTCACCGTTGACGGGAAGGCCTTCACGGCCGCCTGCGAATACGACGACAACGGCTGCTTGACCGACATCGCGTTTTCGCCGGAGGGGTCGGACGAAGGGTTCTCGCTGCAGGCGACGTATACGAAGATCGACGACCCTTATCCGTGGGTCCGCGCCAATTCGCGCACGTTCATCTGGAACGGCTTCTTGGCGGAGCTGGGCCTGTGACGGAAGGGCGAAAGGACGCGTGCGGGGAAGGCGAATCGGAACCGGAAGCGTCTGCGGCGGAAAGCTACTGGGTGTATGTGGTCGAATGCGCCGACGGCACGCTCTACACCGGCTACACGACCGACGTCGAGCGGCGGGTGCAGGAGCACAACAGCGGGCAGGGGGCGAAATACACGCGCAGCCGGCGTCCGGTTTCGTGCGTGCACACAGAAGAGCTCCCCGACAAATCGGCGGCCTTGCGACGTGAAGCCGCCGTCAAACGCATGACGCGTGCCGCAAAGTTGCGGCTGATCGGAAGAAGGTGAGTGTTGTGATGATGGTTGACCAGGTGTTTTTGTCCCAGCGAGTGTTCACGGGCTTGGACGATGACGTTCGTCCGCTGGCGATAGCCCTCGCCGGCGACCGCATCGTCGAAGCGGTGGAACTCTCCGACCTTGCCGAGAAGCTGCCTGTTTGGGAAGCCGAGTCGGGCGGGCGCGTCTCCGTCGTCGACTTTGGCGACGCGTTCGTCGCCCCTGGCTTTCACGACTCGCACGTGCACTTCTTCCATTCCGCCGTGTACTCGTCGCCGCTTGCGACGACGTTTCTCGGCGAAAACGAGCAGGACTGCGTCGACCGCATGGTCGCCTTCGCGAAAACGAGGCCCGAAGGATGGCTTTTGGCCCAAGGCTGGCGACAGTACCGCTGGGATCCGCCCGTCATGCCGACGAAGGCGAGCCTGGACGCGGCCTTCCCCGACCGCCCCGTGGCGCTCTATTCGGGCGACGCGCACACGCTGTGGCTCAATTCCGTCGCGCTTGCCGAGCTGGGCATCGAAGATGACAGCGCAGCCCCCGAGGGCGGCTACTACGGCCGCGACGAGCATGGCGAGCTGACGGGCATCGTCGGCGAGGTGGCCGCCATGGAGCTGATGCCGCGCATCATGAATGCGTTTTCCGACGACGAGATCGCAGACGCCTACCAGGGCTTTTTGGCGACGTTGGCTGAAAACGGCATTACAAGCGTGTGCGACATGTCGCTTATGGCAAGCCCCGGGCTCGACTTCATTCGCGACGACATCCATGCGCGGCTGCTCGGCGAAGGCCGGCTGACCGCTCGCATCCACCTGTTTCCGACGCTGCTTGACGACCAGGGCCGCTTCGAGGCCATGAGGCGCGACTATCGCGACCCTCGCCTGCAGGCGCCGGGCTTCAAGCAGTTCTTCGACGGCGTGTCCAGCGCACATACCGCTTGGCTCACCGATCCGTACACGAGCGATCCGACCACGGTCGGCCGTCCGTCGGTCGACCCGCGCATCATGCGAACGCGCGTGCTGGCGGCGGCCGAGAAGGGCTATCCGGTGCGCATCCACGCCATCGGCGACGCAGCCATCCACTGTGCGCTCGACATCTTCGAAGAGGCTCGCGACGCGTACGGCTCGCTGCCGGAGGGCTCGCACCACTGCATCGAACATCTGGAGAACTTTTTGCCACAGGACATGGAGCGCCTGGCGAAGCTTGACGTGGTCGCGGCCGTGCAGCCGCCTCACATGACGCTCGATCCCGGGGGTCCTGAGCGCGACTTGGGACCCGATCGCGTGCCGTACATGTGGCCGTTTCGCACGCTGCTCGACGACGGCGCGACGCTTGCGTTCGGCACCGATTCGCCGGTGGTGGCGCCGAATTCGCTCGATGTGCTCTACAGCGCTGTGACCAGGCAGGATCCTGCGAGCCATGCGCCTTTGGGCGGCTGGCTTCCCGAGCAGCGCATCACGCGGGCAGAAGCGCTTCGCGCCTACACGCATGGCAGCGCCTTTGCCGCCGGGCGCGCCGACGAGCTGGGCCTGGTCGCGCCGGGATACCTGGCCGACCTGGTCGTTTTGGACACCGACCTCGTTTCCTGCGACGACGACAAACTGCAAAACGCCCGCGTGCTGGCGACCGTCGTCGGCGGCGAGACCGTCTATTCCGCCATGGAGACGGCGGTGCAGTAAGCGCAGCAAGCCCCGGTGGCTTGGACGGTCGCCGGGGCTTGTCGTCTATTGTTGCGGTTCTGCTTCGCTCGCGTCCGCCCAGCCCGGTTGCAGCGGGGCGTAGAAGGCGGCCCGCTCGGCCTCAAGCTCGACTTGCGACTCGCGCGAAACTTCGGCTCGCTGTTCTGCCAGCTCCGCCGCCGTGGCGCGGGCGGCAAGGGGCGAGCGCTCGGCGCGGTCGAGGCAGCACGCCAGCTGTTCGATGCTTTCCAGGAAGTGGAAGCGCTCAAGGTCGTCCCGATCGATGAAGCCTTGCTGCTCCATGCCGTGCAAAAGCTCGATGAGCGGGTTGTAAAACCCGTCGATGTTCAAGAAGAAGCACTCGCTTACGTCCAGCCCCAGCCGCACGCACGACATGATCTCGGAGATCTCCTCAAGCGTGCCCACGCCGCCCGGCAGCGCCACGAACGCGTCGGCCAGCTCGATCATCTTCGCTTTCCGCTCGCTCATGGTGTCCACCACGAAAAGCTCGGTCAGGTCGTGCTGCGCCACGCCGGCGTCGATGAAAAACTGCGGCTCCACGCCGTACGCATCTCCGCCGGCTGCCAGCACATTGCTTGAAAGAATGCCCATAAGCCCGACGCTGCTGCCGCCGTACACGAGCGCGTGCCCGTGCGACGCGATCCATATGCCCAGGTCGCGGGCTGCTTGTGCAAAATGGTCGTTGTGCCCGGGGCTCGACCCGCAATATACGGCTATGTTCATGGGCTCTAGGCGGCGTACAGGTCGTCGGGGTGCAGCACGGTGAAGCCGGCGTTCGTCAAAAGCTCGATGGCGCCTTCACCCGTTTTCAGCGCGACGATGGCGCTGCGGCGGGCGTCGGCGAAGCAATAGCAGTACTCGATGTTCAGCTCGGTGCCGTCGAACACGCCGAACACTTGGGCAAGCCCGCCGGGCACGTTGGGAACCTCGACCGCCACCACCTTCGCGAGGCTTGCGGCAAAGCCTTCCTCGCCAAGAGACGCCATGGCCTTGGCCGGGTTGTCGCAGATGATGCGGACAAGGCCATAGTCGGCCGTGTCGGCCAGCGCCAACGCATGCATTTGGATGCCGGCGTCGCCCAGCGCCTTGCACAGCGCCGTCAAACGTCCTTCGGTGTTGCCCAGAAAAACCGTCAGCTGATCGATCATTATTTCTCCTCCTCGCTGCGCAGGTCGACGATGCGCACGGCTTTGCCTTCCGAGCGCTGGATGGCGAACGGCTCGACCACCTTCACCTGGATGGTGGTGGCGAGCTCGTCTTTGAGCGCCTGCTTCAGGCGCTTCTGCAAATCTTCGATGGCGCGGATCTCGTCCATCGCGTACTCGGGGTTGACCTCGATCTTCAAGGTTGCCACGTCGAGCGAGTTCTCGCGCGTCAGCTCGATCTGGTACCAGTCGGCCACTTCGGGGAAGGCCGCGCACACGTTTTCGATCTGGCTGGGGAACACGTTGACGCCGCGGATGATCATCATGTCGTCGGTGCGGCCATGCAGACGGTCGATGCGGCGATGGGTGCGCCCGCAGGCGCACTCGCCGGGCATGATGCGCGTGATGTCTTTGGTGCGGTAGCGGATGACGGGCGTGGCTTCCTTGTCGAGCGTCGTGATGACCAGCTCGCCCCATTCGCCGTCGGGCACCGGCTCGTGCGTTTCCGGATCGAGGATTTCCACGTAGAAGTGGTCTTCGGCCACGTGCAGGCCGTTTTGCTCGAGGCACTCTATCGCCACGCCCGGCCCCATGACCTCGGTGAGGCCGTACACGTCGAGCGCCTTGTAGTTGAGCTTCTTTTCCAGATTCTCGCGGAACTGGTTGCTCCAGGCTTCGGCGCCGTGGATGCCGGCCTTCAGGTTGAAGTCGGTCTTCGGGTCGACGCCGTCCGCGATGGCCGTGTCGGCGATGTACATGGCGTAGCTCGGCGTGCAGCAGATGATGGACGATCCCATGGTTTTCAGCACTTTGATCTGGCGTTTCGTGTTGCCCGCCGACATGGGGATCGTCATGCAGCCCGCAGACAGGCCGCCGTAGTGGGCGCCCAGGCCGCCGGTG
The DNA here is from genome assembly GCF_011039175.1 of Slackia sp. ZJ119. Classification (GTDB taxonomy): domain Bacteria; phylum Actinomycetota; class Coriobacteriia; order Coriobacteriales; family Eggerthellaceae; genus Xiamenia. The sequence continues at coordinate 192,468 of NZ_JAAKEN010000003.1, forward strand.
AACAGGCCGTAGCCGTAGCACACGTGGCAGATGTCTTCCTCGGTGCCGCCGGCATACCCGATGCCGCGCGCAAAGCAGTCGCCCCACACCTGAAGGTCGTGCTCGGTGTATCCGCTGACGGTCGCCACGCCGGTCGTGCCGCTCGACATGTGGATTTCCTTGACGTCTTCCTTAGGCAGCGCGAACAGGTCGTAGGGGTAGGCGTCGCGCATGTCCTGCTTGGTCGTGAACGACGCTTTCCGCAGGTCATCGAACGATTCAAGCGCATAGGGATCAAATCCTACGGCGTCGAAGTTCTCCTTGTAAAAAGGGATGCGCTCGTAGCAGTACACGACCGCTTTCTTCAGCCGTTCAAGCTGGAGCGCTTCAAGCTCCGCTCGGTCCATGTGGGTGATTTCGTCTTGAAATGCCATGGTACCTTCCTCGTCTCTCAGTGGTGGCATGAGACCGCTATGCCGCAGGCAGGCTGCGGGGAAGGCGGTGTAGCAGACAGTATAGGCGAGTGAATTGGTTATTGTTCGAAAAACTTGTGCGAATACGCCTGATCGCGCCATCTATGGACGAAATCGAGCAGCGCGTCGCGGTTGTTGGCGACCTTGCCGTCGATGACCGCCTGCAGCGCATCCTCGAGCGCCGACCCCACGGCAGGGCCTTGCGGGATGCCCGCCGCCAAGGCGTCGGCGCCGCTCACGGCGAGCTGCTTGAGCGAAAACGCCTCGTCAGACGCAAGAATGTCGGCCAATGTCGCTTCTAAAGCGTCTGCCAGGGCGATGCGCTCGGCGCTGAATTCGGGGGCCTGGGCACGTGCGTCGCCCCGCTTCAGCTCGCACAGGTCGCGAAACAGCTCGACGTCGCCGTCCAGGCGGCGCAGCAGCCGCTTGACGGATCGCGGTGCGGGCGGCACTGCGTCGTCGTGCCATCTCACCAGCGTGAGGATGCGGTCGCGGTCGGCCGACGAGAACAGCATGCGATCAAGCAGCCCCCGGCCTATGGCGACGCTGACGGCGGGGTGTCCGTAGAAGTGTCCGCGCCCGCTCTCGTCTCGGAAGAAGGTGGCAGGCTTTCCCATGTCGTGCAGAAGGGCCGCCCATCGCACGTGCAGGCGGGGCACCGTGCCGTCGACGGCACGCGCCGTGTGCTCAAGCACGTCATATATATGGTAAGGGGTGTGCTGGTCGAAGCCTTTCATCGCAACGATCTCGGGCAGCACGGCGGCGATGACGTCGCAGGCGTCGGTGAGCACGCGTCCGGCGGCCGGCCCCACGAGCAGGCGGTCGAGCTCGGCGCGCACGCGTTCGGTCGCGATGCGCCCAAGCAGCCCTTTGTTGCGCATCATGGCGGCAAACGTTTCGCATTCGATGGAAAAGTCCAGCTCAGAGGCGAAACGGCAGCCGCGCAACATGCGCAGCGCGTCTTCCGAGAAGCGCTTGTCGGCTTCGCCGACCGTGCGGATCGTGCCCGTTTCGATGTCGCCCAGGCCGCCATAAGGGTCGAGCAGCCCGCGCTCGGGGTGGTAGGCCAGCGCGTTCATGGTAAAGTCGCGCCTTGCCAGGTCCTCTTCGATGCTGCTCACGAACGTGACTTCGGCGGGGTGGCGGGCGTCGAGGTAGGCGCCGTCGCAGCGAAACGTCGTGACCTCAATGGCGTTGTGCTCGCAGACGACGGTGATCGTTCCGTGCTTGCAGCCGGTTTCACGCGTCTTCCAGCCAGCGTCTTCGAACAGGCGCTGCACCTCTTGCCACGGCGCCGACGAGGCGATGTCGACATCGGCGCAGGGCCGGCGCATGATCGCGTCGCGCACGAACCCGCCGACGACCCACGCTTCATGGTCCGCGCCTTCCAGGATGTGCAGGGCCTCTTCGGCGTACCGGGGAAGGGCAAGAGGCGCGAGGCGTTCGGTTTTCATTGGAGCTCCGTTCTGTGACGCGTGCGAGAGACGGTCGGTTGGTGACGCGTCCATTATAAAGAAGCGCGGCCGGTTCGGCGAAGCGTCATCGGGTGCCGGAACTTGAAAGGGAGGGGCTTCGCGTCGGACAGTGCATTACATAGTAAAGCATGCGGCGAGACAGCGCCAAGCCGAAGGGCCCCGCCCCGCCCGCCGGCCCCGCCCCTCCCGAGGGCCCCCGAGTTGTGGAGACGCCCGAAGCCTCCACCAGGCCTTATGGAGGAAGCGGAGGAATTCCTCCCGAAAAGCGAGAAAACCCTTGCCAGGTGTGGGGGAGGGGCGTATTATATCTCCTCGCGCCGCTGAGGAAGACGAAGCGGACGGGCACCTTGAGAACCGGATACTGGAGCAGAGAAGAAGACCAAGACGAGCGACATGAGAGTCGTTTCCTTTGGATCCGAAAACGGGCAGATTCATTTATTTTTTGCGGAGACGCCGCCGGGGGGCG
>NZ_JAAKEN010000004.1 GCF_011039175.1 Slackia sp. ZJ119
TATGTCCAAAGTAAATCCTCTAACCTCCAAAACCTACGGGGGGGGGCAAGGTTCTTAGCCTGATCCTTGCAGGCACCCTCGCCTTCGGCATGACCCCGGCCGTCGCCCTGTCCCAGGCGGCGCTGGATGTCACTCCTGCTTATGCTGATGAAGCTTCCGCTGAGCCTTTGACGACTTGGAGCGGTTTTTCCGCAGCGGGTGCCACCACGATTGAGCTTACGGCTGTACCGGCGACTTCTTTTACCTACGATGGCGAATCGCACGTTTTGGCGACGACCGACTTCACGGTCCAACTCGTTGTTACCGGTGGCGATGCGGAAGGCACGTACACCTTGGCGAATGGTGCTGAGCCGAACACCCCTGCGTTGTATGAGGTAACCTCTGTTTCTGGTGCTGGAAGCGCCGACAAATCGGTGAAAAACGGCGGTGCCTATACTGTCAAAATCACTGCGACCAACGGTGCGCCTAAGGTGACCTCCGAATCGGATCCTGCTCCTCTTGAGTCGGGCGGGGTGAACCCTTCGAAAAGCATCTCCCTCACTGTGTCACCGCGCTCCATCGACGTCAGCAAGCTAACGCTGAAGGAGCCCATCGTCGGCGTGACGCCGTTTAGCAGCCTCGATGCTGCCGGCGTTTTCGGAGATGCCACGGAAGCCAACACGGGCGAGGCTTTGAAGGACGTGCTCACCGTATCGTATCCGACAAAGAATGGGGCAACTCCCGTAACAACTGCGGGCGAGGATACAGCTACTAATACTACCGTTTACACCACGGCCGGCACGTACGACGTGACGCTTGGTATCGAGTCGACAATTACGCCTGCCAACGCTGCTAACTATCAGTTGAGCGGCGGCGTCAACAAGAAGCCGGTCAAGGTCGTCGCGACGGGCACTTACGGTGCGACCTTCGGCACGGGGACCGACAGCAATAACGAGGTTAAGAATCCTTCGGCAACCGCTGCCGTGTCTTTTGACGGTGTTTCTACTGGCGTGACCGCCCCTCTTTATGTCACGGCTGTGACAACCAATGCAGATAACGAGGAGGCCACGACGCCTCTTGCCTCTGCCGCCTACGAACCCGTCGTCTGGACCAACGTCGCCGACGGGTCCGCCTTGGAGGGCAACCCGGTGCTGCCTGGCGTGTACGCCCCGACGATCACCGTCGGCGGCGCGGCCGGCGCGGTCGTTCCCAACGACCTGAAGCTGACGGTCACCGGCGACATCGCAACGGCATTCGACGAGGATAACATCTATTCCAAGGTCACCTTCAACGGCGTGCCGGTTGACGATACCGGAGATAATAAAGTTAAGCTTCAAGACGCCGACAACATCACGGCGGCCAACGTCGAGGAGCAGATCAAGAAGGGCCTGAAGATCACGTTCGGCACGGGCGACGACGCCGTTGCCGTTCCTGAAGACGCTATCGACGTCAACGTCGAGAACCTCGACGCGAAGAAGGCGACCGTAGGCATCGTGAAGGGAGCCGGCAACGGCGTCTTCGTCGGCAACTTCGACCTGCTGTTCGAGTACGGCGAGGACCTGCCCGCGGCCACCTTGGAGGACAAGGCCCTTCCGTACAACGGCTCCGAAACCGGTTGGAAGCTTGCTGACCTCGTCGAGGTGCTGCTGGAGGATAAGACCGAGCTAAAGATCCACGACAATTACAACGTCACCGCGACCTACACCGACGCCGAAGGCGAGGAGCAGACGGTGACCACCGTCGGCACGGCAAACGAGGCTGCTGCGAAGGCCGTGAAGATCTTCGACGTCGCCGACTACGAGATCACCGTCACGCCTGCGGGCAACTACGTCGGCGAGCCGCAGACCTTCGACTTCAAGATCGAACCCGTCCAGGTGACCCTCGGCAAGAAGGGCAACGCGACGGTCTCGTGGAAGGGCCTCGACGGCACCAGCGCGAACTATTACACGGCGTTCAGCGGCAAGGCCGCCCAGCCCGTTCCGACCTACACGGTGACGTTCGATCCTGCTGGGGCTAAAGAAGAAATTGAGATCACCCCGGTCTTGCCTGGGGAGAAGGTCAAGCCTGGCGACTCCACCATCGCCTACGCCAACAACACGGCCGTGGGCGACGCCACCGCCACGGTGACCTTCGGCGGCAACTACAAGGGCACCTTGTCCACCGACTTTACCATCAACGCCGCGAGCGTCGAGGACGCAGACGTGAAGGCCCAGTCCCAGCTGGCCGAGGGCTTCAACGCCGACGGCGTGCTGAACGCCGACGACGTGGTGAACCCGGTCGTGACGCTTAGCAACGGCGCGACGCTCAAGCAGGGCGTCGACTACGAGATCACGAACGTCTACAGGACGACGAGCCAGTCGGGCGTCCCGGCTGGCCAGACGTCCTACACCTTCGCTATCAAGGGCATCGGCAACTACGAGGGCGTCAACGACGGCGTCTTCTACACCACCGACAAGGACATCACCAAGCTGTGGGCGCCTAAGCTGACCGTCGACGAGTACCTGTACACGGGCGTGCAGATCAAGCCCGCCGAGAACGGCTCCGGCATCAAGTTCTACAAGCCGCAGGCCGAGGGCTCCACGGCCACGCCGGTCGAGATCACGGGGCTTGTCTACGGCAGGGACTACGCGATCACCTACGGCGAGAACGTGGACGCCGGCGAGGGCACGCTGACGATCGTGGGCATGGGCGGCTACGCCGGCTCCATCGAGGTGCCGTTCACCATCGAGGCGCTCGACATCACCGGCGCCAAGACCGACAAGATCGTCATCGAGGGCGCGGAGGATTTGGTGTACACCGGCAAGGCCTTCGAGCCTAAGGTCGACCGTCCGGCGAGCTACATCACGCCCACCAACGATGACTACGAGGGGACGGGCGAGCAGCTCTCCGACTACGTGGACGACATCGAGATCACCTACGAGAACAACACGAACGCCTCCACCAAGGAGGCCCCGGCCTACGTGGTCATCAAGGGCACCGGCAACGTGACCGGCGAGGTGAAGGTCCCCTTCGAGATCGCGCCCGCCGAGCTGAAGGCCGAGAACGTCGCCGTCTCCGCGGCGGTGGCCCCCGGGGCCGACGCGGCCGACGCCGTGAAGGTCACGTTCGGCGAGACGACGCTCGCGTCCGGCACCGACTACGCGGTCAAGGCCGAGGGGACGCTGCCCGGCGCCGTCAAGGCGACCGTCACCGGCACCGGCAACTTCACCGGCTCGGTGGAGAAGGAGTCCGCGGTCCTCTACGACCTGTCCGACGTGGAGTTCGTCGTCAAGGACGCGACCTACAACGGCAAGGCCCAGACGCCTGTCGTGGCCGAGGCCTACTACATGAAGGGCGGCGAGAAGGTGGCCGTCCCGGCGTCCGCCTACACGCAGGCCGCCGGCACCTACGTCGACGCGGGCGACTATGCCGTGACCTTCGCCGGCAAGGCGTCCGCGGGCTGGACGGGCGAGGCGGCCGCCTCGTTCGCCATCGCCAAGGCCGCCGGCCCGAAGAGCGCCGAGGTCACCTACACCGAGGCCGGCGCCTACAAGGTGACGGTCCCGGGCCTGACTGAGGGCAAGGACTTCAAGGTCACGCCGAACCCCGCCCAGGGCAAGCTCGTGATCACCTACACGGGCAACTACGAGGGCACGGCGACCGTGGACTACAAGCCTGCGGCCAAGCCCGTGGCGCCCGAGCAGCCCGCCGCCGGCAAGACCGGCTGGGTGGGCTCCGGCAACGACTGGGCCTACTACGAAAACGGCAAGGCCGTCAAGGGCCAGTGGAAGTGGATCGGCGGCGAGTGGTACCACTTCGAGAAGAGCGGCAAGATGACCAACACGAAGTGGTTCCAGGACGCGGACGGCACCTGGTACCTCTTGAACCAGTCCCACAAGGGGCAGTACGGAGCCATGCTCACCGGCTGGCAGAAGGTGGGCAAGGACTGGTACTACATGGACAAGTCCGGCGCCATGCAGTCCGGCTGGGCCAAGGTCAAGGGCGAGTGGTACCTGCTGAACTCCAAGCACGACGGCACCTACGGCCGCATGCTCACCGGCTGGCAGCAGGTCGGCGGCAAGTGGTACTACATGGACGCCTCCGGAGAGATGGCCTCCAACGAGTGGGTCGGCCGCTACTGGGTCAACGGCTCCGGCGTCTGGACGGCCACCCGCTAGGCAGCGCCTAGGCTGACCGCCTGACGCCTCCCCGAGGCCGGGCCTGGGGCTTCCGCCCCGGCCTCCGGTCCCGGCGGCAGGGGGTCCGGGCCAGTCCCCGCCCTCGTCCTTCGGGGCCGGGCCAGGGGCTTTTCGCCCGTCCTTCTGCCGCCGGGCCCCTTGGGGGGCTGCCTTCCCGAGGCTAATGCCAGGGTCTGGGCTTCGGCTTGGCTTCTGGTCCCGGTTGCCCGGGGCGAGGGCTCTTGCCCGCGCCCTTGGCGCCCGCGCCGGGATCTGGGCTTCGGCCCGTGCTCTCGGCTCCAAGGCTGGGAGTTCTGACCTAGCTCGCAAGTCACGACCTGGGCTTTGGCCCTCAGTGGCCGAGGCTGGGGTTTCCGCCTAGCTTCCGGCCCCAGCGGCTGGGGCTTGAGGCTCGGACTTCGGTCCTCGTCTCTGGCTCCGGCGGACCGGGGCGAGGGTTACGCCTGGGTCTTTGGTCTTAGGGCTGAGGGTTTGGGCCCGTTTCGGCCTTCGGCTCTGCGGCCGAGGCCAGAGCCTCCGCCCCGGATCTCCGGCCTCAGCGGCTGGGATTTGGGCTTTGGACCAGCTTCTGGCTCCGGTGGACAGGGACGAGGGTTCGGGCTTGGCCTGTGCTTCGGGCCTTCGGCTCTGCGGCTGGAGGCTTGGCTTCGCCTCGTCCTTTTCAGCTGGGACCTGGGCTTTTGTCAGGACCTTAGGTTCTTGAGCCGAGGGTTCGGGCCTGGCTTGTGCTTCGGGCCTTCGCGGTTGGGGGCTAGGGTTTTGATCCTCGCTCCTGACTTCTGCGGCTGGAAGTTCAGGCTTGACCCTCTCCTTGTCCTTAGGAGCTGGGATTTGGGCTTTGGCCCAGCTTCTGGCACCGGTGGACAGGGGCGAGGGCTTTCGCCCCGTCTTCGGCCTGGGGCCGAGGGTTCGGGCCTGGCCTGTGCTTCGGGCCTTCGTGGTTGGGGCTGGGGTTTCGGTCCTCGCCCTTGGCTTCGGCGGCCGGGGTTCAGGCTTCGGCCTCTGCTCTTGTTCTTCGGGACTGGGCTTGAGGCTTGAGGCTTGGGGACTTCTGCCTGGTTTCGGGCCTTTTCGGCTAGGACCTGGGCTGTCTCCCAGCTTCCGTCTCCGGCGGTCGCGACCTGGGCTTCAGCCTGCGGCCTCGGCCGTTGGTCCTCAGTGGGGGTTCCGACTTCGTTTGGAGCCGAAACCCCCACCGAGGACCTTGCGCGAGCGTGGCCATCACCGCTTCTGCTCGCTTGCATGCAAAGTCGCTGCCGGTTCGGGCGATTCCCGTGACTGGTGGCGCTTCATGTCATCGCCTCCGTCGCAGGGCAACCTTTCTCATTCGACCTGCGGCGTGGCTACCGGCGTCGGGCGACCTTTCACTTCAGCCGGACGCCATCGAAAGGGCCGGGGGCCCAAGGACAACCTTTCTTCAAGCCAGCCCCCGGTCATTTTCACTTCGCGCGTTCCTATCTGGTGAAACGCTGCTTAAAGCCGTTTTGCTCCGAGTCCGCATGACGGCGTTCGGCGATCTCGGACCTTGTTTGTGCACGTCGATGCAAGGCTGCTTCCGCCAGCTTGCAGGCTGCCGCTGCGTGGAGAGCCGTCCTATCGACTTGGAGGCTGCCTGCGGCCCGAGACCGCTCCCGCCTCCTTTCGATGTGGAGGAATTGTGTAGTGAAGATGCATCGGGTAGTTTTCGGGGGTTTCAGCATCAATTTGCTATTATCCCTAGTTGGAAATAATCAAATATAGGGCACATATGCGGTGATTTCCTACGAAAAAGGGGAGCGCTGCGTTGAAAAAGGGGCTCGGAAGGTGCGTTTCGACCCCAGAAAGCCGGTTTTTGCGCCAAAAAGATGCGAAACAGTGTCAATTCGGCAGATATAATCTCCAACACACATATTCTTCACATAAGTGAGCGCCCTTCACAAGGGCCGACAGCTCTTTCCGCCTCACGTCGGCTTTGATCAGCGTCTCTCGAGACGTGCGAGGATGGCGCCCACCAACTCCTCGCCCTCGATGCGCGAGATGGCGAAGCTCTTCTTGCCGGCGTCCTTGAGCGACGCGCCGACGAAGTAGCCCTGCGTGCCGTCCAAGATGAGGAACCTGTCGTGGAAAGCCGTCGTGCGGCGAACTTCCAGCTGCGGGTACTGCGCGTTGAAGGTGTCGACGTCGTGCTGGTCGAGGCGCGTGCGAGGATGTGTCCACGCGGTGACGTTCACACCGTCCGTCTTCTTTGCCAGGATGCTAAGCGTGTCCGTGTCTACGTAGCCGTCTATAAGCACTATTTTGCGCTTTGCCTGCCGCACGAGTGACACCAGAAGCTCGAATGCGTCCCAGACCTGGCCGTCGAAGAACACCTTCTGCTTGGGAGCCTCGTGCGTGTTCATATAGTCGAACACCCGCTCGAAACGCTCGTCGGTGGTTTTCTGGTATTCCAGCTGGCGCAGTTCCACGCCACGCACCTGCTCGAACAGAGCGGCGTTGCTGGCGATGAAGTGGCGCATCTCGACGAAGGACTTCATAATCTGCACGCTCACACGCACGGCCGTCTCGCTCTTGAGGATTGCCGAGAGCATCGCCACGCCCTGTTCGCTGTATACGTAAGGCGGTGTTCGTCTGCCGCCGCGACCCCCGGTTTTTGCTCTTCCAATTTGGAAGAGCAAAGAGGCCCATTCGTTAGAAGTAAGTTTGAAGCGAAATTCGTTCGGAAACCTTTCGGCGTTCCTGCCTGCGGCTTTGTTCAAATTGCCTGTTTCGACCTGATATAGGACAGCCAGATCGCTGTCGAGCATGACTTGGGTGCCGCGCACCGTGTATATGAGGTCGCGTATGGCTGGCTCGTTCGCGGGAACGATTGCAACCGATGCGTTTTCTTCTGCTTCCATGGATTCGGCGGATAGGTCCTTCTCTTTTCCTGCCATGGCTTGCGTCCCTTCGCTCTTGATCTCGTGAGGCGAATTATGCCAAGCGGGGAAGGCGCTTATGGCAGGAGCACCTTTCCTGTCGGTCTCCATTCAGCCGCTGTCGCCTGGCGGGCTTTGGCCTGCGCAGCGTCGAGGGCCCTGCGCATCAGGGTGCGTCAAGCGAGAGCGGGCGCGGTCATGCGGACCGTCCGCACCGGCATTGCGTGCAAGCGCACACCGTCGCACCGTGAAACGATGCACCGGCGAGCTGCGCAACGCCGCACCGGAGCAATCGTGGCAGGCAATCGATGCCGCTGTCGAAAGCGCTGCGTTCGTCCGTGCTCCCCAAGCCGTCTGCCGCCGCAGCTCAAAGGCAGACTCGTTGGCGGGGGAGGCCCTCTTCTTTCCCTTGTCAGGCCATTTGTGGTTTTCGCAGTTCTTCGCGTCGTCCAAACAATGGCGCCTGTCGCCAACAAGCGGCGAGTCTGCCTTTTCGCCTCTCAGGGTCCGGCGAGTTGCGCGGATCTGCAGGCTGCGTCGGCGCTCGGAGGCAAATGCTGGGGGCTTCGTGCAGTTGTGCAGGCTGTGGCAGCGTTTGACAACGGATCCCTGTTTTCTGTGCAGTTATGCAGGCTGTGGCAGAGCGGTTCTGCATATATCCGAATAAGTTATATTAAACTAACTTTTCCATTTCCAAAAGGCCAGGTCAGAAGGCAGGGGAGAAGCGGCTGCTGCAGCGCGTTCTGCCATAAGCTGCACAACTGCACAAGAATCGGCTTCTCGTTGTCAAACGCTGCCACAGCCTGCAGATTTGTACCAAGATCGGCCTTCTGCTGCCGAATGCTGCCACAACCGGTAAAACTGTACAGAGGCCGGAACGCCAAGCCCGCCGCTCGCGGTCCGCATCCTGCCCCGGGTCCTGCGTTTCGCGTTCTGCCAAGGCCGCCGCCGTTGGAGAGGGCACAGACGCCGAGGGAGCGCAGGTGTCGGGGGCGGGGCGGCTCGTTTTATGCAGCGAAGCCCTGGAAATATTCAGTTTCTGGGTCCGCCCGGAAGGCCGCGAAAAAACGAATGATGCATTTTGCGCTCGCCTTCGCGTTTATTACACCATTTTGCCTCGATTTGCGCCGCCGGATGGCGCCTTCCCGCGCAAAGCCGATGTTTCCGCTTTTGCGCATCAGGAAACCCCAGGTCGCGAATCGAAGCGCTTCTGCATACTCGGCCAGCGTTCGCCGTTTGGTGCATTTTTTACCGAAGGGGAGCCCGAGAGGTTCATTTGTTTTTTCAGCCTTCCTCGACGTGCCGCCCTGTCGCTGTTTTCACCCGCTTGCTTGCGCATTTTTCTGCTCGGCGCGTTCTGCTACGGTGTTCTGCTACGGTGTTCTGCTGCTGCGCCCGCGCTCTATGCCCTCTTCTCTGGGGCGCTTTGCACTCTTGCCGTGTTTCGCGTTCTGCTGCGTTCCGTTTCTGCCTGTACTTTTCTGCCGCCTCTCGTGCTTCTGCTGGCATCCCGCTTCTGCCGAGCCCTGCCTCCTGCCGGTTTTCCGCGCTCTACCGCGTCTCGCGTTCCGCTTCCCACTGCGCTCCGCGTTCTACCGCGTCTACCGCTGCCCCTCGCGCCTGATCTTGCGCAGTTCCCGCAGCTCACGAGCGTGTTCCCGCGCTTCTTGCGACTGCGCCGCAGCTGCCGCTTCCTTGTCGGCCCGGGCGTATTCCATGCGGATGCGCGCGTATTCGCCCACCAGCAGCACGAGCAAAATGGCCATGACGATCAGATACCCGATGACCGCGCCCGGCAACCCCGTGAACTCGATGAGCAAAATGGGGACGAACAGCGAAAACCCGAACGTGATCAGGTAAATCCGCGTCACGTCGCCCTGGCGGCGCAGCACGGTGATGACCTGGTAGACAAAGTCGATGCCCGCCGTCACGCCGCCGGCTGCCAGCATGATGAAGCACAGCCCGCGGAACGGCTCGAAGTCCAGTCCGTACAGAAATCCCATGACGGGCAGGCCGATCCAGCCCATGAGCGCGACCATCGCCAGCGTCACGAGCACGATGACGGCGAACATGGCCACGATGATCAGGTCGAAGCGGCGCCGTTTGGCGGGGTCGGCCCAGGCGTTCGCCAGGCGCAGCAGCAGCGGCTTGTAAATGAAGCCGACGATGAGCAAAATGCCGTGCGCCGGAAAGTACAGCGCGTTGAAGTACAGCTGGTTTTCGTAGGCGAGCGTTCCTTCCATGACGAACTTCGGCATGTTGTCGATGAGGTTGTACATGAACAGCGCCACGAACAACGGAAAGCAGCGCTTCAGAAGCTCGACGACGCTGCCAGGGGAGACGCCCTTGGAGCGCGGCGTTTCGAACAGCGCGAGCGGGAACGTGACGAAAACGAACGTGGCCGCCGCGCCGATGGCCATGGCGACGCAGGCCGCGCCAAGGTTGCGCGTGAAGAACAGCACGACGCAGAAGACGGCGACGGCCGCCACCGAGCGGAGGGTTTGGCTGATGCCGGCCAGATACAGCTTGTCGACCTGCTGCAGGCGCCCTTCGTACACGTCGGCCAGCCCGTCGACGAGCTTGTAGGCGTACACGCCGCCGCTGATGACGAGCATCGCGTCTTCGTACCCGCGAATAGCGCAGTACGCCGCCCCCGCACAAACCATGACAAGGCAGGTAATCAATCGATTGACCTGGTATTCCGCGAAGGTGTGCTCTTCTTGCACGTCGGACACCTGATAGGTGCGCACGCCGTAGTTCGCCACGAACATGAGCATGAGGCCCGTCACGAAGGCAAGCGAGAACATGCCGGCCTGCTCGACGCCGACCATCCGCGTCGCCACGATGGTGAGCACGGGGAAGACCATGCCCCACGTGCCGACGCCAATGGTGTTCCAGAGGTAGTCGCGTCCGGTGCGCCCGGCGGAATACTCCTCTTCTTGGCCGGAAAGCGTGCCGGAAGACACCGCCCCCATCAGGCGGTCGTACCAGTGGCTGCACGTGCGCTTGACGAAGCCGGGCTTGCGGTCCTTCTTGCGCTTCGTCCGCGCATCGTCGGCCGGCGGCAGCGCTTCGGTCGCGCCTGGCGCGTCGTTTGTGCCGCTGCCGTCGTCTGCGGCGCTACCGGCTCCGCTCGCTCCGGCGGTGCCGGTGCCGATCCCGCTCGCCCCGGACGTGCCGGTGTCGCCTCCTTCGGGAAGCGCTGCGGTCGGCGCGTCTGTTTTTGCGGCGCCCGTGTGGCCGAGCGCTTCGGTTGGTTCGGCCGACAGCGTGACGCGCTCCTTGACGACCGGCGGCGTCGCATTGTCTGGCCGCCGCACAGCAGCCTCGCTTCTGGCGCCGTTCGCAAGCCGCCGTCGCGCCGGTTTTGCCTCGTCCGCGCCCGTGCCGGCGTCTGCCGCGCCCGCCTTCAGGCGATGCTTGCGCGGCGCTGCCGACCCGCCGTCGCTTGCGCGGCGCGGCTCTTCTGAGGCGGTGATGTCGTTGTGCTTGCGTTTGAACATGTCGGCGGCGCTACCCTTGGCTCGGTGGGGCTGGTTTTCAACGAGCCACCATTATAAAGAGTCGGTTTTGCCGTGCTGAAGGATTTCACGATATTGGAACGGGGGCGTCACATCGCCAAAACACCCGCCCCGTCGAAGTGCTGCGGAATGCGCCGCCGCTGTTGTCGTGCGGCCAGCGCCGCCCTTCTGCCGTCGGAGTTCTGTCTGCGCCAGCTTTCTACCGGCGTCGGCGTTCTGCCTGCGCTGCTCCTGCCCGCATCGTCGTGCAACTCTGTCCGGCTGCGACCTGCGCCGGATTGCTGCCCCCGTCCGCCCTTCTGCCCCCGTCGTCCCTCTGCAGCCGCCGGAGTTCTGCCTGCGCCGGCTTTCTACCGGCGTCGTCGTTCTGCCTCCGTCGCCCCTCTGCCCCCGTCGCCCTTCTGCCCCCGTCGTCCCTCTGCAGCCGTCGGAGTTCTGCCACCGTCGCCCTTCTCCCCGCGCCGCTTCTGCCTGCGTCGGCGTTCTACCAGCGTCGCCCTTCCGCCCGCGCCGCCCTTCTGCCGCCGGAGTTCTGTCTGCGTCGGAGCGTTGCTTGCGTCGGCGTTCTCCCCGCGTCGCCCCGCTGCCCCCGTCGCCCTTCTGCCCCCGTCGCCCTTCTGCCTGCGCCGGCTTTCTACCTGCGTCGGCGTTCTGCCCGCATCGCCCCTTCTGCCCCCGTCGCCCTTCTGCCTCCGTCCGCCCTTCAACCGGAGTCCACCTCAATATGGACAAGGAAAAACCGCCGCGCTATCATGACAAAAAGTTGTGCTTCCCGTGAAAACGACCGGCGCGTCCGGTGTGGGGCCGTAATCGATGAGTGAATCGCTGATATATGCCGCCAGAAGGCTCTGCATCCGGCGGCGTCGGTCAGCGCTTCTTTCGCAAGCGTGCGTCGTCGGGGGAGCAGGCTGAAGACGAGAGAAGGGAGTTTTCATGCAAAACCTTCGATGCGCGGCCAGGCGCTGGTGCTTCGCCTGCTTGGCGGCCGTGGCGCTGTCGTTCGCGGCGGTCGGCGCGGCTTTGGCCGCCGAGCCGCCGGATGCTGCCGCCGGCCAGGCGCAAGGCGAGGCCGTTGCGGTTGCGGGCAGCGAAGCCGCCGATGCGGCGCTTGCCGCTTCGGGCGAGGCGTCCGACGCGACCCCGCCTGCCGACGATTCCGCCCAAGACAAGCCCGCCGCCGGCGATCCCGCCGAGCCAGCCGAGCCCGCCAAGCCCGCCGAGCCCGCCAAGCCGGGCGTGGCGGCGCACACGCAGCAGGAAATCACGAAGTACTTCCGCGACAGAGGCATTGCGCTCAACGCAGACATGGGCTTTTCCGCCGCTCCGTCCGTGACGAAGCCGCTTGCGCCGGGCTCTCTGAATCCCGCGACGCTGAACAACGCCGTGAAGCTCGTCAACTTCTGCCGCTACGTCGCCGGGTTGAACGACGACGTGTCCCTTGACGACGGCTACAACGCAGAAGCCCAGGCCACAGCGCTGCTCATGGCCGTTTTGAACGATCCTTACGCAAGCGAGTCGCCCGTCGTTCCGGAAAAGCCCGCCGGCATGAGCGACGAGCTGTACGAGCTGGCCATCACCGACTGGAGGCTGGGTAACCGTGCAAGCGGCAGCGACAACTTCGAGAACCTGCAGGAGGTGATCCTGCAAGGGTGGATGCATGATTCCGGCAACGGCGACGTCAAAACGCTTCTGAACCATCGCCGCTGGCTGCTCAACCCCTCTATGGGCAAGATCGGCTTCGGCGCCGTCGACACCCCGAAGGGCCAGCGTGTGCATTGGTTCGCGATGAGCGCCACCGACAGGTCTCGCAGGGGCTCTGAGGTCAACGTCGCGTGGCCGGCGCAGTGCACTCCCACCGAACTGTTCGCTCCCGGGTCGGCCTGGTCGCTTTCCGTCGGCAAGACCATCGCCGACGAAGACGCCGCCGCCGTGCGCGTCACCGTCAAGAACAAGAAAACCGGCAAAACGTGGAACCTCTCCAGCAAGGGCGGCGACGGCGAGCTGTACGTCGACTCCCAAGGATTCGGCCAGCGCGGCTGCATCATCTTCAGCCCTCGGGGCCTGAAGGTCGCCGACGGGGACGCCTACTCCGTCAGCGTCACGGGCATCGAGCAGCCGGTGGAATACGACGTGAGCTTCTTCGGGCTGTGTGCGCCCGTCACCAAGGTCGTGCCGTCGCCTAAGTCGTTCACCTACAACGGCAAGACCCAGACGCCGCGCGTGACGGTGGCTTCTGGCAGCAGGGTCTTGAAGGCCGGCACCGACTACCGCGTGAAATATCCCGAGCCCTCGGTCAACGCAGGCGTGTACCAGGTGACCGTCGTCGGCATGGGCAACTACGACGGCAAGGTGCGGGCGGAATACCGCATCAACCCGCAATCGCTCACGAAGGCCACGATCACCGGCATCAACAAGACCTACGCTTACACCGGGCGCGACATCGCTCCCGAGCCGAAGGTCGTGGTGGGCGGAAAGACGCTGGTCAAGGGCCGCGACTACACCGTCGCCTACGGCAACAACCGCGGCAAAGCCCAGGGCAGCACCGTGGCGACCTGCCAGATCACCGGAAAAGGCAACTACGCCGGAACCGTCAGGGTCACCTACACGATCAAGGGCTCGTCGGCCGGCGGCGGCAGCAGCGCCAGCGGCGGCACGACGCCGACGTCGTACGCGCCGCCGACGAAGCCGAGCGCGAAGCCGAGCGCAAGCAGCAAGCCGGCCGTCGGCTGGAACGTGACGAACGGCAAGTGGTGGTACCGCAACGCCGACAACACCTATCCCGCCAACTGCTGGCAGAAGATCGGCGGCGTGTGGTACCACTTCGACGCCAAAGGCTACATGCAGACCGGCTGGCAGAAGATCGGCGGCGCGTGGTACTACCTGTCCTCGTCAGGCGCCATGCAGACCGGCTGGCAGAAGATCGGCGGCGCGTGGTACTACTTCAACGGTTCCGGCGCCATGCAGACCGGCTGGACGCGCGTGGGAGCCTCGTGGTACCACCTGAAGAGCTCCGGCGCCATGCAGACCGGCTGGTACCGCGAAGACGGCAAGTGGTACTACCTGAAGCCGTCGGGCGTCATGGCCGTCGGCTGGTCGAACGCGAACAACCAGTGGTACTTCCACGACGGTTCCGGCGTCATGAAGACCGGCTGGTTCAAGCAGGGGATCAAATGGTACTACCTCAACGAGTCCGGCGTCATGAAGACGGGCTGGCTGTGGGAAGGCAACCAGACCTACTACTTCGACGGAAGCGGCGTCATGGCACGCGGATGGACTTGGATCGGCAATTCCTGGTACCACTTCGAATTGTCGGGTGCGCTCAGCCGCAACAAGTGGATCGGCGACTACTACGTCTACCAGTCCGGCGTCATGGCCATCAACACCACCGTTGAGGGCCAAAAGATCGGCGCGGACGGGAAGCGGGTCAAAGCATAGGCTGCCCGGCCGCCTGAACGAACAAGCGCCCCGTCATTGGCGGGGCGCTTGGCTTTGGCCGGAATCCGAGGCGGGCGCGAAGCGCAGAAAGCGCGGCGAACAAACAGAGGCGAGCGGGCAAAGGCGGAGTCAGAGTCCCTTGAACAATTCTTCGAGGGTCATGCCCAAGCCTTTGGCGATTTTGCTCAACATGGTGATGGACGCTGCATGGCGTCCCTGCTCGATGGAGGCATAGTACGTCCGGTCTGCGCTGATTTTGTGCGCAAACTTTTCCTGGCTCAAGCCAGTGCGCTCCTTGCGAAGCTCGCGGAGCCGTGTACCGAGTCGTTTTTGAAGATCTGTATCCATAGGCATGCAGTTTGGGGTGTTCTCCAATAAAAAACAACGGTAAATAACCTGCGGACAACATAACATTTTACGTCGCTTGCGAAAAGGCTTCCTTGATTTTTCCAGCCGATTGTGATTGGGCGACGGCGCTGGCGCGGCCGGAGGGTCGGCAATCGTGCAGTAAAACGGTTATACCTGATAAGAATGGTCGTATAAGACAAGGTGGGCATTATAGCATAGAAGGATAACAGGCACTCGTCCGGCGCCTTCTCCAGCGGTCTTTTCCGCCCGTTGCCTGGGTTTCGCGCCGCTCGCGGCGCTCAAAAAACGGGCGGCGCCTCTCAACGTGATTCATAGAAAATTCATATTGTCGCCTCGTTTCCAGCAAGGGGCGCCGCGTCGCCCCGGTGCCTTCTGCGGGTGTTTTTCTCGGGCCCGCTCCCATGAATCCGCCCCTTTGCCTATAATGGCTCCATTCGTCTTCGCACAGGGAAGCGTTCGCCGGTGCGCGTGCGCCCCCTGCTGCAGTCCGCGAGAGAAAGCTGGTCCATGAAACCCTACAACCCCCATGAAATAGAGCCCCGCTGGCAAAAGACGTGGGCCGACGAAGACCTGTACGCCGTGGACGTCGATTCGTCCAAGCCGAAGAAATACGTCCTCGAGATGTTCCCGTATCCGTCGGGCGACATCCACATGGGCCACGTGAGCAACTACACCTACGGAGACGTGGTGGCCCGCTATTCGCGCATGCGCGGGTTCAACGTGCTGCATCCCATGGGCTGGGACGCCTTCGGCCTGCCCGCTGAAAACGCCGCCATCAAGCACAAGAGCCACCCCGCCGCGTGGACGTACCAAAACATCGACACGCAAAAGGCCAGCTTCAAGCGCATGGGCTTTTCGTACGACTGGGACCGCACCGTGGTGGCGTGCGATCCGGAATACTACCGTTGGGGCCAGTGGATCTTTCTGAAGTTCTGGGAGCGGGGCTTGGTGGAACGGCGCAACTCGCCGGTGAACTGGTGTCCCGATTGTGGGACAGTGCTTGCCAACGAGCAGGTCATCGAGGGGCGCTGCTGGCGATGCGACTCCGAAGTGGAGAAGCGCGACCTGACCCAGTGGTACTTCAAGATCACCGATTACGCCCAGCAGCTTTTGGACGACCTCGACCAGCTGGACGGCTGGCCCGAGCGCGTGAAGCAGCAGCAGGCCAACTGGATCGGCCGCTCGGAAGGCGCCAACGTCGACTTCGAGCTCGTGGGGCTTGACGGCAATCCCACGGGCGAGAAGATCACCGTGTTCACCACCCGCGCAGACACCCTGTTCGGCTGCAGCTTTTTCGTGCTGGCGCCGGAATACGCCGGCCTTGCGGACTTGGTGGAAGGCACGGGGCGCGAAGAAGCGGTGCGCGAGCTGGTCGAGGCGGCGAAGAAGGTGAGCGCCCTTGAACGCGCCCAGGGCGACCACGAGAAGCACGGCGTGTTCACCGGGCGCTACGTGCTCAACCCGGTGAACGGCGAACAGGTGCCCGTGTGGGTGGCCGACTACATCGTGGCCGACTACGGCACCGGGGCGGTCATGGCCGTGCCCTGCGGCGACCAGCGCGACTTCGAGTTCGCCCGCAAGTACGACCTGCCCATCATTCCCATCATCCTGCCGGAAGACGACCCGCTGTATCCCCAGCTCAAAGACGAGCAGGGCCGCGTGGTGACCGAGGTCGACTGGGAGAGCGCCTATGCGGCGGAAGGCGTGCTCGTGCAGTCCGGGCCCTTCACGGGGCTCGTTGGCGGCAAGCATTCGCCGGCCGAAGAGGCCGTCGTCGCCTTCTTGGAAGAGCACGACGCCGGCACGCGCACCGTGGAGTTCCGCCTGCGCGACTGGCTCATCTCGCGCCAGCGCTACTGGGGCAATCCCATCCCGGCCGTCCACTGCCCGCATTGCGGCGTGGTGCCCGTGCCCGAAGACCAGCTGCCGGTCCGCCTGCCCGAGGACATCGACCTGGCCGCCGGCGAGACGCTCGCCACGCACGCCGGCTTCGTGAACACCACGTGCCCCGTCTGCGGCGCCCCCGCCAAGCGCGAAACGGACACGATGGACACCTTCACGTGCTCCAGCTGGTATTACATGCGCTACACCGATCCGCACAACGAAAACGCGCCCTTCGATCCGGCACATGCCAACGCCTGGATGCCGGTGGACCAATACATCGGCGGCATCGAGCACGCCATCCTGCACCTGCTCTACAGCCGCTTCTTCACCAAAGTGCTGCGCGACTGCGGCATGCTGGATTTCGACGAGCCGTTCACGAACCTGCTGTGCCAGGGCATGGTGCTTGACGAGCACGGCGACGTCATGAGCAAGTCGAAGGGCAACGTCGTCTCGCCCGAAGAGATGATCCAGGGCTACGGAGCCGACGCGGTGCGTGCGGCCATGCTGTTCATGGGGCCGCCCGACAAGGAGAAGCTGTGGAACGAAGACGGCCTGGCGGGCATGCACAAGTTCCTCTCCCGGGCGTGGCGCCAAGTGTTCGACCTGGTGGGACAAGCCGGCGACGACACGTATTTCCAGGAAGGCGCGGCGAGCGCGGACGTGCGCACCGAGGCGTTCGAGACGGCCGTGCGCGAGCGGCATCGCGTGGTCGGCAAGGTCGTCGACGACATCGAGCGCAACAACTTCAACACGGCCATGGCCGCCGTCATGGAGCTTTCCAACGCGGTCGGCGACTACCTGCGCAAATGCTCGGCCGCTGACCGGGCGGCGACGGAGGCGACGGCGACGTTCGACGCAGAGGTCGCATCCGTGATGGTGAGGCTGCTCGCGCCCATGGCCCCGCATTGGGCCGAAGAGCTGTGGCACGACGCGCTGGGGCAGTCGGAATCGGTGCACGTGCAGCCTTGGCCCGACTTCGATCCCGAGAAGGCGAAGGCCGACGTGGTCGAGCTGGCCGTGCAGCTCAACGGCAAGGTGAAGGCGAAGATCGTCGTGGCGGCCGACGCCGCGGCCGACGTGGCCGAGTCTGCGGCACGCGAGGCGGTCGCAGGAGCGCTTGTCGGCAAGGACGTGAAGAAGGTCGTCGTGGTGCCCGGCCGCTTGGTGAACATCGTCGCGAAGTAGATGGAGCAACGTGAAAAAAGCAAGCGCGGGTGGTTGAGGACGATGGTCGCTTGGGCGTTGGCGCTGGTGCTGGCAGGGCTTGTCGTGGTCGTCGGCACGAACGTGGCCGTCGTCGCCACGACGTGCGACGACATCGTCACGCCCGAAGAGGCGGCCGGCTTTGACGCCGACGCCGTCGTCGTGCTGGGCGCCGCCGTGCATCCGGACGGCACGCCGTCGAACATGCTGCGCGACCGGTTGGACGACGGCATCGCGCTGTATCAGGCCGGAGCCGCTCCGAAAATCATCATGAGCGGGGACAACGGCACGGCCTCCTACAACGAGGTGGCTGCCATGAAGGCCTATGCCGTCGAACATGGCGTGCCGGCCGAAGACGTGTTTTGCGACCATGCGGGCTTTTCCACCTATGAAAGCATGTACCGCGCCAAGCACGTGTTCGGCGCGGACCGCATCATCGTGGCCACGCAGACCTACCACCTGTACCGGGCGCTGTATGCGGCGCTCGGGCTGGGGATGGAAGCGGTCGGCGTGCCGTGCGACTATTACGACTATTCCGGCCAGCTGCTGCGCGACGTTCGCGAAATACCGGCCCGCACGAAGGACTTCTTCAAGACGCTGTTCAAGGTGCCGTCGACGTTTGTCGGCGATCCCATAAGCCTCGACCAGTCAGGCGACGTGACCGAGGAATAGGGGGCGTATGGCGCACAAGGCCGTCGCGCTGCCCGCGCCGCACGCCCGAGTGCGCCAGAAATGTTACCTTAGACAAACATTTCTGGCGCCGTTTGCGCCAAGGCTGGCGGAACTACCCGGCGTTTCCTTGGATCGCTTCGCTTGAAAAGTCGATGACCTGGCCCGACTTGGCGTCGAGGGTGCATTCGTATTTCGTCGTGCCGTCCGTCAGCGTTATGTCGTACACGGCGATGCCGTCGTCTTGTTCCAGCTTGACTTCGGTGAACGTGGCGCTGCCTTCTGGCACGCCGGCGCGTTCGGCTGCGATGGCCTTCGCTTCGTCTTCGGGGATGGCGCCGGCCACGTTGCCGCTTGCAGTCGAGACTGCTTCGACCTTCCGTTCCAGCACCTCGCCGGTCTTGGCGTTGATGGTGAAGTCGAACTGCTCCGTTTGCGAGGCGAACTCGATGTCGTACGTCTCCACGCCGTCGTCGACTTCCAGCGCGTTTTTCGTGACCGTCACGTCCGCGGCGGCGAGGCCGGCTTCGGCGAGCGCTCTGTCGAGCGCCTCGTCTTGGCTCATGATGCCGTCGGCGCCCTGGGTGTTGCTCGTGTCCTTCATGCTCTTGTCGTCGGTGCCGGCCGCGCGTTCCTGCGTGTTCTGCTCGGCCGACGACGCGCCGTCTTGCTGCTGGTCGGGCGCGGGTTTTTGCTGCGTTTCGGCGGGGGCGCCCCCGCCGGTCGAGCCGCTGTTTTCGGGGCCGGAGGCGCAGCCGGCCGCCGTCGTTGCCATGCCGACGGCCAAAAGGGCGCTCAAGGCCAGGGTGGGGAGGGTGCGGTGCAGCGATGCAGACTGATTCTTGCCCATGACACATCCTTTCAACAGGAGTACGTTTCAGATGATAGCAGTTTTGCTATGGTCTTTGCCATGGGACGGCGGCGCCGGAGCGCGTCGTTTGAGCAACAAGGGGGCGCGGGAGCGCGAAAAAAGCCCCACCCCTGGCCAGAAGGATGAACCCACCTCAAAAGGTGGGTGCTCGCAGCGGGCTTCCTGGCTTTCGCGTCAACGGACGCGAATCCCCATTTCACACGCGTCTAGAGCTCCCTCTAGTTCGTGCATCGGTCCATCGCAAAAGTATGACAACAAGGGTGGGACCTGACATTGAGTATAGGGCACACAAGGTTCAGGTCAAGGCTTGACAAACCGCTATTTTCGGTTTTGCCGCCTCCCGTCCGGCCGGGTTGGCCGGGGGCGGTTCGTAGAGGTTTTGCGAAGGGTACTGCAAACAGGTGTTCGCATGATACTATAAGGACATGGAAACGCTTTTCACAGAAATGGAAAACGAGCGGCGCGGCAAGGTCGCCCCGCTGGCCGTGCGCATGCGCCCGCGCACGTTGGACGAAGTGGCAGGCCAGAAAGACGCGGTCGGGGAAGGGTCGTGGCTGCGCTGCGCCATCGAAAACGACGCGCTCAGCTCGGTCATCCTGTTCGGCCCGGCCGGCACGGGCAAAACGTCCATAGCGCACGTCATCGCCGAATCGACGAAGGCCGCCTTCGTCGAGGTGTCGGCCATCGGGGGCACCGTGTCCGACCTGCGCCGCGAAATTTCCGACGCTGAAAAACGGCTTGCCTACGAAGGGCGCCGCACCATCTTGTTCGTCGACGAGATCCACCGCTTCAATCGCAGCCAGCAAGACGCGCTGCTGCATGCGGTGGAAGACCGCGTCGTCGTGCTGGTGGGCGCCACCACCGAAAACCCCTTCTTCGAAGTGAACTCGGCGCTCATCAGCCGCTCGCGCGTGGTTGAGCTGCACAGCCTCTCCGACGAAGACCAGGCGAGGCTCATCGACTGTGCGCTTTCTGACGAGCGCGGCCTTGCCGGCGCCTACCGGCTTGACGATGCGGCGCACGACGCCATCGTGCTGCTTGCCGGGGGCGACGGGCGCGGGGCGCTCACCACGTTGGAGCTTGCCGCCGGCATGGTGGCGCCGGGAACGCCCGAAGCGCCCGCCCTCATCGACGAGGCCGTCGTCCGCGCCGCCACGCCGCACCGGGCGCTTGCCTACGACAAGAACAAAGACATGCACTATGACGTCATTTCGGCGTTCATCAAGTCCATGCGCGGGTCCGACCCGGACGCCGCCCTGTATTGGCTCGCCCGCATGATCGACGGCGGCGAGGACCCGAAGTTCATTGCGCGGCGCATGTTCATCGCCGCATCCGAAGACGTCGGCAACGCCGATCCGCAGGCGCTGCTGGTGGCCGAGGCCGCATTCAAGGCCGCCGAGGTCATCGGGTATCCCGAATGCCGCATAAACTTGGCCCAGGCCGCCATCTACCTGGCTTTGGCGCCGAAGTCCAACGCCGCCGAGGCCGGCATCGACGCCGCTTTGGCCGAGGTGCGCAAGGGCCCCGCCCGCGCCGTGCCCGACCATTTGCGCGACCGCCACCGCCCCGGCTCGGAAAACTACGGAGCCTACCGCTATCCGCACAGCTACCCGTCCGGCTGGGTCGACCAGCAGTACCTGCCCGACGGCCTTGAGCGCGGCTGCTTCTTCAAGCCCACCGAGCGCGGCTGGGAAGCCTTTCGCACCGAAGCCGCCTCGCGCGACCGGAAGGGCCGTTGAGCGGGCCTCGAAACTGCCGCCTCTCAGGGCGGCAACGGATCGTTGACCCCTCGTGCCTCTGAAGTGAATTCGCATCAGGCCGCTTATAGAATAATCGCGCCAGTGTTATAGTGGAGACCTTTAGAACAGGAGGCGCCCTTATGGACATCAATGAAGTCATCGGCATCGTTTTGCCAATCGTCTATATCCTGGTGGGGTGTGCGCTGGTGTGGCTTGTCATCGAGCTTGTCATGACCATCCGCAAGACGCGCACGACCGTCGACGACATGAAAGCGCAGCTGGAGCCGACGCTGAAAAACGTCGCCGAGCTGACCGAGCAGGTCAAGCCGGCGGTGGCGAAGATCGATCCGCTCGTCGACCGCGTGTCGCTCACGGTGGACGCGGCGAATTTGGAGCTGATGCGCGTCGACCAGATCCTCGAGGACGTGACCGACATCACCGATTCGGTGTCGTCGGCCGTCGAAACCGTCGACAACGTCACGAACGCCCCGATGGAGCTGGTGAACAACGTGACGTCCCGGGTGCGCAACGCGTTCAAGGCCAAGCGGGCCTCTGATGCGTCGGTCGCTGCGGGCAGCGCGAAGGCCGATGCGTCGAAGACCACCCGCGAAGCCGCCGTCCGCGCCGCCCAGACCGCCACAGACGCGGTCCGCTCGACGGCGGAAACCGTGCGCGACGCCGCGCAGGACGCCGTGAACGACGCACGCGAGGCTCGCGAGGAGCAGAAGGCCGAGTCTGAGGAAAAGGCCCGCACCCGCCGCGCTGCCGTGAGCGTCGCCAACGAGACTGCCGGCAACGTGCTGAACGCCGTGGCCGCCAGCGTCGACCAGGACGCCGGGTCCGTCGCCGGGCAAGACGCCGGCGACGCCGTCCGCAACTGACCGTGCTTTTCGATGCAAGGCGGTGATTCCGTGAGCGTGTCCAAAACGCCCCATGCCCATGACAATGAAGCCTCGTCGGAAGATCTCGCAGGCGTGCCTGCGGGGTCTTCCCCTGTTTCGGCCGCGCCTGCCGCTTCGGCGTTTCCGCCGGCCCGTGCAGGGGCGGCGGGCGAGCAGGAGCGCGGCCTTGACGCCGCCTGCGCGGCCGCGCCCGACGAGCGTCGGCGGCAGCGCGACATGCGCGTCAAGTCCGCCGCCTTCACCATCTGGGCCGTCATCGGCGCATGCGTGCTCACCGGCGTGGGCATCTATCTGCTCAACATCCTTTCGGTGCCCATCGGCATCATTCTGTGGACGGTCATCATCATCTTCTGCTTGCGCGGCGTCGTGAACGGCCTGGAGTCGCGCGGCGTCTCCCGCGCCATCGGCACCGCCGTGGCCTACGTCGCCATGGTGGTCGTGCTCGCGCTTTTGGGGCTGGTGCTCTTCTCGCCCATGTTCGGCGTAGGCGACCAGTTCCAAAACCTCGTCCAGTCCATTCCGGGCTACGTCGAGGACATGGCCGCCTGGGCCGGCGAGCTGTACGCCCGCTATGCCGACGTGCTGTCGAACTTCCAGGTGCAGCAATACCTCACTGACGCCATGAACGGGCTGGTCGTTTGGGTGTCGGGCTTCGCGCAGCAGAGCGCCAACAGCGTGATGGCCATCGGCAGCGGCGTGGCGAACACGTTCGTGGCTTTGGGATTCGCCCTGGTCATCGCCTTCTGGATTCTTATCGACCTGCCGGCCATCGGGCGCGAGGTCAAGCGCATCGGCGGCCCGCGGCATGAAGAGGCGCTCACGATGCTGTACCTGACGGTCACGCGCGTCATGGGCGGCTACATCAAGGGGACGCTTTTGCAGTGCGGCATCATCGGCGCGGGGTGCATCGTCTTGTTCGTCGCCCTCAAGCTTCCCAACGCCGTCGCGCTGGGAGTCATCGCTGGCGTGCTCAACATCATTCCCATCATCGGGCCGTGGCTTGGCGGGGCGCTTGCCGCCGTGGTGGGCCTGTTCGTCAACGTGTGGGTGGCGCTTGGCGTGCTCATCGGCACCATCATCATCCAGCAGATCGTCTACACGTTCGTCTCGCCCAAGATCATGTCGGAATCGGTCGACGTGCATCCGGCGCTGACGCTTCTCGCCCTCATGACCGGCTCGGCCATCGGCGGCGCCATGAGCGGCCTTTCCGGGTCCCTTGTGGGCATGTTGGCATCGATTCCGTTTGTAGCCGTCGCGAAGTCGGTTTTCGTGTATTATTTCGAGAAGTCTACCGGTCGGCGCCTCGTTTCCACCACCGGCGTGTTCTTCAAGGGCCGCGTCGAGAAAGGCGGCGTCAATCCCATCGAAGATGCGACGGGCGTCGGGGCGAATCCCTCGGGCGCGGGCGACGATGCTTCGCGGCAGCGCCAGGATCGCAAAGCCGGCCAGACGTTCGCGGCGCGCTTCCGCCGCCAGGAAGGAAGCGCCGACTCGGACGACGACTCGGGCGGTCCGAACGCCAACGGCTAGGCGCGGCCGCCGTCGATCAGCAAGGTTGAAGCGTGCCCCGGCATTGTCCGGGGCACGAAACGCATTACTAGGGAAGAGGTAAAGGGAGCTCATGCAGTATATGACCACCGCGGAAATTCGCGAGAAGTACCTGTCGTTTTTCGAAGAGAAGGGATGCAAGCGCATGCCTTCTTCGTCGCTTATCCCCGACGATCCTTCGCTGTTGCTCACCAGCGCGGGCATGGTGCAGTTCAAGCCCTACTTCCTGCAGCAAAAGCACCTGGAAGCGCCCTATGTCGGCACGACGACGGTCCAGAAGTGCGTGCGCACCAACGACATCGACATCATCGGCACCACCGGGCGCCACCTGAGCTTCTTCGAGATGCTCGGCAACTTCAGCTTCGGCGAGTACTTCAAAGAAGAGATGTGCGCATGGGCCTACGAGTTCTCCACCGAGGTGCTGGGCCTGTCGGCCGAGCGTTTGTACTTCACCGTGTTCGAGGACGACGACGAGACCATCGAGATCTGGAAGGCGCTCGGCGTGCCCGAGAACCACATTTCCAAGCTGGGCGAAGACGACAACTTCTGGCGCGCCGGTCCTACCGGCCCGTGCGGCCCCTGCTCGGAAATCTACTTCGACCAGGGCGAAGAGTTCGGCTGCGGCAGTCCTGACTGTGCGCCGGGCTGCGACTGCGACCGCTTTTTGGAATACTGGAACTGCGTGTTCACCCAGTACGACGGCCAGGAAGACGGCACGCTGGCGCCGCTGCCGAAGAAAAACATCGACACCGGCATGGGCTTGGAGCGCATCGCCGCCATCATGCAGGGCGTGCAGTCCAACTACGAAACCGACGTGCTGCGCTCGCTCGTGAGCGTCGGCGAGCGTTTGACCGGCACCGTGTACGGCGACGACGGCGCCGTCGACCTTTCGCTGCGCATCATGGCCGATCACAGCCGCGCGGTCACGTTCATGATCGCCGACGGCATTCTGCCGTCCAACGAAGGCCGCGGCTACGTGCTGCGCCGCCTGCTGCGCCGCGCCGTCATGAAGGGGCACCTGCTCGGCTTGGACAAGCCCTTCTTGAACGAATACGTCGACGAGATCGTGCGCCTCATGGGGCATGTGTATCCCGAGATCGTCGAGAACCGCGAGCTTGCCCGCCGCGTCATCTTGTCCGAGGAAGAGCGTTTCGGCGCGAACCTGCGCCAGGGCCGGGCGTTTTTGGACGAGGCGCTGGCCCAGCTTGAAGGCACGGTGCTGCCGGGCGAGCAGGCGTTCATCCTGCACGACACCTATGGCTTTCCGGTCGAGATCACCAGCGAGCTTGCCGACGAGCGCGGCATTCAGGTCGATCTGGACGGGTTCGAGGTCTGCATGAACGAACAGCGCGAGCGTGCCCGCGCGGCCAACACGAAAGACGCCGAGGCGGCTTGGTCCACCTATGGCGGCGTGATGAGCGACGTGCTTGACGCCACCGGCCCCACCGAGTTTCTGGGGTATGAAAACGTCGAGGCCGACGCCCGCATCGTGGCGCTTGTGCGGGACGGCGAGCTTGTCGACGCGCTCGAGGCGGGCGACGAGGGCCGCGTCGTGCTGGCGCGCACGCCGTTTTACGCCGAGAAGGGCGGCCAGGTGGGCGACACCGGCTGCTTGGAGACGTCTGACGCCACAGCCCGCGTCACCGACACCCAGGAACCCGAAAAGGGCCTTATCGCGCACACGGTCGTCGTGGAAAACGGGCGGCTTGCCACTGGTCAGGACGTGCATGCGGCCATCGACGCGCCGCGCCGCGCCCGCATTTGCCGCAACCACACCGCCACGCACATCTTGCACTGGGCTTTGCGCAAGGTGCTCGGCGACCATGTGAAGCAGGCCGGATCGCTCGTGGCTCCCAACCGCCTTCGCTTCGACTTCACCCATTACGAGGCGGTGGCCCCCGAGCAGATCCGCGAGGTGGAGCGTCTCGCCAACGAGAAGATCATGGAAAACCACCTCGTCACCTACTATGAAACGTCGCTTGACGAGGCCCGCAAGAAGGGCGTCATGGCGCTGTTCGGCGAAAAGTACGGCGAAATCGTGCGCGTGCTCGACATCGAGGGCTTCTCGACGGAGCTGTGCGGCGGCACGCACGTGGGCGCGACGAGCGAGATCGGCTTCGTGAAGATCACGACCGAGACGAGCGTCGGCGCGAACCTGCGCCGCATCGAGGCCGTGACGAGCTTCGACGCGCTGGCCTACGCGAATTCCATCGAGGCGGAGCTGAAGGAGACGGCTTCTACGCTCGGCGTGCCGATGTTCGACGTGTCCGAGCGTGCGGCGGCCAATGTCAAGCAGCTCAAGGACCTCAACGCGAAGATGAAGTTCAACCGCGAAGCGATGGCTGCGAACGATCTTGCGAAGCTGTTCGATTACGTGGCGGAAAGCAAGCAGGGCTACCGGGTGCTCATTGCAGAGGTCGACGGCTTCGACGCCGGCCAGCTGCGCAACGGCTGGGACCTTGCACGCGCCCGCGTGGAGCATCTCGGCGCCGTCGTGTTTGCGTCGGTGAAGGACGACCGGCCCATCCTGCTGGCGGCCGGCACGGCCGAGGCGGTGGAGGCGGGCTTCGACGCCGGCGCCGTCATCAAGGCCATCGCGCCGGCGGTGAAGGGCGGCGGCGGCGGCAAGCCGACCATGGCCCAAGCGGGCGGCAAGGATGCCTCAGGCGTCAAGGCCGCCTTGCAAACGGCCCGTGACATGCTGCTGTAGCAGGCGAAAGGCTTGGGGGACGTGCTGGCCTATTCTGCCAGCCTTGGCGCAGACGGGGCCGGTGTCCGGCGGTCCGGATGCCGCATCGGCGGCCGATCTGCGCGTGCCACAGCGTGAACGGGAATTGTTGGCGAGCCAAGGCCAAGTGAGGCTTTGGCTCGCTTTCGTGAAAGGACGCTGCCATGCGCGTGATGGCCCTTGACATCGGCGAGACCCGCATCGGGATCGCGATCAGCGATCCTGCCGCCCGCGTCGCCACGCCCGTGTGCGTGCTGCCGGCGTCCGAGGTCGAGCACGGTTCGAAGCCGTGGCGGCGCGTGCTGCAGGACTGGGAGCCCGAAGCGCTTGTGTGCGGGCTGCCGCGTTCGCTCGACGGGTCGGAAGGGCCTCAGGCGCATCGCGTCCGCGAGGTGGCGCAAGCCGTCTCAGAAGCTGCTGACCTGCCCTTATACTTCACCGATGAGCGTCTCAGCTCCGTTGAGGCCAAACGTATTTTGCGTGAAAAGGGTTGCTCTGAACGGGAGATGCGCGGAAAAGTGGATATGATAGCCGCCAGTATATTCTTGCAGGCGTGGCTCGATTTGCGCCGCAATGAGGAAAAGGACCCTTCAAGCTTATGACACCCCGGAAGAACGTGACGTATTCGCAGAGGCCGACGCGCCAAGCCCGTGCCGTCCACGCCAAAGGAGACCGCGAGTTCCGCACCTACGACACGAGCCTCATCCGCCCCAAGCGGTCGAAGGCCCCGGTCGTCATCGCTGCCGTTTTGGCCGTCGTCTGCCTGGTCGTCATAGGGTGGGGCGCAAGCGTCATCTTCAAGGGCTGGGCGCCGGAAAGCGTTGCCACCATCGGGGCCGGCGAAGAGGCTACGGTGACCATCCCCGAGGGCACCGACGCGTCCGGCATCGCCGACATTCTGCTTTCGGCGCGGGTCATCCCCAATGCCGGCGATTTCACGAACCGCGTGAACGAGCTGGGCGTGGCCGACCGCTTGAAGCCGGGCACGTATTCCATCCAGGGCGGCACGAGCGTCGACCAGATCATCGCGACGCTGGAAACCGGCCCGGGCATGGGAAACGCGCTGACCATTCCCGAAGGGTCCACCATCGCGTCCATCGCCGAGGCGGTGGCCGAGTTCACCGAAGGCCGCATCACGGCCGAGGACTTCACGAAGGCCGCATCAAACGCCAGCGTGTATGCGGGCGACTACGCCTTCTTGAAAGACGTGGGCGAAAACAGCCTTGAAGGCTTCCTGTTCCCGAAGACGTACGAGGTGAGCGCCGACGCGACGGCCGACACGGTCATTCGCCAGATGCTCGACCAGTTTGGGGTGGAAGCCGCCAACCTCGACCTGTCGTACCCCGAATCGCAGGGCTACACGTTCTACGACGTGGTCAAGCTTGCAAGCATCGTCGAAAAAGAGGCGAACGGCGACGACGCGGTGCGCAAGCAGGTGTCCGCCGTGTTCTGGAACCGCCTGACCGATCCGGAGTGGGGCCGCTTGGAAAGCGATGCGACGACCGCCTACGAGGTCGGGCATGATCCCACGGCCGAAGAGGTGCATGCCGAAACGCCGTACAGCACCTATGTGAATGCCGGCCTGCCTCCTACGCCCATCTGCAACCCGAGCCTTTCGTGTCTGGAAGCCGTGTGCCACCCTGACGAGGCTGCGCTCGGAACCTACTATTTCTTCTACTTCGAATCTGACGGGCAGGGCGACTGGAACTATTCGTTCAGCGAGACGTATGACGAGCACATGGCCAATTTCTCGGACGGCAAAGGTGGCGAGGCCCCTGCCGAAGAGGGCGAACAGGCGGCGTAGGCCGGAACGTCTATGGGATTTTTCGAGCCGGACAGGTATTTTTCACGCATCTCCCGCATTGACATCGACCGAGACTTGCTGGCGAAGGGCTATCGCCATGTCTTGCTTGACGTCGACAATACCGTTTTGACGCGCGACACCCATGAAGTGCCCCGTGACGTGGGAGTGTGGCTTGGCAGCGCACGCGATGCCGGCATTGCGTTTTGCCTCGTGTCCAACAACTGGCATGAAAGCGTCTACCAGCTGGCTGATCAGTTGGAGCTGCCCATTGTGGCCAAGGCGGTCAAGCCGCTGCCGTTTGCTTTTGTGCGGGCGCTCAAAAAGATCGACGCTCCGCGCAAAAGCACCGTCGTGGTGGGCGACCAGCTGGTCACCGACGTGTTGGGTGCGCACGCGTGCGGCATGGAGGCCTACATGCTCGCGCCGCTCGTCGAGCAGGATCTGCCCCATACGCTGATGCTGCGGCACGTGGAGCGCCTCATCATGGGCGACCGCCTGCCGGAGGGGGCGCCGGCGCCCGCGCAGATGCATCCGGAAGAGTCGCCTGATTCTTGCGGCTGATCGACGGGCCGGCTTCGCCTGTCGTCTGCGCTTCAAGCAAGGCCGCCGCACGCCGCACGCGTGTGCCGCCCGCCGCAGAAACGGCGCCGCAAAAGCGCCCTGGCGCACAAGCGGTCGGTCGAGCGAGGCGAGCCGTGCCGCATGACTGGGCGAGGCGCGGCCGAGCGCTGCCATAGGCTCGGTGCGGCATGATCGCGTCCCTGCGCAGGAGTGCGGTCATGTCGGCAGGAGTACCTTCGAGACAAAAGGAGACGACCGTTGTCCGCGACTGAAAAACTGTTCATTTTGGGGCATCCGGTGGCCCATTCAAAATCGCCGGTCATGTACAACGCCCTGTACGAGCGTTTGGGCCTGCCCTGGAAATACGGGTTCGCCGACGTGCCGACTTCGGAGGAAGCCGACGCGTTTCTGGCTGCTCGCGACTATCTGGCGCTCAACGTCACCACGCCATATAAGCCGAACGCGTTTCAAGCGGCCACGGGCAAAGCGGCTTCGGCGCAGCTGGCGCAAGGGGCCAACGTGCTCGTTTCCAAGGGCGATGCGCTTATCGCCTACAACACCGACGGGCAGGGGTGCGTGACGAACCTTGAGCGCATGGGGTTCTCGTTCGCGGGCAAGCGCGTTGCGGTGTGCGGAACAGGTCCGACGGCGCTGTCCATCCTGCATGCGAGCGCCGTTGCTGGGGCGAGCGCTGTCATGCTGCTTGGCCGCGACAAGGAGCGCACCCATCGCGTGCTGGAAGCGTACCATGACCGCTATGCGACGCTTGCGCGAGCGACGATGGACTTTCCGGCGCTGCAGGAGAACCATCGCAGCTTCGTCGAGGCCTTCGAGCGCACCACGTTCAAATACGGCACGTACCTGACTTCGAAAAACGCCTTGGCTTCAGCCGATCTCATCGTGAACGCGACGCCGTTGGGCATGAAAGAGGGCGACGGGGCGCCTTTCGACACGTCGTTGTTGCGCCCGGGGCAGATCGTGTTCGACTGCGTGTACGGCCATGGCGAGACCGCGCTTGTCCGCGAGGCGACGGCGGCGGGATGCCGGGCTTGCGACGGTGCCGGCATGCTTGTGGCCCAGGCGGTGGAGACGCTGGTGATCGTGTGCGAGGTCGCCGGCGTGGACGTGACCTTCGGCCGCGACGAGATCTTCGAGATCATGGCTCGTGCCGCCGGGTTCGATCTGTAGCAAGAAGGGGCGCAATCGCGCATGTCCTGCTCGAATTCAAAGACGATGGGGTCTGATGACGCTGCGCGAAGTTCGGGCAAGACGGCGCGGGTCGGCGTTTCCCTAGGCTCGGGCGAGGCCGTCGACGCCCAACACCTGGCCGGAAACATAGCTGGCCATATCGGAGGCGAGGAACAGAAACGCGTTCGCGATGTCTTGCGGCTCTCCCATGCGGCCAAGCGGGATGCTGGCGATGAGCGGCTTGATCATTTCTTCGGGCAGCGCGTCGACCATGTCGGTGCGGGTGATGCCCGGCGCCACGGCGTTCACGCGGATGTTCTCGGGCGCCAGTTCGCGGGCCAGCGCCAGCGTCAGGCCGTTCACGGCGAACTTGGAGACGGGGTAGGCGCAACCGGAAGGCTGGGCGTACTTCGACACCATGGAGCTTGTGTTGAGGATGCATCCGCCGTCGCCTTGCTCGCGGAAGATTTTCACGGCAGCCTGGCTGGCGAAGAACGTGCCGTTCAAATTGAGGTTCATCACCGACTGGAATTCTTCGGCGCTGTAGTCGGCCAACGGCGTGCGCGAGCTGACGCCGGCGTTGTTCACCAAGATGTCGAGGCGTCCGAATCGCTCGACGACTTGTGCGAAATTCGCTGCAAGCGATTCGGGGCTCGTCAGGTCTGGCGCGATGGCCATGACGTTTTCGGCGTCGATGCCCGATTCGACCAGCTTTGCAAAAGCCGCATCGGCGGTTTCCTTGCGCGACCCGCACAGCGCCACGTTGGCGCCCTGCCCGACGAACGCTTCCACGATCGCGTAGCCGATGCCGCGCGTTCCTCCGGTGACGATGGCGGTCTTGCCTTCAAGGATGCCCATGGCTCGCTCCTTACTGGGACGGCTTCGCGCGTCCCTCATTGGTATACTGGTATTGCATTTGCAAGTATAGGCGAGCCGTCTGTCTGGCCGCCGTCTGCCCCCGATCGTTCATCCAGCCGTAACTCGGGCCGCGCCGGCGATGCAGGCCGTGCGGCTGTGGGGCGGGCGGACTTCGACTATAATGGCGAGCATCCGAATTCCTTGACGTGAAAGGTATGCATCATGACTGACTGTTTGTTCTGCAAGCTCGTTTCCGGCGAAATCCCCTCGGCGAAGGTGTACGAAGACGACGTGTGCTACGCCTTCGACGACATTGAGCCGGAGGCGCCCGTCCACACGCTCATCGTGCCGAAGCAGCACTACGACAACCTGGCCGACGGGGTGCCTGCCGAGGTGCTGGGACATTTGCTGTCCGTCGTGCCGGAGGTGGCCGCTGCGAAGGGCGTTGCCGAAAGCGGATACCGCACGGTCGTCAACACCGGCCCTGATTCGGCTGCGACGGTGGCGCACCTGCACCTGCACGTGCTCGGCGGCATAAAGATGGGCCGCTTCACGTTCGAGGAATCCTTCCGCGCCCAAGACGGCGAAGAGGCGGCCGAATAGTCCGACCTGCGCGGGCAAGGCGCCGTCGCGCACGACGGATCGCCTGTCTTGCCTTGGACGGCTGGCTGTTTGTCCGTTGTTCGGTTGTCAAGGTGCAGGCTTTCTGTGCGCAGCATCCCCCCTTGCCGTGGAAAACTCATCAAACGTTCGTTTCGGGCGCCTGCTTGTTCGGGCGCCTTTGCTATCATAGGCACACACGAGTGGCCCCACCGGGCGTTTGCCGCATATCTGCGCTGCTGGTTGCCTCGCTTCAGGCAAACGACGGCACGGTGCGTGCCCGCGGGTCGATTCTCGTTAAAGCCTTTGAAACACGGAAGGACAAGCGATGTCTGAAGAGAACGCCTCCCTTGCGGAGATCGAAGAACATCGTGCGAAGATCGACGAGATCGACAAGCAGATCGTCGCGCTTCTGAACAAGCGTGCCGGTCATTCGCTCGTCATTCGCGGTCTCAAACCCAGCGCCCACATGGGGCTCTACGACGCCAAGCGCGAAGAGGAGATCTTTGCGAAGGTCGCGAGCTACAACGAAGGACCCCTGTACAACGAGAACCTGCGTGCCATCTACAGCACCATTCTCCGAGTGATGAAGGAGACCCCATCGGTATGAGCGAAGCAAAACTTGCCCCCATCCCCGATCTCGGCCAATTGGGCAACACCATCACCATCTACGCCGGCCCCTGCTCGGTGGAGTCGCAGGAGCAGTTCGACGAAGTGGCCGAGTGCGTTTCCGACCTTGGCCTGCACTGGATCCGCGGCGGCGCCTTCAAGCCTCGCACGAACCCTCATTCGTTCCAGGGTCTTGGCGAAGACGCGTTGAAGATCATGAAGGGCACCGGCGAGCGCTTGGGCCTGCTCACGCTGACGGAAGTCATGGACTCTGCGCACTGCGAGCTCGTGCATTCCTACGTGGACGGCCTGCAGGTCGGGGCGCGCAACTTCCAGAACTTCAGCCTGCTGAAGAAGATCGGCCAAGTGACCGCCGAATCGCACAAGATGGTGCTCTACAAGCGCGGCTTTGCCGGACTCATCGACGAATGGCTTGCTGCGTGCGACTATCTCAACGACTGCGGCAACGAGAACATCGTGCTGTGCGAACGCGGCATACGCACGTTCGAAAAGGCAACGCGCTTCACGCTCGACATTGCGGCCGTTCCGGTCATCCACAAGCTGTCCGTGTACCCCGTGTGCGTGGACGTGTCCCATCCGGCGGGCCAGCGCGACTTGGTTCCCAGCCTGGCGAAAGCCGCCGTTGCGGCGGGCGCCGATTCGCTGATGATCGAGGTGCACCCCAACCCGCCTGCGGCTTTGTCCGACGGCCCCCAGCAGCTGACGCCGGCCCAGTTCCGCGTGCTGGTCGAGGAGCTGCGCGAGATGGCGGCGGTGCTTGGCAAAGAAGTGGTGTAGCGTTTGTTCGCGGCTGAACCATGATGCCATCCTTCGTTTTGGCGGGCGCCCCGGCAACCGGGGCGCTTCTTTTCGTATCCCAAAAATTCGATGGCAAAAGTATAGAACAAACGTGCGAACTATGCTAGACTGAATTTCAAGAAATTTGAAACAGACGTTCATCGCATGAAAAACCCTGCTCAAAGATAAGGAACTGCAGCCATGCCCATCGACGTTGACACTTTGAACGACCCGCAACGCGAAGCCGTCTTGACGACGGAAGGACCGCTGCTCGTGCTGGCGGGCGCCGGGTCCGGCAAGACGAGGGTGCTCACGTACCGCATCGCGAACCTGCTTGAAAACCATGGCGTCGCGCCGTGGGAGATCCTCGCCATCACGTTCACGAACAAGGCGGCTGCCGAGATGCGCGAGCGATTGCAAGGGCTTGTGGGCCCGCGCACCCGCGGCATGTGGGTGGCGACGTTTCACGCCATGTGCGTGCGCATGCTGCGCGCCGACGCCGAGCGCCTCGGGTTCACGAAAAACTTCACCATCTACGACACCGACGACCAGAAGCGCCTGTACAAAGAGGTCATGGCCGAGCTTGACGTCAACCCGAAGATCTTTTCGGCAAATGCGCTCATGAACCGCGTTTCTGCTGCGAAAAACGAGCTCGTCGTGCCGGCGGAGTTCGCCAAGGACGCCGTCGATCCGCTCGGCAAGGTCGCCGCGAAGGTGTACGAGCGCTACCAGCAGCGCTTGAAGGCGGCCAACGCCTTCGATTTCGACGACTTGCTGCTCTATGCGTATCTGCTGCTCAAACATCATCCTGACGTGCTTGCGGCCTATCAGGACCGCTTTCGCTACATTCTCGTCGACGAATACCAAGACACGAACCACGCGCAGTACGCCATCACGCAAATGCTTGCGGCCAAGCATCAAAACATCATGGTCGTGGGCGACGACGACCAGTCCATCTACAGCTGGCGCGGGGCGGACATCCGCAACATCCTCGAGTTCGAGCAGGACTATCCGACAGCCCATGTGGTGAAGCTCGAACAGAACTACCGCAGCGTCGGCAACGTGCTGGCGGCGGCGAACGCCGTCATAGCCAACAACCAGCATCGCAAGGCGAAACGCCTGTTCACCAGCGCTGAAGACGGCGACAAGATCCAGGTGTACCTCGCCAGCGACGAACGCGACGAGGGCCGCTGGATCGCCGGCGAAATCGAAAAGCAGAAGGCGGCGGGCCTTGGCTACAACCAGATCGCCGTGTTCTACCGCACCAACGCCCAAAGCCGCATGCTTGAAGACATGCTGTTGCGGGCGGGCGTGCCGTACCGCATCGTCGGAGGCACGCGCTTTTTCGACCGAGCGGAAATCCGCGACGTCATGGCGTATCTCACGCTCGTGGTCAATCCGGCCGACGACATGGCGGCCAAGCGCGTCATCAACGTGCCCAAGCGCGGCGTGGGCAAGACCACCGTCGAGCGCATCGAGCAGTTCAGCGCCGAGCTGGGCATGCCGTTTCTCGATGCGTGCGAGCTCGCCATCGTCGACCCCGACATTCGTCCGGCCACACGCAAGGCCGTCGCGGAATTTGTGCAGCTGTTCAAAAACGCCCGTTCGTACGGGGGCGACCTGCGCAAAGTGGTCGAGCGCATCATCGACGACGCAGGCCTTGTCGCGGCGCTGCGGGCCGAAGGCACCGACGAGGCGCAGGGCCGCATCGAGAACATTCAAGAATTCCTCGGCGTCGTCGACGAGTTTTCCGACACGCACGATGTGGAAGACGCCTACTATGCGGCGCCGACGCAGGGCTTGGACGAGGCCGGCTCGCCGGTCGTCGGCGCGGGCGACGATGCGCCCGCCTATGGCGCGACGGGCACGGGCGTCGTCGCAGGCGACGGCGGGGAAGCAGTGCGCGTCTTGCGCGGCGATTCGCTGGCCGACCTCATCGAGTGGGTGCGTCTGCGCACGGACTTGGACACGATGGCCGAAGACGGACGCGCGGTCACGCTCATGACGGTCCACTCGTCGAAGGGCCTTGAGTTCGACTGCGTGTTCGTGGCCGGCATGGAAGAGACCATTTTCCCGCACATGAACAGCTCATCCGAAGCGGCCGGCATGGAAGAAGAGCGGCGGCTGGCCTACGTCGCCATCACGCGTGCTCGCAAAAAGCTGTATTTGACGTGCGCCTATGCCCGGCAGCTGTTCGGCCAGACCTCGTCGAATCCCATGTCGCGCTTCATCAGCGAGATTCCTGCCGAGGTGCGCGAAACCACTGGGCTGGGCTCGTCGGGCTTTTCGGGGACGGGCTGGGAAAAGCGGGGCAGCCGCAAGGGCATTTCCGGCAGCGGCACCGAGGCCGGCGGCGGCCGGGTGTTCGGGCGGTCGAGCGCGTCGGGATCGGCAGGGCGATTCGATGCGCGTCAGGGCTGCGTGGCAGGGTCTTACGCGCGTCCCGACGCCGGCAAGAAGGCGGCCGCGAAGATGACGTTTGCCGTGGGCGACGCCGTCGACCACAAGACGTTTGGTCGCGGCAAGGTCACGAAAGTGGACGGCGACACGCTGCACGTGCGCTTTGCGAAGAGCGGCCAGACGAAGAAGCTGCTGAAGGACTACGCGCCCATCGTGAAGATCGGGTAGAAGCCGACGAACTGCCCGGTCGGGCCGTCGCCCGACAGCCCGACCGCCATTGCAGGCAGCCCCGGCGCTACCCGCAGGCACGCGGGCACAGGGCGCAGGCTCGCGGCGTGGCCGCCATGCCGCCGAGCGCGGTTTCGCGCAGCTCGGCCGGCAGCGCCCGGCCTACCGCGTACATGGCGTCGACCGTTTCGTCGAAGCCTACGAGCGCTTCGTTGCCGGCTAGCGTGATTTGGGCCGCTGCCAGGGCGTTCGCGGCGCCGGTCGCGTTGCGCTTCTGGCACGGCGCCTCTACCAGGCCGCCGATGGGGTCGCACACCAGGCCCAGAAGCCCTGCGATGGCGGTCGCGGCGGCGTCGAGGCACTGCTTCGGCGTGCCGCCCATCAGCTGCACCGCCGCGCTTGCCGCCATGGCGCTCGCGGCGCCGATTTCGGCCTGGCAGCCTCCTTCCGCGCCTGCCACCGTGGCGTTGCGGGTGATCAGCATGCCGATGGCGGCGGCGTTGGCAAGGGCTTTGTTCAGCTCTTCGTCGGCAAAGCCGTGGTTCTTTTGCAGCGAGAGCAGCACGCCGGGGATGACGCCGGACGACCCGGCGGTCGGCGCTGCGACGATGCGTCCCATGGCGGCGTTGGTTTCCAGCACGGCGACCGAAAACGTCGTGGCGTCGGCAAACGTCGGGCCGACGAGCGATTTTGTGCTGTTCGCGTACGCGTTGAGCTTCGCGGCCTCGCCGCCGATGAGCCCGCCCATGGACCGCTTCGGGTTTTCAATGGGCTCGCGCACCGATCCGCGCATGACTTCTATCACGTGGTCGAGGTAATGGTGCGTGTCGTCCACGGCGATGCCTTGCGACGCCAGCAGGCACCGTTCGCGTCGGCAGATGGCGTCGGACAAGGCCAGGCCGTTGCGTTCGCAGTAGTCTTGCATTTCGGCGCCGCTTTTGAAGTCGACGGCTTCAAACAGGTCTGCCGCCTGCTCTTCGGCAAGGTCGGCGCCGAAGCCGGTGGGCTCGTATCCCAGCCGATGCGCTTCTTCTTGCGTCATGGGCGGGGCGGCGTTTTCCGACCGGTCGCTTTCGATGATGCGTGCGTCGTAGATGCTCGGATTGGCCTCGATGGCGCTGATGATCTCGGGCGGAATGC
Source organism: Slackia sp. ZJ119 (assembly GCF_011039175.1). Taxonomy (GTDB): domain Bacteria; phylum Actinomycetota; class Coriobacteriia; order Coriobacteriales; family Eggerthellaceae; genus Xiamenia. Next base: position 36,107 of record NZ_JAAKEN010000004.1, read on the forward strand.
GGTCGTCGGACTCCATCACCGTGTAGGCCACCTCTCCGCGGGCCTCGCGGAACAGCCGTGCCGTGGCGATGTTCACGCCGAAGTCGGCCATGCAGCGGGCGATGTGCGACAGCACGCCGCGCACGTCGCGCTGCTTCACGACCAGGCTGCAGTATTCTCCGGTCAACAGCACGTCGATGCCGTTGAGCCGCACGATCTGCGCCGCCCCGCCGCCGATGGACTCGCCGCGCACCTCGGTCACGTCGCCGTGCGCGTCGACTGCTCGAATGTCGACGGTGTTGGGGTGGTCGGTGTGGGTGTCGGGGTCGGGCACGAACGTGTAGGCAAGTCCCGCTTCCTGCGCCGCGGAAAACGAGTTGGGGATGCGGTCGTCGTCGGGAGGAAAGCCCAAGATGCCGCCGACCAGCGCACGGTCGGTCCCGTGTCCGCGATAGGTGTGCGCGAAGCTGCCGTACAGCGTGAAGACGACCTCGACGGGATGGGTGGCCAGCATGTGGCGCGTCATGAGCGCGATGCGCAGCGCTCCGGCGGTGTGCGAGCTTGACGGGCCGATCATGACGGGGCCGATGATGTCGCGAATGCCAAGTGCTTTCATGAAGGGCACGCCTCTTTTCTGGAAATCAGGGCACGTTTGCGATCGGCAGAGGCCGATTTGACAGCTATGGTACACTTTATACTTATAATTCCAGTCAACAATGAAGCCACAGTTTTCGCGACGACGGCGCGAGCATCTGGGGAAACGGAAGGGCTTCTCAAGGCGGCCGAAAAGGAGCGCATGCGCTATGGGAGCACCCATCTTGGTAGTGGGACATAAAAACCCGGACAACGATTCCATCAGCTCGGCGGTAGGCTATGCGTATCTCAAAAACGCGCTGGCAAAACGGGCCGCAGGGGAAGGCGGCACGCCGGAAAACACGTATGTGCCGGCCCGTTTGGGCCCCCTGCCGCCTGAGAGCGCCTGGGTGCTCGAAGCCAACGGGCTGCCCGTGCCCGACCTCATCGGGCATGTGCATGCGCGGGTGATCGACGTCATGACCGAAAACCCCATCTCCATCAATCGAAAGGCCACCATCCTCGACGCAGGGCAGCTGTTGCGCCAGCACAACGTGCGTGCGCTCGTGGTCACCAACGACGATGGAACCTACCATGGCCTCATCACCACCCGCATGATCGCCGAGCGCTACATCTCCGCCACCGACGTGCTGGAAGAAGACGGCAGCAACCAGATGGCCGTGGCCGGCAACCTCATCGCCTCGCTGGGGCAGAAGGTCGAAGACGTCACGGAAACCGACGTGCTCATTTTGGACAGGGCGGGCCTGCTCAAGGAAGCCGTCGAAGACCTTATGGCTTCCGACCTGCGCGAAGCCGTCGTGCTCGACGACGACGGCATGGCCGTCGGCATCGTCACGCGATCCGACGTGGCCAACGGCCCGCGGCGCAAGGTCGTTCTGGTCGACCACAACGAGACGCGCCAGGCGGCCAAAGGCATCGAAGAGGCCGAGGTCGTCGAGATCATCGACCACCACCGCATCGCCGACGTCACGACCGCCGATCCCATTCGCTTCCTCAACCTGCCCGTCGGCTCCACGGCCACCATCGTGACGGGCGAATACCTCGCCAACGAGGTGGACATGCCGCCCGAGATCGCCCGGGTGCTGCTGTCGGCCCTGCTTACCGACACGGTCATCCTGAAATCGCCCACGACTACCGACGTGGACCGCCAACGTGCGGCCTATCTGGGAAAAGTCGGCGGCGTCGATCCGGTTGAGTTCGGCATGCAGGTGTTTCGCACGCGCGGCGGCGACGGCGCCATTCCGATCGAGAAGATCGTCGGCTCAGACGCCAAGGAGTTCATGCTCGGCGACGCCACCGTGCTCATCGCCCAGCACGAAACCGTCGACCTTGCCAGCGTGATGGAGCGCGAAGAAGAGATTCGCGAGCACATGCGCCAGCTGCAGCAAGAGCATCGATACGAGTTCGTGCTGCTCATGGTCACCGACATCTTGGCCGAGGGCAGCCAGTTTCTGTGCGAAGGCAACCGCAGGATCGTCAACCGGGTGTTCGGGATCGCCTGCAAAGGCGTCGGCGGCACGTGGATGCCGGGCATTCTGTCGCGCAAAAAGCAGGTGGCGGCAAAGATCCTCGGCTCCTAGACGAAGGGGCGGGCTTCGCTTCGTCTGCGAACGCGCCCCCGCCTTTGCGCCGAAGGCCGCCCACGTGGCCTCCGTCCTTCCTTTTGGCTGATTGCAGGGCTCGTTTGGGTTGCATATTTGCGGAGATCATGCATGATGGATGCAGACGGCGCCCGTGCGCCCGCCGGTTTTTCCGATTCTCGAAAGGCGACCCATGAACTCCGACAGACTGCTCAACCTCTTCTTCCATCTCGTGCGCATCGAGAGCCCTTCGCGCGGAGAGGGGGCCATGGCGGCGTTTTGCGCCCGCGAGCTGCAGCGGCTCGGCTTCATGGTCACGTTCGACGACTCCATGGCGAAGACGGGGTCCGAAACCGGCAACCTGGTGGCCACGCGCAAAGGCGACGTCGACGGCGAGGTCATCCTGTCGGCGCACCTCGACACCGTGACGCCGTGCCGCAACATCGATCCGATCATCGAAGACGGGCGCATCGTGTCGGCCGGCAAGACCATTTTGGCCGCCGACGACAAGGCGGGCATCGCCGCCATCTTGGAGGCCGTGCGCACGCTTGTGGAGTCGGGCGAGCCCATGCCGACGGTGACCGTGCTGTTCACGGTCTGCGAAGAGATCAGCCTGGTGGGCGCGGCGAACTTCGATGCCGGCCTTTTGCCGGAAGGGGCGCCGTGCTACGTGCTTGACGCCGACGGCGCCCCAGGCAGCGTTATCATTGCGGCTCCGTGCCACCGCACCGTGCAGGCACGCTTCCACGGTCGTGCGGCGCATGCCGGAGTAGAGCCTGAGCTGGGCAATTCGGCCATCGTCATGGCCGCCCGCGCCATTGCCGCCATGCCACTTGGGCGTCTTGACGACGCCACCACGTCCAACATCGGCGTCATTGAAGGCGGGGCGGAAGAAAACATCGTGCCGCGCGACTGCTTGGTGCGAGGCGAGTGCCGCTCTCTTCTGCCCGAACGCGCCGACGAGGTGCAGGCTGCCATGACCGCAGCGCTTGCGGCGGCCGCCGAAGAGGCGGGCGGCGAAGTTGCCGTCGAATGGCACGAGGACTATCCGGCGGTGTCCTACGCAGAAGACGACGCGCTCGTGCAGGGCATTGCGTCGGCCTGTGCCGCCGCCGGGCTGACGTTTCGGCCGCACCGATCCGGCGGCGGCGCCGACGCGAACATCCTGGCCTCGCGCGGGGTCCGCGCCGTGACGCTCGGTATCGGCATGACGAACTTCCATACGCTCGACGAGTACATCACGGTGGTCGACCTGCAGGACATCACGCGTCTGGCCGAAGAGCTGATCCGCCAGGCGGTCGAATAAAACCCTTGGCCAAAGCGCCGCTTCGGCGTTCTTCTGCCGTCGTGCGAATGGCATGTTCTTTCTGTCGTGTAACGGAACCGTTGACAAGCGTCCCCTTCTATTTCCTTTGAAGCGTCCCTTCCGAAACAGCGGGCGCATTCGGTACCATTGCTCTTTGGAAGAGAGAACTGTCGCCGAGACGCTTGGGAAGGGGACCGCTTATGCCTTTCAAGGGCATCGCCGCCATCGCCGTCGCGCTTGGTACGGTGGCCGCTACGGCCGCTTACGGCGCGACGCGTGAAACGCCGTCTTTGCTGCGACCGCCCGGCGCCCTGCACGAAGGCGGCTTTTTTGAGCGCTGCGTCAAGTGCGGCCGCTGCATCGAGGCCTGCCCTTACCGCTGCATCGTCGCCGCGCCACGAGACGCCGGCTTCCAGGCCGGCACGCCCGTCATCGACCCTCGCGCCCACGCTTGCCGCATGTGCGACGGTTTTCCCTGTTCAGCGGCGTGTCCCACCGGTGCGCTTGAGCCGGTTGCCACTCGCGACGAAGTGCGCATGGGCACGGCGCGGGTCAACAAGGACCTGTGCATTTCGTATGTGGGCAACCGCTGCGAGGTGTGCTACCGGGCCTGCCCTCTCATTGACGAGGCCATCACCATTGAATTCGCGGCCCGCGAGGGCGACGCGATCCACGCCATTTTCGAACCGGTCATCAACGAAGACGTCTGCACAGGCTGCGGCCTGTGCGTCGAACGATGCGTTGTCAGCGAGCCTGCGCTTGCCATCACCATTGAGCCCGCAACGTGAAGTGCGTTGCGTGTGCGCACCTGAAGCGAGCACTGGGCAGGCCCGAAACAAAAGGAGGGAACGTATGGAGCTGAGTCGAAGGAAATTCATCAAGACGTCTGCCATCGCCATGGCGTCCGCTGCCGCCACCGGCAGCATCGCTTCGCTCGTGGGCTGCTCAAGCCCCGAGCCGGCGGAAGAAGGAGCAGACCCCGCCGCTTCTGCCGATGCGCAAGCGGCCGCGAACGATCGCGAGGGCATCACGCAGACCGTGGGCGTGTGCCGCTTCTGCGGCTGCGGCTGCGGCGTCATCGTCGAAGCGAAAGACGGCAAGGTGGTCGCGGTGAAGGGCGACCCGGACAATGGGTCGAACCTGGGCCTGAACTGCGTGAAGGGCTACCATTTGGCCACGGCGCTCTACGGCGAGGACCGTCTGACCACGCCGATGATCCGCGACGACAAGGCCACCAAGGGAACCGGTGCCGGCGCAGGCCTGCGCGAGGCCACCTGGGACGAGGCGCTTGATCTGGTGGCTTCCAAGCTGCGCGAGACGTGGAAGGCCGACAAGTCGCGCCTGGCGTTTTGGGGCAGCGGCCAGCAGCCTATCGTCGAGGGCTACTGCCAGGCGAAATTCTGGAAGGCCGGTCTGCTGTCGAACAATATCGACCCCAACGCGCGCCTGTGCATGGCCAGCGCCGTCGTCGGCTTCATGAACGTCTTCCAGACCGACGAGCCTGCCGGCTGCTATTCGGACATCGACGAGACCGACACGTTCGTGACCTGGGGCGCCAACATGGCCGAGGCGCATCCGATGCTGTATTCGCGCGTGCAGGCCCGCATACTCAACGGCACCGACGTCAAGCACTACGACGTCACGACCATGAACACCCGCACGTCGGCCAACGCCGACAAGGTGCTCTTGATGAACCCCGGGTCCGACCTGGCCATCGCCAACGCCGTTGCGAACTACCTCATCGTGAACGACCTGTACGACAAGGACTTCGTCGCCGACCATCTGAAGTTCAAGCAGGGAACCGAAGACATCGGCAACGCCTTCGAGGACGGTTACGACAAGTCCGAAGTCGGACAAACGGTCGATGCGGTGGAGGAAATCACGTTCGAACAGTTCGCCGAGCGTCTGGCGCCCTACACGCTGGAATACGCCGAAGAGATCTCCGGCGTGCCGGCCGCAGACATCAAAGAGCTCGCCGAGGTTTTCGCCGACAAGGACCGCAAGGTGCTGTCGCTGTGGACCATGGGCGTCAACCAGCACAACCGCGGCACGTGGATGAACCACTGCATCTACAACATCCACCTGCTGACCGGCCGCTACGCTCGTCCCGGCGACGGAGCGTTCTCGCTCACCGGCCAGCCGTCGGCCTGCGGCACGGCCCGCGAGGTCGGCACGTTCTGCCACCGCCTGCCCGCCGACCTGCTGGTGGCGCAGGAGCCGCACCGCCGCTACAGCGAAGCCATATGGAACCTGCCGGAGGGCTATCTCGACGCCATCGAGAAGCCGGGCATGCACACGGTGAAGATGTTCCGCGAGCTGTCCAACGGCAACATAGACTTTCTGTGGTCGGCCCACAACAACTGGGCCGTGTCCATGCCGAATTTGACGCGCTTCCTCGGCAAGGGCGACAAGAAGGGCATCGTCGACGCGTTCATCGTGGTCAGCGAAGTGTATCCGACGCTTTCGACCCAGTATGCCGACGTGGTGCTGCCGGCTGCCATGTGGGTCGAGCGCGAGGGCCAGTTCGGCAACGCCGAGCGCCGCACGGCGGTGTTCGAAAAGGCCGTCGACCCGCCGGGAGACGCGAAGTGGGACCTGTGGATGCTCATGGAAATCGCCAAGCGCACGCTGGAGGGCGAGACCATCGGCGACGCGGACGCCTTCGACGCCCTGTTCGGCGAGTGGTACGACAAGGACGCCGCCGACTTCAAGGGCGACGAGCGTGAAACGTCCCGCGCCATCTGGGAAGAGTATCGCACGTTCTCGAACCCCAGCCTCAACCCCGCCGCCGAGGCCATCAACGCCGAAGCGAAGCTCAAGATGGAGAACAAGCAGCTGGCGCCTTACGACGAGTACATCGAAAACCATGGCCTCACCTGGCCTGTTCGCGAAGTCGACGGCAAGTGGCTGGCAACGAAGTGGCGTTTTTGCGACGGCCCGCAGGAAGACGGCTTCGACCAGTACGGCATCGAGCAGTACGGTGCGCAGGATCTGGCCGGCGGCGTGAGCTTCTACAAGAGCGCCGACCAGCGGCCGTCCGTGGTTTTCCGTCCGTGGGAGCCGCCCGCAGAAGAGCCTTCGGAAGAATACCCCTTCTGGCTGTGCACGGGGCGTCTGCTCGAGCACTGGCACACCGGCTCGATGACGCGCCGCATCCCCGAGCTCGACCGTGCGCTGCCTGAAGCCCTCATGGACATGAACCCGGACGACTGCAAAGAGTTGGGCCTGGTCGACGGCGACATGGCACGCGTCACGTCGCGCTATGGCACCTGCGAGGTAAAGGTGTCGACGGCTGGCCGCACGGCTCAGCCGAAGGGTCGCGTGTTCGTGCCGTTCTTCGCCGAGGAAACGCTCATCAATTTGGTAGTGCAGGACGTGTATTGCCCGCTTTCCAAAGAGCCTGACTACAAAAAGACGCCGGTGCGCATCGAGAAGGCGTAAGGGGGACCAATCATGAAGATGAAGAAACTGCCGCTCGCCGCTGCTGCGATCGCGCTTGCGATGTCGGTCGGCACCATGGCCGCCTGCGCCCCGACGGTGGTCGCCTCCACCGAGGACGCCGGCGGGCAGTCCGCCGCAACGGCGGGGGTCGAAGCGCCCGCGTCCGAGCTCGACGGCATTCCGTCCAACACGCCCGCCGACCACCAGGGCCGATTCGAGTCCATGGGCGGTGAAGGCTGTGCGACGTGCCACGGCACGACCGACGGCAAGACCACGGCCGGCGGCGGCGCGATGCTGCCCGAGGACCACTACGTCGACGGGTCGTACACGACGGGCGAGATCGATCCGGTCCGCCTGCAGTGCAACACCTGCCACGCCCAGGAGTCGTAGGCGCCATGGCTGCAAACGATGTGATTTCAAGCCTGGTCGTGGAAGTGGCGCCAGGATCTGCAGACGACGTGGCCGCGGCGCTTGAGAAGCTGTCGGGCGTGGAAGTGCATGAAACGCACGAAACCCGGCTGGTCGTGACCATCGAGGCGGAAAGCGTGGGCGCGTCGTCTACGATGGCGGGGTCGTTTTCGCGCATCCCCGGCGTTTTGACGGTGAACCTCGTGTACGTGAACTGCGAAGGACTCTACGACCGCGACGGCGAGTCCTCGTTTGCATCCGACAGCGCAACCGATTGACGACATGACGGCGGCGCGGCGGCTTGGAGCCTGAACGAGGCTTCGCCGTCCGCCGCCGTTTTGTGCGCTTGCAAGAGAAAGGAAAGGCTGTGTCCAAAGAGTCTCGCAAACCGTTTCGGATCACGCTTGCACGACGCATCGTGCAGGTGTTCATGGCTGTGCTCTTCTGCCTTCCGCTCCTGGTTGCGGGATGGGGCCTGGCCGGATCGTTCGCCAGCACCGACGTGGCCGCCCCCACGCCGGCCGAAGGCGTCTTCTATGGCAGTTTGAGCTCGTCGAGCGTGCTGGGCGTGACCATCCTCGATCCGCTGGCCGCCGCCGAGGTGATCGCTGCGGCGAAGACCGTTTCGGTCGGCCTGCTTGCAGGCGTGCTTCCCGTGCTCGTCGTGTACGGGCTTGTGCGGGGACGCGCGTTTTGCGGCTGGGTGTGTCCGGTGAACTTGCTGCTGGAAGGGCTCGACTGGCTGCGCCGCAAGCTGGGCTTGCAGGTGGCCGAACAGACGGTGCCGCGTCGCGCGAAGATCGGGATCGCGGCGGGCGTTGTTGTGCTGTCTGCGCTGCTGTCCTTCCCGGTGTTTCAGGCGTTTTCTCCGATAGGGGCCGTGAACAGGGGAATCTTGTTCGGTGCGTTTTCCGGTTTGGGCGTGCTGGCCGCCATTGCGGTGCTCGAGCTGTTTTGGAGCCGGCGCGTATGGTGCCGTGCGCTGTGCCCGCTCGGCGGCGTGTACGAGGCGCTCGGCCGCATCGGCCAGGTCAACGTCGCCATCGACCATGACGCCTGCATCCACTGCGGCAAGTGCGAGGCGGCCTGTCTGGCCGACCCGGAAATCCTGCAGCCGGCGCTTGCCGGAGAGGACCGTATCGTTCGAGCGGGAGACTGCATGGCGTGCGGCGCCTGCATCGACGCATGCCCGACGGACGCCCTGGCGATGAGCCTAGGGAAACACTGACCAATTCCGCCAGCCCCGGGCCCGCATGGCGGCGCCCGGAGGCTTCAGGCCTGCGTTTGCGGGGCGGCGCCCGGAGGCGTAGCGCCGCTGCCGCAAACCACAAGAACGACTGCACGCCAGGACCGGTTTTCCACCGGTCCTTTTTGCGCTTCAAGGGCGTTTTCCGTCTCTTCGTCGCGCTGGGCGAAAAAGGGGCTTTGTTCGACGGCGCGGCGTGCGCACGCCGCCTGCCAGGCGGTTTTTCTTCAGATTCGGCCGCTGGGGGCCGGACGTTCGCGCTTCTTTCGCCGCAGCGGGAGAAACGACCGCCACACACGTTGGATTCGCGCGAGAAACCGTCGCGTTTTCGGAAAGATCCGATGGGGGCGACGTGGGATTCCGATCAAATCCGCGCAAGAACGCGGTGAGATTCGATGGCAGCAAATGTCAGATCTGCGTGAAAGGCGTGAAAGGTCTCTCTGCCATACTGCGGCCATGCCGTCAAACGAACCGACAACCGTCAAGGGGGCGCTTGTGAAACGCAACAAGACAACGATAGCGGGAGCGTGCTGCGCTCTGTTGTGCGCCCTGTGCGTCGTCGCCTATACCGCCCAGGTCAAGTCTTCTGTCGAGGCTGACCGTGCCGAAGCGCTTGCGCGCTACGGCGGCGAGCAGGTAGAGGTGTGCGTGGCTCTGCGCGACGTGTCCCCGGGCGAGACGGTCGATTCCCGGTCAGTCGAGTCCCGCTTGTGGGTCGCTGATCTTCTGCCGGATGGCGCGGTGCGCGATCTGGCGACGGTTGAGGGCAAGAAGGCGACAGCCGCCATCTATGAAGGGGAGGTTTTGTCCGAGTACCGCTTCGATACGGCTGGCTCGACGCTGGACGTGCCCGAGGGCTTTGTGGCCGTGAGCGTCCCGGCGCAGGAGGTGAACGCAGTGGGCGGCGCCGTGGCGCAAGGCTCGCGCGTTGACATGTATGCAACGGGAGCTGCGGCCACCGAGCTTCTCGCCGAAAACGTGCTCGTGCTCTCCACAAGCACGATGGCCCAAGACGGCTTGAGCGCCTCGTCGGTCGCGTGGGTCACGCTGGCCGTCGCGCCCGAGCTGGTTCAAGAGGTCGTGGCTGCCGCCGAAAGCGCCCAGCTGTATTTTTCGCTGCCGAGCCAGGGAAGCGTGCAAGGCGGCGATGCGGGTGCGGCGGGGCCGTCTTTCGAGGGGCCGATCCTTGGACAAGGCGATGCGTCCTAGACGCGCGGGAAACTCTTGGCCGCAGCTTTGCGTCGCGTCCGCCGCAATGCGCCGCAGGCGTGCGCGAGCTGCCGGCCTGCCATATCGAACTGGTTGCGCTGACGAAAGGAGGTCTGCCATGGCGCCAGCAAAGGTTGCCCTGTGCATCGATCCGGCGAGCGTTCGCCACCCGGAGGCCATCGGGCTGGACGGCGAGTGCCTTGAAGCCCAGCCGTGGCTCGAACTGTACACGGAGGCGGCGTCCGCCCGCGCGTCTTTGAAGGACCGCACGGGCATCGACGAGGTGTGGGTCGTGTCGTGCGACGAGGTCGCGCCTATCAATTTGGCCGCATCCATCAAGGCCGACGGCCCTGATCGGCCGGTCTGCATGCTTGTTGCCAAGGACTCGGGCTCGCTGTGCAGCCGCGTGCGGGCGGCCGGCATCGAAGAGGCGCTCTCGCCGACCGACTTTGCGCAGCGCTACGACCGGCGCAAGCGTGCGGCTCGGTCGTGGGGGTTGGCAAATCTTCCCGAAACCGCGCCGACCGCGCCGCAGGAAGACGGCGGCGGCAAGGCGCCCGCCTGCCCGGCGCCTGTTCCGAAGCCGGATCCGCGAGCGGTTCTCGAAAAGCCCAAAGGTCTTGCGGAAAAGGAAAAGAACGCCTTTTTGATCAGCGTCGTAAGCGGCAGCGGAGGGTCGGGAAAAAGCACGGTGGCCGCCTTGTGCGCCTGCCTTGCGCAGGTTCACGGGCTTGAGACGCTGCTGCTCGACTTCGACCTGCAGTTCGGGGATGCGGCGTCGCTTCTTGGCGCACGCGAGCCGTTCACGGTCGACGACGTGCTGGAAAACCCGTCGCGGCTCGACGCGCTGAAGGGCGATTCGGGCCGGCCTGCCGTGCTTGCACCCCCGTTGCACATCGAAGACGCCGAGGCTGTGGCCGAGCAGTCCGGCGCCGTGATCGACCTTTTGTCGCCCCGCTTCGACGTGATCGTGGCGAACACGGGGGCGGCGTGGGCCGACCAGCATGCCGTGCTGCTCGAGCGCAGCTCGAAGACGATCTTTCTCATCGATCAGCGCCCCACGTCGCTGCGGGCGTGCCGCCATGCGCTCGATTTGTGCGCTCGCCTCGGCATCGCGACCGGTCCGTTCGTGTTCGCGCTCAACCGATGCTCCAAAAACGCCCCGTTCACGCCGCTCGACGTGTCCTGCGTGTTCGGCGGCACGGCGGTGGCGGAGCTCAAAGACGGAGGGTTCGACGTGGAAAGCCTGCTTGGCGCCGGCGAGCCGCTCGACCTTATCGGAGAAGGCAATCCTTTGTGCGCGAGCGTGGAATCGCTGCTGCTCGACCTGGTGCCCGGCCTCGACGCGCATGCAACCAGCCTGTGCGAGCCCGACAAAGGCAAAAGCCTGCTCTTTCGGGCGATACGTCCGAAGGGCGCAAAGAAGCGCAGGAGGGCCGAGCCGTGTCGCTAGCGAGCCGTGTTCGGGCGGCGGGAGGGGAATTGGCCGTCTCGTCCTCCCATGGAAACGACTACGAACGCTTGAAAGAAGCGATCAAGGCCTATGTGTCCACCGATGACATCGCTGCGGTCATGCGCGAAAACCCGCAACGCGCCCGCAACGAGCTGAAAAGCGCGTGCCGTCAGGTTTTCGAGGACTCGGCCTGGTCCATCGTGTCCGAGGGCCATCGGGCGGATCTGGTCGAGCGGCTCGTCGACGAGGTGTTCGGCATGGGACCGCTCGAAGCGCTGCTGGCCGACGACGAGGTGACCGAGATCATGGTCAACGGTCCGGAAAGCGTGTACTTCGAGCGGAACGGGCGCATCGTGCGCAGCGCCCGCACCTTTTCCGACGAGGCGTCGCTGCGTTCGCTCATCGACCGCATCTTGGGCCCGGTCGGCCGGCGCGTCGACGAATCGAGCCCGCTGGCCAACGCGCGGCTGCCAGCGGGGCATCGCGTGAACGTCGTCATCCCGCCGCTGTCGCTCGACGGCCCCATTCTGACGATCCGAAAGTTCTCCGAACAGGTGCTGACGTTGGACAGCCTGGAATCGTTCGGCTCGTTCGACGGCGCCATGAAGCGCTTTTTGGTGTGGTGCGTGCTGGCGCGAAAGAGCGTGGCGGTGTCGGGAGGCACGGGCAGCGGGAAGACGACGCTTCTCAACGCGCTGTCCTGCGAACTGCCGAAACACGAGCGCATCGTCACCATCGAAGACTCCGCCGAGCTGCGATTTTTGGAGCACCCGCACGTGGTCAGGCTCGAAGCCCGTCCGCGCAACGCCGAAGGGAAGGGCGAGGTCACCATTCGCGACCTCGTCATCAACGCGCTGCGCATGCGTCCCGACCGCATCGTCGTGGGGGAGTGCCGCGGCGCCGAGGCGCTTGACATGCTGCAGGCCATGAACACGGGCCACGACGGCAGCCTGACGACGCTGCACAGCAATTCGTCGTCGGATGCCGTGTCGCGCTTGGTGACGATGGTTCGCTATGCGGTCGATCTGCCCGTTGACGTGATCGAGGCGAACATCGCCAGCGCGTTCGACGTGGTAGTGCAGACGGCGCGTTTCATGGACGGCCGCCGCTATGTGTCGGAAGTGGCCGAATTCGCTTTCGACCGGGAAAAAAGGCTGTGCGAGACAAAGACGCTGTTCGAGCGTGCGACCCCCGACCGTCGGGGCGAATGGCGGCAGGAGCCCGAGTGGCTGGACGAAATCGAGATGCTGGGAATCGCCGGCAGAGACGAGGTGGACGAATGGAGACGGCAGGCGTTTTGTGCCTAGGCGCGTTTTTGGGCGCCCTGGGCGTTGGATACGTGGTTGGCAAGACGCTCGTCAAGAACGCAGAGCGCCGCCCGGGATCGGCCGCAAGCGTCGTCATCGCCGACGATTTGCGGGGAAGCCGGCTTGCCTGGTACGTGCGCAACGGAGTGGGCTGGACGCTTCCGGCGGCGCGGCGGATGCTGCGGTCCCGCCCTTTGCGCAGATGCGCGGTCGAAGCGGTCGGGCATGTGCGCATGAAGGGCTTCGATTCGACGGAAGAGTCGCTGCTGTCGTTTTTCCTGGCCGCCGACGTTTTTGCGGCGGTGGCAGGCTTTGCGGCCACGGGGTCGTGGCTTTGCTTTGCGGCGGTGGCGGCGTGCGTGTTCGCTCTCGGGCTGGCTTGGGCCCGCGGCATCGAAGAGCGCCGGCGCGAGCAGATGCGCCAGGCCGTTCCGGACGCCTTGCGGGCCATGGGCGTGTGCTTCCAGTCGGGACTGTCGCTGCTCCAGACGTTTCAGCAGGTAAGCGGAGAGACGCCCGAGCCGTTGCGGTCGGTGTTCGCTTCGGCGACCCATCGCATGGAGCTGGGCGGGGGCACCCATGGGGCGCTTGACGCCATGAGAAGCGCCACGTCCGTCTCTGAGCTGGCTTTTGTCGCGGTCGCGCTCGATGCTCAGCACCAGGCGGGCGGAAGCCTGCAGCCTGTGCTGGATGCGGCGCGGGAGACCGTGGAGGGGGAGTTGGAGCTGCAGCGGAAGCTGCAGGTGCAAACGGCGCAGGCCAAGCTGTCGGCACGCGTCGTGAGCGTCATGCCGTTCGTGCTGCTGGCAGTGTTTTCCCTGATCAGCGAAGGTTTTCTCGATCCGTTCTTTGAAAGCGTGCAGGGCGTCGCCTTGCTGGGGGTCGCGTTCGCCATGCAGGCGGCCGGCATCGTGGCCGTGCGCAAGACGCTTTCGGTGGAGGTGGCGTCATGAGCGGATGGGCCGGGGTGTTCGAGATAGCCGCCGCAGCCAGCGCAGGGTGCGTCGGGTGGATGTCGTGGCAGGCGTGGCAGGCGAAACGCGACGCTTCGGCCCGATGGGCCGCCATGCGCCGCTCGGCCGGGCTGGACCGGCGCACGGAAAAAGCCTTGTCGCTCAACGACCGCATCCTCAAGTACCTGGCGCACCTGAGCCAGACGCTGGCGCTGGGGGCGTCCCGCCCGCTTTTGCCGGCCGGATCGCTTTCCCGCATGCGCCGATGGTTCGTGGAGAAGCGCCCGAAAGCCGGCCTGTCTTCGGATTGCACGGCGGACGGGTTTTTGGAGGCGAGCTTGCGCCTGGGTCTGGCGTTCATGGCGGCCTGTGCTTTGCTCGGCGCCCTGTTTTCGGAATATTTGCTGGTCATTGGTGCGCTAGTGGGGTTTGTGGCGGGATGCAGCGCTCCGCTGCGTGCCTTGAAGGCGCTTGAGCGGGACCGCTCTCTCATGCTGGGGCGCGACTTGCCGGAGATGCTCGAAGTGTGCGCCTTGGGGCTGCGCAGCGGACTGTCGTTCGACCGCAGCTTCGCCTTGTACGGCGCCCATTTCGACACCGCGCTGGCCCAAGAGTGCGCCCACGCCCAGTCTTTGTGGTCGATGGGGCTTGCGTCGCGCGAGGATGCCTTGCGCGGCCTTGCGCAGCGCTACGATTCGAAGCCGTTTCGCCGCATCGTCGAATCCATGGTGCGTTCGCTTCGCTTCGGGTCGTCGCTCGTGGAGGTTTTGGAGTCGTCGGCCGGCCAGGCGCGGGCCGACTATCGCGCCGCCATTGAGGAAAAAGTTGCGAAGGCCCCGGTCAAGATGATGGTGCCGACCGGCGCCCTCATTCTGCCGGCGATGCTTTTGCTGGTGCTCGGACCGGTGCTTTTGCAGCTGATGGAAGGACTGTGACCATGAAAAGGAGTCGTCATGAAAACGTATCACGCCCTGTTGGCACGCCTGAGCCGCGGCTTGCACGAGCTTCGGTCCGACGAGAGGGGGCAAGGCACGACCGAGTATGCCATCCTCGTGGGAGTCTTGGTGGTCATCGCCATACTCGCCATCACGGTTTTCCGCTCAAAGATCCAAGAGCTGTGGACCGCTATCAGCGACGGCATCATGGGCCTGTAGGAGGCGTCGGCGAATCGGGCCAGTCGACCGTCGAGTTCGCGGTGGTGACGGCGGCGTTCATGGCGGTCGTTGCAGGGCTTGCCGCATTGTGGCACGCCGCTTCTGATGGGACGTTTTCAGCCCATGCCCTCATGGCGGCGTCTCATTCGGTCGATCTGACGCTGCCGGGAGGCATCGCCGACATTTTGCTGTACTGAAGGCGCTGGACAGGTTGGAGCGAGCGCAGGGGCGCCCTTTGCCGGGCGGCGGGCGTTTTGCGGACGAAGGCGAGGAGGCTGTATGGGAAAACATGCCGAATCGGGACAGGCGACCGTCGAGGCGGCCGTGTGCATTCCCGTGCTGTTCGTGCTGTTGCTGCTGTTGCTGCAGCCTGCGTTCCTCCTTTACGACCGGATCGTCATGGCGGGAGCCGCCCAAGAGGCGTGCCGGCTTCTGGCAACCAAGACGGATGCGTTGGGAGACATGCAGGGGGCGTGCGAGGCGTTCGTGCGGCACCGGCTCTCGGCGATTCCCCAGACGGATTGCTTTCACGTCCACGGAGGCGGCTGCACCTGGGAAATAGAGTTGGACGGAGACGAAACGGCGGAAGAGGTGCGCGTTCGCATCGCCACCCAGGTGCGTCCGTTGCCGCTGGTCGATGCCGCGGGGGCGCTGCTGGGGTTTGTCAACGACAAGGGAAACCTCGTGGTCGAAGTCGAGGCGGCCGCCGCCACGCAGCCGGCCTGGGTCGAATCGAGGAACCCGGAGTCATGGGTAGGAGGTTGGCTATGAGCATGCATGCGGTCCAAAGCGACGAGCCTGATTGCCGCGAAGGCCGCTGCGGCGTGCTTCGCGACGATGAGGGGCTTACGACTGCAGGGATGGCGCTTTCGCTGTTGCTGACGCTCGCCCTGGTGTTTTCTGCCGCTCAAGCCTGGCGCATCCAGTCGGCTGCCTCAGAAGTCCAAAACGTCGCGGATGCGGCGGCGCTTGCGGCGCAAAACGAGGTGGCGGAGTTCATGATCGTCGTGCGCGTGTGCGACGCGGTGGCGCTGACGCTTTCGCTGACGAGCCTTGCGGCGTCGGGCTTGGGCCTGGTTGCCTGTTGCATTCCCGGCGGCGCAGGCGTCGGCCAGACGCTCCTTTCCGCCGCCCGGTCCGTGAGCGAGGCCCGTGCGACTTTTGCGAGCCGGGCGACGTCGGCGCTCAACCGTCTGCAGCAGGCGCTTCCCTTCGTCGCGGCGGTGAACGCGGCCGCCGTGGCTCGCGCCAACGACGGGACGGCGAACCGCTACCTGGCGGTCGCGCTGCTCTCTCCGCTCACGGCGCCGTCGATAGCGGTGGACGACGACGATTCCGAATCG
This sequence comes from Slackia sp. ZJ119, assembly GCF_011039175.1. Classification (GTDB taxonomy): domain Bacteria; phylum Actinomycetota; class Coriobacteriia; order Coriobacteriales; family Eggerthellaceae; genus Xiamenia. The sequence goes on from NZ_JAAKEN010000004.1 coordinate 52,080, forward strand.
GTCGAGGAAGCGGTCTCGGGAGGCGCCGACGAGCTGCAGGAAGACGCCAACGAGGCCAAACGCGCCTTGGAGGACGCCGACGCAGCGAAGAGAACGGCGTTTCACCACGACTGCGGCGCTGCAGCGTCCGGGGCGTCGCCGGGATATTGCCTGTACGAGCGGGCTGCTGTGAAGGCCGGACTGTCAGGAACCGCCAATCCGCTGTGCCATTCGGTCGACACCTGGTCTTTCTCGGTGGCGATGGCGCGGGCGAAGCGCTATTACGCCGCCCGCCTGCAGCAGGAGGCTCCGGAAAACGACAGCGTTGAGGAAGTCGTGCGTTCGGTCATGCGCAAAAAGATGTTCGCCTATGCGTCGGCGCTGATCAACACAGGCTATGTGCATGAAACGGACAGCAGCTTCGACGCGTATTTTCCGCTCATGCCGAAAAACACCGACGAGATGCGCACGACGTCGCTTTACACCGACAACGCCTACCCTTACGGCGACAACGGCGAGGACCAGACGATCATGCACGCCTGGGCGGGATGCCCGAACGCGGGCGACGCGACGGCGTGGGGGTCGATCCAGCTGATGGAGTCGGAGGGTTTCGTCACGTGCCCGACGTGCGACTTCACGGCCGCGAGTTTGGGGAAGGTGTTTTCTGCGTCGTCGACCATCAACAACGGGTTTGAGTACCACTATCGCATCGTTGCCGATCAGGCAGAGAAATACCGGCGGGCGAAAAACGCGGCGGCGCCGGCCATCGATGCGGTGAAAGACGGAAGCGAAGGGCTTTTCGACGCTTTGCGCGAGGCTTTGGAAGAGGCGGGGGGCCAGCGCATCGAAGCGACGCCGCCCGGTTCGAAAGGGGTTGTCGCGCTGGTGGCCAACGTCGGATCCCAAGCGGCGGACGCAGGGTTTTCCAGCCTGTTCGCCGCATCGGGAGGGACGTTGCGCACGAGGGCCGCGCTTTCTGCCGCCACGCTGGTGGAAGACCCCGGCGGCGAAGGGGAAAGCGTCATAGCGTCGTTTCTCGACAACGTGGCCGCCGATGCGGGGCTCGTCGGAGGCGCCGCCGACGCCGTGCTGGGATGCTGGTCCGCTCTTTTGCAGGGGTATTCCCAGGGGCATTCCGCCCTGGTCGGCGCAGTGCGCGACGGGTTGAACGGGTTGCCGCTCATGGAAAGCACGGGCCTTGGCACTTGGGCCGCCGACAAGCTGTCGGCGCTCATCGAGTCGCTGGGGCTGGCACCTGCCGACGTGGATGCGCTGCGGCCCGTCGTGGTGAACACGGCTCACGTGGCGTCTGCCGACGGATCGGCTGTCGGGGCGCGGCTTGTCGACATCAAGCGCCAAGCGGTCGCGTTTCCGCTTCAGTCGCTCGACTTGTTCTCGTCGCTCATAACCGGGTCGGAGTCGGCGGCCTTGCAAGGGGCGGCAGGGCTTTCGTCGGGCATCGAGATCGCCCGCATCGAAATCTCCGGCTTGGGCATTTCGATTCCCGTCACGATAGCGTTGCCGCCATGCGTTTCGCAAGCAGCTTCTGACCTGGTGGTTTCCCTTGCCGATCAAGTGCGCGGCATCTATGGGTCGATAGCGGGGGTGAGGGTATGGGAATAGGCGTGTCCTTGCACTCTGCCGATCCGGCCCCGTTTCGGGACGGCGGCCAGGTTTTCCGACGTCAAGCCGCCGAGCGCGGCCAGATGACGGTCGAGCTTGCCGTGGCCTTCCCCGTCATGCTCATCGTGGCCGTGATAGCCGTGAACGCCTTGACGTTTTTCTCGGAATGCGCGGCGTTCGACGCGGCTTTTCGCGATGCGGTTCGCGTCTGCGCGACCTCTCCGGGATACGGCGAGGGGGCCGATCATGCTTGCGCCCTGATAAAAGGCCAGCTCGAAGGTGCCTTCAATGCGGAGAGCGAATCGGTGTCGGTGGCGGTGGAGGCCGTGGCGGGAGGCTATCGGCGTTTCACGGGGACCATCGAGTTTCGCGCCACGCTCTTTGGCCACGGCCTGCGCACCTCGGTGTTCGGCGTGCAGCTGCCGGCGTTGAGCCATCGGGCGTCTCTGGTCGTCGACTTCTATAAGCCGGGGGTGGTGCTGTGAGCCGGCCGGCGAAAACGGGCTGCCGGAGTCCGTCTAAGGCTTGGGCGCACGAAACGCCGCGCGACGTCATGGGACGGCGGCTGCGCCGGGCCGTGGCGCTCGTCGTCGTGGCGCTCGCTCTCGTCGCGGCGAGCGGCGTCGTCGAGCATGCGATGCGTCCGAGCATGGCGTCCGAGGCCGCATCGGCGTTCGGCGCTTCGGACGCGTCGATCTCGGAAGCGCTCGACCAGGGAAAAGAAGACGGCCCCGCGCGGCTTCCTGCGTCGTTTCACGTAGAGGTCGGCGTGGGCGCCGAGGCGACGTCTGTGCGCGTCGACGATGCGGCGAAGATCGTCAGCTACGTGACGGGCGGCTTCGCGGACCAGGCCTTCGAGGGCGTGCGCGGGCGCTTGGAGGACAACGGCTGGCATGCGGTGGAGAGCGGCCTTGCGACATGCGGGTCGTTTGCGAAAGAAGAAGGGGCGTATCGGTGGCTGTTCGTCGCTTGCCTTGAGGTGGCCGACGGCACATCGGTGGTGCTCCACTATCAGACCAACGAGGAGTGATGACATGGAGGAGACCTTGTCGAAACCGCATTCGTTTCGCTGCTCGCTCCGTTTGGCGGGCAAGGCCGGGCATCGGCTGCGAGGGCTTTTGGCGACAGAGCCCGATGACGAGGCGCTGCTGCTCATGCCGTGCAAAGACGTGCACACCTTTGGCATGCGCCACGACCTGGACGTTGCGTTCGTGTCGTCCGAGGGCATGATCCTGGCGATCCATCGCAACGTCGGCCCCCAGCGAAGGCTCGCCCATCCGTGGGCGGAAGCGGTGATCGAGCGGTTCGCTTCGCCGGAAGACCCGTGGTTCACGGTCGGCGACCGCCTGCATATTCGTCCTTGAAAGTTGGAAGGAGAACAACGATGAAAACGTGTCCTGTCTGTTCGGCGAAAGCGTTTGACGACGCCCGCGTCTGCTACGGATGCATGTATTCCTACGACAGCGCCAGCGATGCAGGGGAGGAGGAATCCCCGCTGGACAACACGACGCTCGAATGGCTTGCGCCTGAAAACCTGCTTCCCCAGTGGCCGCGCGAAGATCCTCGCGACGTGCAGGATCTGCCGACAGGGAAGCCGGAGACGGCGGTTGAGTCGGAAGCTGCGGCGGCCGACGCTGCTGCCAATGTCGAGAGGCGGGCCATGCCGCAAACCGAGGGCGTCGATGCGGCCGCTGGCAGCGAGGGGCAGGCGGCGCCGGAAGCTGCGTCTGGCGACGTGGTTGTCGATGCCGAGGATCAAGCCGTGCTGGCAGCCGAAGGCACCGGCGCTGCCGTCGGCGCACCTGCTGACGCCGAGGGCCAGGCCGCCCCGAAAGCCGAGGGCGCCGCCGCTTGTGCTGCTGCCAAGGACCGGGTCGCGCCTGCCGACGAGGTTCCCTACGACGACGAGTGCGACTCGACGGCTTGCGGGGCGGAGTACTTCGTTCCCGACGACTACGAAGAGGTGATAGAGCTTTTCGATCGACGCCCTGCCGGCTGCGTGTTCTCGTCGTTCGTTCGGGCGGGCCGCTTCGACAACGTTTCGGCCGGCGCCATGGCAGGCGCCGGGACGGACGGCCGCCCGCTTGGCGACGGACCGAAAGGCCCGTGCTTGCGGCGAAGCGATCCGATGCCTGTCGTGCCTGCTTGCGCCGAGCAAGGCGTCGTGCGGAGGGAATGCGTCGTGCGGCTCGAATTGGCGTGGGTGCCTCCGAACGCCCCGTCGTGCGGCTCGCCGGACGAGGTCGGCGTCGTGTCGTCGAGCGTGCGCAGCATTCCGCTGCTCATGCAGGAATTGGGCTGACGCGATGGCTGGGGCGGTTGCGTGCGCGTGTGCGCTTGCCTGCGTCGGGTTCATGGCCCATGCCGTTGCGACCGACATGCGGTTTCGCATCATATCGCGATGGGACTGCTGCGGCATCGCCATCGCCGGGTCGGCGGCGCAGCTTTTGTGCGGCGGGGTTGGGGCTTGGCTGGAGGGAGCGGCGTTCGCCGTGTTTTCCGTGGCGGTGTGCTGTGCGGCGTCTTGGCTGCTTGGTCGCAAGCGGCATGACCAGGCGCCGCTCGGCGGCGGGGACGTGCGCTGCATCGCGGCGCTGTCGTTGGCGACGGGTCCGGCGGCGTTCGTCGGCGCGGTTGCGGCGACCGCTGCGGCGACCGCCGCCGCGTGCGTCGGCATGGCGGCCGGCCGGCTGCGCCTGTCCAGCGCCATCCCGCTTGCGCCTGCTTTGGCCGTCTGGCTTGCGGCGGGTCTTCTCGTTTGGTTCTGGTAGCCCCTGCAAGAGAAAAGGCAGGGCGCACGGAGAAGGCCGTTCGCCGTGGCGCGGGCAGGCGCCCGAATGCAGAACGGCCCGTGAGGACGGGTTTCTCACGGGCCGTTCGACAGGCGGGGTCGCAGCTGCGCGTCAGCGCTCGGCGTCCTTGAACATGGCGTCGGCTTCGGCACGGAGCTTCTCTTCTATGGCGTCGTGAAGCTCGAGCAGGCGCAGGCCTTCGGGCGTGAGCGTGCTTCCGTGGGCGCCGTCGCGGACGAGCAGCTGCATGCCGAGCGCATCCTCGGTGCTTTTGATGATGCGCCACGCCTTGCTGTAGGCCATGCGCATGTTCTTTGCCGATGCGTTGAGCGAGCCCAGATCGCGCACGCCTCGGCACAGCTCGGCGATTCCGCGGCTGAACATCGACCGCGAACCGGTGTCGGGGTTGGCGAACGCCACATGGACGACCGGTTTCAAGTGCTCTAATGCGTCCATGGCTACTCTCCTTGGCTCTGCTTCGTCATCAAGTGCTCATATCGAGCGTTTTTCTTACGGCATAGGTTACACGCCGCTCGTTGAAAGAGGCATATTTCCATGAAAAGGTTACCGTCTGTTCTCGTTCAAGAACGATTTCACCGACGCCTCGATCGCGGCGGGCTCCTTCTCGATCACTTCGGTGAAGCGCAGCGGCAGGTCGTCAAGCGCGGACAAGCCGGCGGGCACGTTGTCGGCGCCGGTCTCTTCGGCGATGAGCCGGTTGAGGGCGCATCCGGTCAGCGCGGCCACGTCTTCGGGCAGAGGCTCGTCGGCGCCGAGGCCGTGAAGCGCCCGGTACACGTTGTTGCCGAACTTCGCCCAGTGGGCCGTGCTCGCGACGAGCACGGGGTTCTCGCCGCGCAGACGCTCGGCCACCTCGAAGGCCACGGCCGTGTGGGGGTCCAGCAGGTAGCCGTGCTCGTCGAAGACGCGCTTGATCGTCGACAGGCAGGTCTCGTTGTCGACGGAGTCGGCCCGGAAGTGCGACCGCATGGCCGAAAACGTGTCGGCGTCCACGCGGAAGCGTCCCTCTTCGCGCAGCTGGCGCATCCACTCGACGACCGCTTCGGCGTTGCGTCCGGTCAGCTCGAACAGCTGGCGCTCCAGGTTCGACGATACGAGGATGTCCATCGAAGGCGACGGCGTGAGCACGAACTCGCGGTCGGAGATGTCGTAGGTGCCGGTGCCGATGAAGTCGGCGAGCACGCGGTTTTCGTTGCTGGCGCACAGAAGCGTGTCGATGGGAGCGCCCATGGTCTTGGCGTACCAGGCGGCCAGGATGTTGCCGAAGTTGCCCGTCGGCACGCAGACGTCGATCTTTTGGCCGGCTTCTATCTTGCCGTCCGCCACGAGCTGGGCGTAGGCGGACAAGTAGTACACGATCTGCGGCAGCAGGCGCCCCCAGTTGATGGAGTTCGCGCTGGAAAGGGCGCAGGCGCAGTCGTTTTGCAGCTCGGCCGCGAACGCCGCGTCGCCGAAGACGTTCTTCGCGCCGGTCTGGCAGTCGTCGAAGTTGCCGCGCACGCCCCAGACGGCCACGTTTTGTCCAGCCTGGGTGGCCATCTGCTTGAACTGGATGTCGCTCACGCCGCCGTCGGGGTACATGACGGCGATGGAGACGCCCTCCACGTCGCGGAAGCCTTCGAGCGCCGCTTTGCCGGTGTCGCCCGAGGTTGCGACGAGGATGAGAAAGTCGTGGTCGAGCGTCCCTTCGGCCTTCAGCTTGGCGGCGCTGGCCGAGAAGAACAGCGGCAGGCACTGCAGCGCCATGTCCTTGAAGGCGCTCGTGGGGCCGTGCCACAGTTCGAGGACATGGGTGTCGGGGCCGAGCGTGGCGATGGGGCAGATGGCCGCGTCGTCGAAATTGCCGCCATAGGCGCGTTCCATCAAGGCTTCGACCTGGTCGTTCGGCAGATCGACGCCGAACGCCTCGTAGACGGCGGCCGCGCGTTTCGCATAGGGGAGCCGCGCCAGCGCACAGATGTCTTCGAGCGAAAACGTCGGCAGCGTTTCAGGCACGAACAGGCCGCCGCCCGGGGCGAGCCCTTCGACGACGACTTCCGTGAAGGCAAGCGCGTCGGTGCACCGTCCGCGCGTGTCGAGATAGCGAATGTTGCTCATGAGGGGGGCTCCTTGCTGTTCGTGACCATGGCAAGCTCGCATTATATCGGAGACGCACGTCGCCGCGCCCGCTTCTCTTCGAATCGGCACGCCCGCAGCGTGGAGCGGCCGTTGCGCGGCGGCGGGAGCGGGGGTCTTTCCGCGCCCTGCTCTGGCGGGCTTCTGTCGCGTTCCGGGGCCGGCGCCGCGCCTGCCTGTGCGCCGCCCGTTGTCCGAACCCGGCTTCCGGCGGCCGAGCGCATGGCCTCGTTCGCTTCCGCCTGCCGCTCCCGTGCCGGCTTCAAGAAAACACCACAATTGCCCTCGCGTGCCGCACAACCGAGAAAAACCGCTTCCCATCAGCGGAAACGTGTCTGCGAAGCTATGGATACGCCCGGATGCGTGGCGTTTGACAACCAGCAGAAGCGCTGATAAAGTTCATCCTCGCGCCCTGGAAGGGGCGTCTGTTTTCCTGTGCGATAACAGCTGGAAGCACAAGAAAGCGGGGTGGCCGGCGCGACGTGCGCCGGGAAATGTCAGCGGTAGAGAAGGAGATCACTTTGCCTACCATTAACCAGTTGGTCCGCAAGGGCCGCCAAAAGACGGTGGAAAAGAAGAAGACACCGGCTTTGAAGGGCAACCCGCAGAAGCGTGGCGTGTGCACCCGCGTGTACACCACCACGCCGAAGAAGCCGAATTCGGCGCTGCGCAAGGTCTGCCGTGTTCGTCTCGTCAACGGCATGGAGGTGACCGCCTATATTCCGGGCATCGGTCACAACCTGCAGGAGCACTCCATGGTGCTCATCCGCGGCGGCCGCGTCAAGGACCTTCCTGGCGTGCGCTACAAGGTCATCCGCGCCGCGCTCGACTGCGCGCCGGTGGACAGCCGCAAGCAGGCCCGCAGCCGCTATGGCGCCAAGCGCCCCAAATAACGAAGCAGTAAGCCGTGCGGGCCGCAGAAAGGAAGCGGCCTAATGGACGGGACGACCTGACCCCGCCCCGAAGCACGCAGGACCCGAAGGAGAAAACATGCCACGTCGTGCAGCAGCAGAACGTCGCGAAGTTCAGCCGGACGCAAAGTACAACAACCGTCTTGTCACCCAGCTTATCAACAAGATCATGCTCCATGGCAAGAAGTCTTTGGCCGAATCCATCGTCTACGGCGCCTTCACCATGGTGGAGGAAAAAACGGGCGAAGACCCGCTGACCGTGTTCAAGAAGGCCATGGACAACGTGCGCCCCACGCTGGAGGTCAAGCCCAAGCGTGTGGGCGGCGCCACCTACCAGGTGCCTATGGAGGTCAACCCTCGCCGCGCAACCACCCTCGCCATCCGCTGGATCGTCGACTTCTCCCGCAAGCGCAAGGAGCACACCATGATCCAGCGCCTTGCCGCCGAAATCATGGACGCCGCCAACAACACCGGCGCTTCCGTGAAACGTCGTGAAGACTTGTACAAGATGGCCGAGTCCAACCGTGCGTTCTCGCACTATCGTTTCTAAAAGGAGGATTAGTAGAACCTTATGGCCAAAACCCCTCTGAATCAAACGCGCAACTTTGGCATTATGGCCCACATCGATGCGGGCAAGACCACCACGACCGAACGCATCCTGTACTACACGGGCAAGACGCACAAGATCGGCGAGGTGCATGACGGCGCCGCCACCATGGACTGGATGGTGCAGGAGCAGGAGCGCGGCGTGACCATCACCGCCGCCGCCACCACCTGCTTCTGGGAGAAGGACGGCAAGGAATACCGCTTCCAGATCATCGACACCCCCGGCCACGTGGACTTCACGGCCGAAGTGGAGCGTTCCCTGCGCGTGCTCGACGGCACCGTCGCCGTGTTCGACGCGGTCGCCGGCGTGCAGCCGCAGTCCGAAACCGTGTGGCGCCAGGCCGAGCGCTACGGCGTGCCCCGCATCGCGTTCATCAACAAGTACGACCGCGTGGGCGCCGACTTCTTCCATGCCATCGACACCATGCGCGACCGTCTGGGCGCACATGCCGTGGCCGCCCAGATCCCCATGGGCGCCGAAGACAAGTTCTGGGGCATCGTCGACCTCGTGACCATGACCGCGTGGGACTTCAAGGCCGACGACAAGGGCATGACCTATCCCGAGCCGATGGACGCCATCCCGGACGAGTTCGTCGAAGACGCCGAGCTGTACCGCCAGGAGCTGCTCGAAGCCGCCGCCGACTGCGACGACGACCTGATGGAGAAGGTCCTCATGGAGGAAGAGATCTCCGCCGACGAGCTGAAGGCCGCGCTGCGCAAGGGCGTCATCGCCTGCCAGATCAACCCGGTGTTCGTGGGCTCCGCCTACAAGAACAAGGGCGTGCAGGAGCTGCTCGACGCCGTGGTCGACTACCTGCCGAGCCCTCTTGACATTCCGGCGATCAAGGGCGTCAACCCTGAGACCGACGAAGAGGAAGACCGTCCCGCCGATCCGAAGGGCCCCTTCGCTTCGCTCGCGTTCAAGATCATGACCGACCCCTACGTCGGCAAGCTCACCTACCTGCGCGTGTACTCCGGCTCGCTCGATTCGGGCAGCTACGTGCTCAACGCGGTGAAGGACAAGAAGGAGCGCATCGGCCGTCTGCTGTCCATGCACTCCAACCAGCGCGTCGACATCGACTCGTGCTCCGCGGGCGACATCGTGGCCGTCGTGGGCCTGAAAGACACGTCCACCGGCGACACGCTGTGCTCCGAGGACGCGCCGATCGTGCTTGAGTCCATGGAATTCGCCGACCCGGTCATCGACATCGCCGTCGAGCCGAAGACGAAGGCCGAGCAGGACAAGATGTCCATCGCGCTTTCGAAGCTCGCCGAAGAGGACCCGACGTTCCGCGTGTCCACGAACCATGAGACGGGCCAGACCATCATCGCCGGCATGGGCGAGCTGCACCTGGAAATCATCATCGACCGCCTGCTGCGCGAGTTCAAGGTGGAAGCCAACGTCGGCAAGCCGCAGGTCGCCTACCGCGAGCGTCCGGGCCACGAGGTCATGAACGCCGTCGGCAAGTTCGTGCGCCAGTCCGGCGGCCGCGGCCAGTACGGCCATGCGGTCATCAACATGTATCCGCAGGAGCCGGGCAAGGGCTACGAGTTCGAGAACAAGATCGTCGGCGGCGTGGTGCCCAAGGAGTACATCCCCTCCATCGACAAGGGCATCCAGGAAGCGCTCAACTCCGGAGTGCTGGCGGGGTATCCGGTCGAGGACATCCGCGTCGAGCTGATCGACGGCTCCTACCACGAGGTCGACTCGTCCGAAGCCGCGTTCAAGGTGGCCGGCTCCATGGCCATCAAAGACGCGCTGAAGAAGTCCGACCCGGTCATTCTGGAGCCGGTCATGGCCGTGGAGATCGAGACGCCCGAGGAATACACCGGCTTCGTCATGGGCGACATCCCCAGCCGCCGCGGCCTCATCCAGGGCCAGGAAAAGCGCGGCAACGCCGTCGCCGTCAGCGCGAAAGTTCCGCTGGGCAACATGTTCGGTTACGCGACCGACCTGCGCAGCGGCACCCAGGGCCGTGCCACCTACACCATGCAGTTCGACTCCTATGAGCCGGTGCCCAAGTCGGTGGCCGAGGAAATCATCAGCAAGGCCGGCGGCAACGCCTAGGCGCCCGCTGTGAAGTTGGAGGTATAGAAAAGTGGCTAATCAAAAGATTCGCATTCGCCTCAAGGGCTACGACCATGAGATTGTGGACCAGTCCACCAAGCTCATCGTCGACACCGCCCTCAAGACGGGTGCCAAGGTGTCCGGCCCCATTCCGCTGCCGACGGAGCGCAACCTGTATTGCGTCATCAAAGGGCCCCATGTGAACAAAGACTCTCGCGAGCAGTTCGAGATGCGCACGCACAAGCGTCTCATCGACATTCTCGAGCCCACGCCCAACACGGTGGACTCGCTCATGCGCCTCGACCTCCCTGCCGGCGTCGACATCGAGATCAAGCTCTAAGGGGGAATGAGACATGATTAACGCCATCTATGGCAAGAAGATCGGCATGACGCAGATCTTCGCCGAAGACGACACCGTCGTTCCCGTGACGGTCATCCAGGCCGAGCCCAACACCGTGTGCCAGGTGAAGACCGAGGCCACCGACGGCTACGAAGCCGTGCAGCTGGGCTTTGGCTACATCAAGCCGCGCAAGGTGAACCAGCCCATGGCCGGCCACTTCGCCAAGCAGGGCGCCGAGCCGAAGCGTTATCTGCGCGAGGTGCGCGTGGAAAACGCCGGCGAGTACAAGGTGGGCGACACCCAGACGGTCGCCGCCTTCGCCGAAACGAAGAAGGTCGACGTCACCGGCACGTCGAAGGGCAAAGGCTTCGCCGGCGTCATGAAGCGCTACGGCTTCCGCGGCGGCCCGGGCGGCCACGGTGCGCACTTCCATCGCGCTCCCGGTTCGGTCGGCCAGTGCGCCACGCCGTCCCGCGTGTTCAAGGGCCTGCGCCTGCCGGGCCACATGGGCTGCGACACGGTGACGGTGCGCAACCTGGAGGTCGTGCGCGTTGACGAGGACATGAACCTCATCCTCGTGAAGGGCGCGGTCCCCGGCAGCAAGAATGGCATCGTTCGCGTGCGCATGGCCTAAGGCTGCGCGTCTCTAAGGAGTTTTCAACCATGACGACTATCGACATTCTCAACGCGAGTGGCGAAAAGGCCGGCACTGCCGAGCTCGCCGCCACCGTGTTCGACATCGAGCCGAACGTGCCCGTCATGCACCAGGTCGTGCGCTCTCAGCGTGCATCTTGGCGTGCCGGCACGTCCAACACGCTCACCCGCGGCAAGGTGCGCGGCGGCGGCAAGAAGCCGTGGCGCCAGAAGGGCACCGGCCGTGCCCGCCAAGGCACCATCCGTGCGCCCCAATGGCGCGGCGGCGGCGTGGTCTTCGGGCCGCATCCCCGTTCCTACGCCTTCCCGGTGAACAAGAAGGAAATCAAGCTGGCCATGCGCAGTGCGCTTGCCGCAAAGCTTGCCGACGGCCAGCTGACCGTGGTGGAGGACTTCAAGTTCGAGAAGCCCCGCACCAAAGACGCCGTGGCTGTCATGAAGGCGTTGAAGCTGGAAGGCCGCACGACGGTGCTCATCGGCGACGACGCGGTCGAGGCGTTCCTTTCCTTCCGCAACCTGCCGAAGGTCACGGTCATGCCCTGCACGGCCATGAACACCTACGATCTGCTCGACAACAAGAACCTCGTTCTGACCGAGACCGCTCTCAAGTACATCGAGGAGGTGCTTGCATAATGCAGAAGGATCCCCGCGAAGTCATCATCCGCCCCATCATCACGGAGCACAGCTACGACATGATGGAGCAGAACAAGTACACCTTTGAAGTGGCCAAGACCGCGAACAAGGTGGAGATCCGCCAGGCCATCGAAGCCATCTTCGGCGTGAAGGTCACCAAGGTGAACACGCTGAACGTGAAGCCGAAGCCCAAGCGCGTGCGCTACCGCAAGGGTTACACCCGCACGTGGAAGAAGGCCATGGTCACCCTCGCCGAGGGTGAAACCATCGAGATCTTCGGCTAGGGAAACGCTGACTAAGGCCGTCTTGCCCTGCGTTTGCAGGGTGGATGGCTGGGGGCCGAAAACCGAACGAGCGCACTGGCGTGCGTGAATGAGGTTTGAGGCCTCCAGACGCCGCCCTGCAAACGCAGGGCTGGCGGAATCAACCAGCGTTTCCCTAAGCCTCGACGACATCCGTCGAACGCAGGGCGTCCCGCATTCGGGGCGCCCTTTTTCGTGCGCGAAACGTCGATGGGCGTGCGCGGGGCGAGGCGGCGTCTCGAAGGCGTCGGTGCGAAGCGTGCGTGCCTTTCGGCATCGCCGCACGTCGCGCGGGCAGCCTCTGCAATACCTTGACCTGATGGCTCATATTTCGCCCGGCGCAGTTCTCTTGTCCCTCAGGCGAGTTCTTTCCAATTTGCCGCACATATTGATACGCATTTCGGTATCATAGAGACCAAATCAAAACAAGGGAGGGGCGCCATGGCCTTTGTCGAATTCCGCAACGTCAGCAAAATCTATACGATGGGCGAGGTCGAAGTCGCCGCCGTCGACGGCATGAGCTTCGACATCGAAGCTGGCGAGCTTGTGGTCATCGTGGGTCCGTCGGGCGCTGGCAAAACCACGCTGCTCAACCTGCTTGGCGGCATGGACAGCGTCACGTCGGGCGTGGTCACGCTTGACAACCGTCCGGTGAGCGACTTTTCCGAGGTGGAGCTAACCTATTACCGCCGCTATGACATCGGGTTCGTCTTCCAGTTCTACAACCTGGTGGCCAATTTGACGGCGAAGGAGAACGTCGAGCTGGCCGTGCAGATCTGCGAAAACCCGCTCGATCCGGTGAAGATGCTCGAACTGGTGGGCTTGGGCAATCGCTTGGACAACTTCCCCGGCCAGCTGTCGGGCGGCGAGCAGCAGCGCGTCGCCATTGCACGTGCGCTTGCGAAGAACCCGAAGCTTCTGCTGTGCGACGAGCCGACGGGTGCGCTCGACTACCAGACGGGCAAGGCGGTGTTGAAGCTTTTGCAGGACACGTGCCACAATACCGGCAGGACCGTGGTCATCGTGACCCACAACACCGCGTTCGAAGCCATTGCAAACCGCGTCATCCACGTGCGTGAGGGCCGCGCGGACAAGGTGACCATCAACCGCCGGCCCGTTTCTGCCGACACGATAGATTGGTAGACCCGTGAAAAACGCATTCGCAACCGAAATCAGGCGCTCCATCAGGGGGTCTATCGGGCGCTTTGTGGCCATTGCGGCCATCGTGGCGCTCGGCAGCGGCTTTTACGCCGGCCTTCTGACGACGCCGACCGACATGAATCGGGCCGCCGACGCCTACTTCGACGACACCGGGCTCATGGATGTTCGCGTCGTGTCGCCTTTGGGCCTCACGTCCGAAGACGTGACGGCGATCGCCGGGGTCGAGGGCGTCGAATCGGTCATGCCGGCCTACCAGACCGACGCGATGGTCTACATGGCGGGCGAAGAGTACGCCACCCGCGTCCATTCGCTGCCGCCGGCCGCCGCCTCGTCGGACACGTCCGACGGCGTCAGCTCCAAGACGAGCCATCCGGCGTATCTCAACCGGCCCATCCTCGTGGAAGGGGAGTGGCCTGACGGCACGGGCGAATGCGTGCTGTCTGCCGATTTGGTCATAACCCAGAACGTGTCGATCGGCGACGTCGTGAAGATCGAGAAGGACTCCGACGAAGAAGCGACGGAGACGGAAGAGGGCGCCGCCGAGCAGGCGGGCGGCGAGGACCTGCAGCAGGCCGAAGCGGCCGCCGACGTCGATCCGGGCGCACTCGGAGAGCCGCTTGCCGACGACGCGGCAGGCACCGGCGTCGAAGCTGCCGCCAACGATGCGGCAGGTGCGGACGTCGCAGCCGCCGAGGCTGCCGAAACGGATGCCGAAGCGGCCGCCGCCGAGGCCGACAGCAGCATGGGCGCACTCGACGCCGAGGTGACCACCCCGACGTTTTCCTATGACGACGAGGCCGACGACATGCTAGCTTCCGACACTTACACGGTGGTGGGCTTCGTCAGCGCTCCGTATTATTCCGTGTCGTCGCCCATGGGCACCACGGCGCTGGGCTCGGGCAGCATCCAGCAGTTCATGTACGTGCCCGAGGCCGACTTCACCGGCGAAGACCTGCCGTATTCCGAAGTGTTCGTGACCGTGTCGGGCGCTCGCGAGCTCGACGCGTCGTCGGGGGCCTACGAGCGCCGCGTCGGCGAGGTGGTCCAAGGCATCGAGGCCATCGCGCCGGAGCTGGCCCATGCGCGGGTCGAGTCGCTGCGCGGCGAGGCGCAGGCCGAGCTTGACGACGCCCGTGCCGAGTACGACCGCCAAAAGGCCCTTGCCGATTCGAAGATGCAAGAAGTCGCCACCGAGCTTGAAGACGCCGACACCCAGATCGCCGAAAACGAGCAAAGCCTCAAAGACGCCCAGGAAAAATACGACACGGGCACCAAGGAGCTCGAGAAGAAGAAAAAGGAGTCCGAAGAGCGCCTGAAGGAAGCCGAAGAGGCCCTTGCGAAGAACGAAAAAGAGCTCGAAGCCGCCAAGAAGCAGATCGATGAAGCGAGCGCCCAGCTCGACGAGGGGTGGAAGGTCTACAACGACGGAGCCTCCGCCTTGAACGACGCATGGCAGGAATGGAAGAGCCAGGCCGATCCCTTCTACGAAAACCTGAAGAGCGCCCAAGACGCTGTGGGCGAGCTGGAAACGCAGCTGGAAACCGCCGAGAAGAACATCCAGCTCTACGACGACGCGCTGGCGCAAAACCCCAGCAATGCGGCCGAGCTTGAGGCCGAGCGCGCAGAGTACGTCAAGGTGAGGGACGACTGCGAAGCAGCGCTTCCCGCCGCCAGAAAGACGCTTTCGGACCTGCAGGCCCAGCAGGGCTCCATCGATTCGGCAAAAGCCGACCTGGACAAGCAGCAGTCCGACATGGAGGCCGCGAAGGCCAAGATGGACGAAGAGCAGAAGAAGTTCGAGAAGGCCAACGCGGAGTACAACGCCAACGTCGAGCAGCTGGCCGTGGGCAAGCGCGACCTGGCCGCCCAGAAGGTCAAGGCCGAAACGGAGCTGGAAGAGGCTCAAAAAGCGCTTGACGAGGCGAAAAAGCAGATCGAAGACGGCAAGAAGGAGCTGGAGAGCGCCAAGGACGAGGTGCGCACCGGCAAGACCGACTTCGAGGAGTCCAAGGTCAACGTGAACAAGCAGCTCGTCGACGCCGAGCGCGAATTGGCAAGCGCCCAGCAGCGCATCGACGATCTGGAGGAATCGGACTGGTACGTGCTCGACCGCGACGAGAACTACGGATCGGCCTCCTACCAGGCCGACGCCGACCGCATCGCGTCCATTGCCGCGGTGTTCCCGCTCATTTTCTTCCTGGTGGCCGCGCTTGTGGCGCTCACGACCATGACGCGCATGGTCGACGAGGAGCGGCAGTTCATCGGCACGCTCAAGGCCATCGGCTACGACCGCCGCAAGATCGCGACGAAGTACCTCGTCTACGCCGCGCTTGCGTCGGGCTTGGGCGCCGTCGTGGGCATCCTGCTGCTCTCCGAGGCGCTGCCCCTTGTCATCATGAAGTCCTACGCCGTCATGTACTTCATCCCGGTGCCGTTCCCGATGCCTTTGGACGTGCCTGTCGCGCTTCTGGCGGCGGGTTTGGGCGTCGGCATCACGCTCGCCGCCACGGCGGCTGCTGCCTGGAAGGTGCTGCGCGAACGTCCCGCCCTGCTCATGCTGCCTCCGGCGCCGAAGGCCGGCAAGCGCATCCTGCTTGAGCGCACGCCGCTGTGGAAGCACCTTTCGTTCACGTGGAAGGTCACGCTGCGCAACCTCTTCCGCTACAAGCGCCGCTTCGTCATGACCGTCGTCGGCATCGCCGGCTGCACGGCGCTGCTGCTCACGGGGCTGGGCCTGTCCGATTCCATCGGCGACATTTTGGACAAGCAGTACGGCGAGATCACGAAGTACAACGCCACCATCACGCTTGACGAGGACATCATCGACACCGACCGCAAATCGGTGGATGCGGTTTTGCATGACAGCGAAATGGCCACCGCCGCCACCGACGTGCTGATCGACCAAATGCTCGCAAGCGGCCCGCAGGCTTCCGAGAAGTCGTTTGAGCTCGTCGTGCCGAGCGATCCGACGACGTTCGGCGAGTTCTTCACGATGCGGACGCGCATCGGTCACCAGGAAGTCGAGCTGCCGGAGAACGGGTTCGTCCTCACGGAGAAGATCGCCAAGGTCTTGGGCGTGGGCGTGGGCGACTTCGTCACGCTCATCGAGCAGGACGACGTGGGCAACGCGACCACCACAAGCTATTCGGTGCAGGTCACCGGCGTGGTTGAGAACTATCTGTACAACTATGGGTTCATGGGGCCCAACCTGTACAAGAGCACCGTCGGCGAGGCGCCTCAGTTCGACGCCATCTTTGCGAAGGCCACGGACAACTACGACAACCGCAGTCTGCTGACCGAGCGGCTGCGCGACATCCCCGGCGTGAAGACGGTGCTCTACAACGACGAGACCATCGACACGTACCGCACCATGCTGCAAACGGTGAACAAGGTCGTGATCGTGCTGGTGCTGGCCGCGGCGTTGCTTGCGTTCGTCGTGCTGTACAACTTGAGCAACATCAACATCACCGAGCGCATCCGTGAGATAGCCACGCTCAAGGTGCTCGGCTTCACGCCTGGAGAGACGTGCGGCTACATCTACCGCGAGATCGTGCTGCTTGCCATCATAGGGGCGCTGTTCGGCCTGCTGCTCGGCGTCGGCATGGAAAGCTTCGTGGTCGTGACGGCCGAGGTGGACCAGACCATGTTCGGCCGCGAGATCCACCTGCTGAGCTTCGTCGCCTCGTTCCTGCTCACGCTCGTGTTCACCGGCATCGTGCTTTTGGCCATGCGGCGCAAGATTTCGCGTGTCGACATGGTGGAAAGCCTGAAAAGCAACGAGTAGGCGGCGGGCTGTACGCTACAATGCAGCGATTCGAACATCTATCCGTATACGAAACGAGGAACCGACTCCATGAAGGTAACCGAAAAGAAGGCCGGTGAAGGCCGTGTCAGGCTGGACGCCGTGGCGTCTCCCGCCGAAGTCAATCATGCGTTCAAAGTTGCCGAACAGTCGTTTGCGCAGCAGGCGGGGCTGCGGCCCGTGTCCGGCAAGACCGTCGCCCAGGCCGCCGAAGAGCAGCTGGGCATCAAGGACCTCGATTCCATCATCCGCAAAGACGCGCTCGAGTTCTTGGCGCCGTTCGCCATCGACAAGCGCAACCTCGTGCCGGCCTATCCGTCCGCTCCCAGCTCCACCGAGGTGCTGCAGCGCAACAAGCCGTTCGAATTTACCCAGGTGGTCACGTTGAAGCCCGACTACGAGCTCGACTCGTACGACCCCGTCTCCCTTGTCGTGCCGTCGCTTGACATCGACCCGTCCGAGGTCGAGGCGCAGATCGCCCGCATCCTCGACAACTACGCCGACTACGAGCCGGCGGATCCGCGACCGGTCCAGCAGGGCGATGCGATGGACGTGGCGCTTTCGGTCTCCCAGGGGGGCAAGCCGCTCGACGCCCTGAACACCGACAACCGCCTCTACATCATGGGCATGGGCTTCATGCCGCCGAGCTTCGACGAGAACGTGCTCGGCATGAACGTGGGCGAGACGAAGACGTTTTCCTTCGTGCTTCCCGGCGCGGAAAGCGAAGACGAATTCGAATGCACCGTCACCATCAACGAGATGAAGCGCAAGAAGGTGCCCGAGCTGACCGACGAATGGGTTGCCTCGCATTTTCCCATGTATCCGAGCGCCGAAGCCATGCGCGAGTTCGTCGAGACGGGCATGGCCGACGAGCTTCGCCGCCAGCGCGACGAGTTGATGACGACCATGGCGGCCGCTGAGATCGCCAAGCGCTTCCACGGCAAGATCGACGACGCGGTGTACGAGGCCATGCGCAAGACGCTGCTCGAGAACATGCAGCTCAATGTGACGGCGCAAGGCGTTTCGATGAACGACTTCATCCAGAGCCAGGGCGGCGAGCAGCAGTTCGGCATGATGCTCATGCTGCAGACGCGCCAGATGCTCGTGCAGGGCTACGCCCTTGACGCGGTGTTCCGTCACGAGAAGATGGAGCTGACCGACGAGGACGTGATGGCCGCCGCCGCGTCCATCAACCCGCAAAACCCCGCCGCCGGCAAGCGGTCGATGGAAGAGATGGGCCGCGGGTTCGCGCTGCGCGAAATGGCCGCACGCACCAAGGCCAACAAGTGGCTGGTGGAAAACGCCATCGTTTCGGAGGTCGACCCGGAAAGCCAAGGCGACGAGCCGACGGCTTAGGGAAACGCTGATTAATTCCGCCAGCCCTGCACTGGCGAGCCGGCACCTGGCGGCTTCAGATCTCGTTCACGCACGTCAGTGCGCTCGCTCGATCTTCAGCCCCCAGGCATCCGCCTCGCCAGCGCAGGACAAGACGGCTTTAATCAACGTTTCCCTAGGGAAACACTGAGGAAAATCGTCAGCGTTTTTTGAAAGCCGAGGCAGGCTGTTTTCCAGATCGAGCAGAGACGGGGGTCGGGTTTGTTCCTGGCCCCTTTTCATGCGTGTGGGCCAGGCGTTCGGGGCGGGCGTGCGAACGTGGCGGCATGCGGTCAAGGTTTGCGCGAGAAAAAGGGGAGCGGCCGGTCGAATCCGTGCAAGATCCGCGTGGGATTTCGGCAAGAACCGGGCAAGAAACCGCGTCGTTTCCGATGAGGTTTCTGCAAGGTCTGGGTCAAAGGCGTGCAAGGTCTCCGCGCTATGATGGGCCCACCGCGACGGAGGACGCCGCACACCGCCGCTGCAAGCGTCCGGTTTGCCTCTCGTTCGTTCCCTTCGGTCGGGCTTGCCGCCGCCGGCGTGCGGGCCTTCGTCCGGACCCGAGCCGTTCGATGGAAGGACCTGTCATGCCAATGCCCGTTGCCCCGCGCCGCCTCTCAGACCGGCACCTGTTCGCCCAGGTGCTCTACGAAAACCCCGAACTGTGCCGCCAGGTGCTCGAACGCGTGCTGCGCCTGTGCATCGGGTCGGTGGAGTTCACCGCCGAGCAGGCCGAGCTGTATCCGCCCGAGCGTCGCGCCGTGCGCTGCAAGGCCCAGGCGCAAGACTCGCAGGCGTCGTTTTACGTCGAGATGCGCATGGACCCGGAAGGCGACGCAGCTCGTCGGATGCGCTTTTGCCACAGCCGCTTCGACCAGGAGTTTTCCGAGCAGGGCTGCACGCCCGAGGAAGCGCCGCGGGTCTTCACCGTCTTTTTCTGCCTGGCCGATCCGTTCGGTTTCGGTCGCCCCGTGTACACGTTTCGCCGCATGTGCGACGAGGACGCCTCCGTCTCGTTCGGCGACGGCCAGCTCGACATCGTGCTTGCCGCCGACGGCAACCTGTCGCTGGCGCCGGGGCCGGTGGCGTCGCTTCTGGCGTATCTCAAAACCGGCGAAGTCGACGGGTGCGACGGGCTGGTCGTGCATCTCGACAAGGCGGCCGAGGCCGTGCGCACAACGCGCTCCTGGAACGAAAGCGTGCGCCGCTACGAGCAAGACCGCGCGTTTTCGCAATCGCAGGCCTGGGAGTCGGGTGTGCAGGCCGGACGCGAGCTGGAGCGGGCGGAGCTGCTCGACCGACTGGTCGAAGAAGGCGTGATCGCGCTTGAGGAGGCGCGGCGGTGCCGAACGGGGGAGCGAAGCGCTGCCTTGGCCCTTGCGCCAGCGCTTGGCGCCGTCTCGTAGAGCTGCAGGAGACGCAGCCTTGAGGATCGCGTATACTGGAAGGCGTTTTGTCATTGAAGCGAAGCGCTGTTCCGAGGTGCATATCCATGAAGAAGTACTTGTTGTTGAACGGACCGAACCTTGACATGCTCGGCATACGCGAGCCGGGCGTCTATGGAAGCCAGACGCTGAAGAACCTCGAGAAGCGCGTTCGCAAACATGGGAAGAAGCGCGGCGTGAAAGTCGACTGCTTCCAGTCGAACAGCGAATCGGCCCTCGTCGAGCTTATCCACGAGGCTCGCAAGACCTACGCCGGCATCGTGTACAACCCCGGAGCCCATACGCATTACTCCTATGCGCTGCGCGACGCGCTCGGGTCGATCGACGTGCCGTGCGTCGAGGTGCACATCTCCAACGTGGACGCCCGCGAGCCGTTTCGCGCGGTGTCGGTCATTGCGCCGGCATGCGTGGCCCAAGTGAAGGGCAGGGGCTTCCAGGGGTACTGCGACGCGCTCGACCTGCTGATCGCCGGCTTGGACGAGCGCTTGGGAGAAGGCTATGCCGACCGGGCCACGCACGGCGAGGTGGTCGTGCCGGCAGGGGCGGCGGCCGTCGCGGAAGCGGCGGGCGCGGCCGACGTCCAGGCGCCAGAGCCGGCCGCTGCCGACACGGAGGGCGAGGACGCGGCGCCGGCCGGCGAACCGTCGCAGGAAGGCGCATCTGGCGAGCTGGAAGAAGCCGCCGCTGCGCCGCCTGCCGACGCCGAGGCTCCCGGGGCCGCCACGCTGCTTCCGGCGTCGGTGGGCGCGGCGCTCGAGGGTCTCGACCTGACGCTGGCATGGGCGGCCTGCTCGCAGCAAGACGACGCCGCGCCGAACGACGACGGGCCTGTCGTCGCCGCCCGCGTAGAGGCTTCCTCTTCTGCGTTCGTCGAAGCTTTGGCCCCGGCCGCCTCTGAAACGGAAGAGCCTGCCCCGCTGGTCGACTTGCCGCGGGAAGAGCTTGCTGCGTCGATTGACCTCTCGCAGGAAAAGCCTGCCTTGCCGGTCGACCTGCAGCAAGAAGAGCAGCCTGCCCCGTCGGCCGCTCTGCCGCGGGAAGAACCCGCCCCGCTTGTCGCCCAGCCGCAGGCGGACGCCGCTGCGCTCGACGACCCTGCGGCGCAAAGCCGCCGCCTCGGTGCGCTGCGTGCCGTTCTTGCCGAGCAGGGCGCAGACGCGATGCTTGTGCGGTCGACGTCGAACGTCGCGTGGCTGACGGCCTTCGACGGCGTGTTCGACGACGAGGCGGCCCACGGCCTTCTGGTGACGGGGTCGTCGGCCGTGCTGCACACCGACAGCCGCTACGAAAGCGCTGCCCGGTCGGCGGCGGCGAGCGCCGAAGGCGTTTCGGTCAGCGTCGAGCGCACGTCCCATGGCGCGTTCGCCGTGCAATCGGTCGCTCCGGCTGCGGCGTCGGCTTCGTTGTTCAAGCGCACAAAACCTGCCACGCTCGCCATTGAAGACTCCATGACCCTGGCTGAGTTCCGTGCGCTTCGATCCGAGGTCGCCAAGCAGAAGGCCCCGCTCAAGCTGAAGGAGACCTCGCAGGCGGTGTTGCGCCTTCGTGCCGTGAAGTCGCGGTCCGAGGTCGCGCGAATGCGGGCCGCCCAGGCCATTTCCGATGCGGCGTTCGCCCACATCGTCGGATTCATGCGCCCCGGCATGACCGAGCGCGAGGTCCAGAGGGAACTGGAGGACTACATGCTGCGCCAAGGCGCCCAAGGCCTGGCGTTTCCGTCCATCGTGGCCGCCGGCGCCCATGCGGCCAGCCCGCATGCCGTTGCGAGCGACGTGCGGCTCGAATCGGGCATGTGCGTCGTGCTCGACTTCGGCGCACGGGTGTTCGGCTACTGCTCGGACATGACGCGCACGGTGTTTCTCGGCGACCCGGCGCCGCGTCTGCGCTCGGCCTACCAGACCATTCGGCAGGCCAACGAGGCCGTGGAAGCCGCGCTGCGCCCCGGCGTGACGGGCAAGGCCATGCACGAGCTGGCCGAATCGGTCTTGGAATCGGGCGGCTTCGGCGGGGCGATGGGGCACGGCCTTGGGCACGGCGTCGGCATCGACGTCCACGAGCTGCCGAACCTCTCGCCGCGCAACCCCGATGCGCTCGTTGCGGGAAACGTCGTCACCGTCGAGCCGGGCATCTATTTGGAAGGCGAGTTCGGCATGCGGCTCGAAGACTTCGGCGTCGTCACCGACGAGGGCTTCGAGGTCTTCACCGCCTCGTCCCACGACCCCGTGGTGCTTTAAGCATCGTTTCCGCGGGCGCGGTGCTATTTGTGGACGAGCAATGGATCCTTTGCGATGCACGTCTCCTTTCATCGATTCGTCCTTGCCGCAACCGCCCGCTTCCCTTAAACTGCTGCTTTGTGTCTTCGGGTGTATGGATACACCCGGGCGCGTGGAAAGCCGGCGTCGCTGCGGACAAGCCTCCCCACGTCCGTCTTCGGCCATCGGGTTCCACGACCTGTACGAGGATGTCTCGGGGTGCGGAGAGGCGCGCGAGCGAGCATCCAAACCAGGGCGAAGCGACACGCTTGCGCACAAAAGGGTTGCGCGCGGGCGGGCGTGGACGCCCGTAGAAAGGACCAGAGCATGGGAGTAAAGCAGTACAAGCCGACCAGTCCCGGCCGACGCTTCCAAACGGTTTCGGACTTTGCCGAAATCACCACGTCGAAGCCGGAAAAGTCGCTGCTTGCGCCGCTGCCGAAGAAGGCGGGGCGCAACAACAACGGTCGCATCACGACGCGCCACAAGGGCGGCGGCGTGAAGCGTCGTTACCGCATCATCGACTTCAAACGCAACAAAGACGGCGTTCCTGCGAAAGTCGCAACCATTGAATACGATCCCAATCGCAGCGCCCGCATCGCCCTGCTCCACTACGTGGACGGCGAGAAGCGCTACATCTTGCATCCGAAGGGCCTCATGGTCGGCGACGTGGTCGTCAGCGGTCCGGATGTGGACATCAAGCCCGGCAACGCCATGCCGCTCGCGAACATCCCCGTCGGCACGCTGGTGCACGCCATCGAGCTGCAGCCGGGCAAAGGCGCGGCCATCGCGCGTTCCGCCGGCACGAGCGTCCAGCTCATGGGCAAGGAAGGCAAGTACGCCATCCTGCGCATGCCCTCTTCCGAAATGCGCCGCGTGCTGCTCACCTGCCGCGCCACCATCGGCGAGGTCGGCAATGCGGAACACTCCAACATCAAGATCGGCAAGGCCGGCCGCAATCGCTGGCGTGGCATCCGTCCGACCGTCCGCGGCACCGTCATGAACCCGGTCGACCATCCCCACGGCGGCGGCGAAGGCAAGAACAAGACGTCTGGCCGTCATCCCGTTTCTCCCTGGGGCGTGCCCACGAAGGGTCATCGCACGCGCAACAAGAAGAAGGCTTCGAGCCGTCTGATCATTCGTCGTCGCAAGAAGTAGCGCAAAGCGTTAAGGAGTAATAGTGAGTAGAAGTTTGAAGAAAGGTCCTTTCGTCGAGCCGCGACTTCTTGAGCGCATCGAGAAGATGAACGCCGAAGGCGAGAAGAACGTTGTCAAGACCTGGTCCCGCGCCAGCACCATCTTCCCGGAAATGGTCGGCCACACCATCGCCGTCCATGACGGCCGCAAGCATGTGCCGGTCTACATCACCGAATCGATGGTCGGCCACAAGCTCGGCGAGTTCGCCCCCACCCGTACGTTCAGGGGACATTCTGCCGACAAGGGTAAGAGAAAGTAGAGGGGTGAACAATGGAAGCTAAAGCAATCACGCGCCACGTCCGCATTTCGCCCCGCAAGTGCCGTGTCGTCGTCGATCTCATTCGCGGCAAGTCCGTCTTGGCCGCCAACGAGATTCTGACCTTCACGAATCGCGGCGCCTCCGAGGTCGTGCAAAAGACCTTGAATTCCGCTGTGGCCAACGCTGAGAACCTGCATCACGTGCGTCCGGAATCCCTCGTGGTGAAGGCATGCTACGTGGACGAAGGCCCCACCATGAAGCGTATTCGTCCCCGCGCCAAGGGTTCGGCATCCCCGATCCGCAAGCGCACCAGCCACATCACCATCATCGTTGCACCGCGAGAGGAGGCCTAGGATTCATGGGTCAGAAAGTTAGCCCTACCGGGTTCCGCCTTGGCATCACCGAAGATTGGCGCAGCCGCTGGTATGCCGACAAAGACTATGCGAGCAACCTCGCCAACGACATCGCCATTCGCCGGTTCCTTGACAAGAAGCTTGCCCGCGCCGCCGTCTCGAAGGTCGAGATCGAGCGCGCCGGCGACAAGGTGAAGATCGCCATCACCACGGCCCGCCCCGGCGTGGTCATCGGCAAGAAGGGCGTGGAGATCGACGCGCTGCGCAAGGACCTGGAAAAGATCGTCGGCGGTCCCGTGAACGTGGAAGTCGTCGAGGTGAAGCGTCCCGAGCTGGACGCGCAGCTCATCGCCCAGTCCGTTGCCGAGCAGCTCGAGGGCCGTGTGGCCTTCCGCCGCGCGATGCGCAAGGCCGTGCAGTCCGCCCGCAAGTCCGGCGCCCAGGGCATCCGAATCCAGTGCTCCGGCCGTTTGGGCGGCGCTGAAATGAGCCGCCGCGAGTGGTACCGCGAAGGCCGCGTGCCGCTGCATACCCTGCGTGCGAAGATCGACTACGGCTTCTGCACCGCTGCCACCACGATGGGCTCCATCGGCGTGCAGGTGTGGGTGTACCACGGCGAGGTTCTGCCGGGCCAGAAGCTCACCCATCCGGCGCTCGAGGGGACGGGACGTCCCGAGCGCCGTCGCAACAACCGCAACGACCGCAACGACAGGGGGCGCAAATAAATGCTCGTACCTAAGCGTGTGAAGCACCGCAAGGTGCAACGCGGCTCCATGAAGGGCCGCGCCAAGGGCGGTACCAAGCTCAACTTCGGCGACTATGGCATTCAGGCCCTCGAAGCCCACTGGATCACCAACCGCCAGATCGAGGCCGCCCGTATCGCCATGACCCGTTACATGAAGCGTGGCGGCAAGGTGTGGATCGACATCTTCCCCGACAAGCCCATCACCAAAAAGCCCGCCGAAACCCGCATGGGCTCGGGCAAGGGCAACCCGGAGGCTTGGGTCGCCGTCGTGAAGCCGGGCCGCATCATGTTCGAGATCGCCGGCGTCGACGAGGCCACGGCGAAGGAAGCCCTTCGTCTGGCCATCAACAAGCTGCCGATCAAGTGCAGGATCGTGACGCGTGAGACGGAAGGGCAGGAGTAAATGAAAGCAGCAGAGATCCGTGAGCTGTCTGCCGAGGAATTGCAGGCAAAACTCAAGGAAGCGCGTGCCGAGCTTTTCAATCTGCGCTTCCAGATGGCGACCAGCCAGCTTGACAACACCTCTCGCGTGAAGCTCGTCAAGAAGGACATCGCCCGTTTGTTGACCGAAATGCGTGCGCGCGAGCTGAACGCTTAAAGCTAGGAAGGTAGGATATTCATGAGCGAAGAGCGCAATGCCCGCAAAATGCGCCAGGGCGTCGTGGTCAGCGACGTCAACGACAAGACCATCGTCGTGAAGGTCGAGGAGCGCAAGCCGCATCCGGTATACAAGAAGATGATGACGACCACCAAGAAGTTCCATGCCCATGACGAGAAGAACGAAGCCGGCATCGGCGACACCGTGCTCATCATGGAGACGCGTCCGCTGTCCAAGATGAAGCGCTGGCGTCTGGTTCGCATCGTTGAGAAGGCCAAGTAATCCTCTCCAAGCACACAGACTTGGACGATTGCTGAGAAGAAAGTTAGGTATGTCATGATTCAGATGCAAACCAGGCTTGCCGTCGCCGACAACTCCGGCGCGCGCAAGGTGCAGTGCATCAAGGTCCTGGGCGGCTCGAAGCGCCGCTACGCAGGACTTGGTGACGTCATCATTTGCAGCGTGAAAGAAGCCATGCCCAATTCCAACGTGAAGAAGGGCGACGTGGTGCGCTGCGTCATCGTGCGCGTGAAGAAGGAAGTCCGTCGCAGCGACGGCAGCTACATCCGTTTCGACCAGAACGCCTGCGTGCTGATCGACAACAACGGCCAGCCGCGCGGCACCCGTATCTTCGGGCCCGTCGCCCGCGAGCTGCGCGACAAGAAGTACATGAAGATCGTGTCGTTGGCACCGGAAACGCTGTAGGGAGGTGTGCCAGATGAATTCCATGAAGATCAAGAAGGGCGACAAGGTCCGCGTTATCGCCGGCAAGGACAAGGGCAAGGAAGGCGAGGTCACTCGCGCTCTTCCCAAGCTGCATCGCGTCGTCGTCAAGAACGTCAACGTTGCGAAGAAGTCCATGCGCCCCACGCAGCAAAACCCCCAGGGCGGCATCGTGAGCATCGACGCTCCCATCCAGGTTTCCAACGTCATGCTCGTGTGCCCCTCCTGCGGCCAGCCGACCCGCGTCGGCAAGCGCGAGGAAAACGGCAAGCGCGTGCGCTTCTGCAAGAAGTGCAACGCCACCATCGACTAGTCAGTGTCCATGACCCCCGCCGGCGCACGTCGGCGGGGGACCGAGGGTCGGAAATCCTTGGTTTAATTCATCGAAAGGAAGGTTGCCATGGCAACGCCCCGCTTGAAGGAAAAGTATCAGAAGGAAATCGTTCCGCAGCTTGAAAAGGAGCTCGGCGTCGAGAACGTCAACCAGGTTCCCCGTCTGGTGAAGATCGTGGTGAACATGGGCGTCGGCGGCGCGGCTTCCGACCACAAGCTGCTCGATGCCGCCATGAACGACATGCGCATCATCACCGGCCAGCAGCCTTGCGTGTGCCGCGCGAAGAAGTCCATCGCAGGCTTCCACATTCGCGAAGGCCAGCCCATCGGCTGCAAGGTGACGCTGCGTGGCGACCGCATGTGGGAGTTCATGGACCGCGTGCTGGCCACGGCCCTGCCCCGCGTCCGCGACTTCCGCGGCATCTCCCCGAAGAGCTTCGACGGCCGCGGCAACTACTCGCTCGGCATCACCGAACAGCTCATCTTCCCGGAGATCGACTATGACAAGATCGACCGCACGCGCGGCATGGACATCACGTTCGTGACCGACGCCGGTGCCAACGAGCCGGCCTTCGCCCTGTTCAAGGCGCTCGGCTTCCCCTTCAAGGAACAGCACTAGCATGTCCGTCCGGCCGCCTGCCACAGGCGGCCGGAATGCTGCGGATTGTCGAATGTTTCTGTGTGCGCTTGTGATGCACGGCCGTACAGAGTATCATGTCCGGTTGCTGCGTCTTATGCAGCGGCGCATTCGACAGTCCGCATTATTCTGTAATGCGAAGTGTCATTTGCGTCTTTTGCCGTAAGGACAAACCTGCAGGCGGGAGGCTCGGTGTGCCATCCGGCTTCCCAAGAAAAGAAAGAAGGAAATGCATGGCAAAGAAATCGATGATCGCTAAGGCCAAGCGCGAGCCGAAATTCTCGACGCGCCAGCACAACCGCTGCACGCGTTGCGGACGCCCGCGTTCCTACTACCGCAAGTTCGGCCTGTGCCGCGTGTGCTTGCGCGAGATGGCCAACAAAGGCGAACTGCCCGGCGTGACGAAGGCTTCCTGGTAATCAGTCGCAGCAACCGTCAAGTTGGGCGGGCCACGACGAAGGCGGAAGCGCTACGGGCGCTGACGAACCAGGTCGTGACGCTCATCACGAACCAAAGGAGAAACACACTATGACCATGACCGATCCCATCGCAGACATGCTTACGCGCGTGCGTAACGCTAACTCTGCCGGCAAGGACACCGTGTCCATGCCTACAAGCAAGAAGCTTGTTGAGATCGCCCGCATCATGACCGAAGAGGGTTATGTGCAGGGATTCGAGATCATCGACGGCGAGCCTCGCGGCACCCTTGAGATCACGCTCAAGTACGGCGAGAAGAAGGCCCGCATCATCCGCGGCATCAAGCGCATCTCCAAGCCGGGTCTGCGCATCTATGCCGGCAAAGACGAGCTGCCCCGCGTGCTCGGAGGCCTCGGCACCGCAATCATTTCTACCAGCAACGGCGTTATGACCGACCGTGACGCACGTAAACGAGGCATCGGCGGCGAAGTCGTTGCCTACATTTGGTAACGGACAGGAGGGTTTGATATGTCTCGTATCGGCAAGCAGCCCATTACCGTTCCCGCAAGCGTTACGGTAACCATCGACGGCAGCACCGTCACCGCAAAGGGCCCGAAGGGCGAATTGACGCGCACGTTCCAGCCCATGATGAACATCACGCAGGAGGGCGACGAGATCATCGTCACGCGCCCGGACGATTCCCGCGAGGCCCGCAGCTTCCACGGCCTGACCCGCACGCTCATCGCCAACATGGTCGAAGGCGTCGAAAAGGGCTTCTCGAAGAAGCTGCAGCTCGTCGGCGTCGGCTACCGCGCCGCGCTCAAGGGCAAGGACCTGGAGATGCAGCTCGGCTATTCGCACCCCGTTGTGGTCGTGGCTCCCGACAACATCACGTTCGAGGTGCCCAGCCAGACCGAGATCGTCGTTTCCGGCCCCTCGAAAGAAGCGGTCGGCCAGGTGGCGGCCAACATCCGCAAATGGCGCAAGCCCGAGCCGTACAAGGGCAAGGGCATTCGCTACGAAGGCGAGCGCATCCGTCGCAAGCTTGGCAAGGCTGCCAAGGGCGACTAATCTGGCCATCGCATACGTTTGATTTCGAAGGGACAATCATGAACAAGTGCCAAAAAAAGCAAGCTGCGTTGGCCCGTCGCCATCGTCGCGTGCGCGGTAAGATCTCCGGAACGGCGGTCCGTCCCCGCATGTGCGTCACGCGCAGCAACTCCAACCTGTACGTGCAGTTCGTCGACGACGTGGCAGGCAAGACCCTGTGCGGCGTGTCGACGCTGGGCCCGGACTTCAAGGAAACGGGCAAGAGCGGCGCCACCGTCGAGGGCGCGGCCGCTCTCGGCGCCATCGCGGGCGCCAAGGCGCTCGAAGCGGGCATGACCGAGGTCGTGTTCGATCGTGGCGGCAACCTGTATCACGGGCGCATCAAGGCCTTGGCCGACGCCGCCCGCGAAGCTGGCCTGGTATTCTAGAAGGGAAGTCGAATGGCTCGTAACACGAAGCAAGAAAACGCCGCCGCTCCCGAGCTTGAAGAGCGCGTCGTTTACATCAACCGCGTCGCCAAGGTCGTCAAGGGCGGTCGTCGTTTCGCTCTGACCGCGCTGGTGGTCGTCGGCGACGGCAATGGTCGCGTCGGCATCGGCATGGGCAAGTCCCAAGAAGTGCCGATCGCCATCAAGAAGGGCGTCGAAGACGCGAAGAAGAACATGTTCACCGTGCCGCTGACCGAGGCGAAAACGGTTCCGCACGAGATCATCGGCGAATTCGGTGCGGCCCGCGTGCTCATCAAGCCGGCTGCCCCTGGTACCGGCGTTCTGGCCGGCGGCGCTGCCCGCGCCGTCATGGAGCTGGCCGGCGTCACCGACGTCATCACCAAGTCGCTCGGCTCTGACAACATCATGAACGTCGTCAAGGCCACCGGCGAAGGCCTCATGCAGATGGAAAGCGCCGAGCAGGTCGCTGCCCGCCGCGGGATGACCGTGGGCGAGATCTACGGCTGGAAGGAGCGCAAGTAATGAGCGAGACGAAGACGCTGCGCGTCAAGCAGATCAAAAGCGCCATCGGCTACAACAAGGACCAGGGCGCCACGCTTCGCAACTTGGGCCTGGGCAAGATCAACCGCGAGAACGTCCTGCCGGACAACCCGAGCGTGCGCGGCATGATCTTCAAGGTCAAGCACCTCGTGGAAGTCGTCGAGGAAACTGCCTAGTCGCGTTCTGCGTTTCGCGCCGTGCGGGCACGCGTCCCGGCGGCGCGAAACGCGAGCGCATGTCAGGTCCGCCGCGCCCCCTTGGCGCAGGCGGGCCGTTTTGAGTCCGCCAGCTGCGAGCTGCTGGCACCGGATTGTTCCGGAAACAGCGAAAGACAAGGAGAACACATCCCATGGAACTGAAAGATCTCAAGCCGGTATCGGGCACCAACAAGAACCGCAAGCGCAAGGGCCGCGGCCAGGGCTCTGGCAACGGCAAGACGGCCGGCCGCGGCATGAACGGCCAGAAGTCCCGCGCCGGCGGCGGCAAGGGTCCCGGCTTCGAGGGCGGCCAGACGCCTTTGGCGCGTCGTCTTCCCAAGCTGCCCGGCTTCCGCAACATCAACCGCGTGGAATACCTGCCGGTCAACGTCAGCCGCTTGGACGCGAAGTTCGAGGCCAACGACGTGGTGGATGGCGATTCTCTGAAGGCCAAGGGCATCATCAAAAAGGCCGATGCGCTGGTGAAGGTGCTGGGCGACGGTGAGATCACCAAGCCCTTGACCGTGAAGGTTGACAAAGTGTCGGCTTCCGCCAAGGCGAAGATCGAGGCGGCCGGAGGAAAGGTCGAAGAGCCTTGCTAAGCTCTATTGTCAATGCGTTCAAGATTCCCGAGCTGCGCAAGAAGATCTTCTTCACGCTCGCGATCATTGCGCTGTACCGCCTGGGCGCCTACATTCCGGTGCCCGGCATTCCGTTCAACCAGTTCGCCCAGTCGTTCCGCGACGCCGGCGTGTCGATGACCATGCTCGACCTGTTTACCGGCGGTGCGCTTTCGAACTTCTCGGTGTTCTCGCTCGGCATCATGCCCTACATCACGGCATCCATCATCATGCAGCTGATGCAGGGCGTCATTCCGGCGGTCGGACGTTGGGCGAAGGAAGGCGATGCGGGTCGCCGCAAGATCACGCAGATCACGCGTTACCTCACGCTGGGCTTGGGCCTCATCAACGCGGTGGGCTACCTGTTGCTGTTCCAGTCGCCGCAGTACGGCGTCGTGTTCTCCGACGCGGTGCCGGCCTGGTTCACGAGCATCGTCGTGGTGTTCACGCTCGTGGTGGGCACGGCGCTCATCATGTGGATGGGCGAGCTCATCACGCAGCGCGGCGTGGGCAACGGCATGTCGCTCATCATCTTCATCTCCATCGTCTCGGGCGTTCCCGGCGCCATTTTCTCGTCGATCAACTATACGGCCGACCTGGGAATGGGCATTGCCGTCACGCTGCTCATCATCCTCGTGGTGCTGGCCTGCATCCCGGCCATCATCTTCGTGGAGCGTGCGCAGCGCCGCATCCCGGTGAACTATGCCAAGCGCATCCAGGGCCGTCGCCAAATGGGCGGCCAGTCCACCTACATCCCGTTGAAGGTGAATGCGGCCGGCGTCATCCCGATCATCTTCGCAAGCTGCCTCATCTACTTCCCGGCACAGCTGGCGGCGCTGTTCAACGTCGATTGGCTCAACAGCTTCGCCAACGCCATTTCCACGGGCTGGATCAACTGGGTCCTCAACGTGGTGCTCATCGTCTTCTTCGCGTACTTCTACACCTCGATGGTGTTCAATCCCGAAGAGACCGCCGAGAACCTCAAGAAGCAGGGCGGCTTCATTCCGGGCGTCCGTCCGGGCACGGCGACGATGCAGTACATTAAAAACGTGCTGCACCGCGTGACGCTGCCGGGCGGCATCTTCGTCGCGGTCATCGCGGTGGTGCCGTCCATCATCTTCTACTTCACCGGCAACCAGCTCATTCAGGCGTTTGGCGGCACGTCCATCCTCATCATGATCGGCGTTGCGCTCGACACCATGAACAAGGTGGAAAGCCAGCTGAAGATGCACAACTACGAAGGCTTCTTCAAATAGGAAGCCGGGCGGCCGCGCCGACGCGCCCCGCTTGTGCGAGCTTGGAAAGGCCTGGGCATCGAAAGGTGCCCGGGCCTTTTGGCGTTCGGGCGCCGCGCCGCCGCGTCTCGTCCGGCCGCCCGGCGGCTTGGACGGACGGCTCAACGCCGACGTCATTCATAAAGGTTCTCTGCCACTTGGGTCTCGAGGGGCGCAGGCTGCCGCGACGTTTGCTACAATGAGCAAATCGATCATCCGTCGAAAGGAACCTGGCATTATGAACATCGTACTGTTGGGCGCTCCGGGCGCCGGCAAGGGAACCCAGGCAGCGCTCCTCGTTGAAGAATTCGGCACTCCGCACATTTCCACGGGCGACATGCTGCGTGCGGCCGTCAAGGCGGGCACGCCGCTGGGCAAGGAAGCCAAGAAGTACATGGATGCCGGCGATCTGGTGCCCGATGACGTCATCATCGGCCTGGTGGCCGAGCGTCTGCAGCAGCCCGACACCGAGGCCGGCTTCATCTTGGACGGCTTCCCGCGCACAAGCGCCCAGGCCGTCGCGCTCGATGCGCAGCTTTCCGAGCTGGGCCGCCCGCTCGACGCCGCGCTGCTCATCGACGTTGATTCGGAAGTCATCGTAAAGCGTCTGACGAGCCGCCGCATGTGCAAGGAATGCGGCTACATCGGCAGCGCTGCCGACGAGTCCTGCCCCAAGTGCGAAGGCGAAATGTACCAGCGCGACGATGACAACGAAGCCACGGTGCGCAACCGCTTGGACGTGTACGAGAAGTCCACGGCGCCGCTCATCGACTACTATCGCGGCTGTGACTCGCTCGTGTCCATCGATGGCGACCGCGACCCGCAGGCAGTCTACGCCGACGTCAAAGAAGCCCTGCACGTCTAGGTGCTCTGCGGCCTGTGACGCCGAGTTTTCATGCCGTCGGTTCGCGACAACGCCACCTATTTCTGCCGCAGCTTCATGGATCGCCATGGAGCTGCGGTTTTACATTTTGCGAAAGTCGCGGCCGTGCTCATCGCCTGCGCCCTGGCGCTCGAGGTCTTTGTGTTCAACATGAACTTCTATCTGACGGCAGGGCTTGAGCCGCGCGACGTCACGCGCGAATGCGGCCTGCCGGAAAACGACATCGGCCAGCTCATGCTCACCGAAGCGAACCATGCCGTCGTGCTGCAAGGCCTCGACCAGGCGGTCGAGAACGTGTGGCTCGACTTCGACGGCGAACAGCCCGCCCAGCTGCTGGAATGCAAAGTCTTGTTCACCGACGAGGCGCACAAGACGTTTTTCGACACGACGGAATACACGCGCGGCGTGCCGATCGTCGACGTGTCCACGGTGTCGGAAAAAAGCGAGTACTTGAACCTCAATGCGTCGGGGCGTGTGCAGGCGCTCGAAATCGAGCTCGTGGGCGACGAGGTGCGCTATCCGGTGCTGCTCGACAAGGTGGTCGTCAACGCCAACCGCCCGTTCGACTTCAGCAAGACGCGCTTCGGGGTTGCGCTGGGCATTCTGTGCCTCGTCTATGCATTCCGGCCGCGCTCGGCCATCTATCGCTGGCCGCTGCGCGTGCGTCCAAGGTTGACCAAAACGATCATCATTGTGGTGTTCGTCGTGGAATGCCTGGTCATGACGTCGTATCTGTTCTTCGGGTCGAACTTGGTGGGGGTGGCCACCAGCTCGTACAACTACGGGTCGTGGGACGGCGTGAGCGTGGCGAACACGTTCGAGGTGGGCGGCGAGAACGCCCAGCAATACGCCGAGTTGGCAAAATCGTTCACGCGCGGCCAGCTGTGTTTGGAGGAAGAGCCCCCCGAATGGCTCAAGGCGATGGACGACCCCTACGACAAGGGCGCGCGCGACGAAGCGCAGAAGGAGACGGGGGAGGACTACCTGTTCGACGTGGCCTATCACGACGGGAAGTACTACGTGTATTTCGGCGTGGTGCCGGTGTTTTTGTTCTACCTGCCGTTCTACCTGGTCACAGGCGCGAATTTTCCCACGGCGCTCGGCGTTTTGGCAAGCGTGCTGGCATTTGCGGGCGGCTGCACGGCGCTGCTCGATCGCTTTGCGCGCCACCACTTCAAGCGGGTGAGCCTGGGGCTGTTCTTGCTGCTGCAGATCCCGCTCGTCGCGTGTTCGGGTGTTTTGTACCTGCTGAAGTTTCCGACGTTCTACTCGCTGCCCATCGCGCTGGGTTTGGCGTTCAGCGTGTGGGGGCTGTATTTGTGGATGGTGGGACGTTCGGCGGCGCATCCGTGCCGCTGGTATGCGGCCGGGTCGCTGTGCATGGCGCTCGTGGCGGGATGCCGCCCGCAGCTGCTCGTGCTGTCCTGCGTGGCGTTCCCGCTGTTCTGGCGCCGCTACATCACCGAAAAACGCCTGTTCACGGGTGCGGGCGCCCGCGAATTCGCCTGTCTTGTCGCGCCGTATGCCGCGGTGGCGCTGGCCATTATGGGGTACAACGCGGCGCGTTTCGGCTCGCCGACCGATTTCGGTGCCAGCTACAACCTCACCGTCAACGACATGACGCGCCGCGGGTTCAACCTGGGACGGATCCTTCCCGCCCTGTTCGCCTATTTCCTGCAGCCGCCGTGCGTCACGGGCGTGTTCCCCTATGTGCAGCCGGCGCCGTTCGACACCACCTATCTGGGGCAGACCATCAAAGAGGCCACGTTCGGCGGCATTTTCGCGTGCCTGCCGGTGCTGTGGATCCTCGCTGCGTCGCGCCGCATCCTGGCCTTGCGCGTGAGCGAGCGGGCCACCCACACCACCGCCGGGGTCGTGGTCGCGCTGGTGGCGGGCGGCGTGGTCGTGGCGCTGGCCGACGCGCAGATGGCGGGCATCCTCGAGCGTTACTTCGCCGACTTCAGCTTCATGTTCCTGGCTGCGGCCGTGCTGCTTTTGTTCGTCGCCAACGAGCGGCTGGCGCCAGGCACGCCGGCATCTTCGCTTTTCCAGAACGCGCTGCTGGCCGTCGTGGCGCTGTCGGTCGTCTACGTGGCGCTCGTGTGCTTCGTGCCCGAAGTGGGCTGGTATTCCGACATCTACGACTGGGCCTACCAAAACGTCATCGAAGCGGCCCAGTTCTGGACCTAGGAACGCACGTGTTCGCGTGTCCGCCCGCACGAAGAGCCGGGTAAAGCGTCGGGCCTCTCAAAGGCCCTGGCGCAGGCGTGTAGGCCTTTTCCGCTGATTTCGCGCCGTTTTCCCCTGTTCGCCAGCGAAGCGCTACTCTTGTCGTCAGCGCATCCTTGCATTCGAGAAAGGACCTTTCATGGAAATCGTGATCGCGAGCTCTTATGATGACATGAGTCGCCGCGCCGCCGACGTGTTCGCCGCCCAGGTGCAGCAAAACCCCGAAAGCGTGCTCGGCCTGGCCACCGGGTCGACCCCTATCGGCCTGTACGCCGCGCTGGTGAAGGACTATGAGGACGGCGCCGTCGATTTCTCGAAGGTGAAGACGTTCAACTTGGACGAATACCGCGGCCTCGACCCCGAGCACGACCAGTCCTACCGCTACTTCATGCAGAAGAACCTGTTCGACTACGTGAACATCGACGTTGCGAACACCCACGTGCCCAACGGCGCCGACCCGGACGCCGAAGCGGCGTGCGCGGCCTATGAGGCGGGCATCGCCGAGGCGGGCGGCATCGATCTGCAGCTGCTCGGCCTGGGCCACAACGGCCACATCGGCTTCAACGAGCCGTGCGACTGCTTCCCGGTCGACACGCACCTGGTGGAGCTGACCGAAAGCACCATCCAGGCCAACAGCCGCCTGTTCGACAGCGTCGACGACGTGCCGCGCGAAGCCTACACCATGGGCATCGGCACCATCATGAAGGCCCGCCGCATCGTCATGGTCGCCAGCGGCAAGGACAAGGCCGAAATCGTGAAGGCCGTCGTGAGCGGCCCGGTCACGCCCGAGGTGCCGGCGTCGGTGCTGCAGCTGCATCCGAACGTCACCGTGTTCGTGGACGCCGAGGCGGGCTCGCTGCTGTAGACGCGCTCGAGTCTCGTTCCAAAAAAGAAACAAAACAGCCCTCTTCGTGGGAACGGCCGCGAAGAGGGCTATTTTTATACGCAACAGGCGCACGGGACGCCGCATTCCGACACCGAAAGGACCCATCATGCGCATCGTAGGAGGTCAGGTATTCACGGGAAACAAGTTCGAGCGACGGGACGTGGCCATCTCGGGCGATCGGTTCGTCGAGGCCGCCGAAGTGCGCGACGACGGCCAGACCATCGACGCGGCCGGCTGCTACGTCATTCCGGGCCTTGTCGACATTCACTTTCACGGCAGCGCCGGGTCCGACATGAGCGACGGCGACCTGGAAGGGCTGCACCGCATGGGCGCCTACGAGGCGTCGCGCGGCATCACCGCCATGTGCCCGGCCACGATGACGCTGCCTGAAGACGTGCTGCTTCGCGCGGCGAAGGCGGCCCGGGCCTACGAGCCGGCCGCGGACGAGGCGGCGCTTGTGGGCATCAACATGGAAGGCCCCTACATCTCGCCGGGAAAGGTGGGCGCCCAGAATCCGGCTCACGTGCGGACCCCCGACGCGGAGGAGTTCAAGCGCCTGCAAGAAGCGGCCGGCGGCCTGTTCAAGCTGGTCGACATTGCCCCCGAAGAGCCCGGCGCAGACGAATTCATCGAAGCCCTCGCGTCTGACGTGCGCATTTCGGTGGCGCACACGAAGGTCGACTACGACACCGCCAAACGCGCGTTTGCCAAGGGCGCCCGCCATGTGACGCACCTGTACAACGCCATGCCGGGCCTGCACCACCGCGATCCCGGCCCCATTCCGGCGGCGGTCGAAAACCCTGACGTAACGGCAGAGATCATCGCCGACGGCGTGCACATCCACCCGGCCATGGTGCGGCTGGCCTTCAAGCTGTTCGGCGATGACCGCATGGTGCTCGTGAGCGACACGCTGCGGGCGGCGGGCCTTGGCGACGGCGTGTACGACCTGGGCGGCCAAGACGTCACGGTGGAAGGCCCGGTGGCCACCATCGCGGCCGGAAACCTGGCGGGCAGCGTGAGCGACCTCATGCGCTGCCTTGTGGTGGCCGTGCGCGACATGGGCATTCCGCTTGCCAGCGCGGTGAAGGCGGCCGCGTCCAATCCCGCCCGCGCCATCGGCCTTGCCGATCGAGGCGCCATCGAGGTGGGGCGCATCGCCGACGCGGTCGTGCTCGACGAAGACCTCAACATCCGCCACGTCATCGTGCGCGGCACTGTCCTGTAACCATGTTTCCGCATATGTGCGGTAAAACGGGGCCGCAGGGCCTGAAATCGTGAAAACAGGTCCCGCGGCGGGAAAAAACAGCCGCTGAACTCGTGTTTCTTTTCGCGTTTCGGCGCGTTTTCGCACGCCGTCGGCACGGGGCCGTGCGCCGACGCGCCGCTTTCGTTACAAAATGCGAACTCTTTTTCCACAGACACCGCATCTGCCTATACTAAGAGTATTGGTGTCCGGAAAGGGAGCGGACACAAGACGGTTGCGGGACTCGTTGCCCGCCGAGCCAGAAAGGGGGAACACGCAATGAACAATCTTTTACGTCTCGTGGGGAACAGGCTGATTGCCTTGCCCATCATGGTGCTTGGCGTGACGTTCTTGGTATTTTTCATCATGTCGTTCTCGCCTATCGACCCTGCTTATTCGGCGCTTGGTGAAAGCGCCAGCCCGGAGGCGTTGGCCGCCTACCGCGAGCAGCACGGTCTGAACCAGCCTTGGATCGTGCAGTACGGCCTGTTTTTGGGCGGCTTGCTCCAAGGCGACTTGGGAACGTACGGCGCTGCCGGCAACTCGGTGCTCGACCGCGTGGCCGAAGCGCTGCCGGTGACGCTGCAGCTGACGTTCATCGGCCTCATCATCGCCGTGGTGCTTGCCGTCGTTTTGGGCATCGTCTCGGCGGTGTACCGCGACCAGTGGCCTGACCAGGTCATTCGCGTCTTTTCCATCCTGTGCATCGCGACGCCGTCGTTCTGGCTCGCCGTGCTCCTCATCCTGCTCTTCTCGTCCACGCTGCACCTGCTGCCGGCCTCTGGCGACCTGCCGAACTTCTTCGACGATCCGGGTGGCTACATGGCCCGCATCATCATGCCGGCCTTCGCCTTGGGCATTCCCGTCGCCGGCACGCTGACCCGCGTCATCCGCACGTCGATGGTCGAAGAGCTCGACAAGGACTATGTGCGCACCGCCATCGGCGCCGGCATTCCGCGCCGCACCGTCATCGCCCGCAACGTGCTGCGCAACGCGCTCATCACGCCGGTGACCGTGCTCGGCCTGCGCATCGGCTACCTTATCGGCGGCGCCGTCGTCATCGAGGTCATCTTCAACCTGCCGGGCATGGGCATGACCATTCTCCAGGGCGTGCAGGGCAACTACCCGACGTTGGTGCAGGGCGTGACCGTCACCGTCGCCGTGACGTTCATCATCATCAACATCATCGTCGACATGCTCTACATCCTCATCAACCCACGCATTAGGACGGTGTAGTCCCATGGTCCAACTTCGCGGAAACCTAACGAAAAAGATGGAGGACAATGCCGGCAAGGTGCACTTCCGCAAATGGAAGGCCATGTCGATGGGTGCTCGCGTGTCGCTCGTCGTGCTCGTCCTCATCGTGCTTGCCGCCATCTTCGCGCCCATCGTGGCGCCCCATGATCCCCTTGAGA
The DNA here is from genome assembly GCF_011039175.1 of Slackia sp. ZJ119. Lineage (GTDB taxonomy): Bacteria > Actinomycetota > Coriobacteriia > Coriobacteriales > Eggerthellaceae > Xiamenia. The sequence continues at coordinate 90,206 of NZ_JAAKEN010000004.1, forward strand.
TCTTCCTGGCCCGCCAGCCACCGTCGTCCGAATTCCTGTTCGGCACCGACGACAAGGGCCGCGACGTGCTGTCGCGCATGATCTACGGCGCGCGCTATTCGCTGACCATCGGCCTGTGCGCGACCGCCTTCGCGCTCTTCTTCGGCGCCATCTTCGGCTCTATCGCCGCTGTGGCGCGCAAGAGCGTCTCTGAAGTCATCATGCGCTGCATGGACATCGTCATGTCCTTCCCGGGCATCGCGCTGGCCTGCGTGTTCGTGACCGTGTTCGGCAACAACCTGCCGTCGCTCATCTTCGCCATCGGCTTTTTGTACATCCCGCAGATCTGCCGCGTGGTGAGGGCCAACGTCGTCAGCGAATACGGCCAGGACTACGTGCGCGCCGTCATCGTGTCCGGCGCCCGCGCCCCGTGGATCCTGTTCAAGCACGTGGTGCGCAACTGCATAGCGCCGGTCATGGTGTTCACCATCGTGCTGGTGGCCGACGCCATCGTCTTTGAAGCGTCGCTGTCGTTCATCAACGCCGGCATTCCGGAGCCGACTCCCACCTGGGGCAACATCCTCGCCGACGCCCGCGCCGGCGTGCTTGCCGGCCAGTGGTGGCAGGCGCTGTTCCCGGGCTTGGCCATCATGATCACGGTTTTGTGCCTCAACATCTTGTCGGAAGGCATGACCGACGCCATGGCCGCCGCGCCGAAGGCCCCCATCCAGGCCTCCGACGCCAACCTCAGCTCCGACCGCGAGGCCGACCGTCTCGTCGCCGACCCGACGCTGGCCTACAAGGCCCAGGCCGCTTCGCTTGAGCGGCGCTTGGCCGACTTGCGGGCGATGGAGGACAGGAGGACGGACCGCTTCGAAGCCGACACCGCCACGCCGCCCATTCTCGAGGTCAAGGACTTGTGCATCAAGTTCCCGCGCCACGGCGACGTGGACGTGGTCGACCATGTGAACTTCGTTGTGCGCCCGCACCAAACCATGGGGCTGGTGGGCGAGTCAGGCTGCGGCAAGTCCATCACGTCGCTCACCATCATGGGCCTGCTCGACAAACGCGCGAAGGTGTCTGGCGAGATCCTCTACAACGGCGTGAACCTGCTCGACTTGTCGCAGAAGGAAATGAACGACCTGCGCGGCACGGAAATCGCCATGATCTACCAAGACGCGCTGTCCTCGCTCAACCCCTCGATGCTCATCAAGTCGCAGATGAAGCAGCTGACGACTCGCGGTGGCACCCGCAGCGCCGAAGACCTGCTGGAGTTGGTGGGCCTCGATCCCAAGCGCACGCTTGATTCCTACCCCCACGAGCTTTCCGGCGGCCAGCGCCAGCGCGTGCTCATCGCCATGGCGCTCACCCGCGACCCGAAGGTCATCATCGCCGACGAACCTACCACCGCCCTTGACGTGACCGTGCAAAAGCAGGTCATCAACCTGCTGAACGACCTGCAGGCCGAGCTGGGCTTTGCCATGGTCTTCGTCAGCCACGACCTGGCGCTCGTTGCGGAAGTGGCCAACTCCATCACGGTCATGTACGCAGGCCAGGTAGTGGAGCAAGGTCCGGTCAAAGACATTTTGCAGGGGCCTGTCCACGAGTACACGCGCGGCCTGCTCGGCTCGGTGCTTTCCATCGAGGCCGGCGGCGCCCGCCTGCACCAGGTGCCCGGTTCGGTCCCCAGCCCGGCGGACTTCCCCAAGGGCGACCGCTTCGTGCCGCGGTCCAGCCATCCGGAGATCGTCTCCGACGTGCGCCCGGTTTTGAAGCGCATTCCGGGAACGGACCATTACTACGGCGAATTGCCTGATCCCGAGCTTGTCCGCTTGGGCATCAATCCCAACCCGCCGGCTCCAGGAGGGCAGTTGCTATGAGTGACGCAAAGAACGAATACAACGGCGTGGTGACCGAAGAGGTCGTCATCGAAAGCGTGGTGAAGACGCCGGCCGGCGTGGTGGAATCGGTGGAGGTCGTTTCTGAAAGCGTGACCCCGATCATCTTCCTCGACCACGTGTCGGTGGTGTTCAAGACGCGCACCGGATCCATCCTGCATCCGAACAAGGTCACGGCGGTGAACGACCTGTCCTTGCGGCTCATGCCCGGCAAGACGCTCGGCATCGTGGGCGAGTCCGGCTGTGGAAAGTCAACCACGGCTAACATCATGTGCGGCCTGCAACAGCCGACGTCGGGCAAGGTGTACTTCAAGGGCGAGGACGTCACGAAGCGCACGGCCGCCCAGCGCAAGCTCATCGGCCGCGTCATCTCGGTGGTGTTCCAAGATCCGGCGACGGCCTTGAACGCCCGCATGACCGTGCAAGACCAGCTCATGGACCCGCTGCGGGTGCATGGCATCGGCGACAAGCAGTCGCGCGAGCAGCGCGTGCTCGAGCTCATCGAAATGGTGGGCCTGCCGCGCTCGGTGCTGCAGGCGCTGCCCGGGCAGATGTCCGGCGGCCAGCGCCAGCGCGTCGCCATCGCTCGCGCCCTTGCGCTCAAGCCCGACGCCATCATCGCCGACGAGCCGACCAGCGCTCTCGACGTGTCGGTGCGTGCGCAGATTCTGAACCTGCTCATGGACCTCAAGCACGAACTTGGTCTGTCGATGGTCTTCATCAGCCACGACATTCAGACCGTTCGCTATATCTCGGACCGGATCATCGTCATGAACGGCGGCCGCATCGTCGAAGAGGGCCCGGCGGCGCGCGTGTTCGAGAACCCGACCGACGACTACACGCGCCTGCTTTTGAGCGCGGCGCCCTCGTTGCTGCATCCGGATTTGGGAAAGTAGGTGTCAAACATGATGGACGCGTCGAAATTCAGAGGCGTGGTGCCCCCCGTCGTCATTCCCCTTGACAAGGACCGGCATCTCGACGTCGAAGCCTTGCACCGCACGATCAACCGCATGATCGATGCCGGCGTCGACGGACTGTTCTTTCTGGGGTCGAGCGGCGAGGTCGCCTTTATAACCGACACCCAGCGCCAGCACATTTTCCAAGAGGCGGCGGCGGCCGTCAACGGGCGCGTGCCTCTCATGGCGGGCGTCATCGACATGGAGACCATGCGCGTGGTCGACCAGGTGAAACGCGTCGAAAGCTTTGGCGTCGACGCGGTGGTGGCCACGGCCCCCTTCTACGCGCTCGGCGGCCCGAAAGAAGTGGAGCGCCATTTCCGCGCCATTCGCGAGCACACGGACCTGCCGCTGTTCGCCTACGATTTGCCGGTGTGCGTGCACACCAAGCTCGACCCCACGATGCTTGTGCGCCTTGGCAAAGACGGCGTGCTGCAGGGCGTGAAGGATTCCAGCGGCGATGACGTGGCCTTCCGCTGGATGGTGCTCGAAAACGAAGACGCCGGCCACCCCTTGCAGCTGTTGACCGGGCACGAGGTGTGCGTCGACGGCGCGTATCTGGCCGGCGCCGACGGATCGGTGCCGGGCCTGGCCAACGTCGACCCGTACAGCTACGTGGAGCAGTGGCAGGCGGCATGCGCCGGCGACTGGCAGCGCGTGCGCGTGCTGCAAGACCATCTGGCCCGTCTCATGTTCATCACGCGCCGCGTGAAGGCGACCGTCGGCTTCGGCGCCGGCGTGGGCGCCTTCAAGACGGCCCTGTGGCAGATGGGCGTGTTCAACACGAACCAGATGCGCGAGCCGGTGCAGCCCCTTGCCGGCGAAGACGTCGACCACATTTTGCAGGTGCTCGAATGCGAAGGCCTCATGCGCGGCGGCAAGCCGAACGGCAAGTGCCGCTGCGTCATCGGCAAGTCGATCGAGCAGGCGCAGCAGTCCGCCGCGGAAAAGCGCGACGTGGTGCCGCCGAGCGGGGAAGCGTCCACGATGTAGGCCTGTCTGGGCGCGACAAGCGGTTTTGCAAGCGCCGGCGCACCGAGCCGGCGCTTTTTTCGCAGTGCGCGGCCGGCGGCGCCCTTTGGCGCGAACGCGGGTTTTCTGATGTCGTGCAGCGCCAACGGTTGGCTGACAGTTTCGCCGTTTGAGCCTTCGCGCACTAGAATGAAGGCAGCTTTGCTTACAAAGATCGAACGAAAGGGGGACCTGTGACAGACAAGATCGAAGGCGACCGCGAACTGGTCGTATGGCGCGATTGGATCCGTGACGAGCTTGATGCGTGCCAGGCGTTTTGGCTCGAACACGGCATCGACCTGGTCAACGGCGGCGTGTACACCTGCCTCGACCGCGAAGGCGCGGTCTATTCCACCGACAAGAGCGTGTGGATGCAAGGCCGTTGCGCGTGGACCTATGCGTATCTGTGCCATGTCTATGGCACGCGTCCCGAATGGCTGGAGGCGGCGAAAAGCTGTCTGGAGTTTTTGGAAAGCCATTGCATCAACCATGAGGCGTCAGACCGCCTCTACTTCACGGTCACGGCGGACGGCCGCCCGTTGCGCCAGCGCCGCTACTGTTTTTCGGAAGGGTTCTACTGCATCGCCAACGCCGAATACTATGGCGTGACCGGCGACGAGGCGTGTCTGGCCCGCGCCCGCCGCGCCTATCGGCTGGTGTACGACCTCAACAACGGCGTCATTGAAGACCCGGCGGGCCTTGGTCCGAAGACCATCGCGGAAACGCGTGCGGGGCGGGCGCTGGGGGATCCGATGATCTTCCTCAACATCATTTCGATCATGCGCCGCGTCGACGCCGCCCATGCGGAGGAATACGACCGCCACGCCCGCGAGTGCACCGACCGCATCGTGCGCGAGCATTACCGGCCCGAGCTGGGCTGCACGCTCGAAAGCGTCAACCTCGAAGGCGAGCCGGAGCTCGACTACACCGCAGGCCGCGTCGTGAACCCCGGACATGACATCGAGTGCAGCTGGTTCATGATGCAAGAGGCCAACTACCGCGGCGACGAGGAGCTGCACGCCACGGCCCGCGACATGTTCCGCCTGGCCATCGAGGCCGGCTGGGACGACGAATACGGCGGGCTGCTCTACTTCATCGACGCCTGCGGCAAGCCGCCCGAGGCCTACGAGCACGACATGAAGCTGTGGTGGCCGCACAACGAGATCATGATCGCGGCGTCTATGGCCTATCGCGACACGGGCGACCCGTACTTCCGCGACTGGCTCGTGCGCACGCTCGAATACTGCAAGGCCCACTTCGCCGACCCCGAGTTCGGCGAATGGTACGGCTACTTGCGCCGCGACGGCCTGCCGACCGAGCCGTCCACGAAAGGTTCCACGTTCAAAGGCCCGTTCCACGTGCCGCGAGCGCTGTGCATGACCGAGCAAATACTCAACGAGATCTTAGGAGACTGACGATCATGAACTACTTGGGCATCGACTACGAGCTGAAAACCGCCCCGAAGCTCGACCCCGGCTTCATTCCCTTCGGCGTGTGGATGAAGGCCTACCTTGCAGGCGCCGACCAGCCGATCCGCATCGCGGTCGAGCGCGAAGACGGCCTCGTGTCCGTGCGCGACTCCGCGATTCGCGGGCCTGAGTTTGCCGAAGCAAACTTTCGCTATGTCGAGCGGCTCGTGAAGTTCGAGCTGTGGTCCATCGGCGGCTTCCGCGTCTACATCCAGGGCTGCGACGACATCGCCGCCCGCTTGGCCGAAGCGTACTCGCCCGAGGGCGCCCGCGCGTTCGACTACGGGTTCGTGATGGACGTCTACGAGCGTCCGCTTGAAGTGCTCGCCTGCACGCCCGAAACGTTTCCTGCGGCCAACGAAGGCGCCAAGGCCATCGGCGGGCACATGGAGGGCTGCCGCATCGGGTTTGACGCCGGCGGGTCCGACCGCAAGGTGTCGGCCGTCATCGACGGCGAGCCGGTGTATTCCGAAGAGGTGGTGTGGTTTCCTAAGATCACCGAAGACCCGGAATACCACTTCAACGAGATCGTGACCGCGTTCAAGACGGCCGCGTCGAAGATGCCGCGCGTGGACGCCATCGGCGTGTCGAGCGCCGGCACGTTCGTGGGCAACAGCCCCATGGTGGCGTCGCTGTTCATCAAGGTGCCGCGCGAACAGCGCGACCTGGTGAAGTCCATCTACGACCGCGCCGGCGCGGAAATCGGCGACGTGCCGCTGGTCGTGGCCAACGACGGCGACGTGACCGCCCTTGCCGGCTTCATGTCCACGGGCAAAGGCGACATTTTGGGCATCGCCATGGGCACGAGCGAGGCCGTGGGCTACGTGAACGACGAAGGCAACGTGCTCGGCTGGATCAACGAGCTGGCCTTCGCGCCGGTGGACCTGTCTCCGTGCGCCATGCAGGACGAGTGGTCGGGCGACTTCGGCGTGGGCTGCAAGTACTTCAGCCAAGACGCCGTCATCAAGCTGGCGCCGGCCGCGGGCATTTCGCTCGACGCCGAACTGTCGCCGGCCGAAAAGCTGAAGGTGGTCCAAGGCCTTGCCAACGACGGGCATGAAGGAGCGCTCGACATCTTCCGCAGCATCGGCACGTATCTGGCGCACACCCTGGTGCTGTACAGCTCGTTCTATGAGATCAAGACGCTGCTCGTGCTCGGGCGCGTGGCGTCGGGCGTCGGCGGCGATTTGGTCGTGGACGTGTGCAACGACGTGCTGGCGGCCGAATACCCCGAGCTGGCGGACGCCATCAACGTGACGCTGCCCGACGAGATGATGCGCCGCGTCGGCCAGTCGGTCGCGGCGGCCAGCCTGCCGGCGCTCGCCTAGCAAGCCCCCGGCGCCGACCGGCGTTGTCCTAAAAAAGAAGCCGCCCCGAACGGGGCGGCTTCTTTGTGTGCAGACAGCCGATAAAAAGCTTGGCTGACCAGGATGTTCTTACGCCGGGGACACGTCCAGGAAGCGCAGGCCGGTAGAGCCGATGGCGATGAAGTTCTTCACCTTGTCGGCGTAGTACGCGGTCACGACCTGGCGGTGCACCAGCGGGTACAGCGGCACTTCTTCGGACAGCAGGTCGAAGCACTCGGCCCACTTGGCCTTCTGCTCTTCGCCTTCGGCGACGAACGCCGCGTCCATGAGCTCGTGCAGCTTGTTGTAGCCGTCGGAGTCCTTCCAGGAAGAACGCTTCTGGGTCCAGCTGTTGTCGCCGTACCACCAGTTCATCAGCAGGTCGGGGTCGGTGCCGAAGCAGCCCGGGTCGCCCGGGGCCACCACGATGTCGAACGGCTGCACGTCGTCGTCGGTGTCGCAGCGGTTCGCATACAGCGAGCTGGAGGCCTGCGAAGAGATCTGGGCGTCGATGCCGAGCTCTTTCAGGTTGGACTGGATCTGCGGGGCCATGGCCTCGATCCAGCCGGCGTCGGTGGTGTCGATGGTGATGGACAGGCTGGACACGCCGGCCTCGTCAAGCAGCTGCTTGGCCTTGTCCTTGTCGTAGGCGTAGTTGTTCTTCGCCGGGCCGGTGTAGGAGGCGTGCGTGGCCGGCAGGAAGCTGTCGGGCTTGGTGGCGACGTCGGGCAGGGCGTTCATGATCATCTTGTCGTAGTCGATGGCGTACAGGAACGCTTGACGCACGCGCACGTCGTCGAACGGCTTCTTCTTCGTGTTGAACATCATGAAGCCCACGGCGAAGCCCATGGCGTTCTCGGTGACGGCGCCGGTGGACGACGCCTGCGCGATCAGGTTCGAAGGCACGTTTTCCATGATCTGGACGGTGCCGTCGGTGAGCGCGGTGGTGCGGGCGGTGTCGTCGATGATGATGTCGTAGGTGAGCTTGTCACAGGTGGCCGGGTGCTTGCCGTTGTAGTTGGGGTTCGGCACGAACACGAGCTGGCCGCCGTCCTGGCCGTTGAGCGCCTCGTACATGTAGGGGCCGGAGCCGACCGGCTTGGCGGTGAGCTCTTCGTCGGTCGCCGCGGTGGGCACGACGAGCGCGAGCGCCAAACGCGTGGTGAGCAGCGAGGTGGGCGTGTTCAGCTTGATGGCGACGGTGGCGTCGTCTTTGGCTTCCATCGAGTCGATGAAGGAGAGCATCGGGGCGTAGAGCGAGCCGTCGGCGCCCACGGTGCGGCTGTAGGATTCCGCGACGTCGGCCGCGGTCACGGCGGTGCCGTCAGAGAACTTCGCGCCCTCGCGCAGCTTCACCTCGTACTCGGTGTCGGAGATCTGCACAGGCTCGCCGTCGGCCAGGGCCGGGTAAGGCTTCATGGTGGCCATGTCGAGCATGTACAGGCCTTCGATGACGTTCCAGTTGGCGCCCTGGGCAAGGCCCGACGAGTTGTTCAGCGGCAAGAAGTTGTCCGTCTGATAGCTCATGGCCGCGCGAAGCTCGCCGCCGCCCGCGTTTTCGGCGGTGCCGGAATCGGCAGGCTCGGGGGTGCTTTCAGAGTCGGTGCTGGAAGACGAGCTGCCGGAGCTGCAGCCGGCCAGTGCCAGGCTGGCGCCTGCCGCGGCGATGGCGCCGCCCGCGACGAAAACGCGGCGAGACAGGGGCTTGTTGCTAGAAAACTGGTGCATAGGTTCCCTCCATTCGGATCATGCGAACATCGCCGAAACATGCGTCGCGATGCTCAAACAATGCGCGCACGCATAGCACGACACGCTCCATTATGCTGAGAGACAGGGGGAAAACTTCGGCAACGGAGAATTCATGACGAACTGTAAAGTTTAGTCCTTTACTTATAGATTATCTGACCTGGGTTTATGAAGATTGCCTAACCAATGATTAACAAATAAGTAACAAAAAATATGACTGGCCAGATCAGGAAAAGAGCGGGCGCGGTCTCCGATTACCGAAAAGGACTCGCAAGAATGCGGCAATCCGGCAGGAGTGGGCCTGATGCCTTGACCCCTCGGCTATTATGAAACGGTACGTGACGCATGTCACAAGATGAGCATGCTCGTTCGAGCAAATCCCTGCCAAAGGAGAGAACATGGCGAGAGAATTCAAGTCAATGGACGGCAACACTGCTGCGGCTTACGTGTCCTATGCGTTCACTGAAGTTGCCGGCATTTACCCTATCACCCCGTCAAGCCCCATGGCAGACCTCGTCGACCAGTGGTCTGCTGCGGGTCGAAAGAACATCTTCGGAACGCAGGTCAAGGTTTGCGAGATGCAGTCTGAAGGCGGCGCCGCCGGCACCGTGCACGGGTCGCTGGCCGCCGGTGCGCTGACCACCACCTACACGGCTTCCCAAGGCCTGCTTCTCATGATCCCCAACATGTACAAGATCGCCGCCGAGCAGCTTCCCTGCGTGTTCCACGTGTCCGCACGCACCGTGGCCACCCACGCCCTCAACATCTTCGGTGACCACTCCGACGTCATGGCCTGCCGCCAGACCGGCTTTGCGATGCTTGCCGAAGGCAGCGTGCAGGAAGTCATGGACCTGTCCGCCGTGGCGCACCTGTCCGCCATCAAAGGCCGCGTGCCGTTCCTCAACTTCTTCGACGGCTTCCGCACGTCTCATGAGATCCAGAAGGTCGCCGTGTGGGATTACGACGACCTGGCCGAGATGTGCGACATGGAAGCCGTGCAGGCGTTCCGCGACCACGCGCTCAACCCCGAGCGTCCGGCCATGCGCGGCAGCCATGAGAACGGCGACATCTTCTTCCAGCACCGCGAGGCCTGCAACGGCACCTACGACGCGCTGCCGGCCGTCGTCGAGGAATGCATGGACGCCGTCAACGCCCGCCTCGGCACCGACTACAAGCTGTTCAACTACTACGGCGCTCCGGACGCCGACCGCGTCATCGTGGTCATGGGGTCGTTCAGCGAAGTGGCCGAGGAAGTGGTCGACTACCTCAACGCCCAGGGCGAAAAGGTGGGCCTCATCAAGGTGCGCCTGTACCGTCCGTTCGTGACGAAGCGCTTCGTGGAGGCCATTCCGGCCACCTGCAAGAAGATGGCCGTGCTCGACCGCACGAAGGAGCCGGGCTCCATTGGCGAGCCGCTGTACCAAGACGTCGTCAACGCGCTCGTGCACGAGGGCGTCGAAGGCATCAAGGTCATCGGCGGCCGTTACGGCCTGGGCTCGAAGGACACCCCGCCCGCGTCGGTGTTCGCGGTGTATTCCGAGCTTGCGAAAGACGAGCCGCGCCGCGAATTCACCATCGGCATCGTCGACGACGTGACGAACCTGTCGCTCGAAGAGCCCGCCGACGCCCCCAACACGGCGGCGCCGGGCACCATCGAATGCAAGTTCTGGGGCTTGGGCGGCGACGGCACCGTCGGCGCGAACAAGAACTCCATCAAGATCATCGGCGACCACACCGACAAGTATGTCCAGGCTTACTTCCAGTACGACTCGAAGAAGACCGGCGGCGTCACCATTTCGCACCTGCGCTTCGGCGATTCGCCCATCCGTGCGCCGTACTACGTCAACAAGGCCGACTTCGTGGCCTGTCACACGCCCGCCTACATCACGAAGGACTTCCCGATCGTCTACGACGTGAAGCCCGGCGGCACCGTCATGATCAACTGCCAGTGGACGCCTGAAGAGCTGGAAAAGCAGCTGTCCGCGAAGGCGAAGCGCTACATCGCCGGCAACGACATCAAGCTCTACACCATCAACGCCATCGACCTGGCCATCGAGATCGGCATGGGCAAGCGCACGAACACCATCTTGCAATCGGCGTTCTTCACGCTCGCGGGCGTCATGCCTCAAGAGGACGCCATCCGCTACATGAAAGACGCCGCCACGAAGTCCTACCTGAAGAAGGGCCAGGACGTCGTCGACATGAACCATCGCGCCATCGAGGCGGGCGCCACGGCGTTTGTCCAGGTGGAAGTGCCTGAAAGCTGGAAGACGCTCGCCGACGACGCAGAAGCCGCCCCGCTTGCCGGCAAGCCGGAGCTGGTGGAGATGGTCGGCACCATCATGGAGCCGGTGTCGCGCATGGAAGGCGACGCGCTGCCGGTGTCGGCGTTCATGAAGCACGTGGACGGCCAGTTCGAGCTGGGCGCCTCGGCTTACGAGAAGCGCGGCGTGGCCGTGACCGTTGCCAGCTGGGACCCCGAAAAGTGCATCCAGTGCAACCAGTGCTCGTTCGTGTGCCCGCATGCCACCATTCGTCCGTACGCGCTGACGGCCGAAGAGGCCGCCGCCGCGCCCGAGCAGACGAAGATGGTCGCTGCGAAGGGCAAGGCCGCCCAGGCCGCCGGCTACCAATACGCGCTGGCCGTGTCCCCGCTCGACTGCATGGGCTGCGGCGTGTGCGTGACGGTGTGCCCGACCGACTCGCTTTCCATGAAGCCCACCGAAGAAGAGCTGCCGCAGCAGCCGGTGTTCGACTACTGCGTGTGCGACGTGGCCGACAAGCCCGACATGCAGGACGCCACGGTGAAGGGCAGCCAGTTCAAGCAGCCGCTGCTGGAGTTCTCCGGCGCGTGCGCAGGCTGCGCCGAGACGGCCTATGCTCGCCTGGTCACGCAGCTGTTCGGCGACCGCATGTTCGTCGCGAACGCCACGGGCTGCTCGTCCATCTGGGGCAACCCGGCCGCGACCTCGCCGTACGCGGTGAACAAGGACGGCCACGGCCCCGCGTGGTGCAACTCGCTGTTCGAGGACAACGCCGAGCACGGCATGGGCATGCTTTTGGGCTACGAAGCGGTGCGCAACAAGATGGTCGCCGACACCGAGGCGCTGCTTGCCGCCTGCGCCGACGACGCGGCGCTCACGGAAGCCGCGCAGGCCTGGCTTGACGCCCGCAACGACGCCGAGGCTTCCAAGACGACCGCTGCCGCCTACGTCGCCGAGCTGCGTCGCCTTGCCGGCGCCGCAACGCCTGAGGCGAAGACCGCCCAGGGCATTGTGGACAACGCCGAGTTCCTCACGAAGAAGTCCGTGTGGATCTTCGGCGGCGACGGCTGGGCCTACGACATCGGCTACGGCGGCCTTGACCACGTGCTTGCCAGCGGCCAGGACGTGAACGTGTTCGTGTTCGACACCGAGGTGTACTCCAACACCGGCGGCCAGGCGTCCAAGGCGTCCAACATCGGCCAGGTGGCGCAGTTCGCCGCAGCCGGCAAGGACATCAAGAAGAAGAGCCTGACCGAGATCGCCATGGCATACGGCTACGTCTACGTGGCGCAGGTGGCCATGGGCGCGAAGATGCCGCAGACGCTCAAGGCCCTGCAAGAGGCCGAGGCGTATCCGGGCCCGTCGCTCATCATCGGCTACTCGCCGTGCGAGATGCACTCCATCAAGGGCGGCATGATGAACTGCCAAAACGAGATGAAGAAGGCCGTGGACTGCGGGTATTGGAACCTGTTCCGCTACAATCCGGCAGCGCCCGCCGGCAAGAAGTTCACGCTCGATTCCAAGGAGCCTGCCGGCGGTTACCGCGACTTCCTCATGAACGAGGCCCGCTACAGCCGCCTGACGCGCGAATTCCCCGATCGCGCCGAAGACTTGTTCGAGCACAACGAGGAAGAGGCCATGGCTCGCTTCAGGCACCTGGAGAAGCTCAAGGACCTCTACGCGCAGGACTAGGACCTGCGGGTTCGCGCGAGCGGTTTCTCTGACGACGAGGCCCCTGCCTATGCGGCGGGGGCCTTTTTGCGGGCGGGGCTTGGGGCTGCAGGCCGAGCGAGCGCGTGTGCGTGCGCAAACGAGGCCTGAAGCCTCCGGGCGCCGCCATGCGGGCCCGGGGCTGGCGGAATCAGCCAGCGTGTCCCTCGGCCGCGCCGGCCGCCTGTGCGCGGCGGTAGCGGGCCCGCAGCGCGGCGGCTTCCCTTTTTTCGAGGGGCGGCATCGGGCGGGGGGCGCCGCCTGCCGGGTAGGCCTTCTGGCCGGCCGTCTGCACAGACGAGGGATGCACGTAGAAAGAGCGCACGAACAGCCCCAGGTCGCGGCAGCGCGAGGCCAGGGTCGCCCCATGCGTTTCGACGACGCTGCGCATCAAGGGCGCCTGGTGGTCGCAGACGAACAGGTGGCAGTAGTGCCACGTCGACGTGTCGGTGCGCTCGCCGCGGTACGCCACTTCGAAGAAGACCCCTTCGAGCGCATCGACGAACCCGTGCATCTGGCGGTAGTCGGCAAAGGTCAAGCAGACGCCGCGTTTGAGCGCTTCCATCAAATCGGCCTGGTCGCGGGCGCTTTTTTGCGGCAGTTCCTCGCGCGTGCGCACCGGGCGGGACTGTGGGCGGGGCTTATCGGCTTCATCGGCGGGCCCGGCGAGGCCGAACAGGCGGGCGATGTGCCTTTGCGCGTCGGGAAACGCATGCCGCTCGCGCATGCCGCCTTTGGAATAGTGGATGACGAGGCGGGAAAACGACAGCCCCTGCTGCCGCGCCTGGTAGGCGACGGTTTCTCGCCGGGCGTTCAGTTCGGCGCGGGCAGTGGGCTCGTCGAGGTAGACGCCGATGAGGTGCGCTTTCGGCGCGTCCGCAGGCTTCGCCGCGCGTTCTTCGTCGGGAGCGACGTAGAGGCTGTTTATGTGCGCCAGGATGTATTCGGCGCTGTCGGGGGAATCGCTCCAGGTCAGACGAATGGCTTCAGCGAAACGGCGGTTGTTTTGCTCGATGCGCAGCGCGTCGAGCGTCTGTGGCGAGGCGTCGTTCAAATATCCCGTGATGCCGGTTTCCAAGCTGTGCATGGCTGCTCGCTTCCGAAAATGCTGTCAAGCAAGATCAAACATTTGTTTGTATTTATGGTACCACGCCTTTCCGGGAAAGACAAGGAAAACTTGCAGCAATGCGAAAAGCGCCGCCCGCCCTCGCGCGAGGGCGGGCGAGGGCGGGCGTCTCTTGGCAGCAGGCGAGCGGAAGGCTTTCACGCGAATGCGGGCGACGCGCCGGGCGAGGCCGGGTGCAAACGCCCGTCCGCCCGCGACCAGGCTATTAAGCTTCGGCCAGCGCCTTTTCGACGGCGGCCAGCTTCACGCAGGTCACGAACACGTCCATGGCCTCGTCCAGCTCTTCGAGCGGCGGCAGCGTCGGCGCGATGCGGATGTTGCTGTCGTGCGGGTCGCGCCCGTAGGGGTAGGTGGCGCCGGCGCCGGTCATCGTGACGCCGGCCTCTTTCGCCAGGGCCACGATGCGCTTCGCCGTGTTCGCCGGCGCGTCGAACGATATGAAGTAGCCGCCCAAAGGCGTGCTCCACGAGCAGTCGGGCACGTCCGCGAGCGCCGCGTCCAGCTTGCGTGCCACCAGCTCGAACTTCGGGCGGATGATGTCGGCGTGGCGCTGCATGTGCGCGGCGATGCCCTCGGCGTCTTCAAGGAAGGCCACGTGGCGCAGCTGGTTGATCTTGTCGTGCCCGATGGTTTGGGTGCCCATGGCCCGCTTGGCCTCGGCGAGGTTTTCCGCCGACGACGCGAACGCCGCAAGCCCGCTGCCGGGAAAGGTCACTTTCGAGGTGGATGCGAACTTGAAGGGGCGGTTCGGGTTGCCGGCCCGCTCGCACGCCGGGCGGATGTCGGCGACCTTGCGCTGCCGGTCGGGATCGGCGTACAGGTGGTGCACGCCGTAGGCGTTGTCCCAGAAAATGCGGAAGTCGGGCGCGGCGCACGCCATGGCGGCCAGGCGCTCGACCGTCTCGTCGGAATAGGTGACGCCGGTGGGGTTGCCGTATTGCGGCACGCACCAGATGCCCTTGACGGACGCGTCGTTTGCGGCCAGACGCTCCACTTCGTCCATGTCCGGCCCGGCCTGCGTCATCGCGACGGGAACCATCTCGATGCCGAACGATTCGGTTATGGCGAAGTGACGGTCGTAGCCGGGGGAGGGGCAGATCCATTTCACCTGGTCAAGCGTGCTCCACGGCGCATGTCCCCCCGTGCCGAACATCCAGCAGCGTGCCAGCGCGTCATACATCGCGTTCAGGCTGGAATTCCCCAGCACGATCACGTTTTCAGGCTCGTCGTCCAAAAAGCACGCCATGAGCCGCTTCGCTTCGGGCAGCCCGTCCAAAACGCCGTAGTTGCGGGCGTCGGTGCCGTCTTCGGCGAAGCACTCGTCGGTCGCGACGATGTCGGACAGAAGCGTCATGCTCAAGTCGAGCTGGGCGCGTGCGGGCTTTCCGCGTGCCATGTTGAGCGCAAGCCCCTTCGCGACGAAAGCCTGGTGCTGCCGTTCGAGGGAAATCTTCTGCGCCTGAAGCTCGGCAGGCGTCATGTCGGCGATGTTCATGGTCAAACCTTTCAGCGTGGTTGTGCGTGCGGCGGTCGTTTTCTTACCTATTACTATAGTACTCGCAAAGTCGTGCTCCCTTCGCGACCTTCCATCTACCGAACAAAGCGCTCGGTGGGTGCTCCATCATAGTAAAGCGCGTCGAACCGTTATAATGTGGCCGGTTTTGAAGCGTTGGCTCGCGCGGAAGGAGACGCGCAGCTGCCATGCATGCCAATGGACTCGGCGCACACGGATTTCATCGGCATGCATTGGTCATGGGCTGGAAAGGCTTTTGAGCGCTCGGTGGAAACGCGGCGGGTGGATGCCGCGGTGGAAGAAGGGAGCGCCATGAACGGCGATTTCTGGGTGCTTTTTGCGATGTTGATATACTTCATCGTCGTGCTCACCATTGGTTTTGTGTATGCGAAGCGGTCGAACTCGTCCGCGTCGGAGTACTTCTTGGGCGGCCGCAAGGTGGGGCCGTGGCTGACGGCGCTTTCCGCCGAGGCGTCGGACATGTCGGGATACCTGCTCATGGGCCTGCCGGGCGTGGCGTATTTCACCGGCGCGTCCGATGCGGGCTGGACGGCCGTCGGCCTGGCCATCGGCACGTACCTCAACTGGCGTTTCGTGGCGAAGCGCCTGCGCATGTACTCGGTCGTGGCGGGGGACGCCATCACGCTGCCGGGCTTTTATTCCAAGCGCTTCCACGACGACAAGAACATCATCGCCACCATCGCGGCGCTGATCATCCTCGTGTTCTTCTGCGTGTACGTGGGCAGCTGTTTTGTTACCTGCGGCAAACTTTTTAACACGCTGTTCGGCCTCGACTATGCCACGATGATGGTGCTGGGCGCCATCATCGTGTTTCTCTACACGCTCGTCGGCGGGTACCTTTCCGTTGTGGCGACCGACTTCGTGCAGGGCTGCCTCATGTTCTTCGCCCTGGCCGTCGTGCTCATCGGCTCCATCACGGCTGCGGGCGGCGTCGACAACACGGTCGCGTTTCTGCAGAGCATCCCCGGCTTTTTGAGCGGCACGCAGATAGCCGTTCCCGTGCTTGACGATGCGGGTGCGCAAATGACCGAGAACGACATGCCGGTCTTCGGCGACGCTGCCGAATACGGCCTGCTCTCCATCGTGTCCATGATGGCTTGGGGACTCGGCTACTTCGGCATGCCGCAGGTGCTCGTGCGCTTCATGGGCATTCGCACGGCCCAGGAAGTGACGCAGTCGCGCCGCATCGCCGTGGTGTGGGTGTTCATCTCGCTGTTCTGCGCCATCTGCATCGGTCTGGTCGGCCGCGTCCTCGTTCCCGTGGAGTTCGGCACGCAGTCGGCCGCTGAAAACGTCTTCATCGTGCTGTCCCAGATGCTTCTGCCGTCGTTCGTCTGCGGCGTCGTGGTGTCGGGCATTCTGGCCGCGTCCATGTCGTCCTCGTCGTCGTACCTGCTCATCACGGGCTCGTCGGTGGCCGAGAACATCTTCCGCGGCGTGCTGAAGCGGGACGCTACCGACCGGCAGGTCATGATCGTCGCGCGCATCACGCTCATCGTGGTGTTCTTGCTCGGCATTCTCATCGCGGCCGACGAGAACTCGTCCATCTTCATGGTGGTGTCCTATGCCTGGGCCGGCCTGGGCGCGTCGTTCGGCCCGCTCACGCTGTGTGCGCTGTACTGGCGCCGCACGAACATGCAAGGCGCCATCGCGGGCATGGTCGTCGGCACGGCGACCGTGCTGATCTGGCACAACTTCATCAAGCCTTTGGGCGGCGTGTTCGGCATCTACGAGCTGCTGCCGGCGTTTTTGCTGGCGCTTGCGGCCATCATCGTGGTGTCGAAGCTGACGCCGCCGCCGTCGGAGGCCGTCATGTACGAGTTCGACCACTACATGGACCACGAAAACGACGAGGACGCCCTGCAGGTCAGCGCCGAGCGTGCCGCCCAGCGCCTCGGACAGATGGAGTAGCGCCAAGCGGGGCGGTGCGCCCAGGCGTCGCCCCGTTTTTGGCGACGCCTGGGCGCCGGCGGAAAAGCCGTTCTGGCGCCGGTCTTGCCGCGAACGCGACGTATATTCTGCATCGACAGGCCCTTCGGGGCCTGTTTTCATAAGGCGGCGGCGCGGCTTCGCGACGGCAACGATGCGCCCTGCGACGGAAACGGCACGGTTGCGGGACGGTTTCGCCACGGCAAAATGCGAACGCCGGTACCGTCTTGTGGGGCTTGTGAAGACCCCCTTGCGGCGATTTTCGCATGAACTGGGTTTATGAAAGGGGGTTCACAACCGTTTTTCAAGGCCCTTGGCAACGTGGTATCATCGGTGTCCGCATTGCCCGTACTCACACTACGTGCTCAATCAAGGGAGGATATTTCATGAGCGAGCATCTTATCGGACTCAGCAGGCGAGCATTCATCGGCGGGGCTTTCGGCATCACCGCCGCATCGCTTTTGATCCCCGGCACTGCCTTTGCAGAGACCGCGGCAGAAAAGCAAGCAGAGGCCGACGCAGTTCGCAACCAGCTCATCGGTCTGCAGGCCGACCTGGAAACCGCGGCCGACGACTACTACCGCGCTCTTGACGAACAGGAAGCCGCCCAGGCTGCCATGGAGCAAGAGCAGGTCAAGATCGACAACACGAACCAACGCATCGAGGTTTTGCAATCGCAGCTGAGCGACCGTGCCCGTTCCATGTACCGTTCCGGAGCCACCAGTCTCATCGACTTTGTGCTGGGGGCCGCCACGTTCGAGGAGTTCACTTCCAACTGGAAGCTTCTGACCTCCATGAACGACAACGATACCAAAATGGTCGACCAGACGAAGGCCGCTCGCGAAGAGCTTGAGGCGGCCAAGGCCGAATACGCGAACCAAGAGAAGATCGCCGCCGACCGCGCCGCTGAGGCGCAGGCCATCCAAGAGGACGTGCAGGCCAAGATCGACAACGCGACGGTGCTCGTGTCGCAGCTCGATGCCGAGGCGCAGCGGCTGCTCGAAGAGGAGCAGGCGGCTGCAGCAGCGGCGGCCGCGGCCCAGGCGGCCGCCGAGGCCGAGGCGCGTCGCCAGGCCGAACAGGCTGCCGCGGCAGCGGCCGCAGCTCAGGCGCCCCTGCAGGAAACCGCCACGGAAACCGTCACGCAGGAAGTCGTGCAGGAAGACGGCACGGTCACCTATGAAGAGGTGGAAGTCCCGGTCGAGAGCGACTCGGCCGATGCGAGCGGCGGGTCGCAGACCGGCGTCGACGCCCCGGTCGTCTATCCGGTCGAGCAGGCGCCGGTCGTCGCAGGCGACAACAGCGCGGTCGTGGGATTTGCCATGGGCCGCATCGGCTGCCCGTACGTGTGGGGCGCCGAAGGCCCCGACGCGTTCGACTGCTCGGGTCTGGTCACGTGGGCCTATCGCCAGATCGGCATGAGCCTGCCGCATCAGAGCGAGGCGCAGTATTCCAGTGCGCGCAACGTCGTGTCCGTCTCCGAGGCGCGTCCGGGCGACGTGCTGTGGCGCTACGGCCACGTCGGCATCGCGTGCAGCTACGGCGGCGAGCACTACGTGCATGCCCCTACGTTCGGCGCCTATGTGCGCGACACCGACCCGCTTTCGTGGAGCCAGTTCACGAACGCGCTGCAGTTTTAAGGGCGCGAAAGCGACGGAAAACAGGCCGAGGCTTTCAGCTTCGGCCTTTTTTCATGCAGATCGCATGTGCTGCATCGCACGGGCGAGACAGGGGACCCGTGCGGCGCCCACGCGTCCGCCGATAGGGCGAATGCCGCAACGAATGGGCATATGACCTCGTGTTATACTTGCTTTTGACCCTTGGCGGCGCCCGCTTTTCCGCGCAAGTTTTAGAGGATTCGTGGAGAGACGCCCGAGGGCGTGGTAATGGTTGACACGACCGTTTCCCTGACGTATTATTCATTTCGCTCGTTTGGAGGCATCGAAGAACGAGCCGCAGCTTGAAAATTGCACATGAATGAAAGCAGCGAATTATGGGCGTGTGCCCGAGTGGCTAAAGGGGACGGGCTGTAAACCCGTTGGCTATGCCTACCTAGGTTCGAATCCTAGCGCGCCCACCATCTTTCGCCTGTGTAGCTCAGTCGGTAGAGCACTTCGTTGGTAACGAAGAGGTCACCGGTTCAAGTCCGGTCGCAGGCTCCATTTGTCAACAGGCTCTTGCCAGTTGCTGGATGCCTTCAGTCCTTGGCGTTTCAAGTTTCTGAAGCGTGCTACAGCATCTGGGCAGTTCAAAGAGTACATGGCGGTGTAGCTCAGTTGGTTAGAGCACACGGTTCATACCCGTGGCGTCACTGGTTCAAATCCAGTCACCGCTACCATTGAATAGTGTTGCGTCCGCATGCCGGACGCTTATTATTATGGGTTCCAATTCGCGCAAGCGTTTTTCCTAAAGGAGGAATTACATGGCTAAGGAGAAGTTCGAGCGTTCGAAGCCGCATGTTAACATTGGCACGATTGGCCACGTTGACCACGGCAAGACCACGTTGACCGCTGCTATTTCCAAGACTCTGTCCGAGAACGACGGTTCGCATGGTACTGCCACCGCTGACTTCACTGCCTTCGATCAGATCGACAAGGCTCCTGAAGAGCGCGAGCGCGGCATCACCATCTCCATCGCTCACATCGAGTATCAGACCGACACTCGTCACTATGCTCACGTTGACTGCCCCGGCCATGCCGACTACGTCAAGAACATGATCACGGGTGCTGCTCAGATGGACGGTGCCATCCTGGTTATCGCCGCCACCGACGGCCCCATGGCCCAGACTCGCGAGCACATCCTGCTCGCCCGTCAGGTCGGCGTTCCCTACATCGTCGTCTTCCTCAACAAGTGCGACATGGTCGACGACGAAGAGCTCATCGAGCTCGTCGAGATGGAAGTTCGCGAGCTGCTCGACAGCTACGAGTTCCCGGGCGACGACACCCCGATCATCCGCGGTTCTGCTCTGAAGGCGCTGGAAGGCGACAAGGAGTGGCAGGAAAAGATCTGGGAGCTCATGGACGCGGTCGATTCCTACATCCCCACGCCGGAGCGCGACGTCGACAAGCCGTTCCTGATGGCTGTCGAGGACACCATGACCATCACCGGCCGCGGCACCGTTGCCACCGGTCGTGTGGAGCGCGGCGTTCTGCACATCAACGACCCGCTGGAGATCGTCGGCATCAAGGAGACCCAGAACACGGTCTGCACCGGCATCGAGATGTTCCGCAAGCTGCTTGACGAGGCCCAGGCCGGCGACAACATCGGCTGCCTGCTCCGCGGCATCAAGCGCGAGGAAATCGTTCGTGGCCAGGTTCTCTGCAAGCCCGGCAGCGTGACCCCGCACACCGAGTTCGAAGGCCAGGTCTACATCCTGACCAAGGAAGAGGGCGGTCGTCACACCCCGTTCTTCGATGGCTATCGTCCGCAGTTCTACTTCCGTACTACCGACGTTACGGGCGTTGCCCACCTTCCCGAGGGCACCGAAATGGTTATGCCTGGTGACAACGTCACCATCAAGGGCGAGCTCATTCACCCGATCGCCATGGAAGAGGGCCTCAAGTTCGCTATCCGCGAGGGTGGCCGCACCGTTGGCTCTGGCCGCGTGACCAAGATCTTCAAGTAGCATTCTCTGCTGAGAAAACGGGCGGGCTTGGCTTGCCGGGCCCGCCTTCTTTCTGAATTCATGTGTATGTCAATCAAGCGCCGCACCAAGCGAGAGATTTTATAAGGAGCATCCATGCGTACGTTAGTCACTTTGGCATGCACTGAGTGTAAGCGTCGTAACTATACGACCAAGAAGAACAAGCAGACCCATCCTGACCGTATGGAGTTGAAGAAGTACTGCAAGTGGTGTCGCAGCCACACGGTGCATCGCGAAACCCGTTAAGCGTCAGAGGTTGTACGAGCATAGGCCAGTAGTTCAATTGGTAGAGCGTCGGTCTCCAAAACCGAAAGTTGAGGGTTCGAGTCCTTCCTGGCCTGCCAGCTCGAAACAATGAGCAGCTTGCTTCAGGTTGCTAAGTTCCAGCAGCTTGAGATCAGGCTGCTTGTTTACTGTATAGACGTGTGTTCAATCGTGAGGAATGCGATGGCGAAGAAATCGAAAACACAGCGCGCCAAGGCTTCTGCCGCCCGCCAGGCCCGCAAGGAAAAGGCGAAAGAGCTCAAAGAGCTTGAAGCCGCTGGCGTGACCAAGGCCGCCGAAGAGACGCCCGCGAAGCCGGAAGAGAAGAAAATCTCGCTGTTCAAGAAGTCGTCCGACGATGCGGAGAAGGCCCCTGCCAAGCAGGAGGCGGCCAAGCCCGCGAAGAAGGCGGCGGACAAGAACGCCAACCCCGGCATCGTCAAGCGCTTCACCGGCTTTCTGAAGGACGTGAAGGGCGAGCTGAAGCGCGTGACGTGGCCGACGAAGCAGGACGTGCTTCGTTGGAGCGTCGTCGTGGTCGTGGCGTTGCTGTTCTTCGGCATCTACGTGACCGTTCTCGATGGCATCGTGACGCAGATTCTCGTCGGCATTTCCGGCTTGGCGAACTTGGTGTAGGAGGGCGACCGTGGCAAAAAAGTGGTACGTGTTGCACACCTACTCCGGTTACGAGAACAAGGTGAAGACGAACCTTGAGACGCGCATCGAAACGATGGGGCTTGAGAACAACGTATTCTCCATCCAGATTCCGACCGAAATGGTGACCGAGATAAAAGACGGCGGCCGCCGCGTCGAGAGCGAGAAGAAGGTCTTTCCGGGCTATGTGCTCGTGCGCATGGAGCTGGACGACCGCAGCTGGGCGGCAGTGCGCAACACGCCCGGCGTCACGGGCTTCGTGGGCTCGGACGGAAAGCCGGCCCCGCTCACGCGCGACGAGTACAACAAGATCATGAAGCGGTCGAACCACGAGGCGCCGAAGAAGACGTCGACAAGCCTCGAGGTCGGCCAGACCGTCAAGGTGACGTCCGGCCCGCTGGCCGAGTTCGACGGCATCGTGGCCGAGGTCTCGCCCGATGCGGGCAAGGTCAAGGTTATGGTTTCCATCTTCGGCCGCGAAACGCCTGTCGAGCTGTCGTTCGACCAGGTCTCGCGCATTTAGCACAACAACGCTTCCAAGCGGTTCGTGCCCAGTGGACAAGGGGCTTCTCACGAACGCGCTCGGCATAGAACAAGTACGAGTTTGTAGAACTTTGAAAGGAATGCGACACCATGGCTGAAAAGAAGGCTACGGGTTTCATCAAGCTTCAGATTCCTGCGGGCGCGGCAAACCCGGCCCCGCCGGTCGGCCCGGCGCTCGGTGCCCAGGGCGTCAACATCATGCAGTTCTGCCAGGCGTTCAACGCCCAGACGCAGGACCAGAGCGGCACCATCATCCCTGTTGAGATCACCGTCTACGAGGACAAGTCCTTCACGTTCGTGTGCAAGACCCCGCCGGCGGCCATCCTCATCAAGGAAAAGCTCGGCATCCAGTCCGGCTCGGGCATCCCGCAGCTGCAGGCGGTCGGCACGCTGACCGAAGACCAGCTTCGCGAGATCGCCGAGATCAAGCTGCCCGACCTGAACGCGAACACCGTCGAGGCCGCCATGGAGATCATCGCCGGCACCGCGCGTTCTATGGGCGTGCGCATCGAAGGCCGCGAGATGAAGAAGAAGTACGTGCCGTCGAAGAAGGTCGCGGCCATGCTGCAGGGCAAATAAGCCAGCAGCCCTACGTTGTGCATGAGCGCGTCCGCTGAACGGGCGACGCGCCGGCAATAGACCAGTGGAAGGGCGAAAGCCCGATAGCTACCACGAAAGGAAAGCATCATGTCCCAAAAGCGCTCCAAGAAGTACCAGGCAGCCCTCGAGCTCATCGGCGAAGAGACGTACGCTCCGCTCGCGGCCTTCGCGAAGCTGAAGGAGGTCTCCACGGCCAACTTCGACGAGACCGTCACCGCCGACTTCCGTCTGGGCATCGACACCCGCCAGGCCGACCAGCAGCTGCGCGGCACCGTCAGCCTGCCGAACGGCTCGGGCAAGGAAGTGCGCGTGGCCGTGTTCGCCGAAGGCGAAGCCGCTCGCGCCGCCGAAGAGGCTGGCGCCGACATCGTAGGCACCGACGAGGTCATGGCCCAGGTGCAGGCCGGCGAGTTCAACTTCGACGCCGCCGTCGCCACGCCGGACCAGATGGGCAAGGTCGGCCGTTTGGGCAAGATCCTCGGCCCCCGCGGCCTCATGCCGAACCCGAAGCTCGGCACGGTGACCAACGACGTGGCCAAGGCCATCAAGGAACTCAAGGGCGGCCGCGTGGAATACCGCGCCGACCGTTACGGCATCGCGCACGTCATCATCGGCAAGGCGTCCTTCGACGCCGAGAAGCTGGCCGAGAACTACGGCGCCGTGTATGACGAGATCCTGCGCATGAAGCCGTCTGCGGCCAAGGGCAAGTACGTGAAGTCCATCACGGTGTCCGGCACGATGACCCCTGGCGTCCCGGTCGATTCTGCCGTGACCCGCAACTATGCCGAGAATGCCGAATAACGCGTTTCGATAGAACTTGTTTGCAAGCGAGAAGCCCTCTTCGGAGGGCTTCTTTTGTGTCTGGGGGAGGGTTTCCAGGTGTTCGGAGCAGCATGGCTGTTGGACGGCGCTTCCGCCGCGACGGCTTTGCTGGCTCGTGGGACGGCCGCCGCGCCGACGGAGCTCCGCTTTGACGCGTCGGCTTCTCGAGCCAAGGTCTCGAGAAGCCTTTGGCTGGGACCAAAGCTCCGCCCCGCCGGCGCGGCGGCCTGCTGCGAGGTGGGCATTGTCGCCGATTAGGCTCCACGCGCGAGGCGTCGTCGGCCTGAGCCAAGGTCTCAGGCCTCCTTTGGCTTGGCCTCGGTTGCGCCGTCGTGGCGGAAGTGCCTGCTGCAAGGCGGGGCATGCTTGATATGCCGTTAGTCAGTCTGATTTCGGACTAACGGGTTCAGCGCTTGTCTCGGTCGTACGGGGTGCCCATTTCCTGCAAAAAGAAGGCGAGCAGCCAGAAGGGGTGGCTGCTCGCGCAGGAAGGGAGAGAGTGGAAAGAAGGGTTGTGGCTAGTCGATTGCCACCATGACGTCAGTTGATTTGATGATTGCCGTTGCTGTATCACCTACTTTCAGGCTGAGGTCGCTGATGGCCTCGTTCGTGATGGACGCCTTGATCGATGCTTCGGCGCATCCCAGGTCGATGGTCACATGGCCGTTGACGGCACCTTCGGTGATGGCGGCGATGGTTCCCTGCAGCTGGTTGCGAGCGGAGATGGTGGCGATAGCCTCGTCACCCGTTGCAACCATGACGTTCGATGTTTTGATGACCGCGTACGCGTCTTTGCCCTCTTCGAGGCCGAGGCTGTCGATGGCCTCGTTGGTTATGTCCGCCTTGATGGTTTTGTCGCCGCATTCGATGGCGACGATGCCGTTGACGGCTCCTTTCTTCACTGAAGCGACCTTGCCTTTGATGAAGTTGCGTGCCGAAATCTTCACAAGACTCCTTTCGTCGAGTTGCTCTGTCGCATATTATACTCAAACAGAAATTATATGCAACTAAGAATAATAAAACTTTTGGAGGATCGGGCTTGTCTTTGGCAAGGATCCTGCTTCGAGGGCGGGAGTGCGCTGCTTCGGTCGAAGGGCGAGGGGCGCTCGCGTCGCCTGCGGCCTTGCGGGAAGGCCTCAGGCGCTGCGCGTGTCGGCGCGAAAGGCGCTGCGTGGTTCTTCGCGCACAAGCGGCCGCGCGGTCAGCCTTGCTTTCGGCCGACCTGCGTGTTGTCGTGCGTGCGGTCCTGCAGGTCCTTGATGGGATTCGGCGCCTCTTCGCGGCGGTAGTCTTCGCCGAACTGGTCGATGTGCTCTCTTGCGACGATGTGGCTCGGCACGTCCTGCACGCGTCCGTTCACATGATCGTTCCAGGTGAAGAAGCGGTGCTCGGCCGGAAGTTCGCGCACGTCGACGAAGTCTTCTGCCTGCGCGGTGTTTTCAACGGTTGCCGCCAGCACTTCGCGCACGTACTCCTTCGTGGGCTGCAAGTCGAGCTTCTCGGGGAATTCGCCGTCGCCCAAAAGCTCGTGCCAGTCTTTTCCTTCGTGTTTTTCCAGCAGCTCTGCGGCTATGAACAGGTGCATGGTTTCCTGCTCGAAGTGCTCCTGCCAGATCTTGCGGATGTGGGCGTCGGTTTCGGTTTCGTAGAACGACCAGTACAGATAGCACTCCTGGTACTCATGCAGAAGCAGGTTCTCAAGCCAGGTCAGCGACGGGTCGAGCAGTGCGCCGTACTGCGTGACATGCTGCTCTTCCACCATGCCGATTTCCTGGTACAGGTCGCGGCCGGGGCCTTCAGGGATGGTGTTGCCGACGTTCATGTAGAAATTCATGGTCTGCTGCTCGCCGGCCGTCAGCGTCATAGTGGACAAAACCGTGCGGATGTCGGCCGTGCGTGCGTTGTTGAAGCGGCGCACCGTGTCCATCGGGTGGCGGTGGTGCGCGATGGTCGGGCGGCCCGGCGTGATCTCGATGGTGTCAAGCGTCAGCTGGTGCGCTGGGACGTCGCCGTCGAAGTCGAGCAGATTCGCGTATCGATACAGGTGGTCGAAGTCTTCGAGCAGGGCGAAATCCATGCAGGCCTTCGCGTAGGCGTCCGGCTCGCGCATGGCCAGGCATGCGGTCAGGTCGACGGCCAACTGTTCGTAGCTGATCGTCGTCTCGAGCGGCGTCTCGTTGCTGGGCGACAGCCAGTTCACGTGCTTTTGCTGCAGCTGTTCTTGGCGGCGGCACAAGGCGATGTCGCGGCGCAGGTCGTTGTCGGTGCAATGGCGGTGGAAGTTGTGGCCGAAAAGGGCGGCCTCCACCTCGATGCCGTTCATCAAAATGACGCGCTCTTTTGTAAAGGGGTCGGCGTCGAGCTTGTTGTAAGGCTTGGCGGCGATCCCTTTCCAATTCGGCGTCAGTTCCAAGATGGACTTTGAGGGCTTCTCGTTGAACGGGTTCATGAAACTCCTCCTAATCGGGAAAGGCGAATGACGCAAGGCTGCAACCTGGGGTTCCGTACGGCGCAAGGCCATCGTAGCCGCGACGGCCATTCGCTGTCGAGGCGTGCGGCGGCCTTGTTTTGCCTGCGTGCCGAAGCCGTTGAGGGCGAGACACCGTTGCTGCGGCGGGCGAAAGAAACGTGAGGGATGCGCGGGCAGGTAAGCTGGAAGCCGCCGCCTGCAAGGTTGCGGAGGGCTTGCGGACGGGCAACATCGCCGACGCCGGAGTGCCGTCGCGGTAGGAGCCTTGCGGCGTGTGGGGCGCATGAAGAGCCTGGGGTGAAGCGCGCTGTGCGGGTCGGGGGCGGGTGGCCTGGATTTGTGCCGGCCGTGCCTGAGTGGGGGAGTTTAATGTGAAGAAAATGTGTATTGGAGATTATGAAAGGCTACTTAGCTGGCTTGCGCATCATTTTCGGGATTTTCCCGCGTGTTGGAGGCATTTCGACGTTGGTTTTGGCTGCTTTTGGCAGGTTTTTGCGTCCTGGTGTTTCAAAATGACCGCATATAGACATAATATTGTATTATTCTCAAAAGGGAATATCTAAGAAATGATGCGCGAGGTTCGAAAATAGCCTCTTAAAATCTCCAACACACAAATTCTTCACATTGAAGCACGTCAGCAATAGGAATACCGGCTCTCCAACCCGTCCGCAGCGCCACCGCCCACGTCCTCAGGCCCCGCCCGCACTCCTGCCGCCGGCATCCTTCAGCCCGCCTGTGCTTCTGCTTGCCCCGTATTCAGTAAAACCCCAGGCAGGCCCTATTCGCGCCCTCTGGCTCATCTGCGGCCCTGCCACCCACGCCTTCTTGCCCAACTGCGGCCCTGCCGCCCGCGTTTATGAGGCGTAGGCGGTCCTGCTGCCCGCATCTACGGCCCATCTGCGGTTCTACCGCCCGCGCTGCCTAGTCCTCCCGCGCTTGCTCCGCTCACGCGCCCTACTTCAGCTGCTTGCCGTTGGTGTCCCAGTAAAAGCGCTTGAACTTGCGGATCTGGTTTTCGTACATCACCTTTGCCCACAGGTTGTGCGCTGCGGTGTCGGGTGCGTACGACAGCACGTAGGGGTCGGTCGTATCGCGCAGCGCGGACAGGCACTGCGCAAGCAGCGCGGCGTCGGAGACGGAGCGTTTCAGCACGTAGGGCGGCACGACGGAGAACACGAACGGGCGATAGGCCTCTTCGCGGGGGATGGTCTCGCCGGTGACGAACTCGCGCACGATGAGCGTCGTGAAGTTCACCCCGCCCAGGCTCATGTAGTAGGTGTTGCGCCCGCAGCGCGTGTTCACCTCGAAGAAGCGGAACGACCCGTCGCGGGCGTCGTACTTGACGTCGAAGTTCGCAAAGCCCCGATACCCCAGCTCGCGCAACATCTTCTGCGCGTTTTCGATGACGGCCTCCTCGCGCTGCCCCATGATGCACACCGGGTTGCCGAGCGCGGTGGGGTCGTGGTCTTGCAGGCACACCACGCCGCCGGACACGACGCGCACGTCGCCGGTCGCGTCGGAAAACGTCGTCAGCGTGCGAATGGCCTCGTCGCCGCCGGGAATGAAGTCCTGCAGCACCAGCTCGTTGTCGTAGTCCGACGTGCGGATGGACTGCCACACGTCTGCCAGCTCTTCGGGCGACTCGATCTCGTAGATCTTGCGCCACCCCTTGATGGTCGCTTCCTGGAACTGCGCCGAATTCGACGGCTTCGCAATGAGCGGGTAGGGAAAGTCAGCCACGGGCAACTCTTCAGGTCCGTCCGGGCCGCATGAGAAATACCAGGTCTTGGGGTAGGGGATGCCCAGCTTTTCGCACACGTCGTAGAAGTTGCGCTTCTGCGTGATGTTGTCGAGCAGCGCAAAGTCGATGTAGGGCACCACGTATCCGGCCGCCTGCAGGCGGGCCTTCGAGCGCGAGATCATGCGTGCGTGCACGTCGTCGCAGCCCAGGATGAGGGGCACGGCGCGTGCGTCGGCTGCCGTCAGCTCGACGGCGATCGACTCCAGCGCGGCGCAGAGCGATTCGGCGTCGTGCA
Source organism: Slackia sp. ZJ119 (assembly GCF_011039175.1). GTDB lineage: Bacteria > Actinomycetota > Coriobacteriia > Coriobacteriales > Eggerthellaceae > Xiamenia. The sequence continues at coordinate 118,206 of NZ_JAAKEN010000004.1, forward strand.
CGTTCACCCCCATGCGGTAGTCGGTGAAGCGGCTCGCGGAGAGCATCTTCACGTCCTGGGTGGCCAGCACGATGCAGGTGGGAATGCCGTAGGCGCGGTTGAGCTCGCGCACGTACGAATAGGCCAGGATGTCGCCGCCGACGATGACGGGCTTCAGGTGGTCGCGCACCTCGTCGGGCGCGAGACGGGGGGTTTGCGAATCGGTCATGGCTCCTCGGATCGTTGCACAGACGGGACCTTGCTGCATGCAGCGGGACGATTATCCCACAGCCGTGCGGGCGGCTGGGAAACCCCGGACAAATGACGCAGATCTGTGGGCGTTTGATGAAAAGGTCGCGTCTTAGTCCCGCACTCGCGCGTTCTTCGCGCGGCGAGCGCGAGCGGGTGGCGTATCATAGCCCAACGCATTCAAGCAAGGCCTCCCTTGCGTTTTTTCTGGCTTTCAAAGGAGCAGTATATATATGTGTGGTTTCGTGGGGTTCACGGCGCAGGACTATGACCGCGCCACGAACGAACTCATCGTCAAGGACATGGCCGACCGCATCGCGCACCGCGGGCCTGACGCCGAGGGCTTTTTCGTGGACGACGACCTGGCCATGGGCTTTCGGCGCCTGTCCATCATCGACCTTGAGCACTCAAACCAGCCCATGCAAAACGCCGACGGCACGGTGACCGTCACGTTCAACGGCGAAATCTACAACTTCCAAGAGCTGCGCACAGAACTGCAGGGACTTGGCTACGAATTCGTGACCAACGGCGACACCGAGACCGTCGTGCACGGCTACGAAGCCTGGGGCACCGACGTGTTCGAGCGTCTGCGCGGCATGTTCGCCATCGCCATCTGGGACGCCCCGAAAAAGCGCCTCGTGTGCGCCCGCGACCTGTTTGGCATCAAGCCGCTGTACTACCAGCACGCAGGCGAGCGCCTCATGTACGCCAGCGAGATCAAGGCGTTTTTGGCGCATCCGAAGTTCCAAAAGGAGCTCAACCGCGACATGCTGCCGCAGTATCTGTGCTTCGAGTACATGAACGACTCGCAGACCATGTTCAAAAACGTGCACAAGCTTTTGCCGGGCCACTTCATGGTGTTCGAGAACGGCCGGCTGACCACGCAGTGCTATTACCGTATCACGTACAAAATCGATACCACCAAGACCATCGACGAATGGGCCGACGTCATCAACGAGGCCTTCGACGAATCGGTGGCCGCCCACGAAATCGCCGACGTGGAGATCGGCAGCTTTTTGTCCGGCGGCATCGACAGCTCGCTGGCGGCCTATTGCATGGGCCAGCACGCCGACGCGGTGAAGACGTTCTCGGTGGGCTACGACATCGGCTGCGAAGACAAGCTGGCCGAAATCGCCGCCCAGCCCGACTTCGACATCAAGCTCAACGAACTGGACGACTCCCGCGCTTTCGCGAAATGGGCGAATCTGCCGAACTTCGAAACCCAGGTCACGGCCGAGCAGTTCCTCGACATCGTGCCCACCGAGCAGTACCACATGGACGAGCCGCTGGGCGCCCCCAGCGCCATTCCGCTTTTCTTCGTCAGTCGCCTGGCCCGCCAGCAGGTCAAAGTCGTGCAGTCCGGCGAGGGCGCCGACGAGCTGTTCGGCGGCTACTGGATCTATCACGACCAGCTGGAATTCGAGAAGTACTTCAAGGTGCCCGGACCTGTGCGTGCGGCCGCCGGCGCCGTGGCCGAAAAGCTGCCGCCCTTCCACGGCCGGCGCTTCCTCATGCGCGGCTCGGGCGGGCTGGAGAAGAGCTATCAGCGCGCCTCGATGAACTACATGTGGGACGAAATCCCCAACGTCTTGCGCGACTACCGCGGCCCCTGCAAGCCGTGGGAGTGGTGCCGTCCGCACTTCGAAGAGGCCGCCAAGCAAGACATCGACGTGGTCACGCAGACCCAATACGTCGACATGGTCAGCTACATGCCCTACGACATCTGCCTGAAGGCCGACAAGATGTCCATGTCGCAGTCGCTTGAGCTGCGCGTTCCCTTCCTCGACAAGAAGGTGCTCGACGTGGCCCTGCAGCTGCCGACCGACTGCCGCGTCACCGACGACCACGCCAAGTACGCGTTGCGCGTGGCGGCCAGCAAGCTCGGCTTCCAGAAGAAGGTGGCGAACATGCCCAAGCAGCCCTTCATCACGCCGCTGACCGTCTGGCTGCAGACCGACCTGTACTACGACCGCATCAAGGCGGCCTTCACGAGCGACGCCGCGAAGGAGTTCTTCAACGTGGACTACCTGGTGCAGATGCTCGACGACCACAAAAGCGCTGATTTCTCCACGGTGGAAGGCCGCGGAAAGCTTAAAATGATGCGAATCTGGAACATCTATTGCTTCTTGTGCTGGTACGAGGTGTTTTTCGGCGAGACGTCGAAGTCCCTTGCGCCGAAGACGAAGGTGGCGTAAAGGCGGCTTTGATCAGCGTTTTTCCCGGGGGATGGGCAGGCGCAAGATGACGAGAAAGAGCAAGGGATACCGTTGAAACTGGTAGTGACCGAGAAGAACGACGCGGCGCAGAAGATCGCCGATCTGCTGGGCGTGAAGAAGCCGAAGGCCGACAAGGTGTACAACACGCCGGTCTACCGCTTCGAGGTGGACGGCGAAGAGTGGGTGACCATCGGCCTGCGCGGCCACATTTTGGAGCCCGACTTCACGCCGTCGATGGTGTACAAGAAGCGCGGCGGCTGGAAAGGCGTCACGGCGGAAGGCGAGATCGTGCCGGCGTCGCTTCCCGACAGTCTGCCCAAGCCGCCGTTCAAGAAGAAAAAGCCGTTCACGGAAGACGGCGTTGAGCTCAAGGCGTGGAAGATGGACGCGCTGCCGTATCTGGTGTACGCGCCCATCGAAAAGCTGCCGAAGGAAAAGGACATCATCCGGTCGCTGAAGAACCTGGCAAAGAAGGCCGACTCCATCGTCATCGCGACCGACTTCGACCGCGAAGGCGAGCTGATCGGGTCTGACGCGCTCTCGTGCATCCAGGAGGTGAACGCGACCGCGCCGGTGTCTCGCGCCCGCTATTCGGCGTTCACGAAAGAAGAGATCCACCACGCCTTCGACAACCTGGTGGAACTCGACGGCGCCCTGGCCGCTGCCGGCGCGTCCCGCCAGGACATCGACCTTATCTGGGGCGCCGTGCTCACGCGCTACCTCACGCTCGTGAAGTTCGCCGGCTACGGCAACGTGCGCAGCTCCGGCCGCGTGCAGACGCCCACGCTCGCGCTCATCGTGGCGCGGGAGCGCGAGCGGCTGGCCTTCAAGCCGGAAGACTACTGGGTCATCCGGGGCGCGTTCGACGCCGGCGCTGCGGCAGGTCCCACCGACGGGCAGGGCCCAGGCGCGTTCGAGGCGCCCACGGCCACGGCCCGCTTCAAGAGCCAAGCCGAAGCCGACGCCGTCATGGCCCAGGTCAGCGGCGTGAAAAGCGCCATCGTCGCAAGCGTCGAGAAGAAGAAGCGCACCGTTGCCGCGCCCGTTCCGTTCAATACCACCTCGCTCATGGCGGCGGCTTCCGCCGAAGGTCTCACGCCGGCGCGTACCATGCGCATCGCCGAAAGCCTCTACATGGACGGCTACATCTCCTATCCCCGCGTCGACAACACGGTCTACCCGGCGTCGCTCAGCCTGGAAGACACCGTGCGCGCCATCTCGGGCAACCCGGCCTATGCGCCGTACTGCGCCGAGCTGCTGTCGCGCGGCAAGCTCGTCGCCACGCGCGGCAAGAAGGAGACGACCGACCACCCGCCCATCTATCCCACGGCCGCAGCCACGCCCGACGACTTGTCTCCGGCCGACTACAAGCTCTACAACCTCATCGCGCGGCGCTTTTTGGCCACGCTTTCCGAAGCGGCCGTGGTCGAGGGCACGAAGGTGTCGCTCGACGTGGCGGGCGCCTCGTTCGTCGCGAAAGGCGACGTGCTGGTCAAGCCGGGATTTCGCGCCATCTACCCCTACGGCCTGAAAAAGGACGAATCGCTGCCGGCCATGGAACAGGGGCAGGCCGTCGCGTTCAACGGCGCCACGTGCACCAAAAAGCAGACCGAGCCGCCCGCGCGTTACAGCCAAGGCAGGCTCATCCAGGAAATGGAGAAGCTGGGGCTTGGCACCAAGTCGACGCGCCATTCCATCATCGAGCGCCTGTACCAGGTGAAATACGTGCAGAACGACCCGCTTGAGCCAAGCCAGCTGGGCATGGCCGTGTGCGATGCGCTCGAGAAGTTCGCGCCGCACATCGTGCATCCGGAAATGACCGCCGAGCTGGAAAGCGAGATGGACGCCATCGCCGCAGGGTCGATCAGCAAAGACCAGGTGGTCACCACGAGCCGCAACCTGTTGTCCGAGCAGCTGGCCGACCTCATGCCGCACTCCGAAGAGGTCAACGCCGCGCTGGCCGACGCCGTGGCCGCCGACGCCTACGTGGGGCCGTGCCCGAAATGCGGCAAGGACCTGCAGCTTCGCGCCAGCCAGAAGACGCGCTCGATGTTCATCGGATGCGCGGGCTGGCCGGACTGCGACGTCACCTATCCTTTGCCCCAAGGCCGCGTGGAGGCCGTGCCCGAGAAGTGCTCGACCTGCGGCATGCCCCAGGTGAAGGTGACCGCGTTCCGCAGCAAGCCGCGCACGCTGTGCATCGACCCGAACTGCCCGACCAACCAGGAGCCTTCCATCGTAGTGGGCGAGTGTCCCGCCTGCAAGGCGAACGGCAAGCAGGCCAACCTCATCGCGCAGAAGAACCCGCGCACGCTCAAGCGCTTCATCCGCTGCGAGAACTACGAGGAATGCGACACCGGCTACCCGCTGCCGCAGTACGGCGCGTTGGAGGCCACCGGGGAAGCGTGTGAGGACTGTGGAGCGCCGCTCGTGATCGTGCACACCAACCGAGGGCCTTGGAAGCTGTGCCCGAACTTCGACTGCCCGTCCAAGGAAAAGGAAGAGGCCGCGAAGTCGTCCGCGAAGAAGAAGCCCCGCAAAGCGCCTGCCCGCAAGAAGGCGGCGGCGAAGTAAGCGTCCGCGTTCGGCCGCCGGGCCGGGGCGGGGGTGTCGGCAGCCTCAACGAACGCGTCGTTTTCGTGCTATACTCTGTTGTACGTACAACAGGAGGTGCGACATGGACGCCATGGTTACGGCTCGGATGTCGTCGGACAAGAAAGAGGCGGGGAACCGGGTGCTGGAATCGCTCGGCACCAATGCCTCGCAGGCCATCAACGGCTTCTATGACTACGTGATAGAGCACAAGCGGCTGCCGTATCAGGAGCGCCCGAAGCGCCGCGCGTTCACCTCGAAAGAGATTGCGGAAGCGAAAGCGTTCGTGGACGGCGTTGGCAAGCGGCGGACCGAGGGCCGTTTTTCGCACATGACCATCAAGGAGGCTCGGCGCGAGCGGACGGGCGTGCAGGCCGATGCGAATGCGGGCGATGCGCGATGAGGCTGTTTCTCGACACGAACGTCGTGCTTGACTTCTTGGACGCCCGCCCGACCTTCGACGATGCGACGCGCCTGCTCATGATGCTGGGCTATCTGCGCGAGTTCGAGGTGTGGATGAGCGCCTCGCAAACGACGGACCTCTTCTACGTTTTGAGCAACGGCGGCCGGGCGTCGCAGGCGGAAGAGGCCAAACGGAGCATTCGCCAGGCGCGGCGCTTCATCCGCGTGTGTGCTCTGACGGAGGAGGACGTGGACGAAGCGCTCGATTCGTCGTGGACCGATTTCGAGGACGCGTGTGTCCATCAATGCGCACTGCGGCTGAAGGCGGACGCCATCATCACGCGCAACCAGAAGGACTTTGCGAAGTCGGCGATCAAGGTGTTCGACGCAGCGGGCCTTTTTGCGTATCTGGAACAGGAAAAGGGCCTGGCGTACGACTATATGGCGTGACCAGGGCGGGCGGGTTGTCGGCCGCGGCGGCGCGGCGGGCCGGGGCGGCCTCAGCATGCTGCGGAACCAGCCGCCGGAGGCGTGCCCCGCAAAGCGGCCAAATCCACCTTGCGGCAAAACCGCGCCCGCGCGGCGCGACGCCCTTCGCTATACTTGCACACCATGGATACGATCATCGAAAAACAACAGGTCGCGGCCGCCGTGCGAGCGGTCATCCCGCATCTTGCCTGCGAGCTGCCCTCCGACGTGGAAGCCGCGCTTGTGCGTGCGCTCGAGGCGGAAACGAACCCGCGCGGACGTGCGGTGCTGGCCCAGCTCGTCGAAAACGCGCGGATCGCCCGCGAAGACAACGTGCCCATCTGCCAGGACACCGGCACCGTGTGGGTCAGCTTGGAAGTCGGGCCGGGCGTGCTTGTGGCCGCCGACGTGTTCGCCGACGTGGACGCGGCGGTGGCCGAAGCGTATGAGACGGCCCGCCTGCGCAAGTCGCTCGTGCGCGACGCGCTGCTTGACCGCACGAACACCGGCGACAACACGCCGGCGTTCTGCGACGTGCATCCGGTCGCCGATCGGGGCGTCGCGCGGCTGCACGTCATGCTGAAGGGCGGGGGGTCGGACAACGCGAGTCGCGTGGTCATGCTGCCGCCGAGCGCCGGACGCGCGGGCATCGTCGAGGAAGTGCTTGCGTGCGTGCGCGAAAAGGCGGCCAACGCCTGTCCGCCGCTCGTCATCGGCGTCGGCGTCGGCGCCACGTTCGACAAGGTGGCGGACCTTGCGAAGCGGGCCCTTATGCGGCCGCTCGACGAGCCAGCGCCCGATGCGGACGTCGCCGCGTTCGAAGGCGAGCTGCTCGACGCGGTGAACGCCACCGGCATCGGGCCGGGGGGCCTGGGCGGCAATGCCACGGCGATCGGCGTGCGCGTGGAAACGGCGCCGTGCCACATCGCCGCGCTGCCGCTGGCCGTCAACATGGGCTGCTCGGCCATGCGCCGCGCCACGATCGACCTGGCCGCTGGCTGACGCTTTTCTGCCGTCGCCCTGCTTTCTTTTCGTCCGCTTTCCCAATCTTCGAGGTGACCCGCCCATGCCTGATGCGAAACCCCTTGCGCTGCCGCTTTCCCGCGACGTGGCCAAAACCCTGCAAGCCGGCGACTTTTGCCTGCTCACCGGCTCGATGTACACGCTGCGCGACGCCGGCCACGCCCGCCTGCTCGCCGACATGGACGCCTGCGGCGGCCTGCCCTACGGCCTGTCCGGCCAGACGATCTTCTACGCCGGCCCGACGCCCGCGGCCGCCGGCCGGCCGTTCGGCGCGGTAGGGCCCACCACGTCTTCCCGCATGGACTTCGCCACGCCGCGCCTGCTTGACGCCGGCATTGCAGCGACCGTCGGCAAGGGCTACCGCTCGGCCGCCGTGCACGAGGCGTGCGTGCGCACCGGTTCCGTTTATTTCGTGGCCTGCGGCGGCGCGGCGGCGCTTTTGGCAAAGGCCGTGGCATCATCAAAGGTTATCGCATACGATGATCTGGGCACCGAGGCGCTGCGCCGCATCGACGTGGTCGACTTTCCGGTGTTCGTGGGCATCGACGTCGCCGGGCGCGACGTGTATGCGCTCGATTCGTGAGTTCCGCCGCAGCGCCGGCGGGGAAGAAGGGAGAAGCCGCCGTGCAGACTGATCCGAGCCAAGGCGTTGCAGACGCGCACCGCGCCGGCGTTTCTGCGGGCGTCGCAGAAGACGTCGGACGCGCGGCGGATGCGCCCGCTTCGGCAGGAGGCCGCGGCGCGTTCGTGACGCTCGAAGGCGGCGAGGGCGCGGGCAAAAGCACCCATGCGCGTCTTTTGGCGGCTGCGCTTCGGCATGCGGGCTATGACGTCGTGCAGGTGCGCGAGCCGGGCGGCACTCCCATCGGCGAGGCGCTGCGTTCCATCCTGCTCGCCCCTGAAAGCGCCGCGCTCACGGCCGAGGCCGAGCTGTTCTTGTACGAAGCGGCCCGCGCCCAGATCGTCGCCGAGGTCATCGCCCCGGCGCTCGTGCGCGGCGCGGCCGTGGTGTGCGACCGCTTCACCGACTCGACGCTTGCCTACCAAGGCGCCGGGCGCGGGCTCGATCCTGTCTTCATCGCCCAGGCCAACGAACTGGCCTGCGCCGGCGTCGCCCCCGACCTCACCGTGGTGCTCAGGCCCGCTCCGTCCGGCGCCGCTGCGGCCGAAGAGGGCCTCAGGCGTGCCTGCGGGACGGGCGGGGCCGATCGGCTCGAGCAGGCGGGCCTCGCCTTCCATGAGCGCGTGAACCGCGCCTTCGAAGAGCTGGCCGAAACGCAGGACGGCCGTCGCGTCTCCGTCGTCTCAGACGGGCCGGTGCCTGCTACCGCCCACGCGGTTGCCGCGGCGGTGCAGGGCTTGTTTCCCCAGCTCAGTGCAGGGGACGTTGACGCGGCGCTCGACGGGGAGGGGCATCTGCGATGAACGACGCGTTTGAGAACATCCTCGGCCAGCCGAAGGTCCGCGACTATCTGCGCTCGGCCGTCACGGCGGAAAAGGTCACCCATGCCTATCTGTTCGTGGGGCCGGCCGGCTCCCATAAAATGCTCGCGGCGCTGTCGTTTTCCCAGGCGCTGCTGTGTCCCAAAGGCGCCAAAGGCCCGCGTGGCGGCGAGTGCGGGGCGTGCGACGCATGCGGAAGAGTTCGCCGAAGGAAACATCCTGACGTGCGCGTGTTCGAGCCCGAAGGGGCGCAGGGCTATCTGCTCGAGCAGGTCCGCGACATCGTGGGCGACGCCTCGCTTGCCCCCATCCAGGCCGACCGCAAGATCTACATCATCGACCGCGCCGACCTTTTGAGCGTCCAGGCCGCCAACGCCTTCCTCAAAACGCTTGAAGAGCCGCCGGACGACGTGACGTTCATCCTGCTCGCCCGCTCGCGCGACGGCGTGCTGCCCACCGTTTCCTCGCGCTGCCAGATCGTCCCGTTCCGCACCATTCCCTCGCAAGAAGCCTGCGGCATCGTCGTGCAGAACTCGGGCGCGAATCCCGAGCAGGCCGCCTTTGCGCTGGCCGCCTGCGACGGCTCGCTGACCAAGGCGGTGGCGTTTCTGTCCTCGCACAAAAGCATGGAGCTGCGCGGCCGCTTGTTCGGCCTGTTGGAGCGCCTTCGCCAAGCCGACGACTGGGACGTGATCGAAGGCGTGCGCGTGCTGTTGGACCTGTCCCGGGCGCCGACCGACGAGCTGCGCAGCCGCCAGGAGCAAGAACTGGCGAAAAACCAGGACTTTCTTGCGAAATCGGCCATCCGCCAGATCGAGGCCAGGAACAAACGCGCCCTGACCGCCCAGACCATCGAGTCGCTTTCGCGGATCGTCGCCCTGTCCCGGTCGTGGGTGCGCGACGTGATGGTCTTGTGCGAAGGCGCGTCGGAGCTTGTCGTCAACGTCGACGCAGCCGATGCGCTTTCGGACGCCGCTTCGCACACCAGCGCCGCGCGTGCGGCCAGAGCGCTTGTGGACATTGACGCATCGGCCCAGGCTTTGGCCTATAATGTGTCCCCGGAAACATGCATCGACGCTCTGATGTTCGACGTTCGCGATAGATTGTACCGGTAGCGCAAGCGCCGGTTTCACGAAAGGTTTGACCCATGACGCGCATTGCGCCGGTATATACCGCATTCAACCCCAAGGTCTTGTGGTTCGACGCCAAAGACCTCGACCTGTCTTGTGGACAGCCCGTCGTCGTGTCCACGGCGCGGGGGCTCGAGTACGGGCGCCTGTCCGCAGACGTGTTCGAAGCCACGCGCGACCAGCTGCGGTCTTTGAAAAGCCCCCTGCGCCCTGTCGAGCGGGCGGCCACGCCTGAAGACGAAGAGCAGGCCCGCTCCATGGAAGCGCTTTCGAAAGAAGCCCTGCCCGTCTTCAAGGAATACGCGGCCGAAACCAACGACGACATGCGTCCCGTGTCCGTCGAGTTTCTGTTCGACGGCGACAAGGCCGTGTTCTATTTCGAGTCCGAAGAGCGCGTCGACTTCCGCGAGCTGGTGAAAAAGCTGGCGGCGCGGTTCCGCGTGCGCATCGACATGCGTCAGATCGGCGTGCGCGACGAGGCCCGCATGATCGGCGGCTTGGGCCATTGCGGCCAGGAGCTGTGCTGCAAGCGCCTCGGCGGCGAATTCAGCCCCGTGTCCATCCGCATGGCGAAAGAGCAGGACCTCTCGCTCAACCCGCAAAAGATCTCGGGCTTGTGCGGCCGGCTCATGTGCTGTCTGCGCTACGAATACGAGGCTTATCGCGACTTCAAGGGCCGCTCGCCCAAGATGAACGCGACCGTCGAGACGCCCGAAGGCGAGGCTCGCGTCGTCGATTTGGACGTGCCGCGCGAGGTGGTGTCGCTGAAGGTGGGGCCCGAAAAGCCGGTGCGCGTGCCGCTTGCCGACTTCGACGCGCCCCCGGAAGGCACGGCGCGGCCGAACTGCGTGGGGCGCGAAGCGTGGGAGCGGGCCCAGGCCGAGTCGACGTGGGGCTCCATGGCGTCGAACTTCACGGACGCGAACCTGGCTTCCTCGCGCCTGACCGGGGAAGACAAGCTGGGCCGTCCGCAGGCCACCCACAACGAGTCGCGCAAGGGACGCGCGTCGAAGGGCGCGAAAGGCTCTGAGCGGTCTTCTGACAAGCAGGCACGCACGTCGCGGGGCCGCAAGGACCGGGCCCAGGGCGGCGGCGCGTCCAAGCGCGGGCAGGACGCCGCGCCTGAAACGAAGAGCGCGCGCAAGCCGCGGCGCTCGCGCAAGCTGGAAACCCACGGCGCGGAAGGAGCCGCGCAGAAGCCGTCTTCGGAAGCGAAAAGGCAGGCGTCCGGCGCTCAGAAGGCCTCCAAGGGCTCTTCTTCCCGCGACCGGCGCAAAGAGGGCAGGACCGACAAGACGCCCGACCGCAGCCAGCGCGTGCGCCCGGGGCAGAAGTCTTCGGGCCTGCGCACGCAAGGGCAGACAAGCGACGCCTCCAAGGGCTCCGGCCAGGCTGCTCCGAAAAAATCCGGCCCCAAGCAGGGCCAAGGCGCATCTGAGGGCCGTCGCCGCCGTTCGCCGCGCCGCTCGCACAAAAGCGGCTCGAAGCCGGCTTCCGAGGGCGCCCCGGCCGACGGCGCCGCTTCGTAGGGAAGGACCTCATGACCTCATGAATACCGACTATCCTCTGTTGACCGACCTCTACCAGCTGACGATGGCCCAAGGCTATTGGGAGCGCGGCCATGGCGACATCGAAGCGTGCTTCACCATGTATTTCCGCGACTACCCGTTCAAGGGCGGCTATGCCGTGGCGTGCGGCATGGCGCAGCTGGCCGAACTGGTGGAATCGTACCGCTTTTCGCCGGAAGACCTGGCGTATCTGGAAACGCTCGACGCGCCGCTCGGCGGCAGGCTCTTCAAGCCGGCGTTTCTGGAATACCTGGCCGGCTTTTCGCTGTCGGTTGACGTCGACGCGGTGGCGGAAGGCACCATCGTCTTTCCGCACGAGCCGCTCGTGCGCGTGGTCGGCCCCATCATGGACTGCCAGCTTGTCGAAACGGCGCTGCTCAACTGCGTGAACTTCCAAACGCTCATCGCCACGAAGGCGGCGCGGGTGTGCGCTGCGGCCCAAAGCCCCGTGGCCGAGTTCGGCCTGCGCCGGGCGCAGGGGGCCGGAGGGGGGCTGTGGGCCAGCCGCGCGGCCATCGTCGGCGGCTGCGCGTCCACGTCCAACGTGCTGGCGGGCAAGCTCTTTGACGTGCCGGTTTCGGGCACGCACGCCCATTCGTGGGTCATGTCGTTCGATACCGAGCTCGAGGCCTTCCGCGCCTACGCCGAAGCCTACCCGAACAACTGCGTGCTGCTCGTGGACACCTACGACGTGGAGGCCGGCATCGACAACGCCATCACCGTCGGCCTGGAAATGAGAGCACGCGGACAACATTTGAGCGGCATCCGCATCGACTCAGGCGACCTGGCGTGGCTGGCGAAACGCGCACGCAAGAAGCTCGATGCGGCGGGGCTGACCGATACGGGTATCGTGCTGTCCAACGACCTGGACGAATACACCATCTCGTCCATCCGCGAAGAAGGGGCGCCGGTGACGTCGTGGGGCGTGGGCACGAAGCTTGCCTGCGCCTTCGACCAGCCCACGCTCGGCGGCGTGTACAAGCTGGCGGCCACCCGCCAGGCGGGCGGGGAATGGACCGAGCGCCTGAAGATATCCGAATCGGTGGCGAAGCTGACCACGCCGGGCGTGCTCAACGTGCGCCGCTACTATTTCGACGACGGGCGCATCGCCGGCGACATGGTGTTCGACGAGGTGCACGGGGTGGACGAGCGCCAGGTCATCGTGGATCCGCTTGACGACTTGCGCCAAAAGAAGCTGGCCGGCAAGCGTTTCGAGGTGCTGCTGCGCCCGCTCGCGCGTGCAGGCAGCGTGGTGCTGGAGCCGGAATTCCGCAACGCCTGCGCCGCCCGCGACCGGGCCAGAAGCGGGCTGGAAACGCTTGACGAAAGCCAGAAGCGCATGCTCAATCCGCATACCTATCCCGTCGGCCTGGAATATGGCCTGAGTGAGCGACGCCGTAACCTAGTTGTGAAGCTGCGCGGCATCGACTAGCGTAAAATGAGCGGAGGGCGTGCGTTGTGCTGCCCAGGAAGGAGCATGCCATGCTGAGGATCATCACCGACTCGGTGGCGTCCATTCCGGCATCCATGGCCGAGGAAGCCGGCATCGAGATCGTCACGTTGTTCGTGAACCGCGACGGCGTCGAATACGCCGACGCCGAAATGGACCTGGACGCGTTTTATGCGGACATCCAGGAAATGGCCGACAACATCCCGACGTCAAGCCAACCGTCGCAGCATGCGCTTGAGCAGGCCTTCGAACAGGCGGCCGAAGCGGGCGACGAGGTGCTGGGCATCTTCATTTCGAGCGGCCTGTCGGGCACCTACGAAGGCGCTCTGCGTGCGGCCCGCGCGGTGAAGGCCCGCAACATCGACTTCTCCTTCGTCATGATCGACTCCACATCGTGCGGCTTTGACGAGGCGTGGCCCGTCATGGACGCCGTCGAGGCGCGGGACGCGGGCGGGGATCTGGCCGCGTGTGCCGCCGCCGCCATGAAGGGCGTCGAATGCACGCGCTTCATCTTCACGCCCGAGACGTTGAAGTTTCTGCACAAAGGCGGGCGCATCGGCGGCGCGGCGGCGCTTCTGGGCAACTTGGTGCAGCTGTGCCCGGTGCTCACCGTCGTCGACGGCGTGCCGGAGACGCTGGCAAAGGTGCGCACGCGCAAAAAGGCGCTGCAAAAGATCGTCGACGCGTTCAAGGCCGACATCGAAGAGCACGGCCTCAAGCGGGTGGTCGTCCACTACATCGGCGACGCGCAGCCGGCAGTCCAGTGGGCCCGCGACGTCATCGAGCCGCTCGTCGGCTTTGCGGTGAAGGTGCTGCCGGTCAGCCCCGTCATCGGGCTGCACGTCGGGCCTGCGGTCGGCATCGCGTACGAATGCAAAAACGCCATCGCCGGCAAGGTGTCTGCGCCCGCTCCCATGCACGCTTCCGCCGCGTCGGTCTGACCTTTCGAGCGCCTCTTGCGGGGCTTTTGTCTAGCTGTACCAAGAAAGGGACACACATTCTTATGCAACCTGCCTGCAACCTTATCGTCGACTCCTGCTGCGACCTGCCGTTCGAGGTGGTGAACCGCGAAGGGATCGAACTGGTGAAGTTCCCGTTCATCATGGACGGCGAAGAACGACTTGACGACTTGGGCCAGACGATGTCGCCCCGCGACTTCTACCACGCCATGCGTGCGGGCGCCGAGCCGTCGACGGCGCAAGTTCCGATGGCCGTGTACCAAGAGACGTTTCGCCGGGCTCTGGAGGGCGGCGTGCCGACCGTGTACCTGTGCTTTTCCAGCGGGCTGTCCGGCAGCTTCGACGTGGCGGCCTTGGTGCTGGAATCGCTGAAAGGGGAATACCCGGACGGCAAGCTGTATCTGGTGGACACCAAGCTGGCCTCCGTCGCCGAGGCGCTGCTCGTGTACGAAGCCATTCGCCAGCGCGACCGGGGGCTTACGGCCGAAGAACTGGTGACGTGGGCCGAAGAGGCTCGTTACTTCATCGACGAGGCCTTCATGGTCGACGATTTGGAAGCGCTGCGCCGCGGCGGGCGCATTCCGGCGACGGTCGCCTATGCCGGGTCGAAGCTTGACGTGAAGCCGCTGCTCACCATCACGTCCGAAGGCAAGCTGACGCTCATGGGCGTGGCTCGCGGGCGCAAAAAGGGCATCAAGCAGCTGGCCGACTACTACGCGAAGCAAGCCGCGCACTCAGGCCCCGAGCAGTGCGTCGTCATCGGCAACGCCGACTGCCCGAAGGACGCCGAGCGCTTGAAGGACGCGTTGGCGAAGGTCGACGCGAACCTGCTGTTTTTGGAAAGCTCGATCGGGCCGGTCATCGGCAGCCACGTGGGGCCGGGCATGGTCGCGGTCGTCTTTTGGGGGTCGGACCAGCGCGAAGAGCTGTCGGTGGCCGACCGCATTGCGCGCAAGGTGCGCGGCGGGCGGAAAGACGAGGAAGGAAGCCAAGCGTGAGCAGGACCTATGCGTTCGTAGGACATCCGGGGGCGTGCGCGGCGCTGTCGCGCCGGCTCGAAGAGGCGGGGTTTGAACCGGTCGACGACGTCGCAGAAGCCGAAGCGGTGCTGACGTTTTGCACGTCGCAGACGCATTTGGAAGACGTCTACTTCGACTCGGACGGCCTCATTCAACGCGCAGCTCCTGGCACGCTGCTCATCGACCTGTCGGCTTCGACGCCGAACTTCGCCCGCGAGCTGAACGCCATCGCGGTCGTGAACGACGTCATGGCCTTGGAAGCGCCGCTGGCGGCGATCGACCTCATGGCGCCCGACGCGTTTTCCCGCGACAACCTCATGTGCTTTGTCGGCGGCGACGACAAGGAGCGCGAGGCAGGCAGGCCGTTTGTGGACGTGCTGGCCGCGACCGTCGTGGAGGCCGGCACGTGCGGGGCGGCGCAGCTTGCCAAGGCGGTGCGTTCGATGCAGGTGACGGCCCAGGTCGTGGCCGCCGTCGAAGCGGACGCGCTGTGCCGCAGCATGGGCACGGCGTCGCTTTCATGCCGCATCGACGACATCGCCGGCACGGCCGGCACGCCGCTTTCGACGGCGGTAGGCAAGGCCGTGCGCGAAGAGCGCTTCGACGGCCCGTTCGCCGTTGAAATGCTGATGGCCGACATCACGGCAGCGCTGACGGCAGCTGATGACGCCGAACTCATTTTGCCCCAGGCCGAGGCGGCGCAGCGCCTGCTGGAGCTTCTGGCCGTCATCGGGGGCGCCGACCGCGGCGTGTCGTCGCTGGCGCTCGTCTATCGCGACGAAGCGTCGGCGGCCCGTGCGGGGCTTGACTGGAGCCGCGCCGAAACGGCGTTCGGCACGGTGGCCGGCGTCGATGACTACGACGAGGACTTCGGCGACCTGGACGGCGTCGACGAAGGCGGCTACCAGGCCTTTGGCTTCGGCAGCTATTCGGCCAATTAGGCGCACCATGGCCTGCGACTGGTGTCCGCGGGGCTGCGGCGCAGACCGTGCCGGCGGCGAGCTCGGCGTGTGCGGCGCTCCGGCCGAGATGAGGGTCGCCCGCGCCGCGCTGCACTTTTGGGAAGAGCCGCCCTTGAGCGGCGAGCGCGGCAGCGGCGCGGTCTTCTTCACCCATTGTCCTCTGCGGTGCGCGTACTGCCAAAACGCGGCCATCGCCCACGGCGCGGCAGGCCGTGTCGTCACGGTTGACGACGTCGCCGCGATGATGTGCTCGCTTGCCCGTCAAGGCGCCCTCAACATCAACTGCGTCACGCCGACCCACTACGCGCCGGGCGTTCGGGAGGCGGTGCGCCGCGCCCGTGCAGCCGGCATGGACTTGCCGGTGGTGTGGAACACGTCGGGCTATGAGACGGTGTCTGCGGTGCAGGACAACGCCGGCGTCGTCGACGTGTATTTGACCGACTTCAAGTATGCCTCGGCCTCGCTGGCACGCGCGTATTCCCAGGCGCCGGACTACCCGCGCGTGGCGCTGGCGGCGCTCGATGCCATGGTGGACGTCGTCGGCGATGCGGTCTATGACGACGTCGACGGCCAGCCGCGCATGCTCCGCGGCATCGTCGTGCGCCATCTGCTGCTGCCGGGCGCGGTCGAAGACTCCCTGGCGGTCGTGCGGCTTCTGCACGAGCGGTACGGGCCGCGCGTGCGGCTGTCGCTCATGAACCAGTACACCCCCGTGCTTGCACAAGCCGCTGCCGCGGGGGACGAGCGTGCTCGCCGCGTGCTCGAGCGTTTTCCCGAGCTGGGCCGGCGCGTGCCGGACGCAGACTACGAGCGCGTGCTGGATTTCGCGGACGACCTGGGCGTCGAGGACTACTTCTGGCAAGACGGCCCTGCGGCCGAGGAAAGCTTCATCCCTCCTTTCGACTTGACGGGCGTCGAGCCCGCCGCTGCTGGTGCTCCCGGTTTTTAGCCGGCTGCGGGTGTTACGTCGTTGCCGGTTTCTGACCGGCTGCTGGAGCCGATTTGGCTGCTGGCACCGCCGACGACAGCGCTTTCGTTTTCTGGCCGGCAGTCGGCATCGCCGTCGATGCCGTCGACGCCTCTGGTTCCTATTTCTGTCCGGCTGCCGACGCCGACGTCGCCGGTTGCGATTTTTGCGCCGGTCGCCGGCGCCGCATCGGCTGCGTCGCAGGACGCGACGGCGGGCAGCACGATGGGCGCCGCAGGCAGCTCGTCGGGCGCACTGCCTGCCAGGCGCCGCATGCGGGCCGGCTCGTAATCAAGCGGCTCGGCCACTTCGAGGATGTTCTTCCACAGGCGCTTCGGCATGAAGGACACGCGCAACTCAGGGTGATAGCGGGCTTCGATGGAAGCGACGGCGTAGAACGTCTTCCAAGCTTTGCGCATGACGGCCTCGTCTTCGGCCGCCGTCGGCACGGGGAGGTCGTCGGTGCGCACGAAGGTGGATCGCATGCCGTCGAACAGCGCTGCCACGTGGTGGTTTTCGTCGTAGATGACGAAGCGCTGGGTGTTGAACCGTGCGGCGAACCAGTCCATGACGAGCGGCAGCACGTTGGCTTTCGGGTTGCATTGGGCGAAGTACACGTCTCCTTCGGCGTGCTCGAACCGGATGAACTGCTTCATGCGGTGCCGCTCGTTCATGACGGCTCGGTCGAGCCGCGCTACGGCGCCGACGTGGGGGTGGGACAGGTCTTCCAAGGCGACGTCGAGCCCGGCGGTGCTTCGGTGACGTGCGTTGTGCGGACAGCGGGCGTAGGAATCGCAGGTTTTGCGGCGGGCGCAGCCGCGGCAGGAGGCGAGCGCCGGCAGGCTTGCCGCGTATGCGGCAAGATCGAACACGGCGCGGCCGCGGCTGGGATCGTCTGACAGCGAAGCGCTGATCACCTGCGAAAACGCATGCATGCCTCCGGCTCGCACGATGAGCCGCCGCACGCGGTCGGCGCAACGTGCGTCAGTGGCCAGGTAGCGCACCGACTGGTCCAGCCGCGGCTGCACGAGGCCGTCTTCGACGATGTCCGGGTCGGCGTCCTTGCCGGCGATCGCTGCGAACACCGCCGTCAGCAGGCCTTCGGGCGTGCCGTCGTAGGCGTAGCACACGTTTTGGAGCGGCAGTGCGTTGCAGGGCGCCTCCGCACGCTCGATTGCGGCCGGCCTTATCGCGTGCATGGCTGCCTCCAGAGCGCATCGAGCGTCGATGCCTTGTTTGTGCGGGCCAGCTGATAGGCCGCGTCAAGCATGGCGGCGAGCGGCTGCTGCGCCTCGGGCAGCTTCGGCACCCCCAGGGCGGCTGCCGCGCCGCCCTCGATTGCGCCGCCTGCCGCCGCGGCAGCCGCTGCCTTGGTGCCCGACGCGCCGGCGCCCGCCCCAAGCCGCGCCGTTGCCGTTCGGGCTTCCATCGCGGCGGATGCTGCGGCGCTCGCCTGCAGGCCGGCGCCGCTTGCGTCCAAGCCGTCGAACAGGCTCAGCTGTCCTTCGATCACCTTGCGCTGGCGCGACCCGTGCCGGCCGCCGTCGATGCGGGCTGCCAGCTTCGCCCGGAGCGCTTCGGTGGAAAAGTCCACGTCAGATCCGTAATAGGTCCCTGCGCACGTGATGAAGTACCGCGCCCGCTTGAAGGCGATGCCCAAACGGCGCAGCTCGCTTTCGCCGAGCGGCCCGGTCTTTCGCGCTTTTATGATGTTGCGTGCTCCCTTCGGCCCGATGCCGGGCACGCGCAACAGCGCCTCAAGCGGCGCCGTGCATACCTCCACCGGAAAAAAGTCCAGGTGGTTGACGGCCCAGTTCGCCTTTGGGTCGATCAGCGGGTCCAGATACGGCGTGTCGGCGTCTATGAGCTCGCTTGCGTCGAACTGGTAAAAGCGCATGAGCCAGTCGGCCTGGTACAGGCGGTGTTCTCGGTCAAGCTGCGCTGCGGGCGCTTGCGGCAGGCGGCAGTCGCTGCTCACCGGAATATAGGCGCTGAAAAAGACGCGCTTGAGCGACAGCGACGAATACAGCGCTGCCGACAAATTGAGGATCTGGAAGTCGTTTTCGGGCGTGGCCCCAATGATGATCTGGGTGGACTGCCCGGCCGGCGCAAAGGCCCGCGCCTTTTTCTTCGGCGCCGCCTGCGGGTAATACGTCATGCGCCGCCGCGTTGCCGCACGCGTTTCCTTGTCTTCGGCGATCGATTCGCGGATGCGCCGCATGGGCCCGATGATGGCCTGGCCCGTTTTCTGCGGCGCCAGCAAGTCCAGGCTCGGGCGCGACGGCAGTTCCAAGTTCACGCTCAGGCGGTCGCACAAATGACCCAGCGCATCGATGAGCTCGGGCGAGGTGCCAGGAATGGCCTTGGCGTGGATGTAGCCGTTGAACCGATGCTCTTCCCGCAGGATGGTCAGCGCCTGGATCATCAGTTCGGTGGTGTGGTCGGGGCTTTGCAGCACGCCCGAGCTGAGAAACAGCCCTTCTATGTAGTTGCGCCGGTAAAACGCGATGGTGAGGTCGGCCAGTTCGCGGGGCGTGAAGGCGGCTCGCGGCACTTCGTTGCTTCGTCGGTTCACGCAGTAGGCGCAGTCGTAGACGCAGCAGTTCGTCATGAGCACTTTCAGCAGGGTGATGCAGCGCCCGTCGGGCGTGAAGCTGTGGCAGCATCCGGCAGACTGCGCGTCTCCCAGACGCCCCGCCTTCGCGGCGCGGTCGATGCCCGAAGACGTGCAGGCTACGTCGTATTTGGCCGCGTCAGCGAGGATTTCCAGTTTTTCGACAACGTCCACGGCCTTCACCCCAACATTCGTTCGCACGTAAGTATGTTCGTAATAGTACGCGTACAGATTTTCGTTGTCAAGCGGTTTCGGAGAAAAATTCGCGGCGTCCTCTGCAATAGGTTCTCGCGCCTTCCGTCGCATTGCGGTATACTGGCTTCTCGAAGCCATCAGCCAGAGTGACGCAATGGCAGCGTAGCGGTTTTGTAAACCGCCTGTTGCAGGTTCGAATCCTGTCTCTGGCTCCAGGCTTCTTCTTTTATCTCCACATTTCCTCCATAATCGTATCACTTGTTTTCAGGGTCTTTTCAGGGTCGCTGCGTAGAATGTCGGCCGCACCGATCGTCATGCCCGTGCGCCGCGACGGCCTTTCGGCTGCGGCTGCCCGGTCGGCATCGCAGCGCCTGTCCCCCTTCTCCTCGGGCCGCCGGACGCGCGGGCGACGCATCGGCGCAGGGGCTTTTTGGGAAGATGGGAAAACGTCATGACAATCTATGCCGAAGTGTTCGAGCGCAAAGAAGTGAAATACCTGGTCAGCAGCGAGCAGCGTGCCTGCGTCGTGCGCGGCGCGACAGGGCGCATGGAAGTCGACGCATTCGGGAAAAGCCGCGTGACCAGCCTGTATTACGACACGCCCGAACGCTTGCTCATCGAGCGCTCGCTCGACAAGCCGTGCTACAAAGAAAAGCTGCGCGTGCGCTGGTACGGCCCGGCCGGGGCGGACGGGTTTCCCAGCCCTGACGCGTGCGTGTTCGTCGAGCTGAAGAAGAAGTTCAAGGGCATCGTGTACAAACGGCGCGTGAACTGCACGTTTGCGGCGGCGCACGTCTATCTTGCGGGGTGTCCCTACGAAGAGGCCGTCCGCGCCTGTCCGCTTGCGGATGAATCGGCGCAACAAGAGGCCCTCTCGCCGCTGTCGTGCCAGATCGCGCGGGAAATCGACGCGTTCATGAAGCGCCACGGCCCGCTGGTTCCTTCCATGCTCGTCACGTGCTTGCGCACGGCGTTCACGCCCGTGCTCGCGCAAGGCGAGGCCCGCGACGCGGGGCGCCAGGACGACGTGCGCATCACCTTCGACGAGGACATTGCGGCCCGCGACCTCATGCAGGCGGGCTCCGCGTGGCGCGAAGTCTCGAAAACGGGACAGTCTGTCATGGAGGTGAAGGTGGCGGGCCCCTACATGCGCTGGCTGCTCGACGCCGTCGCGCAGGCGGGCGTGCGTCCCACGTCGTTCTCGAAATACGGCCGCGCCTACCGCGACGTCATGGAGGCTCGCCGCCGCGAGGCTGCACCCCGCCTCGAAGCGCTGCCGCCGTCCGTGCCCGCTTTCGCGTCTGCCCGCAAGGCTCGCCCCGCATGGAGCCGCCTGCGCCCCGCCTCTGTCCTGTTCCCCCGAAAGAAGGAGAAGCACTGTGCTTGATTCAGCCCTGACCTCGATTTATGGCACCAGCGACTCGCTTGTCGGCTCCATTTCCGCCACAAGCTTCCTCGCGTGCTGCGCGGCGTCCATCGTGCTTGGGCTGGCCGTGGCGCTCATTTACATGTTCCGCCACAGCTATTCGAAGAACTTCGTCGTCACCATTGCGCTTTTGCCGCTCATCGTGCAGATGGTCATCACGCTCGTGAACGGCAACCTTGGCGCGGGCGTTGCGGTCATGGGCGTGTTCAACCTCGTGCGCTTCCGTTCCATTCCCGGCAGCGCGAAGGACATCGGCACCGTGTTCATGGCCATGGCCATCGGGCTGGCGACCGGCATGGGATTCATTTGGCTCGGCGTCGTGTTCACGCTCATCGTGGCCGTCGTGAACGTGGCCTACGTGCTTTCTCCCTTCGGCCAGCAGAAAGAGCCGACGAAAACGCTGCGCATCACGCTGCCTGAAGACCTCGACTTCGAGGGCATCTTCGACGACGTGATGGGCGAATTCACGTCGTTCGACGAGCTGGTGGAGGTGCGCACGACGAACATGGGCAGCCTCTACCAGCTGGAATACGCCGTGCGCCTGAAGCGTCCCGGCACGGAAAAGCAGTTCATCGACGCGCTGCGCTGCCTTAACGGCAACCTGAAGATTTCGCTCGGGCGCTCGATGCTGGGGCAGAACACCTTGTAGCTTCGCGCGTCGGCCGCAGGCAAGCCGCAGCTTCGCCGCGGCGGGCGCTTTCGACTTTTCTCAACCGTGCGACGGAAGGAGTTTTTTGATGACGCTCAATCGCAAAACGTCTCGGAAGCGCTGCCATGTGCTGCGCCGAAGCAGCCGCGCCCGCGCCGTGGCGGCCGTCATTGTGGCGGGCAGCCTGGGGTTTGGCCTGCTGCCGGCGACGGGTTGTTCGGTTCAGGACGGCAACCAGGGGCAAAACATGGCTTCACAAGCTTCTGAACAGGCAAAACAAGCCGAAGAGGCAGCCGGTGCGGCCGCGTCCGCCGCGGCCGGGACCGACTTTGCGACCGTTGCCGCCGCCTTCGACGCATCGGCGCTCGACCTGGAATGCTCCAAACGCGACCTGGATGCGGGCTTTGACGAGGCGTCGGCGACCAAGATCGTGCTTTCGGGCGGTTCTGCCCAGGTGGAAGGCGAGGGGGCCGCAGCCGACGGGTCGCGCGTCGTCGTGTCGGCGGCGGGCGCCTACGTCGTGTCGGGCACGCTTGACGACGGGCAGATCGTCGTCGAGGCCGGCGCGGAAGACAAGGTGCAGCTCGTGCTCGACGGGGCCGACGTGACGTGCTCCCAGGGGCCGGCGATGTACGTGAAGCAAGCCGACAAGGTGTTTTTGACCTTGGCCGACGGCTCGCGCAACGCGCTTTCCGACGGCGCCGACTACGCGGCTGACGACGAGGACCCGACCGCGGCCGTGTACAGCAAAGACGACTTGACCGTCAACGGCACGGGCTCGCTTGCGGTTGCCGGAGCATACCGCCACGGCATCGCCTCGAAAGACGACCTGGTCATCGCAGGAAGCACGATCACGGTTTCTGCGGTCGAAGACGGGCTGCACGGCAAGGACTGCGTGAAAATCGGCGGCGGCACAATCGACGTCGAGGCGGGGGGCGACGGCATCAAGGCGAGCAACGACGGCGACGCTGTGCGCGGCTTCGTGTCCATAAGCGACGGCACGCTGAACATCGTCGCAGGCGACGACGGCATCCAGGGCAAGACGTACGTGCGCGTCGCCGGCGGCGACGTCACGGTCGACGCGGCTGACGACGCGCTGCACAGCGACTTGGAAGGCCAGGTGGAAGGCGGCGCGATGACGCTTGCGGCAGGCGACGACGCGTTTCACGCCGAGACGGTGCTTGCGCTTGACGGCGGCGACGTGAGGGTGAGCGAATGCGTCGAGGGCTACGAGGCCGAAAAGGTCTACGTGAACGACGGTGCGCATCGCCTCGTGGCGAGCGACGACGCGCTGAATGCGGCGCCGGCCGATCTGGCCAGTGCGGAAGACGAGGCTGCGACCAGCCAAAACGAGCAGGCGAGCGGCTCGGAGGCGGCTGGGGCTTCGGCAGACGCGCAAGGTGCGCAAGGGGCGCAAGGCTCGCAGGACACGCAAGGCGCACAGCCGCCCGATGCGCCGGGCGGCGCCGCCGGGGAAGCGCCCGAGCCTCCGGCGGACGGGGAGCTTCCGGAGATGCCGGCCGGCTCGGAAGGGGAGCCGCCCGAGCCGCCCGAGGGTTTCAACGGAGATGCGCCCGCTGTGCCGGACCGCGCCGACGCCGGTCAGGCCCCTGCCCGCCCCGAAGGCTCGCAGGGGGTCGACGCCGGCCAGGACGCAGCTGAGGGCGCAGCCGAGCCCCCGGCGGTCGCCGATGCCTCCGCCAGCGGCGACCAGGCCCAGCAGCGAGACTTCGGCATGAGCGCCGCCGCCGGCGGTCCGGGCGGCGCGGCCGATGCGAGCGAGGACTGCTTGCTGCAGATAAACGGCGGCTTTCTGTGGGTCGACGCTGGGGGCGACGGCCTGGACTCCAACGGGTATTTGGAGATCACCGGCGCAACGGTGCTGGTCAACGGCCCGTCCAACGGAGGCAACGGCGCGATCGACTACGGATGCGACGCCACGGTGTCCGGCGGCATCGTGCTTGCGGTGGGCGCGGCCGGCATGGCGGAGGACTTCAGCGATGCGAGCACCCAACCCTTCGTGAGCGTGCAGGCAAGCGGCCAGGCCGGCGACAGCGTGGCGGTCGTGAACGGTTCGGGCAACGTGGTGGCGTCGCTTGCGGCGACAAAGCCGTTCCAGATCGTGCAGGCGTCCGCGCCGTCGATGAAGGAAGGCGAAACGTATCAGGTGATCGTGGGCGGCACGGTCGCCGGCACCGATGACGTGGGCTTTGCCGACGCAGGCAGCGTGACCGGTGGCACAGCCGTCGAAGCGACGGCGTCGACAACGCCGTCGGGCGTCGCAAGCGGCATGATGGGCGGCGGACGTGGCAAGGGCGGCCCCCGCCAGGCCCCTGACGACGGCGCTGCCCAGCCGTCGGGCGGCACGACGGAAGCGGGCGGCCAGGCGCAGGCGCCCGACGCCTCTGCCGACGCCCAGCGCCAAGCCCCCGACGGCGCCGCTCCCCAAAACCAGAGCGCCGCGCAAGTTTAGGGAGGCGCCGATTGCTTCCGCCAGCCCCGGGCCCGCATGGCGGCGCTCGGTTTGCTGCCCGGGGACGGCGTGCCGGAGCGGGGCTGGTGCAGTTATGCAGGCTGTGGCAGCGTTTGGCAACGAGGGCGCGAATTCTGTGCAGTTGTGCAGCTTATGGCAGGGAGATTCGGCATTTCTCCGGAGCAGTCAGCGGTTTCTGACTTTTAGCGCTCAAAAGGGCCAGGTCAGAAGCTTGGAGGATTGCTCTGGTTCAATGCATTCTGCCACAGCCTGCATAACTGCACAAAAAACGGGAATCCGTTGTCAAACGCTGCCACAGCCTGCTCAACTGCACAAGAATCGAGGCCTTTCTGACGCAAGCCGCGAAACCGCGCCGACGCCTGCCCTTATGCGGTGGGACGCGGCGCGTCCCGGTAGAACATGACGGCGATCTGCGTGCGGTTTTTCAGGCCCTTCTTCTGCAATATGGCACTCACCGCGTTGCGCACGGTCCCCTCGCTCAGATACAGCCGCGCGGCGATCTCGCGGTTGTCGAGCCCTTCGGCCACCAGCTCCACGATGGAGTTTTCCCGCTCGGTCAAGTCAGCGAAGCGCAAGCACGCCTTCGCATCCGCCGGGACTGCGTTCTCGCCGTGCTCCACGCCCGCGTCGTTTGCGTCCCCGCTTGTTGCCTGCTCTTCCGACCGCGCAAGCGATTCGTTTTGTTTCAGCAGGTCAAGCATCGATTCTCTCATGCCGTCGCGCGTGCGGTGGAAGGCGAGGCGCGTCTGCTTCAGCCGAAACGTGCGCACGGCCAGAAGCGCCGCGACGGTGCACGTCAGGCCGACCAGCCCCACAAACGTCGCTTCCGCCACATCGCCCGCCAGGCGCATGACGGCGCCCGCGACCCACGCGACCAGCCACAGGCTGCGCACGGCCCAGGTGCGCTCGGACGTGAGCAGGTAGGCCAGAAGCGGCAGAAAGGAGAAAAACGGCCCGAAGGCGACGCACGCTGCGCCGAACGCGCCGATCAGGGCGAAACGCACGGTCCTGACCAGGGGAAACTCGGTCGCCATTGCCAAGGCGGCCGCGCACAGAAGCGCCACCGGCGACGCGTTGGCATGAAAGCTTGCAGCCATAAGCGGCAAGCACAATACGATGACCATGATTTTATCCACCAGACGTTCCATGCGCCCCATTATAGCGAACCGAACGAATTCGCAAAAATACGTGCGGTCGGGCAGGAAGAGGGCGTTGCGGGTCGTGGGACGGCGCCCGCGCCGTTCGGAGTCGTTGTCGCGAAACCGCCTGCCGCGGGGTGGAGCGTCCTTGCCGGCCCGGCCGCCGGCGTCGTCTTGCTCGATTTTGCGGAAATTGCGACAACTGCCGTTTTCACTAAAGCTGCGATAACCTCTTCACGAAATCGCGCATTTCGTTATGAATCGACGTTTTGAAATCATGTATTTTGTTACAAAACGAGATTTTGAAAGGCTGCAAAATGTGATAAAGTCCTGGTGACGGATGCTGCGGAAGGGGTGTCATGCTGAAGCGAAAAGCCTACGACGAAATGCTCTCGTGGAGCAGGACCCAGCGGAGGGCCGACCGCGGCCGAAAAGCGCTTCTCGTCACCGGTGCGCGGCAAATCGGCAAAAGCTTTCTGGTTCGCCACTTGGGGCTGAGCGAATACGCCTCTTTCGTCGAGATAAACCTCTTGGAAGACGAGCGTGCGAAAGAGATCCTTTCCGAAGCCGTCGACACCGTTGATTTCATCAATCGCGTGGCTCTTCTTTCTTCTGACCAGCTCGTCGAGGGCAACACCCTTGTGTTCATCGACGAGATCCAGGAAGAGCCCGACGTCATGACCTTCGCCAAGTTTCTCGTCGAGGACGGACGCTACGACTACGCCTTTTCGGGATCGATGCTCGGCACCGAGTTCAAGGGCGTTCGCTCCTTTCCTGTGGGATTCGTCACGGAACTCGAGATGAGACCGATGGATTTCGAAGAGTTTTGCTGGGCGATTGGGACAAGCGAAACCGCGATTGACGAAGTGCGTGACGCGTTTCGGCGCCGAAAGCCCGTCGCCGACTACATCCACGATGCGATGCTCGGCAATTTCCGCGCCTACGTGGTGGTGGGAGGCATGCCCGAGGTGGTGCAGCGATTCGTCGACGCAGGCGGCAGCGTGGCGGAGACAAGGTCGCTCCAGACGGCGCTCAACGCTCAATACTCCTACGACATCTCGAAGTATGTCGGCTCGCGGGCGTTGCAGGTGAAAGCCGTTTTCGACGAGCTTCCCCTGCAGCTTGAAGACGACAAGGCGAAATTCGAAGTGTCGTCTCTCGGGAAGACTGCTCGCTACAACAGCTACGAGAAGGACTTCGTCTGGCTTGTCAATGCCGGCGTGGCGCTGAAGGCGAACAAGGTGACCGAACCGAAGCCGCCTCTCAGGCGTACCCAAAAACCTTCCAGCTTCAGGCTTTACCAGTCGGATACGGGCATGCTGTTGGCGCGTTATCCGCAAAGCCTTGCGCGGGCCGTCTACGTGGACAACAGGAAGGCCAACGTGGGCGGCGTGTTTGAAAACGTCATCGCTCAAGAGCTCGTGGCGGCCGGCTTCACGCCCTTCTACTTTCACGCGCGAAAGGTGGGCGAGGTTGATTTTCTCGTCGAGGGAAATCGGGGCGTCGTGGCGCTGGAAGTCAAGTCGGGCAATGATTACTTGACCCATGCGTCGCTTGCCAAGGTGATGAAAACCGAAGGCTACGACGTGTCGCTGCCGGTCGTCTTGTGCCGGTCGAACGTCAAGGAGCGGGACGGCGTGCTCTATCTGCCCTGGTACATGTCCCTTTGCTTTGCAAGCTGGATGGGAGAAGAAGACTTCGCGATCAAGTTGACGCGCGTGTGATGCGAGAATCGCCGCCTGCCGGCTTCACTCGCTTTTGCGAAAACTGCTGTTTCCACTAAAACTGCGATAACCTCTTCGCAAAATTGCGCATTTCGTTATGAATCGACATTTTGAAATGATGCATTTCGTTGCGAACGAATGTTTTAGAGCGGTCTGAACAGGGGAAAGGCATTCTGATTCTTGCCTGCGGATTCTTGCCCGCCCTACGCCATGGCCGCCTTCTTCTTCGGCCTTCCGGCTTTGGGGGCCATGGCTTTTCGCGCCTCCACGCTCGCGCGGGTGACCCAGATGCGGCCGTCGTCCTCGAAGGTCTCAAGCTTGCCTGCCGCCATCATCTGGGACACGCGCCCAGGCGTTACGCCCAGCATGTCGGCCGCGGCGGCCGCCGTCATCCTTGGGATCGCGGCCTTGTCGGAGTCGACGGCGACGATGACCGTCTTTCCGCCTTCGTGGGCTGGCTCGTTTCCGAACGTGGCGTCGGGAAACGGGAGGTCGTGCATGGCGCGGTGGTCCATTTCGTCCTTGAGCCAGCCGGCCGCCATCTCACACGCCTCGCCAAAGTCTTTCCCTTGGGTGCCGCCGTCCATGTCGTAGGGAAATGCCAGCATCCAACCTTCGTCCTCGAATATCTCGAACTCGTAAACATGCAACATGCCCGTTCCTTTCGTCGGCTATTTCAGTCCCGCCTGCTTCTTCATTTCCTTGAAAAGCCTGTCGTTTATTTCGGCGTGGCGGCCAAGCGTGGTCCACCTCCCGTCCGGATGGACCAGCTTATCGTGGTTGGTTCCAGGGACGATCGCGAACCCCTCGGCCTTAAAGAGCTTGACCACGTCCTTGCGTTTTACCATCGCCCATCCTTTCGACGGAAAATATTATAAACTAAAGTTTAGAGTTATTGAATAAAATTATAAAGATAAGTTTATATTTGCAGGCTTTCGCTGCGACGGCTCCGCTGGTCCGTGGGGCCGCCAGGTGCTCGGGATTGCCGGGAAGGGCCGAGGAAGCGTGCTTGCGCACGCGACGAGGGCCCGGAGCGGCAAGGCCGGGTGCCTGGCGGTTCCACGGGCGACGCGTCGGCGTGCCCGAGCCAATGGGTCCGGCCTCCTTTGGCTGCTTGTAAGAATCGTCGTCCGAAGCCGTTGGACGGCACCCGCGCCGACGGGGCTGCGCTTCGACGCGTCGGCTTCTCGAGCCGAGGTCTCGAGAAGCCTTTGGCTGGGACCGAAGCTCCGCCCCGCCGGCGCGGGCGCCTGCCGCGGGGTGGAACGTCCTTGCCGGCGCGGCTGCCGGCGTCGTCTTGCTCGATTTTGCGAAAGTTGCGACAACTGCTATTCTTGCGATAGTTGCTATTTCTGCTAAAACTGCTATTTCTGTCCGGACGACCATTTTTGGCGGTGCCATCATGAAGAAACTTGTGAATCCTTTCAAGCCTACGGCAGGGGCCGAGCCTCCTGTTTTAGTGGGGCGCGAAAAGGTCATTGAGGACTTTTCGGACGGTTTGGCCGAAGGCGCAGGCGCACGGGGCCGCTTGATGCGCATCACGGGCCCTCGCGGGTCGGGCAAGACGGTTTTGCTGACTGAACTGGGCGATATTGCACGCAACGAAGGCTGGGACGTGATCGACGAAACAGCGCGAGACGGCCTCTGCGACCGCATAGCCCGCGCCGCCAGCTCGGAAGCGAACCATGCGGACCTGTCGCTCGACCTCCATGCCGGCCTGCTCGATTTCCATGCAGCGACGTCGAAGCCGGAAGGCCCGTGCGATCTGCGCGACGCGCTGACGAAGCGCCTGCAGGTTCTCGCGCGGCAAAAGCGCGGCCTGCTCATCACGCTTGACGAGGTCCAGGACGCCAACCGCGACGAAATGCGCGAAATAGCTGCCGCCGTCCAGCATCTCATTCGGGAGAGGCACGACATCGCATTCGTGTTCGCCGGCCTGACCTCGGGCGTGCTTGACCTGGTCAATGGCGACGCGCTGACGTTTTTGCGCCGCGCTCTGCCGGAAGAGCTCGCAGCCATTCCAGTGGAAGAGGTACGCGCCGCCTATCGCGAAACCATGGTGCGCTCGGGCCTCGACATCGAAGACGAAGCGCTGACGATTGCGGCGCAGGCGACGGTCGGCTATGCGTATCTCGTCCAACTGGTCGGCTACCAGGTGTGGCGGGCGGGGAAGGGGCACGCCGAAGCCTCCAAGCTCATTACCGCCCTCGACGCCCGGCGAGGCGTCGACGCGGCGATCGAAGAGTTTTTCGACGCAGTGCTCGAAAGCGCCGTTGCCGGACTGCCTCTTCGCGCTGTCGAATATCTGCTCGCCATGGCCGATGGGCCGGACGTGTGTCCTACGGCCTTCGTCGCCGACGAGCTGAACGTGGCCGCCGCTTCGCTCACGTCGTATCGCCGCATGCTCATCCAGCGCCAGATCATCGAGTCGCACGTGCGCGGCTTCGTGACGTTTGCCATTCCCTACACGCGCCGCTTCCTTTGCGAGAGAAAAGAAAGCCTGCTTGCCCGCTACGGCGTGCGGTAGCTTTGCGAAATCGCGCATTTTGTTGCAAATCGCTGTTTTGAAATGGTGCATTTCGTTACTGCGGCTTCGTTGGCTCATGGGATGGCGCTTCCGCCGCGACGGCTCCGCTGGTCCGTGGGGCCGCCAGGCGCCTGGAATTGCCGGGAAGGGCCGAGGGGCTTGCGGAAAATGTTGCCGCGAAGTCGTTGGACGGCGCTTTTGCCGCGACGGCTTCGCCTCGACGCGTCGTCGGCCTGAGCCAATGGGTCCGGCCTCCTTTGGCTCGGTCTCAGCTTCGTCGTAGCTGCAAAGTCGTCGGACGGCGCTTCCGCCGCGACGGCTCCGCTTTGACGCGTCGGCTTCTCGAGCCAAGGTCTCGAGAAGCCTTTGGCTGGGACCAAAGCTGCGCCGCCGCGGCGGAACCGCCTGCTGCAAGGGAGAGGCCGGGAGGTGACAGCGGGACGGGGTTTGCCGGCATGCCGGCCTGCCGGCGTGCCGGAGGCCCCGTCCCGCCTGTCGCCTGGCGAAAGCCCGAGAAAGCGCGGGAGGTCGCCGGCGTGGGCGCCTGCCAAAGGGGTGTCGGGGCTGCAGGCGGGTTGTGGAGAAACCGTAAAGATCCGTTGCTGGTTGCGAAACGTCTGCGACACTGGCAGGCGCACTGTATTGTGAACCCACTAAGAAAGGTCAGATATGTCGAAGATCACTCTTTCGAAAAAGACCTACGGGGGGGGGGCAAGGTTCTTAGCCTGATCCTTGCTGGAACCCTTGCGTTAGGCATGACCCCGGCCGCCGCCCTGTCTCAAGCGGCGCTGGATGTTACTCCCGCTTATGCGGCGGAAGGCGCACTTGGTAGCGCGACCAATCCTAAGCCGATCGACTCTTGGGACGGTATAACCAGTCCTAATCCTGACGGTATTAGTATCACAAAACTCGAGCTTAAAGAAACACAAACCTACAACGGCGAAGATCAGACGCTTTTCCCTGTCGATTTCAAAGTCGTTATTTCCAACACGCCAACTGGGGATTCACCTACGACTACGTTTTACGAGCTCGACGGAGACAACGATATGTTCACCATCGAGCCAACAGATGAGGGCGGGCTGACCCCTGCTGCCGGTGGTGGTGTTACATTCAAAAACGCAAAGGATGATTATGTCGTCACCGTTACGCTCGGTGGTGATCATACGAGTGTTTCCAAGAACGATGCGAAGTTCGATGTTGGCAAATACCCCATTGCGACGGAAGACATCAAGCTTGCTGCCGCTCAGGTCGGCATCAGCAAGGCAGATGAATTGACTGACGCTACGAAGAAACTCAACACGGCGAAAGTCAAGGGGACGGCGCTGGGCGATTTGGTCGTGGCCACCTACCCGACGAGCGGCGACAACTACGACGGAACTACCGAAACCTACAAGAACGTGGGCACGGCGGAAGTCACAATCGCGATCGACACAACTAACACGACGGCTACCACGAACTACGAGCTGGCTGACGACACCGGTTCGGGTTCGATCACCAAGAACGCCGACATCGTCGCCGAGGAAACCTACAACCTAGTGTTCGGCACGCCTACGTTCGGCCAGCCTGTCGCAAGCCCCACTGACGAGGCATCCATGGAGTTCAAGGCCTCTGCTCTTCCCGGCCTGGCGGTGACTGCGGCTTTCCCGGGCGACACGAAGGTCGTGGGTGCCATTTCCAGCACGGCCTATGAAATGACCTGGAAGCAGGGCAGCAAGGTTGTCGATGCTAGAACTCCTGAAAACCTGCTGCCGGGCGTCTACACCGGCACCGCCCAGGTGGGCGGCGAGAAGGGCAAGCCCGCCGAGGGAGCCCTGACGCTGACCGTGAAGGGCGACCTCAGCAAGATCGGTGCCTCGACCAGCGGCGTGACGGCTGAGATGGGCGGCGTCGCTGTCGAGGCCGACGGCACCTCCGATAGCACTAGCGAAGCCTTCGTCGTGAAGAAGGCCGACACGACCGAGGGCATCGCGGCGAACATCGCCAAGGCCCTGACGGTGACCTTTGACGCTGGCGCCGGAAACACGCAGGTTGTCAAGGGCACGGACCTCGACGTCAAGGTCAACACCACCGAAAGCACCGGCACCGCGATCATCAGCGCGTCGCCTGCGAACGCCGACATCTACTCGAGCTCGTTCAACCTCAAGTACGCGTTCGGCAAGGAGCTTCCGAAGGCCGAGCTGAAGGTCGAGGACGGCGTGCTGTCTTGGTATGGCGATACTGGCTACGCCCTGGACTCTCTCATCAAGTTCGTCGACGAGGACGGCGCCGAGCTGACTTCGTCGTCTAATCCCGCCGCTCCGACTCTCACCAATGACTACACCGTGACGGCCACCTACGTCGGCGCCGACGGCAAGGTGACGCCGGTCAAGGGAGATAGCCTGGTCGACGTCAACGACTACACCCTCACCGTCACCCCCAAGGGCGATTACGCCGGCGACCCGCAGACCTTCAAAGTGTCCGTCCAGCCCGTCCAGGTGACCGAGAAGAACGCCAAGGTCAGCTGGCCCACCCTCCAGGGCACCGACGAGAAGCCCTGGATGACGTACGCCGGCGAGGATGCCACGCCGCTGCCGAGGTACTCCGTCACGCTGAAGAACACGGTCACCGGAGCGTCCGCATCTGCTCCCGCATCCGTTGATCCCGTGGTGGAGACCAAGGACACGCTCGCCACCGACTCCGTCGTCTCGTACGCCGGCAACGAGGGCGTGGGCACGGCCACGGCGACCACCACGTTCCGCGGCAACTTCAAAGGCTCGCTCTCCGACACCTTCGAGATCCGCCAGGCCAGCCTCGCCGGCAGCAACGTCACGGTCGCCGGCCAGACCCAGCTCGCCAGCGACTTCGACGGCACGGTCCTGAACCCGACCGTGAAGATCGGCGGCGTCGCGCTCGAGGAGGGCGTGGACTTCGAGGTCGTCGAGGGCAGCGTCGCCAAGGGCGCCACGTCGAGCGGCGTCACCGACTACACGTTCTCCGTGAAGGGCATCGGCAACTACACCGGCACCAACACGACGGGCACCTTCACCACCACCGACCAGAGCATCAACGACAAGTGGGACTTCGCCGTGGAGGAGGGCACGTACCTCTACGACCTCGGCGACGAGGTGAAGGCGAAGGTCGTCGTGACCGAGAAGCCGGCGCAGGGCGCGACCGAAGGCACCCTCGTCGGGAAGTTCGACACCGACCAGACGGAATACACCCTGACCTACGAGAACGACACCAACGCCGGCACCGCGACGGTGACCGTCACGGGCGTGGGCGCCTATGCGGGCTCCAAGACCCTCACCTACGAGATCGCCCCGCTCGAGATCTCTGCTGACTCCGAGGCGGACGTCGTGCTCGACGTTCCCGAGGGCGGCTTCGTGTACGCTCCGGGCATCAAGGCCGAGCCGGCCGTCGTGGTCGCGAAGTCCTCGGTCACGCCGGTCAACGAGGCCTATGCGGGCGACGCCATCCCGCTGAAGGAGATCGTCGACCAGATCGGCTTCAAGTGGGCCAACAACGACAAGGCCGGCACCGCCCAGGCGATCGTCTACGGCAAGGGCGGCAACATCGTCGGCGAGTACGCCGAGAACTTCGAGATCGCCAAGGCCGACATCTCCAAGGCGACCGTCGAGAGCGTCGCCGTGGCGCCGGGCGCCGACCTGGCCGACGCGGTGAAGGTCACGCTCGGCGATGTCGTGCTCGCGGCCGGCACCGACTACACGGCGGCCGCCGCGGAAGGCGCGACGGTTCCCGGCACGGTCGCCGCGACCGTCACCGGCGCGGGCAACTACACCGGCGAGGTCAAGAAGGACGTCGACGTGCTCTACGACGTGGCCAAGGCCGACGTCGCGGTCGCTGACGCCGTCTACAACGGCAAGGCCCAGACGCCCAAGGTCGAGGTCAGCTACACGGCGGACGGCAAGAAGGTCGTCGTCGACCCGAAGGCCTACGACGTGAAGGTGGACGGCAACGCCACCGACGCCGGCGCCTACAAGGTGACGGTGACGGGCGACAAGGCCGCCGGCTGGACCGGCTCTGCCGAGAAGACCTTCACCATCGCGAAGGCCGTCGGCCCCAAGACCGCGACCGTCACCTACACCGCGGCCGGCACGCCGGTCGTGACGGTGCCGGGCCTGACCGAGAACGTCGACTTCAAGACGGCCGAGAACCCGGCCCAGAAGAAGATCGCCGTCACCTACATCGGCAACTACACCGGCTCGACCACCGTGGACTACGTGCCCGCGGCCAAGCCCGTGACGCCCGCTCCCTCCCAGCCCGCCGCCGGCAAGACCGGCTGGGTGGGCTCCGGCAACGACTGGGCCTACTACGAGGACGGCCAGGCCGTCAAGGGCGGCTGGGAGCTCATCGGCGGCGAGTGGTACCACTTCGAGAAGAGCGGCAAGATGACCAACACGAAGTGGTTCCAGGACGCCGACGGCACCTGGTACATGCTCAACCAGTCCCACAAGGGCTCCTACGGCGCCATGCTCAAGGGCTGGCAGAAGGACGGAGGCGACTGGTACTACTTCGCCAAGTCCGGCGCCATGCAGTCCGGCTGGGCCAAGGTCGACGGCGAGTGGTACCTGCTGAACTCCAAGCACGACGGCACCTTCGGCAAGATGCTCACCGGCTGGCAGCAGGTCGGCGGCAAGTGGTACTACATGGACGCCTCGGGCGCCATGGCCGAAAACGAATGGGTCGGCCGCTACTGGGTCAACGGCTCCGGCGTGTGGACGGCCACCCGCTAGCCCGCGCCTAGGCAGCCGCCAGGCTGACCGCCTGACGCCTCCCCGAGGCCGGGGCCTGGGGCTTTCGCCCCGGCCCCAGGCCCGGCGGCCGGACTTGGGCCTACCGCTCGCGTTCTGGCCGCCGGGCCCCTCGGGGGAGCCGCCTTCCCGAAAGCCGGGGACCTGGCCTTCCGCCCTGGCCCCGGCCGCGCGGGAAGGCCCCGCCGAGACCCGGCGGCCCGCGGGGGCGCCTGCTGGCGCTTTCGAGCAGCCGCCCCCGTGGGCCGCCGGCCCACGGACGAGACGAGCCGCCGGGCGGGACCCCGGACGGCCCGACGCACCGCCCTTGCCCAGGGACAACCTTTCTGATTCGCCCGGGGCGGGGCCCGGATGCCGGCTCCTTTCACACACCGCCGGCCCCGGAAGACGCCGCCGCGCGACGACCTTTCTTCACAACATTCCTTCGCGCCGCGGCCCAAAGCGCCCGGGAGCAGGGGACGGCCTGGACAACCGCCCCCTCCCCGGGCATCCTTGCATTCTCGGCCCCTTCCGCCTGCCTTGTTTTGTCCCTTCGGTGGCGTGGAGATTTCGACGCCGCGACTACCTCAAGGCCGGTTTTCTTTCCGACGGCCGTGCGGCCGAGGCGTTGTCCTCGCCTTTTCCCTGGCTTGCGGCCTTCGGCCTTCCGGCCTTGCGCGGCGCGTTTCTATAGCGGTTGACGGATTCTATCGACACCTTCCGCACGCCGTCGAAATATCTGGATTCGAGCGTGCCGGACTTCATGAGCGCGGTGATCCGCGACGGCGACACCTCCAGGTCCTCTGCTGCCTGGGAAAGCGTCTCGTAGTGCATTTCTTCGATGACTTCGTCGGTAAGCTCTACGCTGATGGCGACGATCTCGGAGCAGCGTTCGTACTTCGGCATCGCTTGTCCGTCCTCGATGCGGCCGGCGAGTGCGAGCTCCAAGGCTTCGGAGGCATTGCGAATGGCCTCTTCAGGGGTGTCTCCGTCGCTGTAGGCTTCCGGTATCTGGGGGAATGATGCGACCCAGCCGTCGGGCTCGTGGGTCAGAACGCAGTCGTAGGTATAGCGTCGCTTCATGGCGGGTCTCCTCTGTTTATTCAGGCAGTGCGAGGAGCAACGTCTTGCCCCTCGCACTCCTCGTTACCATCCAGCGTCCTGCTTGATCCGTTTCCAGGTGCCTTCCTTGGGATGGCCCCCGTCATGGTGTCCGGCGACCATGACGACACGGTCGCCTTTCACGTACTTGGCATGACTGCCGTTCTGCGAGACTTTCCGAAACCCTTCACGACGAAGTCTGGCAACTATTTCGCGGTATGTCGGAGGCTGCATGCTTTCCTCCTTTCGTTGACCGCAGGTAAAATTATAAATCAATTAATAATTTTAACAAGCATAGCTTCATGATTTTTAAGCGGTCGAACGGTCGGACCGGTCGATTCGAGGCGAAGCCGCCGCGGAGGCGCAGCCGAGGTTGGAAGCCGGACCCCCTGCCTATTCCGGGGCCTTCGGGGACCCCGACGACGCCTCGAGGCGAAGCCGCTGCGGCGGAAGCGCCGTCCCACGGCTTCGGACAGCGGTCAAGCGGCTTGCTGCAGCATTTGGGCTCGCTCCCTTCTTTCGGAAGCGCCGTCCCGCGCAGGCCCGCCAGTGCCTTGTGCGGCAGCATAGACCAGAGTCCGTCCTTCCGCTCACTATCTGCCATTTGAGTTACACCCTTATGACCTGCGGAAACAAAGTTGTGACAAATGTCACTTCCGCTGACGGGCGCATATGGCTAAGGTGGTCGCAAGGCGTGGGGCGCCCGCCGCCGCTTCGGCCGTCGTTGCTGCTGCCACCGAGCTGCTGCGTCGCCGTTTCGGCTGCTGTCGCCGCACGCCGCCCTGACCACCGCCTGCGGGCGCCGCCCCGGTTAGACTGCCGGCGTGCGCCGCCCGCACAACCGACCCCCGAAAGCCGAAGTGAGGCCTATGGAAACCGTCAACGTGACAAACCTCGTCAAGCGCTACGACGAACTGATGGCGCTCGACCACTTCAATCTGCACATCGACCAAGGCGAGATCTTCGGTCTGCTCGGCCCCAACGGCAGCGGCAAGACCACCGCCATCAACTGCATTCTGGGGCTGCTCTCCTACGACAAAGGCGACATCCGCCTGTTCGGCGAGGCGATGGGCTCCACCCGCTACGACCTCAAGCGTCGGATCGGCATCGTGCCGCAGAACGTGGCGGTGTTCGACGAGCTGACCGTGCGCGAGAACATCGACTACTTCTGCGGCCTGTACGTCCCGCGCAAGGCCGACCGCGCCCCGCTGGTGGACGAGGCCATCCGCTTCGTCGGCCTGGAAGACTTCACGCGCATGCGCCCCAAGAAGCTCTCCGGCGGCCTGCTGCGGCGCCTCAACATCGCGTGCGGCATCGCGCACAAGCCTGACCTGGCGTTTTTCGACGAGCCGACCGTTGCGGTGGACCCGCAGTCGCGAGCGGCCATCCTGCAGGGCATCAAGGACATGAACGCCGCGGGCATGACGGTGGTGTACACGAGCCACTACATGGAAGAGGTCGAGGAATTGTGCGACCGCATCATGATCATGGACCACGGGCGCACGCTGGGCCTTGGCACGAACGCCGAGCTGAAGGCCATGGCGGGCGCGGGCGAGAAGATCGAGATAGAGCTGGCGTCGTTGCCGGCGCGTGCGCTTGAGTCGCTGCGGGCGCTGCCGCACGTGCGCGAAGCGTCGTTTGAGGGCGGCACTCTGCGCATCACCTGCGAAAACGGCGAATCGAACGTGGCCGACGTGCTGGGCGTGCTGCGAGGCGCCCGCACGCGTCCGGGCCGCATCTGGGCCGAGCCGCCCACGCTCAACGACGTCTTCCTCGAGCTGACCGGCCGCGAGCTGCGGGACTAGGGGGCGGCCATGTTCGATACGTACCGATACACGTTGCGGGCCTTGGCTCGCGACCCCGGCATCCTTGTGTGGGCGCTGGTGTTCCCGATCGTGCTGTCCACGTGCTTTCTGTTCATGTTCTCCGGCTTCGAAGACGCCACGGGGCTCGATCCGATACCCGTCATCGCGGTGGCCGACGAGGCCTACGACCAAGACGAGGCGTTCCAGCAGTTCATCGAAGCGCTGTCGGACGGCGGGGAAGCGGACGATAATAAATCAGAATCAAGTACGGAAGAAGAATCAACCGAGGCGGAAGGCGACGCGACGCTCGCCGTCACGTTCGCGCCCGACGCCGAGACGGCCCGCGACGAGCTGCTCGACCGCGCCGGCGACGACGACGCGCCGGTCGCCTACGTGACGCTGGAAGACGGCGTGCCGCAGGTGTTCGCGCTCGATTCGACCGGCGAGGGCGGCGCTTCCGGCATCGACGCTGCGATCGTGTACGCGCTTATGGACGTGTACGCCTCGCGTGCGGCGCTGGCGGCCGACATCGCGCAGGCTGCCCCCGCGCTGTTTTCCGACCCAGCCACGGCGGGCGCTCTCTACCAGCTGCCCGACGTCACCGAAAAGGTGAGCCTTACCGCGTCGAATCCCCAGGAATCGGTGCGTTACTACTTCGCGCTGCTGGGCATGGCCGCGCTCATGGGGGCGCAGGCGGCGCTGCTGGCGGTGATCAGCCTGCTGCCGAACAAAAGCCCGCTCGGGGCGCGGCGCTCGGTCAGCGGCGTCAGTCGGTCGAGGGCGCTTGCTGGCACGCTTCTGGCCTGCTGGACGCTGTCGACGGCGTGTTTGTGCGTCGGGTTCGCCTACATGCACTGGGTGTGCTCGGTCGACGTGGGCGACCGCTTGGGGTGGTGCTTGGTCGTGCTGGCGGCCTCGTCGCTCATGGCGACGGCGCTTGGGGCGCTCATTGCGGTCCTTCCGCGCGTTCCGAACGGGGCGAAAGGAGGCATCCTTACGGCCATCACGTGCTTCGCGGCGCTGTTCGCAGGCCTCTACGGCGAGCCGACAATGGAGCTGGCCGATTCCGTGGCTGCCGCCTTTCCGGCATCGACCCTGATCAACCCTGCGGTGCAGGTGTCCGAGGGCTTCTATTCGCTTTTGTACTACGACTCGGTCATGCCGTGCCTTGGGCATGTGGGCGTGTTGCTCGCCATGGCCGTGATCTTCTTTTTGCTGTCCGCTTCTGCGCTCAGGAGGGTTCGCTATGCAAGTCTTTAAGTGCCTTATGCGCATCATCCGCCGCAATGCGGTCTACCTTTTGATATACGTGGTCGGCCTGAGCTTCATGAGCGTGGCGATGGCGTCGAGCGCGGTTCCGTCGCAGACCGAATCGCCCGACCCCTACAAGCGGGCCGAGCTGAACATCGCCGTGGTCGACCGCGACGACAGCGCCTTGTCCCGCGGCATCGCCGACTTCTTGGCGACCCAGGGGACGATCGTCGATGTGGAAGACGATGCGCTCGCCCTGCAGGACGCCGTCGCGAAAGGGGAGGTGGAATACCTGCTCATCGTGCCGCAAGGCTATGGCGAGGCGTTCGTCGAAGCGGTGCAGGCAGGCGAAGACCCGCCGCAGATGGAAGCCGTGTACAGCTATTACGCGCGTCCGGGCGCCCTTGAGGACGCGAGCGTGGCAAGCTATGTGGGCCTCGTGTCGGCGTATCTGACGCTCGGGCAGGCGCAGGCCGACGCCGGGCCGCTGGCGGCGGCGCAGGCGGAAGCGGCGGCTGCAGCAGAAGCCCCGGCGGAAGGCGCTGTGCCCGCAGGTGCGGAAGCCCCGGTCGAAGGCGCGGCTGCGGCAGGCGCAGCGGGCGGCGCTGCGACGGACGTAAGCGCTGCGGCGTCCGCGGGCACGACCTCGGCGGCGGCGCCGGTCGGAGCGACGTTGGCGCCCCTG
The DNA here is from genome assembly GCF_011039175.1 of Slackia sp. ZJ119. GTDB lineage: Bacteria > Actinomycetota > Coriobacteriia > Coriobacteriales > Eggerthellaceae > Xiamenia. Next base: position 156,973 of record NZ_JAAKEN010000004.1, read on the forward strand.
GCGGAGATCGACGACGCCGACGTCGCCGACGCGACGGCCGCCGCTTTGGACGCGGCTGCAGAAAAGGCGCCGGTCGAGCTCGTGCGCGCCGAAGGCGAGGTGCATGGGTCTGCGCAGTTCGCGTTCTACCTGAAGTTCTCGTCCTACGGCATCTTCGCGGCCGTCGTGGCGTGCGTCGGCGCGTTGATGTCGACGGTCAACGCGCCGGAAGTGCGCCGCCGCCACGGGGCGTCGCCGCTGTCCACCCTGTCGCTGAACGCCCAGATGGCGCTTGCCTGCCTGGTGGTGACGCTGCTTGCCTGGGGCTGGACGCTCGGGCTTGGCCTGGTCGTGTTCGGCGAATCCGCCGCTGCGGCCGGCGCCTGCGGCGTGGCGCTCATGGCGCTGGCCCTGTTCGCGTTCTCGCTCGTGCCGCTGGGAATCGCGCTGCTCGTCGGGCTTGCGGGCGCCAGCGCTGCCATTTCGAACGCGGTCGGCAACATCTGCGGCCTGGTCGTGTCGTTCTTTGGCGGCGCGTGGGTGCCGCTTTCCGTGGTGGGGCCGGAAATCCAGACGGCGGCGCACTTTCTGCCGGGATATTGGTTCACCACGGCCATCGACGTGTGCGCACAGCCCCCGCTTTCCGGCGACGCCTGGGCGAAGCTGGGGATGTGTCTGGCCGTGCTGCTGCTGTTTGCGGCGGTGTTCACGCTGGCAGGCCTTCTGGTCGGCCGCCTGCGGGCCCAGTCGAAAGGCTCCGGCGCCCCGGTAGGCGCCCTTGCCGACGCCGGCTTCTAAGCCGTTCGGGGCGGTGGCGTGCTCGCCCCGCGCCTCCCAGGCACAAAAAAGGCCTCGCACCTGCGGCGAGGCCTTTTTGCGCTGCGTTGTTCGCGCGGCTTAGAACTGGCGGAACTTGGCCTTAGGGGCAAAGCAGATGGGGCACTTCTCGAAGTCGTCGCCCTTGTGGATGTAGCCGCACACGGGGCACAGGTAGAACGCGTCGTCGTCGGCGGCGTCCAGGTCGTTGTAGGCGGCCAGGTAGCGCTCGGCATGCACGGACTCGGCCAGCTTGGCGCGGGTGAACACCTGCACGGCCTTGGTCTTGCCCTCTTCCTGGGCGACCTTGATGAAGGCCGGGTACATGTCGGACGTCTCGAAGATTTCGCCCTTGGCGCCGTCGATGAGGTTCAGGTCGCTCTGATGGGCTTCCGGGGCCTCGGCGGTGGGCTTCACGAAATCCGGCTCCTCTTCGGCGACCAGGCCGTATTCCAGGTTGATGTGGATCTGCTCGGCGGCGCTGGTGGCCTCGAACAAACGCGCGATCTGGTCGTAGCCCTGCTCCTTGGCGGCCTTGGCGTAGGCGGCGTACTTCGCCGATGCGCCGGTTTCGCCCTGGATGGCGCTCTTCAGGTTGTCAAGCGTGGTGCCGACAACCAGCGTGGAGTCGGGCATCTGGTTGAAGTTGGTGGAATTGTCGGGAGTGGGAACGGTTTCGCGGACCTTCATACAATACGCTCCTTACACAAAGCAGACATGGGCTTATTCCCATACGTGACTACTCTACCCGCAGATAATTTGCCTGGCAAGCATTGCAATCGAACCGCTGCCAGTACTCCATTTCATGAACATTGAGTTAGATTAAGGTAACTATTTTGGCAGCCGGTCGGGCGGAAAAGGGGGAGAAGCGGAAGCGGTCGAACGGCCAAGCAGCCGAACCGCCCGGACGGGCGAGCAGTCGAACGGCGGAAGCGGGTTGAGCCGCCGAAGCGCCGCCCTCGCTTCGTCTCCACCGCAGGCGCCTATTCGCTGCGCAGCGCCTCCACCGGGTCTTCTCGGGCGGCGGCGCTTGAGGGGAACAGGCCTGCCACGAACGTCAGCGCCACGCTGATGCCCACCAAGACGACGGCGGCCTGCCACGGCAGGATGGCGACGTTCGCGACGTCGAACAGGGCATACACGATCATGTTCGCCGGAATGCACGCCAGCGCCGTCAGCCCGATGCCGATGCAGCCGGCCGCGAACCCGACGATGATGGTCTCGGCGTTGAACACGCGCCCCACATCGCCCTTGCTCGCGCCGATGGCTCGCAGGATGCCGATCTCCTTCTTGCGCTCGAGCACCGATATATAGGTGATGATGCCGATCATAATCGACGACACCACAAGCGATATTGCCACGAACGCGATGAGCACGTACGAGATCATGTTGATGATGTCGGTGACCGACGTCATGAGCGCCCCCACAAAGTCGGTGTACGTGATCACCTGGTCTTCTTTCCCTTCCGCCTCCATGCGGGCGTTGTAGTCGTCAAGTATGCGCGTGACCTCGGCTTTTGCTTCGAAGTCCACCGGGTAGATGTCGATTTCGGCCGGGTCGTCCATATCGGCGTAGCCCAGCTTGCGCAGGTTGTTTTCCAGCGAGGTCTCTTCGACGTTCATGAGCGACGTCATGAGCTCGGTCAGCTCCTTCTCGTCCATGTTGAACTCGAAGGCGCCCGCCATCGCGTCGGGGTCGATCGACAGGGCGTTTTGCAGGTTCGACGTCATTTGCGCCATCGACTGCTCGAGCGCCGCCTGGACCTGCGTCTGCATGGCCGCGCCCATCTGCTGCGCCATCGAGGCCATGGCCGTTTGCAGATAGCTTTGCACCGCGCTTGCCACCGACTGCTCGAGCGAGGCGGAAACGGACTGCTCGATGGCCGGCACGAGCTGCTGGGAGATGGTCGCCTGAATCTGCGGCTGCAGCTGTGTGGACACGGCGTTGGCGATGTCGGCCTGCATCTTGGACGTGTCGATCGCGCTGGCCATGCCGTCGTTGAGCGCCTGCTGCACCGCCGGCGTGGCCATATACGCGTTCATGGCGGCTTCCATGTCGGTGGCGTATTCGGGGTGCGCCTGCATCTGCGAGGGCAGCCAGGACGCGAAGCCCGACATCGCGTCGCCCATGGCCTGGGCCATCTTCGACGTGTCGATGGCGCTGGCGACCGAGATGCTGCTCGGGTCGATCGACAGCTTGCTGAAGTCGAGGCTGAGCGACGAGGGGTCGATGCTGGGGTTGACGGCCAGCGTGGAGGGGTCGAACGGCGGCAGCTTCGACGTGTCGAAGGACAGCGAGCTCGGGTCGATCGAGATGTTTCCCAGATCGGCGGACAGCGCGTCCTCGTCGATCTTGAAGGCCGATTCGAGCGCGGCGTCGTTGACGGTGAACAGCGAGCTCATGTCGAAGGCTTCGCGCTCGGCGTCCTCTTCGTCCAAAAACGACACGCCGGAAAACACGTTGACGGCAGGCTCGGCCAGCTGCTCCCGCACGATGTCGCTTGCGGCGGCACGCTCGATCACGTGGTCGGTCAGCGAGGCGGGGTAGTTCACGCCGGGACTGAGCATGGTGGCGTTGGCGTCTTTGGACGGCTTCACGATGCCGACGAGGCGCACCTCTTCGCCGTCCCGCACGAGGTCGGCCATGAAGTCCTCGTCGTCGGATTTGTCGATCCACACGTCGTACTCGTCGTCGTAGGTATACCAGTCGCTTGCTGCCACCAGGCGAAACGTCACGTCGAGGATGTCTTCGAACGGAACGGGCGCTATGTCGTCGGGCACTTCCACGTCTTCTTCGGCGGCGAACTGGCGCACCATGTCGTCGAGTTCGGCCGAGTCGCGCAAGCCGAGCGTGTAGAGCATGAAGTCGCTGATGTCGCCCGACTGCGTGGTGACGAGCACGACCTCGTTGTAGTTTTCGGGCCAGCGCCCGGCCAGCACGTCGTATTGGTTGACGTAAAGGTCTTCGTCGCTGGGCATTTTGAAGAAGACGTTCGTGCTCATCATCGTCGACATGAGCGAATTCGACGTGGCGCCCGCGCCCAGGCCGAGCGCGGAAAGCGACTTGTCCGGGTTGACCTGGCGCACCTTGGGGCTGGCGGGTTCGGGCTCGGTCGTGCTGCCGCTGGCGCTGCTGGCTGCGTTCGCCGTGCCGCCCGCGCCGGCTTCTGTCGAGTCGGTCGCGCTGGTGCCGGCGTCCGTCGTGCTGCCGCCGCTGGCCGTGCTGCCGCTGGTCGTGCTTGCTGCGTTCGCCGTGCCGCCCGCGCCGGCTTCTGTCGAGTTTGCCGCGCTGTCCGCGTCCGTTTCCTGCTCGTCCGCCGTGCCGCTCGCATTCGCGTCTTCGACCGGCAAGAACAGCTGCGGCTCCACGTTGTAGAAGTACTCGATGGCGTTGACGGACGACTCGATGCCGCTCTCTCCGCTTTCCAGGTAGTCTTTGAGCGCCGCCAAGTCGTTCGAGCCGATGGACCCGAACATCGACGTGATCATGTTGGCGATGCCCACCTCGTCGGCGGCCCCTTCGCCTTCGACGTCCGCCGCTTCCGCCGCGTCGCCCTCTCCTTCGCCGTCACCGCCGCCGTCGTCGCCCATGCCGGTTCCGACCAGCATCGACGTGATGTCGAAGCCCGTCGACTGGATCTGCAGCGGGTATTCCGACAGCGTTTCTTCCTCGACCGTCTTGATGTAGTTGTTCACGCCGTTTGCAAGCGCCAAAATGGCCGCGATGCCGATGATGCCGATGGAGCCCGCGAACGCCGTCATAAGCGTGCGGCCCTTCTTCGTCATGAGGTTCTTGAACGAAAGCGACAGCGCCGTCAAGGCCGACATGCGCGTGCGGCGCACCTCTTTTTCGCTGACGTGCTCGTCGGCCGGCGTGGGCGAAAACGGGTTCGTGTCGGCGCGGATCTGCCCGTCGGCCAGCGTGACGATGCGTGTGGCGTACTGTTCGGCCAGCTCGGGGTTGTGCGTGACCATGACGACCAGACGCTCGGCGGCGATTTCGGTCAGCAGGTCCATGATCTGCACCGACGTCTTGGAATCGAGTGCGCCGGTCGGCTCGTCGGCCAGCAAGATCTCCGGGTCGTTGATGAGTGCGCGGGCGATGGCGACGCGCTGCATCTGGCCGCCGGACAGCTGGCTGGGCTTTTTGTTCACGTGGTCGCCAAGCCCCACGCGCTCCAGCTCATGCAAGGCCCGCTCGCGCCGCTCGGTCCGCGACACGCCCGACAGCGTCAGCGCCAGCTCCACGTTGGCCAAGATGGTCTGGTGCGGGATGAGGTTGTAGCTTTGGAACACGAAGCCCACGCGGTTGTTGCGATAGGCGTCCCAGTCGCGGTCCTTGTATTGGCTGGTGGAGACGCCGTCGATGACCAGGTCGCCCGAGTCGTAGTGGTCCAGGCCGCCGACGATGTTGAGCATGGTGGTCTTGCCGGATCCCGACGGCCCCAAGACGGCGACGAACTCGTTGTCGCGGAAGGCGACCGACACGTGGTCGAGCGCCACCTGCGCAAAGTCGGAGGTCGTGTAGGATTTGCAAATGTCTTTGAGCTGGAGCATGGGTGGCCTTTTCGGTGAGCGCGACGGCGGTGTGACCGGGGCGGTAGGAACAGTGGGGCAGTATACATGCGGGAGCGGTCGAAGCAGCAATAGTAGTAGTTCAAGGCTTTTGGAACCATCCTACTTGGTCGGCCGTGGTCGCGATACCCCGCAAACCGAATCAACACGGAAGGCGGCCGCCCGGGCCTAAGCGCCCGCCTGCGCAAGCGTCCTAGGAGCTCGCGGCCGCCCAGCGGGGGCTGCGCACGGGCAGAGCCCGCCCGCCCCGAAAGTCTACGACCGGCGCATGGAGCTCCCGCCGGGGTTTGCGCGGCCCTTGTCGAGATCCGCATGACGCTCCCGCCGGGGCCCGTGGCGCTCCCGCCGGGGTTCGCGTAACGCTCCCGCTGGGGCTCGTGCGGCCCCTGCCGGGGCTCGTGGCGCTCCCGCCGGGGCTCGTGGCGCTCCCGCCGGGGTCCATACACGTTTCCTGCGCTTTTATGCAGTACTTCCCGGCGATTATGCACGTTTTCCGGCACGGGCGCCCCTTTTGCCGGTTCCTGCATATGGAGGAATTGTGTGTTGGAGATTTTAGGCCGAGATATGGCGATCTCTGCATCATTTGAGGCGCAGAAGGGTCCCTCTCTCGACACAGTTGCAGTATATATACCGCAACAAAGCCGCCCATCAAGCAAAAACGTGCCCAAACGCCGCTGCATACGTCGTTTTGCAGCCCGAATTCCAGCAAATTGATGCGCGAAGGGGGCGATTCTGCCTCTTTCGTCTCCAACACACAATTTCTCCACACCAAGCCGCCCGAAATACCCCCTCCGGGCGTCCTGCCCCGCCCCAAATCCAGCCCGGGAGTCCAGCCTCATCCCAAATCCAGCCCTCGGGAGCTCCACCCCGCCCGAATTCAGCCCCAGGACGTCCTGCCGCACCCCAAATCCAGCCCTCGGGAGTTCCGCCTCGCCCCAATCCAGCCTCCGGGCGTCCTGCCGCGTCCCAGAATCCCGCCTCCTGCGGGCAAACGGCGTGCTCGGCGGCCGAACCCCCTTGCAAAGGCCGGCGAGGGGGCGCGAGGACGGCTCTTGTCGCGGCCGGCGGAATCGATCGGCGCTTCTTCGGCCTTCGTCGCCGCGATGCGTTGCAGCGGGGCATGCGAGTGTTACCATACGGCACGTAAAACGACGCAGCGAAAGGGAATGCGACCATGGAACGAGAATCGGCCTGGAAGGGCTACGACGAGGAAACGCTGGACAAGGTGGACGCGCTGGCGTCTCGCTACATCGACTTCATCTCGGAAAACAAGACGGAGCGCGAATGCGTGCGCACTTCGATCAAGCTTGCGGAAGCGGCGGGATACGTGCCGCTTGCCCAGGCGATGGCCGAGGGCCGCGCCCTCAAGCCCGGCGACAAGGTGTGGGCCGACGCGCGAGGCAAGGCGCTCATGCTCGTGCAGCTCGGGCGCGAGCCGCTTGCGGCCGGCGCGAACATCTTGGGCGCCCACGTGGACTCGCCGCGGCTCGACGTGAAGCAAAACCCGCTGTTCGAGGCGAACGAGCTGGCGTTTCTCGACACCCATTACTACGGCGGCATCAAGCACTACCAGTGGGTGACGGTGCCGCTGGCCCTGCATGGCGTCGTGGCAAAGAAGGATGGCAGCGTCGTGGACGTGGTCGTCGGCGAAGACGCGGGCGACCCGGTGTTTTGCGTGACCGACCTGCTGATTCATCTGGCGCAGGCGCAAATGGGCAAAAAGGCGAGCGAAGCCGTGGAAGGCGAGGCGCTCGACATTTTGGTGGGAAACCGGCCGCTCGTGGTGTCGGGGGAGCCGGGCGAAGGCGGCGACGGGGCCGACAACGTGGCCGACGCTGATGCGCCGAAAGAAGCCGTGAAGGCGTTCGTGCTGGACGTTCTCAAAGAAAGGCTCGGCATGGAAGAAGAAGACTTCCTGTCGGCCGAGATCGAGATGGTGCCGGCCGGCCGCGCCCGTGAGCTGGGGCTTGACCGCTCGATGGTCGTCGGCTACGGCCAAGACGACCGCGTGTGCGCCTACACCTCGCTCGAGGCCCAGCTCGCCGTGGCAAACGACGTGCTGCAAAAGTCGAGCGTGTGCATTCTGGTGGACAAGGAGGAAATCGGCAGCGTCGGCGCCACCGGCATGACGTCGCGCTTCTTCGAGAACACGTATGCCGAGGTCATGGCGCTGGCAGGCGAAACCGGTCCCCGAGCGCTCGCCCGAGGGCTGGCCGCGTGCCGCATGCTGTCGTCCGACGTGTCGGCCGGCTTCGACCCGGCTTACGCCAGCGTGTTCGAGGCGAAGAACTCCGCGTTTCTCGGGCATGGCCTGGTGTTCAACAAATACACCGGCGCACGCGGCAAAAGCGGGTCCAACGACGCCCGCGCCGAATACGTCGCCCACGTGCGGCGCGTCATGGACGAGGCGCACGTCGCCTTCCAAACCGCAGAGCTTGGCCGGGTCGATGCGGGCGGCGGCGGGACCATCGCCTACATTCCGGCCGAATACGGCATGGATGTCATCGATTCGGGCGTGGCGGTGCTTTCGATGCACGCGCCCTGGGAAGTGACGAGCAAGGCCGACATCTACGAGGCTCGTCGCGGCTACGAGGCGTTCTTGCGGGCATAAGACGGCGCTCTTTTGGAATGGATCGAAAGAAGGTGTTCACAAACGGGCCGAATTGGATCATTATATGATCCGTTTGGTCATCGTGCCTTTCGTGCAGGGGCCCTGCGCGAGAGGCGTCGTTGGAAGGAGAGCTTGGAATGAAGAAGATCGCCATTGCAGCAACGACTGCCATGCTGGTTTTGTCGGTCGGCGCGTTCGCCGGCTGTTCGCCCAGCACTGAAGCGTCGGACGATGCTGCCAGCCAGCCTGCCGCCGAAACGCAGGCTGCCGAAGAAGAAGAGAGCGACGCCGACGAGGCGGAAAGCACCGAAGTCGCCGCCGAAGTAGGCACCCCGCTTCCGGCCGACCATGAGGGCCGCCTGGAATCCATGGACGCCGACCAGTGCTCCGCCTGCCACGGCGCGACCGACGAGACCGGCACTCCGGCCACGCCTGACGCCAAGGCCAACCCCGAGGACCACTACGTGGACGACTCCTACGCGACCGGCGAGATCAACGACGCCCATCAGGATTGCGGCGCCTGCCACGCCGAAAGCTAAGGGGAAGAGTCCGTCACGCGCAACCCCTCCGCAACGTCAGCCCGCGCCCCCTGCGACGCGGGCTTTTTTGGCTTGCGGAAATCGTAGCTGCGAAGTCATCGGACGGCGCTTCCGCCGCGACGGCTTCGCTGGCCCGTGGGGCCGCCAGGCGCCTGGGATTGCCGGGAAGGACCGAGGAAGCGTGCCTCTGCACGCGACGAGGGCCTGGAGCGGCAAGGCCGGGCGCCTGGCGGTTCCACGGGCGACGCGTCGCCGCGCCGAGCCAATCGGTCCGGGCTCCTTTGGCTTGACCTCGGCTGCGCCGCCGCGGCGGAACCGCCTGCAGCGGGGCGGGACGTCCTCGCCACGTCTATCCCGATCGAATCCCGATGGGATTTCTGCAAGCTTTCGCGCGCATTCCGGCCAGAAGCGGCGGCGCCTTCTGCAGGCTTTGCGTGAAAGCCCTGCAAGGTTTCCCTGGTAGCATTCTCCCATTCGATGCGGAGGCCCTGCCGGCGGAGCTCGCCGGCAGGGCCGCAGGACGGACGGGAGGGGACACCCATGAGAACGAGGACCGCCGACGGGAGGAGCCTGCTTACCAACAGCTTCGCCTTCGCGGACATCATGGCGAGAAATGAAGACATATGCCGCGGCGTCATCGAGCGCGTGCTGGGCGTCAGGATCGAGCGGCTCTCAAACGTCAGGGCCGAGGCTGGCCAGGCCCAGGCGGTGGGCAAGAGCATCCGCTGCGACGTGCTGGCCGACGGCCCGCAGGGCGTCTTCGAGGTGGAGATGCAGGTCGCCCGCGAGGCGAGCATACCGCGGCGGGCCCGCTACTACCGAAGCCTCGTGAGCTCCAAGCTCCTGCCCAAGGGAGCCCGCTACTCCGAGCTTCCCGACCTCTGCCTCATCTTCATATGCCTGCACGACCCCCTGGGGCTCGGGCTTCCGCGCTACACCGCCCGCATGCGGCTCGACGAGCGGCCGGGCTTCGACTACGGCAACGGCGAGCGGGAGGTGCTCGTGAACGCGGCGGGCGACCTGTCCCTGGCCCCGCCCGAGCTCGCCTCCTTCCTCGACTACCTGCTGCGCGAGGGAGCGGCCGACGGCGACCCCTTCCTGCGGCGCGTGGATGCTATACTGGAAGAGGCGCTGCAGGACGGGGAATGGAGGTCCCGGGTGATTTCCTTTGAGCAGTACGTCGAGTTCGAGCGGGGGAGCGCGTACGACCTCGGACGCGAAGAGGGCCGCGAAGAGGTTCTCGACGGCCTGGTGGCGGCCGGGCTGCTGACTTCCGAGCAGGCGCGGGAGTTCCTGGACGGCAAAGGGAAGGATGCCGCCGCGGAGCAGCGGTGAGGCCGGCCGCGGAGGCCGTCGTCCGGGGTCATGGGACGGCGCCCGAGCCAATGGGTCCGGCGCTCCTTTGGCTCGGCCTCGGCTTCGTCGTAGCTGCAAAATCGTCGGACGGCGCTTCCGCCGCGACGGCTCCGCCTCGACGCGTCGTCGGCCTGAGCCAAGGTCTCAGGCCTCCTTTGGCTTGACCTCGGCTGCGCCGCCGCGGCGGAACCGCCTGCTGCAAGGTCGAACGTCCTCGCCGGCAAGGTTCGGAGTCGCCCGGGGGCTGACAGAGGGACGGAGTATTCGTCAGCTCGGCTTGCCGAGCTGACGAATACTCCGTCCCTCTGTCAGCCCCGTCCGTCGGCTCCGGAACTCGGAGCGCCCCCCCATCTCCAACAAACGAACACAATCGGGGTCCGGATACCGCCTGATGGGGGACGTTTTGGGGACTCGTCCCCACAAAAGATTTTCCAACTGGGCCGATCTGTGGCACAATGGGCGGCGTCCAATGTTGTGAACCCGAAATGAGAAAGGTCGATCTATGTCCAAGATCACTCCACTTTCCACCAAAACCTACGGGGGGGGGCAAGGTTCTTAGCCTGATCCTTGCAGGCACCCTCGCCCTCGGCATGACCCCCGCCGCCGCCCTGACCCAGGCGGCGATGGACGTTACGCCGGCTTATGCGGAAACTTCGACACCGGTTAACCTTACCGATTCCGTCGGCACTCTGACTAAGTGGGAGAATGTCGCATCGGTTGCAAATGGGAATGATAATCATGCTGAAGCAGCTCTCGATTGGGATGAGGCCGTTATCTACAAGAACGGCGAATATCAGTTCGACCTGAGCAAGCTGACCGTGGCCGCGCAAGTCACAGCGGCGGATGGTAAAAACGTCTCTAATCTTAATCTGGATCCCAAAACCGACAAATATGAGGCTAAGAAGGGCGATAATTTCGCTGTTGCCACCATTCCTTCGAACCTGCGCACGGCCACCGTCGAGTACACGCCCTTCGGCAGCGAGACTGTCGATGCTACTAAAACGACCGAGGACTATTTGAGCGGCTCTGTCGTGAGCGTCACGGATGCCGGTAATTACAAAATCCAGCTGAAGACCAATGGTCTCGGCTCTCCTGAGACGGATATTGGCGACCCCATCGTAATCACCGTAAACCAATTCACTTTGGACAAAACCAACACGACGATCACGGGCGAGGGCACCGTCGGCGTCGCCACCAAGGACACGGTTTGCGAGGACGCTGAGGTCTTCGCCACCGTCGACGGCAAAAAGGTCGACATCACGGACCTCTGCGATGTCGCTCTGGCCAGTCCGCAGGCTTCGCCCGGCCTGGCGTCTACTGACAATGACGGTGCAGGCAACACATACGTCACGCCCGGCGTCGTGGATCTTGAAATGACTCTGAAAGCGGCTGCCGGGACCGGGAACTATTCTGTTGCGACTGACGACGCTGCCCCCGTCGGGACCGCGGTGATCGGCATTGACGAAAAAGCCACCGCGAAGTTCGCCTCCACTACTGCTGGTGCGGGTGGTGTCACCAATGCGCTGCAAGCCTCCAGCGACGGCGCCGTCGGCACGATCGCGTGGTCCGACACCACTAAAACTGGAGATGCGCCGACTCTTGCTGCCAAGTTCAAGACCGACGTCAAGGCTGGCGTCAAGGTCTATCCCGAAGGGTCGAAGACGCCGTTGGACGCCGGCGCGTACGATATCTCCTTCACCGACGAGAACGGCAACGCGCTGGTGAACGACTCGAACCAGCCGACCGTGCCGTCGCTGCCCGGCGAGTACGGCGTGGTCGTGACCTTGAACGGCGCCGACGAGCCGCTGAACACCGACCTCGCCTTGCGGGTGGTGGCGAACCTCGGCAGCGACGTCGACTACAAGCTCGGCAGCTACGACAGCACCGCCTCGGGCGCTGTTCTGAACCTCGTGTGGAACAAGGACCTGACCGACGCCACCGCCCGCGAGGCGGACGTCCTGGAGCAGCTCCAGGATATGAAGGCCGCCTTGAGGAACGGGGCCAAAACGCCCGTCAGCAACGACGACCTGGAGTTCAAGGTGATCGCGCTGGCCGCCGACAGCGCCGGCAAGGGCAAGATCACGGTGACGCCGGCGAGCAACAGCGGCTTCTACACGGGCTCGTACAGCATCGACTACGCCTACGGCAAGACGCTGCCCGAGTTCTCGCTGGCCGAGGACGAGGACGTCTACAACGGCACCAAGGGCTACACCCTCGCGTCCATCGTGAGCGTTCCCAAGGTCAAGAACACCGACGGCAACCTTGTGACGTTCGGTTCGGGGAACTACACCCTTTCGGCCACCTACGTGGACGACGAGGGCGAGACTGTTCCGGCTGTCGAGCCGTTGACGGAGGTCCGCGACTACAAGATCACGGTGACGGGCACGGGCGAATACGCCGGCTCGCAGACCTTCGACTTCTCCATCACGCCGCGCCCGGTGGCGCAGAAGGACGTCGACTGGTACGGCAACGTCGACGGCGTCCTGGCCTACGACAAGGATACTGACTCCTGGCAGGCGGCCTTCACGGGCGCTGCCATCGCGCCGAAGCCGCTCATCAAGCTCGATCTGAACGACACCAACAAGAACATCGAGCTCAAGAACAAGGCCAACGTCAGCGAGGCCGATCAAAAGGCCGGCAAGTGGGACTACGAGGTCGCCTACGACAACAACAAGAACGTCGGCACCGCCACGGCGACGGTCACGTTCCACGGCAACTACTCCGGCACCGCCGAGCTTCCCTTCGAGATCGTCCCGGCCAGCCTGAAGACGCTCAAGGCGACCGCGACCGCCCAGAACCAGCTCGAGAAGGACTTCCCCGAGAAGCCGACCGTCGACGACGTCAAGGGCGTCGAGATCACCTACAAGGTCGGGACAGGCCCCTCGGCCCAGACCGTGACGCTCGAAGAGGGCGACTACGTCGTCAAGAGCCTCAAGAAGGCCAGCGACACCAACAAGAAGGGCGAGACGACCTACGAGTTCGTCGTCGAGGGCCAGGGCAACTACACCGGCGAGGTAACCGGCACGTTCAAGACCGTCGCCGACTCCATGGACATCGCGACGCTTTGGACCGCGACTGTGGACGAGGGCGACTACTTCTACAAGAGGGGCGCGCACGTCCCCGCCGACGTGACCGTGACGAGCAAGGCCACGGCCAACAAGCCCGCCGCCGAGGTCAAGGAGGTCGTCGGCAGCAAGCGGAACTACGAGGTGGTCTGCACCAACGACGTCGACGCCGGCACCGCAACCGCCACCATCGTGGGCTGCGGCGACTATGCGGGCACCATCGAGCTGACCTACGAGATCGCCCCGCTGCAGATCTCGCAGGAGTCCGCCGCCGACGTCAAGTTGAAGCAGGCGAGCTTCGACTACGTGCCCGGCATCGAGGCCAAGCCCGAGGTCGACTGGAACAAGTCGTGGATCACGCCCGTCAACGAGGGCTACACGGACGGCCTCATCTACCTCAACCAGCTGGTGAACGACATCGAGATCACCTACGCCGACAACGACAAGGCCGGCACGGCCAAGGCGATCGTCACGGGCAAGGAGGGCGGCAACGTCTCCGGCTCCTACGCGGTCGACTTCGCCATCAACCCGGCCGACCTCGCCAAGGCCGAGGTGGCCGGGCCCAAGGCTCCTGTCGCCCCCGGCACGTCGCTCGCCGACGCGATCTCGGTGACCTACCAGGGCCAGGCCGTCGACGCCGCCGACTTCGAGGCCGCCAGCGAGGACGCCGTCCCCGGCGCGGCCAACGTGACCGTGACCGGCAAGGGCAACTTCACCGGCACCAACGCGGCCGACGTCGTCGTGCTCTACGACGTGGCGGGCCTGGACTACAAGGTGTCCTCGGGCACCTACAACGGCCAGTCCCAGACCCCGGTCGTCACGGCCTCCTACAAGGACGCCTCCGGCAAGACCGTCGATGTCCCGGCCTCCGCGCTGAACGTGGCCGCCGGCTCCTACGTGAACGCCGGCA
>NZ_JAAKEN010000005.1 GCF_011039175.1 Slackia sp. ZJ119
TGTCAAGTCAGAATCCTACACACTTTTCTGCCTATACGAAAGTCGAGCGGTATCGACTTCAGAGCCATCTATTTGGCATCTGAACAGGGAAAACAACATGAATTCTTACACACTTTTTTGCCTATATGCCTCGAGGTCTTCCGAAAATGAAACAACCTCTCGATCGAGAGGTTGTGTGTTGATGGTGGAGCTTAGGGGGTTCGCAAAATCCGCTTCGCGGATTTTGGGCCCTCGTCGCTTCGCTCCTCGGGTGAATTTCGCCTTCGCGAAATTCCCCTCGCGGGTTCGAACCCCTCGAAGTTTCCCGAAAATGAAACAACCTCTCGATCGAGAGGTTGTGTGTTGATGGTGGAGCTTAGGGGGTTCGAACCCCTGACCTCATGGCTGCCAGCCATGCGCTCTCCCAGCTGAGCTAAAGCCCCGTAAAAGGTGCGAGGAATATAATACCTGAATGAGATTCCATGTCAAGAACTATTTTCGAAATTTTTTGGCGGCGCTGCAGACCGCCGATCATCCCCGCTTGGAGTCTTGAGCAAGAAAATGCGACGGCCGCCACGCATCGGGCCGCCGTCGCATTTTCTTGCAAGATGGAAGTTGTGCGCTGCCGGACTTCCTAGGCCTCGTCTTTTTCCGAAGCGTAGAACGTCGCCTCAGAAAAGACGTCCGTAACGGATGCCCCGTCGATGAACGGGAGCGTCAAAAACTCGCTGAGCGTCGGCACCAGCTCGCTGGCATCGACGTAATGCCCCTTCTCGTTGAGCTGAGTCGCGTCTTGCGCGCGCCAGTACTGGTCGTTGGCGTCCGTGATGTAATAGGACGCGTCCTGGTAGTCCATGTAGACCGCGTGCTTCGCGTGAAGATACGTCGAAAGTTCTTCTGCGCTGATGTCGAGTTCCTCCACTGCTTTCCTGCCCATTGCAACTCCTTTCGGTTATATGGTTGCCTGGACAATCATAGCAAGGAAGCAGGCCACACTTTCACCACAATGGGAAAAGAAGTGCGAAATTGGCCCGGATAAGCCGTTTCGGCCTGAAATTTATGGCATTTTCGCTACGAATCGATGCGCGAACGCAGAAAATCGCCCGCTTCCATGGGGACGGAGCTTGTGAAGGCGTAGCGCTCGGCAGCCCGATTGGCGACTTCGACGGGCACGGGCGGCAGAGGGGCGTCCGTCTCGGGGTCGCGCGGCAGCCAGCAGACGTCTTGCGGGCGCAGCGCCTCGACAGGCCGGCCCGGAGAAAGCAGCTCAAGCTCGACGCCGGGAAAGAAGCGGTTGTGGCAGACGGCCTCGATGCGAAACGAGCCGTCGCCGTTCGCGCGGCAGTCGGTCACCGTGGCCGCGTGCAGGCATTCCTTGACGTAGCCGTCCCGCTCGGGAGACTGGTCGGGGCGGCCGAAGTAGAAGCCCGTGCCGTAAGGGCGATGAGAAATGGTGTACAGCTCAGGCGCAATCTGAGCCGGATCGGCGCCGTCGAGCACCTGGCGATAGGCGTGCACGACGGTGGCGACGTAGAACGAGCGCTTGTTGCGGCCTTCTATCTTGATGGAGTCGACGCCGGCACAGGCAAGCTCGTCAAGGTGTTCGAGCATGTTGAGGTCTTGGGCGTTCATGACATAGGTGCCCCGCACGTCTTCCTCGATGGGATAGAACACGTTGGGACGCGTTTCCTCCACGAGCGCATAGCTCCAGCGGCACGGCTGCGTGCAATGCCCCTTGTTGCCAGAGCGCCCGGTCATTGCGGCGCTGATGAGGCATCGGCCGGAAACCGCCATGCACATGGCCCCATGCACGAACGCCTCTATCTCCAGCGAGGCCGGCGCCTTGGCGCGAAGGGCCGCAATGGCGTCGAGGCTCATTTCCCGGGCGCACACGACGCGCACCGCCCCCATGTCGTGCCAGCGACGGGCGGCTTCGACGTTCGCGACGCTCGCCTGCGTGCTGACGTGCAGGTCGACCGTCGGCGCATGGCGCTGGGCCAGGGAAAACGCGCCCAGGTCGCTCACGATGAACGCATCGGCGCGGGCGTCGGCAAGAGCCTCCAGGTATTCCGGCAACGCTTCGATGTCGCCGTCGTCCATCAGGGTGTTCAGTGTGACGAACACCTTCGCGCCCTGGCTGTGGGCCAGCTGCACCGCATCTTTGACCTGGGGCAACGTGAAGTTGTCGGCTCGCTGGCGCATGCCGAAGCGGTCGCACGCCAAATAGACGGCGTCCGCCCCGAAGCGCAGCGCCGTTTTCAGCTGGGCCATGCCGCCCGCCGGGGCCAAAAGCTCCAGCGGACGGCGACGCGAACGTCCAGGCAGCACGACAGACGATGTCGGCATCGATGGACGCCTTAGCCTTCGTAGGTCACGCGGGCGCCCTGCGGGGTGTCCTCGATGACGAAGCCCAAACCGACCAGGCCGTCGCGCACCGCATCGGCCGCGCCCCAGTCCTTTGCGGCGCGGGCGTCGGCGCGGGCCGCCAGCAGCGCGCCCACGGCGGCTTGCGCGTCGTCGCCGGAATAGCCGGCCAGATCGGCCGCCAGGCCGAGCACTTCCGCCGGATAGCCGGCAGCGCCTTCGCCTTGCGCATCGAGCGCGACTTCGACGCCGAAGACCGCCATGAGCGAAACGATGGTGTCCAGCGCGTCTTCGACCGCCGGCACGTCGGAGGGCGAAATGGTCTTGTCTCCCACCATGGTGTTCACGTCGGTCACGAAATCGAACACGACGCCGAGCGCACGCGGCGCGTTGAAGTCGTCGTCCATGGCGAAGGTGTAGTTCGTGCGAGCCTCGCGGCCCAAATCCACAAGCTTGCCCGCATCGAGCAGCGAGGGGCCGTCCTGCACGTTCTCAAGCGCCCACTTCAGGTTGCGCACGGCGTTTTCGATGCGTCCAAGGGACGCCGCCGCCTCGTCCAGGCGCTCGTCGGAAAAGTCGAGCGGGCTTCGGTAGTGCGTCTGCAGCATGAGGAAGCGCAGCACTTCGGGGCGCGTGGTCTTCAACGCCTCGCGCAGCAGCATGAAGTTGCCGAGCGACTTCGACATTTTCTCGGAATTGACCTGCAGCATGCCGCCGTGCATCCAATGGTTCGCAAAGCCGCACCCGCATGCCGCCTTGGCCTGGGCGCTTTCGTTCTCGTGGTGCGGAAACACCAGGTCGGCGCCGCCGCCGTGAATGTCGAACGGAAGCCCCAGATACTTGCGCGACATGGCCGAGCACTCGATGTGCCAGCCCGGACGGCCCATGCCCCAGGGGGATTCCCACGCCGGCTCTCCAGGCTTGGCCGCCTTCCACAGCGCGAAGTCGAGGGGGTCGCGCTTGCGGTCCTCCACGCCCTTGCCGTCGGCCCGAAGCTCGCGATGGCCGCCTTCCATCTCGTCGACGTTGCGGCCGGACAGCTCGCCGTATTCGGGGTAGGACCGCACGCTGAAATATACGTCGCCGTCCACCTCGTAGGCATGCCCGGTGTCGATCAGCTCCTGCACGAGCTCGATCATCGCGGGGATTTCCTCGGTGGCCTTCGGGCGGATGGTGGGATCCTGCACGTTCACGGCCCGCATGTCCTCGATGAACGCCTCAGTGTATTCGGCAGCCACTTCCGCGGCGCTGCGGCCTTCTTCGTTGGCCTTGTTGATGATCTTGTCGTCCACGTCGGTGATGTTCTGCACGAACGTAACGTCGAAGCCGCGCCATTCCAGGTAGCGGCGAATGACGTCGAAGGAAATGAACGTGCGAGCGTTGCCCAAATGGATGTAGTTGTACACCGTCGGGCCGCACACGTACATGCCGACCTCGCCCTGTTCAAGCGGGTCGAAATGAACCTTGTCGCGCACTTTGGTATCGTAAAGCCTGATCATAGCTGCCTTCTATCGTGGGAAAACGTCACTGTGAATCCGCATTCTACCACGGGGCGCACCATGCGCCAGACGCAAAGGGCCAAGGTGCGCAAACCTTCCGCAGCGGCGCACAGGGGCGCCAGAGGCCGTCAGGCGACGGCCGGACGCCTGCATCCGGAAGCTTTTTGCCGGCCCGCCGCGAGCACGCGACGGACGTGCGCTCAGTCTGCGCGGCACAAAAGGCAGGTTGCCGTCGCCGAAATGCCTTCCTCGCGTCCTTCGAAGCCCAAGCGCTCGGTCGTCGTGGCCTTGACGCCGACGTTTTCGACCGCGATGTCCATGGCCCGGGCGAGGTTTTCGCGCATACTGTCCCGATAAGGGGACAGTTTTGGCGCCTGGGCCGCAATGACGCTGTCGACGTCGATGATTTCGAAGCCCTCGGCGCGGACTTTTTTCGCCACGGCCGCAAGCAGCACCAAAGAATCGGCGCCGGCGTAGGCCGGATCGGTGTCGGGGAACAGCTTGCCGATGTCGCCGCCGCGAACGGCGCCGAGCAGCGCGTCGGCGATGGCATGGGCCAACACGTCGGCGTCGCTGTGGCCCGCAAGGCCGCGCGAATGGGGAACGTCCACGCCGCCCAAGACGAGCGGCCGCCCTTCAGCGAAAGCGTGCACGTCGTAGCCGACCCCCGTGCGCAGCCGCATGAGGTCGGCCGGCACGCCCGCCGCAACGCTCATCGCTGCTCCTGGATCGTCGCTTGGCGCACGGCGGCCGCAAGCAGCAGGTAGTCTTCCGGCACGGTCAGCTTGATGTTGTCGCGCTTCCCTTCAACGACCAGCACTTTTCCGCCCAGTCGCTCTATCAGGGACGCGTCGTCGGTGCCCATGAAGCCGTCCGACAAGGCGCTTGCGTGCGCACGGCGGTAGATGCCCGCGCGAAACACCTGGGGCGTCTGGGCGTTCCAGAACACCCGCCGGTCGGGCGTTCCCACGATGACGCCGTTTTCCACGACCTTGAGCGTGTCGATCGCCGGATGGGCCACCACGGCGCCGTCGCTGTCGATGTTGCCCTTCAGCGTGGCGATGGTGTGGCTGATGAGCTCCGGCGTGACGAGCGGCCGCGCCCCGTCGTGCAGCACGACGTACTCGTAGTCGTCGGGCACGTATTCCAAGCCCGAGAACGCCGATTCCTGCCGCGACGGGCCCGACGGCGCCAGCACGACCGGCGTCACGAACGGAAACGGGTCGATGGTCTTGGTCAGATATTCGCTCTGGCGGTCCTCGGGGCAGACGATGACGATGAGGCCGACGTCGCCGACCGCGTCAAACGCCTCCGCCGACCAGGTGAGAATGGGCTTGCCGGCGATTTCGACCAGCTGCTTGCCGCCTTCCTTGCCGAAGCGCTCGCCCGTGCCGCCGGCCAAAATGATGGCCGCCGTCTGCGGATGCTTGTCGACTTCGCCTTTCAGGCCGGTCATGGTCTGGCCGAACGTCGCCATGTCGAAGGCGTCGGGCATGAGATGCGGGGCGTCCAACACCGCCGATGAGAAGATGGGATCGATCGTCTGTGTCGCCATGGTGCTCCTTCGCCCGCAATGTATCATCATGAAGGTTGTCATTATAGCGGGTTAGAGCGAATCGGAAAAGCGACGAACGGTGACGCCGGTCGACGCGCATCGCTCTTCCAAAATCGTTGGACGGCGGTTTTTGGCGGAAGAGCTTCGCCTCGACGCGTCGGCGACCTTGAGCCAAGGTCTCAAGGTCGCCTTTGGCTTGACCTCGGCTACGCCCTTCCGCCGAAAACCGCCTGATGAGATTCGTTGAAGGCCGCCACAGAACAAGAGCGCCGGCGCCCTTCGCTTTCCTATAGAAGAAGCGACCTCGCGTGCCCGAGGGTTTGCTGGGCTTGCGAGGTCGCTGGGTTGAGCGGTTGTGTTTGCTGCCTAGTCGGCTGCTCCGCCGCTGACGCCGCCCCGGCTTGTTCCGGCGTGGCCCAAGTCGTAGTTGGTCAGAAGGAGCTCGGCTTCCCGGGCTATGTTGTCGCGCTTGCGGGGAGCGGGGATGGCGCCGGACCCTTCGGTGAAGACGAGCTCGCCGTCCGCCACGTCCACGTCCACGATCGAGCCGCTCGTCCACCTGCCTTCGAGGATTTCTTCGGACAGCGGATCTTCCAGCAGGCGCTGGATGGCGCGACGCAAGGGACGTGCGCCGAACGCGGCATCGGTGCCTTCCTTCGCAATGAGCCTGCAGGCCTCATCAGTCAGGTTGATGGACATGTTCTGGGCGATCATGCGCTCGCGCAAGTCGCCGACCATGAGCTTCACGATTTCGACGATCTGGTCTTCGGTGAGCGAATTGAATACGATGATCTCGTCCAAGCGGTTCAAGAACTCTGGCCTGAACAGGCGTTTCATCTCGGCCATAACGCGGCTTTTTATCTCTTTGTCGGACAGGCCGCTTTTCTGGTCCGCCGAAAAGCCGAGCGTGGTGGGTTGGGCGATCTCGCGGGCGCCGACGTTGGACGTCATGATGATGATCGTGTTGCGGAAGTCCACCGTGCGGCCCTGGGAGTCGGTCAGGCGGCCTTCTTCAAGGATTTGCAGCAAGATGTTGAACACGTCCGGATGCGCCTTTTCGATCTCGTCGAACAGCACCACCGAATAGGGGCGCTGGCGCACGGCCTTCGTCAGCTGGCCGCCCTCGTCAAAGCCGACGTAGCCCGGAGGGCTGCCGACCAGGCGCGACACGCTGTGCTTCTCCATGTACTCGGACATGTCGAACGACAACAGCGCGTCTTCCGAGTTGAAGAGGAACTCGGCGAGCGCCTTGGAAAGCTCGGTCTTGCCCACGCCCGAAGGTCCGAGGAAGATGAACGAGCCTGCAGGGCGCCTCGGGTCCTTCAATCCGGCGCGAGAACGGCGAATGGCCTTCGAAAGCGCCGTGACGGCTTCTTCCTGGCCGACGACGCGCTCGTGCAGCACCGATTCCATGCGCAGCAGCTTGTCGGTCTCGGCCTCGGTGAGGTTCGACACCGGCACGCCGGTGGTCATCGACACGACGTCGGCGATGTCTTCGACGGTCACCTGCTGGACAGTCTTGGACGATTCCTCTTCCCAGATGCGCATGGATTCTTCGCGCTTGATCTTCAGCACCGACTCCTCGTCACGCAGCTTGGCCGCCCGCTCGAAGTCTTGGCTGGCGATGGCGTCGTCCTTTTCGGAGCGGACGCGGCGCAGCTGCTCGTCCATGTCGGTCAGTTCTTTGGGCAGCGTCATGTTGCGGATGCGCATGCGGGCGCCGGCCTCGTCGAGCACGTCGATGGCCTTGTCGGGAAGGAAGCGGTCTTGGATGTAGCGGTCGGACAGCGTGACGGCCGCCTGCAGGGCCTCTTCGGTGAAGTGGACCTGATGGTGCTCTTCGTAGCGGTCGCGCAAGCCTTCCATGATGCGCAGCGCCTGTTCCTCGTTGGGCTCGCCCACCGTGACCGGCTGGAACCTGCGCTCGAGCGCCGAGTCCTTCTCCAGATGCTTGCGGTATTCCTCGGTGGTGGTGGCGCCGATGACCTGGATCTCCCCGCGGGACAGCGGCGGCTTCAAAATGGCTGCGGCGTCGATGGAGCCTTCGGCCGAGCCGGCGCCGATGAGCGTGTGCATCTCGTCGATGAACAGGATGATGTCGCCGGCGTCCTGCACTTCCTTGATGCACTTCTTCAGGCGCTCTTCGAATTCGCCGCGGTACTTCGACCCGGCGACGAGCGCCGACACGTCGAGGGTGACCAGGCGCACGCCCCGCAGGATGTCGGGCACTTGGTTCGAAACGATGAGCTGGGCCAAGCCTTCGGCCACGGCGGTTTTGCCCACGCCCGGCTCGCCGATGAGCAGCGGGTTGTTCTTTTGGCGGCGCGACAGGATCTGCATGACGCGCTCGATCTCGCCCGCACGGCCGATGACCGGGTCGAGCTTGCCCTCGCGGGCCTTTTTCGTGAGGTCGGTGCCGAACTCCTTCAGCATGCTGTCGCTGCTGGACGGGCCCGACTCGAAGGGGTTTCGCCCGGCATAGACCGGGCTTTGCCCGACCAGGTCGTTCAGGGCCGCGCGAACGTCGTCGCCGGAAACGCCGAGCCTGGTCAGGACTTCAAGCGCCGTGCCGTCGCCTTCGCGCACGATGCCCAGCAGCAAATGTTCGGTGGAAATGTAGCTCTGCCCCATCTGCATGGCTTCGCGCAGGGAATTCTCCAGCACGCGCTTCACCCGCGGCGTGAAGGACAGATGCCCGGAAACGTCGGTGTCTTCGTCGATGGCGACCACCTGGCGGATGGTCTGCACCACGCCGTCATAGGTGACGCTCAGACGCCCAAGCGCTTGAGCGGCCAGGCCGTCCTTTTCCTGGATGAGCCCGAGCAGCAAATGCTCGGTGCCCACATAAGGCTGGTGAAGCTGGCGCGCCTCGTCTTGGGCGAGGACAAGGACTTTGCGTGCCTTGTCGGTAAACTTTTCAAATGACATGTAAGCCTCGCTTTTCGTCGGTGCGTTCATGCTTTCGCGCAATGGTTTCGGAAGCATCTTAGCACTCCCGTCAAGAGACTGCTAAGACACCGCCCCACACACAGGCTTGCACACACATTCCCCACCAGTCGCTCACCGGCCCGCAGATGCGACATGACAGTCGAGGGGAGGGACGGGAGACGGGAGGCGATCTGCAAAGAAAAGCCGGCCGGGCTTCCTGCGGCGCGATGCCGCGCGAAAGACCGGCCGGCTTGGGGGTGCAGACGGCCGCCTCTATCGGGCCGATGCACTGAGCAGCCGGGGGATAAAAGTACCGATACTAGTACAGCTTCGCGCCCGCCGGGATGCGATCGTCGACCATGAGCAGGTTCAGGCGCTCTTCCTTTTCGCCGCCCTCGACCTGCGTCTCATGGACGGCCGAAATGAGCATGCCGCACGACTCGACGCCCATCATCTTGCGCGGCGGCAGGTTCGTGATGGCGATGCACGTGCGTCCGACCAGGTCTTCCGGCTCGTAATAGGCGTGGATGCCCGACAGGATGGTGCGCGGCTCGCCCGTGCCGTCGTCGAGCGTGAAGCGCAGCAGCTTCTTGGATTTCGGCACCGCCTCGCACCCAAGCACCTTCACGGCACGGAAATCCGACTTGCTGAACGTGTCGAAGTCGACCTCGTCGGCGAACAGCGGCTCGACGACCGCCTGGGAAAGGTCGATCTCCTCGGCGCCGCGAGCGACCGGCAGGGCGTCCGCCGCCGACGCCGCAGCGCCAGCGTCCGTCGCCTTCGCCCCGGCCGGCGCCTCTTCGCGCATGTGCGGGAACAACAGCACGTCGCGAATGGTGGCCGAGTCGGTCAGCAGCATGACCAAGCGGTCGATGCCGATGCCCACGCCGCCCGCCGGCGGCATGCCGTATTCGAGGGCGCGGATGTAGTCGGCGTCGAAGCCCATGGCCTCGTCGTCGCCCATGTCCTTCGCCTCGACCTGGGCGTGGAAGCGTTCGGCCTGGTCAACGGGGTCGTTCAGCTCGGTGAACGCATTGGCGTACTCATGGCCGCAGATGAACAGCTCGAAGCGCTGGGTGAGCTCGGGGTTGTCCGGGCACTTCTTCGCAAGCGGTGACACCTCCAGCGGATGGTCGATCACGAACGTCGGCTGGACGAGCTTCTCTTCCGCCACGGCCTCGAAGATCTCCGCAATGAGCTTGCCTTTGCCCCATGCGGCCTCGGCGTGCCCCCCTTCGCGCTCGAGGACGGCGACCAGCTCTTCGCGGGTGCGCGAAAAGTCGATCGGCTCGCCGGCACCTTCGGTGGCAAGCTCGATCATCGACGCGCGGCGCCACGAGCCTCCCAGGTCAAGCGCCTGGCCCTGGTATTCCACCTGCAACGTGCCGCACGACGCCTGGGCCGCCGCCTTGATGCAGCCTTCCGTGAGGTCCATCATGCCGTCAAGGTCCGAAAACGCCTGGTAGGCCTCCATCGTGGTGAACTCGGGGTTGTGGTAGGGGTCCATGCCCTCGTTGCGGAACTGGCGGCCGATCTCGAAGACCTTCTCGAAGCCGCCGACGAGCAGGCGCTTGAGCGGCAGCTCGGTGGCGATGCGCAGGTAATAGTCCCGGTCGAGGGCGTTGAAATGCGTGACGAAGGGCTTGGCGTTCGCGCCGCCGATGATGGAGTGCAAAAACGGCGTTTCCACCTCCATGAACCCTTCGCCTTCCATGTAGCGGCGAATGGCCGACACGATAGCGCTGCGCTTGGCGAACGTGTCGCGCACCTCGGGGTTCACGATGAGGTCGACGTAGCGCTGGCGGTAGCGGGTCTCTTTGTCGGCCAGACCGTGGAACTTTTCCGGCAGCGGGCGCAGCGCCTTGGACAGAAGCTCGAACGACGCGACCGCGACGGAGAGCTGCCCGCGCTTGGTGCGCATCATGGTGCCGTCGACGCCGATCCAATCGCCCAGGTCAAGGTCGCACAGCTCCGCATAGGCCTCGTCGCCGAGCGCATTCACGCGGCAGAACAGCTGCATCTTGCCGGTGGCATCGGCCACCTCCAGAAACGCGATCTTGCCCTGGATGCGCCGAGCCATGATGCGGCCCGCCACGCGCACCTCGTCTTCGGTCGATTCGCCGTCTGCCAGGCCGGCGTATTGCTCGACCAGCTCTTCGACGTGATGGGAATAGTCGAAGCGGCTGCCGTAGGGGTCGCGCCCCGCCGCGATGAGGGCGGCACGCTTCGCCTTGCGCACCTCGATGGGATCGTCCTCGATGATCGGTTCGGTCGTTTCGTCTGCCATAGGTTGCTCCTCAAGCTGGGTTTGGGTGCCGCCTGGTTTCGGCGGGCCTTATAACGTGAGAAAGCCGACGGGCTTGCGGCCGTGTCGGCTTTGCATGCGAACGGATTGCGGGCGCACATGCGCCCGGTAAACCCTGCGTCCGCCTAGTTGTCTTTCTTGATGAGGGCCTTGACCTCGATTTCGATGGCAAGGCCGGTCGGGCCGGTGAGATTGATGACGTCGCCGACGCGCTTGCCCAAAAGCGCCGCGCCCACCGGGGCCTCGTTGGAGATCTTGTTCTGCCCCGGATCGCTTTCCGCCGCGCCGACGATGGTGATCTCGCGAGGCTTTCCGTTCATCACGACGCTGATCGTCGAGCCGATGTGCACCGAATTGCCGCGCTTGGGCGTGCTGACCACCGTGGCGTTGGCGAGGATCTGGTTGATCTCGTTGATGCGGGCCTCGAGCATGCCCTGCTCGTTTTTGGCGTCGTCGTATTCGGAGTTCTCGGAAATGTCGCCGAATTCGCGGGCGACCCTGATGCGCTCGCCCACTTCGGCGCGACGCGTGGTCTCAAGGTAGTCAAGCTCTTCTTCGAGCTTCTTTTTGCCTTCTTCGGTAAGGATGGTCTCGCTGTTGCTCGCCATTGATCGCCCTCCGTGAAAAAACAGGCACGCTTGGACAAGCGTGCGGCTAACTGATCCGGCCAAGGCACCGGTATTCCGAAGCGGCCTGGGCTTTTACGCCGCAGGCCGCGAGAATCTCAAGCGTTATTCGACCTTCTTTTTCTTGACGGTCGTGGTCTTTTTGGTGGCGGTCGCCTTCTTTGCCGGTTCTTCCTCCACCACTTCTTCCTCGTAGACTTCCTCTTCCTCGTCGGCATCTTCAAGCTCGTTGCTGCCCATGCCTTCGCGGAGGTTCTTGACCGTCTTGCCCAGTGCGCTGCCGAGTTTTGGCAGGTTCTTCGGCCCGAAGATGAGCAGGATCACCACGAGGATGATAAGTAGCTCGGGAACGCCCATTCCAAGGATTTTCATGTGGATCCTCCAACTATTCGAAGCGGCGCCACGCGGCGCCAGCCGTAAACCAGCTTCCGAAGAGTACCATATTCGACAATATTCGGCCCACATTGCCGCATACCCTTATAAAGAATACACGGCTTGGCAACGATATCGCCCACAAGCTTGACAAGCCTCATACTAAAACAGGCCAGGAAATTCCTGGCCTGCCGAGTTCGTGGTCGGGTTGACAGGATTTGAACCTGCGGCCTCTGCGTCCCGAACGCAGCGCTCTACCAAGCTGAGCCACAACCCGATGTCTGCCGAAGCAGCTTCGCTATGATAGCACACTTCATCCATCGTCATAGGAACTTCAAGACTTTTTATTTTTCCGCCCGCCCCGGCCCGCCAATCCCTTTTGCAGTTTATAACTTACAGAAATGCTATTTATACTCTGTAGAACGAAGGCGGAGCTTCCGGTTTCATCGTCTTCCGTCACACTGATCGGAGACGAACCATGCAGCCCCAAACAACCATCGGCCGCAACCTGCGAATCTATCGTAAGCAGGCTGGGCTCACGCAGGAAGAACTCGCGAACAAATGCGAGATGCATCGCACCTATATCGGCGGCATCGAGCAGCAGCGCATCAACGTCAGCATCAACAACGTCGGACGCATTGCCAGCGTGCTCGGCATCGACCCGTTCCTGCTGCTCGTCGAACCGTCCGTCGAAGCCGAGGAACACAAGCGGACGCCGGCGTCCGTCCCCAAGGTGGTGCTGCCGCCGGACTTTTCAGAAGGCGACCTGGCGCTGTGCCGTTGGGACAAAAACGGCCTGGAGCTGACGCCGCTGTCCTCGGCCCAGCCCGACTTGGCGTTGCGCATCCTGGTGGCGCTGACGCTGCAGGGCCGCGTCGACGACCTGTCCGAAGCTTACGAAGCGGTGAAGGACCGCGTCATAGAGACGTTTCTCGCACAGCCCGCCGAGCCGCAGCAAGGGCCACCGGAGCCGCCGAACAACGAAGCCGGCGAAAACCTGATGCCTGACTGGCTGCGCGACGAAAAAGGCGCCGGACCGGCAGGGCCGCAGCACATCGGAGAAACGCCGACCGCCGCGCCGCAGAGCCCGGAAGCAAGCCGCGCCGAAGGACAGGCGGCCTCGCCTGCGCAGCCTGAAGACGGGGCATCGGCCGCACAGGGGCAAGGCCCTGCGTAGTTTTGCGGCCGAGCGCAACTGGCGACCGACCGAGCCGGGGCAATCTGGTATGCTGTGGTTTTCGCAGACGACCCGGCAGGCAGGCCGGAGGTTCTCATCGACGAGAGGAAGCGCCATGTCCGAAGACCGCATCACCACGCGCCCGCCGCGCGAGCAGAAAAACGCCACCATGCCGAGCTGGGTGAACGAGGACACCGTCACCTACGCCCAGGCAGGCGTGGACATAGAAGAAGGGGCGCGTGCCGTCGCCGCCATCAAAGGCGCGGTGCATGAAACGTACCGGCCCGAGGTCATCGGCGACATCGGCGGCTTCGGCGGCCTGTTCTCCCTCGCCGCGGCGAAGGACATGGAAGACCCCATCCTCGTTTCGGGCACCGACGGCGTGGGCACGAAGCTGAAGGTGGCGCAGATCGCCGAAAAGCACGGCACCGTCGGCATCGACCTGGTCGCCATGTGCGCCAACGACATCCTGGCGACCGGCGCCGAGCCGCTGTTCTTCCTGGACTACATCGCCGTGGGCAAGCTGAAGGCCGAAGCCGTGGCCGAAGTGGTCGGCGGCATCGCGGAAGGCTGCAAGCAGGCGGGATGTGCGCTGATCGGCGGCGAAATGGCCGAGCATCCCGGCGTCATGGACCCGAGCGACTACGACCTTTCGGGCTTTTGCGTGGGCATCGTCGACCGCCCGCTCATGCTCGACCCCGCGTCCGTGAAACCGGGCGACGTGCTCGTCGGGCTGGCTTCGAGCGGCCTGCACTCCAACGGCTATTCGCTCGCCCGCAAGGTGTGCGTCGAAGGCAAGACCCGCTATGAGCTGCGCCTGCAGCGCGAAGAGCTTGGCGGCGCCACGCTGGAAGACGCGCTGCTCGCCCCGACGCGCATCTACGTGAAGCCGGTGCTGTCGGTGCTGCGCGAATGCCCCGGCGCCGTGCGGGCGCTCGCCCACATCACCGGCGGCGGCATCACCGAAAACCTCAACCGCGCCCTGCCCGCAACCTGCGATGCCCTGGTCGATCTGGGCAACTGGCCCGTGCCGCCGGTGGCCCGCTTCGTGTGCGAAGCAGCCGCGCTCGACGAGGCCGAGGCCCTCAAAACGTTCAACATGGGCCTGGGCATGGTGCTCATCGTCGCCCCTGACCAGGTGCCAGCCGTCGAAGCGGCCCTGCAGGCGGCCGGCGAGCAGACCTACCGGGTAGGCGAAATCGCCGAGGGCAACGGCGTCGTCCGCTACGCCCACAAAGGCGCGTTGTATTCCTTCGAGGGGTAAAAGAAGGCTTCTCGCCTTGTTCCGCAGAATCGCAGGACGGTTGTTTGCTTGGAAAGACTCCGCCTCGACGCGTCGGCGCCCTTGAGCCACAGTCTCAAGGGCGCCTTTGGCTTGACCTCGGCTCCGTCCTTCCAAGCAAACAACCTGATGAAGCGTTTTCGCAAGTCGAGAATCCGAAAACGGAGCGGCCGACGGCTTTGAAGCCCGCCAAGCTTCCCAATGCCAAACACCATCCCAACTTTCAGTCTCAGCAGGTCGTTTCGGATGCGAGGCAACAAAAAAGGCCCCCTTGCGGGGGCCCTGGGTTCGCTAGCAGTATGCAGTGCTAGGCACGCTCGACGTTGCTCGCCTGAAGCTTGCCGTTCTGACCCGTCGTGATCTCGAAGGTCACCGTTTCGCCTTCTTCGAGAGTCCTGAAGCCGTCCATCTTGATCTCGGAGTAGTGCACGAAGAGATCTTCGCCGCCGTCCTGAGAGATAAAGCCATACCCCTTGTCAGGGTTGAACCACTTAACTTTGCCTTCCGCCATTTTGATCCTCTTTCCTCTTCCCAGCACGTGGGAAGGTATGACACGCGTTGCATGGCGGCAACACCCACCCTCACTTCGAGGGGCTTTTTCACTATACGCTAAAAACGTGAGAGTCGCGCCGGCGCGGAAGAAAGCCCGAGGATTTGCCGCATTCTACATCATTTGTTCACTGACGGGAAAGTCGCTTGTTCGCCATGGACGCCAGCGGCGGCGCAGCAAGGGCGAGAGCGGCTCGTTTTGCGCGATGCTGCACACAGGCAGCCTGGAGATTGATCAGGTGCACAAAACGAATCGAGCCGCTGCGGGGGCTACTCATCCGCCTGTTCGAGCGCGGACCGGGCTTCTTCCACGATCTGCTCGGCCGAGCCAGGAAGGTCGAAGCCATAGGCCCGAGACAGGGCAAAAGCCTGGTCGCGGCGCAGCTGGGCGCGGTCGGCGTCCCCTGCGTCCTCGAAGTACTGGGCCGACAGCGCCAAGCTGCGGCCGATGTATTCGCTCACGCGGGAATCGACGCCGGAAACCTGCATGACGCTCGCCATGGATTCAGGCGCGAGGGAAAGCAGCGCGTCTCCGTCGATGTCGGTGGCCTCGCCGATGGCCGTTTCCAGCATGGCGGCCGATCCGAGCGGGTCGTCTTTGTCCTTCGAGCGCGTCCAGCTGCGCACGAGCAGCTCGGCGTACTTCATGAGGATGGACAGCAGGTAGTCGCGTTCAAACATGGGTTTCCTTTCTGTCAGGCGGATTCGGGACATGCGACGCCCAGGTGGTCGAAGGCGCGGGGCGTGGCCTGACGGCCCTTCGGCGTGCGAATGACCAGACCTTGTTGCATAAGGAAGGGCTCGTAGACGTCCTCGATGGTGTCGGGGTCTTCCGACAGGGCCGACGCCATCGTGGTCAGCCCCACCGGGCGGCCGCCGAACGAGGTGCACAACAGCTCGAGGATGCGGTTGTCCATGGCGTCGAGGCCCAGCGAGTCGACCTCGTAGAAGCTGAGCGCCTGGGCGGCCACGTCTTCGTCGATAAGGCCGTCGCCGCGCACCTGCGCCCAGTCGCGCACGCGCTTGAGCAGGCGGTTCGCCAAACGCGGCGTGCCACGGCTGCGGCGGGCGATCTCCAGTGCTCCGTCCGCGCGAACGTCCACGTCCAAAATGGACGCCGAACGCTGCACGATGAGCGCCAGTTCTTCGGCCGAGTAGTATTGCAGCCGAAACACGATGCCGAAGCGGTCGCGCAAAGGCCCGGTCAAAAGACCAGTGCGCGTGGTGGCGCCGATGAGGGTGAAATGCGGAATGTCGAGCCTGATGGACCGAGCCGCCGGACCCTTGCCCACCACGATGTCGAGCGCGAAGTCTTCCAGCGCCGGGTACAGCACTTCTTCGACCATGCGGTTCAGGCGGTGGATCTCGTCGATGAACAGCACGTCGCCTTCTTCAAGGTTCGTGAGAATGGCGGCCAAGTCCCCCGTGCGTTCGATGGCAGGCCCGCTCGTGGCACGGATGTGGGCGCCCAGCTCGTTGGCGACGACCGTGGCCAGAGTGGTCTTGCCCAGGCCAGGAGGGCCCGAGAACAAGATATGGTCCGCCACGTCGCCACGCGCTTGGGCGGCCTGAATGAGAATGCCGAGCGATTCTTTGATGCGCTCCTGTCCCAGGTATTCGTGCAGCCGCTTGGGCCGCAGGCTGCGGTCGAGCGCCAGGTCGTCTTCGACCAGGTTCGGATCGACCGCACGCTCGTGCGCAGGCCGGCCAAGCCGATCTGCACGGGCGCCCGCCTCGTACACCATGCCTTCTATCTCCTCGTCAAAAGCCACGTTTCACCCATCTAGCTGCCCAAACGTTTCAATGCGTACTGCAAGAGCTTCGATTCGGTCGCCCCTTCGGGCGCTCCTTTGAGCGCCAGTTCCGCCTCGGCCGACGTGAAGCCCATGGAAAGCAGCGCTTCTATGGCCCCCTGCAGGCGGCCCTCAAGCACCGAAGGCGCGTCTTCGCCCGACGAGAACAGGTTCAAGCCGTCGGCGTCGAGCGAGCCTTTCAGTTCTAGCACAATGCGCGAGGCCGTCTTCTTGCCTACGCCAGGAATCTTTGAAATAAGCGCAGTGTCCTGCGCGGCGACGGCGTCGGCCAGCGCTCGGGGCGAAAACGTGGACAGGGCCGCAAGCGCCACCTTCGGCCCGATGCCGCTCACCGCGATGAGCTTCTCGAACAGCGCCTTTTCGTCTTCGGCCAAAAAGCCGTACAGGGCCGCGCCGGCATCGCTCACCTGAAAATACGTGAGCACGCGCACTTCGTCCCCCGGCTGCGGCAGCTTCGAAAGGGCGCTTTGCGACATGGCGACCTCGTACCCCACGCCGCCGACGTCGATATAGGCCGACGTGAGCGTTTTGGCGGCAAGCGTGCCGCTGAGAAAAGCGATCATGAGACCTCCTGTCCAAGGCTTGCGCAGGCGTCGTTCGGCGGGACGGCCGGGGCGGCGTGCGTGCCCGTGCGCCCCGTCGCCCGAAGCGAAGCCGCGCCGCCGCAAGCGCACGCATCCCCGTGGCGCGTTGCCGCGGCTTGGTCGCGAGCCTCGGCGCGGGCGACCAACACGCCCATGCGCTGGCGGGTGCGAGCGTAGCCGTCGTGGGTGGTGAAGCAGATGGCCGCCGCAAGCGCATCGGCCGCATGGTCGGGCTTCGGCACGTCGTCAAGCGAAAGGAGGTGGCGCACCATATACTGCACCTGCTCCTTTTCGGCCGCGCCCGTGCCCACCACCGCCAGCTTGATCTGCTTGGGGCTGAACTCGCCCACCGCAACACCGCCTTCCGCGCACGCCACGAGCGCCGCCCCGCGGGCCTGGCCCGTCGCGAAGGCCGCCGTGACGTTTTGGCCGAACCACACCGTTTCAATGCCCACGCACAGCGGATTGAAGCGGTCGATGACGGCGCCGATCTGGTGATGGATCTTCAGCAGGCGTTCGGCCAGCGGTTGGCCGGCAGGCGTGGAAATGCAGCCGTACGCCACGCATTCCAGACGTGCGCCCGACTGCGCAACGATGCCCCAGCCCGTGTTGGCAAGCCCCGGGTCGATGCCCATGACGATGCGCTCGAGCTTTCGCACCCTGCAACCCCCTTCCGCCTGCGCCGAACATTCTCAAACGTTTGTTCGCTTATAATAGCACAGAAATCGGAGGGACGAGCGAGAAACGACAAGTTTGTCCGGAATTCGCTCGATTTGCGCCTGAGCAGGGCCAATTGCCACAAAACCTCACCGCGACGCACTATTTGTTCACGAGCATGACGTTTTCAGGCGGCAGGCGCACCCACAGCTCGTCGCCGGCGCCCGGCAGCGGCGCGTCCGCCGGCCGATACAGAAAATCGATGCGCCAGAACAGGTGCTGGTGCAGATACTTCATCTCGTCGCCATGTTCGGTGACGGTCGGCACGTCCGATGCGTCGCGGTCGAGAAACGCCAGCAGCAGCGTCCGCTCGAAACGCGAATCGCTCACACGGTCCACGCGCACGCGGAAGCAGTTCTCCCCCGGCCCCTCGGCAGGCTGCACCATGCGGGCCCGAACGCCGAGCGCCGACACGTCGTCGGGCACCGGCTCGCTCGTCGCCACATGCACGCCCCACTTCGGCAGCCACACTTCGCGCTCGCCCGAACGCGAAGCCTCGGTGGCGTTTTTGCAGCCCGACAGCTTCAGGCCTGCAAGCGACTGGGGGTGGTCCACGAGCGCTCGCCCGGTGCCGACCTCCACGATGCGCCCAGCCTCCACCACCGCGATGCGGTCGCAGAAGCGCAGCGCCTCGTCGATGTCGTGGCTGACGTAGAGCACCGTGCCGTCGAAGGCGTCGAACAGGTTCACCAGGTTCTGTTCGAGCACGCTTTTCAGGTGCGAATCGAGCGCGGAAAACGGCTCGTCGAGCATGAGAATGCCGGGACGCGCCGCCAGCATGCGGGCCAAGGCGACGCGCTGCTGCTGCCCGCCGGACAGCTGGGCGGGATAGCGCTTCTCAAACCCCGTCAGACCGAAGCGGGCAAGCTCTGCCGCCACCCGCGCCGCCGCGTCCGCCTTCGGCACGTCGCGCCCGATGCCGGCGGCGACGTTCTGCTCGACCGTGAAGTTCGGAAACAGCATGTAGTTCTGAAACAGCAACGCGGTCTTGCGCTGCTGCGGCGTCAGGTTCACGCGCGGCTTCTTCCCCGCCGCCCGGTCGAAAAACACCTCCCCGTTCACGACGATGCGGCCCTCGTCAGGCGTTTCGATGCCTGCAATGCTGCGCATGGTCAGACTTTTCCCGCAGCCCGACGCACCGAGGAACCCAAGCATTTCGCTGCCGGCCGAAAAGTCGACGTCGAGCGTGAACGAATCGAACCGCTTTCGTATGGACACTTCCAAGCTCACGATTCGGCCCTCCGACGGTATTTCGTGGTGCGACGACCCCACAAGTTGATGAACAGGATGACGATGAAGCTGAAAATGATGATGATGACGGTCCAGAACAGGGCCACCTCGATGTTGCCGCTCATCCATTCGAAGTAGATGGCGATGGGGATGGTCCGCGTGATGCCGACGTAGTTGCCGGCCAAAAACAGCGTGGCGCCGAACTCGCCGAGCGCTCGAGCGAACGACAGGACCGTGCCGGCCGCAATCGAGCTCCACGACAGCGGCAGCATGAGCTTCAAGAAGATCTTGCCGTTCGACCACCCAAGCGTGCGGGCCGCGTCGAGCATGTTGGGATCGAGGCCTTCAAAGGCGCCGCGGGCGTTGCGGTACATGAGCGGAAACGCCACGACGACCGCTGCAATGACCGTGGCCTGCCAGCTGAAGATGAGCGGAAACCCTATGTCGATGAACCACTGGCCGAGCGCGGTGTTGCGCCCGAGCACAAGCAGCAGCAAAAAGCCGCACACCGTGGGCGGCAGCACCATGGGAATGGTGAAAATGGCGTCGGCGATATCTTGCGCCCGCTTGGGAATGCGCAGGCTGAAGTAGGCCGCCGCAAGCCCCAGCACGAAGATGAACACGATGGCGGTGCCGGTGGTTTTGAGCGTGATCCACAAAGGACTGTAGTCGATAGAGGCCAAGAACTGGGAAAACGCCTCGATTCCGGTCGGCGCGGCTTCGATGACGACGCCGTCGGACGGCACGAGCGCACAAAAATCCACGTGGGTGGGACGGCTGTCCGTCGCCTGGGCGTCATCGCCCATCACGTCCTCGCCGTTGGGACCGGCGACCGTCACGTAGAACTCGCCCGGGGCGGCTTCGACGCCGAAGCGGTACACGATGCCGTCCGCCTCGAACGAATCTTCTTCGGTGAAATGCCAGGGAATGTCCTCGCCGAACACGACGCCGCCGTTCAGGGCCACATCGTCCAGCGCGATGAAATAGCGCTTCAGATACGACTCGGCCGCCTCGTCACCGACCGCGCACAGGTCGCTGAAGGCCGGCGGCACGTACACGACCACGCAGTTCGGCGTGCTCACCGCCACGGCCGCGTCCGGCGTGTCGCCTTCGTAATAGGCATAGCCCACGTAGGCGCCTTCAATGTCGTTGTTCGAGCCCTTCTGCGCCCGATGGAACGACTCGACCGCAAAGGGAGCGCCCTCGATGCGAGCCTCCCTCCCATCGGCGGAAACCTCGACGCCTTCGACCGAGACGTATTCGTCGTCCGGGGAAGACGCTGCAGAAGAGGCCTCTTTGGACGGCTGCGCCTCATCAGCGAAGGCCGGCCCTGCCGTCGCCGCGAACACCATCGCAGCCAGCACACAAAAAAGCAGCGCCACTGCAGCGCTGCGCCACGATCTGGCACATTGCGTCCTCATCCTCATGCGCGTTCCCTTCGTCCGCCCTTCGCGTCATCGCCCCTTGCGCCAAAAAACGCGTGCTCCCGCCTTGTTCGAACGGGAGCACGCGCACAGGACGTTAGGCTAGCTCAAAGCCGTATTCCTGCCAGACCTGCTGAGCGGCCTTGTCGGTGTAGGCCCAGTCGAGGAACTCCGCGACCGCGTCGGCGTTTTCGCTGACCGTGCAGACGGCGGCCGGATACACGATGGGCTTGTGCGTGTCTGCGGGGACGGCGGAGAGAACCTTCACGCCGCCGTAGCGGTACACGTCAGAGCTGTAGACGATGGCGCAGTCCACGTCGCCGGAGTTCGCGTACGAGCACACGTTGCCCACCGAAGACCCTTCGGTGACCTTGCCCTCGATCGGCGTGCCGTCGAACGTGCCTTCCTTGCCGTCGGTCTCAGGGCCCTTCGCGCCGTCAGCGGCGATCCAGCAGGCGGGGTCGGTCGTGGAAAGGGCCTGCTTGGCATAGGCGCCGGCCGGCACGTTGGCATCGCCCACGGCCAGGGTGTAGTCGCCGGTCGCGAGGTCTTCCAGCGTCACGTCGGACAGATCGGACGCCTCGCCGCCGACGATGACCAGGTCGTTCTTGAACATGTCGAAGCGCGTGGTCTCGTCGACGTAGCCCTCTTCGACGGCCGTGTCCATCGTGGACTTCGACGCGGTGATGAGCGCGTCGGCGTACGAGCCGGCGCCGAGCATCTCGTTGAGCGTGCCGGAGCCCTCATACTGCGTGTCCGCGAACGTGACCCAAGGATGATCCTGCGTGTAGAGCTCCTGCACGGCGTTCATGGCCTCGGACAGCGAGTTCGCGGCGAAAAGCTGCAGCTCGACGGGATCTTCGTTGGCCGGCGCAGAGCTGCTGTCCTCGGCGGCCTCAGACGTCTCGGCCTCGGTGGATTCCTGCTCGGTCTGCGCTTCGCTGGACTCCGTCGTCTGCTCGGCGGCAGGCTGCGCCGGCTCAGCCGCCGGCTCGGTCCCCGAC
Organism: Slackia sp. ZJ119; assembly: GCF_011039175.1. GTDB lineage: Bacteria > Actinomycetota > Coriobacteriia > Coriobacteriales > Eggerthellaceae > Xiamenia. The sequence continues at coordinate 21,410 of NZ_JAAKEN010000005.1, forward strand.
GAACAGCCGAACAAGACGAACGCCGCCATCGCAGCGCACGCACATGCGGCGATGAGAAGAATACGTGCTTTTTTACCCATGGTTACCTCCGCTCTTTAGGAAAACGCACGCCGCCGGCGCACGTGCCGCGCCCTGCACGATAGATGCGCAACACGGTTATATTATTCTCTAACGAGACTATAGTCAAGGGTGAATATAGTGAAAGCAGCCGTCACGCCGCTCCCTCGGGCACCCGGCCGGTTTCCAGGACGGCCATGAGCTGCGCTTCGTCGAGCACCGGCACCCCCAGCGACACGGCCTTGTCGTACTTCGACCCGGCCGCTTCGCCAGCCACCACGAAGCTCGTCTTCTTCGAGACACTGCTGCTCACCTTCGCGCCGAAGGCCTTCAGCGCCGCAGACGCCTCGTCGCGCGTCATGCCGCTTTCCACCAGGCTGCCGGTCAGCACGAACGTCAGCCCCTCGAGCGTCTGCGGAAGGGCCGCGGCGGCGTCCGTGGGGTCGTTGGCGAGCCGGACGCCGTGCGCCGCCAGCCGCTCGATCACGCTGACGTTGTCGGGCGTGCGCAAAAACAGAAAGATCGTCCGGGCCATCTTCGGGCCGATGCCGTCCACCGCGGCAAGCGCTTCCTCGTCGGCTCCCATGAGCGCGTCCATCGACGGGAACGCTTCGACCAAAAGCTCGGCCGTGCGCTTGCCCACGTGCCGGACTCCCAGGCCGAACACCACGCGCGAAAGGTCGCGGCCGCGGCTGTCGTCGATGGCCCGCACCAGCTTGGCGGCGATGGTCGCCCCCAGCGTGATGGGATGCCCCTCCTTGTTCACACGCCCGGTGCCAAGCAGCGAAAGCTCGGTCTCGTCGAGCGAATACAGGTCGGCCACGTCGGACACGCGGCCCGTCTCCACGAGCCGCGACACGATCTCTTCTCCCATGCCGTCGATGTCCATGGCGCCGCGGCTGCACCAATGAATGAGCCGCTCAAGCGCCTGAGCTGGGCAATCGATGGAAATGCAGCGGAAGTCGGCTTCGCCTTCCTCGCGCACGACCACGCTGCCGCAACTCGGGCAGGCCATCGGCATGGCCCACGTCTGCGCTCCTTCGGGCCGCAGCGACAAAACCGGTCCCAGCACTTCGGGAATGACGTCGCCGGCCTTGCGCACGATGACCGTGTCGCCGATGCGCACGTCTTTGCGGTGCACCTCGTCTTCGTTGTGCAGCGTCGCGCGGGCCACGGTCGACCCGGCCACCACAACCGGGTCCAGTTCGGCCACCGGCGTGAGCTTGCCCGTGCGCCCCACCTGCACCGTGATGTCGCGCAGAAGCGTCGTCTTTTCCTCGGGCGGGAACTTGTAGGCGATGGCCCACCGCGGCGCCCGCGACGTGAAGCCCATGGCGGCCTGCTGGGAAAACGCGTTCACCTTCACGACCACGCCGTCTATCTCGTAGGGCAAGTCCTCGCGGCGCTTTTGGCAGCGCTCGCAGAAGGCGCGGACGGCCTCGCGCGTTTCGCACAGCTCGACGTCGGGGTTCACGTGAAAGCCCGCGTCGGAGAGCCACCCCAGCAGCTCCCATTGCGACGTCGCCGTGAGCGCCGAGGCGTCGGCGACGGCGTACATGAACGTGGACAGGTCGCGCATGGCCGTGACGGACGCGTCCTTCTGGCGCAGCGATCCGGCCGCGGCGTTGCGCGGGTTCGCGAACGAGGCCTTGCCGTTTTCCGCAGCGGCGGCGTTGAGCGCCTCGAAGCTGTCCTTGGGCATGTAGACCTCGCCGCGCAGCTCGACGGCGCCCTCGCGGCGGACGAGGCCCGCCACCCCCTCGTCGCGCAGGCGCAGCGGCACGTCGCGCACGGTACGCACGTTCGCGGTCACGTCTTCGCCCGTGGTGCCGTCGCCGCGGGTTGCCGCCCTGATCAGGCGTCCGTCCTCATAGGTGAGCGCGATGGAAGACCCGTCGATCTTCAGCTCGCACGTCATGGGCACGAACCGTCCGAACGCCTCTTCCACGCGGTCCATCCACGCGTCCAGCTCGGCCAGGTCCATCGCGTTGTCGAGCGAATACATGCGGGCTTCGTGCCGCACGGCGGAAAACTGCTCGCCGACATAGCCGCCCACGCGCTGGGTGGGGCTCGTCGCGTCGACCAGCTCCGGATGCGCCGCCTCAAGCTCGCGCAGCTCGCGCATGAGCGAATCGAACGCCGCGTCGCTGATGACGGGCGCGTCCTTCGCGTAATATAAATAGGTATGGCGCTCGATTTCCTTGCGCAGCGCGGATACGCGCCCCTTCGCGTCGGTCGTCGCGTCGGCCAGCGCCCTTTCGTCGAGCAGCGACGGCTGCTCCGGCTCGCTTTGATGGATCGTCGGGTCAAGATGTTCCGTCATGACTTCCTCACCTGCGCTTCGTCAGAAACATCGAGAAGGCCCCGATCGTTCGGAGCCTTCTGCACCACTCGTCAGAGTATTGGATTTTAACACGTCGCGACGAGGGAGACACTGATTAAAGCCGTCTTGTCCTGCGCTGGCAGGGCTGACGGAATCAGTCAGTGTTTCCCCATAGAAACACTGACTGATCTTCTAACCGTTCTTAGGCATCGCCTTGTCGACGGACCATCCATAGAAGATGAGGGAGAAGCCGCGCATCATGAGGAAGACGGACAGGAAGATGCTCAGCGACGCCGGCGAGAAGAAGAACATGAGGCCGCACAAAACCGACACGATGCCCGAAAACACGAGCCAGCCCATCGACAGCCCGAGCTTCTTCGCACGGCCCGAATTGACGATTTCCACGATGCCGAACGCGATGAAGAACGCGCCGCACATCCACGGAATGACGGCCGCGAACAAAAGCGGCTGCATGAGAAGCATGACGCCGAGCACGATGTCGCAGATGCCGTAGAGGATCGACCAGCCCGACAGGTGCATCGTTTTATGGAAGCGGACGTAGTTGACAATGTCGAACACGCCGGCCACCAGGAAGGCCGCGCCCGCGATGGACGTGATGGTCACGAGCGTTATCCCTGGCCACAAGAAGAAGAACACGGCGCATACCACCAGCAGCACGCCTGCCGCGACAAGCCCCCAGTCGTGCTTTTTCGTCTTACTGCTCACAATCAGCTCCTTTGTACGTGCCGCGCCGCTTCGCGCGGCCGCGCCGCCTTGGCGTTCGGTTGCCTTACAGAAACCATTGTAGCGCCGCGCCGCTGCCAACGCCAGAAAAGCCCCCGCCCGTTGTCCAGCCGTTTCCGATTCCGCCGCCAAAGCGTTTCTGGCGCAGACGGGCCGCAAGAGGGCCTTGTGCGGCTTTCGGTTCAACCGCAAATTTGCTTGAGACGTGCGACCTACAGATCCTTGAAGTCCGGCTCGCCGGCCGATTCGATGTATTCCTTCAGCGGCTGCTTGCCGAAGTCTTCAAGCGTCCTTTCATGCCAGCATTCCGTCGCGGGCAAACCCGCAATGTTGTCGGCCACGAAAATGGGGTCGAGGCCTTGTTTCTTCTGCGCCGTGTAGTCGTCAAGCGCGGCGAGGGCCCACTTCCCCAGGATCACGATGACGATGAGGTTTTCAATGGCCATGAAGCCCATGAAGATGTCGGCGAGGTTCCACGCCAGATCGAAGCTGTTCACCGCGCCAAAATAGATGACTACCAGGCACGCGATGCGGAACACGAACAGCGCGGCGTTGTTCTTCGTGATGAAGCGGAAGTTGCTTTCGGCATAGAAGTAGTTGCCGATGAGGCTTGAGAACGCGAACGCGAAAATGGCGAACGTCATGAAGTGGATGCCCACCTCGCCGACCGAGTTGTTCACGGCCATCTGCACAAGCGGCATGCCGTTGAGCGTTTGCGCGGTGGCGGGGTCCTGCACGTAGAACACCATGACCATCATGGCCGAGCAGGTGCAGATGAGCAGCGTGTCGATGTAGACCGACAGGCTCTGCACGAGGCCCTGCTTCACCGGATGCGACACGCTGGCGGTGGCGGCGGCGTTCGGGGCCGAGCCCATGCCGGCCTCGTTGGAGAACAGGCCGCGCTTGATGCCGAGCATGACGACCGATCCGGCAAAGCCGCCGAAGATGGACTGGAAGTCGAAGGCCGAGGCGAACATCGTGCCGAAGACGGCCGGCAGCTCGCCGAGGTTCATGACGGTGGTCCACACAGCCAGCAAGATGTAGGCGATGGCCATGATGGGCACGACGATGGACGTGATGACCGAAATGCGGCTCGACCCGCCGAAGATGACGAACGCGGTCATAACGGCCAAAATGATGCCGACCGCAATGGCGGCCGCATGGTCGACCGCGCCCGACCCGTCAGCGCTCGGAACGTAATAGGCCAGCGACGAAGCCGCGTTGAACGACTGCAGCCCGTTGAAGCCGAACGCGAAGCACAAGATGAGCAGCACGGCGAACAGGATGCCGAACCCGCGCGAGCCCAACGCCTGCTGGATGTAGTAGGCCGGGCCGCCGCGGAACTCGCCTTCCTTGCCGCGCACCTTCCAGATCTGCGCGAGCGTGGACTCGATGAAGGCCGAAGCCGCGCCGACGACGCACATGAGCCACATCCACACGACCGCGCCCGGGCCGCCCGTCGCAATGGCCGTCGCCACGCCGGCGATGTTGCCCGTGCCCACGCGCGAGGCCGTGGACACCATGAGCGCCTGGAACGACGAGATGGTCTTTTCTCCGCTTTGGTGCTTCTTTTCCGTGATCTGGGTGAACATGTCTTTGATGTAGCGGATTTGCACGAACTTCGTGCGGACGGTGAACCACAGGCCCACCGCGACGAGCAAGATCACCAAGATGTAGGTGTACATGAACCCGCTGATTTCGCCGGTGACGTTCACCAGCATGGCATTGACGTCCATACAGCCAACTCCCCTTCTCTTCTGCTGCCGAGCAGCGTTTCCGACAAGGAGCGCGAGGGCTTTCTGCGACATCCCTCAAGAGGCCGCAGAAAACTCTCGCACCGCTCCGACGCTTTATTATAAGTGAGTTTCACATGATTTCCACGAGAAAAGGACCGGCGAGAGCAGGGCAGGCAAAGCAGCAGGTCAGACGCGATCCGCCGTTTCAGCCTGCGCACGGGCGGCGGTCTTTGCGTGCCTGTCGATCTTCACATGAGCGTCGATCTTCGCCTGCGTGTCGCGACGCGCTTCATCCATCTGCCCAGGGGTGATCCCGCGCTTGTCCAAATACTCTTGCAGATCAGCCATGTGCTTTTGCCGCAGGATCGTTGGCGCTGCCGCATGTCGGGGCCTCTTCAGGCAGAAAGCCCGGCTCTTTCGTTTCGCTCGCGGCGACCATTTCGAAGGGGATCCTGCGCTGATTGACCAGCTGGTGGGTGGCCAGCACGACGTAGGCGTTGTAGCTCAGCCCGATGGAGCCGAGTATTTCGTTCGCCTGGGCTTTCAGGGTTTCATCCACGCGGATCGTTGTCGGTTTTGCGGCAGTCGTCATGCCAGACCTCCTTCGGCGACGCGTTCTGAAAAGACGCATGCCACATGAAGCTGTTTGACGCCACTATACCATAGAGCGCCCCGTCAGCGTGAACCCAAATTTGCAGTGAACCGTTTCAAGTACAGCGAAGGCGGAAGCCTTGGCGCAGCAAAGCGGGGCCGCTGCCGCAGCCCCGCCTCTTCCGCGCTCGTATAATACGTACATTTGTTTGTATTAGACATGCTCGCCCAGTTCGGAGTCGTGCCAGGCGAGCGTACCTGCCGTCGGGCCGAATCGGACGCGCCTTGGGCGCCGGCGGCCTTATCCCAGCTTCTTCGCGAGCAGCTCATTGATGAGCTTGGGGTTGCCCTGCCCCTTCATTTCCTTCATGCACTGGCCGACGAAAAAGCCGATGAGCCCGGTTTTGCCGCCCTGGTATTGGGCCACCTTGTCCGGGTTGGCGGCGATGACCGCGTCCACCACGGCCTCGATGGCGCCGGCGTCGCTCACCTGCTTCATGCCACGCGCCTCCACGATGGCGGCCGGGTCGGCGTCTTCGGCCAGCACGGCGGAAAGCACTTCTTTGGCCTGCTTCGACGAGATCGTCTCGTCGGACACGAGCTGCACCAGTTCCACGGCGCGGGCCGGCGTGAGGGCGCACGCGTCCAGGTCGAAGGCCGCATCGGCGTTCATCTGCGCCGTCACGTCGTTGATGATGAGGTTCGCCGCAGGCTTTGCCAGCTTGGCGGCATCCGCCCCGGCCGCTTCCATGCACGCCTCGAAGAAGTTCGCGGTCACGCGGTGTTCCACCAGATGGCGGGCGTCATAGGCCGAAAGGGCGAAGTCGGCCTCGTAGCGGGCGGCCTTCTCGTCGGGCAGCTCCGGCAGCTTCGCCCGCACGCCTTCGATGAACTCGTCGGACAGGTCGTAGGGCGCCAGGTCCGGTTCGGGGAACAGACGGTAGTCGTCGGCGGTCTCCTTCACGCGCATGACGATGGTGCATTTCTTCGACGGGTCCCAGTGGCGCGTTTCCTGGTAGATCTGCCCGCCTTCCTCAAGCACTTCGGCTTGGCGGCAGATCTCGTAGGCCAAACCGTCGTGGAGGTTTTTGAACGAGTTCATGTTCTTCAGTTCGGTTTTCGTACCAAATTCTGTTGCACCACGGCGACGCAGCGACACGTTGCCGTCGCAGCGCAGCGAGCCCTCTTCCATCGAGCAGTCCGAGATGCCGATGGCCAGGTAGATTTGGCGCAGCTTCTGCATGAACAGGCGTGCTTCTTCCGGCGTGCGCAGATCGGGCTCGGTCACCAGCTCGATGAGCGGCGTGCCGGCGCGGTTGTAGTCGACCAGGCTGTGGGTGGCGCCGGCGATGCGCCCTTCCCCGCCGCCGAGGTGCACCATCTTGCCCGCGTCCTCTTCCATGTGGATGCGCGTGATGCCCACGTGCGCCACATAGCCCGATTCCGTGCGCGTGATGTTGCCGTCCACGTCGCCGGGGGCCAGCTTGTCCAGCCGGTAGCGCTCCTTCGCGGCCGGGCCGTCCACCGCCAAGTCCAAATGCCCGCGCATGCAGAACGCGACCGGGCCCTGGGTGGTCTGGAAGTTCTTCGCCATGTCGGGGTACATGTAGTTTTTGCGGTAGAACATCGAGCGCTTCTCGATGTCACAGTTCGTGGCCAGGCCGGCAAGCACGATGGACTCGATGGCCGCCTTGTTCGGCACCGGCAAGGCACCCGGCATTCCCAGGCACACGGGGCAGGTGTGCGTGTTGGGCGCGGCGCCGAATTCCAGCTTGCAGCCGCAGAACATCTTGGTTTCGAGCGTGGTCAGCTCGGCGTGGATCTCAAGGCCGATGACGGCCTCCCAATCTTCAAGCACTTCTTCTAGTTTGCGCATGTCATCTATCCGTTCTTGGAAGCCGCAGACCGCCTGCGAAACGCAGCGGACGGCTTCCAGTCAGTCCAGTCCTCGATCGGTCGGGCAAAGCGTGGCGGCGAGGGACGAAGGCGTCCGGGCACAGGCGGCGCGACGATCGCGCGGGCCGCCTGCGTCCGCCCTTACGCCTGTTCGGCCGCGCCTTCCGCGACGGCGATCTGGCCGCGGGCGTCGTCCGGCACGTCCTGGTCGCCCGCAACGCCGGCGTCTTGCTGCCAAGGCCCGCCCGGAAGGTCGACGCCCGGGACGGCCTGGGCCGCGTCGGGGATGTCCGCTTCGGCGCCGATGGGGGCCGCCGCGCCCGGCGCGAAGGCCGGAGCCACCGGGGCCGGGCCGTACACCGTCTCCAGCGCCGCGGCCGCCCGCAGCATGTTCTCGTCTTTGAACTGCGGCGCGATGAGCTGCACGCCCACGGGCAGCCCCGTGTCGGCGCCAAGGCCTGCTGGCATCGACATGCCGCCGTTGCCAGCAATGTTGATGGAAATGGTAAACATATCGGACAGGTACATCGACGTGGGGTCGGTCACTTCGCCGAAGCGGAAGGCCGTGCGCGGCGCCACCGGCGCGAGGATGACGTCGACCTGCTCGTAGGCGCGGGCGTAGTCCTGCGTGATGAGCGTGCGCACCTGCTGCGCTGGATAGTAATAGGTTTCGTACACGCCGGAAGACAACAGGTAGCTGCCGAGCATGATGCGGCGGCGAGCCTCTGGGCCGAAGCCGCGATGGCGGCTGGCCTCGTACTGGGCGCCCAGGTCGGCATGGCCCGGATCGCAATAGCCGTAGCGCACCGAATCGAAGCGGGCGAGGTTGCTGAACGCCTCGCACGGACCCAGCACGTAGTAGGCGCTCATGGCGGCCTGGGCGTTGGGAAGGTCGACCTCGACGATTTCCGCGCCCAGTTTGCGCAGGTGGTCGGCGGCTTCTTGCACCTTCGCCCTCACTTCGGGGGCAAGGCCCTGCGCTTCCATGAACGCCGGCACCACGCCTACGCGCATGCCGCGCACGCCCTCGGCCAGGTTGGCCGTGAAATCGGCGTCGACGGCCTGGCTCGTGCAGTCGAGCGGGTCGCGGCCGGCAAGCGCGTTCATGGCCAGCGCCGCGTCCTCGACCGAGCGTGCGAACGGGCCCACCTGGTCAAGCGAGCTGCCGAACGCCACGACGCCGTAGCGCGACACGACGCCGTACGTGGGCTTGACGGCCACTAGTCCGCAAAAGCTCCCTGGTTGGCGAATAGAACCGCCAGTGTCGGACCCCAGCGTCACGCACGCCAAGCCCGCCGCCACGGCCGCCGCGCTGCCGCCCGAGCTGCCGCCCGGCACGCGCTCGACGTCCCACGGGTTGCATGTGGGGCCAAAGGCGCTCGTTTCGGTGGAAGACCCGAACGCGAACTCGTCCATGTTGAGCTTGCCCAGGCCAAGCGCCCCCGCGTCAAGCATCCGCTGGACGCAGGTGGCCGTGTAGGGCGACACGTAGTTGCGCAGCATGTTCGAAGAGCAGGTGGTGTGCGTGCCCGCCAGGTTCATGTTGTCCTTGAACGCCACCGGCACGCCGGCCAGCGGGCCCAATTCCGCCCCGCGCCCTTCCGCCACGGCCGCGTCGAGGGCCGCCGCCTGCGACAGCGCCAGCTCTTCGGTCGTTTCCAAAAACGCATGCACCGCGCCGTCCAAGGCACGCACGCGAAAAAGCGCGTCGCGGGCCACTTCCGTCGCCGAGTATTCCTTCGCCAACAGGCCGCGGCGCAGCTCGGCCGCGCCCAAACACGAGAAGTTCTGAGCCATTACCGGTCGCCCCCTTCGCCCAAAATGGACGGAATGAGGAAGTTGCCGTCCTGCCGCTTCGGCGCGTTTTCCAGCGCCACGTCCTGGGAAAAGCCCTCTTCGCACACGTCTTCGCGCATGACGTTGGACAGCCCCCCGATGGGATGGAACGTCGGCTCGACGCCTTCGAGGTCGTATTCAAGGATGGGGCTGAGCGAATCGACGATGGCGTTGAGGTCGACGGTCATCTCGGCCACTTCGTCGTCGGTCAGCCCGATGCGCGCGTATTCCGCAATGTTGCGGACGTCGCGCTCGGTCAGATGTTGGGTCATGGAAGCTTGCTGCCTTTCTCGTTTTCGCGCCTTCGGGGTTTGCCTTTCGGGCCCCGCCGACGCCTTGAAAACACGATCCGTCCATAATAGCAAACGGCTCCGGCCCGGTGCATTCCTCCTATAGATTTAACAGACCAGCCGCCTGAACGGGGCAAGGTTGGCTACAATAGACCCATCCAACGAGACAACAGAAAAGGAGAGCGCTTTGAACGACGTGAGAGAAGAACGCAAGATCCAGGCGCGGAAGCATCTGGGGCTTATGAGGGGGGCGTTTGCCAGCGACACCGCCGCCACCGTCGAGAAGGCGACGATCTACGAGGACGGCACCATGCGTGCGCCGAAGCTGCCCGAGCCGCCGTTCGAGGCGACGGAGACCAGCGTGACCACGCGCTTCGCCCCAAGCGCCTTGACAGACGCCTCCGGCAAGACGGTCATGGTCAGCCCCGTGTCGTTCACGCGTCCCGGCGGCGCCTACGAAGACGGCGCTTTCGGACCGGAGCAGATCATCTGCTCCGAGAGCAACCTCTACCCCGTGCTGCAGGGCATCAAGGCCGACTACCACGACAAAAACCGCGGCTATGCGGCGGGCCAGCTGTTCACCGACCGCGCGGCCTACCTGCCTGACGTGGTGTTTTCCAGCGGCGGCGCGGTGCGCAAGGCCGACATTTTGGCCATCGCCGAGCCCAACCGCACCCGGGCGCTGGAAAACCACCGGTCCGCGGCCGAGGCGGACCGCGCCATCGTCGACCGCATCGCGTCGCTTTTGAACATCGCGGCGGCCAACGAGGCCGAGACGCTCATCGTGGGCGCGTTCGGCACGGGCCGGTCGGGATACGCCGACGACGTGGTCATCGGGCTGTTCCGCGACTGGATCGAGGCGCACCCCGGCGCCATCAAGACCATCGTGTTCGCCGTGCCGCGCGGCGCGTTCGACGCATTCAGCGAGGCGTTCGGCAAGCCGGCGATGGAAACGCCCGTGGTCGTCGAAGAAGAGGAAGACGACGAAGACGAGGACGATTGGCGCCAGTACCTGCCCGAAGGGGTGACGGTGCGCTAGACGCAGAAGACGGCTTGCGAACGTACACGGCCGGCGCGAAGGCATATCTGACAAAACAAGTCGGGTTTTGCCGAAGGTCAGCGGACGCCCAGACGTTCGCGCACGGCCGATGCAGCCAAAACGAGCGAAGAAGGCGGTCTGCGGGCCGCCTTCTTTTGCTTCGCTCCGTTCCGCCTCTCATTCTGTATTAGCACCTGCTCCTGAAAACGACGTTTGGGCCGAATCTGCGTCCTGCCCGCTGCCGAAAGCAAGAGGGGCAGACGCCGCGCTGCGCCTGCCCCTCCTGCTTGTTGCGGCCGCCCTCGCGAACCGCCTCGCGACGGCCTGCAGCCTCGCCAAGCGGGTCTGCAGGCCGATTCGTTTTATGCCAATGCGGCGGTGTCCACCCACACGCACGGACGCACGCCGAAGTTGTGGCCCGGCTCGCTGGCTTCGGCGCCGTGGTTGTCGTACCCGTCGTGGACCTCGCCATCGACGCGATAGCCGTCGCCGTGGATGTAGCCGTCGTCGGTCACGACCGCTTCATAGCCGGCGTAATAGCCGTTCGTGCGCAGCCACCAGGCAGCCGCGCCGGAAAGCTCGGCGTCTTCGGCGCCGGACTCGTCGGTGGCGATGCCGGTGTACACGCCCGCTTCGACCGCATGGTCGGTCGGGAAGGCCACACGCGCCGCATCGTCGGCGAAGTACCGCCGCGCCTCGGCGACGCTCAGCAAGAACACGCGGTCCTTCGACTCGGGCGCCGCAGAATACGACTCGCTGTCGAAATCGGCGGCATTGCGAGCCCCGTTGTTCTTCGTGTCGGTGTTCGTCACTTCCTGGATGGCGCCCTGCTCGTCGGCGCTGAAGGCGGCGTTCAGGAATTCGCCGTTGAGCCATTCGCGCATGGGGCTGTCCGCCCAGTTCACATCAGTGGTCGGACGCGGCGAGCTTTCCGCCCATTGCGACCCTTCGGCCGGCTCGCCATAGGCGCGGGCGTCCAGCACGTCTTTGCTCACCAGAAGCGACGCGCCGTCCTTCTCTTCCAGCACAAGCCACGTGACAGGCTCGCCCTCATAGGTGCCGAACGTCACTTCTTTCAACGGAGCCGGCTCGGCGTTCTCTTCGGACGCCGCTTCGGTCTGTGCCGTGGCCGAGGTGTTGTCGGCCGAATCAACTGCCGCGTCCTGGGACGAGCAGCCGGCCATGCAGGCGACCAGCATGCCTGCGGCTATCAGCGCACCGATGCTTTTCGGTGTTCCTCGCATGGGTTCCTCCAATCTCATAGGGGAGAATCAGCGCAATCGGGCTGTCCCGTTACTCGTTGTTGCGCACGTGGTTGGTCGTCATCGACAGGTCGTCGACGCCCTGCCACTCCATGTCGCGCATGATGTACATCAGCTGCGGCTCGTTGCCGGAGTCGGGCAGCTTGTAGACCTGGTCGTCCTTGAACTCGTTCAGGAAGTCGCCCAGCTTTTCGCCGCGCGGACCCTGGAAGTTCTCGATGCCCTTGTCCACGTCGCCGTACCAGCGGGCCATGCCGCAGCACTGGCTGACGCACTGGGGCAGCACGCCTTCTTCCTTCGTGCGCTCCTGGCACAGCGTGCACTTTTCCACCACGCCGTTGTCCTCGTTGAGGTAGCGCACGCCGTAGGGGCATGCCGACATGCACGACTGGCAGCCGATGCACTTCTCGGCGTCGATCTGCACGGTGCCGTCTTTGTCCTTATACGAGGCGGCCGTCGGGCACACTTCCACGCAGTTGGGGTTGGCGCAATGCTGGCACTGCACGTTCAAGAAGTACATCTGCACGTCCGGGTACTGGCCCGATCCGTCGGCCTTGAGGGTCGGCCCGATGCGCAAAATCTTGTTCCAATAGTTGCCGATGGGCACGTCGTTGACCACTTTGCAGCTGACGTTGCAGGCCAAGCAGCCCACGCACCGGTCGAGGTCGGTGACGATAGCGTATTGCGTCATGACAGGTCAACTCCTCTCTTAGTCGCCAAAGTTGTCGGGGCACACGCCCTCGCCGCCGATGGTCCACAGCTTCAGGCGCGGGTCGGATGCTTCGCAGATGATCTGCGTGCCGTCGTTGCCGCACGGAACGGGGTTGCCGTTAGGGCTGTTTTCCTCTGTGGCCTTGTACACCTTCACGGGATAGCCGCGCACGTTGGACGAGCCGTTGTACTTGTCTTGCGCCGTGCGGTCGACGATGCAGTTGATGCAGGACAGCTCGAATCCCTTGTCGGCCTGCGCAAGCTCGGGATACCACCACTGGTGCTCGGCATTGATCATGCCGGGACGAATGCCGTAGAACAGGTCGGCCGTCTGGCGCACCTTGCCCCACGGGCTTTCGATCCAGCACCAGTCGCCTTGCTCGATGCCCAGCTCGGCGGCGGTTTCGGGGTTGATCTCCATGCGCGGCACGGGCCACAGCTCGCGGCACCACGGCAGCTGGCGATGCTCGGAGTGGAAGTACACCGGAATGCGGCGGCCGGTGATGCAGCTAATGGGGTATTCCTCGTACAGCTGCGGGTCGCGCACGGGAGAGTGGATGCCTTCGACGTAGTACGGCAGCGCTTCGGTGCGGAAGCCCGGCGTCACTTCCGGGCCGTCGGAGCCGTTCGGGAAGTGCGACTCGATGGAGGTGGCCCACAGCTCGTGCTTCATCGTAGGAGTCGGGAAGCCCGGGATGTTGATGTCGAGCTTGACCACTTGCTGATGCGGAGCCTTGCGATAGGCCTGGCCGATCTCGAAGCGGCGATAGCTGCCCCAGTCGTCCGGGAACACTTCTTTCATGTTCCAGGTGCCATGCTCCTGATAGGCTGCGGCGAATTCCTCCCACGAGTCGTACGGCGCGATGCCGCCGCCGTGCTCGCCGTCGAGGCATTCGTACTCCAACGCCAAAATGTCGATGGGCTTGCCGGTCTCCTTCATGGCCTTTTCCCAGTACGGGTCTTCCGGATCGGTCGAGCAGGGAACTTCGAAGTACGGGGCCATTTCCAGGAAGTACAGCGGGTCGGACTTGCACTCTCCCGGAGGATCGACCGCACGCACGCACAGGCTGAACGAGCCGCCCGAGCCTTGCGCGATGCGCTGGGCGTTCATCTCGGTCCAGTGGCACACCGGCAGCAGGATGTCAACCGCGCCCGACGTGGGCGAATGCCACAGATTGGCCTCGAACATGAAGTCTTGCATAAGCAGCGCTTCCCAGTTGTAGGTCGCGTTCGCCATGTTCATGTGGTCGCCCGAACCGATCATGCCGCCGTGGATCTTGTACGGGGCGTTCTCGTCGCGGTGCGCGTATTCCATGACCGAGTTGCAGTCTGCCCACACGGCGTACCAGTACAGCATCGGGAACTTCTCGTAGCCGGCGATGCGGTTGTAGATGTCCATCGGGAAGCGGACGAAGGCCGCCGGGTTCGAGCCGCCGTCGGCGCCGGGGTACATGGACGTCGGGCCGGACTGGGTGGTCCAGCCGTTGGTGGCGCCGCGCTGGCCGCCGGGGGTGTCGATGGCGCCGACCATGGCGCAGCAGGCCATGATGGCGCGGCAGTTCTGCGTGGAGTTGCCGTGGTGCTCGATGGCCAGGCCGTAGTTGATGCCGCCGTTGGGAATGCGCGGATCGTCGCGGGTGGCCCATTCCAGGCAGGAGTCCTCGATGAGCTTCGCGTCCACCGTGGTGATCTTGGACACGGCCTCAGGCGTGAATTGCTCCAGGTATTCGGCCCAAATGTCGAAGACGGGGCGACCCTTGTGGGTGGAGCCGTCCTTCAGCGTCACGTCGAATTCGCCATAGAGCGCCGGGTCGATGAGCGGGTCGAACTCGGACAGGTCGTACACCTTGCCGGGTTTTTTCGACTCGTCGTCGCGCAGGCGGGAAAGGTCCTGGTCGAAGTAGCTCGTCGACTTCTTCCACTCCTCGCCTTCCCAGTGGGCCCCGCCCACTTCCGGGTGCGCCTGCCAATAGGTCCAGCGGTCGTTGAGCTGGTCGTACACCAGGTAGCGCTGCGGATCGCCGTCGCCTTCGATTTCCCAGTCGACCATCTTCGGATCGATGTCGGCCTCGGTCAACAGGCGCGTCTGGTACTGGTAGGGATACCCGCCGTTTTGCACGGCCTCCATGTAGCCGGTGGGCTCCATGTCGGGCACCACGATGAACGGCGAATTGGACCAGCGCTTGAGGAACTGCAGGTCGCACAAGTCGTTCTTCAGAATGAGGTGGCACCACCCCAGCGCCAGCGCACTGTCGGTGCCAGGACGGATGGGCAGCCAGTACTTGGCCGTGCGCCCGAGGTTCGTCAGGCGCGGGTCGACGCTGATGAACGCGTCGGCGCAGCGGGCGACGTCGACGACCGTGCGGGCCGCGTCGTCGTAGTTGGACTGCGACTGCTCGGTGGCCCACTGCACGAACTTCGTGGAGTGGTTGATGACCTCGGACCACGACCAGGCCTGCACGTTGTCGATGCGGCTCGCGAAGTGGCGCGGACCCTTGCACACCTGATAGGCCGCCACGATGTTGGGCGAGCCGAACAGCAAGAGCGCCATGCCGGCGTCGGACTGCATGCACCACTGGCGGCCCGTGCCGCACCAGGTGAAGGTGGATTCGCGGCCGTACTTTTCGGTGATTTCCAAGATGTTGTCGGCGATGGTCTGGTAGGCCTCTTCCCAGGAGATGCGCGTCCAGCCGGGATCGTCGTCGCCCTTGGGGTTCGTGCGCTTCATGGGATACTTGATGCGGTCGGGGTGGTAGGCCGCCTGGATGGACGCCTGGCCCTTCGAGCAGTGGTTGCCCATGGTCAGGTAGCAATCATCGTCGCCTTCCGTGCGGATGACCTTGCCGTCCTGCACGTAGACCCACACGCCGCATTCGACCTTGCCGCAGCCGCGGCAGCACGAGCGGATCTTTTTGATCTCGCCGCCGGACGCGGCAGCCTTGTCGTCGTCAGCGAGGGCGACGGTGGAAGTCCCTGCCCCAACGAGGGCCGCAGCCGATGCGGACACGACGGCGGTCTTGATGAAAGAACGACGCGTCATGTTCAGTTTGCCCATCTCATCCTCCTTCTCTTACGCTTTCTCTCTCGCTTCCCTCCAGCGCCGTCGCGTGCGGCGCTCCTTGAGGAAAGCCCTTCGGCAACCAGATTACGCTGCGCATACGGCATAAGGAATTTCCAATGCCGGCATAACAGCGCCCTTTCCATTCCGTTGCCGCATAAGCCATGCCATGGGGGAATGCCGTCATGCCGCGCGGGAAACGGACCAGATGAATGCATGAAAACGCCCCGCTCGCACAGCGTGCGGGCGGGGCGTTTGGAGGGAGGGGGTAGGCGTGGATCAGCCAAGCGTGCGCGTTGCGGAATCGTATTCGACGACGGTGCCGTCGGCGTATTCGATGCCCCAAACGGAAAAATCGATGTCGAAGGCAGGCGTGGAATCATCCGGCTCGGCAAGGGCCTCGGAGGCCTCCAAGGCATCGGGGCGGTCGGCGGCTTGCAGGGCAGTCGGCTCGGCGGCGGCCGCAGCGGGCGATCCGTCTTCTGCGCCTACCGCGTCGGCGGCCTGCGGATCGGCCGAACCGGCCGGCTCGGCCGGCTCGGCGGCCTGCGCTTCTGCGGCGGCCGCAGCTTCGGCCGCCTGGCGTCGGGCTTCGCGGGCGGCTTGCACCTGCGTCTCCCAGCTTGCCCGCGACGGCACGCGGATCATTGCCACGCCTTCGCCGAACGCGCCTTCGTGCATAAGCGTGCGCACCTCGTTCGCGATGGCGGGCATATGGCCCGTGATGCGGTTTTCAGCATCGACCTTCACCCTGATCAGGGCATTCGTGCCGAAATCGTAATCGGCCCACTCATAGGCGAGGTTGCCCGCGCCCATCGGATGCCGCACGGTGTTGTAGTTGTGCATGGCCGTCGACAGATTGCGCGTGGCGTTGACGAGCCACGGCATCATCGAAGCTTCCCAGAGCTCCTGCGATTTGGGGTCTGTTGGGTCCCAATACGGGCGCATGAGGCGGATGGACAGCCGCATGACGTTGCCGTCTTCCGCTTCGTCTTCGCCAAGCTCGCTGACGATGGACTGGGCGATGTACATGTAGCTGCGCTTGACCTCGGCCGCGCAGGCTTCGGACCAATCGGCGCCGATCAGTTTCACTTGCAGCACCAACGACGGCTTGACCAGCATATGTCCTCCTCGCACGCCCGCAGGCGACGCCTTCTCACATCCCGGCGGCACCGTGCCGAAAACGCGCTTGGACACGGCCGCGAAACCAAGCATGGGAGCATCGGCGGACTTTGTCAATGCGAGCGAGGCCGTGCATGACGAATCGGAATGAGGCGGTTCGCATGCGGAATGAGCAGCGCCGAATCGTCATGAGCAGACGAACCTGAAACCTGGACAAAGCAACGCGGCCCGTCCTATCATCCGGGTGGCGCCGCATGCCGCCTGGCCCGCCCCGCGCATACGGCGGCCGTGCGCCGACGGTTCACAATCGGGAGGAGGAACCTATGGAGGGAGACGCAACGAGGGATTTCGACCCGCTCGACAGCTTGTTTTTCGAAGACGAGCAAGACGACGTGGTCGAATCGGTCTTCGAAGAGGGACCGTACAATCTGCCGAACCCAGAGGCGTACCCGAAGTTTCTCGGACAGCTCAATTCGTTCGCGAACGCGGAAACGGCCGAGGCGCGCATCGAAGCGCTGTTCAACCAGATGCCCACGCTGCATGCCATGCTGTATTCCATGCTTGAAGCCTGCACGTCTCCTGTGGCGGTCGCCGACTTGGAAGCGCAGGTCGGCGAGCTGAAGAAGCACCACCACTGCATCTACGACCCCTCGACGCTGGCCGATCTGCTCGAGCGGGCCGGAGCCGTCCGCAAGACCGACGCCGAAGGCACCCCGCTTGACGAGGTGGAGCAAGAGCCGCTGCGCGTCGAAGAGGACGGCGTGGAATACTGGGTCGTGGCCCCCGCGCCCGACGTACATTGGATGCTGACGGACGACGGACGAGCGAAGCTTGACCGCTACCACCCGCTCGAGCTCATACGGGCCTGCGTCGCCGAAGACGAGCGCTATCCCGAAATCTACCACACGGTGCTGCGCCTGTGCGCCCGCGATGGCGGCTCGTCGCTTGCCGCCATCGGAGACGTGGTCGACGACGAGCCGGTGCTGCAGTCTCCGCAGCGCTTCGCCACCTACTTCGTCGACAAGCTGGAACGAGCCGGCGCGATAAGCTGGAACGGACGCTGGTGCGCCACGCCGGCCGGCGTCGAATACCTGGAGGGCATCAAGGAAGCGGAGGGGTCGCGATGAGCGATGTTGCAGAAAGCTCCTATGGGGCCGAAGAAGAGACGACGTGCGCGAAGGCTTCCCGCGAAGCCGAAGACGAGATGACGCTTGACGAGCTTGCCGCGATGTGCGACAGCCGCGCGGCAACGTACGGCCTGATCGCGCGACTGTACTATGCCGAAGTGGACGAAGCGTTGTTCGACGAGCTCGTCGCCATGCGCTACCCCGTCTCGTCGGGAAACGACCTTCTGGACCGCGGCTATTACACGCTGGCAAAGTACCTTTCCAACGCTTGGGTCGACCCGGTGCTGCGGCTTTCGGTGGACTATTCGAAGACGTTTTTAGGGTCGGGCATCGACGCGTATTCGGCGGCCTACCCGTTCGAAAGCGTCTACACGTCCGAAAAACGCCTGCTCATGCAAGATGCACGCGACGAAGTGCTGGCCATCTACCGCTCGTGCGGCCTGGACAAGTCGGCGTCATGGAAAACCGGCGAGGACCATATCGCCGTGGAGCTGGAATTCATGCGCATCATGAGCGCCCGGACCGCCAAAGCGCTGCGGGCCGCCGACGAAGACGAGGCGACCGCGCTTCTGAGCACGCAGAAAAACTTCATGCTCGACCATGTGGCGGCATGGGTGCCCGTGTTCTGCAACGACGTCCGTCGTTTTGCCGGCACGGCGTTTTACCAGGCGCTGGCAGACGTGACCGAAGGGTTTTTGGAAGAGGACGCGGCGCTTTTGGAAGGGCTGGTCGAAAGCTAGAAGCCTCGGGCGGCGAGCACCTGCAGAGGGAAACGAAGCGCCTCGACGCAGGTCGACGCAGCAGCGCGAAGGGAGATGGGCGGCATGACGAACGTGGAAATGGGCGCGATGACAGACATCATCGGAGGCGTGGAAAGCCCGCTGTTGCACGTGCACAAAAACCGGTGCGTGCTCGTGCGTCATCGCCACGGACGCTGCCTTCGATGCGCCGAAACGTGCACGACCGGCGCCATTGCGACGACCGACGACGGCATTGCGGTGAGCCCCCGGCTGTGCATCGGCTGCGGCACCTGCGCCACAGCATGCCCCACCGGCTGCCTGGAAGCGGCGAATCCCACCGACGAGGAGCTGTTCGGCCAGGTGGAAGCGAGCATACGGAAAAGCGGCGGCATGGCGGTGGTCGCGTGCTCTGCAGCGCGGGCGGCGTTTGCGCAGGCGGACGGCGGCGCAAACGCAAGCGCTTGCGCGACATGGACGGCCGACGGCGTGCCCGCCGTGCCGGTCGAATGCCTGGGGCGGGCAGACGAGTCGCTCGTCGTGCAGGCGACGGCCCAAGGCGCCGCGCGGCTCGTGCTTGTGAGCGGCGACTGCGCCACCTGCGCACACCACGCCGGAGGGACCCTGTGCGACGAGGTGTGCGCTTGCGCCGCAGCGCTGCTGGAAGCGGTCGGCGCGACGTCGCCGGCAGAGCGAATGGGCGCCGAAGAAGCGCTTGCCGCCTTTGCCTGGGCGGCGGATGCGGCGTCGCCCCAGGCCGGCAGCGCCCCTGACGCGGCCGCACCCAAGGCCGGCCCCGCCGCGACCGTCTCGGACGCCGCCTCGTCTGAGGCGGCAGCGCCCCCAAACGCCGCCGCGAGCCTTTCCCGACGCGATCCTCGCGTGCGCACCGCCGTCCGCCGAAGCGCCCCGAAAAGCAAGTTCGTCCACGTGCAAGCCGACGGCACGCTGCCCCATTTCGTTCCGGAGCGCCGATTGCGCCTGTTCAACTCGTTGAAAGCGATGGAGCCGACAGAACGCGGGGCCGTGCGCACGCGGCTGTGGGGCTCGGTCGCCATCGACACCGACCTCTGCCGCTCGTGTCGCGTCTGCACCGTCTTCTGCCCCACCGGGGCGCTGTCACGCTTCGACGCAGCCGACGGATCCTTCGGCGCCGACTTCCGGCCGACCTTGTGCGTGCAATGCCGCCTGTGCGAGGCCATCTGCCTCGAAGGCGCCATCACCGTGTCCGACGAAGCGTCGACCGACGAGTTTTTGCGCGGCGCCAAACGCCGCACCACGATGCCGCCGCTTGAGTGGAACCCGAGCGGCCCCACGTCCATCCCCACGCGCATGGCGCGTCTCTTCAAGACGAACGTCGTGCAAGACCCCCAGGTCACGCTGAAGGAAGACGAAGTCGCCAGGCTGCGCGAATACGCCGCCCGCCGCGACGAAGAGCGTCGAAGCGCCCGGAAGGCCGCCGAGCGGCGCAACCGTTAGCCAAGCTTGCGCCTCCGCATCTTCCCGAGCCTTCGGCGGGCGCGGCCGAGTCTTTCGACGCTTGTCCGCCCTACGCGCTCTCCACGAGCGGCGAGTTCTTCCCGTGGCTGATGATGGTCTTTCTGGCCTGGGCATATGCGTCAAGCGCCGGATGCACGCGCTCGTAGTTGTCCTGCTTGTAGATGGCATACAGGCGAAACGCCGCGTCGTCGTCGGTGACGGGAAGGATGGCGACCTTCGAAAAATCGCTCAGATAGCGCAGCTGCGGCATGCTCGACTGCAGGATGACCACGTCTTCCACCCCAAGCGATATGGCCGTGTAGTTCGTGGCGTTGCGGCCGAGCACCGTGCGCGTGCGCGGACTGAAGCCGTGGTCGCGGCAGACCTGCTCGATGTTCGCCCAGCCGCAGATGGAATAGTTGTCGGCGTACTTCACGAACCGGAAGTTGCGCAAATCGTCGATGGAGACGTTCTTGCGGCCGGCAAGCGAGCTGGAAAGCGGCACCATCGCAACGAAACGCGACCGTGTGAGCGGAATGTAGCCGAGGCCGAGCGATTCCAGCCCGCCCAGGTCGGCATAGGCGAAAACGATGTCCGCCTCGTCGGCGATCACCTGCTGCACAAAGTCGTTCGCATTCGTGCCGCCATAGGCGATGGGCTGGTGCCCTTCCTCGTCAAGGATCATCGCCGCGATGGACAAGATGGCCGAAACCGCATTGTCGTTCAAGACGCCGTTCACGCGAATCGGATCGCTTGCCGCCATTTCCCGGATGCGGTCGTGCGCCTCGTCGAACGTGTCGACGATCTGGATGGCCGCCGCTGCGAAAACGACGCCTTCGTCGGTCAGCTCCACGCGGCGCCGGTCGCGCTCGAACAGCGCACAGCCCAGCTCTTTTTCGAGCGAGGCGATGTGCTTGCTGAGCGTCGGCTGCGTCACGTGCAGCGATTCGGCCGCCTTGGTGTAGTTGAGCGTTTGCGACAGCACAATGTATTCGCGCAGCAAGTCGAATTCCATGACAGTTCCCTCGTCCCCGTTTCCTCGTCGGCCCTCTCGGCCGCCGTCCCCCCGACAGCTGAAGCGGTTGCAAGGAGTGATAATACCGCATTTTTCCCGTTGCTGCAGCACGATTGGCACGCCGGACGACGCGAAGGCATATCTGACGAAACAGGTCGGGTTTTGCCGAAGGTCAGCGGACGCCCAAGCGTTCGCGCACGGCCTCCAGAGCCTCCGGCGTGAGGAGCGCACCCGCCGGCGCATGCACGGCCAGGCAGGAAAAACTTGGCTTGTCGGCCGTGAACAGGCCCAACTCGCGCGAAGCGGCCCGCACGCCGTCTTTTGACATGCCGGCGCGACGCAAAGGAGAGACGACCCCCAGCTCGCGCAGCGCCTGAAATCCGGGGCGGCGCGAGGGGTCGTCGGTGGCGTTCGTGCCGTCGGCCAGCACCGAGAAGCCATCGCGGCCCATGGCGGCCAGAATGGTCGAGAAGATGAACGTCTTGCAGCGATAGCAGCGGTCGGGGCCGTTTTCGCACACGTCCCGACGCGCGAACACGTCGGCGTCGATGAGCTGGAAGTCGGCGCCCAGCTCGTCGGCAAGCCGACGCGAATCGTCGATCTCGAAGGCGGGCTGAAAAGCCGTGCGCACGCCGTAGGCCTTCACGTCGCACCCGGCGGCCAGCCCGGCGGCCAGCAGAAACGCCGAATCGGTCCCGCCCGAAAACGCAAGGGCGAAGCGGGGCGTGCGGGCGAAGAAGGCGTCGAGCGGCTCCGCCCCCAAACGCTGGCCTTCGCCCACGTCGGATTCTTTCATGGCCTTCGCTCCTTTCTCGCCCGCACCGCGGCCGCGCCCCTGTCGCGCCTGGGCGCCGCGCCCCTATTCGAACAGCTCGGCCGCACGCGCCAGGTTTTCGATGATGGGCAGCTTCTGCGGGCACACCTCTTCGCACGCCCCGCAGGCGATGCACTTCGACGCCGAGTTGCCGGCGTTCCAAAAGTAGTTCTCTTTCGCGCGATACTCGTCGCCGATCTGATCCAAGATATTGAGCGACTGCATAATGGTGGGAATGCGCACGCCTGCAGGACAGCCCTTCAAGCAATAGCGGCAATCGGTGCACGGCACGCCGGGAAGCGAAGCCAGCACGTCACGAGCGTGCATCACGCACGCCAGCTCGTCTTGCGAAAGCACCTTGCCACCCGACAGGCAGCGCACGTTTTCTTGCACCTGCACAAGATCGTTCATGCCCGACAGCACCGTTATGACGCCCGGCAGCGATGCGGCGAACCGCAGCGCCCACGACGCGAGCGGTTGCGCAGGGTCGGCCTCGCGCAGCACATCGCCCACGGTCCGCGGCAGCCTCACGAGCGACCCGCCCTTCACCGGCTCCATGACCACGACCGGCTTGCCGAACTCCCGCGCCACCTCATAGCAGCGGCGCGACTGGACGTTCTCGCTGTCCCAGTCGACGTAGTTGATCTGCAGCTGCACGAAATCGACCTCCGGGTGGCGGCGCAGCACTTCCGCCAACGCGTCGGCGTTGTCGTGGAAGGAAAACCCGAAATGCCTGATGAGGCCTTCTTCTTTCTTCTGCAGCGCGAAGTTCCACAAATCCATGTCCTCGAACATGTCGGTCAAGTGCTCGCCCAGGTTGTGCAGCAGGTAGTAGTCGAAGTACTCCACGCCGCATTCGCGCAGGGACTCGTCGAACATCGCGCGGGCCTCGTCGGCGCTTTTCGCCATCCACGCCGGCAGCTTCGTCGCCACCGTGAAGCTCTCGCGCGGATACCGCTCGACCAGCGCCTGGCGCAGCGCCCCTTCCGACTTGCAGCCATGGTAGCCGCGGGCCGTGTCGAAATACGTGAAGCCGCTGGCCATGAACGCGTCGACGAGGCCTTTCACCGCCTCGATGTCGATTTCCTTCGAACCGTCTTCTCGCTCGATTTCCGGCAGGCGCATGAAGCCGAAGCCCAACGGCGCCAATTCGGTCGCAAGTTCCATGATGCCCCCTTTTTGCTGTCGTGACGAGCCGCGACGTCGCGCAACGCCCCAGCGCGGCGCCTTTCGGACGACACGCCGCGCAGACCCGCAAAGGCCTCGCCGCGGTGCCGAACGTTTGCGGCAGTACGCGCAATCATAGCGCAGCGGTGGAAGCTGCAGCGCGTCGGCACAGAGCGACGTTCCAAAAACGCAGGCGAGCGCTTCCCGCGGCAAGCGCCGGAGGAGTTAGGCGAGCGCCTCCGCAACAGACGCCGGGGGGCCGCGCGGCTGCTTCTGCGGCAGCCCGGGCGTGGCCATCTGAGAGGTTCGCGCGACGCCCCGAAGAGGGTTCTCTCGGCCCCCGCAGCAAGCGCCCCCTACTCGATGAAGTCGGAATCCAACACGACGGTGAAGTTGTAGTGCGGGTAGGCCTCCTTCATGGCGCCGACGATGGCGGTGCGCACAGGCTCGGCGTCGCAGTGGAAGTCCACCACGATGTCGAAGTCGACGGTCCGCGAATCGGAGTCCACGTAGAAGCCGTGCACCTGCACCACTTCGGGATGTTTCGCGACCTCGGCCATCAGCTTCTCCCGGATGGGCACATAGTCGCCGGTCGAGTTGGCGGCATAGATGCCCACGGTCAACGTGCAGCAGTAGCAGTCGCGCACCTCTTCGGTGATGTGGCGGCACAAGTCGTGGATCTGGTGCGCCGTGTAGTCGTCGGGAACCGCGATGTTGAGCGAGGCCATGTAGTTGTTCGGCCCGAAGCTGTCGAGGAACAGGTCGTAGACGCCCATCACGCCTTCGTGGTCGTTGACGCAGGTCTTGATGCCGTGGACGAGCGCAGGGTCGGGCCGCTCGCCGATGATGGTGCTGATGGCGTCGCGCAACACGCCCAAGCCGGCCTTGATGATGAACAGCGAGACGACCGCACCCACCCAGCCGTCGATGTCAACGTGGCTGACCAGGCAGAACAGACCCGACGCCACCGTGCCCGCCGTCAGCAGCGCGTCGTAGAGCGCGTCGATCCCCGACGCTGTGATCGGCTGGGCGTTGATGGCGGCGCCCTTCCGCTTGAAATAGACGCCCACGAGCACCTTCACCCCTGCCGTGACCGCCATGACCGCAAGCGCGACGGCGGTGTAGTCCGGCTCGCTCGGGTGGATGATCTTCACGACGGACTCGCGCAGCGACACGACGCCGGCGGCCAGAATGATGGCAGCGATGACGATGGACGTCACGTACTCCACGCGCCCATAGCCGTACGGATGGCTGCGCGAGGGCCGCATGGCCGCAAGCTTCGCGCCGATGATGGTGACGACCGACGAGAACACGTCGGTCAAGCTGTTGACGGCGTCGAGCAGAAACGCGATGGACTGCGTGAACAGGCCGACAACGAGCTTTGCCGCCGCCAGCACGACGTTGGCCACGATGCCGACGATGCTCGCACGCACGATCTGCCGGTCGCGCTCCTGCCGATAGTCCGATCCGACGGCCTGCGGCGAAACGGCGGCAGGCTTGTGCCCCCATTCGCGCATGACCGACCGATGCTCTTCGCGGTTGTTTGCGTCCGCCATGATCCCCCTTTCAACGGCCTCCATTATAAGAAGGAGCGCGAGTGCCGTGCGAAATTCCTGCAAGCCCTCAGATGACAGAAGGGGCAAGGCAGCAGCCGTGCCTGCGTCGGCAGCGGCCAAAGCGGCGTTACGGCCGCCGAGCCTTTAGCGGCACCTCGGACCTGCGGTAGCGCCCCAGACCTGCGGCGCATCGGACCAGCGGAGCCCCGGACCTGCGGCGCATCGGACCAGCGGCGCCCCGGAAGGCGCGGCGGCGGTCGAAAGCTTCGCCTCTGCCGCCGAAACCGCATTGCCATGTGAAGAATTTGTGTTCTGGAGATTTTAGAGCCCTAAATCTCGCAGTCGCGCATCATTTCTGCGGATGGCAGCCCGCCTTCGGCTCATAATTCTGCATATATGCGGCTTTTTTGCCCCTCATCCGCGGCCTGCTTGACAAAATCCGCCCGAATTGACACCCTTTCGCACGGTTTCGCCCCCAAAATGATGCGAAGGCCTGTGATTTTCGGCGTTAAAATCTCAACTCCACATTTTCTTCACATACAATCGGGCCATCGACAGTCCGTTTCGCGCCAAAACGCGCACCTGCTACGGATTGCAGCAGCCGGCCGGCTCGAAACCTTGCGCGACGACCTCTTCCCGCGTGCCGGCGAAGTCCTCGCGGTTGCGGTCGGAGATGTTCGCCGCCTGGCCGCAGGCCGGGTCGTGGAACTTGCGCGAACGGGTGTTGACGACGTAGGAGACCCCCTCGGCAGCGCCTGCTTGCCCTGCGTCTCCACCCAAGGCAGCGCCTGCCCGTTCGGTGCCGTCGCCTGCCGCCGCAGCGCCGGACGCGCCGGACGCGTCCGCGCCTCCCGACGTCGCCCCGTCGGGCGCTTGTGCGCTCTTTTCCGCTTCCGACCCGGCTTCTTCCCCGTCCGCTTCCCAGGAGTCGCCGGTGGCGTAGTCGATCTCCACACCGGGCTGCACGTTGCGGCAAAAGACGTTGAAGCACACGCCGGCGCCGTCGTCTTCCACCGACCAGGCCTCCATCTGCACGCCTCGAGCCACCAGGTCGTCGCCTTCGAACACCGGCGTCACGCGATAGAGCACATGGTTGCCCGTGCGGTCGATGTAGCGGGCGACCTCTTCCTCGTAGGGCAGCATGAGGTCGGCGTTCATGTGGCGCGTGCCGGTGACGAGGTTGCGCTCGTTGGCGTCCTCGGCCGTGAGCATGTGCCCGATCAGGTGGCTGCGGTTGTACAGCGAGCCGCCGTCCACGAAGTCGTACTCCACGTGCTGCCAGCCGCTCGGACGCACCTTGCTGATGTTGCCGCGTTTTTCGGTCGGCATGGTTTCCGGACCGGCCAAGGCGAAGGCGACCGTGCATCGTCCCAGGTCGTCCAAGTCGCCGTAGAACTCGAACGGGGCGTATTCCTTCTCGACGTCGGTGAAGGCGGGCACGTTGCCGGAAAGCTCGACCACGTCAGGGCCGTCGGCGGCAAGAACGTCCGCCGCATCCTCTGCGCCCGCAGCGCCCGGCCCGCTTTCGGCGGCAGCCCCAGGCGCGGCTGCATCGGCGGCGTCCGCAGCGCTGCCGGTGCTTTCGGCCGACAGCCCGTAGGCCTGCGCCGCTTCGGCAGAATCCAGCACGCCTTCGGCGGCCTGCGTGTCGGGCGGCGCAACGTCGTCGGCGGCTTGGCACGCGCCAAACGGCAACACTGCCACAGCCAGCGCAACGGCGGCGAACAGCCGCAAAACGACAGACGCCTGGGCTGGCGCACGACGGTCCATGGCATTCTCCCCTCAATAGGCAGCGGCGAGCCGCCTTTGGCCCCGCAAGCCGCTTTGCTTGGCCGCACGCCTTGCTTCGCCAAGCCCTCTCGCACAGCCCCGCAGCCCAGCCGCCGGACGCCGCACAGCTTCCCGTTTCGCTACACGTTGAACTTGAAGTGCATCACGTCGCCGTCCTGCACCACGTATTCCTTCCCTTCTTGGCGCAGCTTGCCGGCGTCGCGGCAGCCCTTTTCGCCCTGCAGCGCCACGTAGTCGTCGAAGCTGGCGGTTTCGGCCTTGATGAAGCCGCGCTCGAAGTCGGTGTGGATGACGCCGGCGGCCTGCGGCGCCTTTGCGCCCACCGGGACGGTCCACGCGCGGGTCTCGGTTTCGCCGCTCGTGAAATAGCTTTGCAGCCCGAGCAGCTTGTACGCCTCGCGGACGAGGCGGGCCAAGCCGCTTTCAGGCAGCCCGAGCGCCTCCATGTACTCGTGCGCTTCGGCCGGATCCAGCTCGGACAGCTCGGCGATGTCGGCTTCCACCTTCGCCGAAATGGGCACGGGCGCACACCCGTCGATTTCCGGCAGGTCGGCGCCCACGGCGTCCTCGTCGACGTTGGCGATGTAGAGCATCGGCTTCATCGTCAGCAGGTGCAGCTCGTAGATGGCGGCGCGTTCGTCCTCGTCCAGGTTGAGCGTGCGGGCGCGATGCCCCTCGTTCAGGCCTGCGAGCACCTTTTTCGCCGTCTCGAGCTTCTTCACGGCGGCCTTGTCGCGCTTCGATTCCTTCTCCAGGCGCGGCAGGGCCTTTTCCACCGTGGCGATGTCGGCCAGAATCAGCTCGGTCTTGATGGTCTCCACGTCGGAGGCCGGATCCACCTTGCCGTCGACATGCGTGACGTCGGGGTCGCTGAAGAAGCGCACGACCTCGGCGATGGCGTCGGTTTCGCGGATGTTCGCGAGGAACTGGTTGCCGAGGCCCTCGCCCTGACTCGCGCCCGCCACCAGGCCTGCAATGTCGACGAACTCCACCGTGGCCGGCACGATCTTCGCCGGATGATCAATGGCCGCAAGCGCCTCCAGGCGATCGTCGGGCACCGGCACGATGCCGACGTTGGGCTCGATGGTGGCAAACGGATAGTTCGCCGCCAGACCGCCTTTGTTCGTCAGCGCCGTGAACAGCGTCGATTTGCCAACGTTCGGAAGGCCGACAATGCCGATGGAAAGTGCCATGGGATACTTCTTTCTCGAAAGCGCCGAAGCCGCCCTGCGCGGCTTGCGCACATGATACGCATCCGATCATCATAGCAAAAGGCCGAAACAGGGAGACAGAGAAACCGGCGTCCTTCGAAAAACGCGAGAAGCGCCCCGGCCGTCAGGCCGGGGCGCTCGAAAGGCTTGCGACGTCGGGCGAATCCGCCGGTCCCGTCAGAACCGGCTGGTTCGCTGCACGATGCGTTACAGGACGATAAGCCCCAAGGCGTTCATGACGTAGGCCACCAGAATGCAGACCACGAAGACCGGCGCGATGTATTTGATCATGACGACGAAGAGCTTTTGCCCGTTGAATTCGCCGGACTTCTCCACCTCGTCGACGATGACCTGCGGCTTGATGATCCAGCCTACGAAGATGCAGGTCAAAAGCGCCACAATGGGCATCAGCACCGTGTTGGACACGAAGTCGAAGAAGTCGAGGATCTGCGCGTTGCCCGGCTCGCCGATATGGAAGACCGCATACATCAGGTCGACTTCGAGCAGGCTGTTGTAGCCCATGTTCACGAGCGTGCCCACCAGCACCACGAAGACCGAGCAGACGGCGATGGACAGGCCGCGGCTGACGTGAGCGCCGTCGGCCACGATGGAGACGAGCGTCTCGAACAGCGAAATGCAGCTCGTCAGCGCCGCGAAGAACACGAGCGCGAAGAACACGAAGCCCACCGCGTTGGCCGCAAAGCCCATGCCTTGGAACACCTGCGGCAGCACGCCGAACATGAAGCCCGGGCCGGCGTTGGTGGCCACGGCCTCGGCGCTGCCCTGCACGGCCACCGCCGCCGGGATGATCATGAGGCCGGCCAAGATGGCGATGCCCGTGTCGAACAGCTCGATGCGGCGCACCGAATGCTCCAGGTCCTCGTCTTGGCGGAAGTACGAGCCATAGGTGATCATGATGCCCATGGCCAGCGACAGGCTGAAGAACATCTGCCCCATGGCCGCCACCACCATCTCCACGCTGAACTTGGTGAAGTCGGGAATGAGGTAGTAGGCCAGACCGTCAAGCGCACCCGGCAGCGTGAGCGAGAAGATGGAAATGCCCACCGCAATGGCGAGCAGCGCCACCATGAGCACCTTGTTCACGCGCTCGATGCCGTTTTTCACGCCAAGCGCCACCACGCCGATGACGAAGGCCAAAAAGACGTACATCCAGATATACGTCTCGCCGTTGTTCAGAATGAAGTTGGTGAAATAGCCGTCGGCCGCAATGGCTCCGGCGCCCTCGAACAGATAGGCCGCCATGAATTTCGTGACCCAGCCGCCGATGAGCGCATAGTACGGCGTGATGATGAACGGCACCGCCGAGGCCAGCACGCCGATAAAGATGTACTTCCTGCCAAAGCTGCGAAACGCCCCGATGGCGCTTTGCCCCGTCTTGCGGCCAAGCGCCGTTTCGGCCATCATGAGCGCGAAGCCGAACGTCACCACCAGCAGAATGTAGACGAGCAAAAAAGCCCCGCCGCCGTATTTCGCCGCCAGGTAGGGGAAGCGCCAAAGATTTCCCAAACCGATAGCCGAAGCCGCGGCAGCGAGGATGAAGGCCCACTTGCTCGACCATGCGGCGCGGGCAGGCGTTGATCCCTCAGTTGCCATGGATTCCTCCTAGAAAAGTTGTGTGCCAGCAAACAATTCTGCCCATTATACGGAAAAGGACGCACGGCGGCCCATGAGAATCCCCGGCAGGAAAAAACGGCCAGCCAGCGGAGTTTGCGGCGGGCATGGCCGGCGCTTCCCGAAAAGTCCGCTCTCCCTTTGAAAGTATGCCTAGAATAACTTCTGCTCGCCCTGCCCCCCGCCGACAGGCCGGCGTCGGGCGGGCTTGGGCCAAGGCGGCCTTGTCCGGCGTCTTACTCGTCGCCTGAGCGGCTGTGACGCCCCGGCGCCTTGACGTGCCTGCCGTTTTTCGGGTTGGGAGGAACGGCGGATGCGTCCGAATCGGCGCCGTCGTCGGGCGCGGGCGCTCCGCCTTCCGGCGCTGCGGGGCCTTCCTCGTCCGGCGTCTCGCACATCTGACGCTGGGCTTCGGCCATGCTCGACGCGACGTCGGCCATCGTGACCGGCAGGCTGATCGTCACCGTGCCAGCGGCGCTGTGGCGCCCGGCGCGAGTCCGATCTTCCGCGCCAGCCGTGAATCCCCAGGTGGAAACGTCCGCCTTGCCCAAATGGCTCAGCGCTTCGGCAGCGGCAGCCTCGCGCCGGGCGGCCTCGGCAGCGGCTTCTGCGGCCGCCGCTTCGGCAGCAGCCGCAGCGGCTTCGCGCTCTTCGGCTTCCTTCGCAGCAGCCGCTTCGGCCGCTTCGTCTTTGGCATGCTTGCCCTGGCGGTTCTTCTTCGCCCGCCGGCGCGCGAACCAGCCGCCGACGCCCTGCTTTTCCGGGCTGTCGGACGGCGCAGCCTCGGTCTCGGCGACAGCCGCCTCAGAGTCTCCCGTCTCGGCGGCCTCGGCCTCTTTTGCCTGTTCAGCGATAGGATCGGGGAAACTGAGCGAAACTTCGTGGAACTCCCGAGAGGCGGGCGGCTGCTCTTCGTCAAACGCCTCGGTCGTGCCAAGCTTCGACAAGTCGAACGAAAGGCCTTCCTTCACGCGCGACTGGTCCTGCGGCGCAGATTCGTCGCCGCGCTGCGCCTTGATGCCCTCCACGAACGTGAGCAGGCTTTCGGGAGCGGCATTCGCGGCGGAAGTCGTCAGCGGCTCGGGCTGGGGCTCGGGCTCGGATTCGGGGCCCGGCTCAGGTTCTGCCGCCGCGTCCGGTTCGAGGTCGAACTCCTGGTCGGGCTCGCTTTTCGGTTCTTGCGCGGCGGCCGTCGCGGGCTTCTGTTCCGGCTCGCATTCCAACGCCGGCTCGGCCGCCGGCTTCGGCGCAGCATCCGCTGCGGGCGCCTGCTCGACCGCAGACGTCTGTCCAAACCCAGGCTCAGGCACCGGCTCAAGCGGCGCCGGCGGCGGCATCGGCACCGGCTTCGGCTTGAGCTCCAGCTCAGGCGATAGTGCCGGCTTGTGCTCCGCTGCCGGCTCAGGCGCCGGTTTCGGCTTGGGCGCCGGTGTAGGAGCCGGCACCGGCTTCTGGTTGGACGCAGGTGCCGCTGCCGGTTTAGGCGCCGGCGCTGGTGTTGGCTCAGACGCTGGTTTGGACGCCGGCACTGGCTTCGACGCCTGGCTAGACTCGGACTCTGACGCCGGCTCGGATGCCGGCTTCGGTTCGGACGCCTGCTCAAACCCGGACTCCGGCCCTGGCTCAGGCGCCGGCTCCGGCTCAGGTCCTGCCTCCAGCCCCAGTTCGGACGCCGGCTCCGCCTCCGCCGCTGACTCGGCTTTGAGCTCCGCCGCCGATTCCGGTTCGGGTATCGGCTCGGACTCCAGCGCCACTTCCGCCGCCGGCTCGGATTTCAGCGTCACTTCGTCGCCCTCGTCGGCGTCTGTCCTGGCGTGCTTGCCTGTGCGGTTCTTCTTGGCCTTGCGCCGCGCAAACCAGCCGCCGAAGCCCTGTTTCTCCTGTTCTTCAGGCTGTTTTTCCGGTTCAGGCGCCATCTCGCCGCCCTCTGCCGGCGCTTCTGCAACCGGTGCTTCTTCAGCCGGAACTTCTACAGCCGGCGCTTCCGCAACTGAGGCCTCTTCGACAGATGCTTCCTCGACCGGCGCTTCCCCCTCGGCCGACGGCTCGCTTTCAGCCGACACGTCATCGGGCTGCACCTCAGGTTCCGCCTCGGATGCCTGGCCGTCTTCAGCCAAACCGTCTGCTGGTTCAGCCTCGAGCTCCGGCAACGGCGCAGGCTGCTCTTCTTCGACCGGCTCCAACGCGGGCACGGTCGCCTCAGGCTCGCCAAAGCCGACATGCGCCTCGCTTGGGGTTTCGGATGAAACTTCATCCGGCCTGTCGGCGGACGCGACCGCTTCGGAGCGCACGGGCTCGTCTACGACGATGATCGGAAGCTTGCCCGTGATTTCGGTTTCCGACACGTACGGAACCGGCTCGGACTCCGGCGCGGACGCGGCGGCAAACCCCGACGCCGGCTGCGCGACCGGTTCTGCTGCGGCCGCCGGTTGCTCATCCGGCTCGTCCGGCGTGATGTCGATGACCGGCGGCATGGTATAGACAAGTTTCTCATCAGGAGTGATGTCGATCACTGGCGGCATCGCCACCGGCTTGCTCGCCGCCGCCTCGGGCGAACGCTCAGGCAGCTTGTGCTTCTCGCGGCGCTTCTTCTCCTTTTTCTTGCGCTTGCGGGCCTCTTTTT
Source organism: Slackia sp. ZJ119 (assembly GCF_011039175.1). Taxonomy (GTDB): domain Bacteria; phylum Actinomycetota; class Coriobacteriia; order Coriobacteriales; family Eggerthellaceae; genus Xiamenia. The sequence goes on from NZ_JAAKEN010000005.1 coordinate 53,227, forward strand.
CGGCCGCCACTTCCTGCCGGCGGCTGAACGTCCACTTGCGCGACCCGCCGACCACCACCTCGAAGTCTTCCTGCAGCGCGTCTTTCAGTTCCAGATCGACGCGGTTTTCGGGCGCGGGCGTGACCGGCGTCAGCGGCTCTTGCGCCTTTTCGGGGTGTTCGAGCACGTCTTCGACCAGGCCGCCCTCGATGACCTCGACGCCCGAAGGCAGCGTGACGTGATGCACCTCGTTGACGCCAAGCCGCTTGTGCATCTGCATAAGCGAGGGCTTGCCCGCCACGACCGGACCGGCCGGCTCAGGAGCGGCAACGACGGTGCCAATAGGAACAGCCTGCGGATCAGGTGTCGGCTGAACAGGGGAAACGGCAGGCTCGGCGGGAGCCGGCACAGGGGTCGGCGCAAAAGCGGAAGCGGCCTCGGCGGCGGGCGGCTGCACAACGACTGGCGCAGAAACGGCGCTTTGCACCGAAGCGGTGCCAGGAATCTCGAACGACAGCCCGAGCGGAGAAGACGAAGCGGCGGACGCGGCAGGCGAAGGGGTCGAAACGGCGACGCCGGCAGCAGCCGGGGCCATCGCCGCAGTCAGCGGGACCGTCGCAGGCGCTTGATCCGCAGCAGCCGGAACGGCTGCGGCAGGCGCGACGGCAGGTTCGACGGCGATCGGAGCAACAGCGGCAGATTCGACGGCGGCCGAAGCTGCCGTCACAGCCAGCACCGGGGCCGAAGCGACCGCCGCAGCAGAAGTCACCGGAACAGCCGGCACAGGGGCCGTCTTCGCGGCAGCAGGCTCGGCAACAGCCGGGGCCGCCGCAGCCACCGGAGCCGCCGCCACCGGAACGGCGGCAGCAGGCTCGACGGCCACTGGAGCTGCCGCCGGAGCAGGCTCGACGGCGACGCCCGCGGCAGCCGGCTCAACCGCCACAGCAGGCGCGGCCGTTTGCGCCGCCGCGCTTTCCGCCGCAGGCTGTTCCGCCGCCGGAACTGCAGCCTGCTGCTCGGTCATCACCGGGCTTGACGCGGTCATGGGCACCACGCCCATGCGCGAGAACATCGACAGGTTCGTCTGGGCGATGGAGGCCAGCTCGTCGGCCAGGTCCTTGATTTCCCGCGGAGTCGGGTCTCCCATGAGCTTCTTCGAAATGGTCAGCACGCGCCCCCATGCCAGAGAGTCCATGTCTTCCATCATCGAAATGAGCGTGTCGGCTTGCTGGATTATGCGGCGTTTCTTGCTTCCGAGCATGGCACCTTCCCTTTGGGGCAACGCCGACGCGGGACGTCCCGCCTATGCGACGCACGACGCGCTGCGACAGAGCAAGACGGCCCGGTTTCGGCGAACAGATTCGATCTCAGGCGCCGCAGGGCACCTGTCCGCCTTCCAAAAGATGACGGATTTCATCAGCTTTTTGCGAGAACAACGGATGGGTCATTGTACCATTTCAGTACCGGACCGCCCAAAACACAAGGCCCTGGGCTGGGGCGTTTTCACCAGCTGCACATCTCTGTTTCGCATCGAGCACACGCTCCACCCACGCCGGCTCGCGCAGGCCCCGCCCCACCATCATGAGCGTTCCCATGATGGTGCGCACCATCGAATGCAGAAACGCGTTGCCGACGATGGTCATGACCAGCACCGGCTCGCCCATGACTTCCTGGAACGCAAAGTCAATGGACTCGACGAAGCGGCACGTGGGCTTGCCGACCGCCGACGCCGCCGTGCAAAAGCTCTTGAAGTCGTGCTCCCCTATCAGGTGCGCCGCGCCGCGCCGCATGGCGTCCACGTCGAGCGGACGGCTGACGAACCACGAGAACTCGCGCATGAACAGCGGCGGCGTGTCGCCCGTCGCGATGAAGTAGCGGTACTCGCGGGCCTGCGCGTCGAAGCGGGCCGAAAACCCCGGCCGCGCACGCTCGACCGACCGCACGACGATGGCCTCGTCGGTCAGCGCGTTGAGCGAGCGCCGCAGGCTTTCCGGCGTGCGGTCGCGCACGAGAGCCTCGGCCACGTCGAAGCTGACCACCTGCCCCCGCGCATGCACGCCGGCGTCGGTGCGGCCGGCGCATGTCGTGAGGACCTCTTCGCGAAACACGGTGGCCAAGGCGCGTTCCAATTCGCCTTGCACCGTCTTTTGCCCCGGCTGCCGTGCAAAGCCCGCGAACGGCGCCCCGTGGTAGGCAACGTGCGCCGCCAGCGTTACGACGCCTTCCACACCGGCCCTCCGAACAGCTCCAACAGCTCGCTGCGCAAAACGGTGTTGGCCGAATCGACCCGCACCGGCAGCTCGGCCCGCAGCTTGTGGCCGTCGGGCTGGTGCACGAACAGCACCACGCCGTCGCGCCCCGGATACGACTTCAAAATGCGCTGCAGCCGCAGCGAGGTGTCCTGGTCCATCTGCTCCGGCGGCACGCGCAGCTCGAAGTAGTGCGGGCCGGCGTTTTCTTCGGACAGCTCCAGCGCCTCCACCTCAAACGCCATGATCTGGTTGCCGCGGTCGGTGCATTCGAACTTGCCCTTGACCTTCACGATGGCGTCCTCGACGATGGCGTCGGCGTAGTCTTCGTATTTGAAGCAGATGCACTCGACCGAGCCCGTCGTGTCCTCCAGCGAGAAGTTCGCCATTTTCGTGCCGCGCTTCGTCAGCTTCGTGACTACGGTCGATATCATGCCGACGAACGTGGCCGACTTTATTTCCTTGTCGCGCTCCGCCAAATCGCCTATCGAGTAGCGCGTCAGTTTCGCGATGTAGTCCTCATAGGGCCGCAGCGGATGGTCCGACACGTAGATCTTCATGATCTCTTTTTCGAACGACAGCAGCTGTCGCTTAGGCCACTCGACGCCGTCAGGCGCCGGCACGTCCTCTTCGAAGCCGGAGTCTTCCACATCGGCGAACAGGTCGAACATGGACACCTGCCCCGCGTCGCGGTCCTTCTGGCGCTTCGCCGCGCCTTCGAGCAGGCCCGTTTCGTCCACGAAGTACATGAGCTGCTTGCGCGTGTAGCCCGTCGAGTCGAACGCGCCGCCTTTGATGAGCGCTTCCAAGGTCTTGCGGTTGTAGCACTTCCAATCCACGCGGTTCACGAAGTCGTGCAGGCTCGTGTAGGGCCCGTTCTTCTCGCGCTCTTCGATGATGGCCTCGGCCACGTTGCGCCCCACCCCGCGCACGCCGACCAGGCCGAAGCGAATGCCCTCGTCGACCGGCGTGAATTCGGCGTTGGACGAGTTGATGTCCGGCGGCAGCACCGGCGTGCCGTTGTGGTTGCAGCTGGCGATGTAGCGGATGAGCCGGTCGGTATTGCCCATGTAGCTCGACAGCACGGCGGCCATGTACTCGTTGGGGTAATGCGCCTTCAAGTACGCCGTGCGCATGACCAAAATGGCGTAGGCGGCGGAATGAGACTTGTTGAACGCGTACTTCGCGAACTTCTCGGCGTCTTCCCAGATCTTCTTCGCGATTTCCAGCGAAAAGCCGTTTTCGACCGCGCCGGTGTTCCAGTCTTCCTGCAGCGCACGCATGACGTCGAGCTTCTTTTTGCCCATGGCCTTGCGCAGCTTGTCGGCCTTGCCGGCGGAAAAGCCCGACATGGCCATGGAGATCTGCATGATCTGTTCCTGGTAGACCATGGTGCCGAACGTCTCTTCCAAAATGGGACGCAGACGCTCGTCGTAGTAATGGATGGCCGTCTTGCCGCTGGCCACCTTGATGTAGTCTTCCACCATGCCCGATTCCAGCGGGCCGGGACGATTGAGCGCGATGGATGCGACGACGTCGGAGAAGCGCGTGGGTGGCAGGCGGGCGAAAAGGCTGACATAGAGCGACCCTTCCACCTGGAACAGGCCGTCCATGTTGCCGGACTGCATGAGCTCGAACGCCTTCGCGTCGTCGGTGGGAATCTCTTCGGGGACGACCTTCGTGCCGTAGCGCTCTTCGATGTTGCGGCACGCCCGCGACAGCACGCCCAGCGTGCGCAGGCCCAAGAAGTCCATCTTGAGCAGGCCCAGGTCAGGCGTGTAGTGACCGTCGTACTGGGTGATGATCATGCCGCCTTTGGTGTCGCGCTTCATGGGCACGTGGTCAGACATCGGGTCGCGGCAGATGATGGTGGCGCACGCGTGCACGCCCTCGCCGCGCACGTGGCCTTCGATGGACTTCGCGGCGTCGATGACCTGCCGCACGTCCTCCTCGGTTTCGTAGGCCTTCTTCAGGTCGGGGTTGGTGGCAAGCGCCTTGTCGATGGTGATGCCCAGCTCGTCGCCGATCATCTTGCAGATGCGGTCGCCCACGCCGTACGGGTAGTCGAGCACGCGCGCCGCGTCGCGCACGGCGTTTTTCGCCTGCAACGTGCCGAAGGTGATGACGCCGGACACGTGGTCCTCGCCGTAGACCTCCTTGATGTGCTCGATGACTTCGCCGCGCCGCTCGTCCTCGAAGTCGACGTCGATATCGGGCATCTCCACGCGCTCAGGCGACAGGAAGCGTTCGAACAGCAGGCCGTTGGTGAGCGGGTCGAGGTCGGTGATGCCCATCGCGTAGGCCACGATGGCGCCTGCCGCGCTGCCGCGGCCCGGACCGACGCCGATGCCCTGGCTGCGGGCCCATTCGATGTATTCCTGCACGATGAGGAAGTACGCCGGAAAGCCCTGCTGGATGATGACCGACATCTCGTAGTCGGCGCGTTCCTGCGCGTCCTGCGGCACCGGAACGCCGTAGCGGCGCTCGAGGCCTTCCTGCACGCGCTTGCGGAACCAGCTCTCTTCCGTTTCGCCTTCCGGCAGCGGGAAGCGCGGCAAAATGGAGTCGCGCTCCAGCACGACGTTGCACTTTTCAGCCACTTCGACGGTCGTGTCGCACGCCTCGGGAAACTCCGCCAGCGCCTCGCGCATTTCCTCTTCGGTCTTCATGTAGAACTGGTCGTTCTCGAAACGCATGCGGTTCGTGTCGTTGAGGATGGAGCCCGTGCCGATGCACAGCATGATATCTTGGCTGCGGGCGTCTTCGCGCGTGAGGTAGTGGAAGTCGTTCGTGGCGATGGTCTTCACGCCGGCCGCCTGCGCCACCTGGGTGAGCAGGCGGTTCATTTCGGCTTGCGTGTAGCCGCCGTCGGTGCGGATGCCCTGGTCTTGCAGCTCGATGTAGAAGTCGCCCGGATCGAAGCAGCTGGCGAACTTCTGCGCCCATTCCACGGCTTCGTTGAACTGCCCATTGTCGAGCAGGCGCGGAATGATGCCCGCGATGCACGCCGACGAGCAGATCATGCCCTTGCCGTATGTTTGCAGCATGGAGAACGTCGTGCGCGGCTTGTAGTAGAAGTTGCTGACGTGCGACTCGCTGACCAGGCGCAACAGGTTGTGGTAGCCCTCGTTGGTCTTCGCGAGCAGCAGCAGGTGGTACAGGCGCGGCTTGGTGGAGGTGGACAGCGTCTCGTCGGTGGTGAAGTACACCTCGCAGCCGTAGATGGGCTTGACGCGAAAGCCCGTTTCCTTCTCGACGGTGTCGCAGGCGTCGGAAAGCTCCGGCACGCCGGACATGACGCCGTGGTCGGTGATGGCGACGGCCGGCATCTTGAGCTCGGCCGCGCGACGCACCATGTCCTTGATATGGGTGGCGCCGTCAAGCAGAGAATATTCCGTGTGGTTGTGCAAGTGAACAAAAGCCATGGGCAAGCCTCGATCTCTGAAGCGTGTTGGGAAAGTGCGCACGTAGTATGCTGAAGCTGCGTTGGTGCGATTCGCGTCATCGGTTTTCGGGCTTTATGATAGCAGCAACCACGCAAAAGCGCTTCGAACATCCTATGGAGATCGACGGGAGAATGCAGGAAGCGCTCACAGCCAGGGCACGACCTGGGTGCGGATGACCGCGTCGATCTGCCGCATGTCCATCTCGTTTCCCGATGCATACACGTAGATGATGTTGCGCCACGGCACGATGCCTTCCCGCTCGTAATGGCGCCGCTTTCGCAGATGCCCTTCCACGTAGGCCGCAACGTCCATCATGCCGCAAAACTCCAGGTAGAACTCGCTTCCATCGGCGCCTTCAAACGTGAAGTCAGGGGAAAGGCTCACTCCGTCGGCGACTATGACCTGCTCGTAGCGAAACGGGATGCCGTATTCGCGCAGCTTCTCGGCAATGAGCAGCTCGGCTTTGGAGCGCACGCGCAAGCCGAACGACGTCAATATGGTCAGCCCCTCAGAGTGCTTCATGCTGCGGCGGTAAGGCTGCAGCCCCCAGCTGGCATGCCGGCGGATCCTCTCGTCGGCATCGCCCCCAAGCACCCCTGGCCCGGCATCGGCCTTTACGTCGAAAAAGTCGCTGTCCGGCAGATCCCGGTAAGCCCGCGGCACCATAGCCAGAATCGCTTCAGGCGAGCAGGGCTTCCAGCGCCGGCACACATCGGCCAGCAGCTTTTCGTCGTAGCGCAGCGCCTGGACGGCCTTCTCAAGATACGCCTTGCGAGCAAGCTGGCGCCGCAAAGCCTGATTTCGGCCGACGCCCTTGCGGCAATAGCAATCCTGGTCGTCGTTGTACGCCCAGTAATACCGGACGTCGCCGTTTTTGCTATGCGAGCATATGAGATGCCCGGCAGGAAGAGACGCCAGCTCGGCTTCATAGGCGACGCGCCGTTTCTGAATTTCGACGAGCATGGCATGCACAGTGTCTGGCGTCATCAGCGACTCCTTGCAATGACGAAGGGCGGGTTTGAGCATTTGCGCCCGAAAGGCCGGTTTCAGCTTCGCCGGAAAAAAGATATGAACCTCTGGCGCTGGTCGACTGCGTTTTTTACACCAAATGCTTCTGGCGCGGCCGATCGATTCCTTCAACTGGCGCTGGTCGCTTCGCATTTGATGCATTTTCTGCAGCTTTCGCCCGATTTCTGCATCATATTCCAGCCCCTCTTCGCGCAGAGCGATCGTCACCGCAAACAATTGGTGCAAAAAACGCAATGGACCCACCTGAGAGGTTCATTTCTTTTTTCAACCTTCCAAGGCACCCCGCATCATACCCCTCGTATTTGCGAAAATGTAACCGCCCGTTTACATATGGAGGCTTTGTGTGCAAAAAAGGAGGACCCCCGCAGGAGCCCTCCTTTCAAACAAGCGGCGTTCGTCCGCCATCGCGTTGCCAAACGGCGTCGATACCGCTGGCAGTTAGGCGGCTTGGGCCACCTTGACAAGCACCTCGTACCACGCCTTGTCGGCAAGAAGCGTGGTCTTGGCGGCTTCTTCGGCGCTCATGCCCGCAAGCATCGCTTCGACGTCAGCGAGCTTGGCCTTGGCATCGGCCACATCGATGTCGGCCTTCGCCTTGGCGCGGTCGGCCAAGATGATGACCTTGTGTCCGGACACCTGCACGTAGCCGCCCTGCACGACGATATGGGTCACCTCGTCGCTGCCCGGGTTCTTGATGCGCACATCGCCGTCGGCCAGCGCCGACACCAAAGGCTCATGGCCCTTCAAAAAGCCCATTTCGCCTTCGACGCCCGGCACGACCACCATTTCGGCCTCGCTGGAATACAGCTGAGCTTCAGGCGTGACGATGTCGCATTGGTAGGCAGCCATTACGCACCCTTCTTCATTTCGTCATAGGCCGCATAGACGTCCTCGATGGAGCCCTTCAGGCGGAAGCACTGCTCGGGGATCTCGTCGCACTCGCCGTCCAAAATGGCGGCGAAGGAGCGGATAGTGTCATCGAGCTTGACGTACTTGCCCGGCAGACCCGTGAACTGCTCGGCCACGTGGAAGCACTGGCCGAAGAACTGCTGGGCCTTGCGGGCGCGGTTGACGGTAAGCTTCTGCTCTTCGGACAGCTCGTCCATGCCGAGAATGGCGATGATGTCTTGCAGGTCCTTGTAGTTCTGCAGCAGCTCCTGGATGCCGGTGGCCACGCGATAGTGCTCCTCGCCCACCACGGCCGGGTCGAGTGCGCGGGAGGTGGACTCCAGCGGGTCGACGGCCGGGTAGATGCCCAGCTCGGCGATGGAACGGGAAAGAACCGTCTTCGCGTCGAGGTGGGTGAACGTCGTGGCCGGCGCGGGGTCGGTCAGGTCGTCGGCGGGAACGTAGACGGCCTGCACCGAGGTGATGGAGCCTTCCTTGGTGGACGTGATGCGCTCCTGCAAATCGCCCATCTCGGTGGCCAGCGTGGGCTGGTAGCCTACAGCGGACGGCATGCGGCCGAGCAGCGCCGACACCTCAGAGCCCGCCTGCGTGAAGCGGAAGATGTTGTCGACGAACAGCAGAACGTCTTGGCCCTGGTCGCGGAAGTATTCCGCTTCGGTCAGGCCCGCCAGGCCGACGCGCAGACGCGCTCCCGGCGGCTCGTTCATCTGGCCGTAGACCAGGCAGGTCTTGTTGATGACGCCCGAGTCGCTCATTTCCAGGTACAGGTCGGTGCCCTCGCGGGTACGCTCGCCCACGCCCGTGAACACCGACGTGCCGCCGTGCTCCTGGGCCAGGTTGTTGATGAGCTCCTGGATGATAACGGTCTTGCCGACGCCGGCGCCGCCGAACAGGCCCGTCTTGCCGCCCTTGACGAACGGCTCGATGAGGTCGATGGCCTTGATGCCGGTTTCGAAGATCTCCGTGGTGGTGGTCAGGTCGTCGTACTCCGGCGCGGGGCGATGGATGGGCATGAAGCCCAAAACGTCAGGCATCGGCTTCTCGTCGACGGGCTGGCCCATCACGTTCCAGATGCGGCCGAGCGTCTGCGGGCCGACCGGCATCATGATGGGATGCCCCGTGTCTTGCACGGTCAGGCCGCGGACCAGGCCGTCGGTCGAGCTCATGGCGACGGAGCGAACGATGTTGCCCGGCAGGTGCGTCTCGACTTCGAGCAGCACCTCCAGGTCGCCGGCATCGGTCTTCGCGTTGATGCGCAACGCGTTGTAGATAGCCGGCATCTTGTCAGGAGCGAACTCGACGTCCACGACCGGGCCGACGATGCGTACGACGCGTCCGTCTGCGCCACGGGTGGCTTCAAGCTCCTCCTTCGTATAAATATGTTCAGCCATTTATTCCTCCAAAGCAGCTGCGCCACCGACGATTTCCGAAATCTCGGTCGTGATAGCGCCCTGGCGTACGCGGTTATACAGTCTGGTCAGCGTTTCAACCATCTCAGTGGCGTTGTCGGTTGCCGACATCATGGCGTTGCGACGTGCGCCCTGCTCGGCAGCCGCCGAGTCGATGAGCGCGTGGTAGATCGTCGTGCGCACGTAGCTGGGAAGCAGCCGATCGAGCACGGCTGCGGCATTCGGCTCGAAAATGACGTCGCCTTCGAGCTTCTGCTCCGCCGCTTCCTCGACCACGCCGTCCGTCGCCAGTTCGGCCTCGAGCGCATCGGTGTCCACCGGGAGCACGATCTCCTCGCGAAGCGTCTGCTCGGCAGCGTTCTTCGCGTGGTTGTACACCACGATGACCTCGTCGATGTCGCCCTGCGTGTAACCGTCGATGGCATACGCGGCAACGGACGCCGCCTCTTCCACCGTCGGGTCGGCCGACAGGCCCGGGAAGCTCAGCACCGGATCCACCTTGCGATAGGTGAAATACCCGATGGCCTTCTTCCCGCATGCCACGAGCGAGACCTCGGCACCGCCAGCCCGCTTCTCCTGCATGAGGCGCTCCACACGGCGCAGCACGTTGCTGTTGAAGCCGCCCGCAAGGCCGCGGTCGGACACCACTGCAATCAAAAGGACGTGTTTGACCTCGTCGTGCTTGCGCAGAAGCGCGTTCTCGGAGCCACCTACACGTTTGGCGACATTGGCCAGCATTTCGACCATGGACTCAGAGTACGGCGTGGCAGCCAAAACCCGCTCGCTTGCCTTGCGGATCTTGGCGGCAGCCACCATCTGCATGGTACGCGTGATCTGCTTCGTCGAGGAGACGGAGTTGATGCGCCGTTCGATATCGTGAAGGTTGGGCATGATCTACCTACCTTACGCCGATGTCGCGAATTGGTTCTTGAACGCCTCGATGGCCGCGTCCAGATCCTTCTCGATGTCGCCGGTCAGCTTCCTCTCCTTTTCCAAGGCCGCCATGACCTCGGGCTTCGAAGCATGCATGTAGTCGATCAGCTCGGTGCGGAAGCGCACGACGTCTTCGACCGGGATGCTGTCAAGGAAGCCGTGGCCGCCGGAATAGATGGCGACGACCTGGTCCATGACGGGCATCATGCTGTAACGCTTCTGGATGAGAAGCTCGGTCATGTGGGCGCCGCGGTTGAGCTGGTCTTGCGTGGCCTTGTCCAGGTCGGACCCGAACTGGGTGAACGCCTTGAGCTCGCGGTAGGCCGCCAAGTCGAGCTTCAACGTGCCGGCAACCTGCTTCATGGCCTTGACCTGGGCGGAACCGCCGACGCGCGACACGGAGATGCCCACGTCGACTGCCGGGCGCTGGCCCTGGAAGAACAGGTCGGTCTGCAGATAGATCTGGCCGTCGGTGATGGAGATGACGTTGGTGGGAATGTAGGCCGACACGTCGCCTGCCTGCGTCTCGATGATGGGGAGTGCCGTCATCGAACCGCCGCCCATCTCGTCGGACATCTTCACCGCGCGCTCGAGCAAGCGCGAATGCAGGTAGAAAATGTCGCCCGGGTAGGCTTCGCGTCCCGGCGGGCGGCGCAGCGTCAGCGACATCTGGCGATAGGCCACGGCCTGCTTGGACAGGTCGTCGTAGACGATGAGGACGGCGCGGCCCGGATTGTCGGGGCCTGCCTTCTCGCCGTTTTCGCCGGTGTAGACGAAGTACTCGCCGATAGCGGCGCCGGCCATGGGCGCGATGTACTGCAGCGGCGCAGAATCGGAGGCCGAGGCGTTCACGACGATGGTGTAGTCCATGGCGCCGTAGTTCTCAAGCATCTCCACCACGCCGGCCACCGTGGAGGCCTTCTGGCCCACGGCGACGTAGATGCAGATCATGTCCTTGCCCTTCTGGTTCATGATCGCATCGATGGCGATGGCCGTCTTGCCGGTCTGGCGGTCGCCGATGATGAGCTCGCGCTGGCCGCGGCCGATCGGGATCATGGCGTCGACGGCAAGGATGCCGGTCTGCATCGGCTCGTCCACCGGCTTGCGGTAGATGACGCCGGGCGCCTTGAATTCCACCGGACGGGAGCCTTCGGCCTTGATGGGGCCTTTGCCGTCGATGGGTATGCCGAGCGGGTTCACGACGCGACCGAGCATCCCCCTGCCCGAGGGCACCTCCACGAGGCGTCCCGTCGTGCGGACGTGGTCGTTTTCCTTGATTGCGGTGACGTCACCCAGCAAAACGGCGCCGACCTCGTCTTCTTCGAGGTTCTGGGCCATGCCGTAGACGACAGTGCCGTCCTTGCCCACGAATTCGAGCAACTCGCCGGCCATGGCGTTTTTAAGCCCGTCGACGCGCGCAATGCCGTCGCCCACCTGAATGACCGATCCGGTCTCGCGAGATTCGACGCTCGTGCTCAGCGAGTCGAGCTGCTTGCGCAAAAGCTCGTCAATGGACTGTGCGGTGATTTCAGTCACTAGCATTCACCTCCATCTTCTATGATTCTTTGAGCACGTTGCGAGCGTGTTCAAGCTGGGACGCAACGCTTGCATCGATGCGTCGGCCGTTCGCGCTCATTACGATGCCGCCGATGATTGACTTGTCGATCTTCTCGTTCAGCACAACGTCGGTGCCCAGATCGGCTTTGGTTTTGTTGATGATCTGCTCGCGCAGCGCGTCGTCAAGCGGCACCACGGTGGTGACGTCGACGACGGTCACGTTCAGCTTCTTCTCGAGCTGCTCGGTGTAGCTGGCCCATACGCGCGACAGCAACGCATAGTCCCCACGCTCGGCCATGACGGCGAGCACCTCTTTCAGGACCGGGTTGGCGTCCACGAACACGTTTCGGACGATCTCACCCTTCTGCTCGGGCGTATAGGCGCTTTCCTCGGTCAAGGCCGTGGCAAGATCGAGATTGGAACGCGAGATGCGCAAGATGTTCGCCAGCTGGTTGCGCACGTCGACGGCGCACTGCTGGCCGCCAGCCTCGTTCGCTCCGTCAACGAGGAACGATGCGTAGGTGGCGACGGTCTCTCGGGCAAGTTCGCGTTTAGTTGGCATTGAAACTGCCCGCCTCACTCACGTAACGCGCGATGATGGCGCGGTGTTCGTCGTCAGACAGATCCTGACCGATGATGCGCGACGCGACGGCGACCGCGGTGTCGGCGACCGAAGCCTGCAGTTCCGCGACGGCCGTCTTCTTGTCGGCCTCGATGGTCGCATGCGCCTTTTCGATCATGGCAGCAGATTCGACCTTCGCCTTGGCCGCGAGATCGGCTCGCACGCCTTCGCCGGTTTGCTTGGCGTCCGCCACGATTTGCGCCGCCTGGTTCTTCGCGTCGTCGAGCTGACGCTTGTAGTCGCTGAGGACTCGCTCGCTTTCGATGCGATCGCGTTCAGCCTTCTCAAGATCATTCTTGATGGTCTGCTCGCGCTTGACCAGCATGCCTTCGAACATGGGCCAGCCGAACTTCCACAGAATGATGGCCAACACGATGAAGGCGACGAGCATGGGGATGAACTCCACCATGTGAGGCAAGATGACGCTGATGCCGCTTGAGGCTTCAGCTTCCGCCTGCTCCGCAAACGCGAGCGTTGGGAAGGCAGCAACCGCGCCCGCCGCGCCCGCAAGGACGCCGATGCGCGCTGATGCCTTTTTCGCTCTCTTCTTCATCATGAATGTAACCTCCTTTGATGCCTGGTATCCGGGCGATATGTTTCCGAATAGGCAGAAGTTACATGATGATGGCGACAACGAAGCCGATAAGGGCCAGAGCTTCTGCAAGAGCGGCGCCGATGATGAAGTTGGTGAACAGACGGCCGGCGAGCTCGGGCTGGCGGGCAGAACCCATGCAGCAGCCATAGCAGGCGATGCCGATGCCGATGCCCGGGCCGATGGCGGCCAGGCCATAGCCGATGACCTTCAGGGCAGAGATGATGAACACAGTTTCCACTTGTTCCTCCTTTTATCTGGCTTCAAGTTCTCCTTGAAGCCGCTGACTATTCTCCCGGCCGGCACATGTCGGCCAAGGCACCAAAATAGGGTGCAGGATGCGTTCCTGCAAAACGATTAGTGCTCGCTGGTGGCCAAGCCGATGTAGACCGCGGAAAGCGTGGTGAACACGTAGGCCTGCAGGAATGCCACGAGGCATTCGAGCGCGTACATGATGATGAGCAGCAGCATCCAGCCGATCGGCGGCAAGAACATGAGGGCGTCGCCGGCAAGCGCGGTCTGGATGAAGATCGACGTGGCCAGCGCGAAGATGCCGAGCACCATGTGGCCGGCGAACATGTTGCCGTAGAGTCGGACGGCCAGCGTCAGGGCGCGAAGGCACAGCGAGATGAACTCGAAGAACCAGATGACCGGCACGAGGGGCTTGGGCAGGCCGGACGGGGCGATGGACTTGATGTAGCCCAGGCCGCCATGGGCCTTCACGCCCCAGTAGTTGAAGTACACGAACGAGATGAGGGCCAGCGCCCACGTGATGCTGAGCGATCCGGTGGCCGCCTTCGCGCCGGGGATGAGGCCGATCACGTTGCAGATGAGGATGAAGAAGAACAGGGTCGCCAGAAACGGGATGTGGCGGCGATACCCATGCCCGATGGCGCCTTCGCCGATCTGCTGGCGAACCATGGCATAGCCGTATTCGACCATGTTGACGAACTTGTTGTGCGGCACGAGCGTCAAGCGCTTGCCCGCCACCATCACGACGACGATGGTCAGGATGAAGCACAGAAGCGCATACAGCGTGTACTGGGTGAAGCCGGCGCCCACCATGGCAGAATCGAACGACGATTTTAAGACGCCCGCCTCTTCCGAGAGCAATTCAATGGGATTCACGTCTACCAGCCTTTCCTTTTCTCCTTGCGTACCAGTTTCATGACGCCATAGGTTATGGCGGTAACCACCAGCGCGATGACCTCAGCAAAAACGAAGGGGATCACCACGTCGCGAAATTGCAGCGCAACGACCACGAGAGGAAGAGCCAGAACCAACATGGACACCACAAGGCCCAAAAGGAGCGTGCTCATAGAGACCATGTTGTTGCCGGCATTGATCCTGCGCGTCAGGTGCAAGGCGCCGACAAGCGGCAAAAACCCCAGAACGCCTGTCACGATTCCGGCAAGTATCGAAAGTACCATAGTCTCGCTCTCGTACGTCGCGCATTCACGCGGCCCCACAAACGGTGCGTATGATAGCCCGGAAACCTTGTCCATGTAACGGAAAGGTGACAAACCTTTAGAAATATGCCGTGAGCGGCACGAAGGCGGGCCAACAAGGGGCGATGAATGCATATTCTTCCAGTTATATGCGATCGAGCGGTCACTGGCAGCAGCGCTCCCCGCACGGTTCCTTCCCCGTCCCGCCTTCTTCGAAGACGCGCATCTTGATGCCGGCCTCGACCAGCATGTCCATGGCCAGCTCGTCGGGATAGGGGTTTTGATAGACGACTTCGGTGATGCCGGCGTTGATGATCATCTTTGCGCAGATGACGCACGGCTGCGTGTTCACGTAGATGGACGCGCCGGCGATGTCGATGCCGTAGCGGGCGGCCTGCACGATGGCGTTCTGCTCGGCGTGCAAGCCGCGGCAGATCTCGCTGCGCTGGCCGCTGGGAATGCCGAGCTGCTGGCGCAGACAGCCCGTCTCCGCGCAGTGGCGCAGCCCTGACGGCGCCCCGTTGTAACCGGTGGCCAGGATGCGCTTGTCCTTCACGATGACGGCCCCCACGGTGCGGCGCAGACACGTCGTGCGCGTGGCCACCTCGTTGGCAAGCGTCATGAAATACTCGTCCCAGCTGGGGCGTTGCTCGTGCCTGTCGGCCATGGAAAGAGTCCCTCCTTCGTGAACGCGCCCGGCGCCCAGCCCGGGCCAGACGCCGGGCGCCGGTTGGAAACGTGCGCAGGCGGCGCTACAGGCCCGGGTAGAGCGGATGGGCCGCCAGCATGTCTTCGACCCGCGCGTGGATCTCGGCCAGACGCTCGGCGTCTTCCGCGTTGAACACGGCTTCGGCGATGGCCAGGCCGATCTGGTAGAAGTCTTCGACCCCGAAGCCGCGCGTGGTGGCCGCAGCCGAGCCGACGCGGATGCCGCTCGTCACGAACGGGCTGCGCTTCTCGTTGGGGATAGAGTTCTTGTTCACGGTGAGCCCGACGGTTTCCAGCAGCTTTTCCGCATCCTTGCCGGTGACGTCGGCGGCGGTGAGGTCCACAAGGCACAGGTGGTTGTCGGTGCCGCCGGAGACGAGGCGCAGGCCGCCGTCGGTGATGCCGCGCCCGAGCGAGGCGGCGTTTTCGACCACCTGCTGTATATAAGTGTGGTATTCGGGCCGCAGCGCCTCGTCGAAGGCCACGGCCTTGCCGGCGATGACGTGCATGAGCGGGCCGCCCTGCGTGCCGGGGAACACCGCCTTGTTCACCTTCGCGGCGATTTCCTCGTCGTTGGTGAGGATGAAGCCGCCGCGCGGGCCGCGCAGGGTCTTGTGGCTGGTAGACGTGACGATATCGGCGTGAGGCACGGGGCTGGGATGTGCGCCGGCGGCCACGAGGCCGGCGATGTGGGCCATGTCGACCATGAGGTAGGCCCCCACCTCGTGCGCGATGGCGGCCATGCGCTCGAAGTCGATGACGCGGGGGTAGGCGCTCGCGCCGCCCACGATGAGCTTGGGGCGCACTTCCTTGGCAGCAGCTTCAAGCGCGTCGTAGTCGATGGTCTCCGTTTCCGCGTCCACGCCGTAGCTGACGATGTGGTACAGGCGGCCCGAGAAGTTGACTGGCGAGCCGTGCGTCAGGTGCCCGCCGTGGTCGAGGCTCATGCCGAGCACCGTGTCGCCGGGGTCGATGAGCGCCATGTAGGCGGCCAGGTTCGCGTTGGCGCCGCAATGGGGCTGCACGTTGGCGAACGCGCTGCCGAACAGCTCGCACGCGCGGCTTTTCGCCAGCTCTTCGACCATGTCGACCACTTCGCACCCGCCGTAATAGCGCTTGCCGGGGTAGCCTTCGGCGTACTTGTTCGTCAGCACGCTGCCGACCGCCTCCATGACGGCTCGGCTCGTGAAGTTTTCCGACGCGATGAGTTCGACGGTGTCGCGCTCGCGGGCAAGCTCCTGGTTGAGGATGTCGGCGATGACCGGGTCCGACTTCTCGAGATAAGACAATGACATGGAGTTCCTTTCTGACGCGTGCTGGCATCGCACAGCGTAAAGCTGGTTTATCTAGCAAACGCTAGCTTTCAAGGGCGTGGATCTTCTCGACGCGCTGCGCATGGCGGCCGCCGGCGAAATCGGCAGTGAGGAACGCATCGAGGATGGCCTTGTTCTCGTCAAGGCCGACGAAGCGGCCCGACAGCGTGACGACGTTGGCGTCGTTGTGCTCGCGGCACAGCGCGGCGAAGTCTTCGCGCACGACGTTGGCGGCGCGGACGCCGTCGATCTTGTTGGCGGCGATGGCCATGCCGACGCCGGTCCCGCACACGAGCACCCCGCGCTCGGCAGCGCCGTTTGCCACGTCGCGGGCGACGAGGGCGGCGAAGTCGGGGTAGTCGACGCGATCGTCGGTTTGCGGGCCGCGGTCGACGACGTCATGGCCCTGCTCGCGCAGATGCGCGACGAGCGCCTGCTTCTGGTCGAAGCCGGCGTGGTCGCTGGCGATGCTTATGTTCATGGGCTGGTCTCCTTTCGGGAAGCTGGGGCCATTGTAGGCGTGCGGATGCACATTTCCGACAGGCGAAATCTAGTTTTCACGCAACGTTCGCTTCGGGGCGGGCGGGGCCTGCGAGGCAAGGCGGCTCTCGAGCCAAACGGTCACGTCGCGATAGATGCGCTCGCGGTCGGGCTCGTTGAGGATTTCGTGGCGCATGCCCTCGTAAAGCACAACTTCCACGTCGGCCACGCCGCATGAGCGGAACAGGTCGGCCGCGGCCGTCACGGCCCGGCCGCACTCCCCCACCGGGTCCTGCGCCCCGGCGATGAACAGCACCGGCAGGTCTTTCGGGATGCGCGACGCGCTCTTCTTCGTGACGATCTCGCCGGTGAGGTCGGTCAGCGTGGCATAGGCGCCGACGGAAAACATCTGGCCGGACAGCTCGTCGGCCAGAAACGCGTCGACGACGGCCGGATCGGTGGACAGCCAGTCGTAGGGCGTTCGTGCGCCTTCAATGGCCTTGGCGAAAGCGCCGGCCCCGATCGAGTCGATGAACGCGCTGCGATAGTCGCGGCCGCGCACGGCGGCGAGCAGGCGGGCGAGCGCACGCCCCGCCTTCGACGCCGCAAGCGGCTGGTTGCCGGTGCCGCAGACGACCGCCGCATCGACGCCCTGGCCGTGACGGGCCAAGTAGGCGCGGACGACGAAGCTTCCCATCGAGTGGCCGAAGATGACGTAGGCCGGCGCGTTTTGGAAACGCTTCTTCAGGACGAGGCGCAGCTCGTGCACGTCTTCGATGAGGATTTCCTTGCCGTTTGCAGGCATGACGCCGAGCTGCTCGGGCGAAGCGACGGTCCTGCCGTGCCCGATATGGTCCGCCGCTCCGACCACGTATCCGCACAAGGCCAGGCAGCGGGCGAAATCATCGTAGCGGCCGGCGTGTTCGGCCATGCCGTGGACCAGCTGCACGATGCCTTTGGGCGCACCGTCCAAGCCCGCCGGCGGCTCCCAGACGAAGGCATGGACGAGCGATTCGTCATCGCGGGAAGGGTAGGCGATCTCGATGCGGTTGACGGCGTCGGCTGCTTCCACGAAACACCTCCAAGACGGGCGGACGGACACTGGTGAAGGTGCCAGTGTAACGCGCAGGCGGCGCCTGCGCACCGCCGGTCGGCCGGCAACCGCGCAATTTCCCAACAGGCGTCGCCAAACCGTCAGATTGGACGGCCGAAGGCGCGAACGACGGCTTGAACGGCGGCTTTCGACACGTCCCCTTCGCGCAGGATGCGGGGGGCGGGCCCGGTGCAGTCGACGACGGTGGACGCCGTGCCGCTGGGGGCGTCGGCAGCGGAGTCGTCGGGCAGGGCGAAGGCGACCTGTTCGCGGATGGCGGGGTCGAGGGCGGCCAGCGCGTCGGCGGCAGGGGCGCCGGAGCGGTTGGCCGACGTGGCGGCGATCGGCTGGCCGAGGCGGCGCAGCACGTCGAGCGCCACGGGATGGTTCGGCATGCGAAGCCCGATGGTGCCGGCCGCAGACCGAAACGGACGCGGCACGCGCGGCGAGGCCTCCACCACGAGCGTGAGCGAGCCGGGCCAGAACGCCTCGGCGAGCGCCTCGGCGCAGCGAGGCACGTTTTGCCCGAAGCGCCCCAGGTCAGAAGCGGCGCCGACAAGCCACGCGATGGGCTTTCCGCGGTCGCGCTCCTTCACGGCGTAAAGCGCGTCAGGGGTGCCGGCCGCCAGCGGCGCGACAGCGAGTCCGTACACGGTATCGGTCGGCACGCCGACGACCCGGCCTTCCTGGAGATGCTTCACGGCTTCTTCCAGAAATCTAGCGTTTGCTTGGTTTTCCACATCAAGCCTCCTGCCATACCGAGCCCTCTGCCATGCGTCGTGCCGCGATGCTTCGGGGGAGGGTCCATGCTCAAACAGTCCTGAGCTCGCGCGAAACGTCCACTGGACGTTTCGGCTCGTGCGGAACTGCGCGTGGACCCTCCCCCGAAGAATCGCGGCACGGCCCTTCCAACACCCCTAGCCCAACCCGAACTTCGTCTTGATGCGATCGAGCTTTCGGCGCCATGGTTTATAGAGGATACGCAAAAACGCGACGGTGGCAAGCCCGTGCACGACGTCGAACGGCGCGGCGGCCGCGAAGGCGAGCACCGCGGCTTCCCAGCTGAAGGGATGCACGAAGCCGATGACGTACCAGCCGTTCATGAGCAGCCCGTACACGAGCGCAGAGGCGAACCCGTAGGCGTAGAGCACGGCGTCGCGGCGGAAGGCGCCGTGCGCGGCCAGGACGCCGGCCCCGTAGCCGACCACGCCCCAGGCATACATCTGCCAGGCGGTCCACGGGCCTTGGCCGAAGAAGAAGTTGGACACGAGGGCCGCCAAGGCGCCGACGAGAAAGCCGCTGTGACGCCCGAACGAGGCGCCGGCCATGATGCACACCGCCGACACCGGCTTCACGTCGGGCACGGCCGCGAACAGGATGCGGCCGGCAGCCGCAAGCGCGGCGAGCACCGCCGTCGGCATGATCTGGCCAAGGCCGGGGCGCGAACGCTCGTAGCCCGCCAAAAACACCGCGACGGCGCCAAGCGCGACAAGCAGGCTCAAAGCCGCGCTCTGCTCGACGGACAGCGCGGCGCATCCGGCCAGCACGCACGGCACCGAAGCAAGCGCCAGCACCTCGACGACCAGGCGCAACCGGGGCCGCATCGGCGCAGCGGGGGTGTGCGGCGACGCCATGGCGCTACCCTTCCCCGCCCGGCGCGTCGTCTTCTTCGGCCCGCGTCCGCGTGTCCGCCGCCTCCTGCCGCGCACGCCAGCACCGTGCAAAGGCGTCGTCGAGCGGGCGGTAGAACGCGTTGTCGCAGAAAAACGCCTCGGGCGCCTCGGCGGCGGCGACCCGCCCGTCGAACAGCAGCGCGACCTGGGTGGCGCACAAACGCGCGAACGCCAGGTCGTGCGTGGCGGAAACCACGGTCGCGCCGGCGGCCCGCGCCTCTTCGATCAAGCCCGCCACCTCGGCTTTCGAGGCGCCGTCAAGCCCCTTCGTCGGCTCGTCGAGCAAAAGCAGCGAAGGTTTCGTCAGCAAAAGCTTCGCGAGCGCCAGCTTCTGCCGCTCGCCGCCCGACAGATCATAAGGATGCACGGCGACGCGGCTTTCCAGGCCGCAGCGCTTGAGCATCTCGTCGACATCGTCGTCGCCGTACCCGCACGCACGCTGCCATTCCTGCAGCTCTTCCATCGCGCTGTCGCACATGAACAGCAGGCGCGGATCTTGCGGCAAAAACGCCTGCCCCTTTGCGAGCGCGTTTTTGACGAAGCCACGTTCTGGGCGCATGACCTGGGAAATTGCTTTCAGCAACGTCGTTTTGCCCGATCCGTTGCCGCCGAGCAGCGCCGTGTGCGACCCGCGCGTCACGGCCGCGTCGAGCCCGCGCAGCACCCAGGGCGACGCCTTGTCGAAGCGCACCCACGCGTCGCGCACGTCGATCGCGAGCCCGGCGCCGGCATGGACGTCGGCACGAGGCGCGGCGTGCCCGCCTGCGTCTGCGAGCGGACGGGGCCGAAACGCGTCGAGCGGCACGCGGGCCAGGCTTCCCCCTTCAAGCGCGACGGCGTCGGTCGCGTAGTCCGCCATGGCAGCAGGCGCGTGGGTGGCCACGACGACCGTCACGCCCAGTTCGCGGTTGACGCGAAACAGTCCGTGCAGGAAGTTCTTCCCGGCCACCGGGTCGAGCTGGGCCGTCGGCTCGTCGAGCAGCACGATGCGCGGGCGCAGGGCCAAACACGCCGCCAAGGCCAGCACCTGCTGCTGGCCGCCCGACAATTCGGCGGTTGGGCGGTGCAGCCACGGCTCGATGCCGAAAAAGTGCGCGACTTCGGCCAGGCGCCGGCGCATGAGGGGCGGATCGACGCCGAGGTTTTGCAGGCCGAACGCCAGCTCGCGCTCAACCGTGTCGCACACGATGTGGGACGCAGGGTCCTGAAACACGTACCCCGCCGTCTGGGCCGCTTCGCGGGGCGGGCGGGCGGCAGGGTCGACGCCGAACACGCGCAGGCGCCCCGACCTTTCGCCGACAGGCGCGATGGCAGGGACCGCTTGGCGCAAAAGCGTCGTCTTGCCGCTGCCGGTCGCGCCGACAAGCAGCTGAAAGGCCCCCTCTTCCACCGTCCAGTCGACCGCTTCAAGCACCTGCGTTCCGTCTGGATACGAAAATCCCAGGTCAGATGATTCTATCGCCAGCGTCATCGCCGCTCCTTCCACCCAGAGCGAGCGTCGCTGCGCTCGGAAGCAGACACAGCGCCGCCCAAGGCGCATACAGCCCCCACGGAGCCCAGCCGCGCAGGTGCGGATAGAACGCAAAGGCGTCTGTCGCGCACAAGCCGCAGACGAGGCTTGCCAGCGCCAGCGCCCCGACGAGCGCCAGGGCCAGCGCGTCGGTCCGCCGCAGGCCGCGGCGCCGATAGCGCGTGCGCGGGCCCGACCCCCACGCGCGAGCCTTGCACGACGCCGCGCGGTCAAGCGAGTCCTCCAAGCCCCAGCCGACCACGACGGTGAGAACGCGCAGGGGCTGGCGCAGCGACGCGGCGCCCGGCAGCGGCCTGCGGCGGCCCCGTGCGCGACAGGGATCGCCAGACGCACCGCCTGCGCCGCCCGATGCACGGACCGCCGCCGTGTTCGCCGCCATGACGTCGCGCACGGCCCGGCCCCGCCGCGTGAACTGCGGCACGAGCGAGCAGGTCATCGACGTCAGAAGGCCCGTCACCGGCAGCACGCCGCCGACGAGGTCGAGCACGTCGTCAGGAGTCGCGACCGAAAACAGCGCCGAGAACCACAGCAGCATGGCCGACAGCGAAAGCGCCATGACGCACCCGAAGACAAGGCTTTCAAGGTAGAAGGCGCGAGCGCCGATGCGGAACAGCTCGGTTGAGCCCTGGGCGGCAAAGACGAAGTTGCCCAGCGCGACGAGCGCCATGAGCGGCGCCTGCCACGCAAACGAAGCCGCCGTTGCGCGAAGGCCCCGACAGGCGACGTTGGCAAGCGCGGCGCCCGCCCACGACACGACGGCGAGCACCGGCTGCATGAACGCCATGGACAGCACGATGGTCGAAGCGCCCCAGGCGAACGCGACCGCCGGATGAAACAGCTCTCCGACCGCGCCCACGCTACAGGTCGCTTCCCAGCTCGCAGGTATAGGCCCAGCGAATGTCCTCTCCGCCGGACAGCTCGTAGGACCCGCAGCTGGAAGAGGGGCTTTCGCCGTCGACGAAGTAGAGCCAGCCGCTTTCGGCGCCGCACGAGAACTCGGCCAGGCCGTCGATGGACGACACGTAGTCCGACGCGCCCCCCACGGCAGCGCCCGTGGCGACGAGCGCATCGTAGACCGTGGCGCCAGCGGGAAGCTCGATGGAGGCGCGGGGACGCGACACGTCGTAGCCGAACGGCTCGGCGCGGGACGCGTCGATGGCGAGCGTGACCGTGATGGTCGCCGGACGGGCGGCATCGCCTGAGACGGTCGGCTTGGGAGCGGAAGGCGCCGCGGCAGGCGCAGAAGCGCCGGACGTTCCGGAAGACGTGCCGGCCGAAGCGCTGGACGCGCCGTTTGCCCCGGTCGATGAGCTGGAAGCGGCACCGCCCGACGAAGCGTCCGGCTCGCGCGAAGGCTCTGGCTGCGTCTGTGCGCCGCCGGCGGAAGCCTCGGCGGCAGGCGCGGCGTCCGCTGCGCTCGACCCTTTCGGCGACGACGCGGACGCGCCGGCCGAAGAGCCGTCCTGCCCTGCTGTCGCGCCCGCGGTCTCGTCGGATGCCGCCGGCGGCTTGTCGGCAGCCTTGCCGCCGCCCGCATCCGGTTTTCCGGCCGGCTTCGCGTCGGCTGCGTCGCGGGCGTGCGGCGCTGCGTCGCCGGATGCCTGAGCGCGTTCGGATTCGCCCGCGCCGGCCGTCGATCGAGGCGCGGCCGATTCCGCAGCGGCGGCCGCGTCTTCCGCTTTGCCAGCGGCCGCGCCGCCCGGCTCTGCCGCCGGCCAGACAAGCGCCGCAACGCCGCACGCGACCGCAAGCACGGCCGCCCCGGCAGCTGCAGCCAGCTTCCAGCGCAAAGAGGTCGCCTTCGCCCCTTCGCCCTCCCGTTCGCCCGTGCTCGCCGCTTCTCCGCAGGCGACCGGAGGCGCTATTCGTTCGTCGATTTCGTCGCTCATGTGCAGTCCTGTTCAACGTCTTGGCACGACCCGTCCGCAGCCGCCCCGCGAAGACGGCGCCCGGCCAGCCCCACAGCGGCCGCAAGCGCTGCCGCCGAAAGCCCAAGCGCACCTGCCATCAGGCAAAACGCCCCGTCGCTTGTCTGCGCGAGCGGCGTGCTCTTCACCTTCGCCGCCTTCGCCCTCCCGGCTTGCGACGCCGCGGCCGAAGCCGTCGCCGCCGATGCCGGCGCCCCGGAGCCGCTCGCGCCTTCGTCGGTCGGCCGCCCGTTGTCGGTCGGCTCCAATTCGTCGCCAGGGCCGCTTGGCTCCTGGCTCGACGTCGCCGGATGCAGCGGGTCGTGCGCCGCGTCGCCCCCTGAGGATTCGCTGCCGCCCTGCGAAGGGTCCGGCTTCGTTGCGCCGCCTTGGCCGGCGCCGGGGCCTTCCGCACCGCCAGGGTTTTCGGACTGCGTCGGCGGAAACGTCGCGTCGCGGTCCTTCGCCTGCACGTAGATGTTGTAGGGCCCGTTCGTGTTCTTGAGGCCGCGATAGGCGGCAAGCGCCCGAAATCCCTGCTCAGTGGCTGAATTATTCGGCTTGCCGTTGTAGTAGAACGACGTTTTGTCCGGCGCGGCCTGGGCGAGCAGGGCCGAAAGCGGAGTCGATCCGTCGGAAGCGGCCCACGCGGTCGCGGGGTCCATGCCGAGCGCACACAGGGCCACGACGGCCATCGCAGTCGAATTGGCGTTCGTCGCCGTCTGCACGCCCATGCCCGTCGCGCCCCAGCCGCCGTCGTCGTGCTGCAGCGCATGAAGCGCCCCCACGGCTTCGTCCACGACGGACTGCAGCGCCGCATCGCCTTGTGCAAGAGGCGCCAACGCCGCAATGACCATGGCCGTCATGTCGGCGTCCGACGCGCTTCCGCGGTACGCAAAACCGCCGTCTTCCAGCTGCTTCGACGTCAACGCCGCGACGAGCTGCTCCTTTGTCAGCTTCGCGGCAGGCGGCACGTCATAGCCGCCCTCATAGGCCAAAAGCGTGAACGCCAGCACGTTGACGGGAGAGGCGGCCGTGACGGCGTCAGCCATGGCCGCGACGGCGTCGTAGGGGCTGCCCGCGGCGGCGTCGGGCACCTTGGTCGCGTCTTCCCCCACCGCCGTGAGCGCGATGATCGTGCGCTGGAACGCCGTCGCCGCATTGGCGGCCCCGGGCGTTTGCATGGCGGACGCCGCGCCGTCGACGAGCGCCGTCTTCGACTCAGGCGACAGGAGGCCGACGGCCGCCATGTCCATGCAGGCCCAGGCGTCGCCGGTCGTCGCATACTGCCCGGCGATGCTGGTCATGAGCGCGAACACGTCGGTTTCGCTGACCGACGCGGGCGGGACGTCGCGCACCGCCTCAACGCCGGCCGGCTCGTCGGTGGCATCCGGTTCGGGCGATGCGCCGTCGTTTGCGGCAGGCTCCGAAGGCAGCGCGTCGGCCTCGCCGCCGGCCGACTCGTCGGGCGCCGGCGCCGGATCGCCCGCGGCGGGCGCGACGACTTCCGCCGCCTCTGCCGGCGCAGGAGCCTCGGCAACGGCCGCGCGGGGCGCGTCGGGCTCGCCCGCCCACGCGCACGCCGGCGCCCACGCGCCGACCAGCGCGACGACGAGAAGCGCCCGTCCCAGTTTTCCCGCCGTCTTCTTCAAGCCGGCAACGCCCATGGCGCCTTCCTTTCTCGTCCGTGGCGCAAAACAGAAAAAGCCGCACGCCGCCTCATGAGCAAACGTGCGGCCCGTATTCGCCGCAAAATCGTTCGAGCATCTTCGCCCGGCGCCTTCGCGGTAGACCGCCGCGGCGGCGCCCTTTCGCTCGCGCAGTATTCTGGCTGACAGGAAAAACCTGATCACAGTGGCGGTACCGTGCGGGATTCCCACCCGCTTTCCATGCCGTCGAGCGTGTTCGTCCGCCGATCAGTATACCATCGAACGGCCCCGCAAGCGTCGGCGCCGGCTCGTCTGCGCAGGGCCGGCGAAATCGATCAGCGCCTCCCCGGGAAGCACCGGCAGCGCGGCGGTGCGAAAGCCCCGTCGTCAGCGGGCGGCGTCGATGCTTGCGCACAGCGCCTCGGCGACGCGCAAGCCGTCGCAGGCCGCGCTCATGATGCCGCCGGCGTATCCCGCGCCCTCGCCGCACGGAAAAAGCCCGCTGGGGCGGTCGAAAGCGCCGACCCTTGCCTGCAGGTCGGCTTCGCGCAGGATGCGCACCGGGCTTGAGCTGCGGGTTTCCACGCCCGTCATGACCGCGTTCGGGTCGGCGAAGCCGCGCAGGCGCCTCTGGAGCAGCGGCAGGGCGTCGGCGATGGCGTCGGTCACGAACGGCGGCAGGCAGTCGTGCAAATCGCACCAGGCCACGCCGCGAGGGTAGGTAGGCTCGGGGACGTCGGACGGCCCGGCAGAAGCCGAAGCCGCCGCGCGATTGCCGTTGGCGGCCTCTGCGCCCGCGTTGGCGCTCGCCCGAGCAGCGCCGTCGGCGGCGAGGAAGTCGCCCACCCGCTGGGCAGGCGCCGCGTAGGCTTTTCCACCGGCGGCGCACGCCGCTTCGAAGGCCGCCCGCTCGATCCGACGCTGGAACGCCACGCCGGCCAGCACATCGTCGCTGCCGAAGTCTTCCGGACCGACGCCCACGAGCAGGGCGCTGTTCGCGTTCTTCCCGTCGCGGGCGTGGCGGCTCATGCCGTTCACGACCACCCGGCCCGGCTCGCTGGCCGCCGCGACCACTTCCCCGCCGGGACACATGCAAAACGTGTACACGCCGCGCTGCCCGTCGCCGACGCGCTCGGGAACCTGCACCGAAAGCTTGTAGTCGGCGGCTCCCAAGGCGGGGTGTTTCGCCGCACGCCCGTACTGCGCCTCGTTGACGGCCTGCTGCGCGTGCTCGATGCGCACGCCGACCGAAAACGGCTTCGGCTCCAAACGCAGGCCGCGATCCCGCAGAAGCTCGAACGTGTCGCGGGCCGAATGCCCGCACGCAAGCACCACGCGATCCGCATCGACCCAGCTCACAGCTCCGTCAGGACCGCAGAAGGCCGCCGCGCACACCCGGCCGTCCAAAAACCGCACGTCGCAGACGGTCGTGTTGAACCGCACCTCGCCGCCAGCCGCGACGATCTGCTCGCGCAGCCGCCGCACGACGCCGCGCAAAAGGTCGGTGCCGATGTGGGGCTTCGCGTCCACGAGGATCTCGCGCGGGGCGCCCGCGTCGACGAACCACCGCAGCACGTGCGGCGCGAACGGGCTTTTCACGCCGCAGGTCAGCTTTCCGTCGGAAAACGTGCCGGCGCCGCCCTCGCCGAACTGGATGTTCGTCGCCACGTCCAGGTCGGCCCCGGCGTCGAACGCCGCCACGATGCGCGTGCGCTCGTCCACGTCGGCGCCGCGCTCCGCCACGATCGGGCGCAGGCCCGCCTGCGCCAGGTAGAGCGCACAGAACAGCCCCGCCGGACCCGTGCCCACGACGATGGGCCGCAGCGACCCCGGCCCCGGGCGCAGCGCCGGAATCGCCAGCGGCTCATACGGCACGTGCCGCTTCACGCCCGGCAGGCCCTGCGCCAGCAGCGCCGCCTCGTCGGCCGGGTTCGCAAGCTCGACCGCCGCCGTCGCGACGACATGCACGTCGGACTTGCGCCGAGCGTCGACGCTTTTCCGTACCAACTCCGCCTTTGCTACCGATCCCTTCGCAAGCCCGAGCTTCTTCGCGACGGCGCGAGCAAGCCTCGCCTCGCCCTTTGCCAGCGCATCGTCCAAGCTCAGACGCACGTTCGCCACTTCGATCATGCTTCGCCTCCGTCCGCTTGCGCCGCGCACGCCAAGCTCGCCGCGTCCATGCCGGCCAGAAGCCCGCTCGCCCACGCCCAGTGCAGGTTGTAGCCGCCGCACGGGCCGTCGACGTCGAGCGCCTCGCCGGTCACGTACAGCCCGTCCATCCCGCGCACGCCGCCGAACCGCGCGTCCATCGCAGCGGTCGGCACGCCGCCGCGCACGAGCTGGCACTGGCGAGCGTCCCCAATGCCCGTCACCTCGAACGACCAGCGCTTGAGCGTGCGGCCCACGTCGGCCAGGCGGTCTTTGCGCACGGCGTCCTCGGGCCTGACCTGGGCCGTTCGGGCGATCTCGCGGGCGACGGGATCAAGCAGCATGCCGCGCAGCAGATCGGCGTACGTCACCGTGCCGAACTGCGCCGCCAGCAGCTTGCGCCGGCGGAAGAGGAAGCTGTCGCAGTCGCAGGCGCGGACGTGGGGCAGCAGGTCGAGGACCAGCTCGTCGCCGGGACGCGCGAGGCGCGACAGGTTGAAGACCGCGATGCCCGACACGCCGTAGCGCCGAAACAGCACCTCTCCCGCCTCGCACGCCTTCACGCGCTGCGCCTCGTCGCGCAGGGCGGGGGCGGTGCAGACGACGCCCGCCTCGCAGGAAAGCTGCTCGCGGGCAGCCTGGCGGGCCTCGCGCTCGCACGGCTCAAGTGTCCGTTTTTCGGGACTCTTGTCAGACTTTGGGCCCCTGGCGCCGTGCGAGCCTCCTTCCCGGCCGGGTTCGAACAGCCACGCCCTGCAGCGCACGCGGATGTTGTCGAGCGACTTCGTGCGCCCGGCCTGGCGCACCGCGAGCGGGCCGAGCACCGGCACGGGCGGCGCCGCGTCCGCAGCCAGCGGCAGTTCCAGCGCGTCGACGCCTTTGCCGCCTACGGCCACCACCACCGCGTCGGCCCCGACGACCGACCCGTCGGCCAGCCGCACGCGCCACGGCCGCCGCACAGCCGCGCCGGGCGCGACCACGGCATCCGCGTGCAGCCCTCTGGCGGGAGCGTCGGCCGGGCACCCGGCCGACGCGGCGCTTCGTTCGCGAGAAGCCGACGCGACGCCCGAAGCGCCCCCGTCCGCCCGCTCGACCGCGACCGCCGCCGCATCGGTGCGCACGATGACGCCCGCCGCATCGAGGGCGGCCCGCAGCACGTCGAGCACGGTCGTCGCTTTGAACGTGGCCGGATACAGCCGCCCTTCGCCCTCTTCGCACAGCACAAGCCCCAGCGATGCGAACAGCGCATGCACCGGGTTTTCGTGCGACGACGCCTTCACCTGCGCAAACGGTCCACGCCGGTTGCAGGCGCGACCCGCCAGCTCGGCATAGACGCCGCCCACGTAGTCGCTGCCGCGGTACAGCGCCGCCGCCGGCCGCGCGTTCGAAACGTTGCACCGGCCGTTTCCCGTGGCCAGGATGGACTTCCCGACCCGCTCCGCCCGCTCCAGCACGACCACCTCGCACGCCCGGCCGGCCTCCCGGGCCGCGCCCGCCGCCCCGATGGCCGCCATAAGGCCCGACGCCCCGCCGCCGACGATCACCACGCGCTTCATCGCTCCCCTTCCGTCTTCCACGCCGCTTTCACCTGTTCGGACCACCCTATCACATCCGCGCCGCGCAAAAGCCGCGCAACCGGCAGGCAAAAGCCGCCGTCAACCCCGCCCCTCCGTCAGCGCCGCATCCAACAAGAAAGCCGCCCGACAGCGAGCGGCTCTCTGGCAGAAGCATGTCGCGAACAGGCGCTACTTCGTGTCGAGGCGCGGAATGGGCGTCTCGTCCTTCTCGTCGAGATGGTCTTCGTAGACGTAATGGCGCGTCTCCTTCGCGATCATGCCGGAGAGCAGCAGCACAACCAGGATGTTCGGCACGGCCATGAGCGCGTTGGTGATGTCAGAGACGGTCCAGACCACATCGCCCACGCCGATGGCGCCCAAAAACGCGATGACCACGTAAATGATCTGGTAGGGGCGGATGGCCCACTTGCCGAACAGGTACGTGATGCAGCGGTTGCCGTAGTAGGACCATCCCAGGATGGTCGAGTACGCGAACAGGATCATGCCGATGACCAGAATGGGCGTGCCGATGACCGGGATGGACGCGAAGGCCGTGGTGGTCAGCTGGGCGCCGGCGGTGATGGCGCCGCTTTCCATGATGCCGGGGTTGGCAAGCATCGTGGACACGAGCACAAGGCCGGTGAGCGCACAGATGACGACGGTGTCCCAGAACGTGCCGGTCATGGACACGAGCGCCTGGCGGGCCGGGTTGCGCGTTGACGCGGCCGACGCGACGATAGGCGCCGAGCCCAGGCCGGACTCGTTGGAGAACAGGCCGCGCGCGCAGCCGAACTGGATGGCCAGCGCCACGCCCGAGCCGACCGCGCCGCCGAAGGCCGCCTTGCCGGTGAAGGCGCACTCGAAGATGAGCTGGATGGAGGGCCAGATGAATTCCCAGTTCATGCCGATGATGACGACGCAGCCCCACGCATAGGCGATGGCCATGAACGGCACGAGCTTTTCGCACACCCGGGAAATGGACTTGATGCCGCCGAAGATGACGAGCGACACCATGATGACGATGGCCAGCCCGATGGCCCACTCAGGCACGCCGGGGGCCGACGACACGATGATGTCGGTCATGGCCGAAGACTGCACCGCCGAGCCGATGCCGAACGAGGCAATGGCCGCGAACAGGGCGAACGCGCCGGCGCCGAGCAGCGCCCACCACGGGGTGTCGCCCTTGGCGTCCTGGAAGCCGCGGCGCCAGGCGTACATAGCGCCGCCGAGCATGTTGCCCTCGTGGTCTTCCACGCGGTACTTCACCGCCGCGTAGGTTTCGGCGTACTTCGTCGCAATGCCGAACACGCCGGTAAGCCACATCCACAGAACAGCGCCCGGGCCGCCCGACAAAATGGCCGTGCCCACGCCGACGATGTTGCCGGTGCCGATGGTGGCCGACAGCGCCGTGGTCAGCGCACCGAACTGGCTGATGTCGCCAGGGGCGTCGGGGTCCTTCGCAAAGGACAGCTTGATAGCCGTCGGGATCTTGCGCTGGATGAAGCCCGTGCGCACCGTGAAGTACAAGTGGCTTCCCAGCAAGATGACGAGCATGGGAATGCCCCAGACAAACCCGTCTATGGCATTGATTACTTCGACAACCGCATCCATACCGAACCTTTCCTCGTGAAGTGCCGACACAGCCAGGAACCTCTGCAGACGGAGGTTGCAAAAGGGTGCCGGACGGCTCGCGTCAACGTCAGTCCCCAGAACTTCCATGGCTGTGAAGAATTCGTTGGATTATAGGCACAAGGCCGCAACGCGATTGTTAACAGATGCGAAATTATCAGCGAACGGCCCAGAGTTTCCGCGCTTTAGCATAGTGGAGTGCGCAAGGCGCACAAGCGGCGCGTTCCCGGCAACGGCGTCCACGCCCGCGTCGCCTTCAAATTCTGTTTTCGTACTTGGTTCTGATTCAGCTCTCGCGCCGACAGCCGCAAGGGCGCCCGGTTCCGGCGGCGCTACTTCCCCTCGACGCGCGGGATGGGGTCCGTGTCGGGCTCGTCCAAATTCCCCTCATATATATAGTGTCGGGTCTCGCGGGCGATCATGGCCGACAGCAGCAAGATGACGACGATGTTGGGGACGGCCATGAGCGCGTTGCCGATGTCAGAGACGGTCCACACGAAATCGCCCACGCCGATGGCGCCCAAAAACGCGACGGCCACGTAAACGACCTGGTAGGGGCGGATGGCGTAGCGGCCGAACAGATACGTGATGCAGCGGTTGCCGTAATAGGACCAGCCCAAGATGGTCGTGTACGAAAAGGACACCATGCCAAGCACCAAGATGGGCGTGCCCACGTAGGGAATCGTCGCGAACGCCTCGCTCGCGAGCATGGCGCCGGAATAGACGGCGGGGTTGTCCGCGATGGACGCCTCGATGGAGGGGTTCGCGAGCATCGTGGACACCAGCACGATGCCGGTGAGCGCACAGATGACGACGGTGGACCAGAACGTGCCGGTCATGGCCACGAGCGCCTGGCGGGCCGGGTTGCGCGTGGCGGCGGCCGAAGCCACGATAGGCGCCGACCCCAGGCCGGATTCGTTCGAGAACAGGCCGCGCGCACAGCCGAACTGCAGCGCCGTCATGATGCCCGATCCCACCGCGCCGCCGAACGCCGCCTTTGCCGTGAAGGCGCACTCGAAGATGAGGACGGCGGCGTCCGCCACATACGGCCCGTTCACCGCCAGAATGACCACGCAGCCAAGCGCATAGGCCGCCGCCATGAAGGGGACCACCTTTTCGCACACCCTCGAAATGGCGCCCACCCCGCCGAAGATGACGGCGGACACCAGCACGACGATGACGACGCCGACGGCCCACGGCGGCACGGGGGCGTTCGCCGTGATGATGCCGGTCATGGCGCTGGCCTGCACCGCCGACCCCGTGCCGATGCACGCGACGGCGGCAAAGCTCGCGAACGCCACGGCGCCCATCCGCGCCCACCAGGGCGCTTTGCCGCCCACCGTGTCGGGCTTGCCGTCGGCGTCGCGGGAAAACGCCCGCTGCCAGATGTACATGGCGCCGCCGAGCATGCAGCCGTTGTGGTCGCGCACGCGGTACTTCACCGCCGCGTAGGTTTCAGCGTACTTGGTCGCCATGCCGAAAATGCCGGTGAGCCACATCCAAAAGACCGCGCCCGGGCCGCCCGCCAAAACGGCCGTCGCCACGCCGACGATGGACCCGGTGCCGATGGTGGCGGCAAGCGCGGTGGCCAGTGCCCCGAATTGGCTGATGTCGCCGGGAGCGTCGGGGTCCTTCGCCACCGACAGCTTGATGGCCAGCGGCAGTTTGCGCTGGATAAAGCCGGTGCGGAACGTGAAGAAGACGTGCGAGCCCAGAAGCAAAG
This sequence comes from Slackia sp. ZJ119, assembly GCF_011039175.1. Taxonomy (GTDB): domain Bacteria; phylum Actinomycetota; class Coriobacteriia; order Coriobacteriales; family Eggerthellaceae; genus Xiamenia. The sequence continues at coordinate 84,810 of NZ_JAAKEN010000005.1, forward strand.
CGATCATGGCCGGGCCCCATACGAATGCGTCGATCTGTTTCAGCAAGTCAAACATGCGAGCCATTGTAAACGAAGGCGCCGCAATGCGTTCCTTTTTTCAAGGAGCGGCGCGTTTTCTCGTGGGCAGCGAGGCGACGCCCTCGCTCGGGAAGCGCCGCCGCCTTTCGCTTCTTAGGAATTTTCCTTCGGCCTGTTGCAAACGGGCGGACGGCGTGCGTATACTGTGCGGCATGGATTCTGTTTCAGGGCGAGGTGCAATTCCTCACTGGCGGTAATCTGGCCCTCCGTTCGAGGCGCCAAGAGTCCGCGACCCGCCTGCCGGCGTTTCAGGGCAGGCGGCTGACTGTGGTGCGATCCCACGACCAACGGTACAGTCCGGATGGAAGAGGCAGCGATCCGCAGCTTTCCCGCCTCGCGGCGGCAAGCACGGACCTATTTCGAAGCCTGTATGAAGAGGAATTCATGCGGGCTTGTTTTCTTTTTCGGCCGGAAAGCGACGCTCGTCTTTCAGTGCGGCCGACGCGAGAAAGGGGTCCGGCGATGGCTGGCACCATGAAGACGGCAGGCTCGGCGAAAACGCCTGCCGCAAGCGAACGCGAATTCACGAACACGAACCGCTGGTCGACGCGCCAGCTCGTCACGATGGCGCTGCTGTGCGCTATCGGCGTGCTGCTGTCGTTCGTCGAGTTTCCGCTGCTCCCGGTCGTGCCGTGGCTGAAATACGACGCAAGCGCCATGCCCGCCATGGTGTGCGGCTTCGCCTTTGGGCCGGGCGCAGGCTTTGCCGTGGGGCTCGTCGGCGCGGTGCTGCACGGCCTTTTGCTGGCAGACGCGTCCGGCGCGGTCATGAACATCCTCGTGGTGGCCGGGTTCGTCGTTCCGGCGGCGATGGTGTATCAGCGCCGCCGCACGATGACCGGCGCGATCGTCGGACTGGCGCTTTCCGTCGTCGCCGCCACGCTCATGGCCATCGTCGGCAACCTCGTCGTCACGCCGTTGTATCTGGGCGTGCCCCTCAATGCGGTCGTGGAAATGATCATCCCCGTCCTCGTGCCGTTCAACCTGCTGAAGGCGGCGCTGAACGCCGTTTTGACCATCGTCGTGTACAAAGCGGTGTCGAACCTCATCACGCCTAAGAAGCTGCAGGTCAAAGGGCGATAGACGAAGCTGCGGCGACGCGGGTGGCACCGCAGCGGCCGAGTTCGCGGCGGTGCTGGCCGCCCGCCAAGCGGGCCGGCGTCTGCCGCGTCCGCCCGACTTCGGCACCCCTTCCCTTCCCCCCCCCGACTGAAAGCGAGGCTTCGTGGCGCTCATCGACATGGAACACGTCGGCTTCACCTACGACGGCGAGGCCTTCGTGCTGCGCGACATAAACCTGCGCATTCCGAAAGGCCAGTTCGTCTGCGTGCTCGGCGGCAACGGATCGGGCAAGTCCACGCTGGCGAAGCACCTCAACGCCCTGCTTCTGCCCGACGAGGGCGAGGTGCGCGTGGCAGGACGGGCCACCGACGACCCGCACGCGACGTATTTCATCCGCAGCCGCGCGGGCATGGTGTTTCAAAACCCCGACGACCAGCTCGTGGCAAGCCTCGTGGAAAACGACGTGGCCTTCGGGCCGGAAAACCTCGGCATTCCCGCCGACGAGCTGCGCCATCGGGTGAGCGACGCGCTGGCCGACGTGGGACTGCAAGGCTTCGACGGCCGCGAGACCCACGCGCTTTCCGGCGGGCAGAAGCAGCGCGTGGCCATCGCGGGCGTGCTGGCGATGGACCCGGAAATCCTCATTCTGGACGAGGCGACGGCCATGCTCGACCCGCGCGGGCGCAAAGGGCTGCTGCGCGTGTGCCGCGAGCTGCACGGCCGCGGCATGACGGTCGTGATGATCACGCACTTCATGGAAGAGGCCGCCCAGGCCGACCGCGTGGTGGTGCTGGATGCGGGGTCGGTGGCCTGCGACGGCACGCCCGCAGACGTCCTGTCGCAGCGCGACGTGCTGGAGCGGCTGAACTTGGACGTGCCGTTTTCGGCGGCGCTCTGCGGCGAGCTGCAGCGCCGCGGCGTCGACGTGCCGACGCTCGTGGAGACGGAACCGTTGAAGGAGGCGTTGTGCGCATTGCGTTCGAAGGCGTGAGCTTTTCCTACGTCGACCCCGTCTGCCAGGAGAAACGCCGCAAGAAGGCCCGGCGGCGGCGCGAAGCGGGCGTCATCGAGCAGCCGACGTCGCTCGCCGAGCACGGCCGGCCCGCCTGGGGCAGCGACCCGGAGGGAACCTGGGCGCTCTGCGACGTGACGTTTTCCCTCGAGCCGGGCGAGTTTTTAGGGCTGGCGGGCCACACCGGCAGCGGAAAGAGCACGCTCGTGCAGCTGGCAAACGGCCTTTTGCGCCCGACGTTCGGCACCGTGCTCGTTGACGGGCGCGACCTGGCCGACAAAGAAGTCGCCGCGGCGGTGCGCGGGAAAATCGGGCTGGTGTTCCAGTACCCCGAAAACCAGCTGTTCGCGCCGACGGTGGCCGAAGACGTGGCGTTCGGCCCGCGCAACCTGGGGCTGCCCGACGACACGGTGGCGCACCGGGTGCGCGAGGCGCTGCGTTCGGTGCATCTCGACGCCGACGAGGTGGGCGAAAGGAGCCCGTTCGAGCTGTCGGGCGGCCAGCAGCGGCGCGTCGCCTTCGCCGGCGTGCTGGCGATGGAACCCGAGGCGCTCGTGCTCGACGAGCCCATCGCCGGGCTCGATCCGGTGGCGAAAGAAGAGTTTCTGCAGCTCATCGCCGAATTGCACAGCCGCGGCATCGCCATCGTCATGGTGTCGCACAACATGGACGACCTGGCGCGGCTTGCCGAGCGCATCGTGGTGCTGAACAACGGGCGCGTCTTTGCGCTCGGCACGCCGGCAGAGGTGTTCGCCCACGGAGACGAGCTGCGCAACATCGGCCTGGACGTGCCGCAGGCGCAGAAGCTGGCGTGCGAGCTGCGCGAATGCGGGTTCGACCTGCCGCGGGCCCTCTACGACGCGGCGACGCTCGCCGCCGATCTGGCGCCTCAGCTGGGCGGACGCGCGGAAAGCGCCCTGCCCGGCGCCGAGGCGCCGGCTCCAGCCGGCGCTGCCGCAGGCGCCCCGCCCGCGCCGGACGCATCCGTCGCCCCAGGCGACGCGGCGGGGCCTGGGGCCGACCCCCAGGAGGCCGGCCGTGGTTGATCTTTCCGCCTGCATCGGGCGCTACTGGCCCGGCACGAGCCCCGTCCACCGCATGGACCCGCGAGCAAAGCTGCTGCTGTCGCTTGCGGTGACGGCCGTCGCCTTCGTCGCGCAGGACTTCTTCGCGCTGGCCGTGTGCGCCGCCTTCGTCGCCGGCTTCTTCGCGCTCTCGGGCATCCCTTTGCGCTCGGCTGTGCGCTCCATCGCGCCGCTCGCGTTCATCGTCGTCATAACGGCCCTGCTCAACGTGCTGTTCGTCCGCGAAGGCGCCCCGCTTCTCGAATGGGGGCCTTTGCGCGTCACCGACGCCGGGGTTCGCAGCGCCGCGTTCATCGCCTGCCGCCTGACCCTGCTGCTGCTCGCGATGAGCCTGCTCACGCTCACGACGCCCACGCTCGACATCACCGACGCCTTCGAGCGCCTGCTCGCCCCGGCGTCCCGCCTCGGCGTTCCTGCGCACGAGCTGTCGATGATGATGGGCATTGCGCTGCGCTTCCTGCCGCAGTTCATGACCGAGCTGCAGACCATCCGCCGCGCCCAGGTCAGCCGCGGCGCCACGTTTTCCAACGGCCGCGCAAGCATGCTCGCGTCGCTGCTCGTTCCCCTGTTCGCAAGCGCTTTCCGCCACGCCGAAACGCTGTCTTTGGCCATGGACGCCCGCTGCTACCACGGCGGCAGCGGCCGCACCCGGCTGCATCCGCTGCGTTTTTCGCGCCTCGACCGCAACGGGATGCTCGTCGTGGCCGCCATGCTCGCCTGCGTCGTCGGCGCGAATGTCGCGCCGCTGTAGCGACCGCGACGACCCGCGGCTGACGTCTTTCACCGTCGACGAGCCGTGCGCGTGGCTCTGCGAGATCGACGGCAGCCGGACGCCGATCGCGCTGTAGGCGGCGCAAACCCGCTATTCGAAGTCGTAGAGATCCTTCGTGGCTTGGCGGAAGTCCGCATACACCTCGGCGGCGATGCCTTCGTCTTGCACCAGTTCAAAAGCGGACGGCTGGCCGTCGTCGTCGAGCTCGGTCACTTCCAGCAGCACGACCTCGCCCGAATCGCCGGCATGGGCGCCCTCGTCGAGCGGATAGAAGAAGCCGTAGCGGCGGTCGTTGTGGATGATCAGCCCGAGAAACTCCAGCAACACGCGCTCGCCACGCTCGTCTTCCAGCTCGAGCGTGATGCCTTCCTCGACCGGCGGGCAGAAGTTCGGCGCAGATCCTTGGCGCATACAGACCCCTTTCATCGTGCGTTCGGCTGCATAGCCTAGCACAGCAAACGGGGCAGCGACAGCCGCCGCCCCTGAACAGCGGCAAATACGTACGAAGCCGTGCGGCGCGTGCGCAGGCGTGCCGCGCGGCCGGCGCCAGCGCCCCCGCACGCCAAACAGGCCCCCAACCGCTTTCGGCTGGGGGCCTGCGCATGGCTGCGGGCTCGCGCTTCCCGCCTGCTGCGAGAGACGCTTCCTATTTCAGCGGGCGCTTGATGCGATCGGGGCCCTTGGGCTTCTTGCTGGCGTTTTGCGCCTTGTGCCGCGGCGAGTCGTACGTTCCGTCGGACTTCGTCGGCAGGCCTGACTTAGGCGCGGAGGGCGATGCGGCCGCCGGCGCGTCGGCGCTCTCAGCCGTTTCGGCGGCCTTCGTCGTCTCGGCCTCCAAGCGGGCCAGCGGCACCTGCGCGATCTCAGGCGAGCCGACATGGTCGAACTCGAACACGCCGACCTCGTCGCCGTACTTCTTCTGCAAACGCGCGTAGCGCGGCTCCTTCGTCTTCCACATCGCGTAGAGCGGCGTGGCGATGGCGATGGACGAATACGAGCCCGCCAACAGGCCGATCGCCATGGCGAACGCGAAGTCCTTCAGCGTTTCGCTGCCGAAGAACAGCATCGCCGCCACCGGCACGAACGAGGTGAGCGTCGTGTTGATGGTGCGCAAAAGCACCTGGTTGACCGAGTGGTTCGCCATGGTCATGAACGTGCAGCGGATGTTCTCGCCCTGCATGTTGTCGTTGATGCGGTGGAACACGACCACCGTGTCGTAGAGCGAGTAGCCCAGAATCGTCAGCAACGCGGCGATCGTGTTCGGGTTCACCTCGCGCCCGACCAGGGCGTATATGCCCATGACCAAAATGAGGTCGTGGAACAGCGCCACGATCGCCATGACGCCCATCTTGTATTCGAAACGAATGGCGATGTAGATGATGATCAGGATGATGGACACGAAAAACGCGATGGCCGACGAACGGATGACGCTCGAGCCCCAGTCCGGGCCGATCGTGGTGACTTCGAAGCTGTCGGTGGACAGGCCCAGCTCGTCCGCGACCGTGTTGGCGTGCGCGGCGGCTTCTTCGGGACTCGTGGTGGTCGTGCGCACGAGGAAGCCTTCTTGGCCGTTGGTCGTGGTGGTCTGGATGACGGCGTCGGGCTCGTCGGCGTTGTTGAAGGCGTCGCGCATCTGCTCGACGGTGATGTCGCCGGTGCCATGGAAGGCGATGGACGTGCCGCCAACGAATTCGATGCCGAAGTTCAGGCCGCGGAAGCCCATGACGACGAAGCTGAGCGCCACGACGACGGCCGCCGCCGTGAGCATGATCTTGCGATAGCCCATGAAGTTGATGTCGCGCTTGATGAAGCGGCCCTTGATGGCGCTGGCCGCCTTCTTGGCCCCGCCGGCCGCATCGGCGCCGTCGTGCTCGTGCGCGAACTTGGCGCTTTCGGCGCCGTCTATCTGCTCGGCGAGCTCAGCCTCGGCGATGCTCACGCCTTCGGCCTCGGCCAGCTCCTTGTAGCCCTGGGCAGCCGCGATGGAGTCGTCAATGCCCCAGAACTTCGGATGGCGGGCGATAACCTTCGGCGCGAGCAGGCGGATGAGCGGCGCCTTGAACAGCAGCATCATGACAATGTCGCACAAGATGCCGAGCGTCAGCGTCAAGCCGAAGCCCTTGACCGACGCGGCGGCCAAGAAGAACAGCGTGAGGCCGGACACCATGGAGACCAAGTCGGCGTCGATGGACGTGAGGATGGCGTGGCGCACGCCGGTGATGGACGCGGCACGCACGCTGCGGCCCATGCGGATTTCCTCGCGGAAGCGCTCAAGCGTCAGAATGGACGAGTCAGCCGCCATGCCGATGGTCAGCACGATGCCGGCGATGCCCGCAAGCGACAGGCTGAACAGGCCGAACGACGACAGAAACGCCAGAATGCCCAGGTAGAGCACTGCGAACACCAGCATGGCGCCCGCAACGATCATGCCGAGGCCCTTGTAGAACACCAGCAGGTAGAGCATGACGAGCAGAAGGCCGATGACCGCAACGATGACGCCAGAGGTCAGCGCATCCTGGCCAAGCGTCGGGCCGACCACCTGGGACTGCGCATATTCGAAGTTGATGGGCAGCGATCCCGATTCAAGCACCGTCTGCAGCGCCTTCGCCTCGTCTTGCGTGTAGTTGCCGGTGATCTGCACCTGCCCGTTGGGGATTTCGCTCTGGACGGCCGGGGCCGATTCCACCTGGTTGTCCAAGATGATGACGATCTGGCCGTGCGTCGGCGCCAGCTCCTTCGTGGCCTCGGCAAACGCGGCCGCGCCCTCGCTGTTGAGCGTGATGTTGACGGCGAAGTCGGTCGCCGTTTCAGACGGGCGCCCGATGGTCACGTTCTGGATCTCGTCGCCGGTCACGATGGGCGTGTACGTGCCGGGCTCCACGTCGAGGCGCTGCGTCTCGCCCGACGGGAAGGCGTTGCCGAACTCGTCGGTGATCACGCCCTCGCTGCCGAAGTTGCCGGACTCTATCTGGCTGCGGACCGTCTCGTCGGTGAACGAGTCCAGTCGCGCAAATTCCAGCTGGCCCGTCCTGCCGATGGTGGCGAGCGCCTCTTCAGTGTCGGACAGGCCGGGGATCTGAACCAAGATCTGGTCGGTTCCCTGTAGCTGCACCACGGCCTCCGACGCGCCGAGCGCGTTCACGCGGCTTTCGATGATGGCGCGGCTCTTTTCCATGTCCTCCGTGGTGACCGGCTGGCCGTCGGTGCTTTTCGCCGTCAGAACGACCGACAGGCCGCCCTGGATGTCCAGGCCCTGGTTGATCTTTTGCGAAGGCGGCGTGAACAGGACGACCGACACGACCACGAGCAGCGTCGTCAGAACGAGCAGCCACACGTTTCGCCGGTCCTTGTTGCTCACGCGGGGGCGGCGGTCCTTCGAGCCTGCGGCGTTTTGCGAGGCGCGTTGGCGACGCGCGTTTTTCGCAGCCTGCTCCAACTGAGAATCAGCCATAGGAGAATCTCTCCCCTTTCCATCGTTTTTTCAGGGCACAAGCCTGCCTTTTACACGAACTGTCCTATTGTGCCACAAAACCGTAGCATGTAAAGAGAAGACTCGGAAGATCGCCGGGCCGAAAAGCCAAGGAAGAGGAAGCCGTCCGCAGCCGCGAGAGGCGTTGCAAACGAAGCTGCAAGCGCAGCGGCCCTTCTCGCTGCGCTTGCAGCTACCTTATTATATTAGTAGTCCTTCGCCGCCGGCGAGGCCATCCAGTCCTGGTAGAACTCCTCGTAGGCGTCGGCCAGCACCGCTTCGCGGGCGCGGGCCATCAGGTCGATGAGGAAGTGCAGGTTGTGGACCGACAGCAGTATGGCCCCGAGCATCTCGTTCTGTTTCACCAGATGGCGCAAGTAGGCGCGGGTGTAGTTTCGGCACGTCGAGCAGCGGCACGCCGGGTCGAGCGGCGTGAAGTCCCGCGCGTACTTCGCGTTGCGCAGGTTCATGCGGCCCGCAGAGCTGAACGCGGTGCCCATGCGGGCCGTGCGCGTGGGCAGCACGCAGTCGAACATGTCGACGCCCTCGCGCACCGCCCGCACGAGCGTGGTGGGGTTCCCGACGCCCATGAGGTAGCGCGGACGGTCCTCGGGCAGCGCACGGGCCACCGTGCCGAGCGTCTCGAACATGACGTCGTGGCTCTCGCCCACCGAATAGCCGCCGATGCCGAAGCCGCCGAAGCGCCGCCCTCCCGCCGCCACGCTTTCCTCTTCGATGCGCCGCAGCATGTCGACGGAATGAAGCCGCAGGTCAAGCTCCATGCCGCCCTGCACGATGCCGAACAGCGTCTGATCGGGGCGCGTATGGGCCGCAAGGCAGCGCCGGGCCCACGCGGCAGACAGGTCGACCGCCGCCGCGACGAACGACCGCTCGGCCGGGTACGGCGTGCACTGGTCCAGCTGCATGGCGATGTCGGCCCCGATGAGCTCTTGGATGCGCATGTTCTCTTCCGGCGTCCACCGCACGTACGACCCGTCGTAAATAGAGCGGAACGTAAGCCCCTCCGAGTCGAGCTTCACGGTGTCTGCCAAGGAAAACACCTGGAATCCGCCGGAATCGGTCAGCATGGGGCCGTCGTAGTTCATGAACGCGTGGATGCCGCCGGCCTCGGCCACCAGCTCGGCGCCGGGGCGCAGGCTCAAGTGATAGGTGTTCGACAGCACCACCTGCGATCCGATGGCGTGCAGCTGGTCTGTCGTGACGCCTTTCACCGTGGCGCTCGTGCCGACCGGCATGAACATGGGCGTGCGGAAGCAGCCGTGCGACGTCTGACAGGAAAGGGCGCGGGCGTTGCCGCTCGTTGCGTCGCAAGAACAGTGGAAGCAGGTCATGGGCGGACGCTCCCGTCTTTTTGCGCGGCGCGTTCGTTTGCGACGAGCACCGCTTGCGACTCTTCGCGCCCGATCAGGCCGCGCCGCACGTCAACGGCAGGGTTTTCGCAGGTCGGAAGCGTTTCGACCCAGTCGGCGAATTCGGCGAGCGTCCCGTGGCGCACCGCGTTCACGTCCATGCCGGACGGGTTGAGCAGATAGTCGGTAACGAGAAACGCGTCGGCGCCCAGCCGCATGAACGACAGGTCCTCGACCGTGTTGTTGCCCACCATCAGCACGTCTTTGCCGTCGACGCCCAGCGCCGCCAGGTTTTCGGCGTAGTAGATCGCGCGGGGCTTCGTGGCCGTCGAATTGTCGTAGGCCGTGATGCGAGCAAACGCGTCCGCGTCGACGCCGGCCCAGTTCAAGCGCCACTTCACGCCTTCCGCCGGAAACATCGGCATCGTCGTGAGCGCAAGCGTGTAGCCCTTCGCCCGCAGCGTTTCGACGGCCCGCGCCGCCGCCGGATCAGGCACCACATCGGCGCCGATCTCGCCGAAGGAGCGCTCGTAAAACGCAGAGAACGCCGCGTTCCAGTCGCACGCGCCCGGGTCGACCTCCGCGAAGAAATGACGCCAAAACGCCTGGTCGTTGGAGCAGCCGTCGTCATGCGTCGTCATCGCGCGAATGCCGGCGTCCATGCCGGCCTTGAACGCGGCGGGGTCTGCCCCGGAGCAGGCGGCCACCTGTCCCAGCGCCGAAAAGTAGCGCTGCAAAAACACGTCCAGGTCAAGCGGCAGAAGCGTGCCGTCCAAGTCGAAGCAGACGGCGCGGTAGGGGCGCGTCGCAGGGGCCGGGGCCACCGCAGGAGTCGGGGCCGGGGCGTCTGCAGCCGGGCCGCCTTCTGGTTTGGATTCTATTTCGGTACTTGATTCTGTATTAGTAGTCACCGCTTCCGCCTTCCCCGCCGACGCCCTCGCTGAAAAGACGGACCAGGCCCGAGAAGCTGCTTTGGCCGGGCCGGAACCGCTTGCCATGGCGCCGTCTTTTTGCCGATCGTCCGTCGCGCGTCGTTTCGATTGCCCATCGCGTGCGTCATGGTAGTATACGAGAGTTGCGACAGAGCGGAGAAAACCCCCATGAAACTGTTACTGCATGCCTGCTGCGGCCCCTGCTCGCTCGAACCGGTGCGCGTGTTGCGCGAAGAAGGCGTCGAGCCGGCCATTTTGTTTGCCAACTCTAACATTCACCCGCGCGAGGAGTACGGCCATCGACTCGCCACGCTGCGCGAGTGGGCGGCCGCAGAAGGCGTGTCCGTCGCAGAAGGGCGCTACGACGTCCGCGACTGGGACATGAGCGCCGGAGCCATCGGAAGCGCCGCGCTCGCAAAAGCCCTGGCGGGGGTGGCAAGCCCGGCCGCCGCAGCGACCTCGACCGAAGCGGCAGGAGCCGAGGCAGCGGCCCCAGGCAAAACGGCAGAGGCTGCAACCCCAGCCAGAGCTGCAGCCCTGACAGAGGCGGCAACCCCCGCCAAAGCCGCAGCCCCGACGGCCGCAGACGTCGACGGGGCCGGCACCGCCGACCAGGCGGCCGTGCGCACGGCGCTCGACCCCCGGCTTCAAGCAGCGCTCGCCGTCGACCCCGACGCTCGCGCCGCCCGCTGCCGCGCCTGCTATCGGCTGCGTTTCGAAGAAACCGCACGCTACGCCGCAGAGCACGGCTTCGACGCCATCGGCACCACGCTTTCGGTCAGCCCCTACCAATACACCGGCGTCATCGAAGAAGAGCTGGACCGCGCCGCCGCCCGACACGGGCTCGACAGCGTCTTTCGCGACTTCCGCCCTTATTACGACGAGGCCACCAGGCGCAGCCGCGAGGCCGGCATGTACCGCCAAAACTTCTGCGGCTGCCGGTTCTCCGACGAGGAAGCCCAGGCCGAGCGGCAGCTGCGCAAAGCGATGCGAGCCGCCGAGCGGGCCGCGCACGCCGCCGAGCACGCCGCCGAACGCCAGGCGCAAGAGGCCCGCCGCGCCGAAAAACGCGCCGAGCGCCAGGCGTACCAAGACAAGCAGCAGCGCAAGCACGCCATTCTGAAAGCCATGCGCAACCAGATGAAAGACCAGGTGAAAGAAGAAAACCGTGAAGACGAGCGACTTTGATTACGACCTGCCCGCCGAGCTGATCGCCCAAGAGCCGGCCGCCGTGCGCGACAGCTGCCGGCTGCTGGTGATGGACCGCGCGACCGGCGCCCTGCAAGACCGCATCTTCCGCGACATCGTCGACTACGTGCGCCCCAAAGACGTGTTCGTCGCCAACGAGACCCGCGTGCTGCCGGCCCGCCTGCTCGGCGCCAAGCGCGGAACCGAAGGCGCCGCCGAGGTGTTTTTGCTGCGCGAAGCTGCCGGCCCGGAGCCGCGCACGAACCGCGTGGCGTTTTGGGAGGCGCTCGTGCGGCCGGGCAAGCGTCTGAAGCCGGGCACCGGGGCCGTCGTCGACTTCCGCGACGCCGCCGGGGCCGTCGCGCTCAGCGCCGAGGTGGTCGACTGGGCGCCCCACGGCCAGAAAGGCGAGCGCATCGTGAGGCTTTCCACGACGCTTCCCTCCCTCGACGAGGCCTTGCATGCAGTGGGGCACACGCCGCTGCCGCCCTACATCCACGACTACGCCGGCGATGAAGAACTGTACCAAACCGTGTACAGTCGCCGCGAATCGTCCGCCGCCGCCCCCACCGCCGGCCTGCACTTCACGCCCCAGCTTATCGACCGCATTCAGGAAGCGGGCGCCGCCTGGGAGACCGTCGAGCTGGAAGTGGGGCTTGACACGTTCCGGGTCGTGGACGAAGACGACCCGGCCGAGCACGCCATGCACACCGAGTTCTACACGGTTCCCGAGCGCACCGCGGCCGCCGTGCGCCGCGCCAAGGAGTCCGGCGGACGCGTCATCGCCGTGGGCACCACCAGCGTGCGCAGCCTGGAAAGCGCCTGGGACCCGGCCGCCGACAACGGCGCCGGAGCGCTCGTCGCCTGCGATCGAGCCGCCACGTCGCTCTACCTGCTGCCCGGAAGCTCCTTCCACGTGGTCGACGCACTGGTCACGAACTTCCACGTGCCCCGCTCCACGCTCATGATGCTCGTCAGCGCGTTTTCCACCAGGGAAAACGTCATGAACGCCTACGCCCATGCCATCGCCGAGCGCTACCGCATGCTCTCGTTCGGCGACGCCATGTTCATCTGTTAGCAGGCTGCGGCACGCTTCGGCCGCCAAGCAAGCGCTGAGCGGCCGTGCCCCGGATGGGCGGCGTTCGTCCGGGGCTGCATCCGGACCTCACCTGCAGCTGTCCAAACGGCGGGCGACACAGCACAACCCCGCCGGCGGTCGTCCGGGCGGGCGCTGCCCTAACACGGCCTCGCCCCGGCTGCGGTCGTCCAAAAACGCCGCGCCGAGCAGCGGCGGCAGGCGGACTGCCCTTCGCTCCCAGGCTTGAGGCGGGTTTTCGCCCTCGCAAGCCGCTGGGGACGGTCTTGCGCCTTCTCAATTATGAAAAATATGTGTAGTTGAGACAATTCGGGCTGTTTTTCTCCCCCTTCGCATCATTTTGCCTGAATTTTGGGCTTCGGAAGGCAAAAACTGCTCAAAATGCGCTCCTGCGACCCTTCTTTCGAGCCATCTTCGAGCAAAACTATGGTATATATACCTAATTTCATACTATCCTCAAACGAGGACATACCGAAAATGATGCGACTCTCCACAAAACCCCCGCCTAAAGTCTCAACTACACGATTTCTTCACATGAACGGGCCACAGAACACCGCCAAACCCGGCAATTCCGCCTTTGCAACACCGCCGGCGCCCCTTTTCCACCCTTCCCCTTCCGCCCGGCCCCTTTTCCACCCCCCGACCACAGCTTGGGCGCCTCTTTTGCCGCCCCACCGGCGCCCAGCCGCGCCCTCTTTGCCGCCCCTGCCGCCCCTGATCGCCGCCCCGTTGCGCCCCCTGCCTTTCCCCGCACGCACAAAAAAGCGCCCCTCCGAAGAGGGACGCCTTTTGCAGCCGATCTGTCGCTTGCGGGCTACTTCTTCATCTCGTCGATGAAGCCCTTTGCAATAAAGATGACGATGATGAGCACGATGACGGCCACAATGGCCCATACGGCCCACATCGGCACGACTCCCAAAATGCTGTCCATGTACGATCCCCTATCTATGTCATGCGCTCAGCCTGTTCCGGGCGCCGTTCGATTCGATACCAGCAGATACTGCGATCATACCGCTTCGTCAGTTCTCGTGCAAGCGCACATCCAAGGCATCGTTGATGATCTGTAAGGCTTTGATGCGGGCGTAGCGCTTGTCGTCGCTTTCGAGCACGATCCACGGCGCGAACGGCGTGGACGTCAGGCGGAACATGTCCTCGACCGCCGCCTTGTACTGCGGAAACTTGTCGCGGTTGCGCCAGTCCTCGTCGGTCATCTTCCACTGCTTCGACGGGTCCTGCTCACGGGCGCGGAAGCGGGCCAGCTGCTCTTCAGGGCTGATGTTCACCCAGAACTTCAGCAGGATGGCGCCCCATCGCACCAGCTCCTGCTCGAATTCGTTGATCTCGTCGTAGGCGCGGGCCCACTCCGACGGGCTGGCGAAGCCCTCGACGCGCTCGACCAGCACGCGCCCGTACCAGCTGCGGTCGTAGATGCCCACGTGCCCGGCCTTGGGCAGGCGCGTCCAATAGCGCCACAAGAAGGGATGCATCAGCTCGGGCTTCGTCGGGGCGGGCGACGGGAAGATGGTGTAGGCGCGGGCGTCGAGCGCCTGGGCGACGCGCTTGATGTTGCCGCCCTTGCCGGCCGCGTCCCAGCCCTCGTACATCAAGATGAGCGGAATGCGCTTCTGATACATCTCCATTTCCAAGTTGAACAGGCGCTTTTGCTGCTTCTTCAGCTCGTGGCGGTACTCTTCGGGCTCAAGCGCCAAGTCGTGGCGGATCTCGTCGAGACGCGGGTAGTCGTCGATCAGCGGGAAGCGCGAGGCGCGGGGGGCCTTGGACGCGGCTTCGCGGGCGGCGGCCTCGGCCTCGGCGACGATGGCGGCCTCCTCTTCCGGCGTGCGGCCGAACAGCGGCGCTGCGGCCAGGGCGCCGGCGGAATTGGCCTGGGCCTTCGCGGCGGCTTGGGCGGCAGCCTCGTCGGGGCCCTTCTCCAGCGCGTCCTCGATGGCCTTTACGAGGGTGGACGCGATCTGCAGGTTCGCGCGGCGCTTGTCCTCGCCGTTGATCAGGTGCCACGGCGCATAGGAGAAGTCGCTGCCTTCCAGCAGGTTGTCGTAGAGCCGGTAGGTCTCCGAGTAGTTCGACGACCGCAGCAGCTTGTCCTTGTCCACGCGCCAGCGGGTCCTCGGGTCGTTGTACAGGCGCTTCAAGCGGTCGCGCTGGGCCTCGTGGGTCACGTGCACAAAAAACTTCACGACAACGTAGCCGTCGTCGACCAGCTGCGACTCGAAGTCGGCCGCGCTGGTCAGGTAGCGGTGCAGCGTGTCGATGTGGCGTTCCTCGCGGGCCTTCTCCATGGCGAGCGAGACGGCCTTCTTCGACTTGGCCCTGCTGCGTTTTTGCAGCGCGATCTCGCCGAACACCGAATACAGCATGTGCTGCATGGCGGCGGTGTACCAGCCGCGGTCGTAAAACGTCATGGTGCCGCGCTCGCCCAGCGACCGCCAAAACTCCTCCATGGACGGATGCATGCCGGTGACGCCGTACAGCGAGCCCGGGAAGTCCTGCAGCGCCTTCACGTCGAGGTTTTCGGTCACGTGCACGCTGGTGGAACGCGCGTCAAGGCGGTACATCAGGTCCGAGATGCGGCTGCCCTTGCCGGCGCCGTTCCAGCCCTCGAACAGCACCACGAGCCCCACGCCGGCGCTGCGTGCCTGCTGCTGCAGCACGACGAGCCTGTCCATAAGGGCGTCGTGCTGTTCTTTGTACGAAGCCTTGTCCAAAGGCTCAAGGGAAAAGTCAACGGATTCGAGCATGGCGTTCCTTTCGCTGCAGATGTCGAAGCTTTTATCATAGCAGATCGGGAAGGCGTCAGGCGCGGCGTTGAACCGAGAACGGGACGCGGAGCGTCCGCCAGCCGCCGGATCGCCGCCCGCGGCGTGCCGCCGCCCGCCCGGCGCCAGAACCAGGCCCCCAGCCGAAAACCCGCCCCGTCAAGCCAAGCGCCCAACAATGCGGCTACGATTTTGCCCGCCGCATCCGCGCTGCGCTAAAGTGGGGCGGCACAATCAAAACCGCCGCGCCCGAGGACCCAAGGCCCGCCCGACAGCTGCCGCCCGGCAGCCCGCCGGGCGGGCCGCAGTCCGCACAGGCGCACGCAATTCGTCTGAGAAAGGAAACGCCATGCCCCGCTACGCCGTCATCGACCTGGGAAGCAACACCATTCGCCTGGTGGTCTACGACGTCGACAAGCTGCGCAAGCACGAGGAAAACCCCGGATTCAAACGCCTGGTCAACGACAAGGCCATGGCGGGTCTGGCCGCGTTCATCAACAAAAAGGGCGCCTTTTCGCCCATGGGCGTCGACCGCGCGGCGTCGGTGCTGAAAGACCACGTGCGCCACGCCCGCTACTTCGACTGCAAGCGCATCGACATCTTCGCGACCGCCGTCGTGCGCAACGCGACGAACTGCCGCGACGTGGTCGACGAGCTGGAAGAGCGCGTGGGCGTGGGCGTCAACGTGCTGTCCGGCGAAGACGAGGCGCACCTGGACTTCGTGGGCGCCACGTGCGACCGCGTCATCGACTGCGGCACCCTCATCGACATCGGCGGCGGGTCGACCGAGCTGGTGAGCATCCGGGGCGGGCGCGACCGGCAACGCGCGAGCGTGCCGCAAGGGTCGCTGTCGTCGTTTTCCGACTTCGTGGCCGGCATCCTTCCCACCGCTGACGAGCTGAAGGCCATCCGCAAGGCGTTCGCGAAAAACCTGGCCGCCACCTGCGACGCGTCGGCGTTTTCCGCGTCGACCCTCTACGGCGTGGGCGGCAGCGTGCGGGCGTCGGCGAAGATGCGGGCCGTCATGGACGGCACCGACGAGAAGCCGCGCACCGTGACGAAAGGCGACATCGCAGACATCCTGGCGGCCTGCACGGCGGACCCGAACGGATACGGGCACGGAGCGCTGAAGGCGTGCGCCGAGCGCGTGCACACGCTGACGCCGGGATGCGCGGTCATCGGGTCGCTCATGAAGACGCTCGGCGCCGACAAGCTGGACATCTGCAAGTACGGCGTGCGCGAAGGCTACCTCATCGAGCGCGTGCTGGGCGAATAGAGGCGAAGACGGCTGCGCGGGGCGGACAAAACGGCCCTAAAATCCTCCCCGGAACGCAAACACATCGCGTACAATGGAAACAGCGCCCGACGCCGCTTTGGCCGGGCGCACCGTGTCCCTGCAACCTTAGGGGGTTCCTATGGACAGCGCCGACGAAGCATGCGCACCCAAAGCCGACGAGACCGTCGCACCGTATCTGCAAAACCGCGAGCTCTCCTGGCTCACGTTCAACGAACGCGTCCTTGACCAGGGCGCCGACGAGACCGTGCCGCTGCTAGAGCGCCTGAACTTCATTTCCATCTTCTGGTCGAACCTGCAAGAGTTCTTCATGGTGCGCGTCGGCAGCCTGACAGACCTCTCGCTGGTGAAAAAGTCCATCATCGATTCCAAGTCGGGCATGACGCCGGCCCAGCAGCTCGACGCCATCTACAAGCGGTGCCACGAGCTCTACCCCATTCAGGAAGCCACCTACGAAGCGCTGCGCAAGCTGTTGACGGAAGCGGGCGTCAGCCACCTGCGCCCCGACGACCTGGACGACGCGCAGCGCGAATTCCTCGCCACCTACGTGCGCCACAACGTCATGCCGTTCCTGTCGCCGCAGATCATCAATTCGCGCCACCCCTTCCCGCATCTGGAAAACGGCGCCTTGTACGTCATCGTGCGGCTTGACGAAGAAGTGGGCCCGAAGAAAAAGACCGGCAAGAAAAAGGGCAAGGACGCCGTCGAAGAAGAAGCCGCCGAGCACAGCGACAAGGAAAGCAAGAAGAACCTCGGCGCGGAAGGCGTCACGTTCGGGCTGGTGCCCATGCCCCGGCAGTGCGAGCGCGTCGTGAAGCTGCCCGGCGACGGCTTCCAATACATTTTGCTGGAGCACGTCATCGAAATGGTGGCCGCCGACATCTTCAGCATGTACGAAGTGAAATACACCGACGTCATCTGCGTCACGCGCAACGCCGACCTGGACGCCACCGAATCGACCGACGCGCAGGACGAAGACTACCGCGAGTACATGAAGCGCATTCTGAAAAAACGCGCACGCCTGGCCCCGGTGCGCCTGGAAGTCGAGCGGCCCTTGTCCGCAACGTTGGAAAAAGTGCTGCTCAAACGCTTGAATTTGAAGCATCACCAGGTGTTTGCCACGTGCGTGCCGCTGGACATGAGCTATACGTGGGGCCTGGCGAGCCGCGTGAGCGACAAGCAGCGCGAGCGGCTGACCAACACCCCGTTCACGCCGCAGTGGCCTGCCTGCCTCGACCGCAACCGCCGCATCATGGACCAGGTGTGCGAAAAAGAAGTGCTGCTGTCCTACCCCTACGAATCGATGGATCCCTTCGTGCAGCTGCTGCGCGAAGCGGCCGCCGACCCCAGCGTCATCTCCATCAAGATCACGCTGTACCGCCTGGCCAGCCAGTCGCACCTGGCCGAGGCGCTCATCGCCGCAGCCGAAAACGGCAAGGAGGTCACCGCGCTGTTCGAGCTGCGAGCACGCTTCGACGAATCGAACAACATCGAATGGTCGCAGCGCTTCGAGCAGGCCGGATGCAACGTCATCTACGGCTTCCACGACTACAAGGTGCACAGCAAGATCTGCTGCATCACGCGCCAGACGCCCGAAGGGCTGCAGCACATAACGCAGCTTGGCACGGGCAACTACAACGAGAAGACGGCGAAGCTCTACACCGACCTGTCGTTCATCACCACCGACCCCACGTTCGGCCGCGACGCCACCGAGTTCTTCCGCAACATGGGCCTGGAAAACGCCAGCGACAACTACAGCATCCTGAAAGTGGCCCCGCTGCAGATAAAGCCCATGATCATCGCGAACATCGAACAGCAGATCTCGCTGGCGAAGGCGGGCCAGCCGTGCGGGCTGTTCTTCAAGACGAACTCGGTGACCGACAAGGACGTGATCGAGAAGATCGTCCAGGCCAGCCAAGCCGGCGTGCCGACGACCATGCTCGTGCGCGGCATCTGCTGCCTGGTGCCCGGCCTTGAAGGATGCACCGACAACGTGCGCGTGGTGTCGATCGTCGGACGGCTGCTTGAACACAGCCGCATTTACGGGTTCGGGCCGCGCGAGTCGATGAAGGTGTATTGCTCCAGCGCAGACCTGATGACCCGAAACATGGACAAGCGCGTAGAAATCGCCTGGCCGATACTGAATTCAGAGATCAAAGACCAGATCCTCGAATACATGGATCTATGCATGTCGGACACGGCGAAGCTGCGCGAACTGCTGCCGAGCAGCGAATACACGCGGCTCGGGGCGTTCGCGAAGCAGGACGAAAACGGCACGACGTCGCTGTTCGAAAGCCAGGAGTTCTTGATCAAGCGGGCGCAGAAGCGGCGCCTGGAAGCGGCCGAGAACGAAGCAGCCCGCCAAGTAGAAGAGCGCCGGCTGGCGGCAGAAGCGCGGGCGGCGGCCCAGGCCGAGCGCGAGGCGGCGATGGAGGCGGCCAGCAAGGTCGCCACGAGCGTGGCAGTGGCCACGGCGGTCGATGCGCAGGCCGGAGCGCCGGCGGACGCAGGAGAGCCGACAGACGCCGCCACACCGGCAAGCGCAGCGGCCGCAAGCGCCGGCAAGGCCGCAAGCGCCGCGACGACCACGGTCGCCGGAAGCGGCGGTGCGAACGCTCAGCACAAGCCGAGCCTGCTCGCACGCGTGCTGAGCGTGTTCGTGCGGAAGTAGGAACGCAGAAAAGCAGGAAACGCAGCCAGGCTGCAACGCGATGCGGCAGGTTCTCTTTGGGAATCTGCCGCAAAACGCAGAGAAGTCGTAGCCAGAAGGCAACAACTCGGTTACAGTGCTGTTGGTGCGCATGCCGCCGAAGCGGCGACGCGGACTGCGGGAGGACGAGCTTGAAGAAAGGTTGCCTCGGTCCCCTCGGCCCATCCATCGACGTCCGGCTGAAGTGAAAGGTCGCCCGACGCCGGCAGCCACGCCAAGGGTCGAAGAACGAAAGGTTGCCCCTTGGGCGATGGCCCACACCGGACCCGCCAGGCATCGCCTGGCGGGTCCTTTGCGTGCAGAAACGAGCAGCGGCTGCGCCCACGAAGCTGCTAGAAGCCCGCCCCGCCGGCACAACCGCCTGCAGCAGGGCGAAATCCAGATCCCTGCGAAAAAGGGCCGCACCACGGCGGCCCTTCGACTTGCTCTGACGTTGCGGCTCGCACGAACCGCGTGCGGCCCGCTACGCTTCGCGCTCGACCACTTCCGCGATGGCGCGGGCGTGCCGCTCGGCGTCGGCCGCGTCGGCGGCTTCCACCATGACGCGCACGACCGGCTCGGTGCCGCTCGGACGCAAAAGCACGCGCCCGCTGTCGCCCAGTTCCGCTTCCGCCGCGGCCACGGCTTCTTGCACCGCCGCGCTCTCGTTGACGGCCGCCTTGTCGGTGACGCGCACGTTGATGAGCGTTTGCGGGAAACGCGTCATCACGGCCGCCGCCTCGGCGATGGGAAGCCCCGTGCGCTGGCACGCCGCCAGGAATTGCAGCGCCGTGACCAGGCCGTCTCCCGTGGAATTGTGCTCGAGGAAGATCATGTGGCCCGACTGCTCGCCGCCGATGACGAAGCCGCCTTCGCGCATGGCTTCCAGCACGTAGCGGTCGCCCACCTTCGTCTGGATCAGCTTGATGCCTGCGTCGGCCAGCGCGTGGTTAAGCCCCAGGTTGCACATGACCGTCGACACCGCCGTGTCGCCCGGCAACGCGCCTCGGCGCTTCAGGTCGATGGCGCACACCGCTTCCACGATGTCGCCGTCTATCTCGTTGCCCGCGGCGTCGACCATCATCACGCGGTCGGCGTCGCCGTCATGCGCGATGCCCACGTCGGCGCCGATTTCCGCCACGAGCGCACGCAACGGCTCCAAGTGCGTCGACCCGCAGGCCACGTTGATGTCGCACCCGTTGTAGTCTTCGTTGATGACGGTGACCTCCGCGCCCAGCCGACGCAGCGCCTCGGGGCTGGTCACGCACGACGCGCCATGGCCCACGTCAAGCGCCACCCGCAGGCCGTCGAATCGGACGCCCTGGTCGGCGACGGTCTTCACCGCATGCGCGATGTAGCGCTCGCACGCGTCTTCCACCGGGATCATCACGCCGACCGCATCCCCCGCCGCCAGTTGTTCCGACGTAGCCCCGCCGGCTTCGATGAACGCCTGCATCTCGTCTTCCACCGCATCAGGCAGCTTGTAGCCCGCTCCGTCGAAGAACTTGATGCCGTTGTACTCCGGCGGGTTGTGCGACGCCGAAATCATCACGCCGCCGTCGCAGGACAGCTCGCGCACCTGCAGCGCGATGGCGGGCGTCGGGATGACGCCGGCCATGAGCGCCGTGCCGCCGACCGACATGACGCCAGCCGCGACGCACGCTTCAAGCATGTCGCCGGAAATGCGCGTGTCTTTCCCAATGAGAATGGTCTTGCCCTGGAAAACGGCGATGGCCTGCCCCAATTTGAATGCCAAGTCGCACGTGAGGTCGGTGTTCGCGACGCCGCGGACGCCGTCGGTCCCAAAAAGTCGTGCCATAAAAGCACCTTTCTCGATCTGTTACGTCATCGAATGACCAGTATAGGCAACACATGAGAAAGGAATGTTACGATTATGGGAAAACCATCCGGAGAAGAGGGGACGCAGGGAGCGCGGTCACGTCGAGTCTCCATTCCGCGACTTCGAGCCTTTGCGCAAGTATATCATCCACGTGCGCCACGAAGGGGTCCCCGGCCGACTTGTCGCCGCTTCGAAGGTATCCCAGCAGCGCGGCCAGATCGGGCGGCGCAAGGCCCAAGTCGCCCGTCGCGTTGACGATGACGTCCACCCTCGACCATCGAGAAAACAGGAGAATAGGTAGTCAAGGAAGACAACGGAGATCGCCCCCGTCATCCCCGTACGATCACCTGGAGAGCACGGCGAGGGCGAACCGCCCCGCCTTGCGGTTTTCGGGATCCAGGCGCGTCCAAGAGCTGTCGTTGGGGTCGGCCAGGGCCTCCGCCGCGACCCTCAGCCGCTTCTTGTCCGAACCGTGCAGACGATTCAGGCAGCCTTTGTGGTCGGTGACCAAGCTGGCGAGCAGGGCGACGTCGTCCAGGTGGCGGCGCTTGTCGCGCCTGTCCGCGCAATAGGCAGCGCTCTTGAGGACAAGCGCTCCGAGGAGGTCAGGAATGCGTATCCGAGTTGATCCGTCCTCGTGCGCGAGCGCAAGGTTCATGCCTCGTTCGATCGCCTGCGCACCGCCCGCGATTTCCATCATCGGCCACCTGTTCACCTTGGCGGATTTCGCCTTGCCGGAAGGCAGGTGATCCGCCACCAGAATGTCGACGACGAGCGCTCCGCGGGTCATGCGATGGAAGGCACCGCCGCGCAGCCCGGATTCCCTGAGGGCAAACCCCATGCTCTCAAGCTGTCTCACCACGGCGGAAATGTTCGAGGTTGACGCCATTACGTCGATAAGCACGTCGACATCCACGGTTGCGCGGGACTGGTGTCCCGCGATCATTGCGTGCGCTTGGGTCATGAGCCCGCCGACGAGCATCCACGCCCCCTCCGGGAGTCCGTCCCCAAGCTCTACGACGACGTCCCATGGCTTCATCAGCTTCGAGATCTTCAGCTCAGCGCATTCCATGCAGAAGCCCTTCCAGGTAGTCGAGCCCGCACCTTCGCTCACGCGCGTCCACCGACATCGCGAGGTCCGCGGCGACGACGGGTTTGGGCATCTCGGCGGCGCCCGCCAGGAAATCCGGCAGATCCTTCGCGAACCTCACCGTGCATGGCCCCGAAGCGTCCTGCACGAGAAAGAAGTCTCGTTCGACCTCTTCCGGCGTCCTTCCGACCGCGTATCCGTCGAGGACGGGCGCCGTCGACGCAAGCCCCAGGCAAGAGGCGAAGGAGGAGGCCATTCCCGTGGCGACGAGCGCCTCTTTCACGTCGTCTTCGAACGACGGCGAGACGAGGTACCTTCTCGTCTCCATCCTGTTGCGGGCGAGCCAGACGAGCTCTTCTGCGCCGATTTCCTTCAGTTTCAGAAACAGTCGTCTCCTCTTGTGGTACTCGAGCCACGAAGCGTCGCCGCCGCCGAGCGCCAGCAACGCGGCCCAGGCGGTCTGCGAGTCCCATGGCCTTCCCTTGAATTGGGAGAGCGCCCTGCGGGCATGCACGCTGCCGGGATCGACGACGAGATCTCCGGAATCCGTCTTCCAGGCGCGAAGGACACCGGTGCGCACGAGCCTCGCAACCTCGTGCCTCCCGACACCGAGGAGCCGCGCAGCCTGTGAGGCGGTGTAGCCGGAGGATATGTCGTATCCGCTTTCCATTTTCATATATGATACCGTATGTTAATACATACGTAAACTCTTCCTGAGTTACGAAAGACCGCAAAATAAGGCACGGCACGATTACGGGAAAACCATTCGGAGAAGAGGGGGCGCGGGGAGCGCGGTCACTTCGCGTCTCCGTCCTTTGCGGCGGCGTCATGAGACTTGTCAAGGACGAAGAACTCGCGGGCTTGAGCAGGAGTCATCACTCCGGTCCTTACGGCCCTCTCCATAAACTCTTCGACAGCTTCTTCCCGCCCCTCTCCGCGGCCTTCCTCCCTCGCGCGGGTGGCGGCGCCCAAGCAGTCCCATGCCAGCTTTTCTTCGAACGTGATCACTTCGCGCCTCCAGAAACGTTTCGGTCCAACGCCTCATAAAACGCCAGCGCCTGCTCTTGCGACATCGTGCCCGATTCGACAAGCTGCGCCACAGTCAGCTTGGCCCCTTCGCGCTCTTCCCGACGCCCCTTTTCAAAACCGGCCCTCTCGGCGCCCAAGCAGTCCCATGCCAGCTTTTCTTCGAACGTGATCACTTCGCGCCTCCATTCCTCGTCTTTTAGCCTTTGCGCAAGTATATCATCCACGTGCGCCACGAAGGGGTCCCCGGCCGACTTGTCGCCGCTTCGAAGGTATCCCAGCAGCGCGGCCAGATCGGGCGGCGCAAGGCCCAAGTCGCCCGTCGCGTTGACGATGACGTCCACCTGCCCGGCCGCATAGTCGAGCTGCGGCGCCTGGTCGACGCGCTTGCGGACGGTGCAGACGGGAAGCCCCAGCCCCAAGGGGTCGAACAGGCAGACGAAGATGACGTAGGCGTCGGGCAGGCCGCTGAACGGCTCGCTTTTGCGCAGGCACCGCGCGTCCAGCATGCTGTGGCTGTACCGCGCCCGGCGCGGGATGGCCGCGTCGACGGCCACCTGCATCTCCACGTCGAAGACCGCATGGGGGCTTCGCGCCAGCACGTCGCAGCGGACGCTCCGCTTGAGCACCTGCGTGACGCCGGCCTCGCCTTGCACGAAGTCGAGCCGCTCGATCTTGCAGCCGAGCACGCGCTCGATGATGCCCCGGCAGATGTCCTCGTTGTCGCCCACGATGCTCGCGAACGCGAAGCAGTTCGTCAGAAAGCTGCGCCCCGACGGCAAAACGGTGTCCATGCGGCCTCCCTCCGGCACGCGGCCGCAGAGCCGCGGCCACGCCAGGATCATACCGCGGAAACCTTGCACGCCTTTGACGCAGAGCTTGCACGACGTGCCATCGAAGCTGTCCAGAGCCACGCCGCTTCCTTGGCCGATGCTCATCGGAAACGACGCCGTTTCTTGCGCGAAAGCAAGCAGAAGACAGCCCAGTCCTACGCGAAACCTTGCACGAATCCAACCCCGATCCAAGCAACGCCTGCGCCCGTTTTGAGCACCTGATCAATTTTGGGCAGGCTTTGCACAAACACGCAAGGGGAGTCGACCGAAGGAGGGGCGAAAGAGCGCAAGCCAAAGGAGAAGACTGGCGTGCTGGCACAAGAAGGGCAAGCGAGCACATACGAAGATTTGTAAAATTTGGAGTTGTACTCCAAATGTTACAAATCGTGGACGAAAGAATGGCGCCTAAGAAGGCAAAGGCGAAAAAGGGGCAGAAGATGGATAGGCCCGGGAGAGGTTCTCCCGGGCCTTCCGAAAGGTTAGCTGTCCGTCAGGTCAAGCTTCCCTATAAGGGACACATGAGTTGGACTAGCGGGTAGCCGTCCACACGCCGGAGCCGTTGACCCAGTAGCGGCCGACCCACTCGTTTTCGGCCATGGCGCCGGAGGCGTCCATGTAGTACCACTTGCCGCCGACCTGCTGCCAGCCGGTGAGCATGGCTCCGAAGGTGCCGTCGTGCTTGCTGTTCAGCAGGTACCACTCGCCGTTCACCTTGGCCCAGCCGGACTGCATGGCGCCGGACTTGTTGAAGTAGTACCAGTCGCCTCCGTCCTTCTGCCAGCCGGTGAGCATGGCGCCGTAGTGGCCCTTGTGGGACTGGTTGAGCATGTACCAGGTGCCGTCGGCGTCCTGGAACCACTTCGTGTTGGTCATCTTGCCGCTCTTCTCGAAGTGGTACCACGCGTCGCCGATCCACTTCCACTGGCCCTTGACGGCCTTGCCGTTTTCGTAGTAGGCCCAGTCGTTGCCGGAGCCGACCCAGCCGGTCTTGCCGGCGGCGGGCTTGGCGGGAGCGGGCGTCACGGGCTTGGCCGCGGGCACGTAGTCCACGGTGGTCGAGCCGGTGTAGTTGCCGATGTAGGTGACGGCGATCTTCTTCTGGGCCGGGTTCTCGGCCGTCTTGAAGTCGACGTTCTCGGTCAGGCCCGGCACCGTCACGACCGGCGTGCCGGCCGCGGTGTAGGTGACGGTCGCGGTCTTGGGGCCGACGGCCTTCGCGATGGTGAAGGTCTTCTCGGCAGAGCCGGTCCAGCCGGCGGCCTTGTCGCCCGTCACCGTCACCTTGTAGGCGCCGGCGTCGGTGGCGTTGCCGTCCACCTTCACGTCGTAGGCCTTCGGGTCGACGACGACCTTCTTGCCGTCCGCCGTGTAGCTGACCTCGACCTTGGGCGTCTGGGCCTTGCCGTTGTAGACGGCATCCGCGACCGCGACGTCGGCCTTGGCGACGTCGTAGAGCACGTCGACGCTCTTCTCGACCGTGCCGGTGTAGTTGCCCGTGCCGGTGACGGTCGCGGCGACCGTGCCGGGAACCGTCGCGCCTTCCGCGGCGGCCGCCGTGTAGTCGGTGCCGGCCGCGAGCACGGCGTCGCCGAGCGTGACCTTCACCGCGTCGGCCAGGTCGGCGCCCGGCGCCACGGCGACGCTCTCGACGGTCGCCTTGGAGATGTCGGCCTTGGCGATCTCGTAGGGGATCTCGATGGAGCCGGTCAGGTTGCCGTTGCGCGGCGAGAGCACGATGTAGGAGGTGCCGGCGTTCACGCCCGTGCCCTCCTTGACGGCGATGCTCAGGTCGTCATAGATATACGACAGAGGCTGCGCGGGATCACTAGCGAGCTCCTTGTTGGCCGGCTTGAACGCGGAGCCGTTCACCAGGACCTCGGGCGCCTGCTCTTCGCCGTTGTAGACCAGGTCGTCCGCGCCGTCCAGCTTGATGGACTTGCCTTCGACGTTGGACGCGTCGTTGATCTGCACCGGGGCGATCTCGTAGGTCAGCGGGATGGAGCCGGCATAGTCGCCGATGCCCACGACCTCGACCGTCGCCGTTCCGGCGTCGGTGTTGCCGGTGTAGACGAGCTTGTATTGGTTGTTTTCGGTCCATTCGGCGGCGCCGGCCGCGTTCGGCGTCACGGTCACGTCGGCCTCTACCTCAGCGCCGTATTCATAGATCAGCGTCTGGCCCTTGTCGACCTCGGCGGTCGCAAGCTTGGCGATGTCCTGGTTGACCGTCTTGAACGCGCCGGTGATGGTGCCGGTGAAGTTGCCCTTGCCCTCGACCACGAAGGTGTACGTAGTTGCGCCGCTGGCGTCGGTTGCGCCCTTGGTCACCTTGCCGATGGTGTAGTCGTCCTCGGTCAGTTCCACCTGCGCCCCCACGCCGGGCTTGTAGGTGACGACCGGGTTCAGCACGTCGGCCGCCGTCGGGTTCTCCGGGAAGCCGGCGGCAAGCTGCGACTGGGCCTCGGCTTCGGCGTTGTTGAGCGTCAGCTGGACCGGGGTGATCTCGAAGGGGATCTCGACGGTGCCGGAGTAGTTGCCCGTGAACGTCAGCGTGGCGGTCGCGGTGCCCTTGTCCTTGTTGTTGGCCCAGGAGATGTCGTAGTCCCAGGTCTCGTCCTTTTTCGGCTCGTCCGGCTTCTGCTTGAAGTCGTTGAGCGTGCCGGAGTTGAACTTCGCCGAAATCGTCGGAACGGGCTCGAGCGCCGCTCCGCTGTACGGGATCGCCCAGACCTTCTTCGTGGCGTCGTAGACGACGCCGGCCGTGTTGCCGACCCAAGACACGTTGTCCGCCGTCATAGCGAGCGGCGTGATCTCGAAGTCGAAGGACTGCGTGCCCACGTAGCCGCCGATGCCGGCAACGGTGATGGTGTACTTGCCGGCCTTGGTCAGGCGGTCGGTGCCCGCATCGGCCGCGACCTTGCCTTCGGCGTCGGTGACGGTGATCTTGTAGTTGTCGCGCTCCGCAAGGTCCTCGGTCGTGCCAGGGGTATCTTTGCTCTCCACCTGGGGAATGTTCAGAAGGCTTGCGACTTCATAGCCGTCCGGCTTGTCGGCTTCAGTATCGGACCCGGCGTAGGGCTGGCTGGCCTTCTTCAGGGAGAACTTGGGCAGGTCCTCGCCGAAGCTGTAGCCGATGGTGTCGGCGCCTTTGTACAGGCCGTTGCCGCTCGGCATGACGGTGACCTCGCCGGTGCCCTGCACGGTGTTCAGCGGGTCGGTGACGGTGAAGGTCAGGTCGTCCAGGTTGACCGGGATTTTGGTCTCATTGAGCACCGTGCCCTTCAGGCCCGCCTTGATCTGGCTGATGACGTCGGCGCTGCGCTCGGCGTCGGTCAGGCCGGCCTTCCAGGCGAGTTTGACGCTCCCAGAAAGAGGAGCACTGTCAAGGTCTTGCCTGTTGAACTGGAAGTCGACATTGCTGGCGATGTCGGCCTGGACGGTCACGTCCAGCGTGGCGATGGGGCTGGAATTGCCGTCCATGGCGACGACCGCGCGATACTTGCCCGGGGCCGTCGGCGTCAGCGGCGTCTTGCCGTCCTCGGGATCGACGAGCGGGCTGCCCGCGGCGTCGGTGTAGGTCACGCCCCAGCCAGTCGAAACCTCGGTGACGGCGCCGCCCTCGGTGGCGGCGGGAATGTACACCTGGATCGACTTTTTGATGTCTTCGGCAAGAGAGACTGGGGACTCGCCGGCGGGATTGTCGGCAACCCACGGAACCACGCCGCTCGCGCCCTCGTTCGAAGGCACGACCGTACCGCCATCGCGGTCCGCAACGAACTTGGCCTGGTAGTTGGAGGCTTGCACGATGTCGGCCGAGAGGGTCAGCGTGCCATTTTCGGTATCAGCGGCGCCTTCTTCATTGAGAGCGCCCACGAGCGTATAGTTCTTTTTACCTTCATCGGTCAACGTGACTTTAACGGGCACAACGCCGGGCTTCTTGAATACGTCGCTTTCATTGGTAAGCTGTTCGCCCGGGTCGCCCGCCGTCGTATCGCTGTACTCAACCGCAATATCTGCTGGTTCGCCCAGCAGGTTGACCATCCCCGTGGTGTTGCCTTCCAAAGACACTTCAGCCTTGGTGGCCTTCGCCAGTTTTTCAGGCGTGCTCGCCCCCACGTATCCGGTGGCAACCTTGATGGCATCCTTCGTGATGGGTGCCCTGTTGACAACGATCTTGTCAGGAGTCTTCGTAGTTAAAAGCGAACCTCTAGGATCAAGCTTATTCGTCGAAGTGTCCACCTTCGGCGCGTTATCGGCTTCAAGAACGGTAGCAGTGACAGCATAGCCCTCTTCATTGGCATTCTTAACGGTTATAGAAGAGCCGTCAGTAGCAACTTTAGCATCTTCATCTGTTGAGCCCAACTTAAATAGCGATGGATCGAGTTGGAAGGTCTCGGTGACTGACGTAGCACGGGTAGCAGGCGTATAGGTGACAGCCACCTCCACCGTGAATTGGTCTTTTGCAAATTTCTGATCCGCCGCATTGTAGACAGTAGCGGGGCATTCCACCGTCAACGCAAAGATCGCATCCTTCTGCTCAGCAGCCTCAGCGTACTGGGCAACCGGCGAAGTAGTGTCGCCGGCAGCTGGTTCCCAAGCATCGATGACCGGAACAGAAACTTCTTCTTCCGCAGGAGTATCTTCAGCCGCATAAGCCGGCGTCGCCTCCATCGCCGCCTGGGATAGGGCGACAGCCGGGGTCATACCGAGGGCGAGGGTGCCTGCCAGGATGACAGACAGCACCTTATTGCCGCCGCGGTAAGCGCTCGGCGCAATAGGTTCAATTTTCGACATAAGCTAACCTTTCTCGAAATGCTTTGTCTTTTGAACATAAATATTCAGTTCGACCGACGGACAGCCTTTCACTTCTATCCGCAAGCCATAATTCGCGGGCTAGTATCTCACATGCAACCGGGTTTCTGCCCAACTTTTTCGCAATTCCCCAAGCCAGCCAAAGAACCCCACGTCAACCCGCCATCCCCCGCCCACTTTTGTGGACATACTGTGAACGAACCGACACCATCAGTCCAAAATCGTCCCACACCCCGGAGTTGACAGACGGGGGCTAGCAGACAGGACGGAGTTTCCGTCACGCCGGCAAGCCGGCCTGTCAGCCCCTCAAACCCCCTTCGGCAACCAACCGCACCAGCAGGGCGGAGCAACGTCCACCCCGCAGCAGGCGGTTCCGCCGCGGCGGCGCAGCTTTGGTCCCAGCCAAAGGCTTCTCGAGACCTCGGCTCGAGAAGCCGACGCGTCAAAGCGGAGCCGTCGCGGCGGAAGCGCCGTCCCACGGCTTCGCGACGATTTCGCAAGCCCCTCGAACCTTCCCGGCAATTCCAAGCGCCTGGCGGCCCCACAGGCCGGCGAAGCCTCGTCGCCCCCGGGCGACACGTCGATGCGCTACAATGTCAAAGCGGGACGGGCGGGGCTGCTTCTTCTTCCGAGAGGAGGCGTGCTATGGTCACGTGGCCTGAGTTGTTGACTCTGTTGTTGCTGATCATCGCGGCCGTGAAGCTCGGGAAGTCTCTGGGCGAGTAGCCTGAGATGGAAAGAGAAAGGCCGCCCCCCAAGCTGGAAAGCGGCTCTTCAATCACAATAGGCAGAGTATTGTGAAGCAGCCGCCCGATAGCCGCGGGTTGCCGCCTGTCCCGTATTGTAGCAAAGTTCGACCGGTTTACAACCCCCGTCTGCGCGGCATCAAGCGCCCGCTCAGGCGCTTCCGCCGCGGCGGCGCAGCTTTGGTCCCAGCCAAAGGCTTCTCGAGACCTCGGCTCGAGAAGCCGTCGCGTCAAAGCGGAGTCGTCGCGGCGGAAGCGCCGTCCCACGGCTTCGCGACGATTTCGCAAGCCCCTCGAACCTTCCCGGCAATTCCAAGCGCCTGGCGGCCCCACAGGCCGGCGAAGCCTCGTCGCCCCCAGGCGACACGTCGATGCGCTACAATGCCCAAGCGGGGCGGGCGGGGCTGCTTCTTCTTTCGAGAGGAGGCATGCCATGGTTACGTGGCCTGAGTTGTTGACTCTGCTGCTGCTGATCGTCGCGGCCGTGAAGCTCGGGATGTCGATAGGCGAATAGACCTGCGATGAAAAGAGAAAGGCCGCCCCAAGCTGGAAAGCGGCTCTTCAATCACAATAGTCCTGGTATTGTGAAGCAGCCGCCCGATAGCGCGGGCTGCCGCCTGTCCCGTATTGTAGCAAAGTTCAACCGGTTTACAACCCCCGTCTGCGCGGCATCGAACGCCCGCCCAGACGCTTAGCCACGTCGGCAGGGCAGAGCAACACCAACCCTGCGGCAGGCGGTTCCGCCGCGGCGGCGCAGCCGAGGTCAAGCCAAAGGAGCGCCGAGACCTTGGCTCGGCGCGACGACGCGTCGAGGCGAAGCCGCCACGGCGGAAGCGCCGTCCGACGACTCCGGACGACACGTCGATGCGTTACAATATCCAAGCGGGACGGGCGGGGCTGCTTCTTCTTTCGGGAGGAGGCATGCTATGGTCACGTGGACTGAGTTGCTGACTCTGCTGCTGTTGATCGTCGCGGCCGTGAAGCTCGGGATGTCGATAGGCGAGTAGCCTGCGATGGAAAGAGAAAGGCCGCCCCCCAAGCTGGAAAGCGGCTCTTCAATCACAATAACTAGCCTATTGTGAAGCAGCCGCCCGATGGCGCGGGTTGCCGCCTGTCCCGTATTGTAGCAAAGTTCGACCGGTTTACAACCCCCGTTTGCGCGGCATCGAACGCCCGCTCAGACGCTTAGCCACGTCGGCAGGGCGGAGCAACGTCAACCCCGCAGCAGGCGCTTCCGCCGCGGCGGCGCAGCCGAGGTCAAGCCAAAGGAGGCCGGACCCATTGGCTCGGGCGCGACGACGCGTCGCCCGTGGAACCTCCAGGCGCCCGGCCTTGCCGCTCCAGGCCCTCGTCGCGTGCAGAGGCACGCTTCCTCGGCCCTTCCCGGCAATTCCGAGCACCTGGCGGCCCCACGGGTCGGCGAAGCCGCCACGGCGAAAGCGCCGTCCCACGGCTTCGCGATGACGGCTTCCGCGCCCCCTACTTTCCGCGCTTGACGTGCTCAGGACGCAGGCAGACAGCCCCTTTGGGGCGCTCGGCGTCGGTCATGCGGGTGTTGAGTTCGGCGGCGAACTCGTCAAGCGAGATGCCGTAGCGCTCGAGCACGACCATGAGGTGGTAGACCACGTCGGCGGCCTCGTAGCGCAAATGGTCGACGGCCGCGTCGTATTCCGGCGGCAGCTGGACGGCCAGCTCGTCAGGGTCAAAAGCGTGGCCGGCCGCGCCGGCAGTCTCGGCCGATGCCGAAGTTTCGGCGCCCTCCCCCCCTTTGGCCGCACAAGCGCTCTCAAACGCCACAGCGGCTGCGATAGAGCTGGTGGCCCACGCTTCCACGTCCTTCGCCGCAAGCGCCACTTCGCCCGCCTCTTCCATGACCTTCTTCAACACCTTGTCCGGCGATGCCGCAAGCAAACGATGCGTGTAGCTTTCCTCGCCCGCGTCGCGCCTGTCGGCGATGGTCGCGGCCAGCGCCTCCAGCGTCGCGCCGATCTGGGACGCCGGCGCCTCTTCGCCGTCGGGAACAGAGATTTTGCCGTCTGCCATGGTCTCCCTTTCTTGTTCGCGGCGACGTTCGGCCGCCTTCGCGCGGCCGGCCGCTTTCATCGCACGCCCGTTTTCGTCTTGTCGTCGCGTCACAACCGCGGCATGATCTTTTTCTGGATGACCTCGTCGATCTCTTCCAGGTCGATCTCGTTGCCCGTCGCAAACAGGTATATCATGCGGTTCCACTCGCACATGCCCGCGCTTTCGTAGATCTGGCGGCGCGACTTGAAGCCCTCGACGTAGCCCGGATCGTCCATCATGCCGCAAAACTCCAGGTAGAACTCGTCGCCGTTGCGGTCTTGGAACGTGAAGTCGGGCGCCATTTCGCAGCCGCCGACCGTGATTACCTGCTCGTAGCGGTATGGGACCTGGAAGCGGGCCAGGCGCTCGGCGATGAGCAGCTCGGATTTCGAGCGCATCATGGTGCCGTTGGACGCGCGCAACGTCAGGCTTTCGGGGTATTTCTGCGAGCGCTCGTACGGCTCGCGAGCCCACTGCTCGTGCTGGACCAGGCGGCGGTTCATGTCTTCGTCGATGCCGAGGAGCACGAGCGCGACCCGGGTGTTTTCCAGCTGGTCGGTGGGAAGGCCGGCAAAGGCCTTGCCCAGGCGGGCGTTGATGTGCTCGGTGTCGCAGGGCACGTAGTCCGCCTGCGCCCGGGTGATGGCGGCCAGATTGCCCTCAAGGATGTCCTGGGCGGCTTCCAGGTAGCCTTTGCGAGCCATCGCCTGCAAGACGGCCGGCTTCTTGCCGATGCCCTTGCGGCGGTAGGTGCCGTCCAGGTCGCAATACGCCTGGTAGTAATGCGGGCGGCCGTTTTTGTCGTGCCAGCAGATGAGGTTGCCGTCGGGCAGCATCGACAGCTCGGCCTTGCAGGTGATCAGGGCTTCTTCGGTCAGTTCGGCAAGCTTGTGGAACGGGTCGGCAATCATGGCGGGCTCCTTTTTCGCGAGGCGGGCGGCAGGCAGGGCCGCTGCGGCGCACAGGGCGGCCGAAGCCGAGGCCGAGGCGCCTGGTGACACGCCCGAATGCGTCGCGATGTCTGTTATTGTAACGATTTATGTGAAGGATTTGTGTACTGGCGATTTTGGGGCCGAGTTTTGCGAAGGTGCGCATCATTTTGCGTGCGAAAGCGGGCCGAAAAGCGGAAATCGGCCCGGAATTGGGTGTGAATTCTGCATATATGCGGTAGCTAGCACGAGCTCGAGGGCCTTGGCGGGCCATTTTGCGCTTGTTTTTCGGCAAAATGATGCGCGAACGGGGCTTTTTGCGCTTGAAAATCTCCAGTACACATTTTCTTCACATGAAACCAGCCTGAACCGCCCCGCCGGCCGCCAAACGCCGGCCCCGGCGGCCCTGCAACCCCCGCCGGCCGCCAAACGCCGGCCCCGGCGGCTCTGCGGCCCCCGCCGGCGGCCCTGCGGCGGCCGCCCTGCGACCCCCAGCCGCCCTGCGACCCCCGGCGATTCCACCTTCCCGCGCCCGCAAAAAAGGCCCGGCCGCAGCTTGCCGCTGCAACCGGGCCCTTGCCTTGCTGTGCCGCAGGCACGCAGGCACGCAGGCGCCGGGATGCCCAAGCGCCTGCAAAGCTCGCCTATTGCTCGTCGTCAGACAAGCTGTCGGATTCCTTGCTCGTCACGCCGAAGCCGAACGACCCGACGCTGCCCAAAAGCGCGTCCAGCTCGTCGATGTTGCGCTGGTAGGAACGCCGCGGCAACGCCTCGCCGAGCATGTCCTCGCCCGAGGTGTCGAACGTCGGCGGCTCGTCGCCCCCGATGAGGATGGTGTCGTCGGGGCTGAACACCATATCGAGCAGCTGGCTCATGTCGTCGCTCGTGGCGTTCAGGTCGTCCTCGATGATGTAGCCCAGATCGTGTGCGTCCAAGCCCTCCTTCAGCTCTTCGATGGCCTTCACGCCGATGCCCTCGATGCGCATGAGGTCCTCTTCGGTGTGTCCCACCAGATCGGCCACCGTCTCGATGCCGGCCTCGGAGAACTTGTTGGCCCAGCGCTGCGAAACGCCCAGGTCGTCGTAGATGTACAGACGGCCGTCCTCGTCGGAAAGCTGCGGCCCGCGACGTCCCAGAAGCAGGCTGGAGTAATAGCCGCCGTACGACCCGCCCATGGACAGGTACCCGTCGCCGTCAAGCGACCAGTCCTGCGGCTGGGGCAGCAGTTCTTCGATGTCGCGCAACGCGTCGGGCGCATAGTCCGGCAGCGTGTCGCCCACCATGGCGGTGACCGGACGGCCCTTGTAGGTCAGACGCACGTCGCGGTAGCGCGGCAGGCCGGTGCCCGCGGGAATAGGCTTGCCGATGATGACGTTTTCCTTCAGGCCGGCCAAGTGGTCGATCTTGCCCTCGATGGCCGCGTCCGTCAAAACCTTCGTGGTTTCCTGGAACGAGGCTGCCGACAGGAACGAGTCGGTGGCAAGCGAGGCCTTCGTGATGCCCAGCAGCAGCGGCTGGCCCACCGGCGGCTCCTTGCCCTCGGCGATAAGCTCGTTGGCCACGCGCTCGAATTCGTAGCGGTTGACCTGGCGGCCCGGCAGCAGGTCGGAATCGCCCGCGTCGGTGACGGTCACTTTGCGCAGCATCTGACGCGCGATGACCTCGATGTGCTTGTCGTTGATGTCCACGCCTTGGCTGACGTACACGCCCTGGACCTGGCCGACGATGTAGCGCAGCGTCGTGTTGGGGTCGGTCAAGCGCAGCAGGTCGTGCGGGTAGATGGAGCCCTTCGTCAGCTGCTGGCCGATGACGACCTGGCAGCCGTCCACGATGCCCGGCAGCGTCTGGGCGCGGGTCGGCAGCACGTATTCGCGGAAGTTGCCTTCCTGGTCGTGGATGGTGATGGTCTTCGCCTTGTCCTCGTGGATCTGCAGCGTGCCGGAAATGTCCGCCAGGATGGCCTGGCCTTTCGGGCGACGGGCCTCGAACAATTCCTGGACGCGGGGCAGGCCGTGGGTGATGTCCTCGCCCGCGACGCCGCCGGTGTGGAACGTGCGCATCGTCAGCTGCGTGCCCGGCTCGCCGATGGACTGGGCGGCGATGATGCCGACCGCCGTGCCGATGTTGACCGGGCGCGACGTGGCCAGATCCCAGCCGTAGCACTTCTGGCACACGCCGTGTTCGGCGTGGCACGTCATGATGGTGCGGATCATGACCTCTTCGATGCCCGCGTCGCGCAGCGCCGCCAGCTCGTCAAGCGACGAGATGTAGTCGCCGGCCGACATCATGACCTCCCCGGTTTCGGGGTTGGCGACGTCTTCCACCAGGCAGCGGCCGATAAGGTTGTCGTCCAGCCCGCCCTTTTCGTCCAAGATGCCGTACGGCACGCCTTCGGGGGTGCCGCAGTCGATCTCGCGGATGATGACGTCTTGCGCAACGTCGACCAGACGGCGGGTCAGATACCCCGAGTCGGCCGTGCGCAACGCCGTGTCGGCCAGACCCTTGCGGGCGCCGTGCGTCGAAATGAAGTACTCCAACACCGACAGGCCTTCGCGGAAGTTCGCCTTGATGGGGCGGTCGATGATTTCACCCTTAGGGTCGGACATGAGGCCGCGCATGCCGGCCAGCTGGCGGATCTGCTTGATGTTGCCTCGAGCGCCGGAGTCGGCCATCATGTAGATGGGGTTGAACTTGTCGAAGTTCGCCGCCATCGCGTCGCCGACCTTGTCGTTGGCCTCGCTCCAGATGTCGACGACCTGCTTGTGGTGCTCGTCGCGCGTCAGCTCGCCGAAGGCGTAGCGCTCGTCAATGGTGGCGACCATCGCGTCGGCCTCGGCCAGGATTTCGGGCTTCTCGGGCGGCACCGTGGCGTCGTAGACCGACACCGTGACGCCGGCTCGCGTGGCGTAGTGGAAGCCCGCGTCCTTCAGGCCGTCCAAGATGGGCGGCACTTCCGAGAGCGGATAGCGGTTCGTGACGCTTTCCACCAGGCGGCTGATCTCGCTTTTGTTCATGCCGAAGTTCAAAAACGGATAGTCGTCGGGCAGCACGTTGTTGAAGATGATGCGTCCGATGGTGGTCTCGATGCGCACGCCGGCCTTGCAGTGCTCGAACTGGCCGAACGCCGTGGCGACGTCGAGGTCGTGCGACAGGCGCACCTGGATCTTGGCCTGCAGGTCAAGGTCGGCGCGGGCGTCGTAGGCGTTCATGGCGTCGTCGAAGTCGATGAAGGCGCGGCCTTCGCCGGGGAAGCCGTCGCGGGCGGCCGTGAGGTAGTACAGGCCGATGATCATGTCCTGCGTGGGCACGGTGAGCGGACGGCCATGCGCCGGCGACTTGATGTTGTTGGACGACAGCATGAGCACGCGGGCCTCTGCCTGGGCCTCTGCGCCCAGCGGCACGTGCACGGCCATCTGGTCGCCGTCGAAGTCGGCGTTGAACGCGGTGCACACGAGCGGATGCAGCTTGATGGCCTTGCCTTCGACGAGCACCGGCTCGAAGGCCTGGATGCCCAGGCGGTGCAGGGTTGGTGCGCGGTTCAAAAGCACCGGATGTTCGGTGATGACCTCTTCCAGCACGTCCCACACATAGCTGGCGCCGCGGTCGACGGCACGCTTGGCGGCCTTGATGTTCGCGGCGTATTCGAGCTCGACCAGGCGCTTCATGACGAAGGGCTTGAACAGCTCAAGCGCCATCTGGCTCGGCAGGCCGCACTGGTGCAGCTTGAGCTGCGGGCCGACGACGATGACCGAACGGCCCGAATAGTCGACGCGCTTGCCGAGCAGGTTCTGGCGGAAGCGGCCCTGCTTGCCCTTGAGCATGTCGGAAAGCGACTTGAGCGGACGGTTGCCCGGGCCCGTGACGGGGCGGCCGCGGCGGCCGTTGTCGAACAGCGAGTCGACCGCTTCTTGCAGCATGCGCTTCTCGTTGTTGACGATGATTTCCGGAGCGCCCAGGTCGAGCAGGCGCTTCAGGCGGTTGTTGCGGTTGATGACGCGGCGGTACAGGTCGTTCAAGTCGGACGTGGCGAAGCGGCCGCCGTCGAGCTGCACCATGGGGCGCAGGTCGGGCGGGATGACCGGCACCACGTCCAGGATCATGTCGGAGGGCTTGTTCGAGGACTTCAAAAACGCGTCGACCACCTTCAGGCGCTTGATGGCCTTCACGCGCTTTTGGCCCTTGCCCGTGGCGATGATCTCGGAAAGCTCCTCGGCCACCTCTTCCAGATTCATGGCGTCGAGCAGGTCGCGCACCGATTCGGCGCCCATGCCGCCGGTGAAGTAGTCGCGGTAGTTCAGGCGCATTTCGCGGAACAGGGCCTCGTCGGGCACGAGCTGCTTGGGCTCCAGGCGCATGAACGTGTCGAAGGCGTCCTGGCGCAGCACCTTGCGCTCGTTGAACTCCTCGAAGATGTCGGCGATCTCCTCTTCGACCTCTTCGGGGGTCATGCGCTCGTCCTCGTCGATGTCGTCGACGAAGTCGTCGTCTTCGGGCACGTAGTCCACCGACAGCTTGCGCGTGGCCGCGATCAGGCGCTGGCGCTCTGCGTCCAGCTCTTCCAAGTCGGCTTCAAGCTCGTCGCGCAGCTCTTCTTCGTCCTCTTCGCGGGCTTCCTTGTCGACGCTCGTGACGATGGAGCTGGCGAAGTAGAGCACCTTTTCCAGTTCCTTGGGCGGGATGTCAAGCAGGTAGCCCAGACGCGACGGCGAACCCTTGAAGTACCAAATATGGGACACCGGGGCCGCCAGCTCTATGTGGCCCATGCGCTCGCGGCGCACCTTCGAGCGCGTGACTTCCACGCCGCAGCGCTCGCAGACGATGCCCTTGAAGCGCACGCGCTTGTACTTGCCGCAGGCGCATTCCCAGTCCTTGGTGGGGCCGAAGATCTTTTCGCAGAACAGGCCGTCTTTTTCCGGCTTGAGCGTGCGGTAGTTGATGGTCTCGGGCTTCTTCACCTCGCCGCGCGACCAGCTGCGAACGTCTTCGGCGCTGGCCAGGGAGATGCGCAGGGCGTCGAAATTGTTAACGTCGAACTCCGTCGTCATTTATTCGTCCTCCCCTTCTTCGATGAGGCTTCCCGTCATTTGATCGGAATTGCCCAAAAGCTCTTCCAGGCCGGCAGCGAAGTCATCGAGGGCGTTTGCGTTTTCTTCTTCTTCGGTCTTGCGCGAGGCAGCCGCCATGTTCTCGTACAGGGCGCGGTCGGCTTCGGCCTGCTCGTCGGCCTCGCG
This sequence comes from Slackia sp. ZJ119, assembly GCF_011039175.1. GTDB lineage: Bacteria > Actinomycetota > Coriobacteriia > Coriobacteriales > Eggerthellaceae > Xiamenia. The sequence goes on from NZ_JAAKEN010000005.1 coordinate 122,202, forward strand.
GGTGATGTCGATGGCCTGGTGGTCGTGGCCTTCAAGCTCGACGTTGAGGCACAGCGACTTCATTTCCTTCACGAGCACCTTGAACGACTCGGGGACTTCCGCCGCCGGGATGTTCTCGCCCTTGACGATGGCCTCGTAGGATTTCACGCGGCCGGCCGTGTCGTCGGACTTGACCGTGAGGATCTCCTGCAGCACGTTGGAGGCGCCGTAGGCATAGAGCGCCCACACTTCCATCTCGCCGAAGCGCTGGCCGCCGAACTGGGCCTTGCCGCCGAGGGGCTGCTGTGTGATGAGGCTGTAAGGGCCGGTCGAACGCGCGTGGATCTTGTCGTCGACCATGTGGCCGAGCTTCAGGATGTAGCTTTGGCCGACCGTGATGGGCTCGCGGAACTTTTCGCCCGTGCGGCCGTCGTAGAGCCAGGTCTTGCCCGTGCGCGACAGCTGCGGCACGAATTCGTCGCGGGCCTTGTCGCCGTACTTGGCGTGGTTGATGTTCACGAGGTTGCGGTTGGCGGCCTCAATGGCGTCGGAGATCTCGTCTTCGGTGGCGCCGTCGAACACCGGCGTGGCCACGTGCATGGGGCCGGGCACCACTTCGGTGGAGTTCGGGTCGTCCGACCAGCCCCACTTCGCGGCCCAGCCCAGGTGGTTCTCAAGCAGCTGGCCGACGTTCATACGGGAAGGCACGCCCAGGGGGTTCAAGATGACGTCGATGGGAGTGCCGTCGGCGAGGTAGGGCATGTCCTCGACCGGCAGCACGCGCGAGATGACGCCCTTGTTGCCGTGGCGGCCGGACAGCTTGTCGCCCTGCTGCACCTTGCGCTTTTGCGCCACGTAGATGCGCACGAGCTCGTTGACTCCCGGAGGCAGCTCGTCTCCCGCTTCGCGGCTGAAGCGGTAGATGCCGATGACGCGCCCGCCGGAACCGTGCGGCACCTTCAGCGAGGTGTCGCGCACCTCACGCGCCTTTTCGCCGAAGATGGCGCGCAGCAGGCGCTCTTCGGCCGTGAGCTCGGTTTCGCCCTTCGGGGTGACCTTGCCCACCAGCACGTCTCCCGGGAACACCTCGGCGCCCACGCGGATGATGCCGTCGGCGTCCAGGTCCGAGATCATGTCGTCGGAGATGTTGGGGATTTCGCGGGTGATCTCTTCCGGCCCGAGCTTCGTGTCGCGGGCGTCCACCTCGTATTCGGAAATGTGGATGGACGTGAGCAGGTCTTCCGCCACGACGCGCTCGGACACGATGATGGCGTCCTCGTAGTTGTAGCCTTCCCAGGGCATATAGGCGACCATGAGGTTTTGGCCGAGCGCCAGCTCGCCGCCGTCGCACGACGGGCCGTCGGCCAGCACGTCGCCGGCGTGGACCTCGTCGCCTTTGCGCACGAGCGGGCGGTGGTTGATGCAGCCCGACTGGTTGGAGCGCTGGAACTTCGGCACGAGGTATTCGTCGTATTCGCCGTCGTCGTTCAAGATGATGATGGTCTGGCCGTCGACGTAGTCGACCACGCCGGGGTTTTGCGCGACCAGGATCTCGCCGGAGTCGACCGCGATGCGGTGCTCGATGCCCGTGCCGACGAGCGGGGCCGACGGGCGCAAAAGCGGCACGGCCTGGCGCTGCATGTTCGATCCCATGAGGGCGCGGTTGGCGTCGTCGTGCTCGAGGAACGGGATGAGCGAGGTTGCGACCGAGGTCATCTGGCGCGGGGACACGTCCATGTAGTTGACCTGCTCCACCGGCACTTCGTCCGGGTCGCCGAACGTGCCGTCAGGCGCCTTCACGCGGCACAGCACGCGGGCGGCCTTGTGGAACGTGCCGTCCTCGTCGAAAGTGCCGAATTCGCGGGTTTCGAGGTTGAACAGGTCGTTTGCCTGGGCGATGGTGTAGTTTTCTTCCTCGTCGGCCGTGAGGTAGTCGATCTCGTCAGTCACCTTGCCGTCGATGACGCGGCGGTACGGCGTCTCGATGAAGCCGTAGGGGTTCACGCGGGCGTACGTCGCGAGCGAGCCGATAAGGCCGATGTTGGGGCCTTCAGGCGTCTCGATGGGGCACATGCGGCCGTAGTGCGAGGTGTGGACGTCGCGCACTTCGAAGCCGGCGCGTTCGCGCGACAGGCCGCCCGGGCCCAGCGCCGACAGGCGGCGCTTGTGCGTGATGCCGGCGGCGGGGTTGGTCTGGTCCATGAACTGCGACAGCTGCGAGCTTCCGAAGAACTCCTTGATGGCGGCCACGATGGGGCGGATGTTCACGAGCGACTGCGGCGTGATCTGGTCCGGCTCCTGCATGGACATGCGCTCGCGCACGACGCGCTCCATGCGAGAAAGGCCGATGCGGAACTGGTTTTGGATGAGCTCGCCCACCGTGCGGATGCGGCGGTTGCCGAAGTGGTCGATGTCGTCGGTGTTGACGCCCTCGTCGCCGGCGTGCAGGGCCACCATATACTGCATGGTGCGCACGATGTCTTCGTCGGTGAGGGTGGACGCGTCGAAGTCCGGGTCGAAGCCAAGCTTCTTGTTGATCTTGTAGCGGCCCACTTTCGCCAGGTCATAGCGCTGCGGGTTGAAGAACAGGCCCTCGAGCAGCGTGCGGGCCGAGTCGATGGTGGGCGGCTCGCCGGGACGGTAGCGCTTGTACAGCTCGATGAGCGCCTCTTCTTTGGTGGTGGCGCTGTCCTTTTCGAGCGTGCGCAGGATCATGTCGTCGTTGCCGAACAGCTCGATGATCTCTTCGGAGGTTTCCGCAAGCCCGAGCGCACGCACGAGCAGCGTCGCGGGCTGCTTGCGCTTGCGGTCGATGCGCACCGAGAAGATGTCGCGCTTGTCCGTTTCGAATTCCAGCCACGCGCCGCGGCTGGGGATGACCTTCGCATTGAAGAGGACCTTGTCGGAGGCCTTGTCGCGCTCGGAGTCGAAATAGACGCCGGGCGAGCGCACGAGCTGGGAGACGACGACGCGCTCGGTGCCGTTGATGATGAACGTGCCGCGCGGGGTCATGAGCGGAAAATCGCCCATGAACACCTGCTGCTCCTTGATTTCGCCGGTCTCGCGGTTCACGAAACGGATGTCGACGAACAAAGGCGCCTGGTACGAGACGTCCTTTTCCTTGCATTCGTCCACCGTGTACTTCGGCTCGCCGAATTCGTGGCGGCCGAATTCCACGCACATGTCTTTCGTGGAGTTCTCGATGGGGCTGATGTCGCGCAGCGCTTGAGCAAGCCCTTCGGTTCTGAAGTGCTCAAAGCTGTCGATCTGGATGGAGATGAGGTTGGGGACGTCCATGACGTCTGGAATCTTCGCAAAGCTGCGGCGATCCCGATACAGGCTCGTCGAATTCGCAGTGCTCTCATGCATACGAGGCGTTTCCTCCTTTACCGACGCGAGTGTGAACGCAAAAAATCGCGAATGTACAAAATAGGACCCGTGTCAACCCCTGTCAAGAAACTTTTTTACGAATGATGGATTTTTGCAGGAGATTGCGGCAAAACGGGCTGCCGCGCGTCGATGCCGCAGTCCGGCGAGGTGCCGGGCGCTTCGCCGGGGGCGTGGCGGCGGCGCTGGCCCGATGCGGGACGTGTGGGACGAATTTATCCCTTTTACCACAAGAAAGTAATCCGTCTGGGGTATATTTACCCCACTATTCCGAATCTAGGCACGGCGGCCTTTCCCCTTGCGCTACACTCGACGGGATCCAGCAGGAGGAGGCAGCATGTACCACAAGACTTTGCGCATCTCGCTGTTCGGCGTCAGCGAGGCCGTTTGCCAGACGATCGACGCACAGGAGCCTTACCCTCGGTTTCGGCACGAAACGCGCTCGTACGCCACGTTCGACCCGGACGCTTTCGCCGATTCGGACATCGTCGTCATTGACGCCGACGCCTGGCGGCAATCGACCGGACAAGCGCTTTCGCCCGCCTCTGACCTGGGCGATCTTGTCGCTGCCTGGCGCGATGCGCACGGCAGGCGCTTCTGCATCCTCGTCGTCGTCGCATCGCTTGATGAACGCAACGCCTACGACGCCGACGACTTCGCCGCCATCGACGCCGTATGGGTCGCGCCGCTGACGCAGCCCTATCTGGAAAGCAGCGTCTCCACCCTGTTCCTCAGAGCCCATCTGCGCTCCGAATCCCTGCTGCACGACACCTACTTCAACACGCTCATCGATTCGGTGCCGGACATGATCTGGTTCAAGACCCTCAACGGCACGCATCTGAAGGTCAACGACTTCTTCTGCTCGGTCGTACACAAATCGAAAGAGGACGTGATCGGCCGCGGGCACAACTACATCTGGGGCCTGCCAGAAGACGACACCGAAAGCGCCGAGATCTGCGCAAAAACCGAAGCCCGCGCCATCGAGGCAGGCTGCATGTGCTCGTTCGAAGAAGAAATCGCCACCACCGAGGGGCGGCGCAAGCTCAAGACGTTCAAAGCGCCCCTGTACGACGAGGACGGCACGGTCATGGGAACCGTGGGCATGGGCCACGACATCACCGAGCTGGGCAACGTCCAAAACGAGCTGAACATCCTCATCGACTCCATTCCGCTGTCGGTCATCATCGAGGACTCGAACGACGTCATAGCCGGCATCAACGCGCTGACCGAGCAGTACTTCGAGATAGATCGCGCCAATTCCATCGGACGCAGCTTCTCCGAATGGCGCCGCGAGGCCTTCGGCGAGAAGCTGGCACGCATCCGCGAGCACCACGAATCCGAAGAATTCTTGCTCACGAAGGATGATACGGTGCGGCTGCTCTACATGCGCAAGGCGCCCATCCTCGACGTGTTCGGCAATCCGACCGGGCGCATCCGGCTGTATTCGGACATGACCGAGCAGCGCAAACTGGAGAACCAGGCGCTGCAAAACGCCCGCACCGACTACCTGACCGGGCTGTACAACCGCCGGTACTTCTATGAAGCGCTCGCCGAAAACAAAAGCGCCGACTCGACGGCCATCATGGTCATGGACCTGGACAACTTCAAGGGCGTCAACGACACGTACGGGCACACGGTAGGCGACCATCTGCTGTTGCTGGCGGCGAACATCTTGAAAGAGGTGTTCGCGGAAAACGTCGTCGTCCGTTGGGGCGGCGACGAATTCGTGGCCTCGATGCGCAACGTAAGCAGCATCGACGAGGTGTGCGAGAAGGCGCAGAGGTTCCTCGACCTGATCGCGGAGCGGTCCGACCAAAGCGGCGAGACGCACAAGGTGACCGGCAGCGTCGGCGTGGCCGTGGACTTCACGGGAACAGAGCCCATCGACGAGCTGATCAAACGCGCCGACGACGCCTTGTATGCGGCGAAAACGGCCGGAAAGTCGTGCCTGCGCGTCGGGTAGGCATGTTTTGCCTTGGAGATTGGCTGAGCCGCCCGGACGCGCAAGAGATCCGGGCGGCTTTTTGATGCCTGGCAGAGGGGCGCACCCACGCGGTCAGCGGCGGTCGCGCAGAGCCTTCAGCTTCGCAAGCGATTCGGGGCTGATGCGGTCGGCCACCGTGTTCTTCACGGCCACTTCCTGGCGCCGCTCAACGCGCACCTCGTCGTAGTAGCGGCCCATTTCGCGGCAGAACCCTTCGGCGCTCATGCGCTCGACGCCTCCCCCGAACACGGTGTCCTGCACAGACGCGTCGCTGGTCACGACGAGCGCTTCGACGCCGCGAGCCTTCGCGTCGTGCGCGATCTTTTCGATGACCTTGTCGGCCGACTGGCCCGCCGGGCTGAACATGATGCGCACGCCGCCGACTTTTTCCACCTCGCCGGACGAAAACGCGTTGTCGCCGCCGTCGTAGACGATGATCGCCTGGTATTCGCGGCCGGCGTAGTTGATCACGTCGTCGACCAGGCGGTCGCGAGCCGCGTTGAAGGCGTCGTCGGTGTAGTCGGGCACGGAAATCGTGCGGTAGCGGCTGCCTGAGCGCAGCACGTTGTAGCCGTCGACGATGAGAATCTTTTTCCGGACCCGCGCCATGACACGTTACACGGCGGTGTTTTGACGGAGCCATTCGTACATGCATGCCGTGGCCGCCTGCGCGACGTTGAGCGACGCGATGGTCCCTTCGAGGGGCAGCTTCGCGAACAGGTCGCAGTGCTCGAGCACGAGGCGCGAGACGCCTTCCTGCTCGTTGCCCATGACGAGCGCGATCTTGCCCTTGAGGTTCGTCTTCCAGATGACCTCGTCGGTGTGCTCGGTGGCGGCCGCCACCCAAAAACCGGCCTTTTTCAAACGCTCGATGGACTGCACGAGGTTCGACACCTGCGCCACCGGCATGGCGGCGATGGCGCCGGCAGAGGTCTTGTACGTGGACGCCTCGACGCGAACGCTGCGCTTGTTCGGGATGACCAGGCCGGTCGCGCCGACCGCCTCGGCGCTGCGCACAACGGCGCCGAAATTGCCGGTGTCGGTGATGTGGTCGAGCAGCACGACGAGGGCGCGGCCGTCGTGCGCGGCGGCGTATTCGTCGGCGGCGGCGATGATCTCGCCGATGCCCACGTAAGGGTAGGGCTTCGTTTCGGCCAAAACGCCCTGGTGGCTGCCGCGCTCCGAACGGTCGTCGAGGAAGCTGCGCGGCACCATGTCGATGCGCACGCCTTCGCGCTTCGCCTTGCGCATGATGTCGTTGACGAGGGCGTCGCGCTTCACAAAGTCGCCAAGGTAGACGGCCTTCAGCGGGACCCGTGCACGGAACGCCTCGATGACCGGGCGCTTTCCTTCGATGTAGTCAGCCATGAACAGCCTTTCATAACGCGATTCGTGTTGAGCCATTGTACCCAAACGCCCGGCCGGCCCAAGCCCGAACCGTCGCATCTTCGACAGAGACGCACAAAGCGCAAAGGCGACGCGGGCGCAGGGCCGGCCGAGGCCGGCGCGGGCGCCCGCGTTCGCCTACGTTGGCCTTTCGCACCCGTCGTCAGGCGGCCTCGACGCCTCTTCGCTCGGCGTTTCGCGCTCGGGGCGGCCCGCATGCGACCAGCCGCGGCCCTTTCGTTGGCGCCACGACAGCTTCGAACGCCGCGCCTTCGTCGGTTTTTCGGCGCCGCCGGCATGCAGAAACACGGCGACCGCCGACGAGGCGAGCCGCAGCGCCCGCCGCCCCATCGACTTCAAGCTGCGGCCCATCTTCCCGGCCCCGCTGCGCAAATGATGCGACAGCGCCGGATCGCTTGTGGTCTTCCAGTCGAAATACACGCTCCAGTAGCGCAGCGAGAACACGACGAACACGCACACGATGCCCGCAATGGCCAGCGGAGCCTGCAGAAACGCCAGCAGCGTGAACGCCGCCGACCCGCCCAGGCCGGCCACCGCATAAAAATTGCTGCTCTGAAAGATCCCCGGCGTCTCCCCGACGCTCATGTCGCGCAAAGCTCCGCCGCCGACCGACGTGATGGCCCCGAAGATGACGGTCATCACCACGCCGTAGCCGCATTCGAAGGCCTTGCTCGCCCCCGCCAGCGCGAACAGCCCCACCGACAGCGCATCGGCGAAAAACACGGTGGCTTCCAGATGGCGAAACAGCCCCCGAAAATAGAACACGAAGAAGCACAGCGCGACGCAAATGAGGATCAGGTTCGGGTCGGACGTGAAATACACCCCGTGGTCCTGCATGAGCAGGTCGCGCGTGATGCCCCCGCCATATGCCGTGAGCAGGCCCGATGCGACCGTTCCGACTATGTCGAGACGGCGGTCGCATGCGAACAAGGCGCCGGTCAGCACGCCGACGAGCACCGAAAAGTAATCGATGCTCCAGGGAATTTCCAACATGCGCCCATCGGCGAACAGCGAATCGATCAGCGGTGCAGCATCCATAGTGCGTTATTCCTTCGTCGCGATTTCGTCATCGACAGAGCGCAGGCAGCGCTCGAGCACCCGGTCGAGCTCGCGCACGTCGACCGGCTTCGACAGAAAGTCGCTCATGCCCGCTTCGAGCGCACTCTTCCGGTCGTCGCTGAAGGCGTTCGCCGTCATCGCAACGATCGGCGGCAGGCGCTTCCCTTCCTCGGCGGCCCGGCGGCAGATTTCGCGCGTCGCCTCGACGCCGTCCAAGTGCGGCATTTTCATGTCCATGAACACCAGGTCGTAATAGCCTTCCGGCGCTTTGAGCACCATGTCTGTCGCCTCGTCGCCGTCGCACGCCTCTTCGACCTGGGCGCCGCGCCGACTGATCAGCTCGTGCGCGATCTCGCGGTTCAGCTCGTTGTCCTCGACCAGCAACACGCGACCCTCCACACGGACCTGCCGCTTCTCCTTCTTCTTCCTGCGATGCTCTTCAAGGTCCATCGCCGTGCGCAGCACTTCGCAAAGCTTCGATTTGAACAGGGGCTTCGTCACGAACAGCGAGATGCCCGCCTGTTGCGCCGCATCTTCCACTTCCTCCCAGTTGTAGGCGGACAGCAATATGATCGGCAGGTCGTCGCCTTGCTCGCGATGGATGGCCTGCGCCGCTTCGATGCCGCCCATGCCCGGCATCACCCAGTCGAGGACGACCGTCGCATACGGGTCTTTCTCCTGCTGCGCCTTCGCAAGCATCTCAAGCGCCTTGTAGCCGCTGTCTGCCGAATCGCCGCGCAGGCCCAAACCGGCAAGCATGGAAACGGCCTCTGAGCACACGTCCTTGTCGTTGTCGACCACCAGTACGCGGCGGCCGCGCAAAGGCCGCATGTCGGGCCGATCGGATTCGGGCGCCACGCGAAGCGGCACGTTCACTGTAAACGTGCTGCCCACGCCCAGCTCGCTTTCGACTTCGATGGTGCCGCCCATCATCGCAATGACGTTTTTCGTGATGGCCATTCCCAGGCCCGTGCCTTCGATGTTGCTCTGTTCGACCTCCGATTCGCGCTCGAACGGGTCGAACATGCGCTTGATGAATTCTTCCGACATGCCGATGCCTGTGTCCTGCACCACAAACGTGAACAGGCGGCAGCCCGACAAGTCGCTCGGCCCCTCTGAAATGGTGAAACGGACGGTGCCTTGGGGCGGCGTGTATTTGACCGCGTTGCCGATAAGGTTCACGAGCGCCTGGTTGATGCGCATGGAATCGCCGACCACCCGTTCGCTTTCCATGTTGTGCGTCACCACTTCGAAATGCAAGCGCTTCGCCCGCACCTGCGGCTGCACGATGGTGATGACCTCGTCGATGGATTCGGGGAAATTGAAGGCGTCTTCATTGAGGGCGATTTTGCCGCTTTCGATCTTCGACATGTCAAGTACGTCGTTGATCAGGCACAACAGGTGTTTCGACGCAAGCGCTATGCGTTCGAGGCATTCTTCGATGCGCTTGTCGTCGTCAAGATGCGACCGCGCAATGGTCGTCAGGCCCACGATAGCGTTCATCGGCGTGCGGATGTCGTGCGACATGTTGGAGAGGAAAACCGATTTGGCTTCGTTGGCGTTCTCGGCCATGACGAGGGCCTGCTCGAGCGATTCTTGCAGATGCTCCTGCTGCCGGCGCCAGCGCCCGAGAAGCGTCAGATAGATTATCAGCGACGCAAAGACGGCAGCCATCAACACGCTCGCCCACACGAGCGTTTGGCTGCCTAGGCGCAAACTATGAGTGTACAAGTCATCGACGTCGTCGGTCGCCTCGGCAAGAATGCCGACGTCGATGGCGAGCAGGTGGTTCACCAGCGGATTTATTCGCTCGCGGTCGAACTTCGCAATGTCCTCGTCGGAAGCCGACTCGTCCGCGCAAAGCGCAAGGTACTCCTCCATCAGGCCTTGAAGCGTCGCGTAACCCCGCTCGATGCTTTCCGCCTCTTCCTTGTTGTGTTTGACGTGGTTTTCAAGAATGACGTCGAAGTTCTTCTGCAGGTTTTTGTCGATGGAATCGTAGGTCTTCCGCAAGCTTTCGATGGAGGCTGCTGAACGCGCATACACCGGCCGCTCGGCAATGGTCCCCAGCTGGACAAGCAGCGTTTCCACGCGGCCCGCCGCCACCGATACGGGGTACGCCGTGGTGCGCAAAGCCTCGATGGAGCTGGTGATGGCGTTGACGTTTGAAAAAGCCGTCGCATAAAAGACGAGCAGCAAAACGATCAACAGCACTGCAACCACTGTCGGCAATCGAAACGATGACTTTCTGAAATTCCGTGACGCCTGCACGCCCTGATTCGTTTCCCTTGCCATAATCGCCTCCTTATGGCCTCGTCCAGGTTTGTCGCCGCTGTCGCACATATACGGTGACAATATAAAAGATGCCCCCGCATCATCCGATGCAGGGGCATGATATGAAGCCTAGTTGTTACGCTTCGTTGTGCCTTCCGAACAGGCGCTGCGCTATTCAGCAGCCGCTTCGCCGGTTTCAGCAGCAGCCTCGGCGCCTTCCTCGGCGGGGGCAGGAGCCTCCGGGGTTTCGGCGGCAGCTTCGGCACCGGCTTCAGCGCCGGCCTCGGCCTCGGCGCCAGCTTCAGCGGCGGCCTCAGCGCCTTCTTCGGCACCGGCAGCAGCTTCGGCGTTCGCATCCGCCGCACCGGCGGCCTGGTCGGCGGCCGCTTCTTCGCCTTCAGCGCCCTCGCCGGCAGCGGCTTCGGCGTCCGTCGCAGCGTTCTCGCCGTCGATGGCCGCGTCCTCAAGCGCACCTTCCTCGCCCTCGGCCGTAGTCTCGTACGCGCTCATGTCGATGTCGTACGGCAAGCCTTCGGGCATCGGGTTCACGACGATTTCCGCCTTGCTGCGGTATTCCTCGAACCAGGTGTCGAACGAGCTGCTCTCGGCGCTTTCGGCCTGAGACTTCAGCTGCTCCTGGAATTCCTCGGGAAGCTGGCTCACATCGGTGATGCCGCCCTCGGGAACGACGTATATGTCGGTGCACTTGATGATGTGCGTGCCGAACTCGCTTTCAACCAGGCCGGAAACCTGGTCCTTCTCGAGACCGTCAAGAGCGGTCTGGTATTCGTCGACAAAGGTGGTGAAGCAGTCCCAACCCACATCGCCGCCGGCCTCGGCAGAGCCCGTGTCGGTGGAGTACTGGGTCGCAGCCTCTTCAAAGGTGATCTCGCCAGCGTTGATCTGGTCGAGCACTTCCTGGGCCTTTTCAGCGTCTTCAGCGGCGAACAGGATGTGGCTGGAACGGCGAGCGCCGTCAAAGAGATCTTCGTATTCCTGGGCTGCAGCCAGCAGGTCTTCGTCGGACGAACCCGCAGCTTCGCCTTCGCCTTCGCCCTCGGCCGCGCCTTCGCCAGATTCGGCGGCAACGGCTTCGGACAGCTTCTCCTGCAACAGGTTCGGCTCAAGAACGGTCTCTTTGTACTCTTCTTCGGTGAAGTTGGACGCCTCGAGGGCTTCCTGCCACGCCTCATCGCTGTCGAACTGCTCGCGAACCGAGGCGAGCTCTTCGTCAATCTCGGCCTGTTCGACCGTGATGCCATATTCCTCGGCAGCGGAGCGAAGCAGAATGTCGTTGGCATAGTAATCGATGACGTCTTCGCGGACAGACTCAGGCGTGTAGCTGTTCGAGGTCATCCATTCGGCCCAAGCGGCATCATCCTCAAGGCTCGCAGAAGCACGGAAATCGGCGATGTAGTCCGTCACGGCTTTTTCACCGATCTCGGTTCCGTTCACCGTTGCGGCAACGCCTTCGGACGTGTCCGAAACGGTGCTGTCGACACCTTCAGGAGCCGGTGCGCTCCCACCGTCGGAAGAGCAGGCCACCATGCAACCGCCCAGTGCCACCGAGAGTGCAAGGACGCCAGCAGTCCTCAGACGACGATACTTATACATAGATGTATACCTCCCTAGTACTTGTACAACTACTTCTACCTGCGGATGACAGCCTCTCCATTGCAGAAACGCTGTCCCCCTTACGTTTCCCGGAGGAAGAAGTCATTAGTCCAGCATTATGGCGCGAAGGCACCACCCATGGTTGCAGCAACTTGTTTTTTGCACATAATGATCATAGACAGTCTTTTGACTTGGCTTTATTGCAGTTTTGATACAGTTTTTCCTGCCGCTTTCACCCCCTACGAGCTTCGCGAGCTGCCATAGGCGGCGTGCTTCCTGTTGCCGAAAGCACTGCCTTTGCGGGCGCTTCTTTTCAAATCCTTCAACACGTCCTCCTCGCTCGACCCCTCGACGCTGGCCCGCAGGCGCACCACCTGGTCGCGCAATCGGGCCGCCTCTTCAAAGTCCATGTTCTTCGACGCCTCGGCCATGTCGTCTTCCATCGACGACACCAGCCGCAGCACCTCTTCTCGAGAAAGCTCGGCGAGCTCTTTGTTCACCTGCTCGGCCGTGGTCGACCCCATCTCATCGGTGACGTAGCTCATGATGTCGTTGATGGCCTTGCGAATGGTCTTCGGCTCGATGCCGTGCTCTTCGTTGTACGCCATCTGGATCTCGCGGCGGCGCTGGGTCTCGTCGATGGCGCGGCGCATCGAATCGGTGATGCGGTCGGCGTACATGATGACGCGGCCCGACACGTTGCGTGCCGCGCGGCCGATGGTCTGGATAAGCGAGCGGTGGTTGCGCAAAAAGCCCTCTTTGTCGGCGTCGAGAATGGCGACGAGAGACACTTCCGGCAGGTCAAGCCCTTCGCGCAGCAGGTTGATGCCGACCAGCACGTCGAACTCGCCGGTGCGCAGCCCGCGCAGAATGTCGACGCGGTCGAGCGTGGCGATGTCGGAGTGCATGTAGCGAGCCTTCACCCCCTGGTCAAGCAAGTGGTCCGTCAAGTCTTCGGCCATTTTCTTCGTGAGCGTCGTGATAAGGACGCGCTCTTTCTTTTCGACGCATTCCTTCACCTCGTCGATGATGTCGTCTATCTGGCTTTTGCTGGAGCGCACGACGATCTCCGGGTCGAGCAGGCCTGTCGGGCGAATGATCTGTTCCACCTGCTTTTGGCTCACTTTTTCTTCGTAGTCGCCCGGCGTGGCCGACACGTAGACGAACTGCGGAATGCGAGCCTCGAACTCGTCGAAACGCAAGGGGCGGTTGTCCAGGCAGCTCGGCAGCCGAAAGCCGTGCTCTGCCAGGGTGATCTTGCGCGAGCGGTCGCCTTCGTGCATGCCTCGAATCTGCGGCACGGTCACATGAGATTCGTCGATGATGCAAAAGAAATCGTCCGGAAAGTAGTCGATGAGCGTGTAGGGCGGCTCGCCAGGAGCGCGGCCGTCAAGGTGGCGCGAGTAATTTTCGATGCCCGAGCAGAAACCCATCGTCTCGAGCATTTCCAAATCGTAGGAAACGCGCATTTCGAGGCGCTGGGCTTCAAGCAGCTTGCCTTCTTCTTTGAACTGGGCCAAGCGGTCGCGCAGCTCGTCGCGAATAGTGCCGAGCGCCCGATCCATTTTAGGACGCGCCGTCACGTAATGGGAGGCAGGCCAAATGGGCAGCGCCTCATATTCCTGGACGACTTCGCCTGTCACGTGATCTATTTCGGCGATGGACTCTATCTCGTCGCCCCAAAATTCGATGCGCACGGGATTGTCGGCGTACGGCGGAAACACGTCGAGGGCGTCGCCGCGCACCCGAAACGTTCCGCGCTTCAACTCGTAGTCGTTGCGGTCATACTGAATGTCTATCAGGTCATGGATAACCTGGTCGCGGTCGGCTTCTTTTTGCTTGTCGACGAAAACCGCCATGCCGGCATAGTCCATCGGGCTGCCGATGCCGTAGATGCAGCTCACCGACGCAACGACGATGCAGTCGCGTCGAGAAAGCAATGCGGAAGTGGCCGCATGGCGCAGCTTTTCGACCTCTTCGTTGATGGAAGCGTCCTTTTCGATGAACGTGTCCGATGACGGCACATATGCTTCGGGCTGGTAGTAGTCGTAGTAGCTGACGAAGTAGACCACCGAGTTTTCCGGAAAGAACTCCTTCAGCTCGGCAGCGAGCTGGGCTGCGAGCGTCTTGTTCGGCGCCATGACGAGCGTGGGCTTTTGCACCGCTTCGATGGTTTTCGCCATGGTGAACGTCTTGCCCGAGCCGGTGACGCCCAAAAGCGTCTGATAGCGAAGGCCTTCTTTGACGCCCTTCGCCAGCTCTTCGATGGCCTGCGGCTGGTCGCCCGACGGCTCGAACGGCGACACCGCCTTGAACGGCGTGTTCGCCAAGCGGACGTCAGGCAGCTTGCCTTCCATGGACACGCCTTCGATGTTTGAAAGATGAGTGCTCACGCTGACCCCTTCGCTTCCTGCATTCCCCGGGCCGGCGATGCAAGCCCGTTCTTTTTCTGGCAGCAGTCTACCACAGTTTTCACCAATAAGGAACACATGTTCTCAAGATTTTCCGAAATTTTGTTCGCTTTTTCTCGGAAGGTACGCTATACTTGCGTTGCGACACGATCACCCATAGAACACTTGATCTTTGTTTTGAGGACCATGCACAACTGAATCGTTGTCCTACCGTTTCGTGAACGCTTGCCCGCCGCGCCAGGCAAGTCGACCGTCCGGCGCTATACTCGGCCCGCGACTATGAAGGAGGTGCCATGAACGCTGTCAAACAACTTGCCCCCGGCATAGGGATATGCCTGCTCGTCGCGTTGCCGTGCTGGTTTCTCGGCGAAGCGCTGCCCATCGTTGGCGGCCCGGTGTTCGCCATCCTGGCAGGCATGGGCATAGCGGCGTTTTGGAGCCAGCCGAAGCGCGGAAACATGCAGGCCGGCATCTCTTTCACCGGCAAAAAGGTGCTGCAGTGGGCGGTGATCCTGCTCGGATTCGGCCTGAACCTTGCCCAGATCGCCCGCGTCGGCGCCGAATCGCTGCCCATCATCGCATCGACCATCGCGACCGCGCTCATCGCCGCCTTCGTCATGCATCGCATTTTGCACACCGACGCCGCCATCGCCACGCTCGTCGGCGTCGGCTCGTCCATTTGCGGCGGCAGCGCCATCGCGGCAACGGCGCCGGTCATTCGCGCCAAAGACGAAGACGTCGCCCAAGCCATTTCGGTCATCTTCCTGTTCAACGTGGTCGCAGCGCTCATCTTCCCCACGTTGGGCAACCTGCTCGACATGTCGAACGAAGGGTTCGGCCTGTTCGCAGGCACGGCCGTGAACGACACGTCATCGGTGACGGCCGCCGCAGCCGCATGGGACGGCATGCACCCGGGCGCGAATTCGCTCGACGACGCCACCATCGTGAAGCTGACGCGAACGCTTGCGATCATCCCCATCACGCTGGTGCTGTCGATACTCGTCGCCAGGCGCGACAGCAAGGCCTCCGCCGCGGCAGACGGCGCCAAAGCGACAGCGGTCGAGAGCGCGGCAGGCATACCGCATGCCGCTTCTCGAAAATCGGCAGTCGAGGGGCACGCCGTCGAGCGCGAAGAAGGCGCCGGCCAAAACGCTGGCGGCGCAGACGCCCCGCAAGGGTTCTCGCTCAAGCGAGCGCTGCCGAGCTTCATCGTCTTCTTCTTGGCGGCAAGCGTCGTCACGACCATCGCCGTGGCCTGCGGCGTAAACGCAAACGCGTTCAGCCCGCTCAAAACGCTGTCGAAGTTCTTCATCGTCATGGCGATGGCCGCCATCGGGCTGAACACCGACATCGTCAAATTGGTGAAAAGCGGCGGCAAGCCCCTGCTGATGGGGCTGGTCTGCTGGGTCTGCATCGCCGCCGTCAGCTTGGGAATGCAGCACCTGCTGGGACTGTGGTAGGCGCAGCGCAAAACGGCGCCATCTGCCACCCCGCCGAACAGGCAAAACGGCAGGCTGCGAAAGCATCGGGGGGCCGCCGAACTTGCAGTGTGCCGCGATGCCGAGCCCGCAAGGCGACAGGCCGAGAAAGCGCAACGTGTCGTTCTGCCGGACTCGAAAAGCGGCGAGCTGCAGAAGCGAGACATTGCGCCGCCGAAATCGCAAGCCTGTTGCTCGGCTGCATTCGCAGCGCAAAGGACCACGGAAGCGTGGTCTGCCGCCCCGTCGAATCCGCATCGAAGCAGACCATGCAAGCTCAGCCCGTTGCGCCGCCGTACCCGCAAAACGGCAGGCTACGAAAACACCGCCTGTTCGAGAGCGGCAACGGCCGCATCGACGTCTGCCTGCGTCAGTGCGCTGTAGTCCACGACGAGCGTTCTGCGGGCACGGGCAAGCCGGCTTGGACCGCCATGGGCGTAAAACTGGTCAAGCGTTCGCACGGCCACGCCGTTGTTGCGCGCCATCTGGGACAACGACTGCCCGCTTGACACGGCCGAAGCAGGCAGCTCCAGCAAAAAGCCCAGCCCGTTGTCTTCGTTTTGCATGCGAGCCTGACGAAAAGGACCCGACTGCAGCCGCGCCGCCAACGCGTCGCGCACGTCTCGTCCCGTTTTGCGCATGCGGCGCACGTGGCGCTCGAAATACCCCTCTTCCATGAAGCGGGCGAACGCGACCGATTCGATGGTTGAAACGGTCGACGAGTAGAAGCCGAGCTTTTCGTCGAACGCATCCGACAGCGCCGGCGGCAGCACGAGATAGGCCAGGCGAAACGACGGCCCCATCGTCTTCGAAAAGGTGTTCACGTACAGCACGCGCCCGGCGGCATCCAAGCCGGCCAGCGGCGGCATCGCGCCTTTGGCCAGGCGAAACTCACAATCGTAGTCATCTTCGACAAGATAGCGGTCCTCGCCGCGAGAGGCCCAGGCCAAAAGCTCGTAGCGGCGAGAAGCGCTGGTGACGGCCCCTGTGGGATAATGGTGCGACGGCATCAGATGCGCAACGCGGGCTTCGCTGGCGTAGAGCCAGTCGACCGACACCCCCTCGTCGTCAAGCGGCGCCTGGGAAAGCTGCACGCCATGGGCGCGGTAGATGCTCGACAGGCGCGGGTACCCCGGGTTTTCGACGGCCCACGTGCCTTGGTGCCCCAGCAGCTGAATGACCAGGGAATACAGCGTCTGTGCTCCGGAAGCGACCACGATGCGGTCGGGCGGAGCGTCAATGCCTCGGGTCTGGCGCACAAAACGGCTGATCTGTTCGCGCAGGCGCAGACAGCCTCGCGCCGGGGCAGGCGCAAGCAGCTCGTCGGCAGATTCCCGCGAGAGGGTCTGGCGCAGCGTTTTTGCCCAGGCGTCAAGCGGAAACGCGCCTGGCGCACCGCATGCGCCCGTCAGATCGAAGCGGCACGCAGCGGCAACAGCGGCCGAGCCGGCCAGGCCAGCGCTGCGGCTCGAGCCTGCTTCGTCTGCACGCCCAGCCAAGCCTCCGCCAAAGCGGCAGTCGCCAGCAACTCCCTCGGAGACCTCGTGTTCCCATGGATTCGCAGCGTCGATCCGAACGCATGCCGTCAAAGGCGTCCAGCTCACGAAATGGCCGCTTCGCTCGCGAACCTCCACGCATCCTTCCGCAACCAGCTGGCGATACGCCTCCTCGACCGTCGAAGAGCTGACGCCCAAAAGATCGGCAAGAGCCCGACGCGACGGCAGCTTTTCGCCCGGAGACAAAACGCCGGCGACGATGTCGCTGCGGATCCGCTCGCACAAATACGCGCACTTCCCTTGCCCGTTTCGCTGAGCCATGTCGTACCCGATCACGTTTCGTCCTTCCTGCGCCGCTGTTTCTAATCTGGCATGGTTTTTGGCATGTTTAAATACTTCAAATTTGGCACTTATTATCATACCAAGAGTTCTCTATCCTGAACCGACCAGTCTTCAAATGAAAGGACGCCCGTGCAAAACGAACGCTACGAACTCAACAAGCAGCTCGCCCAAATGCTGAAAGGCGGCGTCATCATGGACGTCACGACGCCCGAACAGGCACGCGTCGCCCAGGAAGCCGGCGCCTGCGCCGTCATGGCGCTCGAGCGCATCCCCGCCGACATCCGCGCCGCTGGAGGCGTGAGCCGCATGAGCGACCCTGCCCTGATCAAGCGGATTCAGGGCGCCGTAAGCATCCCCGTCATGGCGAAATGCCGCATCGGGCACTTCGCAGAGGCCCAGATCCTGCAGGCGATCGACATCGACTACATCGACGAGAGCGAAGTGCTGTCCCCCGCCGACGACGCCTGCCACATCGACAAGACCGCGTTTTCCGTGCCGTTCGTGTGCGGAGCACGCGATCTGGGCGAGGCGCTGCGACGGATCGAAGAGGGCGCGGCGATGATCCGCACGAAAGGCGAGCCGGGAACGGGCGACGTGGTGCAGGCCGTGCGGCACATGCGCAAGATCAACCGCCAAATCGCCGAAGTGGGCTCTTTGCGCGACGACGAGCTTTTCGAGGCGGCCAAAGAGCTGCGCGTCCCGTACGAGCTGCTGCGCCGCGTGCGTATCGAGAAAAAGTTGCCTGTAGTGAACTTTGCTGCCGGAGGCATCGCGACGCCGGCCGACGCGGCGCTGATGATGCAGCTGGGCGCTGAAGGCGTGTTCGTGGGAAGCGGCATCTTCAAAAGCGGCGATCCGGCAAAACGCGCCCGGGCGATCGTGGCCGCCGTGGCGAACTTCCAAGACGCCGAGCTTTTGGCGTCGCTGTCGGAAAACCTGGGGGAGGCAATGGTCGGCATCAACGAGAACGAAATCTCGCTCATCATGGAAGAGCGGGGGCAGTAGCGTGGAGGCCCGCAGGGACCGGCCACACGAAGCTGCGCCTGCAAAGGGCCGGCGCCTGCGCGTCGGCATCGTGGCCGTGCAGGGCGCCTTCGCCGAGCACCGCGAGCGCCTGCAGCGCCTCGGAGCGACATGCGTCGAGCTGCGACAAGCTTCTGACCTGGACATTCCCTTCGACCGGCTCGTGCTGCCTGGCGGTGAGAGCACCGCCCAGGGAAAGCTGCTCGACCGGCTGGGCATGCTTGCGGCGTTGCGGCGGCGCATAGAAGAAGGCATGCCCGTGCTGGGAACGTGCGCCGGCATGATCTTGCTTGCGAAGGCGGTCGACGAGCAAAGCGAGCAAGACCATCCGGCGCCCCGCTTGAAAACGATGGACGTCGCCGTGACACGCAACGCCTACGGCCGCCAGCTCGGAAGCTTCAGGGCCGAGGAAGACCTGCGCGGCTGCGGGCGCGTCCCCATGACGTTCATCCGCGCCCCGTACGTGCATGCCTGCGGGCCAAGCGTCGAAGTCCTGGCCGAAATCGACGGCCGCATCGTCGCCGCCCGCGAGAAAAACCAGATAGCCCTCGCTTTCCACCCCGAGCTGGACCCCGACGACTCCATCCACCGCTGGTTCCTTTGCCTCTAGGGAAACGCTGCTTACAGCCGACGCTCGGCGGCGGAAAGAGAGAGGGGGCCCGTGAAAGCCGTCTTGTCCTGGATCCGCAGGGCGGACGGGCGGCGGAAAGAGGGGCCGGCGCCCGTGAAAGGCGCTTGTCCATGTGAAGAATATGTGTGTTGGAGATTTTTGCTGCTGAATTCACACCACTTCGCATCTTTTTGGCAAGAATACCGGCTTTTTGGGGCCAAAACGCGCCTTTTGAGCCCCTTTTTCGACGCAGGGCTCCCCTTTTTAGTAAAAAATTACCGCATATATGCCTAATTTGTCATTATTTCCAACTGGAGATAATGACAAATTGATACTTGGACACCAGAAATCTGCCCGACAAATCTCCACTACACAACTTCTACACTTAAGGCGGAAGGCGGGCGCCGGAAAACCTCACGCCGCCGGCAGCCCACGGGCCGGCGGATGCAGCCCCACGCCACAGACAGCCTCGCGCTGCAAAGGCCTGCGGGCCGCCGCAGCCCACGCGCCGCCGGCCCGCAGGCCAGAGGGCAACCCTTCGCCAACGGCAGTCCGCGAGCTGGCGGAGGCGGCCTCTCGTCGACGCGCACGAGCTCGGCCTTGGGACCGCCCGCCGCCTTCCGCTTCCCCGGCGCCGCCAAAATGCGCTCTCTCGCCTCCACGGCCTCGACGAAGCGCCAATTCGCATTACAATATCGCCAGCTTGAAAACGCGGCGCACCTTGGGGATCAGGCGCGTCCGCCCACCACAACATATCTCAGCGGCGCTTCGAGGGGAAGGGAGGCTTGTTCGTCATGGTTTTTTCCAGCCTAGTCTTCCTGTTCGCGTTTCTCGCCATCTACCTTGGCGTGTATTTCGCCGTTCCCGACCGCCTGAAAAACCCGGTGCTGCTGGCGGCCTCGCTGATATTTTACGCATGGGGCGGCCCACGGTTTCTGCTGCTTTTGGTAGGCGAGACCGCCGTCAGCTGGTTTGCCGGCCTGCGCATCGAACGCGCTTCAACGAAGCGCGTTCGAACGTTTTGGCTGGTCGCAGACCTTGTCGTGCTGCTCGGCCTGCTCGCCTACTTCAAATACGCCACCTGGATCCTTGGCGACATCCACGGGCTTTTCGGCGTGCCGGAGGTCGTGCCGGACATCGTGTTGCCCATCGGCATCTCCTTCTACACGTTCCAGCTCATCTCGTATGTCGCCGACGTGTACGCCGGCCAGGTGGAAGCGCAGCCGAAATGCTGGAAGCTGCTGCTGTATTCGTCGATGTTCTTCCAGTGCATCGCCGGCCCCATCGTGCGCTACGACACGGTCGCCGCCGACATAGACAACCGCCGCGTGACCCAGGCCGACGTCTACCTGGGCATTCGCCGCTTCTGCATCGGGCTGGCGAAAAAGGCCGTTTTGGCCAACGGCTGCGCCAGCGTCGCCGACACGCTGCTGCCCATCGGCACCGACGGCATCTTCACCCAGGTCACCGCCGGACTGTGGCTCGGCATGCTCTTCTACATGCTGCAGATCTACTTCGACTTCTCGGCCTATTCCGACATGGCCATCGGCCTGGGCCGCATGATCGGGTTCCGCTTCCTGGAAAACTTCAACTACCCCTACACCTGCACCTCGGTGCAGGACTTTTGGCGCCGCTGGCACATTTCGCTGTCGACCTTCTTCCGCGACTACGTCTACATTCCGCTTGGCGGCAGCCGCTGCGCTCCCGCCCTCATCGTCCGCAACATGGCGGTCGTGTGGTTCCTCACGGGGCTGTGGCACGGCGCAAGCTGGAACTACATTCTGTGGGGCCTGTACTACCTGGCGTTTCTTTTGTTCGAGCGCTTCGTCTTGAAAGGCCGCGTCCCTCGGGCCGCCGGGCGTGCCTATTCGCTCGTCGTCGTGTTCTTCGGCTGGGTGCTCTTCAAGTTCGAGAACTTCTCCGAGCTCACGGCCGTGCTCGGCGGCATGTTCGGCCTTGCAGGCGGCGGCCTCATGTCGATGGAGGTGTCCACGCTGCTGTTGCAAAACGTGTTCTTCCTAGCGTTTTGCTTGATCGCCTGCACAAGCGTCGGGAAAAGCCTGCACGGGCGCTTCTTCCAGGCCGCCAAGGGCAGCCCGCGGCTGTTTTGGCTGTTCAACGTCACGGAATTCGCCACGCCGCTCGCGCTGCTCTTGCTTTCCACCATCGCGCTCGCCGGCGCAAGCTACAACCCGTTCATCTATTTCCAGTTCTAGGCGCGAAGGAGGTCGAAGATGAGCCAACCGAATAAACGCCCCACGCGGCGAAGCGACCCCGAAGGGCTGCTTTCTCGCACAACGGCCTTCGCCCGCAAGAGCGACGATCGCGTCGCCTCTCACGCAGAAAGCGCCCGCGAACAGGAGGCTTCGCGTCCTCGCCGCCAACCCTCGGGCGAGCCCGGCACTCCCGACAAACGCGGCGACGTGCGCCCAAACGCCCCGCGCAAGCTCACGCGCACCGAGTTCGACGCGATGAACCGCTGGCGCCGACACTGCACGGCAGCGTTTTCGGTCTTCCTCGTCGTCGGCTGCGTCATGGGCGCTTTGCTGTTCGCCCGCCCGGCCGCCTCTGCCGTGGAGAACCGCGAACTCACGCGCTTTCCTGCGTTCACCTGGGAAGGCTTTGTCGACGGCTCGTTTCTCAACGACGTGTCGCTGTGGTACGCCGACACCTATCCGATACGCGAGCCGCTCGTGGCCGCCAACCGCGCGGTCGCATCGCTGTACGGCATCGACACGGGCACGAAGATGATCGGCGGAAACGTGAAGTCCGACGAGCTGCCGCCCATCGACGAGGCGGCAGACGGGTCGAACGACCCCAGTGCCGGCCAAGAAGAGCTCGAGCCCGAAGAGCGCAAAGCCGTCGAAGTGCCCGACGAGGCCGCCATGGCCGAAAACATCCAAAACGCCGTGATGGGCGGGCTGTACGTCAAAGACGGCGCCGCCTATTCCTTCTACTATTTCCTGGAAGATTCCGTGAAAGCCTACACCGCCGCCGTCAACGCGTGCACCGATGCGGTCAAAGGCGAGGCCGAGGTGTTCTCGATCCTCGTGCCGAACAATTCCGGCGTGCTGCTCGACGAGCAGACGCTTGCGGACATGGGCGGCACCGACCAGGGACAGGCCATCGAGTATTTCGACAGCCTGTTCGTCCCCGAGGTGCACACGGTCGACATTCTCGAGCCGCTGCGCTCCCACAACGACGAGTACCTCTACTTCCGCACCGACCACCACTGGACCCAGCTGGGCGCCTACTACGCCTACCTGGAGTTTTGCGAGAAAGCCGGCATCGAGCCCGTGCCGCTCGAAGACCACGAGTCGATGACGTTCGACGGCTTTCTGGGCACCTACTATTCAGAGCTGCAGGACCCGGCCATGGCGGCCAATCCCGACTACGTGCAGGCCTACATCCCGAACGGGACGAACGACATGACCTATCAGGACGCCGCCGGCAACGAGCTTGAAGGCAAGGTCATAACCGACGTGTCCGACTGGAACAACAATTCGTACTACTCGACGTTCATCATGGGCGACCAGCCGCTGGAGCACATCGTGAACGACAAGAAAGACGACGACAGCTCGGTGCTCGTGGTGAAGGACTCCTACGGATGCGCTTTCGTGCCGCTGCTCGTCGACAACTTCCACGACGTGTACGTGATAGATTTCCGCCACATCGACCTGAACATTCCGGACTTCGTGCGCGAACACGGCATACGCAACGTCGTCTTCCTCAACAACGTCACGCTCGCCGGCACCGACGGCGTAGCCGACAAGCTCATGTCCATGATGTAGCGAACGCCGCCCGCGCGGCAAGACGGCAGGCGCTTATCCGCTTCCCAAACAGCGACGCAGCAAAAAGCCCCCGCACGAGGCGAGGGCTGCGCAAGACTGGAAGCAAGCGAAGGCTACAGCGTCTTTTTGTATTCGTTCCACCAGACGAGCACCTGGTTGCGCATCTCTTCGGGCGTGCCGTCGTTGTCGAACACCACGTCGGACGCATCGATGCGCTCGGCGTCGGTGATCTGCTGCGCAATGCGGCGACGCACGTCGGCCTCGTCCCAGCCCGACCGCACGGCACGCTCGATGCGCTGGTCGATGGGAGCCAGCACGGCGATGACCACGTCGGCGTCGTAAGCGAGCGACGTTTGGCGGTTCTTGAAGACCGAGTATTCCACCACGACCGCCTTGTGCCCCTGTTTTTCCAGGTCGGCAACTTGGTCGGTGAACGATTCCTCGATGCGCGGCAGCGTGATGCGGTTCAGCTTGCGCGTTTCCGCCGCATTCACGAACGCCTTGGCCGCCAGCGCCGCGCGGTCGACTTCTCCGTCCGCGCCCAAAATGTCTTCCCCGAACGCTTCGATCAGATCGCTTTTCACCGTCGGCCACAGCAAGACGTCATGCCCCACCTGGTCGAGATCGATGTTGGGAATGCCCTCGTCAACCAAAACCTTGCGGGCCGTCGACTTCCCCGCGCCCATTCCTCCGATGATGAAGAGCTTCTTCATTGCCAAACCTCCTTGATCATGGCGGCACCGACCACGGTGTCTCCCGTATACCACACAGCATACTGTCCCGGCGCCGTAACCGGCCGCGGACTGCGCAGCTCGATGCGAACCCCGCCCTCGTCTGCAGGCCCTATGATACATGGTGCCGCCTCGCTTCGGTACCGCAGTTTCACCATGGCGTCAGACGGTGCCGTGGTCGGCGTGAAAGCCTGCCATACCGCCGGCGCCGTCTCGACCCCCCTGATGAGCGTCTCGTCTTTGAAGCCGACCACCAGCTCGTTTTCGTCTGTCCGCTTGCCGATGACGTAATACGGCTGCGGCGCCGCCACGCCGATGCCTTTTCGCTGGCCAAGCGTGTAAAACGCGAGCCCCTCATGCGTCCCCACGCGCTCGCCCGACGCCGTCACGATCGCGCCGGGGCGCGGCGTGCAGCCCCGTGCGCGCAAAAAGTCGCGATAGTCGCCCTCCACGAAGCAGTTGTCTTGGCTGTCGGGCTTTTCAGCGACAGAAAGTCCCAGGTCGGCGGCGATGAGGCGCACGTCGAGCTTCGTCATGGCGCCGAGCGGAAGCATCAGCCGCGAAAGCGTCTCCTGGCCAAGCAGGCCCAGCATGTAGCTTTGGTCCTTCGCCGGATCGAGCGCCCGCTTCACGGCGAAGCGCCCCGTGGCGGGAAAGTCGACGACGCGGGCATAGTGGCCCGTCGCAACAAGATCGCATCCAGCGGCGTCGGCGGCGTCGGACAGCGAGGGCATCTTGCACGTCGCGTTGCAGCCCACGCACGGGCTGGGAGTGAGGCCTTTCGCGTAACCTGCAACGAACGGCCTGACCACGCGCTCGTCGAACCGCTCGGTCGCCGAGAACACCGTATGGGCGATGCCGAGCTTGCGACACACGTCGGCCGCATCTGCTTCGGCCGTCTGCTGCGACGGCGCGTCGCAAAAGCGCAGCGTCACCCCCACCACCTCATAGCCCGCGTCCCGCAGAAGAGCCGCGGCGACCGAGCTGTCGACGCCGCCGCTCATGCCAAGCGCCACGCGACCGTTTCCAAGCACCGTTTTTCGCATCGAGCGTCCTTTCTGACGACGTCTCATTATAGCCGAGCGAAACCGGCATGCGCCTTCTCGTAAAAACCGCGAAATAACAGGAGCTTCAGGCACAAATATGACCACGGACAGGGTATTTCCAAACAGAGACTGCTATACTCAGACCCATAATGACACCCGCTGTTTTGCCCGAATAAGTGAGCCGCACCTATGAATGGAAACCGTGCCGGCAGGCCGGGCGGCGATGTGCGCCCGAGCCGTACCGCACCCCGTCCTTCCTCGCAACAGAACCGATCCGACCGTCCGACCGAGAGAGCGGCCCGCCACAAGACCCCGGCGAGCCGCAGCGCTTCGCGCACGCAAAGGCAGAACGGACAGGCGACGAATGTGCGGCGTTGGGCGGCAGGCCAGGCGAACAGGGAAAACGCACGCGCCGAACGCAGGCAAGGCGGCACGCAGCGCAGCGCGGCGTCGACGGGGGTGCGCGGCGGCGCGGCAGGCGGACGCCGCAGCGAAAGCCGGCGAGGCGGCACGACGATCGACAGGCGCCCGGCGGTGCGCACCGAAGCCGGAAGGCCGCAGCGCCAAACGGCCGGCACCGAAGTCGAAAGGCGACAGCGCCAAACAGCGGGCGCCCCGGCCCCGCGCACGCGCAAACAGCAGCAGAAGATCAAGACGCACTACATCCCCAGCCTCGACGGACTGCGGGCCTTGGCCGTGCTCGCCGTCATCGCCTACCACATGGGGGCGGCCTGGGCGCCGGGCGGCCTGCTCGGCGTCACGGTGTTCTTCGTGCTGTCGGGCTACCTCATCACCAGCCTGTTGCTCATCGAGATCCACAACACCGGCACCATCAACCTGCCGCAGTTCTGGCTGCGGCGCGTGCGACGGCTGTTCCCGGCCATCGTGCTCGTCATCGTGTCGATCGGTGCGGTCTGCACCGTCTGCAACCACGAGCTGCTCACGAAGCTGCGCCAAGACGCGCTGCCGGCGCTGTGCTGGATCACCAACTGGTGGTACATCTTCCACGACGTGTCCTACTTCGAGGCGCTCGGAGCGCCCTCGCCGCTCACCCACTTCTGGTCGCTGGCCATCGAAGAGCAGTTCTACCTTGTCTGGCCGCTCATCCTCTTCGGGGCGCACAAGCTCGGCGTGCCGCGCAACATCATGCGCAACCTCACGCTCGTCTTGGCGTTGGCGTCCGCCGCCGAAATGGCGCTGCTGTTCGACCCCGCCGCCGACCCGAGCCGCGTGTACTACGGCACCGATACGCGAGCGTTTTCCCTGCTCATCGGCGCATGGCTTGCCTATGTGTGGCCCAGCCACCAGCTGGGGGCCGACCGCAGCATCCAGCTGGCGCCCACGACCAAGCTCGTCCTTGACGGGGTGGGGCTGGCCGCGCTTGCCGGGCTGCTCGTCATGATCGCCACGATCGACGGCTTCTCGCCGTTCCTCTACCGCGGCGGCATACTGCTCGCATCCGTTCTGACCGCCGTCGTCATCGCCGTGCTCGTGCATCCTGCAAGCCTGCTCGGGCGCATCGCGGGCTTCAAGCCGTTCGTGTGGATCGGCCTGCGCTCGTACGGCATCTATCTGTGGCACTACCCCATCATCTTGCTCATCACGCCGCCGTCGGCCGTCGGCGAACATCCGTGGTGGCTTTACCTCATTGAATTGGTCATCATTTTTGGATGCGCAACGCTGTCGTACCGCTTCGTCGAAGACCCGTTCCGCCACGGCGCTCTGGGCGCCTTCGTGCGGTCGTTGCGCGACGGCACGCTTGACATGCGCGAGTGGTTCTACCGAAACGCCATTCCGGCCTGCGTGGGGGCAGTCCTGCTGGTCACGTGCGTCGGCGGCCTCATATTCGTGCCCGACACGTCCGCCATTGAAGGCGCCGACCTGCTCAAAGACGAAAGCGCCCACGTGGCCGGCCTGCCAGAAGCCACCGAAACGGCAGCCGACGAGGAGCCGAAGCTCGACGTGCTGATGATCGGCGACTCGGTTTCGGTGCGGACGATCCCCTATTTCGAAGAAACGTTCCCTTACGGCGCCATCGACGCGGCGGTCAACCGACAGCTCTACGAGGGCCAGCAAGTGTACGACTACTACGCTGACCAGGACATTGTCGGAGACGTGGTCGTGATCGCGCTGGGGACCAACGGCGTTGCGACCGACGAGCAGCTTGACGACTTCATCGCCGACATCGGGACGGAGAAGAAGATCTTCTTCATAAACACCCGCAGCCCGCTCGAATGGGTCGGCGAGACCAACGACGCCATCGCCCGCGCGGCGGACCGCCATGACAACGTGTCGGTCATCGACTGGTACGGCTTGAGCGAGGGGCAGTTCTCGTGGTTCGACGGCGACGACACGCACCTGTCCGAAGAAGGTGCACAGGCCTACATCGCGATGGTCAACGACGCGATCGGGGCGCTGCTGCCCGAGCACGAAGAAGGCGACGAGGCCGTCGACGTCCGCAACCCCAACGAGCAGCCGTCGCGAGAAGAGCTGCAGGACCAGTTCTTCTCGTACAAGGAAGGCTACGACGGCACCCTCACCGGCAAGTTCGAAAACACGCTCGCCGCAGACGGCGCAGGCGATGCTGCACCGGCGGAGGAAGAAGCCGCCGCAGCCTAACCAGGCTTCCGCCCCCATCCGTCCGTCAAAGGCCCCTTGCAAGGGGCCTTTTGTCAACCGCGCCAGCGAAAGGGCGAAAAGCGGCGGAGGCTTGCGCTCTGAACACAAGCCTCCGCCTTTCCCGCCCCCATCACGCATCGCAGCGACCGCGCGGAGAAGGCCCCTGGCGCCCTTCTCCGCCGCGCAGCCAGACAAGGCAGCAAAAAGCCCCCGGGCGCGATTGCTCGGGGGCTACAAGGCATATATGCGACAGCGCGTTATTCGGCGTCAGCAGCCTCGGCGGTTTCGGGCTCGGCAGTCTCGGCCGGCGCTTCGGCTTCAGCAGCCTCTTCCGGCTTCTTGTCCTGCTTCTTGCGGGCAGGCTTCTCTTCGGGCTGGATGGTCTCGTCGACCTCGATCTCGAAGCCCAGCTCGGCAGCGGCGGCCTTCATGGACAGCGAGATGCGGCGGCGATCCGGGTTGATCTCCATGACCTTGACCT
This sequence comes from Slackia sp. ZJ119, assembly GCF_011039175.1. Lineage (GTDB taxonomy): Bacteria > Actinomycetota > Coriobacteriia > Coriobacteriales > Eggerthellaceae > Xiamenia. The sequence goes on from NZ_JAAKEN010000005.1 coordinate 149,934, forward strand.
TCACATCGTCGCCCGGCTTCACGACCTGCGCCGGCGTGTCGATGTGCTTCATGGCCATCTCGGAGATGTGCACCAGACCTTCGATGGACTGGCCCAGCTCGATGAACGCGCCGAACGGAACGATCTTGGTGACCTTGCCGTCGACGATGGAGCCGACCGGATAGCTTTCGACCAGCTTGATCCACGGATCTTCCGTGGTCTGCTTCAAGCCGAGGGAGATGCGCTCGCGCTGCAAGTCGACATCGAGCACTTCGACCTCGACCTCGTCGCCAACCTTCACGACCTCGGACGGATGGTTCACGTGGTTCCAAGAAAGCTCGGAGATGTGCACCAGGCCGTCGATGCCGCCCAGGTCGACAAAGGCGCCGAAGTCGACGATGGAGGAAACGAAGCCCTTGAGACGCATGCCCTTCGACAGCTTCGAGAGGATTTCGGCGCGTTCGTTCTTGCGGCCTTCCTCAAGCAGCACGCGGCGGGACAGCACGACGTTGTTGCGGTTGCGGTCCATCTCGATGACGCGTGCTTCGATCTCGGTGCCGAGGTACATGTCGAGGTCCTTCACGCGGCGAAGGTCCACCAGCGACGCAGGCAAGAAGCCGCGCAGGCCGATGTCGAGAATGAGGCCGCCCTTGACGACTTCGATGACCTCGCCCGTGACCACTTCTTCGGCCTTGAACTTCTCTTCGACGCTGATCCAAGCACGCTCGTATTCGGCACGCTTCTTCGAGAGGATGAGGCGCCCGTCCTTGTCTTCCTTCTGAAGCACGAGGGCTTCGATGGATTCGCCAAGCTCGACGATCTCAGACGGATCGGCATCCTTGCGAATGGACAGCTCGCGGGCGGGGATGACGCCTTCGCTCTTGAAACCGATGTCGACGAGCACTTCGTCATGCTCGATCTTGACAACGGTGCCGTCTACCAGGTCTCCTTCGTCGAAATCGGTGAGCGTGCCGTCGATCATCTGGTCGAAATCAGCGTCGGAAATGTCTTCGAAGTCGATGACAGACGTGTTCTTGATGTCGGTCAAAACGGACCCCTTTCAAATTCTTCGGGGACCCTTCGTCATGGTTGATTGCACATGTCTCGGGGGCCAATATTTACGGACTTGCAGGCTTTCCTACAAGTCCTTGTAGTATAGCACGGGGCGTGGGAATCGGCGCGAGCAAGTCAAGGCGTCTCACAAGAAATTCGAGCCGAAAGGCGCTGCCCCCGGCCCGGCTATTCGAACATCTGTTCGAATTATCTATTCGCTTTCGAGGCGCTCCGCGATGCTTCGGGCGATGCCTTCGGCGTCCAGGCCCAAATCGTGCAGCAAAAGCGCCGGGGCGCCCTGGCCGACGAACGCGTCGCGAATGCCGAGCGCAAGCACCGGCGCGGCCCATCCGTGGTGCGCCATCACAGCCAGCACGCCTTCGCCGACGCCGCCGGCAAGCGCTCCTTCTTCCACGGTCACGACGAGCCGCGTCGCAGCCGCCGCCTCGATGGCCTCTTCGTCAAGGGGCTTGACCCACCGCATGTCGACGACGCGGGCGTCGATCCCTGCGTCCGCCAGCAGATCCGCCGCCGCCAGCGCCTGGTACGCCATGCGGCCGAACGCCAAAACGGCCACGTCAGAGCCTTCTCGCAGCACCCGCGCCCGCCCCACCGGCAGCACCTGGGCCTCTTTGGGCAGCAGGTTCGCCTCGTCGGGCACGAGCGCTCCTTCGGCCGACCCGCGCGGATAGCGCACCGCCACCGGCCCGCCGATGGCCAGCGCCGTGTGCACCGCATGCACAAGCTCCGCCTCGTCGGAAGGCGCCAGCATGCGCATGTTCGGGATCATCCGGCAGTACGCCATGTCGAACACGCCGTGGTGCGTCGGCCCGTCCTCGCCGACGACGCCGGCGCGGTCGATAGCGAACACCACGTCCAAGTTCGGCAGGCAGCAGTCGACGATCATCTGGTCGATCGCTCGCTGCAGAAACGTCGAATACACCGCCGCGACCGGCTTCCTGCCGCCCTTCGCAAGGCCGCTCGCCATGCCGACGACGTGTTCCTCGGCGATGCCCTCGTCGAAGAACCGCTGCGGGAACTCGCGCGAAAACGGCGCCAGCCCCGTGCCTCCCGTCATGGCCGCCGTGATGGCCACGATGCGCGAATCGGCCCGCGCCTCGCGCACGAGCGCACCGCCGAACACCGAAGTGTAGCTCGGCGCCGCTTCCGGCTTTTTGCGCACCTGGCCGGTCATGACGTCGAAGGGCGCTATGCCGTGGAACGTTTCGGGGTCGCGCACGGCCGGACCATAGCCTTCGCCCTTGCGCGTCACCACGTGCACGAGCACCGGCGCCCGCGTCGCCAGCGCCACGCTCAGCACCTCGCGCAGAAGGCCGATGTCGTGGCCGTCGATGGGCACCGTGCACAAAATGCCCAGCTGCTCGAAGATCGTCGCATGGGGCAGCGCCATGAACTTGACGGAGTCCTTCATGTTGCGCCCCAGGTTGAGCAGGGCTTTCGCAACCGGACCGTGCGTCTCCATGATCTCTTGCATGCTGTCGCGCGTCTGGCGGTAGGACTGCGAGGCCCGCAAGGCGCCGAGATGCTTCACCATGGCGCCCACGTTGTGCGAGATGGACATCTCGTTGTCGTTCAAAATGATGACCATCGGGGTCTTAGATTGCCCGATCTGGTTCAACGCCTCGAACGCCATGCCGCCCGACAGCGCCGCGTCTCCGATGATCGCCACGACCTTCTCGTTGCGTCCGGCCAAATCGCGCGCTTTTGCAAGCCCGTAAGCCACCGAAAGCGAGTCCGACGCATGGCCGGAAGGGTGCTGGTCGTAGACGCTCTCGTCCGGCTTCGGGAACCCCGACAACCCGCCGTAGGTGCGCAGCGTCGAGAAGTCCTTCAGGCGCCCCGTCACGAGCTTGTGCGCGTAGGCCTGGTGCCCCACGTCGAACACGATGCGGTCCCGAGGACAAGAAAGCAGGCTGTGAGCAGCCAGAATAAGCTCGACGGCGCCAAGCGACGACGCCACGTGCCCGCCCGTGCGCGACGTGGTGTTCACGATCTCGTCGCGAATCTCCTGGGCAAGGATCGCGAGATCCTCGTCGGTCAGCACCGACAGGTCGGCGGGGGAGGTTATGGCGTCAAGAATACGCTTTTCGGGCATAGATTCAGACCTCCTGCGAAGCGGCAGAACCATCGGAATCAGGAAGCGGTCGCTCGTCGGCAGCCGCTTCGGTCAGCTCTTCTTCGGTTATGGACTCCTCGAGCAAGTCAGACACGCGCAGGCCGAGCGCGACCGCTTCCTCGTAGAGCGTCAGCGCGTCGTCAAGGGGAAGCGCGTCGTCGTCAACGGCTTTCACGATTTCGTCAAGACGGCCCTTGATCTCGGAAAACGACTCGTATTCGTCAGCTTTCATAAACAGCGGCCTCGTCTTCGGCCTCGACAAAGCGCTCGTCTGCGGCCTCGGCGCACACGCCCGCCGCATCGCCTTCGGACGCGGGCGCCGTCGGTGCGCCGGCCGCATCTTCTGCGGCAGACGCGCCTTCGGCAGCGGGACCAGCCAAGGCGGCCTCGTCGGGCGCTGCCTGCCCCGACGCCGAGCCCGCCTCTGGGAAGAAGCGCTCCCCCGCGTCGATCGAGCGGGCGATCTTGCCGAGGACGCCGTTCACGAAGCGCGGCGACTCGTCCTCGGCGCCGTACGCCTTCGCCAGCTCGACGGCCTCGTTGATGGCGACCGAATTGGGCACTTCGTCGACGAACAGCATCTCGTAGGCGCCGATGCGCAGAATGGACTGGTCGACAATGGGCATGCGCGACACCGACCAGTTCTCGGCCGTGGCGTTGAGCTGCCGGGTCAGGTAGGCGCGATGAGCCTCGCAGCCGCGAATGAGCATGAGCGCATAGTTCGAAAGCTCGCCGTCCTCGTCAAGGTAGCGGCCGCCCTCGGCGACGGCCGTGGGCGATTCGCCGGTCATGGCGCCGGTGTAGAGCACCTGCAAGGCCATGCGACGGGCACGCGTGCGCTCGTGACGCTTGTTGGAAGCCATGGCGACGACCTAGCGAACGAATGAAATGCCGTCGATGAACACGTCCACCGAGCCCACTTCGGCCCCGACCTGGCTGGCGACGGCGTCGGACACGGCGGCCCGCAGATTCGCCGCCACGTCGGGCAGCACATGCCCGTAGTACACGTCGACATGCACGCTGACGTCGAGTTTTTCCTCGTCGTTGACCGTCACTTCGATGCCCTGGGTCGAAGGCTTCGAAGCGAACAGGGCGAACGGATTGCTGCTTGAAGCGGACCCGACCGCGGCCACGCCCTCCACCTCGGCCGCGGCCAAGGCGATGATGGTCTCGACGACGCCTGAAGCCAAGGCCATGCTCTCGAGATTCAGTTCTGTCATAGCACATCTCCCATCTGGGTTTCTATGAAGTCGGTGCAGGCTTCGCCGGCGCAAAAGACCGGGTTGTCGAGCACGCGGCGCTGGAACGGTATGGTTGTCTGTATGCCCCCGATCACGAACTCGTCCAAAGCGCGACGGCCGCGTGCCAGAGCCTCTTCGCGGTCCTGGCCGCGAACGATGACCTTCGCGACGAGCGAATCGTAGTACGGCGAGATCTTCGAGCCGGCGCGGACGTAGCTTTCGACGCGCACGCCCGGACCCGCCGGCGGATCGAACCGCGTGATGGTGCCAGGGCACGGGCGGAAGCCGCAGTCGGGGTCTTCGGCGTTGATGCGGAATTCGATGGCGTGGCCGTTCGGCGAGAACGGAGCGCGGTCGGCGCAGCTCATCGGCTCGCCAGAAGCGATGCGCAGCTGCTCTTTGATGATGTCGACGCCGACGATCTCTTCGGTGACGGGATGCTCCACCTGCACGCGGGTGTTCATTTCCATGAAGTAGAACTTGCCGTCGGAGTCGAGCAGGAACTCGACGGTGCCGGCGCTTCTGTAGTCGGTGGCGCGAAGGGCCTTCACGGCGGCCTTGCCCATGGCGCGGCGCAGCTCTTCGGTAAGCGCCGGGGAAGGCGCCTCTTCGATGAGCTTTTGGTGGCGCCGCTGCACCGAGCAGTCACGCTCGCACAGCGCCACGCGGTTGCCGAAGTCGTCGGCGAGCACTTGGATTTCGACGTGGCGCGGACGCAGCACGAGTTTTTCCAGATAGACGCCGTCGTTTCCGAACGCGGCGCCCGCTTCGGTACGCGCGGCCTTGTACTGGGCTTCCAGGTCGGCCGGGTCGTGCACCTCGCGCATGCCCTTGCCGCCGCCGCCCGCCGTCGCCTTGATGAGCACGGGGTATCCCACCTCGTCGGCGAAGGCCTTCGCCTCCTCGACCGTGTCGATGCAGCCGTCGGAGCCGGGCACCGTGGGCACGCCGCAGCCCTTCATCGTTTCGCGGGCCGAGCTTTTGTCGCCCATCGACTCGATGCATGCGGCGGCAGGCCCGATGAACACCAGGTCGTTTTCCACGCACGCGCGGGCAAAGTCGGCGTTTTCGGCCAAAAAGCCGTAGCCCGGGTGGATGGCCTGGGCGCCGGTGTTTTTCGCCGCTTCGATGATGTTCGGGATGACCAGGTAGCTTTTCGTTGATTGAGCAGGACCGATGCACACGGCCTCGTCGGCGTAGCGCACGGGGTAGGTGTCTTTGTCCTCGGTCGAGTACACTGCGACCGTCTTCACGCCCAACTCCTTGCAGGCGCGCATGACACGCAGGGCGACCTCACCGCGGTTTGCTATGAGAATTTTGTCGAACATGCGCACCCGCCTTTACGCGGTTTCCGGGGCAGAGGCCGGGACGCCGTGAGGCTCGACGTAGAACAGCACGGTTCCGAACTCCACCGGCGTGGCGTCTTCGAGGCAGACCTCGCGCACCGTGCCGATCTCTTCGGCGGTGATTTCGTTCATAAGCTTCATGGCCTCGACGATGCACAGCGTCTGGTTCGCCGTGACCTCGTCTCCCACCTGCACGAACGGGGGCTCGCCAGGCGCGGGGGCCGCATAGTAGGTGCCGACCATGGGAGCCGTGACGGGCTTCCAGGTGACGGGGCGGTCGGCTTCGTCGGCCTCGGCGGGCGCCGGCGCCGGAGCCGCAACGGGGGCAACGGCCGCCTGGGGCGCGGCGACGGCGACCGGCATGTCGGCCGGCAGGGCGCCGGGCATGCGCACGGCGATGCGCGTGCCTTCCTCTTCCACAACGATTTCGCCTACGCCGCTTTCTTCGGCGACGCGTACGAGCTCGCGGATCTGGTTGATATCCACGTAATCGTCCTCCTTCACGTTGCTCGATTCCTCCTGCATGAGGAATTCGACCCTTTCAGACGTGCGATGCTTGCTCAAAAACGTGCGGGCCTCGTTGGGGAACAGGGCGTACATGAGCACGTCCTCTTCAGACTTGGCCAAATCGCCGATCTCGTCGGCGACCTGCTCGTAGGTGGTGGTCACGAGAGAGCCCGGAGCGACGTCGGGCGGCAGGCATTCCGAGTTGCCGACGACCTTCGCGACGATGTCCTTGTCCATGCGGCCCGGCGCCTTGCCGTAATAGCCGCAGATGTAGTCTTTCATCTCCTTCGAGACGACGCTCCAGCGCTTGCCCGTGAGCACGTTGAACACGGCCTGCGTGCCCACGATCTGGGACAGCGGCGTCACGAGCGGCGGATAGCCGACCTCGGCGCGGACCTTCGGGATCTCCTTCATGACCTCGGACAGGCGGTCGCGCGCGTTTTGGACCTCGAGCTGGCTTAAAAGGTTGCTCATCATGCCGCCGGGGACCTGGTGCGAGTACACCTGCATGTGGATGAGGCTGGAAACGCCGCGCTTGTAGTGGCCGCGCTTGCGCATCTCTTCCCAGTATTCGGAGATTTCGAAGAGCAAATCCAGGTCAAGCCCGGTGTCGTAGCGGCTTTCCTGAAGCGCGGCGACGATCATTTCCACCGCGGGATGCGAGTTGCCGAACGCGAGCGGGGCGCTGGCGGTGTCGGCGATGGCGGCGCCGGCTTCGGCGGCCTTGAGGATGTTGGCCGGGGCCATGCCGCCGACGTAGTGGCAGTGGATGTGCACCGGCAGGCCGATTTCGGCGGCGAACGCCTTCACCATGCGCTCGGTGCGGTACGGAGTGAGCATGCCGGCCATGTCCTTGATGGCGATGGAGTCGGCGCCAAGGTCTTTGAGCTGCTGGCCGTATTCGAGGAAGCTGTCGAGCGTATGGACCGGCGACATGGTATACGAGATGGCGCCCTCGAAATGCCCGCCGCATTCCTTGATGGCCTCGGCATTGTCAACGACGTTGCGAATGTCGTTGAGCGCGTCGAACACGCGGAAGACATGGATGCCGTTTCGCTTGGCAGCCTTGATGAACCGGTTGCAGATGTCGCGCGAGTAGTGCTTGTAGCCGACGAGGTTCTGGCCGCGGGACAGCATGGCGAGCGGCGTGTTGGGCGTCATGGCCTTGATGGCGCGCAGGCGTTCCCACGGGTTTTCGTCGAGGAATCGCAGGCACGTGTCGAAGGTTGCGCCGCCCCAGGCCTCAATGGCCCAATACCCCACTTTGTCCATCTTCGGCAGAATGGGGAGCATGTCCCCCACCTGCATGCGCGTGGCCCAGAGACTTTGCTGGCCGTCGCGGATGGTGGTATCCATGATCTGAAGTCTTGGCACGAACTCACACCCCCTTCAGGTATTGCAGAATAAGCAGTCAAGGTTCGAAGCTTGAATTATAGAAGAACGGGCGTTCCCGGACGCAAGGAAGCGGCATTTACCCGACAACATACATATGGGCGAGGTGGACGGCACGCGCCGTTGCCGAGCCGTTGCCAAAGGCGCGAAACGCAGGAAAGGGCCGCCAGGCGGGCGGGCGTCGGGCGCCATTCCGCCCGGCCTGGCGTCCATGGAGCGAACGTGGGCCGCGTCACTCCAGGTACGCTCCCGTTTGGCGGGACCAAAGCCGCGCGTAGTCGCCGTCCCGTTCGATGAGGCGTGCGTGCGGGCCGTCTTCGGCGACCGCGCCGTCCGCCAGAAGCACGATGCGGTCAAGGCTTGCGACCGTCGAGAGGCGATGCGCCACGACGATGGCCGTCCTGCCTTCCATCAGGCGTGACAGCGCTTGCTGCACGAGCGCTTCCGATTCGGAGTCAAGGGCGCTCGTGGCCTCGTCGAGCACGAGGATGGGCGCGTCGGCCAGCATGGCCCGCGCTATCGCGATGCGCTGGCGCTGCCCGCCCGACAGCTTTATGCCGCGCTCGCCCACCAGCGTGTCGAACCCGTCCGGCAAGCGTTCGATGAACTCCAAGGCGTTCGCCTGCGCCGCGGCCTCCCGCACTTCTTCGAGCGTGGCGCCCGGCCGGCCGTAGGCGATGTTTTCCGCGATCGAGCGGTGGAACAGCAGCGATTCCTGCGGCACGTAGGCTATCTGGCGGCGCAGGCTTTGCTGCGTCACGTCCGACACGTTCTGCCCGTCGACCAAGATCCGCCCCTCTTGAATGTCGGCGAGCCGTAGCAAAAGCTTTGTCAGCGTCGTCTTCCCCGCTCCGCTCATGCCGACCAGACCAATGCGCTGGCCTGCGGGTATATGAAGGTTGAACCCTTTGAAGACCTGCGTTTTCACCGCGCCGTCGGCATACCAGAACCCGATGTCTTCAAAGTCGATCTCGCCGCGGGCGACCTTGAGCGGGCGGGCGTTCGGCACGTCGGCCACCAGCCTCGGCTCGTCGAGCACCGCCGTGAGCCCGCTCGCATCCCCGAACGCGCGGTTGAAGCGCTGCAGGCCGGTGTTGATGAAGTTGAACTGGTTCGTGATGGTCACCGTGTACGTGAACATCATGACGAGCGTGCCGGGCGTGATGCCGAACCACGCGTTGCCGCCCGAGATGAACACCGTCACGACGCCCATGATGACCACCGTGACGGCTGCGGTGATGATGCCGCGAGCGAGCGAGGACTTCATGCGGACGGAATCGCGCTCGACCACTTCTCGATTCGCCTGGTCGAAGATGCTTTTCTCGTAGTCTTCGCGGCCGTAGGTCTTCACGGCGAGGATGTTGGTCACCGCGTCGGACAGCTCGCCGGACAGCTGGTTTTGGGCGCTGGCTGCCTTCTCGTTGAGGTGCAGGATCCGTTTGTACATCAAATACGAGACGGCCGCATAGCCGACCAGCAGCACCATGAGGATGGCGACGTAGGCCGGGACGACGGGCAAAAGCAGCGTGCAGGTGAACACGACCGAGCAGATGATCGGCAGAAACGGGAACTGGATGTTTTCGATGAGCTGGTTGTAGGCGCTCATGAACTTCGAGGTCTGCGAGACGAGCGTGCCGCCGAAGCGGTTCGAATGGAACGACATCGACTGGTTGCACAGCGCGTCGAAGGCCATGGTCGCCAGGTCGTAGTTGACGGCGATCTCAAGCTTCCAAAGCGTGTAGTCCTGCAGCTTCGAGCAGGCCTGGCCGAGCACGTTGATGGCGATGAGCGCGGCAATGTAGGGGCCGAACACGGAAAACACCTGGTCAGGCGGCACCGATCCGGCGCTCACGCGGTCCACGACGAGCGACATCACATACGGGTTCCCGTAGGTGAGCAAACCGCAGAAGCCGATCGTCGAAGCGATGAGGCCGAAGAAGAGCGCCTTGTGGCGGCGCGTCGCCTGCCAATAATAATGAAGCGTCCGCACGGCAAGCGACGAAGGTTTTGACGGAGAGCCCATGAAGCAACGGTCCTTTCAGCTCGAAGGTCAGACGCCACTTGGTGCGGGCGTCGAACGCCCCTCCGCGCCAAGCGGCGCCCGGCGGCAAGCGCCCGGCAGCGCCGGCGGAAAACAACCGGCGACCTTTCGCTTCCCAAGGCGTAAAAAAGGCGCGGAAGCATCCGCGCCTCGCTTTTCGATCAGCTGAGGTTAGAGGTACTTGCCCTTGCAATGGTCGATGGCGTGCTGGGCGAGCTCGGCGGTAAAGCCTTCGAGCTGCGCCTCGCAAGGAACCAAGGCGCCGTCTTTGAGCTCGTCGAACAGCAGCGTCATGCGGTCATAGCGGGTGACCTTCGTCTCGCCTTCCTTCGTCAGGCACGTCTCCACCGTTCGGTACGCGTTCAGCGCACGCTTCATCTTGGGATTGAAGACCACGTGCGGCTCGTCGGCCTCGTCAAGGTAGACCGCGATCGCCTTCGTCTGCCCGATCTGGTTGGCCGCAAGGCATCCCGCGTCTTCGATAGAGGCGATCGTGTCGAGCAGGTCCTGGGCGATCTGCGCGTCGTCAGCGGTCGCCGCCTCGCAAGGAGTCGAGAGGATTCCCTGGTCAGTCACAAGTTCCTTGATCATCGAGGATCCTTACACTCGCTTGATGAAACGGCCGTCGCGCGTGTCGATCTGCAGCACGTCGCCAATGCTGATGAACGTCGGAACCTGCACGACGGCGCCGGTCTCAAGCGTGGCCGGCTTCGTGGTGCCCTGGACGGTGTCGCCCTTGAAGCCCGGCTCGGTTTCGGTGACCTCAAGCTCGACGAACATCTGCGGCTCGAGCGAGATGAGCTCGTCGCCGGCGTACAGAAGGCTCGCCTCGTCGTTTTCCTTCAGCCACTGGGCCGTCGCCCCGACGATGTCGGACGCGATGGGCGTCTGCTCGAACGTGTCGTTGTCCATGAAGTAGTAGTCGGCGCCGTCGTTGTAGAGATACTGCATCTTGCGCGTCTCAAGGCGGACGGAATCGAACTTGGTGCCGGAATTGAACGTGTAGTCGACCACGCGGCCGGTCTTGATGTCGCGCAGCTTCGTGCGGACGAATGCACCGCCCTTGCCCGGCTTGACGTGCTGGAACTCGACGATGGTGCACAGCTTGCCGTTGTATTCGATGCACATGCCATTGCGGAAATCGGCGGTAGAGATTGCCATGAGAGCTCTATCCTTTCATAGACGATATACGTTCTCGCGAGTGTTCAAACCGTTAAATTATAGCGGCTGGGACCCCTTACACGGCACCCTTCACAGAAAAGGAAGAAGCGACCGGTCGCCGGCAGGCGGCGGCCGGCTGCACGGACGACGCAGGAAGCGAAACGGCGCCGGTCCGCTCCGCGCAGGCTTGGGGAGGGGGCGCCGGCGGCCGCCAGGCAACGAGCTCAGGAGAGCACCACGCCTCCTTGCAGCCCCAGGGAGGCAAAGACCTGCGGGGCGTACCAGCTGACGCACGCCAGCGCGACGACCGCCAAGACGATGAAGAAGAACCTGTTCGCCGCCTTCGGGCTGATGGAGAGGAAGATCTTTTGGCAGAAGGGAAACACCACCCACACGTAGAGCAGCGACACGAGGCCCAGGCCGATGTCGTTGACGATCCAGCCCTGGCCGAGAATGTTGCCGGCAAGCTGCGAGTTGTCCCAATAAGGGTACTTGCCAAAAGCGTCCGGCTGATTGATGAGCAAACCGATCACCGTTTCAAGGACGGCCGCGATGGCGACGGCCGCAACGAGAAACCCGAGCGCAGCGCCCCACAGCGTCTTGCAGCGGCGGACGATGGAGATCTTGAGCGGCAGAAGCACCAGCGTCAGCACGACGGTCCCGGCCCCGTAGACCCAGTAGGGCACGTGCAGCGGATCGACGAACGCCGCATAGTCGGGCTCGACGATGCCGAACAGCGCGTCCATGAGTGCGCAATAAGGAATTTCCATCCAATGGCCCACAAGGGAGAAAATGAAGAAGTACATGATGACGCCGCGCCAAAAACCCCAGGTCCTTGGCGTAAAATAGCTTTCTTCTTCGAACTTGTCCAGCTGGAAAAGCCTCGGGTCGGTCATGGTTTTTCCACTTCTGTCGGATCCGGAAGGGCGCATGCGCAACCCGGCACGCGTCTTCGGCGGCGCTGGCAATGCGCGAAGCAGCCGATGTGCGCTGCGAACAAGCGAGATTCTAGCGGAAACGCATCGGACCGGCAATCGAGGTGCAACTGCGAGTTGCACCTATGCGACCGAACCGTCAAGAACGCCCGCCCTTTCGCAGCGCCCGCAACCAGCGGCACGAACGCGACGCTGGCCGGGCCGCCCGGGCCGCAGCGGGCGCATCTGCGCTACAATGGCGCTCGTTCTAAGCTGAGAAAGGGGCGCCTATGCGCTACGTTACTGCAGGAGAAAGCCATGGTCCGTGCCTGACGGCCATCGTGAGCGACGTTCCTGCCGGCATCAAGATTTCGGAAGCAAACCTCAATGCCGACATGGCCCGCCGCCAAGCCGGCTACGGGCGCGGCGACCGCATGATCATCGAAAAGGACACGGCCCGCATCACCGGCGGCGTGCGCTTCGGCCGCACGCTCGGCAGCCCGGTCTCGTTCGTCGTCGAGAACCGCGACTGGCGAAACTGGACCGACCGCATGGCCGTCTTCGACGCTCCCCCCGCCGACCTGCAGCGCGAAGTGACCCCCCGGCCCGGCCACGCCGACCTGGTCGGCGTCATGAAGACGAACTCCGACGACTGCCGCGACATCCTCGAGCGGGCAAGCGCCCGCGAAACCGCCGCCCGCGTCGCCGCCTCGGGCATCCCGCGCGAATTCCTCGCCGAGCTCGGCGTCGAAATCACGTCCTACGTCATATCCATCGGCCCGGCGGCCATGCGCGGCGCCGACCTCGCGCACGCGGCAAGCTATTCGCCCCTCTCCATCGAAAGCAGCCCCGTGCGCTGCCCCGACGAGGAAGCCGCCGAAGCGATGATGCGTGCCATCGACCGCGCCAAGAGCCAGGGCGAGAGCCTCGGGGGCGTCTTCCGCGTCGTCATCACCGGGCTCGTCCCCGGGCTCGGCGGCTATGAACAGGCGAATTCCCGTCTCACGTCGCGCCTCGGAGGCGCCCTCTTTTCCATCCCCGCCATGAAAGGCGTCGAGTTCGGGCTGGGATTCGAGGCCGCCCGCCGCCCCGGATCCGAAGTCCACGACCCCATCGTGCTCGAAGGCGGCGCCTTCGCCCGCACGTCGAACAACGCCGGCGGGCTTGAAGGCGGCATGACCACCGGCGCCCCGCTCGTCATCACGGTTGCGATGAAGCCGATCCCGACGCTCATGACGCCGCTTGGCACCGTGAACCTCGACACGCTCGAGCCGGTCGAGGCGTCCAAGGAGCGCAGCGACACGTGCGCCGTCCCCGCCGCCGCCGTCGTCGCCGAAAGCGAGGTCGCCTTCGTTCTGGCCGACGCCTACCAGGAGAAGTTCGGCGGCGACGCCATGGCCGACATCAAGGCGTCGCTGGCCGCATACCGCGAACGACTCAGGACGATAAGCCGATGACCGGCTCAAACGCCAAGCCGGCGCCCCTTTTGCAACCAGAATCGCGCACCGCCGCCGCCCTTTCGCGCCCCGTGTTCTTCATCGGGTTCATGGGCGCGGGAAAGACGTCGGTCTCGCGCAAGCTCGCCCGCAAGCTGGGGCTGGGCGCCATCGACATGGACACCTACCTCGAGCGCCGCGAGGGCAGGCGCGTCAAAGACATTTTCGCCGCGATTGGCGAAGAGGGGTTCCGCGACATCGAGACCGACGTGCTGCGCGAGCTTGCCGCCAAGGACCCGCTGCTCGTCTCGTGCGGGGGCGGCATCGTCAAAATGCCGCGCAACCGGGTCATCCTTCGCGAAAGCGGCTTCGTCGTGCATCTCCGGGTGGACGTCGACGAAGCGGCCTCGCGCATCAGCGACAAGTCGACGCGCCCCCTTTTCCAAAACCTCGACGACGCCCGTGCGCTCGCCGAAGAGCGGGCGCCCCTCTACGACGACGTGGCGGACGCGACCGTCGACACGGCGGGAAAAACCGTCAACGCCATTGCCTACGAAGTAAAACGCCTGCTAGAAGAGGAGGGAATCCTGTGCCTGCCACCAAAGTGATCGTCAACGTCCCCGGCGAGCAACCCTACGACGTGCGCATCGGAAACGGCGTGCTCGACGCGTTCGGCGCGGCGCTGAAAACGACGCCGGGATTGGAGCACGTCAGCCGCTACCTGGTGCTTTCCGATTCCAACGTGGCGCCGCTGTACTTGAAGGCGTGCAAGGAAGCGCTTGCGGCGGCGGATCTGAAGAGCTGCGACATATCGGTGCCCGCCGGGGAGGACTCCAAGTCGGTGGCCGTTGCGGAAGAGATCTGGGAAGCCATGGCGCAGCTCGGGCTCGGGAGGGACTGCGCCGTCATCGCTTTGGGCGGCGGCGTCGTCGGCGACCTGGCCGGGTTCGTCGGCTCGACCTTCATGCGCGGCGTGCCCATCGTGCAAGCGCCCACGACGCTTTTGTCCATGGTCGATTCCTCCGTCGGCGGCAAAACGGGCGTCAATCTGCGGGCGGGCAAAAACCTCGTCGGCACGTTCACGCAGCCGCGCTACGTGTGCGCCGACACGTCCACGCTTGCGACCCTTGACGAGCGCGAATGGGCCTGCGGATGCGGCGAGATCGCAAAATCGGCGGTCATCGATTCGGACGACTTCTTCTTCTGGCTGGTCGAACACGCCGACGAACTGGCAAAACGCGAAATGTCGGTCGTTGAAGAGGCCATTGCGCGGTGCGTGGTGTTCAAGGCCGGCGTCGTGGCGGCCGACAAGACCGAAAGCCGCGGCGTGCGCGAATGCCTGAACTACGGGCACACGCTCGGACACGCGATCGAGAAGCTTTCGGGCTATGGAACGTTCTCGCACGGGGCCGCCGTGGCCGAGGGAATGCGGTTTGCCGCCCGACTGGGCGCGGCGATCAGCGACACGCCGATCGAGCTGGTGGAGACGCAGGACAGCCTGCTTGACGCGCTCGGGCTTCCGGCGCTTGCCTGGCACGCCGCGCCTGACGCGATGCTCGACGCCATGAAGCGCGACAAGAAGGCCCGCGGCGGACAGGTCCGCTTTGTCGTGCCGAACGACGTAGGAGTTTGGGAGGTCGCAAACGTCGCCGATGACGTCATCCTGGAGCACCTGAAAGCCTGGGCGCTGTCGAAAGAGGGGCTGCGCTAGGAGGGCGGCCGCTTGCGGGCGCGGCGGGCATGGGCGCGGCGGACCGCAAGCGTGCAGCAGACCGCAAGCGTGCAGCGGGCGCGGCGGGCATGGCGGGCGCGGACGCGCAAGGGACGAAAAGAGGACAGGCGTTTTCCGCTATTTCGCCAGCATGCGCTTCGCATGCGTTTGAACTGGTGTTTTTATGCTTGTCATGCAAATGCGTGACAAGGTAGAACGGCTTCGCACGACAAAAATCAGGGGTTTGCACGATAGGCGCGACGCCCCTTCAATGGCATAGTGCAGTCCAGCAAAGCGGCCGAGCGAGGCTTGGCCCAACTAAAAAAACCGGACCAGAAAAACCGATCCCGAACGCTTGAGGAGGCGCACGCATATGAGGGTTCTCGGCATGGGTGTTCCCGAACTGCTTATCATCTTGGCCGTCATTCTTCTGATCTTTGGGCCCAAAAATCTTCCAAAGCTCGGCAACGCGCTTGGCAAGACCGTCAAAGGCCTGCGCGAGGGCATGGCTCCCGACAAGCCCGAGGAAGCAGAGGCCTACGAGTCCGAAGAGTACGAAGAAGAGGTCGAAGAGGCCCCGAAAAAGAAGCGCGTCGTGAAGCGCATCGAGGCCGGAGCCTCCGAATCCGCCCAAACCGAAGCGTAGGGCCAGAAACACCGCCGATCCGAAGGCGGCGTTTCCTCCCTCCACGCCGCCGGCCCGCCTATTACAGGCGGGCTTTTTATTGGCGGCAACCGCAACCCTCTTGCATCGGCCCTCTTGCCTGGCAGAGACGCTCGCCTCGCTTCGCGCCCGACAGAGCCTGGAGTCCGTCGATGGCCTGCAGACGCATGAATGCCGGCAAATATTTGTGAAGAAATTGTGTGTTGGAGATTAGTAGGGCTTACTTTCGCATCTTCCGCATCATTTTGCGGACGTCAAGCCTCTTGTCGCGCTAGAATTATGCAAATATACCGTTATTTCTGAGGCGCCATGGCCCTTTTAGGCTTCGATAAGGCCGTTTTCAGCCCTTCGCGAGAGAAAAATCCGCCGATTTGATGCTTGACGCTGCAAATTTTGTGCTTATCGTCTCCAGTACACATTTTCTTCACATTGAAGACGACCGCCAGAGGCGTCAAACCGCCTCGTCGCCGGCGAAAGTGCGCAAAAACGCCTCGAGAGCGCATGAACCGCCCGCGCTTCGCTTGTCGCCCGCGCCTCAGCCCGAATGCCGCGCCCCGTTGCTCGCTCCCCGCCCGTCCGGCAGCGAAGGGTCGTGCGAAAGCAACAGCGCGTTGCTTGTCGGGACGGTGCCGCCCGCCTATACTGGCGGCACGCATCGAGAAAGGGACGCCCATGGCATTCAAAGAGATCCTGCCGCGCCTGCGCAAAGAGCGCGGCGTGACCCAGCAAGAACTGGCAAGCAAGCTGTACGTGACGCGGCAGGCGGTGAGCCGCTGGGAGACGGGAGAAACGGAGCCCGGCGTTGACATGCGCAAACTCATCGCCATCGCGCTGGACGTGCCTGTCGTGGAGCTGCTCGACCTGCCCGACGAGCAGCTCTGCCAGTGCTGCGGAACCCCGTTCAGCATCCCCAACATGCCGCACGGGACCAACGCCGACGGGTCCGAAAACGACGAGTTCTGCAAGTGGTGCCTGGTCAACGGCGAGTTTCCCTACCAAGACATCGAGGATCTGATCGAGAAGACCGCCCCGTTCCTCATGGAGGCGATGCATCTGTCGCGCGACGAGGCCGTCTCGTTCATGGGAGCGTTGGCCCCCACCCTCAAGCACTGGCAGGGCTAAGGCGAACGGAGACGCGCTTCAGCCGCCGACCTCGCACGCCTGCACGGCCGCCGCGCTCCCCTGGCCGAGCGCGGCGGCTCCGACCTCCCTTGCCCGCGACGCGCAAACCGCCCGCGTCGCTTCACGCCCGGTCTTGCCGTCGCGCCCCATTCCACAGCGCCCGCCGTCGTCAGAAGGCGCACGTGCCGCTTGACTCCGCCCGTCTGGCAATGCCACCAAAACATGACATGATGCATGCCAAAATGTCTGGCCTGGTTGCTTGTTTGCCGCGTTTGATTGGGACGTAATGGGCGCAGGAGGCATGAACGGTATGATCAGTCAGAACATTCAGACGCTGCGGACGCGCGAAGGCTTGACGCAAGAAGGACTCGCCGAGAGGCCCGGCGTCTCGCGGCAGGCGGTCGCGAAATGGGAATCGGGCGAGTCGATGCCGGACCCGGACAACGCAAGCGCCATCGCCGTCCTGAAAACGTTCAACCGCGCCGTCGGCGCCTCCGCCCCTGACGACCAGGACAGACAGGAGCGGCCATGCAAACGGAATTCGTCACGCTGGATCTGGAAAACAGCCCCGCCCGGAATGCCGAGCCGGAAGGATTCAAGCCGGTGATCTGCGAATACGCCGAAAAGAGTTTCACCTGCCAGGGATTTGTGCCCGTCAAGTTCGGCCCCATCGGCAAGACGCTCGCAATTTCGCTCGTGCTCCAAAAGCTCCAGGGAAGCGACGGCTAGGGCCGCCTGCCGCGCGTCGCACTGCCCGGCGGCCGACGACCCTGCCGCAGCGGAACCGCCCGCCGTCGCGCCGCCTTCCACAGCGCGTGCGGAAACCTCCAGGGGCGTTTGCTTCGTTCTTCCCTATGCGGTCGTCGTCGAACTCGCGCAAGCGCCAGAAAACCATCACGCCAGCAGCAGCTTTCGCGCCGCCTCGTAGCGCTGCAGGCGCTCGCGGTCCGCTTCGGTCACGTCCGCCAGCCGCCCGAGGTCGCTGTTGTGCGCGAGGTCGGCGAGCTTCACCTTCACGGCGATGGGGTTTTCGCGCGTGGCGGCCACGTAATCCAGGTACGGCACGCACTCGTCGTGCGTGAGAAGCGCCACGGCCTCGACCGCCGCCTCGGGAATGCCCTCTTCGCGCAGCTGCTCAAGCGTCCAGTCGGAGTCTTCGACCACGTCATGGAGCAGCGCGGCGCACGTTTCGTCTTCCGTTTCCATCTGCTCGGCGAGGTGCAGCGGGTGGTTCACGTAATCGATGCCCGCGCGGTCGAGCTGGCCCCGATGCGCCTCGAAGGCAATGCGCATGGCTTTCTTGGTGGCTTCGGTGTAGATCATCGCGTTTCCTTTCGTGCCGGTCGCGTGCGAGTGTTTCCCAAGGTAGCACACGTGCCGCGCATGAGCCGCGTCAACTGCTGGTTGACCGCGCGTCCCTCAAAGTCCACGCATGATCGCTTGCCGCGCGTGCGCCCGTCCGCCGATAATGGAAGCGCCCAGAAAGGAGCGCCCATGAAATCGTCCCGCCTCGCGACGAAGCTCGCCGACCTGCGAGCCGCAAGCAGCCTCACCCAGGAAGAGGTCGCCGCCCACCTGAACGTCAGCAAAGCAGCCGTGTCGAAGTGGGAATGCGGCGCCAGCGCACCCGACATCTCCCTGCTGCCGGCCATCGCCGAGTTGTACGCCATAAGCCTGGACGACTTGTTCGGCCGCAGCGGAGAAATGCCGAAAGACCAGGTAGACGACGCGTATCTGCATGCGCTCGAACTGCTCGGGTCCGACCGGGAAGCCGGCATCGCGTACGTGAGGGGGCAGGCGCGGCAGCATTGGTCGTGCCTGCCGCTCGTGCGCATGATGGGTTTGGCGGCGTTTGCCCACGTCCCGGCAAGCGAAGGATTCGACGCGCGTCCGATTGAGGGCGACGCCGCACGCCTGGCCGACGAAGCGCAGCGGCTCTTTCGCCGCGCCATGGCGCTCGATCCGCACGCCGGGCCGCTGCATCCCGACGTCGCTCCGCTTGCCCAGCTGCTGCAATGGACGGCGCGGCTCGACGAGGCGAAAGCGCTCGTCGAGCCGCTTGTGAGCGAAGGCCCGAACTTGGCGGCGCTGTCTTTGGCGCTGCTTTACCAGGAGGAAGGGCAGCGTGACGACGCGCTGAGGATCCTGCAGCGGCAGGTGTTCACGTCGCTCGTCGAAATGCAAGGAGCGCTGAACGCCCTCGTTCCCGTCTGCGACGATACGTATCTCGCAGAAGCCGAGCGCTTCGCGGCACGCTTGCAAGCGACGCCGGAATACGTCTCGACAAGCCCGACGCTTTTGCCCGTCATGCGCTTCGAGATCGCGAAGCGCGCCGCAGCGGCGGGACGGGGCGCCGAAGCGCTGGCTGCGCTTGCCTCCTTCGCCGAAGCGCTTGCGACCTGTTGCGAAATCCTGCGCCGCCCCGTCAACGCCGGCCTGTTCGACCGCATCGGCGACCTCGTTTGGGACGAACGAGGCAAGGACGCGCAAAACGAGGGCGAGAAAGCGGCGGCAAATCTGCAGGCGGCATTCGCAAACCAGCTTGCAAGCGACGACGCGTGGGACTCCCTGCGCGACACCGGCGAATTCCAGAAACTGGTCGCCCGCCTGCCTGAGGTGGCTCCCCGCGCGAAGGCTTAGCGCGATCGCGGCAGGCGCATCGCGAGCTGCACCGCCCGATGCCGCTGTCTAAAAAAGATTTGAACCTCTGGAGCGCCGCGACAGCGAAAAATGCACCAAATGCCGAGCCTCCCCGAATATGCAGCGGGTGCAAGATTCTGCGATCTGGGGTTTCTTCAAGTGTTGGACGAAGGGTTGTCCGTTTTCCGCCGTTTTTCGCCTTGCGGCGGCTTCTCGGAGGTTGTGTGCCGATTGTTGGTGTCATGACTGCGTTTGGGAGGTGCGGGCTTTGGCCCGCCCGAGCAAACGCAGCACTGCCCAGAATCAACTGCATATTACACTATTGGCATCATGCCG
>NZ_JAAKEN010000006.1 GCF_011039175.1 Slackia sp. ZJ119
CGGTCCGTCAGGCGCGGGCGCGGGGCCTGGGTCCAGATGAAGTCCGGGTCCTCCTCGAAGTACTTCATCATGAGCGGCCAGTAGGCCAGGTACTCGAAGTAGCGGCAGCGGAAGGAGTTGGCGGAAGCCATGATCTCCGGGCCGACGGTGAGCAGGATGTCGCGGGGCGGCATGCAGGTCATCATCGAGTCGTTGCGGAAGTCCGGCGTGCCGATGGCCTGGTTCCACTGAAGGGGCGTCGGGCGGTCGACGACCACGCCGCGCTCCTCGCAGGCCTTCACGAGGTTCTCGAGGCAGGCGTTGCCGACCTCGACGGTGCGCAGCGGGCGCAGGCCCCACATGCCGCGCATCTCGGAGTCGACCGGAACCTTCTCAGAGGTCGCCGGCTCCTCGGGCGGGATGACCGAGTTGTCGCACATGCCGATGATCACGTGCTTCAGCGGATCCCAGTCGTTCCAAGAGTTGACTATCTTTGCCATGACAGTCTCCTTTCTTTGCCGGCGCTGACGTCGGCTTTCTATCTGGATGGGGTGGCTTCTGTCGAGCCTTTTTCCCCGATTCGCATTCTGGGGCAGACGAGTTTTTATCTCAAAGGTTACAAGTCGCCCTCTGTTCCGCATCGCGATAATTCTGTGCCATAGTGTTCGTGGTACGATACAAATGCCCGCTACTGTCACATTTTTGAAAACAATGCTGCAAGACATCGCGTATCATCGCCAAGCAAGTCCGTCACGCAAAAGAAGGGCGGCAAAAACCGCCGACGTCGCCCTCGCGCACATGGACGACAAAAGGATTTGCTATCGTAATGGTTAAGAAAAGGCACCGGGCGCAGGCTTGCAAACGGGGCTGAAAGCTTCGGGAGCTGGCCGAAACGAACAGGAGACTCAAGGGCGCCAGGCGCAAGCCGGACATATAAAGTTAATTGGACTAGTCAGCATTTCTTTGCAGCACCGGACGCGCTGAGGCTTGTGCGCCGTCGACGCAGCCGCCCGCCTTGTCGCAAGCGTTCCTTCGGCCCGGCGGGTTCTATCAGCGCGATCAGCATGTCCTTTCGTCACGCAAGCCGCAAACAGCGCCTCGTCAGAGGCCGCCAAACACGAATCAGCAACGCACAGGAAGAAGGAGGGTGGCCGCATGACGCCGGAGACGACACCAGGAGAAGGCTTGTTCCAGTCGCCCGAATGCCAGATGAAAATGAGGATCCTGCACGCGGTGGACCAATCGCTCGACCAGACCACCGTGTCGGCCATCTGCCAGAACGCCGGCATTTCCCGTCAGATGTTTTACCGCCACTTCAACAGCAAGTACGACATTCCTTGGTGGTATTCGATCTTCTGCCGGCAGTTCTACCTCAACGAAATCGGCCGCACCATCGACTGGTCGACCGGGTATTACCACCACCTGCGCCTCATCGATTTAGAGCGCGACTTCTTCCGCAAGTCCATCCAGTTTTCCATCAACACGCCGTTCGGCCAGACCATCATGCCGCAGGACCGCGAGCGCATCTTGTTCGAAACGCTCGAGCAGTTCCGCCGCATTCGCCTGACGCACAACATGCGCTTTTTGGTGCGGACGTTTTCAAAGCTGGAATGCGAAGTGCTCAACGAGTGGTTCCGCTCAGACGAGCCGACCGACCTGGTGAAATGGACCGACGACTTGGTAAGTCTGGTGCCTGAGCGGCTGTACCAGGCGCTCAGGGTGGAAGAGCCGAAAGCGGCAATGCGCGAGTAGCGGAAGAAGAGAGGCGGGGCGAGCCAGGAGCCGAGCCGAGTCGAACCAGAAACCGGACCGAGCCAAGGGCCGGGGCCGGCTTGAGCCGAAGTCGGCCCCGATTCAAGCGAACGGGCAGCCTTCGCCGCAACGGGCGGAACAGAGGCCGCACGCCAAAGAGGCTTGTCTCTCAAAACTTCAAATCACGATTTGACAAATCGTGATTTGAATTATATGCTTCCGACGTACTGGATGCACCGTCGGAAGGAGCCGCATGCGATTCATTGGACGCACAGACGAGCTTGCTTTCCTCGAACGATGCTACCGGTCTTCCAGGGCCGAACTTGTTTTTCTGTACGGACGACGCCGCGTGGGAAAAACCGAGACGCTTTTCGAATTCGCCCGCAACAAGAAGCACGTCTTTTTCGCAGCCCCTGAAGCAACGCGCGAAGAGCAGCTTGCTTTGTTTTCGCGGCAGCTTTTTGAGGCCGGATCGCCCGCCGCACGCTATATATCCAAATTCGAAACGTGGCACGATGCCCTCGAAAGCTTGACCGATCTTCCTCAGCAAGAAAGAAAACTGCTGATCATAGACGAGTTCCCCTACCTCGCAAAAGCGGATCCCTCGCTTCCTTCCATCTTGCAAAACCTTTGGGACGGTCGCTTGAAGGCGGAAAACGTCATGATCGTGCTGTGCGGCAGCTCCATGAGTTACATCGAACATGAACTTTTGGCTGAGAAGAATCCGTTGTACGG
Organism: Slackia sp. ZJ119; assembly: GCF_011039175.1. Lineage (GTDB taxonomy): Bacteria > Actinomycetota > Coriobacteriia > Coriobacteriales > Eggerthellaceae > Xiamenia. Next base: position 2,467 of record NZ_JAAKEN010000006.1, read on the forward strand.
CCGAGCGACGGGCATCATCAAAATGGACCCGATGGATTACCGAACGGCGGCCGAGTTTTTTCCTTCGTTTTCTCCCGTCGACCAGGTGCTTTCCTATGCCGCCCTCGGTGGTGTTCCGCATTATCTCGATCAGTTCGACGATCGCTTGACCGTAGAAGAAAACATCAAGCAGAACATCTTGACCCGCGGATGCGCACTCTACAGCGAAGTCGAATTCCTGCTGCACCAAGAGCTTCGGGAAACCGCCGTCTACAACAGCATCATCCAAGCGGTTGCACTGGGGGCCACCACGCTGGGAGAGATCGCGTCAAGGGCCGCCATTGGACCCCAAAAGGCCAGCGTCTATTTGAAAAACCTCATCGAGCTGGGAATACTCACACGAGAGTTCTCCGTTGGATCAAGCGTCAAGGAACATTCCAAAAGCACTCGCGGCCTCTATCGCGTCGCGGACGAATTCTTCCGCTTTTGGTATGCCTTCGTGTTTCCCAACAAATCCGACCTGGACATGATGGACGTCGACGGCGTTTACCAATTCGACGTCGAACCGCACCTGGCGCAATTCGCGTCGCTGACCTTCGAGGACCTCTGCCGCCAATGGCTCCGCGACCAGAACCGCCAGCGGAATCTCGGCTGCCGGTTTGGAGGAATCGGCCGATTTTGGAGCAAGCAGACAGAAATCGACGTCATGGGGCTTTCAAAAGCATGCGAAAACCGTCCCGCCGGCGCAAAAACGCTCATCGGGGAGTGCAAATTCGGAAAGGGGCCCGTGGGAACCAGCGTGCTTGACGGCCTCGACGACAAGGCTCGCGCCCTCGGTTTGCAGAATCCTGACCGCTATCTTTTCGCCCGCAACGGGTTCACCGCAGCGCTCGAACGGCTCTCCGAGCAAGACGACACGCTGCATCTTGTTTCTGCAGAGGATTTGTATCAGTAGGGAAAGAAGTCGGAATCGAGCCCGCCCGCACCCGCGATTCCGACTTCAGCCCGCACTGTCTTCTTTCTAGCAAAGCGCTTCCTCGATCGCCTTTCGCACGTCGTCCATCGGATCGGTGGGCTCGAAGCGGGCAATGATGTCGCCTTCGCGGCTGATCAGGAACTTCGTGAAATTCCACTGGATGTCGTTCGGCGCGAAGTCCTTGTTGTTCTCCGCCGTCGCCGCCGCAAGCGCATCGACCATGGGACCGGAGAACCCTTTGAACGTCGTTTCGCTCGTCAGCCAGCGGTACAACGGAATCGCGTCCGGGCCGTTCACGCAGATTTTCGAGAACTGCGGAAACGTCGTGTCGTAATGGAGCGTGCAGAACTGGTGAATGTCCTTGTCGCTGCCGGGCGCCTGATGGCCGAACTGGTCGCACGGGAAGTCGAGAATTTCAAGGCCCTTGCTGCGGTACTCGCGATAGAACGCTTCCAGTTCCTCGTACTGGGGCGTGAAGCCGCAGCCGGTCGCCGTGTTGACCACCAGCAGCACGCTGCCTTTGAACCTCGACAGCGAAATGTCGCTGCCGTCCTGGGACCTTACCGTAAAGTCGTACATGTTCATATGATCACCTTCGAACGTAGCAAGCAGTTGCAAAGTCGCCTTTCACGACAAGAATCACCCTAGCAGGCTCGCACGGCGAAACAAACAACGAAACGTTATCAATCTGGCAGCAATTCCGTTCGGGGAGAGCGGAGCTTTTGCTGGACGGTTTTTCCTTCGCAGGGTTCAAGTCCCTCGAGGGTCCTCCAACAATGAAAAGGTCTCCGTTGCCGGAGACCTGTACTTTCATGGTGGTCGGAGGGGGACTTGCGTGCGCTTGCTTTGCAAGCGCACGGAGGCCTCGGCGCAAGCGCCTCGCCCGAATTCGCTAAAAACGCTTCGCGTTTTCTTGACGCGAATTCCCCTCGCGGGTTCAAGTCCCTCGAGGGTCCTCCAACAATGAAAAGGTCTCCGTTGCCGGAGACCTGTACTTTCATGGTGGTCGGAGGGGGACTTGAACCCTCGGCACGCGGATTTTCAGAGTCCTATTATCTCTGCTTTCTCTTATCTAAAGTTGCTTGCTTCTTCTATGCTAAAATAGCATTCTAGCTGGTAATTTGTTTCTGCTTTTTCTACAGTTATCTAGCTTTCAATGGTTATGGGACAGTCTTTTATCTATGATCTTTGCAACCAAAGTGCAACCATTGTTGCAACCATTCGCGTTTTAAAGGTGATGGGCTATGGGCGAAACGTATTACACAAATAGAAGTTTTCGTTATGACAAGGCACGCGAAAAGTGGCGCGGGTGGCTATACCATTGGGGCGCAGACGGTAAGCGCCACCACAAATCAAAGACATTTAAGGCAACCGGCAAGCGTGCTGCATATAGCGAATTCCTAACATGGTGCAACGAAGAGGAAGAAGAAGCCCAGCGCAGACTTTCGCAAGGCGAAGCAGCAAGCATAGCAGACTTGCTAATACCCGATTATGTAAGCGCTTACATTCGCACAAAGGAAGCCGCAAAGTCAATTGAGACGTCAACAATAAGAAGTTATGAAAACTCTTTGCGCTACATACGGGAAGCGTTTGCAGACACAGCCGTTAAAGACCTAAAGCCTAAAGCGGTTGAAGAATGGGTGGCCGATCTGACCGCAAAAGGCTATTCGTCCTCCACTGTAGGAAAAGCCTATCGACTTCTAAAACAGGTTCTTAGCGATGCCGTTAGCAATGGCGCTATCATGCGCAATCCCTTAGCTACCGTTAAACCACCAAAGCGGGGCAATAAGACACAAGGCATTAATGCCCTTGACGCCAAAGCACGGACAGCGCTACTAAGCAAGATGGAATCATTCGAATTAACCCCTACTCTAGTTGCCGCGTATGTTTCTCTTTACACAGGAATTAGGCGCGGCGAAGTATGCGGGTTACAGTGGCGCGACCTCGACGAAGGCAACCGGGTTATTTGGGTCAAACGCGCCATAGGCGATGGCAAGGGCGGCGCGTATCTCAAACAGCCAAAGACAGATAAAATACGCGATGTTTCGATGCCTGATTCGTTGCTAGCCATCCTGCTTGAATGGAAGCAAGCACAGCGCGAGGAATACGCAAGCAAGATGGCTACCTTGCGTGATGATTCGTACATCATCGGCGACCCTTTGGGTTACTTTCTTCCTAACCACCTTACGAAAGAATGGAACTCTATAGCAAAGCTATTGGGCGTGCGCGGCATAGAGGGGCGCTTACCTAACTTTCATGACTTGCGCCATACATGGGCGACCATGTTTCTTGCTAGCGGCGGTGACGTTAAGACAGCGGCCAGCAACCTTGGACACGCTAACGCAGCTATGACACTAAACATATATGCAAGCGCTGACCCAGACGCAAAACGACGGGCAGCCGAGATAACAGAAAGCGCAATGCGACAAACAAGCTAAAGAAAGGACGGCAAAACATGGGCAGCCAAAACACAGGGGTATTAGGGCACAAGCCCGCCTTAATCATCGACGATGAACCCGAACAGGTCTTAGAGAATCTGAAAGGCGTTTCGTGCTTACTAACAATAATGGCTAGTACCGATATTGGAACCCATAAAAATATCGGCGAAGCCTACCTGGTATTAGCGCACATCATAGATGCTTCTACGGTCAGCATAAACGAAGCATTAGCGAACGCCCAATCATAACGATTCACAGAAATAGGAGACTGCCCGGATGCGAGGAAACGCAATGACTACACGCATTGCCAGGGGTGCTATAGGGTGGCTTCACCACCGGTAGAGCCACCCTATTCTATTGCTATACAGAATAGAAGAAGAAAAGAATACCTGCAGCCCGCCGTGCTTGTGCCCCACACAAGCACGAGCGCGGCGGGCGTAGGTAACGGCATAAAGAAGAGAAGCAAAAACCGTTAATCGTTATTGTGGAAAACTCTGTGGAAAACTCAGAATTTATGCAGAAACTATGTAGTTTCATATATTGATTGATAAAACCCGTAGTAAAACCACTGGTTTTAGGATAGGTTAAGTAATTCTTTCGTAGCTGATTTAGCGGTTTTTCCGTTGTGGGTTTTCTTTTCAGATCGCCCAGCTCAACGCTTTGCTAAGTAACTAAATGATTGTTTGCTTAGCGTATATCACGCTTTTGCCTATCGTGCATTCCGCGCTTTTTGCGGCACACCCCCTATTGCAGCGCTAAATTTTTCACTCTTTTCATTCGTGCAATTGTGCTTATATATTGCCTAGCGATTCGCACAACGTATGGAATAGCGTTCAATCATGTGAGGTGTAAAATGTATTCGACGGACACAGGCACGGGCACAAACACGCAAAGCCTACGAAGCATGAAAGAACTTGTTACGGTTAAACAGGTTTCGGAATGCACGCAGGTTTCGCAAGGCACAATTTACCGACTGATAAAAGACGGACAACTAGAAGCCGTCAAAGTGCGTGGCAACATGATTAGGCTCAACCGTGACAAGGTTTGCGCTTACTTCGGGTTGTAGGGCGGCGGGCTATGGGCGCTGACGAAATAATGATCAATGGAGCGGCGAGGTTTCTTTCAAACGTGCCTATTCCATGGGTTAAGCATGAAGCGAAAAACGCTGGTGACCCCTGCATTATGCAGCTTATATCTACTATGGGGTTTGAGGGTTACGGACGATTTTGGCGGCTTGTTGAATTGCTTTCAAATAACCCGTTGCACACAATACCCCTACGCAACGAGCAGGGCTATAAATCCTATTTGCTTGGCCTAGGTTTCACGGAGCCAGAACCATTTGAGACGTTTATATCAACCCTGATTGACCTTGATTTAGTCACTGTTGACGAACAAGGGCGGCGGCTAATCCCGCTGGTTGAATCAGCGGCGCTAAGTGTTGGCATGAGCCGTTACAACGGCAGAAAGGGCGGCAAGATGGCAGCGGCCAACCGTAAACAAAAGCAGGTTTAACCATGTTGCGCGACATTGACATAACACAGGACGAACGCGAAGCATATTTCGATGCTTTCAGCTTATGCGAAACACATTTGCGAGAAGAAGCCGAGCTGGCCGCACAGTGCTTTTCTGATTTGGTGCGGTATTGCCCAGACGATAGATCAGCGCCAATTAGAGCCGTGTTTGCCGAGATGCTTGAGCCGTTGGGCATTCAATGCGCAAAAGACTTAGCGAGGGCAACCAAAGTTGATTTGGTGGACTGTGAGCAGTTTTACCACAACCCCTTAGAGTCCGATGCACCAGCAAAGCAGCAGATAACAAAAGCACTTGCCATTCTCGCAGGTACTACTCGCATAACTCAACGCTCGAATCTCTTAGGCGGTAAGAGCATTGCATATTATTTCACTATAGTTGGCAAGATTGACGCAACAAGCCCGTATCAGTTTGCGCGGCGAGCGTTGGAGTGTGAACTAAAGTGCTATTTGGTGGGTGCTGTTGGTGAGCTTTCAAATTCGGATTTAGAAACTCTTTGCATAGCAAACCCCGTAGCATATTTGCATGACTCGGCAAAAGATCATCGCAAGCGATCTAAACGGCTAATTGAGGTTCTGAATATGCCAATTAGCTAAGTGTCCCAAAAGCACACGTTAAGGGACAAGCAGCAAGCAAGCCGACAAACCCTAAACAGTCTTGATTCATTGTCTCTAAAACTGTCCCTTTACCAATGTACCTAATAGTTATATACTTTTAGGTACATTAGGAAAGGGGCAGCCATGCGGTTTGGATATGCGAGAGTAAGCACCAAAGAGCAGAACTTAGACCGGCAATTAGACCAACTCACGGCGGCGGGCGTAGATAAGATTTTTAGCGACAAAATAAGCGGCGCAAAGGAAAGCAGACCCGAACTAGATAAGCTATTAGACGTATTGCGCGAAGGTGATGCCGTCATCGTTTGCAGTTATGACCGCTTAGCGCGAAACAGCAAACAGTTATTCAATCTTGCAGAACGCTTTGAGTCAAACGGCATTGCTTTAATATCGCTCAAAGAAGGTACAGACACAAGCACGCCGCAGGGGCGCTTCTTCTTTGCCATGTGCGCAGCTATGGCGCAGTTTGAGCGCGAGTTAATCAAAGAGCGACAAGCGGAAGGGATAGCCGCCGCAAAAGCACGCGGGCGCAAATTTGGCAGACCCGCCACGGACCCAGAAAAAATAGACAAGGCAATTAAGCTATATCGAAATGGCGGGCTTTCGGTTCGGGAGATATGCGAAAGCACAGGCGTTAGCCGTACCCCGCTATATCGCGCCATTAAAAAGCAAGGCATACAACGTTGACGATCTTTGATATAATCGTTCTGCCCATAGCCTAATGGCTAGACGCCCAAAGCCGCCATCTTCTATGGCGGCTTTCGTCTTTCCTAAAGGGCTGTTTATCACCGAAGCTGAACGTTGCTAGGGTTGATGGCCCGCAATGCCATACAGGACGATAGGGCAAGCCTAGAACGGCTTTTCGATTAACTCATGCGGGAGGAAATAGCACCTTCGTCAACTAACTGGCGCACACGGCGTTTCTTCAAGCCTGAACAAGCGGCAATGGCTACAGAGCTGTCCAGTTCAAACCATCTGGCGTTCCATCTTGCTTGCTCCTTTCCATGAGCAGGTCGGTAAGGAAGCGCCAACAATTCCGCTTCAAGAAAATTCAAATCCTGTGGGGTCGCCAGCCCCCCAGAGGGCTTTGAACGCCTGAAAGAACCTAGCTTCCTGGCAATCGCTCGTTAATGCTCCTTCGATAGGGGCGCTATAGTGTGGGTACAGCATTGCCATAGGGACTCTAAAAGCTTTGGTGGTGGGGTTGGCGAAGCGGTTGCACGAGGTTCTTGAAGTGTGAGGGCTGCTACTCATTGCCTGATTTGGTGGAAACTTTGCAACCGTTTTTGCAACCACCGTGCAACCATAGGACTACGCAAAACAAAGCAGGCCAGACATTTTAGTTATCTGACCTGCTTAAACTTCGTGGTGGTCGGAGGGGGACTTGAACCCTCGGCACGCGGATTTTCAGTCCGCTGCTCTACCAACTGAGCTACCCGACCGGTTATGTTGTGCGCCAAAACGCGAGTTCATAGTTTAGCGGCTTGTTTGGCGTGCGTCAAGGGGTTAATTTGGAAATCTTGAACGCACGCCCACAATGCCGGTCGGGGGGCGGCCGCGGCGTCCCCCCGTTGGCGCCAGCGCCGTCGTGGCCATGCCGTTCTATGCGTTCGGGTCGTAGCCGAAGCTTTCCGTCCAGTAATAGTGGTATGCGTCGTCTACGCTCACGCAGGCTGCGCCCATGACGTTGTATTCCGGACTCAGGACGTTCTTTCGGTGGCCCGCCGACCGCATCCAGCCGTTGTGCACTTTTGCCGCGCTCGTGGGGCCGGCCGCGAGGTTTTCGCCCGCCTCGGTCAATCCGCCGGGGTATGCCGTGAAGCACGAACTGCCATTTGGCCGCGTGTGCGAGAAGTTGCCGGGAGTCGAGCTTTCGCGGGCCCGGACCAGGGCGGTGTCGGTCAGCGAATCGCTCCATTGCAAAGGCGCCACGCCGATTCGGGCGCGGGCCTGATTCACCAGGTCAAGCAGTTCCCGCGCGTCGATCTTGGTGACTTCCCACACGCCGTCGCCGTTCACCCAATAGCTGCCGATGTAGCGGTTGGTCGCCATCACGCCTGATCCGGGCAAGAAGTAATACCACTCCCCCGAAATCTTTTTCCACTCGGTAGCCATCGCCCCCGAAGGATTGAGGTAGTACCACTGCGCCCCCGACTTGAGCCAGCCCGTTTTCATGGCACCGCTGCTGTTGAAGTAATACCAGGCATTCCCCACGCGCTGCCAGCCGGTGACCATGGAGCCGTACGTGGGATGCAGGTAATACCACGTTTTGCCCACCTTGCGCCAACCGGTGGCCATGGCGCCGGACGAATCGCAGTAATACCAGCGCCCGCCCGACTTTATCCACCCGGTACGCATCCAGCCGTTTCGGTCGAAGAAGTAGGTCGAACCGCCGATGCGCAGGCTGCCGCTCGTCGGATACGTGCCGTTGTCGAACAAATACCACCAGGCATGCTTCGCCCGGCTGTACTGCCACGACCCCTTCGTTGCCGCGTAGGCAACGGACCCGCCTTCGTGCGAGTCGCCTCTGACAAGCGGCTGAGCAGCCACAGCGCCAACGGCAAGCCCGCTTGCCAGCACCAGGGCCATCATCGTCGACAAACCCTTCGCCGCCCAGTTTCCGCACCGCTTCATAACCATTGCCAACCCTCTTTCCCCAAAGAGCGTCACTTAGTCCCATGTCATGCGAAGCAGTTTATCATATACAAACATCTGTTTCAATTTATAAAGGCAAGAAAAGGGGCCTCCCATGAAAAATCTTTGCAAAGAGACCTCTTTTCGGGTCACTTTGCGCATCAGTCGTCCAGCTGGTCCTCCAGCTTTCGACGTCGCTCGATGGCGCTGCCGAAGCAGGCGGCCAGCACCAGCACGCTCAGGCCGAAGGCCAGCCCGAAGAACACCGCGCCGACAGCCAGGTCGCCCGCCCAAGCGACCTGCGACCAGCCGACGATCTGCCCTTCCGCAACGATGCGCAGAAGCGCGGTCATAAAGCCCAGGCTCGTCGCAATGGCCAGCGACACCAGCATGACGTAGCCCCACGGAATGCGTTCGGCCTGCGCGAAGCGGCTGTGCTCGTCGATGACGCCTTCGCGCATCTGCAAGGCCAGCGGCACGAACGCCCCGAGCAGCATGACGATCAGCAGCAGGTTCTGGACGGGAAACACGCCCTGCCCCGTGGAAGTCAGCAGCTCGCGGTCAGCCACGTTGGCCACCTGGTCGAGCATGATGGCGTAATACGTAGTGACCATGCCCCCGACCAGCAAAATCGCATATCCGACGCGCGTGGTTTTATTCACCGTCTCGACCAGCCTCTCGTCCTTCGGTCCCCAGTACGGGTGCCAGCGCTCCTCCAGTTTCATGTCGTCCTCCTAGCGTTTTCCTCGTTCCAAAACAGGTCGTCCAGCGTTTTGCCGAGCGTCTTGCAAATCCCGATGCACAGCTTCAGCGACGGGTTGTAGCGGCCGGCCTCGATCAGCCCGATCGTCTGCCGCGTGGCCCCCACGAGCTCGGCAAGCTGCGCCTGCGAAAGCCCCGCTTCCATGCGAGCCACCTTCAACCGCATGTTCTTCCGTTCGTCCACGCAACCCTTCGCTTCCGTTTTCGCGCCGAAGCTTTCGCTTGTGCGCTCTCTGATATCTTTGGAAATGCAAGATATATTGTACATTTGCATAATATATCTTGCATTGGTGGGTGTCAAGAGCTGACAGAGGGACGGGGTATTCGTCAGCTCGGCGAGCCGAGCTGACGAATACCCCGTCCCTCTGTCAGCTCCACCTTGGCTACGACGTCAGCAAAAACGCGTTCATCAGTGCGTTCAACACGAACAGGCCTGCCGTCATCAGGGCAAACAAACCGATGCGCTTCGTGTCGCCTACGGCCAGGCGCGTCTTAGGATCAAGGGGGTGATGCGCCGGATCGACCTGCGACAGCCCGCCGTACAGACGCTTGAACACCACGTACGCCACCACGCCTGACGCTAAAAACAGCATGGTCGCCAGAAAATCCGCCATGGGATTCAGGCACAGCACGAACGTCGCGATGCAAAACGTCAGCGCCGAATACAGGCCCAGCCCCAGCTTCCCGCCGCCGATGACGTACATGTCGCGCGGCCGCTGCTCGACGGGATACAGCTTGCGCAGCCGGCCGACGATGAAGCCCAAAAACATGTAGCGGGCCAAAATGAACACGATGTTCATCTCGACGATGGACACGAAGTCGAACTGCGAAAACACCAGCGACGACAGCGCGATGGTCAAAACGCCCACGTACGGGCTGCGCCCGGACCGGTCGACCTTGCGGATGAACTGGGGAAACAGGTTGTCTTCCGACAGCACCCAGAAGCTGCGCGAGCCCGACGCCAAATAGGTGTTGTAGATCGTGCACTGGCTCATGATGGCGACGATCAGGAAAATGGCCACGCCCGTATGCCCCAGCACCTGCGAGAAAATGGTGCCGAAGCCCAGCACCTCGTCCGAAAAGCCGCCCTCGATGCCCCATTCGGTCCACGACCCGGCGGGATAGGCCCCCAAGCAGGCAAGCGTCGGCAGGATGTAGGACAGCGCGATAAGCGGCAACGCGATGCGGAAGCCCTTCGCCACGTTGCGCGAGTCCTCGTACTCGCCCGACATGGCCGCAATGCACTCGTAGCCGCAATACATCCAAATGCCCAGGCCGATCGATTGCGCCAAGCAGTCCATCGGCGCGTCGGGGTTGGCGAAAATGGGGTCGAAGGGGTTCGTCTGCCAGTTCATGAAGCCGAACACGACCGCCATGCCGAACACGACGAGGATGAGCACCGAGAAAAACGAGCTGATGCGCTCCACTTCCACGAGGCCCACGAGGTTGATGACCGTAAAACACCCCACGACCAGCAGTTTCACGACAAACGAGCCCATGTCGTCAAGCGTCAGCAGCTGAGCCGTGTAGCCGCCCACCATGGCGATGTAGGCGCCGGACGAAATGTAGGTGTCCATAGACGTCCACCAACCGGCCTGAAAGCCCCAGAATTCCCCGAACGCCTCCTTCGCCCAAGCGTAGATGCCGCCCTCGCGCGGCAAAACGGCGTTGGCTTCCGCGACCAGGCGGCTGATAGGATGGGCCCACACGACGGGCAGCACGATGAGAATGATGAGCGTCAGCCCTGGTCCCGAGGCGGAAATGATCTCTTCGATGCCGAACGCGCCGGCCGACACCAAGCAGAACAGCATAAACGCGATGCCCAGTGCGCTGATGTTGCTTTTCCGCAGGGAGCGCACCGATCCTTCCGGAGGATTCGGAGGAAAGAGCCCGTCGCCCCCGGAGGGAGGTTGATCTTCAGAAAGCAAGAGGAGCCACCCCGCTTCACGCCGCGCCAATAAATAGAGTCTGCAGTGTAAACGATTCGCTCCGTTTTCGCGAGGGGATTTTAGGATTGTCGAGAGGAAGCCGGCAGAGGGCCGAGGGCGACAGGGGAACGTACCACCCGCTTCCGCCAACTCCCTCTGCCAGCTGCTTCGCCAAAGCCCAGGCCCCCGCTCCCCCGTCGCCTCGACCTTCGAGCTGACAGAGGGACGGGGTATTCGTCAGCTCGGCCCGCCGAGCTGACGAATACCCCGTCCCTCTGTCAGCTCTCTGTCAGCTCGCTACTCGAATTCCTGCTGCAGCTGCCGGCACATCTCGCGCGCCTCGTCCGCGTCGCCCCGCTTCCACAGCGCTTCGACCACCAAGACGTGGTTGCGCACGTCGTGGCGCAGGCGGGCGACGCGCTCGACCTCCTGCGCGACGCCGCGGAATTCTTTCGTGGACGCGTCGATCCGCTCTTCCAGCGCCTGCGAACGCGCCTCGATCGCCTGCTTGCGAGCCGATATCGCCACGGCCAGCAAAATGACCACATCGGTCAAGAGAAACAGCCCGATGACCGCCACCGACATGCCCGTGACCAGCGGCTCGTCGCTCACCGATTCGCACACCCGGTTCATCAGCAGCGCAAGCGCCAGCTGCACGGCGGGGAACCACAAAAAGTTAACCAAAGTAAACGTTTGGTTGGAGACCGATCCGTCGCGAGAAAGCCCCAGACGCTTCAACAGCTTCCCCAGGCCGACGTATATGAGGAAAACGATCACCAGGTTCACGATGCTGAGCAGGGTAAACTCCGCAAGGCGCGGATAGACGACGTCGTAGTTGGCAACGGGCTCGCCCGAGATGACCATCCAGGCGAAGCTGAAGGGAAACTCCGTCAGCGCCATGACGATCACCGACATGAAGGTGACCACGAGCCGCGTCCAGAAAGGCATCGGGCCGAACAGGATCGGAGCGAACGCCAGCACGTACGCGAAAACGATGCGCTGCCACGACCCGATTTCCCAGAACACGAAGACCATCAGGGCCATGCCCACGATCTGCACGGTCCAGTAGAGCGCCTTGCGTTCAACGGCAAGATAGCGGCTCACCGCGTACGCGAACAGCATCTGGACGGGGACGCCGGAAACCAGCATCACCGCCACGTGCTCAAAGTCGTATCCGGACATCATCAGCTCATTTCTCGTCGCAAGGTTTGCCTGCGGCGCCGACGTTGAGCGCCAGCTCGGTGTCGAACACGCCCTCGTCGGAGGCCGTCGAGAACGTGCCCGCGTAACGGTTTGCCAGGCTCTCAAGGATGGACAGGCCCCACCCGTGCTGCGGAAGCGCCGAATTCTCCTCGCCCTTCGTGAAGGAGACGCGCGAGCGGCTCGGCACGGCCCGGCTGCGGTCGGGGCAGCTGTTGCGCATGGAGACCCACAAAAACCCGTGCGCCATCGCGGCTTTCACCTGGACGAAACGCTCGCCTTCCGGCAGGCTTTCGCACGCATGTATGGCGTTGTCGAACAGATTGGAGAACAGACAGCACAGCTCGACGTCGGAAAGAGGCAGGTCGCGGGGCAGCTGCAGGTCCAAAACGACGGCGATGCCCTTCTGCTCGCACTGGCTCGCCTTCATCGCTGCAAGCGTGTTGACGATGGGGTTGGCGCAGTAGCGAAGCGGCGCGTGCAAAGACGCGAACGCCTCGTCCGTCGGACCGTCCACCGCGACGCCTTCGCGCGGCGCACCCTCCGACAGGCTTTCTCCGAGCGCCCGCACCTTGTCCTGCAGCGCCCGCTTGATGCGCCGGGCCTCGTCGAGATTGCTCTGCGCACACGCACGCTGCTGCTCCTGCTCGCGAACGACCTGCTCAAGCAAGCGATTCCGAACGCGCTTCTCGTCGACGGCCTGGGCGCGTCTCAGCAGCTTGAACAGCAAAACGTCGACCGGGATGCAGCACGCGCCGACGACCAGGACCCACGCCAGCCAGTTCGAAGGCAGCCCGTAGACCACGATGCACGCCGCGATCACGATGAGCGCGGCCAGCTGGCTCGCCGGAAACAGCAGCTTGCCGGCGCGATGCACGGTGGAACTGTGTCGTGAAAGCGCGTCGAGCACGCCGTCCATCGCAGATTCTTTCTGCACTCTTCGCCTTTCGCCCTACGACAAACTTCTTTCATGGATGCTCTTCACCAAGCAGTCCTTCGTGGCTTGATACCGATGCTGGCTGACCGGCACCTTCTCGCCCGTCGAAAGCAGCAGGTCCCTCTTCTGAAGCTCCTGCACATAGTCCAGATTGACGAGAAAGCTGCGATGGCACTGGAAGAACCGGTCCGGCAGCTGTTTCATGACCTCTGTCAGCTTCCCGTACGCCTCGAAGATGTCGTCTGCCGTTTTGACTTTTATTTTGCGCAGGTCGCTTTCGATGTATGTGATTTTGTGCAGTGGCACAAAAATGAGCCGCCCCGCCTGCTTGATCGGAAGGGCCTCGCGCGAAAGTTGGTCGAGGTTGGCGAGCGCCTTGTCGAGCGCCTCGAAAAGCTTCTCCCGCTTGATGGGCTTCGTCAGAAAATAGGTATGATTGGTCTGGTAGACGTCGGTGCAGTACTCGATGAAGCTGGTGACGTAGATGATCTGCGTGCCGATGTCCGATTTGTAGCGAGACTTGACCACGTCGATGCCGCTGACCTCGCCATCCTCGCCGTCCTCTTCGAGGCAGATGTCCATGAACACGATGTTGAACGAGGCTCCCGCGTCCAAGGCCTCTTCGAATTCCTGGGCCGACAAAAAAACCTGAATCTTTGGAACGACCGCGTGAGGATATTCCAAAACCAGGTCTTTCAGCGCCAATGCCGCCTGCTCGTCATCGTCTACTATTGCCAGTCGGTTCATGCGTCGAATCGCCCCCTCCCGTCGCCGCGTAAAGCAGGGTACGCCGTTCGTCGGGCAAGGCAGCCTGCACGAGCCGCGCCTGTCCGTCGCCTGCTCAGCGGACGAGCCGGCCGATGACGCCGGACGCGAATCGCATGAGCAGAGAAGCCCCCCCCCCCGAACTATACAGCAGCACGACCTCACAATGACGTGGGAAAAGGGCGACTGCGGGCAGCAGGGCGGGGGACGGTATATGGGCAGCAGGTGGTGGGTGGCAGGAGGCGGGGGATGGAAGCGGGACGTGGGTAGGAGGAGAGGTTGGCTGCAGGGGGAATGAGGTGGCGGACGGGAACGGGGTAGCAGGCGTGGGGTTGCAGAAGGAGAAACGAGGCAGCAGGCGCGAGGGGCGGCAGAGGGAATGGGGGTGGCAGGCGGGGCGGCTTTGCTCCTTTTTCGCCTCACGCCCCGTTTTCGGCGTTACTTAATGTGGAGGAATTGTGTGTTGGAGATAAATCAGGCATTACAGCAGGCTGTTTGCATCTTTTTCGGTGAAATCAGGGGTTTGAAGCGTCTTCTGAGGGCATTTTTGGACCGATTTTGCTCAAAAAGCTCCTTGGAACAACTCTAACTATCGTATATATACGATAGTTAGAGCGCCGTCGTGAAGGCTGGAGACGAAAAAGATGCAGAGCGTGCACCAAATGCCCTGTTTCGTCTCCAGTACACAATTTCTTCACAAAGAGAGACGTCAGGCGTAGCACGCTTAGCGCTAGTCGAGGCAGTGTGCCGATTGCTGACGTCTTGACTGCGTTCGGAAAGTGCGCACTTTGGCCCGCCCGGGCGAACGCAGCACTGCCCGGAACCAACCACATATTGCATCATCTGCACCACGCCACCCTTCCGAGCCTCTCATCGATCGCCGCCATGCTTTCGACCATGCAGCGCAGCCCGTCACAAACTTGCTCGCAAACAAATCCGTATAGACCACCCGAAAAGTGAAGCCAGGAGGAAAGCACCGGAAAGTCGCTGCCTTCCGTTGCGTCGGCAAAATCACTTGCTAACGCAACGGAAGGCAGTGCGCCGAGCGTGAACAGATGCGGCGGCGTATGCATGGCGGATCGAACTCTCTGCTTATTCTCTATTCCCTGCACTCTATTTAGAGAGTAGATAGAGAGCTTTATTCGAGAGTTAGAGAGTCTTTCGAGAGCGTTCCGACTGCTTCGAGCGGCTGATATTTTCGAGTCCGATCTGTCGCGGGAGCCGTCGGCGTCACAATGCCTTCGGCGACCAATGCCGACATTTGCGCACGAAGCGTCGACAGCTTCTTGCCCGAAAGCTCTGCGATTTCCCGAATCCCCAAAGGTTCCGTCGCCTCGCGCAAAATTTCCAAAATGGCATTTCTCGCCGTTGCCTTTCTTGCAGGTTTTCCTTGAAATGCTTCATCAACGAGATAATAGGTGTCCGCAGGATTTTCGACCACCAAGCTTCTTTCAGTCAAAACCTCCGCGATTTCTCGAATTTCATCCGAGTCGTAACCGAGTCTTTCACGCAAATCGCGAACCGTCGCGCTTCCCCTGCGACGCAGTTCAAGCAGAACGGACTCCTCTTTTATGCTCGTCTCGTCGCCGGCAACGTCCCCCAACCACTCACGGTTTTTTGAAATTTCAGCGCCGCCCCGCTGCAGCGTCACCTTGAAATAGTCGATCCCCGCATCAAAACGAGGATCGTCGAGAGCATGCGACCGCATCAACCGAATCATCAGAGGAATGCCCGATCCCTGCCCCTCGGCAGGGGCCCCGCCTTTTGGACGCTGGATACGCGACGCCAGCCTCATGATCGTGGCGTTCCGACAGCGAGACTGACCGTCCGCAAGCGTCTGCAGCGTTTTGCCACCCCATAGGCCCCCAGGGTTTATGATTTCAACGCGATCAGGATACACGTCAACCGAGACTGACTGTCCGGTAAAGTAATTCCCATACTCCCGATGGATGACGGCATTCGCAATGGCTTCGCGCAAAACTTCGCGAGGAATTTCCAATTCGTCTCTTCTGCCCGATCCTTCAACGAAAGAAAACGTCCTCAAGTTCTTCGTCACGGCAAGTAGGGCATCGTCAACCAATTCCGCCAAAGGCCCTTCACATATGACGCGGTCGATGAATCGTGGCTCCCCTGGCTCCGATTTTTCGATACCGGGATGTGCCGTCACATCGACGGTCAGCTTGGGGAAAAACCGCTGCGGATAACGACCCAAGCACATGAGGCCGGCCAATGTAATTTCCCCATGAGACGTCGCAACGCTGAGCTGCCTAAGCGCTTCTTCTTCCGAATGCGTCCCACGAAGCGCCTTCGAGCCCCTTTCCTTTTCCGAAGCAATCAATACATCGACAAGCGTCGCGTCGAGGTCCCCGACAACAGCGTCTTTCACGCCTTCCCTATCGGCTTCGGAAATTTCCAGCATGTGCTGCAACTCGTACACTTCGGTCGCCGATAGCTTCACATCCATGTCATCAATGCGCTTATATGATCCATTTGCCAAGCCTTTTGAACTGACATAGCATGGCTTGAAGCGATGCTCCACCTCCTTGAGCTCTACAACGAGAATTTGACCGCTTTCAAAGTCAACCCGCTCCAAGTCGTACTGAGGAGGGTTTTCTACCTTTTTCCCAGCAACTCCACCATCCCCCATGCCTTCAACGAACTGATTGCGAATTTTTTCAAGCGGGAAATGCTCCACTTGCTGAAAATTTGCCTTCTCGTCAATGCCGAGCAACAATGTTCCGCCATGCGTGTTCCCAAATGCACTGACCGATTCCCACACGTCTTTGGAAAGGCCGCCTCCGCATGATTTTGCTTCAACGAGCGCGTCGTCTTGCCCTTGCCGCCTCAAACGACCAATGATTTCCCGCAATTCGTCCGGAGACATACATCCTCCCGCATCTGAACTGTCCAACACTCTAACAAACACGCTATAAGACTCTCTCAGTATACTCTACGAAAGCATCGAATTAGAGAGCAGACAGAGAGCTTTATTCGAGAGTTAGAGAGTCTTTCGAGAGCGTTCTTGCCACCGAAGATCCGCCCGTTCGCTCCATCCGAGCAGGGCGAGATGGCACCGGTCGGCGCTTCCCTAGGCGGCGTCAGTTGGCCAAGGCGAAGCCGAATCCCTTGCATCGCAGACCGGCGGCACGTCGAGCAAGACGAGCAGCACGGCTGCCAGCGCGGCAAAGCGCAGGTCGAAGTCGACGAGGCTGTGCAGCGCCAGCAGCGCAATGGGAAGGGCGCTCGCCAGATCGCGCCGCCGCGCCGCGCGGGAGAAGCCGACGCCGATCGCGCCGACGAGCAGAAGCGGCGCGACCACGCCCCCGTCGAGCGCCAGCTGCAAATATCCGCAGTGCACCACCGATGTCTTGTAGTCGGCCGTCTGAACAGCCTGGTACGATGCGGACCACCCGTCGGGCCCGATGCCGAAAAGCGGGCTTCCCGCCAGAAGCGTCACGGCGTCGCGCATCTGCGCCAAACGCTCGGCGAACGTCGCAGCCGCCTGGCCAAGGCGGCCCGTCGCGACCAGCAGGCCCGCACACAACAGGCCGGCCGCCACGGCCAGCACCGCAGACACCGCCAGGATGCGGTATGCGGCAGGGCCCTCGTCGTCGAGCCGGCCTTCGACGAGAGCCGACAGCCCGCACGAAGCCGCAAGCGCCGCGACAGCCGCAACGGGCGCTGCAAGCGACCCCGCAAGCAGGCAAGCCGCAAACCCGATGAGCGCCGAAGCGGCCTGCGCAACGACCCCCAGAGCCGCCACAGGCTCTTTCGCACACGTCTTCACCAGGCACAACGCAGCGACAGCGCACGTTTCCAGAAGGATCGACCCCATCGACTGCGTCAGCAGCAGCGCGAGCAACGGAAAGCATGCGGCCCGACGCAGCGCGGCGCCCTCAGACGCAAGCGCAAGCAAACACGTCGCCGCATACCAAGCGCCAGCGGCATTCGCGTACTGGAACGTGAACTGCAAGCGGCCGGCGACGACGGAGCCGGGGAAAGGAACAAGCCCGGCGAACATGAGAATGCCGAGAATCGCGGCCACAACGCCCAGCCAAGCGAGGGCGTCCAGAACGCAAGTGCGCCGGATGTGCGTCGCCAACAGGGCGAACGCTGCGGAGCACAGCCACAGCAAGGCCAAGTCAAAGCCGTTTTCAAGCGAGCCGTGCAGCGCCCCGCCCGCAAGCAGGCACGCCGCGACGCCCAACGCGCACGGCACCGTGAAGGGGACACGGACACGCCGGCGCCTCGCCACGCGCACGGCCAGCAGCGCCAGCGCCGCGGCAAAGGCGGCCGCTCCCACCAAGGCGGAAGCCTCGGGATAGTAGCCGCCCTGCCACGCGACCAAGACGCCCAACAGGACGGCGAAGACGCAGGCAGAGGCCTTGTCCCCCGCCTGCGGCCGGTTCTCGGAATTCGTCGCGCCGTCCATGCGAGCTCGTCCTTGCCTTCGCGGTTTACCTGCGGGTCTTGTCCCACAGGCCGGAGGCGTTCACGTGGTACTTGCCGATCCACTGGTTGGTCGCCATGGCACCCGAGCCCGTCAGATAGTAGTTGCCGACCCACTTCTTCGCCTGCATGGTACCGGAGGCGTTCGAGTAGTACCACGACTTGCCGACCTTGTACCAGCCGGTCCGCATGGCGCCGTCGGAGCCCAGGTAGTACCAGCTGCCGCCGATCTTCTGCCAGCCGGTCTTCATGGCGCCGTCTGATCCGAGCCAGTACCATTTCTTGGACACCTTTTGCCAGCCCGACTGCATCCAGCCGGCTTTGTCGAAATGATACCAGCTGCCGCCTATCTTTTCCCAGCCGTTCTTTGTGCAGCCGCCGTCGGCGTGGCGGTACCACCACTTGCCGCCGGACTTCACCCAGGCGGGCTTGGCCGCCGGCTTGGCGGCCGGCTTGCTCGAGGACGCAGCCGGCATCTTCAGTGCGCTCACGTCGAAGAACTGCCACGAGCCGTTCTTCTTCAGCAGGACGAGGCTGCCGCTTCCGCCGCAGTCGCCATAGGCGTCGTATTCGAACGGAATGACGGTCTGACCTGCGGCGTTGACAGCGCCCCATTTACCGTTGGAGCCCTTCTTGTAAGTGATGGCAGACCCGTTCGCCAGCTTGCGCACGGGCTGGGCCCAGTTGACAGGCGCGTTGTACGAATAGCCGGACTTGAAGTTGGCGGTCACGTCCGCCTCCACGAAACCCGATTGGCCCTGGCTCCATTCGTACGTCACCAGCGCACCCTGGCTATAGCGCGGCGCATACAGCTTCGACGGGCTTCCCGCCTTGTGGACCGCCTCAAGATAATGGATGTGGTCGCCCGCCTCCAAGGTTTTGATCACGTTGCCGTTTTTGTCGAACACGTCGACATAACGGCCGTCCTCGCGCATGCCGGCGGCCGCTGCAGCCGATCCGTACAAAGCCTGCACGCTTTCGTATACAAGTTCCGTCCTCTTGCCCGTGTCGGCGGACATCACGGCATACGCCATATCGCCTTCTTCGTCGTGGCCCATCAAAACGACCAGCCCCGACGAGTTTCCGACGAACTGCTCCTGCATCTTGGCAAAATTCGTGATCCGGAACCCGTAAGCATGCGACCCGTTGCTGCCCAAGTCCTTCTCGCCGAACGACATGATGACGTTTCCTTTGGAGTCGACCACGTCGAACGATGCGACCTCGCGGACCGTTTTCCCCGATTCGGTCGTGAAGTCGCCGTGCTTCTCCATCACGGCCAGGCCCTGGTCGCTCACGCCGTAGACCGCATCGTAGACCAGGCTGTTCGCGAGCTTTTCCTGGACGGCCGCCAGCGCCGTGCCCGCTCCCTCGCCGAGCGCCTGCACCGCCGCCACGCCGACCATCGACGTGGCCAGAGTTCCCGCCACACACAGCGACAAGACCTTCTGCGCCTTTGTCCTCGTTTCGATTTTTCGCATACGCCTTCTCCTTCGATCGTCTTACGTGCGCATCGAGGGTGCGATTCGGAAAAGCACGCTCGATGCGCTCCAACGGCCACTTCGCAACCGTCTATGGATTGTCTCCCCAAAGCGTCTCAAAACCGTATCAAGAAGAGATGAAAACGTCCCTGTCTGACGGCGAACAGGAGATCTGGGGGAACGCTGATTAAGGCCGATGCGAAAGCAAGTGCTTGGGAGACTGCAAGACTCCCGGGAGGGACGCAAACGCCCAAGGGGTGCGGGGCCCTTGGGAAAGACGTGAACGTTCGGAGAAGCGCGGGCGGGCCCAGCGCCTTCGTGCGCACCCGCCAACGCGCCGTCGCAACCGCCCTGCTGCCCATGCGCCTGTTTCTGGCATTACTTTATGTGAAGGAATTGTGTGTTTGAGATAAATCAGGCTTTATGGCGTATTGTTTGCATCTTTTTCGGAAAAATCAGGGGTTCGAAGCGCGAATTAGAGGCATTTTTAGGCCGATTTCCCTCTAAAAATCCCTCGAAGCTGCTTGATTTGCTGTATATATACCGCAAATAGAGCCACTGCCGCAAAGACTTGGTCTCAAAATGATGCAGGATGTCCTCAAACCACCCTCTTCCGTCTCCAACACACAATTTCTTCACATAAGAAGAGGGTTGGACCGCCTTCGAGGGTGAAACTTTACCCCCGCACCGTCGACCTCTCGCGACCCGCGTTTCGCCGTGCGGGCGCTTCCCCGCTCCTGCTTGCAAGTCGGACGCCTTTTGACGCAACTGCCTTGGCGGGGCGTTGCGCTTGCGGGTTTGCGCACGCAATCTGGCAATTCTTGGCATCGCCAGCGCCATCTTCTACCTGGTCGGCAAACGAGCCGCCAGCAGCTGCGACGAAGCCCTGCGAAGGCCCCACGAGAAGAGGCGACCGACAGCTGCCGGTCGGGCCGCGCCCGCCAGAATCGGGCAGATCGGCAGGGACGGCTTGACGCGTCGCTGCGGCAACCAAAGGGCGACCGCCTACGCAGGCTGCACCAAAAACGCATCAAGGGCGGCAAGGCCTTTCTGGACGCGATCGGTCACGTGGTCGAAGTGCTTGCCGGGGCTGGTCGCGAATGTGGCCTGGGCGCCGGCCTCCTGAAAGCGGCAGACTGTTTCGCGCGTGCGATCCTCAACGCGGCGAAACGTCGCCGACGAGGCCCGCTTCTCGCCCGTTCCTACCGAAAAATACGCAAAACGGCCGGTCAGGCTGCCGGGCGTGCAAGCGCGGGCGCAGCATTCGTCCCACCCTTCGAACCACAGCGATCCGGACATGCTGGCTGCGGCCGCAAATTCCGGCGCCTGCAACAGCGCCCATGCGGCGAACAACCCGCCCAGCGAATAGCCTGCGATCGCCCGTGCCGACGGACGCAGCCCGAATGTCGTCTCCGCGCAGGGAATCGTTTCCGCCAACAGCCGGTCAAGCGTCGCCCGCGCCTGGCCGCCAAACGCCTGCTGTTCTCGATACAACGGCGGCGCAGGCCACGGCGTCAGCGCATCGTCCCAGTTCGAGGCCTTGACGCCCACCACATTGACGTCCAAGCCCTCGCTTGCCGCAGCAAGATCGAAGGGATGTTCCGGCAAGTCGACGAAATAGACGACCGGCGCCCCTTCGCCGCCCGACCCCGCATAAAGCGTTGCGCGACAGTCCATGCCGCCCCCTTCCGGCAGACGCCTTTGCTACGCGCCGACCCACGTGCCGATGAGCGGAATCCACCCCATGACGAAAATGACGGCAATGAGCGCCGGCACGCCGAACTTCACCCATCCGTGCGCCCAAGCAGGGAATTTCATGCCCGCGCCCTCGTCGGCTTCGGCCAGAAAATTCTTCCAGCCCCAACCGCCGCGCGTCACGCAAAAGACCACGTACAACAGGCTGCCGAGCGGCAACAAGTTGTTCGACACGATGAAGTCCTCGATGCTTTGAATATCGCCGATGCCCGGCACGCTCACGCCGGAAAGCACGTTGAATCCAAGGGCGCATGGCAGGCTGAGCACGGTCACCAACACCGCCGTGCGCACGACAGCCTGCTTGCGCGACCAGCCCCATCTGTCCATCGACCAGCTGATCAGGTTTTCAAACACGCCGATGATGGTCGACATGGCCGCAAAGCTCATGAATACGAAGAACAGACTGCCCCATGCTTGCCCCAACGGCATCTGGCTGAACACGCTCGGCAGCGTGATGAACACCAGGCCCGGACCGCTGTCGGGCTCGACCGCAAAAGCGAAGCACGCCGGGAAGATGATGAGTCCCGCCACGATGGCCACCGCCGTGTCAAGCCCGCAGATGCGGACAGCCTCGCCTGTAAGCGAGCGTTCCTTGCCGATGTAGCTGCCGAAGATCTCCATGGCGGAAATGCCCAACGACAACGTGAAAAACGCCTGGCCCATCGCTGCGAACACCGCATCGCCGAACGTCGCCCACTGCTCGGCCGGCGTGGCACCCGCGAACAGCTTCCCAAAGTCGGGCACCAGGTAAAACGCCAGGCCCTCGACGCCGCCCGGCAACGTAACGGCTCGCACGACCAGAACCGCCATGATGGCAAGCAAGCACGCCATCATGACTTTCGTGATGCGTTCGACGCCCTTCTGCAGGCCCATCGAGCACACCAGAAAGCCAAGCAGGACAGCCGCGAGCATCCAGCCGACCATTTCTGCAGGATTGGCAAGCATCGCCGAGAAAACGCCGCCGACTTCCGCGCTTGACAAGCCTGCGAACTGGCCCGTTCCCATTTTCACGACGAAGGAAAGCATCCAACCGCCCACCGTCGTGTAGAACATCATGAGCACCAGACAGCCCAGGTAGCCCCACCACGAAAACCAGCGCCACGCGCCAGAAGGCTGCAGCTTGTCGAATGCGAGCGCCGACGAACGCTGGCTGGCGCGGCCGACAGCGAATTCCATGACCATGACGGGCAGGCCGAGGACGACCAGAAACACCAGGTACAACACGACGAACGCCGCGCCGCCGTATTCGCCGACGATGTAGGGGAAGCGCCACACGTTGCCTAAGCCGATGGCGCAGCCGGCGCTGATGAGGATGAAGCCGAGCCGCGACCCGAAATGCTCGCGCTCGACGGCGCTTGCCGATCCCTCTTCCGCCGATCCGACCGTCACGCCGGATGCTGTCTGCGCCGCCTTTTCCATTTCCACCATGGCTGCCACGACTCCCTGTTTTCGTCCTGAACACATATGACCTGAGGGCGAAGATTATACCGATTGGGCGAAGGGGGACACGCTCGATTTCCCGCATGGGTGTTTTTGCTGCCCGACTGACTGTCGGACGGCAGGCGAAACGCACCGGGCGGAAGAAGCCGGCGACGGCAAACTGCCAGATGGCGCACTCGGCACGCAAACGGAGAGCGCTGGCGGCAAGCCCGCAGCACATTGCACCGCAGCCGACGCGTTGCAAAGGTCGGTTGCAACTCGCTGCATCACGACCGACGCGCAGCTCCGTTGCGAAGCCGCTGGCGATCCGACCTGCAGCGCATCGCAAGCAGGCCTTCTGCCAGTTGCAGTGAAATCTAAGGAACCGACTCATCATTCACTGCGCCGCAGCCGACGGCCAACAAAAGGCGCCGGCGGCGCGTGGCCCCAAAGCCCAGCCTCGCTACACGAGCTCGATCTTCTCCACGTCTTCTCGGCTGGTTTCGCGATACAGCACGAACTTGCGTCCGATCACCTGCACCACATCGGCTTCCACCCGCTGCGCCAATTCATACGCCGCGTCCTTCGTCGATATGGGGCATCCGTCCAGCACCGAGCATTTCACCAGCTCATGGGCTTCAAGGTCGTCGTCGACCTGTTTTGCCGTGCCATCGGTGACGCCGGCCTTTCCAATAATAAGGTTCGCTTTCAGCGTGTTCGCCATGCTGCGCAGCTGGCGAATCTGCTTGCCGTTCAAAGCCATGAAACCGTCTCTTTCTCTCAACGCGCTTCAAGAAGCGCGGCTGTTCGTTCATCGTTGCCAAAGCCATAGCATGGTAGCACAATTACGACGTTTCGCCCGACCAGCCCGCACAATCGCAACGGACGCCTAGCTCCCGGCCGGCAACGCAAGCACCAAGGCCAGGCGGCTTTGCCCCCTCACCCCGTCCGCGTCGCCGTTGCGCCAATAGGACCCAATTAGTGCTCAATTAGTACTGAATCAGTACCAATCTGGCACCCAATCAACCACCAACCAAGCCGCGCTCAGCGCCCGACCGAAACGGATTCACGTCCGACGCTCCAACCGTCCAGCCAAGACGTCAAGCCAGCTGTACGGACGCGCTGACCGCTCGTCAGCCCATGCCAAGCCACGCTCGCACGATCGGCACGCAGCCGGCCACGAGCACCACCACGATAAGCGCCGGCAGCACGTACGTCATATACCCGCGAGCATAACGCGGAAACCGCAGCCCGCTTCCCATGTCCGCCTCGTCCAGGAACGCTTTCCAGCCCCAACCGGTCTTGCGCGTGCAAAACAGCACCACCAGTATGCAGCCGATGGGCAGCACGGCATTGGAGACGAGAAAGTCCTCTATGGCCTGGATGCTTCCAATGCCCGGAACCTCGAACCCCGACCACACGCTGTTCCCAAGCACGCACGGCAGCGACAGCACTGCGAGCAAAACGCCGTTCACCACGCAAGCGCGACTGCGCGACACACCCCATTCGTCCATGGAAAAGCCGACGATATTTTCAAAGACCGCGATGATGGTGGAAAGCGCGGCAAAGCTCATGAACAGGAAAAACAGCGCTCCCCACAGCTGCGGCGCCGGCATGTGCCCAAACACGCTCGGCAGCGTGACGAACACGAGCCCCGGCCCGCTGTCGGGCTGCACGCCGAACGCGAAACACGCCGGGAAGATGATGAGCCCCGCCATGATGGCAACCACCGTGTCAAGCCCGGCGACGACAACCGCTTCGCCGGTGAGACGGTTTTTCTTGCCAATGTAGCTTCCGAAGATAGACATCGACCCGATGCCGACCGACACCATGAAAAACGCCTGACCCATCGCTGCGAACACAGCCTCGAAAAACGTATTCCACCCTCCTGCAAACAGCTTGCCGAAATCGGGCTGCAGATAAAACGCCAAGCCCTCCCCGGCGCCCGGCAGCAAAACGGCGCGGACGCACAGCACGCTCAGCACCACGAACAAGGCGCCCATCATGACTTTCGTGACCCGTTCGATGCCTTTCTGCAGCCCCGCACGAGCCACCGTCATGCCGATGACCACGGTAAGCACCATGTACGCGCACGACTCCCACGGGTTTTCGACAAGCCCCTGGTACACGGCGCCCACGCCGGCCGCATCAAGCCCGTTGAATGTTCCCGCGGCACTGCGCACCATGAATGCGATCATCCATCCGGTGATGACGGTGTAAAACATCATGAGCAGGTAGTTGCCGCCCAGCGCGACCCATTTGAACCGATGCCAATGAGTGCCGGCAGGCTCCAGCACGTCATAGCTGCGAGCGATGCCTTTCTGGCTGGCGCGACCAGTGGCGAATTCCATGACAAGGACCGGCAGGGCGAACACTACGAGAAAGAACACGATGAGCAGCACAAAGGCAGCCCCGCCGTACTTGCCGACGATGTAGGGGAAGCGCCACACGTTGCCCAGGCCGATGGCGCAGCCGGCGCTGATGAGGATGAAGCCGAGCCGCGACCCGAAATGCTCGCGCTCGGTAACCGTCGCGTTGTTCGCAGAACGCGCGGCTGCGCCCCGAGAAGAGGCGGACGCCTTGTCGTCCATAATGACACCTCCTAACCTGCAAACAGCTTCGCGAAAGCCGCCAGCATAGCGAGCAAACCGTTTCCTGCGCGTAACAAAGCCCTGCTCGTTTGGCAACTGCCACGGTCCAGTCCCGCATCTGTTGCCAAGGCGCAACCCACCTGGCACTTTCCCGTCCCACGCAAAAACGCAGGCGACGAAAGCCATCAAAGCCCTCTGCGGCGTCGCGAAAGCTCCGCAGCGCCCGCCGACGCAACGTCTAACAGTCGAAAAAGCGCCGATCAAAGCCGTTTTTGGCATAGGCGGAACGTATGCTCGAAGGGTGAAAACCGAGCTCCTGCACCGACGTGCGCAAGCGAGGCCTGAGGCCGCCGGGCGCCGTCGTGCAAATCTAGGTCTGGCGGAGTTGGTCAGCGTTTCCCCCAGGATGTTCCGTAGTACAATGGCCCAAAGACCAGAACGGAGAGCTGCCATGTACGAGAAACCCCTTCATGCCAAACGGTTCCCAAAAACCGCCGCCCTGCTTTTGATCGGCGCGACGCTGGCAGGCTGCCTTGCGCTGTCCCCAACACCGGCCTTTGCCGCCGACGACGCCGAAACGCCGCCATCCGACCAGGTCATTGGTGCTCCCAGCGACGGCACCGACGCACCGGCCCTTCCGCCCGCCAGCGGGTCCGACCAGCCGGACGCCACCGGCGCACCCAACGATCCAAGCGATGCCGAAACGCCCGACAACCCCGCCGATCCAAACGGCCCCGGCGCGGACGAGCCCGACCCCTTCCCCGCTCAAGGCTGGACCACTAACGAATCCGGACAGCGCTTCTATTACGACGGGAAAAGCGCAGATCCGCTGACCGGCTGGCTTTCCCTTGACGGAAAGAACTACTACCTGCAGCCTGACCAGGGCGGAGCCGTTGCGACCGGACTGTTCCGCGTTGGCGGTGCGTGGTACATCGCAGACTCGCTCGGCGCTCGCTGCCAAGAACGCTGGGCCTCCGTCGGCGGCAAGCAGTATTGGTGCGACAAGCAGGGCCGCCCTGCAACCGGATGGTTCAAGCAGAAAGGCGCTTCCTGCTACCTCGACCCCGCAAACAATGGGGCGAAAACCTTCGGATGGAAGAAGCTCGGCAAAAGCTGGCACTACTTCAATCCGACAAACGGCATCCTTCAAACCGGCTGGATCAAAGACGGCAAAACCTGGTATTACGCCGACAGCAAGGGCGTCATGAAAACCGGTTGGCAGAAAGTCGGAAAGAAGTGGTATTACCTGAAAAGCAGTGGCGCCATGAAGACCGGCTGGCACAAAGACAAAGGCACGTGGTACCACCTGAAAAGCAGCGGAGCCATGAGCACCGGCTGGGTCAAAGACGGCAAGACGTGGTATTACCTCGACAAGAAGAGCGGCGCCATGAAGACCGGCTGGCAAAAGTTCGGGAAGAAGTGGTACCACCTGAAGAAAAACGGAGCCATGAGCACGGGCTGGCTGAAGGACAAAGGAACGTGGTATCTGCTGGACGAGAAGAGCGGCGCCATGCTCACGGGCACCAACTGGGCAAACGGCAAGGCCTATCACCTTGACGGCTCGGGCGCTTGGAGCGACGACCACGGCATGACCAACAAGGCCCAGAAGTATTCCAGCCCGACAAAATACATGATTCTCATCGACTGCTATCATAACGAATTCGGCGTATATCAAGGCTCGAAGGGAAATTGGAAACGCATCCGCTTCTGGCCGTGCTCTACCGGCGCCTACAGCACGCCCACGGTGAAAGGCGTGTACCATGCCGGAATCAAGGGCCTTGGCTTCGGCAACGGCTTCACCTGCTGGTACTACACGCAAATCCTCGGCGATTACCTGATTCATTCTGGCGAATACGTCCAAGGGTCCATGACGCAGATCCTCGACAACCGCATGGGCGTGAACATTTCCCATGGCTGCGTGCGGCTGACGCTTCCTCGCGCGAAATGGGTGTACAACACCATTCCAGGTGGATCGACCATCGTGACGTACTAACAAGCTTGAACCTTTGTTTGCGCAAACCCCGGGCTTTCCTTTTGGCTCGGGGTTTTTCGTACGGGCGATCATAGCCATTTCTCCAAATCCATAATTCAAGGTCATTTGTTCCAAAAACACTATAGCAAAATTCGAATGAATGTACTATACTAAATGCAGTCTTTTTTGAAAATGTTCGAAAATGTTATGCTCGCGGAAATGTTTTGCCTGGTCAACGCAGCGATTGCCGCATTAGAATGGACGAACCGACCCAGTAAGGAGGAAGCATGAACTACGAACCGCCGCACGAGCGCGGCCCCCGCCAACTCTCCGACCCCTGGCAAGACGGTACGCCCTTGGCAAGCCCGACGCCGCGGCACTCCCCGACAGCGGCGCCAGAAGCATGCTGCGAGCCGCCCTGCACGCCCGCAGACCATCCTGCTTATTTCGGCTTCGGCTACCTTCCTTTGAAACACCGCATCATCGCAGCGGCGGTTCTGCTGGCCATCGCGCTGGTTTCCTTCTTCCCGCTCGGTGCGCTCTTCTCGTCGCCTGAAACCTATTCCAACACCATCGCGACGCTCGACGAGAAGCGCGGCAACGTCACCGCCCTTATGGCAACGTCAACTGCGGCGTCGGCGGCCATCTCGCTTTTGCCCGGTGACGCCGGCACGCCCATCGCCGACAAGCTGGCCGACCTCAGCGTGGATTTCCTCATTGTGCTTTCCGCGATCTACCTCGAAAAATTCTTGCTCACGACCATCGGCATGGCAACGTTTCGCATTTTGATACCGCTCGGCATAGTGCTGATCATCGCCGCCTTGTTCATACGATCGCGCATGGACGTTCCCGGTACGTTCGTGCGCCTCGCCACGAAGCTCATCGTGTTCGGGTTGGCCCTCACGTGCGTCATCCCCGCAAGCGTTGCCGTCACGAACAGCATCGACGCCACGTTCGACCAGAATCTTGCGGCGTCCGTAGCGGAAACCCAGGCCGCCGTCGACCAGCTCAACGAAGCAACGGAGGATGCTGCGGCAGAAGGCGAAAAACAGGATCAGAACTTTCTCGAAGGCATGCTCTCGACGGCCGAAGAAGGCATCAACTCGCTGACACACGGCGTAGAAGACGCTTTAGCCTCGCTCAACAGCACGCTTGGAAACGTCATCGACACCCTGGCGGTCATGGTCGTCACGTCGTGCATCATCCCCATCGTCGTGCTGCTGTTCTTCCTCTGGATCGTCAACACGCTGACCGGCCTGAACATCAACCTGCCCATGCGGTTCACACGCTACATCCCGACAGGAGGTGGCCGCTGATCGATAGACATTTCGAAATGCCGGCTCGGCCCCTGCGTCAACCGCCGAGGATCAAACCACCGCAGACGACCAACAGTTTCACGACGAAGGAGTCCACGTCGTCAACATGCGTCAACCGCCGAGGATCCAGCCGCCGCAGACAGCGGCCGCCGAACACCAAGATCGCTCCAGGCACAGCATTGGACCGCCACGGGCGACCTCTCCGAGCGCCAGGGCCATGCCAGACACGGCACCTGATTGGCACGGGCGACCGCTGCCGAATGCCAAGGTCACACCAGACACGGCATCGGATCGCTGCAGTCCGCAGCTGCCTTGGCGCCCCGGAGCCAACCGATGGGTGCCGAGGTCGTGCCGAATGCGGTATCGGATCGTCGCAGGAGGCAGTTGCCGAAGTCCAAGCTGCGGCAGCCACCTCTACCCGCACACGTTCCTCTTGATGACGCGCAGAAACAGCAGCAACACCACGGGGATGAGCACGGCGAACACGGCGCCGCAATCGAAGCCGGCCGTAGCGCCCACCGCGTCGATGAGCAGGCCGCCCACCGACGGGCCGAACGCCATGCCGCACGTGGCTCCTGCATTGATCCAGGTAATAGCCTCGGTCAGGCGCTCGCCGGGCACCGACGCCTCGCATGCGCTGTTGATCACGATAAGGAAAGGAGCATAGAAAAACGATCCCAGCACCGATATCGCATACAAGCTGGGCACCGAATCGATGAGAGCCATGGTGCCGTACGCCGTGCCGATGCACAGGCCGCACACCACCAGCTGTTTCCACAGCGGCATGCGCAGCTTCACCATGCCGAACGCGAACCCCATGACCATCGAAATGAACGCCGTGACCATGAGGATGACGCTGGCGATGTTCGGGTCGCCGAACTGCTCGGCCAGAGCCACCGTGGACGTGTCGAAGACGCCGAAGAACGCGCCGACCAGCATGAGCAGGACGAACAGCACGCGCACCATCGGCGAAGTGCGAATAATGCTCTTCTGGTGCGGGGCCAGGGCCGATTCGTCGGAAACGCCGGCCGATTCGCCCTCGAGGTTGGCAGCCCAGGCGCGTTCGCGGTCTTCCTCGTCAAGCGCCTTCCAGCCTGGTTGCGGCTCGGTGCTGCGCGACAGGATCAGCAGCGCCACGCCTACAGCCAGGCCAACGCCGCCCGTCAGAAGGCCGGCAACAGGCGCGATGGACGAAGCGAGCGCAATGGAGATGGCCGGGCTGAACATAAAGCCGATGTCATCCAGAACGCCCTCGTAGGAAAACATCGTCCGCAGCTCAGGGGCTTGCTCTCCCAGCTTGCCCGTGCGAATGAGGTATGTCCAGCGGGCCCGCACAAGCGCTTGGGGGTTCGGCAAAAAGCCCATGAGCGCCGCCGCGACGAACAGCGCCCACTCCGGCCCGTGCGTCGCCACCGTCACGAGCATGACGGCCAATCCGCTCAGCGTGACCAGAGCCGCGACCGGAACGATGCGGCCCTGCCCCTTCGCGTCCACCAGCTTCGAAATGCGCGGCGACACGAAAAACATCGCCAGCGCAATGGCCGACGACACGAAGCCCGCCACGAAAAACGAGTAGCCCGCCAACGTCAGCATGGTGACCACGCCGATGTTCGTCATGTAACCGTAAAAGCGCATGAGCATGCCGCCGATGTCGAAGGCATAGGCTTGCCGCACGCGCAAAATGGCTTTGTATACCCCGGGGTCGACTGCGGACACGAACGTTTCTCCTGATAGTGCAAGATTTTTGCAAGTTGCCACAACCTATGGTAGCAGACCGGGGCTTTGGCGGCCGCACAACTTCATCCAACGAAAGGCAGGATTTTTTGTTCGCTTGCACAAAATGCAGAGCCTCATGGCGCTCGCTCAACGACCTCACGGCCGCAAAAAAGCGCACGCCCCTTTCGGCAGCGTGCGCTTCGCAGCCATGTATGCAGCGGCTATTCGGCGTACAGCGAGAAGTCCTCCTTCGTAACGCCGCACAGCGGGCACACCCAATCCTCGGGAATATCCTCGAAGGCCGTGCCCGGCTCGATGTCGCCATCGGGATCACCGACAGCCGGGTCGTAGACATAGCCGCAAACATCGCAAATGTACTTGTCCATGAGAATCCCTTTCGACGCAGATGCACACGCGGCCCTTCGCAAGGCCGCGCGTGCATCATGCCACAGAACGGCTCGACAAAAGCGCATCGAAATGAAACTGAGAAGAAATCGAAACGCAGACAACGTCTCTTCGAAGAAGCGCGGCAACGCCTGCCAAAATCGGCCACAACAAACGGCACTGCTTTCTCTACCAGGCAAAACAAATCGGCCACGCGAAGAAGAGAACGTTTCGACAGCGTACCGAACAGGTTTTTACTTTCGGTGCGATAGGCTATACTGACCCACCGAAGACGATTGAAGGGATACTCCGTGCAAGCCCTCGCCGAGCAACTGAAGCACCCCTGGGGCCGAGCCGTCAAGCGCTCGGCTTTTCGGCTTTGCCTGATGCTGCCGGCGGCCGTGCTTGCCCTTTCGCTTGCAAGCTGCGGCGGTCCAAGCGAAAACGCCCCCTCCGACGGGGCGGGGCAAGGAATTCTGAGCACAACATCCGACGCAGGAGACGGCGCGGCGGCGGCCAGCGGCGAAACGAACGCGTCCGAATCCGGCGACCCCCTCGGCGGAGAAACGAGCGGCCCTGTCTACTCCGCTCCCGCCGCCGTCGAAGAGCCGACCGTCGCCGAAGCCCCCAAAGACGAGCCTCAGTGCGCCATCGATGCAAGCTGCGCGTCCAAGGGCTACGTCAGCGCCGCAGCCGTCAATAGCGCACGCCTGAAACTGCAGGTCAGCAGCGGGGATATGAGTTACAACTACGACCTCCCGGGCGACGGCGAACCCATCGTGGCGCCCCTCAACATGGGCGACGGCGACTACGAGATCCGGATCATGCAGAACACCCAGGGCAACAACTATGTCGAAATCGCCGCCGAGCCCGTTTCCGTCGCGCTCGATTCCGAATTCGAGCCGTACCTGCGCCCCAACCAGTTCTGCAACTACCGCAACGACAGCCAAGCCGTCGCAAAGGCCCGCGAGCTGGCCGCCGGAGCCGCCAACCAGGGCGACGTCGTGCGTGCCGTATATTCCTATATCGTCCAAAACGTCGCGTACGACACCCAAAAAGCCACCGAGCTCGCCGACGCCACGGGATATGTCCCCAATCCTGACGAAACGCTCGCCACCGAGAAAGGCATCTGCTTCGACTATGCGTCCCTGGCCGCCGCCATGCTGCGCAGCCTGGGCATTCCCTGCCAGATCGTCACGGGGTACGTCAGTCCGGACAACATCTACCACGCTTGGAACATGGTCTACATCGACGGCAGCTGGTCGTGCCTCGGCTACAACATCGGTCCCAACGCCTGGACGCGCATGGACCTCACCTTCGCCGCATCCGACGGCGGCACAAGCGAAATCGGCGACGGCACGAGCTACACCGACCGCTATGTGTATTAGAAAAGCCTCGCCGATCCTGCGGACGCAGGCCTGCGTCCAGCGGCCCCGACAACGTTTACCCACGTCAAGCGGACGTTTGCCCGAAAAACGACTGCGCGATGCGGGCGGATTCGGCGGCGTCCTTGGCATAAAAGTCGGCGTTGATGGACGAGGCGTACTCGGGCGTGACGACAGCGCCGGCCACCATGACGGCCACGCCGGGCAGCTCTTCATGCACGAGCGCGACCGTGCGCTCCATCGCCTTCACCGTAGTCGTCATCAGGGCAGACAGGCCGACAAGACGAGCCCCGCTTTCGCGGGCGGCTTGAAGCACGGCTTCCGGCGCCACGTCGCGGCCCAGGTCGATGATTGGAAAACCATAGTTTTCCAGCAGCATTTTGGCGATGTTCTTGCCGATGTCGTGGATGTCTCCTTCCACCGTGGCAACGATGATCGAGCGGTCGGAAGAAGGCCGAACGGAAGATTCTTGAACCGTACTTGGTTCTGAATCGGCCCTCTCAGACCTACCAGCCCTCTCAACCCCCTCAGGCCTCCCAGCCCTGGAAGCGGCGGCAGCGAGTCCTGCAGCGGAAGCCCCGACGTCCGCCCCCTCGTCGGCCGCCGCCGCGCCGCGCACCAGATCGAAGCCGGCCTTCACCGCTTCTGCGGCGGCCATGAGCTGCGGCAAAAAGAAGGCGCCGCTGTCGTACTTTTCGCCCACCAGATCGAGCGCCGGAATGAACACGCCGTTCACCAGCGCCAAGCCGGGGTGGCGCTCCAGCAGCTCGGCCGTGAAGTCGGCCACTGTTTTTGAGCGGCCGCACAACACGCCCTCGACCAGGGCGTTCACCACGGCGGCGTCGGGCGCAAGCTCGTCCGGCAGCGCAATGAGGCCGCAGGCTTCGGCCTCGGCGCCTCCGGCCGCGGCGGACGCCGCTACGCCAACTGCCGCCGCACCGTTTTGCGCACCTGCACAACATCCAG
Organism: Slackia sp. ZJ119; assembly: GCF_011039175.1. Taxonomy (GTDB): domain Bacteria; phylum Actinomycetota; class Coriobacteriia; order Coriobacteriales; family Eggerthellaceae; genus Xiamenia. The sequence continues at coordinate 35,661 of NZ_JAAKEN010000006.1, forward strand.
CACCGCCCGCGCCCTTTTCCGCCGCGTACGGATCGACCGCCTGCGCGTACGCCTCCACAAACCGCGCCGCGCCGACGTCCTGCCCGTTCAGCACGCGAAACGCCGCCACCGCGTCCATGTATCGCCGCGACTGCGGGTTCAAAATGGGCAGGTCGAGCCCCGCCCCGAACGCCGCCGCCAAAAACGTCGCGTTCACGAGCGGCCGCTGCGGCAGGCCGAAGCTCACGTTCGACACGCCGAGCACCGTGCGCACGCCGAGCCGCTCTTTCACCAGCTGCACCGCGCGAAGCAGCTCCATCGCCTCGGCTTGGTTGGTCGCCGCAGCCATGACCAGACAATCGATGACCACGTTCGACCGCGGAATGCCGCGCATCTCGGCCTCGGCCACGATGCGCTCGGCAATGGCGAAGCGCCCCTCGGCCGTCGGAGGGATGCCGTCTTCGTCAAGCGTCAGCCCCACGACCGCGCACCCGTAACGCTGCACGAGAGGCAGCATGGCGTCCAGGCTTTCCCGCTTTCCGCTCACTGAGTTGACCAGCGGTTTTCCCGCATACGAGCGCACCGCCGCCTCAACGGCCGCCGCATCGCCCGAATCGATCTGCAAAGGCGCGGTCACCGTCGCCTGCAGCGCCTGCACCATCTGCGCCATCGTGGCCGCCTCGTCGATGTCGGGCAGGCCCACGTTCACGTCCAAGATGTCGGCGCCGGCGTGCACCTGCGCCACTGCCTCGCCGACGATGTAGTCCGCATCGCCCTCGCGCAGCGCCTGGGCCAGGCGTTTCTTGCCCGTCGGATTGATGCGCTCGCCGATGACGGCCACCGCGTGCGCACCCGCCGGCAGCACGACCGCCTCTTGTGCGCTCGCCACCACGAAGGGCAGCGCCGCCGGGTCGCGCGGCACGGGAGACGGACGCTTGTTCACCTCACGGACCAGCAGCGCCAGATGGTCGGGCGTCGTGCCGCAGCAACCGCCGACCACCGTGGCGCCGGCATCCATGATATCGGTCATAGCCTGGGCAAACGCTTCCGGGCTCACGTCGAAGACCGTCTGGCCGTCCACGATGTGCGGCAGCCCCGCGTTCGGCTGGGCAACAAGGGGGCAGGGACACACGGCGGCCATTTCGCGCACGAACGGCGCCAGCGCATCGGGTCCTAGCGAGCAGTTCACGCCCAGCGCCGACACACCCAAACCCGCCAGCGCAGCCGCCGCGACCGCAGGCGTCGTGCCAAGGAAGGTGCGCCCGTCTTCGCCGAACGTCATGGTGGCGAACACCGGAAGGTCGGTCTGCTCGACCGCCGCCAGCACGGCCGCCTTCATTTCCCGCAGGTCAGTCATGGTTTCTATCACGATAAGATCGCAACCGGCCGCCTGGGCCGCACGCGCCTGCTCAGCGAAAACGTCGTACGCCTCGTCAAACGGCATCGTGCCCATGGGCTCGAGCAGAGCGCCCGTCGGCCCCACGTCGCCCGCCACGTAGCGTGCGCCGGCCCGCCGCGCGACTTCGGCCGCAGCCGCATACACGTCCGCCACGCTGGCCTGGCCGTTCAGCTTCAGGCGGTTCGAATTGAACGTGTTCGTGGCGATGACCTGGCTTCCCGCCTCCACATAACGCCGCTGCAGCGCCTCGATGGCATCCGGACGCGTGACGTTCAGCACATCCGACAGCTCGGCCGGGCCCACAATCCCCGCCTGCTGCAGCAACGAGCCCATCCCGCCGTCGAACACCAAGTACGCCTCGCCCGCCAGCACGCGGGCCAAATAATCGTCCTTGACGCGAACGCGCCGAGGATGGAGGGTCGGCATCAACGCCATGAACTGCCCCTTTCCGCACATGTCACACGCAATGGTCGCAGGTCATTGTAGCGGATGAATGTGCGCAGAAGCGAAACCCGCGCCCGAAACGCGACAATGGGCAGCGCCGCGCCGGCGCCGACCGCGCCGGCCGCCAAGCGTCGCAATGCTTTCCGTTTTAGTAGTACCGGTTATTATGGATGTATCAGCCATCATAGCAGTACCGCAGTCTTGACACTAACCGCCTCGGCAGCACCGCCACAGCACTAACCGCCCCGACAGCACCGCCCGCCGCAGCAGCGCCGCCGCAACGGCACCTGTGCCATAATCCCGAAAAGCGCAACCTTCCTGCAACACATTCGACCGCGCAAACGTATTCAAGGCAGAAAGGAGGCGCCCATGTTACCTCGAAAACGACAGGCGAACGCAAACAGCCTGGAAGACGCCATCGACCGGTTCGGCGACACGGTGCTGAGACTGGCGATGTCGCGGCTGCGCAACAAAGCCGACGCCGAAGACGTGTTCCAGAACGTGTTTTTGGCGCTCTACCGCAGCGCCCCTGATTTCGCGAACACCGAACACCAGAAGGCATGGCTGCTGCGAACCACGTGCAATGCCTGCAATGACCTGGCCCGACATCGTTCAAGGCGAATGGTGGCATCGCTTGAAGGCGTTGACGTCGCCGATGCCGCCGCGCCCGACGATTCGACCGAAGCCTTCGACGCCGCCCTGGCCGCGCTGACCGAGGCGCAGCGGACGGCGGTGCATCTGTATTACTTCGAAGGGTATTCGGCGGCAGAAATCGGACGCATCACCGGCGAAAACCCCACGACGGTGCGCTCGCACCTGATGCGGGCCCGCAAGGCGATGCGCGTATCGCTCGAACGAAGCAGCGACGCGGCCCGCCTGGCCTATGTGCCGCAGCTTTCCGTGCCCGACCACGAGGCGGCCCGCTCGCCGGGGCCTGGAGCGTAGGCGGCCCGACGCGGCAAGCCGGCCGGCGCAGGCGGCCACGCACGACCGCGGCGCAGGCCGCGGCACGACGGCCCACCACCTCCCTCACCGACATTCACAAGAAAGGCGGCACCCATGCATGAGAAAGAATTCGCCCGTCGATATGCGGCGGCGCAAGAAAAAGTGACCGCGTCCGACGACCTGAAAAAGCGAACGCTGGCAGCAGCGGAAGCGGAAGGCAAAACCGCCCGCCAGGCAGCCTCGAAGCAGCCGACATCCGAAGCGGCAGCAGGCGTTGTCGCAGGTCATCCCGCATATCAAGAAGCCCCGGCAACAGCTCCGACCGTCAGAGCGCGGCGCGGCTGGCAGCGGCCCGCCGTCGCAGGCGTCGCAGCGGCGCTTTTGGCCGTAGCCTGCGCACCGCTGGTCTTGGGCGGCTTGAGCGGCACGGATTCCGCAGAACCGGCAGGCAGCACGACCGAGAACAGCTCGGCCCCCATCGCGGCCGGCGCAGGCCCATCGCAGGCCTCCGCCGCAGATTCCCTGTTCAGCGTGCAAGCGTACGCGGCTTCGCTCGACTCGTTCATCCCGTCCGACGACGGCCTCATCCGCTTCCCCATCGACTCGTCCCTCGGCTTTTCCAGCCAGTCCGCCAACGACTGGTACCCCGGCTTCGTCTTCTCCGTAGAAGGCGACGGCATCGAACGCATCCAAGCCACGCTGTCCGACGGCGAGCTGTGCTCCTACGCCTTCGAGGAGCTCACGTTGGCCAACGACCGCGAAAAGCTTGCTGAGCTGGCCGGATGGAAGCCGTACGCCCGCGGCATGGGCACGTATTACCGCGACTACGACTGGGTCGGCGGCGTCAGGCCCTCGGACGGCGGGGCGAAAGACGATCCCGACCGCGTCTTCTCGACGCGCCTGATCAAACGCCTCGGGAGCACCATCGACATGCCCGTCTCCCCCGACGAGCCGCTCATGCTGGGCATGTGGTTCGACGCGTCCGACTATCCGACGGACGCCTCAGGCCGCATAGACATGGCCGCGCTTGACGGGCAAACGCTGACGATCACGGCGCAGTATGCCGACGGAGCCTGCCAGACGCAAGTCATTGACCTGCGCAAAGGCACGTTCCTGGGCGATTGGAGCAATTTCGACCCCCGCAGCGCGTGCGACATCGTGCCGATCGGGCCACCGCTTTCCGAGGAAGAGGCGCTCGCGTGCAGCTCGCCTGTCACGACCGTGTACGGCACGGTCGCAAGTGTCACGAACGAGCCGCATCCCTACGCGCTCGACCGCGCCAACGAACATGCCGACGCCGTCGTGCCGGTGGACCAGAGCGAGCTCGAAGCCGCCCTGGAACGATCGCCGTACGTGACGTGCGAAGGCGTGCCGGCGGGACGCCAGCTTGCCGAAGACGGGCAGCTGTCGGCGACGGTGCTGTCGCTGGACGAGCAGGGCGGCAGCCCGTCGGAAAGCGTCGTGAAGCTGAGCAGTGTCTCTGGAGAGACATCGCGCGAACTGCCTGCGGAAATAAACTTCGCAACCGACACCGAACTAAGCGCCTACCTGGGGCAACTCGACCAGATGAACTACGTCCTGCGAGCCCGCGACGGGTTCTCCGTAAGCGAAGAAGGCACGCTGGACGACGGGCACGTGTATCAGATCGTGCGGATGACGGCAAAGAACGAAGGCTCGAAACCGGTAGAGTTTTTAACCGCTGAGCTGGGCGTTCCCGGTATTGTTGATGAAAACAGTCAGCAAACGCGCTTCGCCGTGGAGTGCTTCGGAGCGGCCACCGACGGCGAGAGCGCCTTCGACAACGGCGGCATGTCGCTGAGGCTGCAGCCGGGCGAAAGCCGCCACGTGACGCTCGCCTACGTGCTGCCTCGCGAGACGGCAGAATCCGGCGAAGCGGTGTTCGCCAGCGGCGTAGTGGCTGACCCGGACGGGAATTCCCTGATCAGCCTGGCATCCGTGCCGGCAGAAACGAAAAGCACGGCCGATCTGGCGGAAGGCTCGATGATGCAGCTGTAGCCAGCAAGGGCTGTAGCAGCCCCGGAAGTACCACCCGCCCCGGAAGCGCTACCGCCGCAGCGCTTTCGGGGCGGCCGTCTATTCCGGCTTCTTCGCCACGTGCACCGCCGCAATGCCGCCGGTGTAGTTTTTCCAGGTCACGTCCACGAATCCGGCCCGATACATCAGCGCGGCGAGTCCCGCCTGGTCCGGAAACGCCCGGATCGACTTCCCCAAATACACGAACCCGTCGCGGTCGCCAGTGATCAGCCCGCCCCACAGCGGGATCAGGTGCTTCAAATACACCCCGTACAGCCCCCGCCACGCGCGGTTCGGCGGCGTCGAGAATTCCAGGCACACCAGCGCCCCGCCCGGCTTCAGCACCCGGAGCATCTCCGCCAAGGCCCGCGGGCGGTCGGGCATGTTGCGGATGCCGTAGGCCATGGTCACCACGTCGTAGCTGGCGTCCGCGTAGGGGATGTCCTGCGCGTCCACCACCTCGAAGTCCACCGGCACGCCGCACGACGCGCCCGCCGCCATGTGTCCCCGCGCAACGTCCAGCATTTCCGGCACCAGATCGGTACACTGGATGTGCCGCGGCTTTTTCGCCCGGGCCACCGCAAACGTCACGTCGCCCGTTCCTCCGGCGATGTCAAGCACGTCGTCATCAGGCCCGATAGGCGCCTGTCGCATCATGCCGTCCAGCCACGCGCGATACGCCCCGAAGCTCGACACGGCGTTGAAGCGCTCGTACTTCTTTGCGATGTGGGAGAAAATGTCCTTCACGCGCTCCGACGAAATCTCGGCTGGCGCCTCTTCGCCCGTGGCGGTGTCGATGGTCATGAGTCCCCCATTCGTCTCTGTGCTTCGCCGCACCCGGCGGCTTCTCACCCAGTATAGAAAATTTTCCAAGGTTTTCGGCAGCAACGCTCACGAGTGGACGAAAAGTTCTACCATGACTGAAAAACACATCAAACCGCCACGGGAAGAAGGGTCCGATGCTGTCCGAGCGCTTGCTCTCTACCATCATCCACGAAATGACTGAAAACTACCTCAAGCTCGACCCTGTGGACGACCCCATGTTCCCGCCTGCGAAGCCCGGGCAGAAAACGATGCTCTACCTGCACGTTCCTTTCTGCGAGCGCCTGTGCCCCTATTGCAGCTTCAACCGCTACACCTTCCGCGAGGACATCGCGCGGCCCTATTTCGCGTCGCTGCGCCAAGAGATGCGCATGCTGGCCGACCTGGGTTATGACATCGAAAGCGTCTATATGGGCGGCGGCACCCCGACGGTCCTCATCGACGAGCTGTGCGAAACGCTCGACCTGGCCCGCGACTTGTGGGACATCCGCGAAGTGGCCAGCGAAACGAACCCGAACCACCTGACGCAGCCGTGGCTCGACAAGCTGCACGGCCGCGTCCAGCGCCTGTCGGTGGGCGTGCAGAGCTTCGACGACGGGCTGTTGCGGCAAATGGACCGGTACGAAAAATACGGCAGCGGCGCGGAGATCCTCGAGCGCATCGGCGAGGCCCGCAGCTACTTCGACCAGCTCAACGTGGACATGATCTTCAACTTCCCCAGCCAGACGGAGGACATTCTCTTCTCTGACCTGGAGAAAATCGCGCTGTGCGGCTGCCACGAAACCACGTTCTCGCCGCTGTACGTGTCGAGGTGCACGACGAAGAACATGGAAAAAGTGCTCGGGAAGCTGGACTACGACAAGGAGTACCGCTTCTACCAGATCATCGACGGCGTGCTGGCGGGCGGCGACGACCCCCTGTTCAGCCGCGCAACGCTGTGGACGTTCAAGCGCAACGGCGCCTCGAGCGCAAAAACCGCCGCGGCCGAGGCCGATGCAGACGGCGCAAACGGTCCCATCATCGACGAATACCAGACGTTCTACGACGAGTACCCCGCGCTCGGCAGCGGATCCATCACGCACCTGGACGGGCACCTGTACGTGAACACCTTCAGCCTGCACGAGTACAACGAGGCCATCGCCGCAGGTCACATGTCGGTTATGGGGAAGTCGAAAATGAAGCGGCGCAACGCGATGCGCTATTGTTTCATGGTGAACCTGTACAAATGCCGCCTGGACAAGCAAGCCTTCAAGCGCGAATTCGGCGTGAGCGTGGAGGCCGGGCTGCCGCTCGAGATGGCCTTCATGCGAGCGAACCGCGCCTTCGAAACGGACGACGCCGAGCGCCTGACGCTCACCCCGCGCGGCCGCTACCTGACCGTCGTGATGTACCGGCAGTTCTTGAGCGGCATGAACAACCTGCGCGACCAGGCCCGCAGCGTGCTGAACGGCCCGGAGCGTGAGCTGCTGTTCGGCGACGGAAAGCCGGCGTAACGAGGGGCGTGCGGCGGCGAGGATGGACGCATCGGTTGCGCGGCGCCAAGGTTTGCGCTTCTAATTCCGTACTTGGTTTCAATTTGGTATCTTCGCCCGTCCGACTGTCCGGCCTCCGCAGCGGCGAGGCTGGGCATCTGGCCGCTCCCCTGTGAGTTTCGGGGAAATGGCCGGCCCGCTCTTCCACAATGCTAAGATGTCCTTCTACCCTCACGGAAGAAAGGACGAGCGACCATGCTTCTGAGCGCGTCTTACGTTCTCCCCATAACCTCCGAACCTATCGCAAACGGCGCCGTGCTGGTGCGCGACGACAAGATCCGCGACATCGGCACGCTTGACATGCTGCGACTGCGCTACCCCGACGAAGAGGTGCGCGACTTCGGCAAAGCAGCCATTCTACCTGGGCTGATCGACCTGCACACGCACGTGGAGAACGCCGTCATGCGCGGCATCGTCCACGACGTGCCCTACACCACATGGATCACGTCGACGCTGAAGATAGCCGCGAAGATGGACGTCGCCGACTGGTACGACTCGGCCACCCTCGGCGGGCTTGAGGCGCTTTCGAGCGGCATCACGTGCATCGCCGACATCACCACCACGGGCGCAGCATGCACGGCCATGCAGCGTCTGGGCATGCGCAGCGTCATCTATCGCGAGGTCGGCGCCATGGAGAAGAGCCGCGTTGACTTCGCCATGCGCCAAGCGGAAAACGACATCCGCCACTGGCGCGAAGAGGTCGACGGCTCGCGCGTCTCCATCGGCATTGCGCCGGCGGCCATCTACGCCTGCCATCCGTCGGTGTTCACACGGGTCAGCGAGCTAGCCAATCGCGAAGGGCTGCCGGTCGCCATGCACATGGCCGGGGCGCAAGAGGAATACAACTTCGTGCGCTACGGCTCGTCGCCCTTCGCCGTCCACACCATGGACAACAAACGCGGCTTCGTGGAGATCCCCCCGTGGCTTCCCACGGGCACCACGCCGGTGCGCTACGCGCTGGAATGGGGCGCCTTTGAATCTGATAACGTACTTGCTATTCATTGCGTACACGTCGATGACCAGGACATTCAGAAGCTCAAGGAGTACGACGTGGCCGTAGGCGTGTGCCCGCGCTGCAACGCGCAGCTGGGCATGGGCGTCGCTCCCATCCAGGACTTTTTGCAGGCCGGCCTGAAGCTGGGCCTGGGGACCGACTCGCCCGCCGCGACGGACTCCATCGACATGATGGAAGAGATGCGCCTCGGCATGCTCATCCAACGCGCAGTCAACTCGCGGGCCTTCCTCGACGCGCAGCAGATGCTGCACATGGCAACCATCGGCGGCGCCCGTGCGCTGCGCATCGACGACAAGGTCGGCTCGCTTGAGATCGGCAAGCAGGCCGACGTCATCGCCGTCGATCTGTCGGGGTCGCACCAGACGCCGGCCATCGACCCGGTGTCGGCCATCGTGAACACGTGCAGCGGCAGCGACGTGGCGATGACCATGGTCGACGGCAACGTGCTGTACGAGAAGGACCGCTGGAACGTCGGCGTCGAGGTGGCCCGCAGCATCGCGCGGGTGATCGAGATCCGCAGCAAGCTGAGGATGTGAGAGGGCTGGTTGCACGCCAAACGGGGCGGAACGCCAGGTGAGGCGGCTTGCCAGGTTGAGCAGCACGCTGGGCGAAGTTGCATACCGGGGCAGGCAGCGGATCGAGCGAGGCGGTGCGTCAAACGAGACAGAAGTTGGATCGGGCAACGCGCCTGATGAGGCGGGACGTCGGGCCGGGCAGCATGCCAGGCGAGGTTGTGCGCCTGATGAGGCGGAATGCCAGGCCGAGTAGCATGTCGGATCGGGCAGCATGCCGGACGGAGCAGCGCTTCGGACGCTGCAGCACGTCAAGCGGGGCAGCGTGTCGGCCGCAGCAGACAGAGGGCAGGAACGGGCGGGCAGTCGGCCGAAGCAGCGGTCGAGGCCCGCAGCACATGGAGGACCAAGAACATGGGAACGAACCAGAAACTGACCGCCAAGCAAAAGTCGCAGCGCATCAAGGCTGCCCAAGAGCGCGAACGGCTTGAAAAGGAGAAGCGTGCAGCTGCGGCAAAGACGAAGCAGATCTTCACCGTAGTGATATGCGTGATCCTGGTACTGGCACTGGGCATTCCCACCGTCGCGCTGGCGTTTTTAGGCACCGGGGCGTAAAAGGTCGAAGGCTGCCAAAATCGGCAGCGGTTTCGGTTTTAGCAGGATATATCAACCGATGCGGGACCTCCCAGACGAAATGTCACCCTGCATCGGTGCCATGAGCCACTTCCCATGTGAAGAAACTGTGTACCGGAGATACGACAGCCGCTTTTAAGGTCTTGCGCATCATTTTGCTGCGGCCGCAAGAAGTTTCTAGGTATATTTACCGTAATTCTGTCGCATCAAGAACGCACAGAGGAAGACAAACCCCAGAAACTACCGTATATATGCGGTAGTTTCTGGGGTTTGTCAGCAGGGCGCCTCGCGAAATGATGCGCGAAGTGTCCTATTTTGCCTCTATTATCTCCAACACACATTTTCTTCATATTTATAAGCGCCTTCTGGCGCCAAAACCGTGGAAAAAGCGCGAAAACGAGCCGGTGTTACGCCCAGCAGCGCGTGCCGGCCTCTCGAAGGGGGCAGGAGAACTCGCGGCGGCAGCCGACGCAACGATCCTCGGCAGGAAGCGGCTCGACTGAGGCCGAATCCGAGCCGGCGATGCCGGGAAACAGCCCCACGACGGCGGTGATCGTTTTTGTGGGGATGAGCAGGTTCGCTGGCGTGACCGAAATGCCCAGCGCCTTGTCGGCGCCGACCGCCGCAATGAACTCTTGCTGCACGCTCAGCGGCAGATCCCCATACCCAGGGCTGAACCGCTGTCCCGTGCGCAGCCCGCGCGACCGGGCGTCTTCCTCCAGCAGCCGCGAAACCTCGTTCGCCGCGCCTTCGACCAGCGCAGACGCGCACGCATCGGCCATCACGCCGGCGGCGGCGCCAAGCGCTTGCTCCCGCTTCAGCAGCATTTCGCACGGAAAGCCGAGCGTCACCACCGCCAACGCCGCCCGCTGCGCCCCTGCCAGGTGCCGCGCTATGTCGGACCCCGGCAGGAACAACGAGCATCCTTCCAGGTCAACGCCGGTTTTTGACACGGTGCCGTCCGTCCTTTGCCAGGTGCCTTCCCCGGCGTCGAACGCGAACACGGGGTTGCCGTCCTCGTCGAAATCCTCGATCGCCCGGTGCTGCCACGCATCCGCCCCGCCGCCCGTCGCATGGCCGAACGCGCCGTCCATCGCATCCGCAGATTCCGCTTGCGCCGCCGCAATCGCGAACTCGCGCACCAGCGCCTGCGCCGACAAGGCCTCGACCGTCGCCTTCGCCCTGGCCAGACGTTCGCGCATGGCGCCATCGATCCCCTGGCCCCGGTATCCCATATACCCCAGCGCCTCGCGCTCATCGACTTGCGCCCGCACCGAAAACGGCTTCCCCCGCTGCATCTTCCGCCCTTCCCAATCGCCCGGCTCGCGCCCGCTGCCGCTGCTGCCACCCGCCGCCTCGCGCCCGCTTACCTCGCGCCCGCCACGGCCTCCCGAGCGGCCCGTGCCACGTCCGCGCGGTTCATCGTGTACACGTGCACGCCGTCGACCCCTTCTGCCACCAAGCCTTCCAGCTGTCCGCACGCGTACTCGATGCCCGCCTGCGCCAACGACGCCGGATCGTTCTCGTACCGCGCCAAAAGCTTGATGACCGGCGAGGGCAACGACGCCCCACACAGGAATACCATGCGTGTGATCTGGGATTTGCTGACGAACGGCATCACGCCGCACACGATCGGCACCGTGATGCGGGCCCGCCGGGCCGCATCGACGAACTGCAGGATGTCTTCGTTGTCAAACGCCAGCTGCGTGACGAAGAAGTCGGCCCCGGCGGCCTGCTTCGCCTTCAAGTGCTCCAGCGACGTGCGGCGATCCGTGCAGGTGATGTGCCCCTCGGGATACGCCGCCGCGCCTGCGCAAAAGCCCGCCTCCTTCAACTCGGGAATCAGGTCGCAGGCCAGCTCGTAGTCGCCATGGTGCTCGCTGACGCCTTCGGGCAAATCGCCGCGCAGGGCCATCACCGTGTGCACGCCGTGCGCCCGCATGTCGGCCAGCGTGTCGGCGACGGTTTGCCGGGTCGCCCCTACGCAGGTCAGATGCGCGACCGACGCCACCGAAAACTCGTCTTGGATCATCGCCGCAATGGCCGTCGTCGCGCCGTCCGACCCGTTGCCGCTCCCGCCCGCCGAGCAGGTGACCGACACGAAGTCGGGACGCAGCACGGCCAGGTCAGACGCCACTTCTCGCGCCCGCTCCACCGTCAGCGTGCCCTTAGGCGGAAACATCTCGAACGACAGCGTGGGCCGTGCCGCCCGACGCGCCTCGTCCAGCATGCGCCCTACCGCCTCGCAACCCATGCGCGTTCCTTTCTCTGCTTCAAAAAGCCGCCCGAGAGCGGCCTATATGGTAGTGTTTCTATAACATTATATATCGCCGCGCGTCACTGTACAAATTCTGCGATCGAACGCGCCTCTTCGTATCCTCTGTCATACAAGCCGCGAATGGCGCTGCGGTCCTTCGTGAGCGTCTTGAGCCCCTCGACCGACGCCGCGTCAGGAGCGACGACCAGCACGCGGCCCTCGGCTTCCAGCGCCAGCGCCTCTTCCAGCTGCCGGTTGTACACCTCGGCCCGCCGCCTCAGCGTCTTGGCCACGGCGGGGTAGCGCCGCCTGAGCAGGCGAATAGTCGGCTCGTCCCTTTTCGGGTCGCGCCGATACTCGCGCGGACGCGTCAACACGACGACCACGCGGTCGCACCCCGCAGCGAACGCACGGCGAAACGGGATGGGATCCGAAGCGCCGCCGTCGAAATAACGTCCGCCGTGCCACGCATAAGGCCTGTTCACGCCCGGAACACAGCACGACGCCTTCACTGCGCCGTAATCGTCTTGCACCATCGAATCCAGCGGAAAATAGTCTGGCAGCCCCGTGGCGGCGTCGGTCACCACCACGTCGAAAGGCACGCCGCGAGCCGCAAGCGCCGGATAGTCGAGCGGAAACTCGCCGTCGGAATTGCTCAGCGTGCTGTAAATATAATCAAGATTGATATAATTGCCCGTGCGCATGAAGTGCGCCAAGCTCATGTATTCCTTGCGAAAAGCGAAATCGGTGTAGAACACGAGGTTGCGGCCGCGCTGTCCGGCCAGGTAGGAGGTCAGGTTCGCGCTGCCCGCCGACACGCCGATGGCGTAGTCGAACCAGATGCCCGCATCGAGGCAGAAATCGAAGACGCCCGCCCCGAACGACCCGCGCATTCCGCCGCCCACGTCCACGACGCCGATCTTGCCGCCGCCGGCCGCAGCAGGTCCGACGCCGGCAGCGCCGCTCGCCGGGCTCGAGGCCACCGCGCCGGCTGATGCGGGCGAGACACCAGCACCGGCCGCCGTCTCGCCCGCTCCTTTCGATGCAAAGTCAGAAGTCTCTTCCATAATTCACTCGTTTCTCATGCCTTGTCCTGACTATTGTAGCGGTTCAGGCAAACGCGTCGCCAGCTGCTGCCGAATCGGCGCATCTTTCCCGTTCTCACCCCCACGCCCGTTGCAAGCGGCGCGTTCTCCCGCGTTCATGACAGCTTTTCCGTCGCTCATGACGCATGCGTCGCTGTTCTGGTCCTCGACAAGCCCTCTCTGCCAATCTTCGGCTCTCGCGGCTCGACCATCTTCCCCAAACGCCCGACAAAAAGAGAGAACGGCCTTCTCACCTGGTTTGTAGGAGATTTATACGTTTTGTCCGTATTTATACCAAAGACGCTATCATAGGAATGATGCTTTCGTAATCTTATTGGCTGCACAAGACCCGATGAGGAAAGAAATTGGTCACTGCGAAGACAAACTCCGAAACTCCAAAGAAGCGCAACGCTGCCTCGAAGGCATTGTCGACGGAGGCGAAGACCGCTGCGTCTGGCCAGCTTGCTGTCAAGGCCGGGCAGACCGCCCAGCCGGCACCTGAGGCATCTTCTGTCGCAGCGCCTTTTGCAGCGCTCGTCGGACAGCCGGAAGAGCTCGCGCGCACGCTGGACGGCCTGAAAAAGACCGACCTCACGGCGCTTGCCAAGGAACTGTCGCTGACGGGGACGTCGAAGATGAGAAAGGCGGAACTGGCCGAGCGGGTGGCAAAAGCGCTGGTCGAGAAGGTGTCGGCAGAAGCGGCAGCGGCGGAAGCAGTCCCGGCCGAGCAGGAATCCGGTGCAGCCGAAGCGCCGGTTGCCGAAGCTGCCGAAAAGCCGAAAAAGAAGCCTGCGGCCAAGCGCAAGGCTGCGACCAAGCAGAAAACGGAAGCCGCCAAAGCCGCTAAGGCGGCGGCCGAGCAGGCAGAAGCGTCGACAGTCGCCGAAGCAGCACCGGCCAAGCAGAACTCCGCCGACGCAGCGCCGACGGCCGAGGCCAAAACCCCGTCCGAGCCGGCCGCCGAAGCAGCAGCCGAAAAGAAGCCCACGTCCAAACGCGCTCGCAAGCCGAAAGCGGCCGCCAAGCCCAAGCCCAAGCCGGTGCCCGCGTCGGCCCCCGCCGACGCCATCCGTTGTGCAAACGTGTACGCGCAGGTGGCCGGCGTCGTGTCGCTCGCCGACCTGTGGCAGCTGTACCAGATGCATTATCCCAGCTCATACCCGCAGACCGACTTCAACAAGCTGCTGAGCGGCACCACCCCCGCCGGTGCGAACTTCCGCGTGTGGTTCTTCGAAGGCGACACCTACGTAGCGCTCGAAGAGCTGTTCGACGGCATCGAGGACCCCTGGGTCTACATGGTCGCCACCACGGAAAGCTCCACCGAAACCGAGTGGTTCCGCCGGTTCGCCGCACGTCGCCACCGCGTCCTTCCCATCAAGCGCGTCTGGGGCGACCTGGCCGAATACGACCTGCTGGCCGACATCCTGACGCTGCCCGCCGTGCAAGACCTGCGGAAATTCCTGCAGGACCGCGCTGCCAGCGTCGAAGCCGCCGACAAACTGCTCGACAAGGTCGTCTCCCTCATTCGTCAAGAGGAAAACGAGCCGAAGATCATGGACGCTTGCACCGCCGCCGGACTCTCGCTGGCCGATGCGTCCGACAACGGCGAGCTGCGCCGCCTCATCCATGCCGCGAACGTCACGCTGCCGCATTGGGTCCACAACGGCTGGTCGCCGCAGGAAATCGAAGAGCGCCTGGTGGGAACGGTCTACTTCAACGCCGCGAAATAGCAGCGCCTGCAAGGCCGACCCTTTGAACTGAACTCCAACAGCGGAACGGGAAGCACAAGCTTCCCGTTCCGCTTCCTTTTTCGAGGGGTGATGCCGCGAGGCGGACGGCAGAAACCAAAGCCGCGGCCCTGCCCCGCGCCCGCCTTCCGACGCCGGCCTTTGCTATCGTTCGTGCTTGCTGAAGCGATCGAGCAGGCCCATGAGCCGGTCACGAAAGACAAGGCCTGCGCCAGCCACCACGCCGACGGCGGCGAAAATGGCGACGCTTTCCCAAATGCGGCCTTCTACCAGGCCGTTCGCTGCATACGTGCTGACGATGATGCCGGGGATGCGAGCCACGCACGACACCATGATGAACTGCCTCCGCGGCATGTCCGTTAACGGTACCAGGTACGTAAACACGTCCTTCGGCAGCCCGGGGATGAAGAACAGCACGAAGACGATGGGCAGAAGCTTGCCCGACGCCTCGAAATTGCGGAACTTGTCGAGCCACTTCGTCGGCACCATGGACTGCACGAACGGCGCCCCCAGCCGATGCACCACCTCGTAGATGAGCATGCTGGAAATGACGCAGCCCAAGAAGATGATGAGGGCGCCCCACCACGGCCCGTACATCATGCCAGCGGCCATCTGCACCACTTCGCCGGGGATGAACGCGACCACTATCTGCAAAAACTGCATCGCCAGCAATATGAGCACGCCAAGCGGGCCGGCGTTTTTCACATCGGCGATGACTCGGTCGACGCCGCCGGGCTCGAACAGGTCCTTCGCAACCGGCCACAACAGCACGATCAGCAGCACTATGATGGCGAAAAACGCGAACAGCCCTGCCAGCTTGAAGAGGTTGCCCTTCTCCATCACATGGCCGCGGACCGACACCTCCACGTCGGCCTTTTCGTGGTAGGTCTCGCGAGCTTTCTGCACGCGTTCGCGAGCCGCCTGCACGTGCGGATGCTTGCCGCCCACCTGGTGCTCCTTGCGCGACCCGCGCTGCGCCCGAACGTGCCTCAAGCCGTGCTTGTCCTTCCCGCTGGCCGCTTTCGCCGACTTTTTCGCCACGCGACGCGCATTGCGAGACTGGGTCTTCGCCGCCGTTTGAACCTTGTTCTTCCGCTTCTTCGATTTAGAGCTCATTCATCTCACCACGCTGACGGGTCGCTGTTTGGGGAGGCACTGACTGGCGCCGCTTGCCCTGCGCAGACGGGACAGACGGGCGGGCGAAGACCGAACGCATGCGCTGACGTGCGCAAACGGAGCCCGAAGCCCTCCGGCGCCGGTACGTCTGCGCAGAGTTGGCGAAATTGATCAGTGTTTCCCTAGTCATGTCGGGCCTTGTCGTACTCGTCTTTGAATGCCGAGAACATGTTCTTTTTCGGCTTGGTCTGCTTTTTCGCCGCCGGCTTTTTCGCGGCGGCCTTCTTGGGCGCCCCCGCCTCGGACGCCGCCTTCGAAGAAGCCCTCCGCGGCGCTTCTGAAGCGGATGCGGAGGCCGTTTTCGCGACGGCCTTTTTCGGCTCGTCGGACGCGACGGCCTTGTCGTATTCCTTCTTGAAATCGGAAAACATCGTCTTTGACTTGGAGATTTGCTTGCCGGTGGCATACGCGCCCTTGTTGACCGCCTCGCCGGTCTTCTTTGCGGCGGCGCTGGCGACCTCCTTGCCCTTGTCGACGGTCTCGTGCACCTTTTCGGCCGCCACCGCCGTCGCCTTGCCGGCCGCTTCCGCCATGCCGCCTTCGGTTGCGAACGCCTTCACGTCGTCGGAGACCAGTATGGCGCCCAGTTCGACCTGGTCGTCTTCCACGTCGGGCGTTTTCAGCGCCGTGCCCATGCCGCGCCGAAAGCCCATGACGTGCTCGGCCGGGATGACGCGCTTGCCCAGAATCGCGTTGTTCGCAGCGCCGCTGTCGGTGGTGAACGACTCGACCATGCCGGTTCGCACGTTGAAGTCGACGTTGCCGACCACGCCGAACGCTTGGCCGTCGGCCGTCATGACGGGCAGGCCCAGCCACAGCACGCACGAATCGTAGTCGACGCCCAGCGCCTGACAGGCGGCCTGGTCGGTCGCCTCGGGGTCGTCGTGGACGACCATGCGGCCATCTACCAGGTCAAACCCGTCAATGGAGACGAACTTGTCCTTGCGGCGGAACATCCACAGCAGATCAGGCCGCTTGACGATGAAGCCGACGACGCGCTTCTCGGTCGGGTGGAACACCACGCGGCGCACCTTCCCGATGCGCTTCGTGCCGCTTTTGCCGCCGAACACGCGCATGCCTTCCATCTCGTGAGTCGTGATCATCTTGCTTGCCATGGTGTGTCCCCGTTCGCCAGAGCGCCGCGATGGCGCAAACTCGTTCGGATGTATCGTATCGGTCGGTCGTGAAGCGCATATGCAGTTCGCGGAAAATCCCCAGGGAAACGCCGATTCATTACGAATCGGTAAGATTGGTTGGGGTAGGCCGGGGCCGAAGTCGGGCCGGGGCCGGGGCCGGGGCCTGACCGGAGGCGAGGTCAAGCCAGGGCCGAAAGCGGAGCCTGGACCGCAATCGAAGCCGAGGCCGGGGCCGGGGCTGGGGTTTGAGCCGACGCCGAGGCCGAGGCCGGGGCCGGCGGAATTGATGAGCGTTCCGCTACTATTCACGAACCGGCAAGGCGGCGCAAACGCAAGGCCTCGTCAACGGGTTCGACAGGCGCAGCCTCGTGAAGCCTTCAAGGGCTTTGAACAGAAAAGCGGTGCGCATCAGGGACTTTCCCCGCTGCGCACCGCCTTCGGTTCGCATGTGTTCGCGCACGGATGCTGCGACTTGAGGCTATTCCGCTTTGTCAGCAGCGTCCTTCACCGCGTCGGCGGCCGCATCGGCAACCTCTTCAGCCTTGTCGGCGACTGCATCGATGACGTCGGTCGCCTTGTCATGAGCGTCGTCGGCGGCCTGCTTCACGTCTTCGGCGTCGACCTGGGCGGCTTCGGCGTTCTTGGCCACCTGCGACGCGATGCGCTGGCGGGCGGCATCGATCTTCTCGCGCAGCTCGTCGTTCTTCTGGGCGAACGTCGGCTTCACGTCTTCGACGACTTCCTGGGCCTTCGCGGTCACCTGGTCGTACACTTCCTGGCCCTTGACCTGGGCGTCCTGGGCAAACTGCTGGCCCTTCGCGGCGACTTCCTGAGCGGCCTGCTGCACGTTGCCGGCAGCCTGATTGCCCATTTCCTGGGCCTCGGCCCAAGCGCCGCCCACTTTTTCAGCCACCATGGAACGCGTCTGCTGGCCGGAACGAGGGGCGTACAGCAGCCCGAGGATCGCGCCGCCAACAGCACCTACCAGAAACGCTCCGATTTTGTTGCTCATAGCAACCTCCTTACCATTTTTGGAATCGTGTTCCGCAATCGATGGCCCCATTATACGTGGGTTCCTTAGATTTACGAGGGAATCCACCACAGCCCTATCATTCGGTTGCCGTTTCGTTTTGCCTGCGTAAAGCACATGCCGACCGGCCGGCGGCACTGCATCTGCCGAAGACGGAGACAGAACCTGGAGGCGAACAGCACCCTCGAAAGCGGCACTTGAAAGCAGGCGGCGACCGGGAGGGGCGGCGACGGGAGGCAGCACCTGCGAGGCGACGGGACGGCGACCGGTATAGGCGGCACCGGCGCACACAGAACCCGGAAGGGGCGGCACTGGAAGGTCGGAATATGTACAGAATCACAAGCTATGGCAGCGTTTGACAACGAAAGCGGGAATATTGTGCAGTTGTGCAGGCTGTGGCAGAAGGCCTTCGCCGCCGGAAACGGCCGCACGCTTCCGACCTGCGGTTTTACTACAGAATACTTTGTTGGAAGCAACAAATGGCCCTGAAACAGCGGAAATGCCTGCCATAGCCTGCACAACTGTACAAGAATCCGGCGCCTTCTGCCATAAGCCGCAAAAAGGGCGCCTCAACCGAAGCGCCCTATGAAAACGGCCCGCGATGGCCGCCAGCCAAGCCGATAACGAACTTTCGCCCGCCTGCGACACGTTGCACTTGCCACATGCTGCGCACTCCGCACGTGCCAGCCGGCCAACCGGTGCTGCCGTGTCCGCCGTACACCAGCCGGCGACACTGCCGCACCCGCCGCCATGCCGACCGGGCGGCGCTTCCGCCTTCGCTTCATACGCTGGACAGCAGTGCCGCTGCATCTGCCGCATTTCTACCTTACTGGTCGAGCCCCATTTCCCGCTTCAGCTTCGCCAGCTCGTCTTCTACGCCGGCATCCTGGTTGACCGAGGCATACTTGTCTTCCAGCTGCGCAACGGGATCCGCCGTGCGCGACGACAGCTGCGACATGGCGTTCGCCTCGTCCAGCATGCGGTCGGCCTTTTCCTCCATGCGCTCAAACGCGCCCATGGAGTCGGCCATCTTGTCGGCGCCCGAGGTCATTTTGTTGACCTTTTCGGTCGTCTTTGCGACGGCCACCTTCGCCTTCACGGCCTCGCGACGACCCTTCAGCTGGTTGATGTCGTCGACCAGCTTGTCGTGCATCTCGCGCATCTTGTCGGCGTTGGCCTTCGCGCTGGCGTACGACTCCTGCAGGCTGGCCAGCTTGGCCTCGTATTCCTGCTTCTCGCGCAGGAAGGTTCGCGCGTCGTCCTCTTCGCCGGCGGAAAGCGCCGTCCGCGCAAGCTTGTCGTACTTCGCGACGGCCTGGTTGCATTCCTCCACGGCACGCTTCGAACGCTGCTCCTCGGCCATGACGCCGGCGGTCTCGCGCTTGACTTGGGCCAGATCGTCCTGCATTTCAATGAGGTACTGGTCGATCATTTTCGCCGGGTCTTCGGCCTTGTCGAGCAGGTCGTTGATGTTGGCTTTGATAATGCTTGCAGCACGATCGAGGATACCCATGATTGCTCCTATCTACGAGAATGGGCTCGGTGCTTACCGGTCTATGAATTCGCCCCGGGAGGGGTTGCATCCGAAGAAATGCCTGGTGAAGAGGCTGCGGAAGAACCTGCCGAAGCCGCCGGCGCACTTTCGCCGACGACGTCCGCATACTTCTTCTCGAGGTCTTCCAGGTCCTTGTCGCCGAACGTTTCGAGCGGCGTGTTGATGAAGCGCTCCAGCCGCGCGGCCTCTTCGGCCTCCTTCTGCCTTTTGCGGGCCTGCGCGTTCAGCACGACGACAACGACGAGCATCGCCGCGCCGATGACCAAAAACACGATGGCGACAACGCTGTCTGCGGCACCGTTCCCGCCTCCCATCAGGTCGTTTGCCGTTTCGGCGAACGCGTCGGAGAAGACTTCCTCGTCGGAGTCGGCCGAAGCGTAGGCGTGGTCGAGGTTGTTCGCGAGCGTGCTTGCGGCGTTCTCGTCCATGAAGGCCTTCGCCTGCGACCCGGCCCACCAGCCGGCCGTCCAGCCGCCGTGGCCGTTGTCGCAAAACACCAGTATAAGGTGGGCCTCGTCGCTGAAGAGCTGGTCGTAGAGGCTTTGCGCCCGGCTGGTGCATTCGTCTTCCGAAGTGGTGGCGCCGTTCGGGAGGATGTAGACGTACGGCTGGATGCCCGTGGCCTCGTAGAACTGCCGCAGGCCCTTTTCGAGGGCAGCCTGGTCGTGGATCCAGTCGCCGTCCTCGTCGGTGTAGTAGGCGGTCTCCTTCGCCGCGCCGGCGGGCAGAGCCTCGTATTCGTGGGCCGGGGTCGCGCAGGACGACACCAGGACGAACAGCCCGACGACCACGAACAGGACGCCGAGCACCGTGAGGGCGGTCTTCAAGCAGCCGTGCTGGCTTTTCTGCAGTTGACCTGGGGCGTTAGGATCGATGGTCGGCTTGGGGGCAGAGCCTTGCCAACCCGGCGCCGCCGCAGGCTGGCTCGGCGCCGCATAGACGGGCTGGCCGGTGGGCGCAGAGGGCTGCTGGGGCTGGCCTTGCCCTTGGCGCTCGCCGCGCGACTGGCCGACGAGCATGCCAGCCAAGAAAGGCCAGAACGACCCGCCGCCGTGATGATGCGGTCCGGGGGGCATGTGTCCGGGGCCGCCGCTGCGACCGCCGCCGCCAAAGAAGAAGTCGCCGCCTCCGCCGCCGGAGAAGCCGCCGCCTCCACGGCCGCCGCCCGAAAATCCGCCGCCTCCTCCGCCACCGCCGGAGAAGCCGCCGCCTCCGCCCGATCGACCCATGACGGCCTCCTTCCATCAGTGTTGTTATCGGCTTTTTATAGTACCGCAAGCGTCCACAATCCGGAACGCCTGTATCAATTCGCCACACGGCGAAAACCGCGAGGGGTAGAAGCGGAAGCGGGCGACGCGGCACTGCGGCTGGCGGCGGGCGGGATGCTTCTGCGGGCGGCGGGCGGCAGGCGCTGCGGCGGCGGGATGCTGCGGACGGCGCGGGCGGCAGGCGCTGCGGCGACGGGATGCTGCTGCGGGCAGCGCGACGGCGGGCGGCGGGATGCCGCGGCGGCGCTGCTGCCGCCCCCTGCTGCCGCTCCCTCGACTGCACCTGTAAAGGGACTGTTGATGGAATTCCGCCTTCTGCTCACAGGCAAGCTTCATACTGGATTTCATACGACTCAGCAAAATAACCGAACATGCTTGCAAAACGCGATAAAACCCCAGGCAAATACCACCTTTTGCGAGCATGTTCACGCCACGGGTGCAACGGAAGAGGACGAATATGGGACTTACGCGCAAACAAATCATCATGCTGGCGGTGCTGGTGTTCGGCACCTTCGTGACCGTGCTCAACCAGACGGTCGTCGCGCCGGTGCTGCCGTCGGTCATGGCGGAAATGTCGGTCGACGCCGCGACCGCACAATGGCTCACCACCGGGTTTACCCTGGTCAATGCCATCATGATCCCCACGACCGCCTTCCTTGTCGACCGCTTCACCACGCGCAGCCTTTTCTTGGTCTCCATGGCCGTGTTCACCGTCGGCAGCGTGCTGGCCGCTTGGGGGCCCAACTTCGGCGTGCTTTTGGGAGGTCGCCTCGTGCAGGCCGTCGGCGCCGGCATCCTCATGCCGCTCGTCATGACCGTGCTTATGTGGACCTTCCCGGTCAGCAAAAGAGGCACCGCCATGGGGCTATTCGGCATCGTCATCGCGTTCGGCCCGGCCATCGGCCCAACGGCGGCCGGCATCATCATCGACCGCGCCACCTGGCACGACATGTTCTTCATCATCGCCGGGCTGTCGATCGCGGTCATCCTCGTCGGGCTGTTCACGCTTGAGCGAGGCGGCGAAACGAACAAGGACGTTCGCCTCGACGTGCTCTCGGTCGTCCTTTCCACCCTTGGCTTCGGCGGGCTTTTGTACGGGCTGTCGCTCATCGGCAGCTACGGCGTCTCCATCGACTCGGCCGTCGGCACGGTCGTCGGCGTCGTGGGCATCGTCGCGTTCTTCCGCCGCCAGCTGCGCATGGACCAGCCCATGCTGCAGGTGCGCGTGCTGCAAAACCGCAAGTTCCTCATCGCGACCATCATCGGCATGATCGTCCAAGGTGCGCTTCTGGCCGCAGGCATCCTGGTGCCGATCCTGCTGCAGTCCTACATGGGCTATTCGGCCACGGCATCGGGCCTGGTCCTGCTGCCGGGCGCCATCATCATGGGCGCCATGGGCCCGGTCGCCGGCCGCCTGTTCGACCGCCACGGACCGCGGGCGCTGTCGATCATCGGCACGGGCATCCTGACGCTCACCACCATCGCCTTCTGCTTCTCGGGACCCAACACCACCATCATCGGGCTGGCCGTCCTCTACACCATCCGCTTGTTCTCGCTGTCGCTCGTCAACATGCCCATCACGACCTGGGGCATGAACGCGCTGCCAAACAACCTGGTCAACCATGGGACGTCGGTCAACAACACGCTGCGCCAGGTCGCCGGATCGCTCGGGACGGCCATCATCATTTCGGCCTCGACCGTCGCGACCAACCTCAGTGCGCCCCGCATCGGGCAGACGGCCGCGAACTTTTTCGGGATCGACATGGCGTTCGCCGTCGCAAGCGTGCTGTGCCTGATCGCGTTCGGCCTGGTCGTCGCGTTCGTGAAAAACAAGCCCGGCGACACATGCGAAAACGACGCCGACAACGCACGCCGCACCGTCCTGGAGGCCATCATGAAGCGCGACGTGTTCACCCTGCCCGAGACCGCGAAGGTGTCCGAGGCCATGAAACTGCTGGTCGACAAGGGGGTCAGCGCCGTGCCACTCGTGAACGCGACGGGCGAGGCGACGGGCTTCATCTCCGACGGCGACATCATGCGCAACCTGTCGAAGCGCTCGACGATGATGATGGACCCGATCGTCATGATCATGCAGATGTCCGACGCCGACGGCAGCAACAAAGACTTCGCGCGGAAGCTGGAAGCGCTGATGGACATGCCCGCCAGCGCCATCGGGTCGAAGGGCATTATCGGGGTGGACGTGCACGCCGACCTGCCCGAAGTGTGCCGCGTGCTGGGCGAGAACCACCTGAAGAAGGTGCCGGTGCTTGACGACGGGCGCATCGTGGGCGTGATCAACCGGTCCGACATCACGCATTACTCGATGGAGCGTTACCTCGCCGAACGTGCGCTGACCAGGACGTCCGACGGAGAAGCGGGCGTAAGCGACGACGCGGCAAGACCGCGGGAGTAGCGGCGCGACGGCGGTAGCACGGCGGAAGCAGTGCCGCGGCGCGACGGCAGTGTTGCGGCGCGGTGGTAGTGCGACGGCGGGAGTGCCGTGGGGGCAGTGTTGCGGCGGCGCGGGGCGGCGCGGCGGTAGTGCCGCAGCGGCAGTAGTGCCACGGGAGCGCGGCGCCGCCTCCCGATGCGCACAATTGGTGCCGTTTTTCAGCGGCCGCTTGTCGCTTTACCCATGCGCGACTATACTCAGTCAACCTGTCGGCGCCGCCTGGCGCCAGGCGGCGCCGCAATGCAAACACGCCGTCACGCCCCGTTGCAACCAGAGCACGAACAACCCCATGACCAGCCACAACGACTCGAAGGGAGCCCTCTGTGAAACGCCGTGATTTCGTCAAGATGCTGGGGCTTTCCGGAGCAGCAGCCGCCGTCGCCGCCACGTCCTTCGCCGGATGCAACGCGATCGCCCCTGGCACCGCCGACGTGCCCGACGATCCCGCCGCCCTCGACCCCAACGACCTCGCCGTCGCCGGCATGCCCGCCGCCATCACCTTCGAAAACAAGGCCGACGTGCTCGTCGTCGGCAGCGGCATCGCGGGTCTTTCTGCTGCATACCCCCTGGCCAAGGCTGGAAAATCGGTCATCGTCGCCGAGAAGCTCAACC
Organism: Slackia sp. ZJ119; assembly: GCF_011039175.1. Taxonomy (GTDB): domain Bacteria; phylum Actinomycetota; class Coriobacteriia; order Coriobacteriales; family Eggerthellaceae; genus Xiamenia. The sequence continues at coordinate 59,295 of NZ_JAAKEN010000006.1, forward strand.
TGCTGGGCGGCCAAGCGGTCAACTCCAACGGCGTTCTGCACGTGGCCGGCACCGACGTCCAGAAGCAGGCCGGCGTGAGCGACGACGTCGACAGCGCCTGGGAGCGCCGCCAGACGCACCTCAAGGCGCTCGGCCTGACCGACTTCGACCGTGCCAAAACGCTGTTCTACAGCGCAACCGAATGGGCAAACCTCCTGGTCAACGAGTGCGGCGCCACGTTCGAAAGCCCGAAAGACTACGCCGACGAGGGCTTGAACGAAGGCATCCTGCTGCCAAAGCTGGGCATCGGCGACATGAAGAGCGTCATGATGCCGCTGCGCGACACGCTCATGGACCTGGGCGTCACGTTTCTGACCGACTATCGCGCCGTCGCTTTTATTTCCGCAGGTCGAGACGGTATTTGCGGGATGCGTTTCAGCGTCGACAAGCTGTCGGGCGTTGCAGACGTGTACGCGAAGGCCGTCGTCGTCGCCACGGGCGGCTTCTCGAGCAGCCAAGAGCTCATCCACGAAACGGCACCCGGCTGGGAGCAGGCCGGCTGCTACACGTTCTCGGCCACCGGCGACGGACAGCGCTTCTGCTCGATGGCGGGAGCCGCGCTGGCAGGCATGGACGGCGCCGTCTTTCTGACCAGCGACATTCCGTGGGCGGCCGAGTGGGGACGTTTCGCGCCGACGCTTATTGTTGATCCGCAGGGTAATCGTTTTGCCCGCGAAGACGAGGTGACCGAGGCGGCCGCCACCTGCTTTAAAAACGTGCTGGGATACTGGTGGACCGTTTTCGACGGCCAGCTCGCGCAATCGAGCCAAGGCCGCAGCGTCGCCGAGGTGACCAGCAAAAACAAGACGCGGCTCATAGGCCCGTTCGACACGAAGGCCGAGCTGGCCAAAGCGATGGGGCTCGCAGAAAACGCTCTTGACCAGGCGTTTGAGGACTACGACACCATAGTGGAGAAAAAGGCAGACACTGCGTTCGGACGCACGGCCCAGCTGAAAGCGCTCGTGCCGCCGTATTACGCGCTGAAGCAGCGGCCGGTGCGCTTCCTGACGCTGGGCGGCCCGAACATCGACGACGACGGGCGCGTGCTAGGGGCAACGGGGCTCGCAATTCCGCACATGTACTGCTGCGGGGCGGTCGCAAACGGAGGCGGCGAGGGACTGGCGTCAAGCGGAGCCTGCGGCCTGATGGTAGGACGCGCCGTGCTGGACGATCTGAACCAGGCAGAAGCAGAAGCGCAGGCGAAGGAAGAGAGCGCGACGAAGTAGGAAAAGGCAGAAGCGCGAGGGCGGCTCCCGGACGCCGAGGCCACAGGAGCGGAAGCGCGAGGACAAAGCCGAGGGTCGGACTTCGGCCGTTCGAGGCAAGCGGCGGCGCGGACATGAGGAGTGCAAAGGCAGCCGCAGAGGTCGAAGCGCGAAGACGGAGGTCGGGGGCACGACCGCCGAAGCAAAAGCGCGGAGATAGAGGCCGAAAGCGGGCGAATGGCCTGATATGCGGCCTGACTACTGTGAAGAATTTGTGTAGTGGAGATTTTTAGGGGTGATTTTCAGGCCTTGTGCATCATTTTTGCTCGTTCCACGCCGTTTTGCTGCCAAAATTCTGTATATATACGGCTATATCTTGCGACTTTTCACGAAACCCATGCCCAACAGTCCGAATTGCAAGCCCCGAGAGGCTGTTTTGGGGCCAAAATGATGCGTAAGGCCTCAATTTCTTGCTACAAAATCTCCACTACACAAATTCTTCACTTTGAAGCACACCGGAAGCGCCTACATCCAGCCGAAAGCCCGCCTCTTCTGCCTGCGAATGACCCGCTGCGGCCTATTCTGCCTCGTACACCTCGACGAACGGCGGCTCCAACGCGCGTTTGAACGCAGTGGCCGACCGCGTGCGGGCGACCTTCTCCACCAGTTCGGCCTGGTATCCTGCCGCGACCACCTCTTCGGGCGAACAGCCGCCCTCGTTCAGCAGCCGCAGGATGCCGTCGAGCGTCGGATACCCGATGCCAAGCGACTTCTCATCTTCCTGACCAGGGGAAAGCTCGGCGCTTGGCGCTTTTTCAAACACGCGCTCCGGAATGGGCGCCGCCTTGCCCGCCTGGACGGCCTGGTTGTTGCGCCACCGTGCCACGACGTACACGTCGGTCTTGTACACGCCTCCTATCGGGGCGAACGCTCCTGCCGTGTCGCCGTACAGCGTCGAGTAGCCCATCATGGCCTCGCTGCGGTTTGACGTGTTCAGCATGAGCCAGCCGTACGCGTTCGACAGCGCCATCAGGCACACCATGCGGCAGCGAGCCTGCGTGTTCTCGGCCGCCAAGCCCTCCAGCTTGCCGCCGCACGCGCGGCGCAACACGGACTCGAAAGCCTCGAACGGCTCGCAGATCGATATGGTCTTCGACGGAATGCCCAGGTTGTCGGCCAGTTCTTGCGCGTCCTCCACCGAATGGGCGCTGGAATACGGCCCCGGAAGCAGCACGCCGTGCACGTGATCGGGCCCCAGCGCGTCGGCAGCCATCACCGCCACGAGCGACGAATCCATGCCGCCCGACAACCCGATGACCGCGTCCGAAAAGCCCGCCGTCGTCATGAAATCTCGCGTGGCGCCAACGCATCGCTCGTATACCTTTTGGGCATCCATGGCCGCTCCTTCCGCAGGGGTTCCAGCCGCCAGTATGGAACACCACTGTTTCAGGCGTGTTGCCGCAGTTCAAGGGAAGGGCTGACCGGGGGGCAGAGGGTTCTGCCCAGCCGCCAGCAAGAGAAGGGCCCAAGCGGAAAGCCCCGCTTTGAGACGGCCGGCGGGCAGCGCAAACCCTATGCTTGCCGAATGCGCTCGGCCAGCCACTCCGCCCACGATCCGACGCCCTCGCCCGTCGTCGCCGCAATCGGGAAAATGGGCGCGTTGGGGTTCAGCTGGCGCACGGCGTCCTCGAACGCCTCGCGATCGAAGTTGAACATCGGCATCGTGTCGACCTTGTTCAGCACCACAGCTTCAGACGCCTGGAACACGCCGGGGTACTTCAGCGGCTTGTCATGCCCCTCGGGCACCGACAGGATCATCGCCTTCAACGATTCCCCCAGGTCAAAGTCGGTCGGGCACACCAAGTTGCCAACGTTTTCGATGATGATCAGGTCGAGCCGCTCCAAATCGAGCACGTCGACCGCCCGCTTGATCATCGCGCTTTCCAGATGGCACGCCCCACCCGTGTTGATCTGCACGGCGGCCGTCCCCTGCGCCTTGATCTTCTCGGCATCGACCGAGCTAGCGATGTCGCCTTCGATGACCGCAATATTGAACTCGTCGCGCAACGCCTCGATGGTCGCAAGGATCGTCGACGTTTTCCCAGATCCCGGGCTTGCAAGCAGATCGAGGACGAACACGTGGTTCTCAGCGAAACGCGCACGCAGCTCATCGGCCAGGCGGTCGTTCTTGTCGAGGATGGGCTGTTTCAGGTCGATTTGCATGGCTGGATCCTTCCCGCAGGCTTCGTTGTCGTTTGGCGTCCATTGTACGTGAAGCGGCCGCACGGGGCGCCTGGCCTGGGACGTCAGGCCGAATTTATCCGCGACGGCGAGAGGCGCGAGGCCGAAACGCGAATGCGGCAAGCGAAATGGGGGCGAGAGAGCGAGGCGTCAGACGAAAACGGCTTGGGCAATGGCAGTTTTCATCCTGCCTTATATGTAGAAAATGTGTGTTGGAGATTATAGGAGGGCTGTTTGGCGGGTTTTGCATCAATTTTCTTGCGTCGGACGTTTTTTGCATAGCCCCGATGGGGCTGTCAACGCCACTTTGCGACATTTGAAGCAAACAGCTGGCGAAAAAACGCCGAACTTTTGGCGCTTTCAGGCAAGAAGAGGCTTTTGCTTCTGGAAATGATGCAGTGCGGTGCCAAATAGGGGCCAAAAGTCTCAACTACACATTTTGCACATAACTTTGTACGCCAGAGTATGCAAAACTGGCGAGAGTTTATGCAAAACCGTATAGATCGACGCCGACGAAGCGCATGCGGGGCAGCCGCAGCAAAAAAGCGGCAGGCGGCGCTGGAATCATACGAAGGCGCCGCTGTCGAACTAGTCGTCAGGCAGGTCGACCTCGATCGAATCGATGTGCAGTTCGCGGCCGGCCAACAGCTCGAGCGCGAACGAATCGCACTGGGGACAGAACATATGGAAGCGGTCGTGGTCGAACTCGGCGCCGCATTCAAGGCAGCGGCTGTGCGGCTTCACCATGGTGATCAGGAGTTTTGCGCCGTCGAACAACTCGTTTTGCTCCGAGAGCGCTTCGAAGGCGAATTCGAGCGCATCGGGGATGGCCTCGGTCATCTCGCCGACCGTCAGCCGCACTTCCAGGACGCGCGTCGCCCCGGCATCGCGTGCAGCCGTCTCGACCGACTCCATAACGCCCGTCATGATTCCCAGTTCGTGCATCCTGGCCTCCCTCTTCGCGTGGCTTCGACCCTATCATACCAAGTCGGCACGAAGCCGAACCCCCGCCGCCCTCTCCGCGCAGCAGGAGCGCGGCAGACGGATCGCTGCCGCTGCCGCTTGCCGCCCGAGTGCCGCATGCTGCTGCCGCCCGAGTGCCGCTGCCACCTGCTTCCCGCTGCCACGTACTGCTGCGTCGCCCGTGCTGCCGCCTGTTGCCGCGTGCCACCTGCCCCGCTGCCACGCCCCGCGTGCCGTTGCGTTGCCCGTGCTACCGCAGCGCCCGTGCTGCCGCGGTGCGCCGCTAGCGCTCGACCGCCGCCTGCACCAGTTCGTCGAGCACGGCCGACAGCGACAGGCCCGCCGCCTGGCACGCCGTCGGGAACAGCGAGTTTTCCGCCATGCCGGGAGAGACGTTCACCTCGAACACCTTCGCTTCGGCCCCGTCCCAGATCATGTCGATGCGGGCCAGGTCACGGGCGTTGTAGGCGCGATACACCTCGAGCGCGGCACGCTCCACTTCGGCGCGGATCGCCTGCGCGTCGGCCTCGTCGGGCGACAGCGACTCTAGGCGCACCGGGCAGAAATAGTCCACCATGCCAGACGTCATGCGAGCCTGCGTGTCGAACATGGCCGTCTTCTTGACGATCTCCACCGGCGGCAGCGCGTGCGCGTCCCAGCCGTTGCCCAGCACCGAAACGGCCAGCTCAACGCCGTCGACCCACTGCTCGATGACCACAGCCTCGTCGAAGGCGAGCGCGTCGAGAATGGCCTCGCCCAGCTCTTCGGCGCAGCTGACCTTGTGCACGCCCATGGCCGATCCGCCGCGGGCCGGCTTCACGCACACGGGGAAACCCCCGATCACGCGCTCGGGAATCAGATCGAGCGCCGTCGCCGCGCCCATGTCTTTGAACGCGTCGCGGGCGATGTAGAGGCCCTGCGGCCACGACGCGATCGGCGCCTCGCCCGTGATGGCGCGATACGTCGCCATCTGCGAGTGCATCGAGTCCTTGTTCCACGCCTTTTGGCACACGAACCCAGGAGACCCCACGAAGGGCACGTCCAGAAATTCGAGCAGGCTTTGGATGGTGCCGTCCTCGCCGTGCTTGCCGTGCAGCGCACTGTAGCACACGTCCGGACGCTCGCTGCGAAGGGTGGGCACCAGATCGCTCGTCGTGTCGAGCGGGATGACCTTGTGTCCGGCGGCTTCGAGCGCCTCGCACACATTCTTGCCGCTGGCCAGGGAAAACTCGCGCTCGAACGACGCGCCGCCCATCAGCACTGCCACTTTCAGACCCATTTTTCCTCCTTACCGGCCCTGGCGGGCCAGATTGTTAGCCTTATGCAACATTCGGAAGGCGCCGCGGCAAAAACCCGCCAGAGGGCCTTGCCGCCCGCCGCGTTCGCTACGCTTCTTCCGGCACTTTGATGGCGCCCGCCGCGATGAACGCGCGGTACAGCTCCAGCCGGTCCTGGATCGCGCCCGCCAGCCGACGGATGGCCTCGGTGATCTTTTCCGGCGTCTCGTAGCTGAAGTTGATGCGCATCGAGTTGCGACCCGTCTTCCCATCAGGGAAAAAGCTGTTGCCCGGCACGTACGTCACGCCGGCCTCCAGCGCTTCGGACAGCATGGAGTCGGTGTCGAAGTACGGCGGCAGCGTCACCCACACGAAAAAGCCGCCCTCGGGATGCGTCCAGCTGGCCTCCGGCGGGAAGAACTCTTCCAGCGCGGCCAGCATGGCATCGCGCCGTTCGCGATACACCTTCACGAACCCTTGCAGCGTGCGCTCCCACGGCGTGTCGGTGAAATAGTGCTCGACCACCACCTGGTTCATCGCGCTGCCGCACAGGTCAGTTCCCTGTTTCACCAGGTTGATGCGGGCAAGCACCGTCTTCGGCGCCACGATCCAGCCCGTGCGCAGGCCGGGCGCGAACGTCTTCGACACCGTGCCCAAATACACCACGTCGCCGTCGAGCGCCTTCAGCGGCACCATGTGGCCGCCGTCGTAGCGCAGACGCCCGTACGGATCGTCCTCCACGACGAAAAAGCCGTACTCGCGCGACAGTTCCAGCAGCCGCTTGCGGCGCTCCATCGACATGGTCACGCCGCCGGGATTTTGGAAGTTGGGGATGGTGTAGCAGAACTTCAGCCGCGGATTGTCCTTGCCGATGATTTTCAGCTCGGCTTCCAGCAGGTCCATGCGCATGCCCTCTTCGTCGAAAGGGATGCAGCGCACGTCGGGCTGATAGGCGGAAAACGCCTGAAGGGCGCCGAGGTACGTGGGGCCTTCGGCGATGATGATGTCGCTGGGGTTGATGAACGTCTTCGCCAGCAGATCGAGCGCTTGCTGGGCGCCGCTCGTTAACAGTACTTGGTCCGGTTTTACGCGCACGCCGATGTCGCGCATCAGGTCGCACACCACGCGCCGAGTGGACGCCAGGCCGTCCGTCGGCCCGTACTGCAGCGCGATCGCGCGTTCGTCGCGCAGGGCAGCGCCCATGGCCGTCTCGAGCGCCGAAGCGGGCAGCAGAGAAACGTCGGGCATGCCGCCCGACAGCGAGATGACGTCGGCCCTGGTAGCAGCCGAAAACAGGTCGCGCACGGCCGAAGAGCGCATCACGCGCACGCGATCGGCGATGGCGTCGTTTGTTTCGTCAAAGGCGAGATGAGCAGTCGTCATAGACGCCCTCCTTCACAAGATGATTCACCGCGCAAACAGCGTCGCGAAACGACCGCAGCGCCGTCAGATCGTCGGTGTAGCTTACTTCCACGACCGCATGGCCCGCGAAACGGTCGACCCATTCCGTGGTGCCTACGTACATGGTAGATTTTTTCACGGCGGCCCGAAACGGCGAGGCGGCCTCTCCGGCGCGATTTGCGCCATGGGCGGGGCCGGCGGGCGGCAACGGTTCGGCAACGGCGGCGGTTTGGGCGACGGGACAGGCGCTCGGGGCCGGTCGGGCGCCCGCGGCGATGCGGCCCGAGCGGGCATCCGGAGCGGAGCGGGCGCCTGCGGCGGGACTGCCGGCTTGGACGGCCTGGCGCACCTGGGCGTCGATGACGAGGTGTTCCACCAGATGAGGCAGCGACGTGTGGTCGGCCACGGCTGCGAACGTGTCGCCCTCGTCGTTGACGCACGCGTGATCGAGCAGCGTCGGATAGTCGGCCAGAACGCGCCGCACGAGCCCCGGCGAGGTACTTGCAGGCGCAGAAGGAGAAACCCGCAGGTCGCAGACGATCCTGTCCGGACGAACCGTCAGCCGCTCGATGACAAGCGCGTCCGAGGTGCTACCAAGCGCCATAGGCAGAACCATCGCCGGCGCCGGTGCCGTAGGCGGCCGTGCCGGTGCCGTAGGGGTCGGCGTAGGGATCGGCGTAGGCACCGTCCACGTAACCGCCGTCCGCGTAGCCTCCATCGGTGTAGCCGCCGTCCGCGTAACCGCTGACGCCGGTGCCGTCGTCGTAGACGCCGCCGGCGTAGGGGTCGACGGCGTAAGGGTCGACGCCGGTGCCGTAAGACGAACCGTCCGCGCCCGCCGCGCCGCTGCCAGCGTCCGCGCCATACGAGCCGTCGGCAGAGCCGCCGCCCAAGCTCGTTCCGTCGCCGGAAGCGCCGGAGTCGACGGCGCCGCTGTTCGCGCCGGAGTCGTATGCCGACCCGTTGCCCCCGGTCGGCGGCGCTTCTTGGCCTTCCGCGCCGGTCGCGGCATCGCTTGTGCCGCTGTTCGCGGCCTTCTTTTCCTCCGCCGCCTTCTTCGCCGCTTCCTCCTGCGCCTTCGCTTCGGCCTTTTCCGCCTCGCGCTGACTGTTGTCCTCCTGCCGCGCCGCCGCCAGCTCTTCCTCACTGGCCGGCTCGGCGGTCAGCTCGTTGTCGTCGGAGACCTTGTCGAGCGCGGTCACGCCCGGCTGTCCCTCAAAAGCCTCAGGCATCGATCCTGTGACCTGGCCAAACAGCGCCTCAAACGTCCACGGGACGTCCTCTGCCAGCGTCGAGAACCACGTGTAGCCGGGGCCGTCGACGATGAACAGCTGCTGCCGGTCGAGCGAGAAGCGGTAGCGCCCCTGGCCTTCGAGGTTGCCGAACGTGTACGTGATGGTTTTCGCCATCGGGTCGAGCGTGTAGCGGTAGACCACGTCGTCGGACAGCTCCAGATATTCGCCGTTGATGACGACCTGGGTGTTCGTGTCGTTGGCGCTCCAGGTGCCTTGGATGTCGGCAGCATCGTCGTAGCGCCACCAGCGGTTCCACGCGAGCACGGCGGAAAGCACCAGCAGGCAGACGACCACAAGGCCGAGAAAGATCGGTATGACGCCGCGCTTGCGCCGACGGACGGGTTTTGCAGAAGCGGAAGAGCCCGCCGCAGACGAGGCCGACGCAGAACGGGACGCCGGGGCGTCGGCGGAAGCGGCGGGAGACTCGCCGGGGGCAGGGGCAGAACCCCCTGCCGCGCCTGATCCCGACGCCGCGCCCATGACCTGGGTCGATGCCGAACGAGACGAGCGGCGCTTAGGGACGACCGGCATCGCCTTGGTTTTGGCAGGGCGGCGGGGCGGGACGTCGGCAGCGGCAGCAGCTTGGGCCTCGGCGGAGCTCCCAGCAGCAGCACCTGCGACGGCCTGACCTGCAGCAGCGGCAGCATTCCCTGCGGCGGCTGCGGCACCTGCGGCGGCAGCCGGACCTGCGGCGGCTTGGGCGGCGGTAGCCGGACCTGCGGCGTTAGCACCTCCCGCGGCGGCTGCGGCACCTGCGGAGACGGCAGCCGGACCTGCGGCGGCAGCACCTGCAGCCTTCCCCGCGGCCTTCCCCACGGCGGCAGGGCCTGCGGCGTTAGCACCTCCCGCGGCACCTGCGGCTGCGGCAGAACCTGCGGCCTTCCCCACGGCGGCAGGGCCTGCGGCGGCGCCTCCTGCGGCCTTCCCGGCGCTAGCAGCTTTTTTCGCGGCCTTCCCTGGGACTGCAGCGGCCTTCCCCGCCTCCCCGGCTTCGGCCGCACCGACGGAAGACGCCGGCGTCGAAGCGGGCTTTGTCGCCTTCCCCCGCTTCGACGCCGTGCGCTTCGTTGGCTTCTTCTTGGTGTTCGCCGAGCCCTGAGCCATTACTGCGCGGTGATGACCTCGACCCCGCCCATGTACGGGACCAGCACGTCAGGCACCTTGATGGAGCCGTCGGCCTGTTGGTAGTTCTCGATGACGGCGGCCATGGTGCGCCCGACCGCCAGGCCCGACCCGTTCAGCGTGTGCACATAGCGCGACCCCTTGAAGTTCTCCGGATCGCGGTACTTGATGTTCGCGCGACGCGCCTGGAAATCAGTGCAGTTCGAGCAGCTGGAGATTTCCTTGTACCCGTCGTAGCTGGGCAGCCACACTTCCAAATCGTACGTCTTCGCAGCGGAAAAGCCCAGGTCGCCGGTGCACAGGCAGATGACGCGATACGGCAGGCCCAGCAGCTGCAGGATGTTCTCGGCGTCGGCCACCATGGCTTCCAGCTCGTCGAAGCTCTCGTCGGGCTTGGCATACTTCACCATCTCGACCTTGTCGAACTGATGCACGCGAATGAGTCCGCGCGTGTCGCGACCGGCGCTGCCCGCCTCTTCGCGGAAGCAGGGCGTGTAGCCGCAATAATGCAGCGGCAGGTCCTTGCCGTCGAGCACCTCGCCCGCGTGGATGTTGGTCAGCTGCACCTCGGCCGTCGGGATGAGGTAGAGCCCTTCGGTGGTGTGGAACAGGTCCTCTTCGAACTTCGGCAGCTGGCCCGTGCCCGTCAGCGTTTCGGCGTTGGCCATGGCCGGGCACCACCATTCCTTGTAGCCGCGCGAGGTGTGCGTGTCGGCCATGAAGTTGATGAGCGCACGCTCCAGCCGAGCGCCCAGGCCGCCCAGCAGCACAAAGCGGCTGGCTGCCAGCTTGACGGCGCGGTCGGGATCCATAATGCCCAGCTCAGGGCCGAGATCCCAATGCGCCTGCGCCTCGAAGCCCTCCGCGGCGAAATCGCGCGGCGTGCCCCAGCGGCGTACTTCGGGGTTGTCGTTCTCGTCGTCGCCCACCGGCGTGGTGTCGCTGGGCATGTTGGGGACCCTGAGCAGAAGCTCGGTCAGCGCGGCGTCGGCTTCCTTGCGCTTGGCCGTGAAAGCGGCGATTTCCTCGCGGATGACGTGCATGCGCTCCTTCGCGGCTTCAGCTTCGTCCGCCTTGTCTTCTTGCATCAGTTTGCCGATGGACTTGGACAGCGTGTTGCGCTCGTTTTGCAGCGCTTCTTCTTGGGCGATGGCCGCACGACGCGCCTCGTCCAATTCCGAAAAGCGAGCCGCGTCCCACGACGCATGGCGGTTCTCCATGGCCTGAGCCACGGCCTCTTGGTTGTCGCGAACAAACTTGACGTCGAGCATACGCGCTCCCTCTCCTCAGCATCGGACCTGGTCACAGGCGAGCGCCGCCAGCCGCAGGCCGCCGGTTGCGCACCTGCGACGACCAGCGCCCCGGATTGCCGACAGCGCCGACCCGGTAAAAAACGATAGGGGTACCAGTATAGCGCCACAAGCAGACGCCCACCCAAGATGCGCCGAATCATCATTGCGGGGAGGGTAGAGGTTCGAGGGAAGGTGGCGAGGCGAACTGGGCGGAAGGGTGGGCCGGGTAGAGGCCCGGAGAAGCAGAGGGCGGGCTGGGTAGGAACCCGAGGGGCAGAGGGGCGAAGAAGGCAGCAACCCGAGGGGGCAGAAGGGCGGACTGGGCAGAAATCCGGAGGGGTAGAGGGCGGACTGGGTAGGAACCCGGAGGGGTAGAGGGGCGGAGGGTAGCGGGAGAAGGAAGGAGGTAGCGGACGGATTGGGCAGCGGCCCGAAGGACGGCAGAAACCCAAAGGAGATGACGGGACGAAGGGAGGCAGGATGGCGAAGAGGCAGAGGCCTGGAAGGAGTAAAGGCTGAAAGGCGGGCAGCAGCCCTGTTTCAGCTTCCGACGAGTCTTCCCATGTGAAGATTTTGTGTATTGGAGATTTTGCACCCTGTTTTTCGGAACTCACGCATCTTTTCTAATTATCCTCATTTAGGATAATTAGAAAATTCTGGATATATACCGTTAGTTTTGCCATCCAACTCGCCAGAATCCGCCGTTTTCGCGTCTTTTTGCTCGTTTTCAGCTCGAAAAGCCAGGCAAATCGCCTGAAATGATGCGCGAATCCCGCATTTTCGCTTCAAAAATCTCCAATACACAATTTCTTCATATTGAAACTTGCGAACAGCGGAAGCAGAAAGAAGGTTCCGCCGCCAAAAACCCTCAGTCGCGTCCGATAAAGGCCCTGCGACACCCAGGACCGCAAAATCGCTGCCGCCGCAGGGCCTTGCCGCCGTCGAAGTCCTGCGACGGCCCAGCCCCCGCGGCGGCCGAAGCCCTGCCACAGTCGGAGTCTCGCGGCGGTCGGGGCCTCACGGCCGCCGGACCTCTGCGGCAACCGGAGTCTTGCGGCGGCTGGAGACTTACGGCCTCCGGAGTCCGGCTGCAGCCAAAGTCCTACCACAGCCGAACTCCTGCAGCCGCCGGGACCCTACCGCGGTCGGACCTCCGCAGCGGCTGGGGCTTTGCAGCGACCGGGGTCCTGCCCCCGCCGGAATCCCTACAGCGCCCGGAGCTCCGCAGCAGCTGGAGTCTTGCGGCGGTCGAACCCCTGCTACAGCTGGAGTCTCACAGCGGCCGAAGCCCAACGCCCTTTACGACAGCAGCTGGCGGTAGACGTACTTGTTCGAGTACTTCGACGCCAGCGGGACGTACTGGCACTTCCCGCCAGGACCAGGCTCTTCGTAGATCATGCCGTTTCCGGCGAACAAGGCCGCGTGCTCGGACAGGTTCGGGTCGTAATTCGGGGCCTGGTTGTAGTACATCAGCACGATGTCGCCCGCCTGCGGAGACGACACCTCCACGCCGGCGTTCTGCATCGCATAGCTCGACCGCCCCGGATCCAGCCCGATCTTCGAGTAGCAGTAATACACGAACCCCGAGCAGTCCATGCCCTTCTCCGGATCGAGGCCGCCCCACACGTACTTCAGCCCCAGCAGCGATTTCGCCGTCTTCATGAGGATGTTCACGGCCTCCTGCTTGTTGTGGCGCCCGTTTTTGTCCATGTACCAATACGTGCCGTCACCTGCGGGAACGCACGCCTGCTTCACCATGGCGCACGATCCGTCGAAGTAATACTGCTCGCCGTCGATCTTCTGCCAGCCCATCGCGATGGTGTTGTTGTTGGCCGCGTCGCAGTAATAGGTGTTCTTGCCGATGGTCCGCCAGCCGTTCCAACCTTGCGTCAGCTGGATGCGCGTGCCGCCGACCAGCTTGCCCGTCAGCGTCACGCTCGATCCCGGCACGGTCATGGACGCGTTGTTGTGCGCGTCGACGTACCAGCCGGTCGGCTCGATGACGCCGCCTTCGTCCGCGAGATAGAACTGGGAACCGGCGACGAACGGCTTTGTGACCATGGCGCACGACTTCTCATCGAAGAAGCGGAGGGAGCCGCCGACGTACTGGAATCCGCGCAGCGCCGCGCCGGTCGAAGGATTCAGGAAGTAGGACGTGCGGCCCTTTTTCAGCCAGCCGGTGTGCATGGCGCCGCTGCCGTCGAGGTAGTACCAGTTTCCGGCGTCTTCAAGCCAGCCGGTGCGCATGGCGCCGCTGCTCTTGTCGAAGTAATACTGGGTCTTGCCGACCTTCCCCCAGCCGGTCTTCATGGCGCCGGACTTCGACAGGTAGTACCACGTGCCCTTCTGCTGCAGCCAGCCGGTCTGCATGGCCCCGCTGCCGTCAAGGTAGTACCACTTCCCGTCGACCTGCTGCCAGCCGGTGCGCATGGCGCCGCTGCTCGGGTCGAAGTAGTACCAGGCCTTGCCGACCTTCCCCCAGCCGGTCTTCATGGCGCCGGACTTCGACAGGTAGTACCACGTGCCCTTCTGCTGCAGCCACCCGGTCTGCATGGCACCGCTGCCGTCGAGGTAGTACCACGTGCCGCCGACTTGCTGCCAGCCGGTCAGCATGTAGCCGGACTGGTCGAAGAGGTACCACGTTTTCGAGATGCTCTTCCAGCCCGATTTCGGATAGCTGCCGTCGGCGTTTTGATACCACCAACGCTTCCCCGACTTCTTCCAACCGGCCTGGGCGGCATACGCCGTCTGCGGGCTCGACGCCTCGCTGACCAGCGCCGTTGTTGCAGCTGCACCAGAACAAGCAGCAGCCACCACGAAGGCGAGCGCACTCTTGCCGACCCGTTGCCCAATGGATATGCCCATACCGACCCTTTCGCTCGATCGCCTTGTTTCCGTCGTCGCGGCAGGCCGCGCCCTCGGCAGCCGCCCGCCCTTCCGTGCGTCGCGCACCGACACCCGCCGCAGCCTCGACGGCGCCGACGCAGCAAGCCCGCCGCAGACGCATCCTCGCGCAGACGCGCCATCCCGTCGCGGCGGTTCTCAGGCTGCCGCGAAACTGCAGCCCATTTTACGGCGAGCCCGCAAACAAACGAACGGCAAAACTGCAGCAACGCATTCATTTCGCATCATCAAGGGGCGGCAGCGGAAGCCGGAGGGGACGACAGAAGCCCACTTGGCAAACAGACCGTTACAAAAGTGGTAGAATTCTCAATTCAGGCATCGGCCAGTCCGACGCGGGCGGCGCTTCCTATTGGAGGTGATGCCTTATGTCCATGCTTGACGATATGCTCTCCATCCTGGCGGCAACAGCCACCATAGCCATGTTCCTCTTAGAGGTGTGGCGAACCTGGAAAGACCACCGAGCAGACAAACAGCGAGCGGATGACCGGGGGAAAGAAGAATAAGTAGTGGGTGGCATCTGAGACCTGCCACCCACTCCTAAAAAACCCGCGCCGCCCGTGATGCCTTTAGATAACGGGTTGAGCCGGTGCCTGGATTATAGCAGATCGTAAGGTTTTTCGCTACTCCTGGGCAGCGCTCGACGGCGTGGAGTTGATGGGGGTCTCAGATTCCCCGATCCATGTTCGACATGCCCCGGAACAAGGCATACGCGCTGCCGTTGGCTATATGCGCCGTGCTCACCTGATGCGGCGGCATGTAGCCCTTGCCCACCGATTCTAGCACGCGACCGGCGCTGCCGCGCTCGAGAGCGGCGAGGACCTTCCTCTCGCGGGCGGCGCGCTTCGCCTCCGACATCGAGCGCTCCCTCGTCATCTTCGGGATCGCGCGACCGGAAGCCCTTCTCGAGAGGATGCGGGCCATGTCGGAGCCGCCTTCGATCGACCAGGCGCAGGGCACCGAGTCCATCCTCGCCCCGTAGAGGTGCTGGTTGTCCGACTCGATGGTGCCGAGCGAGGGCCCGTCCACCCCTATGGAATCGGCGTTGTTCTCCAGATACCTCGCCACGCGCTCGCTCGGCTTCTCGCGCGCGATGCCGAAGGCGGCAGCCGCCCGCAGAAGCCTCACCGCCGAGTCCACCTCGCCTTCCCTCAGCATCGCCACCACTTTCCAGGCGCCCTTCGGATCGAGAAAGCAGGAGAGCACCGCGCGGTCGACGTGGAAAGGGTCGAGATGCGCCGTCACCTCGGCGAGCGGGAGGTAGCGCCCGGCGTCCTTGCACCACGGCTCTCCGTCGGCGCCCAGGTGCACCTTTCTCAGGGAGGCCAGGTCGAAGGAGCGCCCCATCTGGGAGACCGCCTCGGTCCACAGCTGCTCTCCGGTGCCCACGCGGGCATGATGGAAGGCATGCCGCCTGCGGGTCTGATTATTCCGCGGCGTGAGCACCGCCTGTATCGCGGTTTGCGAATCGGCGCTCACGCCGTTTGGGTATCACCCGTCTCGCCGAAGCGTATCGCTACTTCCTATCGGCGAGCAGCTTGCGCACGTTGACATCGCCCAAGTCGATTCGCACGGAGCCGTGAACCAGGCGATCGACCATGGCGTCGGCTTGCACTCCGCCCCCGAGGCGGCCGTGCCACTCGGCCGGCGCGTACTGCGTGCATAGGATGGTCGACCTCGTCGCATACCGCCGCTCGATCAGCTCGAACAGGAATGATATGTCGACGTCGTTCACGTCTTCGGTGAGCCATTCGTCCAAGACCAAGATCTCATAGCGTGCGTACTTCTTCAGGATCTTGGCGTTCGACCGCTCGGTGGCGGCCAGCTCGTCGCGCTCCATCAGCAGGTCCGGGAGCCGCACGTACCGTGCGCTCCTGCGCTTCCTGCACGCTTGCTTCGCAAGGCAACAAGCAAGGTAGCTTTTGCCGGTTCCAGTACATCCCTCTATCACCACGTTGGATGCCG
Organism: Slackia sp. ZJ119; assembly: GCF_011039175.1. GTDB lineage: Bacteria > Actinomycetota > Coriobacteriia > Coriobacteriales > Eggerthellaceae > Xiamenia. The sequence continues at coordinate 74,996 of NZ_JAAKEN010000006.1, forward strand.
ATTCCATGAACTGGCAGGTGCCCGCCTCGCGGATGAGGACGCCGTCGATGCCGCGCCCGTCGTATATCATCTCGCCCATCTCGGCATCCGGGAAGCGCAGCTTGGCGCGCTGCACCAGCCGCTTCACGCTCGAGGCGCGCTTGGCCTCGTAGGCGTAGTCGACCATCATGCGCACCCGCTCGTCGAACGGCACCGCCATCGTCGTCTTGTCGGAATCCTGCAGGTCGAGCGCCTCGACCATCTCGCCCATGTTCAGCTCGCGCAGCTTCCTCCTGGTCTCCTCGTCAATCATGTCAAACCTCCTAGTCCCTGTAGTAGTCGGCGCCGCGCACATGGCCCTTGGGGCCTGATCCCGGACCGCCATCCGGCTTCTTCCGCACTGGCGTCTGCGCCGCCGGGTCGTCGAGATTGGAATCGAGAATCGCCTTCAGGTGCCTGTAGCGCGGGGAGTTCAGCTTCGGAAGCGCATGCGCGCATGCGGCCTCCAGCCGCTCTTCGCCGTATTTCTTGGAGAGGCCGAGCACAGACAGCGCCGGGTTGTACGCCTGCTCCTTGACCTTCGCGCGGTCGAATATGCGCTCGACGACGGCCGTGCAGCTCGGGCCGATGCGCTTGGCCCAGCTCTTTATGCGCACGTCGTCCCACTCGGGCTTGAGGAAAGCTTCGGGCATGTGCGACTTGTCGGTGGAGTAGCCGTTCTTGACGTACGCGGGCAGCAGCCGGTGGGTGGCGATGCGGTCGCCCGCATGGCAGATTGACAGAGTGGATTCGCCGATCCGCAGATCGACCTTGCGCCCGACGTAGCGGTGGGGCACGGAATAGCGGTTCTTGGCGTACACGACGTGGAAGTCGAGGTTGACCGAGCGGTTGTAGACCCATTCGGCGACGTCGCAGCGGACGTCGGGCAGCGGTCTGAGCTCTGCTGCCTCGACCTCGGCGAACACCGAGTCGCGGCTGCCCTCGCGTTTCTGGAAGGGGTGGGCGTTGTATGCCGCGTTGCGCTCGCGCACGGCCAACACCGCTTCGTCGAAGCTGGCGAAGGCGCGGTTGCGCAGCTGGGCGATGACCCATGTCGCCGCATCCCGAACGGTCCCTTCCGCAGACGGCTTCTGCTTGGGTTTCCTGACCTGGGCGGGCATGATGGCGGTCATGTAGTGCTCGCCGAGCGCCTCGTAGGCGTCGTTGAGCACGATCTCCCCCTCGCGCGGGTGCTTGATCACGCCGGTCTTGAGGTTGTCGCAGATGACCCGTTCGGGGACGCCGCCCCAGAACTCGTACATGTGGACGTGGCAACGAAGCCAGGTCCTCTCCTTCATGTCCAGCGTCGGCTCGAAGTACGCCTTCTGGCTGAAGGGCAGCACGCCGACGAACAGGTAGACCTTGGAGACCTCGCCGGTCGTGGGATCCACCAGCCCCTTGCCCACCGTGGGGCCGGACCAGTCCACCTCGCAGGACTGGCCGGCCTTGTGCTCGATGCGCTTCGTGAGGTTGTTGGCGACCGTCCAGTCGCCGTAGTCGCCGCAGAACTTGGTGTAGCCCATGGCCACCTTGCCGATCCGGCGGCATTTCTCCTTGTACTCCTCGTGCAGCAGCCGGAGGTTGACGCCGACCTTGGCCATCTCCTTGTGGACGTATTCCCAATCGGGTTCCTCGAATGCGCTCTCGCGCACGTGCCTGTCAGGGTAGAAGAGGCGGCATGCGTCGTCGTCAGGCATATCCCTGACCTCGGCCCAGCCGATGTCGCGCTCGGCTGCGATGTCGAACACGTCGCATACCGACTCCATCGACATGCGGCGCGTCTTGGCTATCGTCCTCCTCGACAGCCCTTGCTCGCGAAGCTCCATTATCAGCTTCACCCGTATCTTTCTCGCCATGGTGCACGCTCCTTCCGTACGATCGGTTGCATGGCGCAACGATTGTACGGAGGCTGCACGGCGGTACGCGCCTGCGAAACAGGTGCTACGGATGGCGCGAATTGGCCACTTGGGCGGGTGATACGGAAAGCGCGAATCGGATGCTACTCAAACGCCGCAATACTCAGGTCTTGCCCCCTCGCTCCTCCTTGCCCGCATAGGCGCACATCGCCTTCACCTCGAACCTCCTCGGCGCGCCCTCTTCGGGCCTTTGGACGGAGAACCAGGTGCCGTCGGCCTCGATGGAGATCTCCTCGGGGGAAGACGTCGCATCGGGCACGATGCCGTCGCCGTAGAGGGACTCCGCCGCCGCGACGTCCTCCTCCTCGCACGCATCGCCTGCGGCGCGCAGCGCGTTCATCACCGTGGACGCGTCCACTCGCGAGCCGTGGCGGGCGAGAAGGTCGGCTGCGGCCGCATAGGAGCGCATGGAGGCCGCCCACACCAGGAACTCGGATGCGCCCGGGGAGACGCGCGCGCCGTAGGGGATGTCGAGGCGATCGGCCAGAAGGTAGGCATCGCAACCGAAGCGGTCGCGGTAGCGGCGGACGAGGAAGGAGACGTCGCCGACCTCGGTGGCGAGGATGCGGGGCCTTCTGTCGTGGACGGAAAGGCCGTCCGGGCGCTTCGCCATCAGCGCGTCGTCGAGCGCCTCGAGGGCGCGCCCCAAGGCGGCAGCGATGCATTCGTGCCCCAGGTCGATGCAATCGGATTCGAGGGCGGCCAGGTCGGGAGACGCAAGGGCGATCTCGGCGAACGAATCGGTCAGGGCATCTATCGCTCGCGCCTTTTGGTTGGTATCATTTGCCATTGGAGGTTCCTTTCTCGCCTTTGTTCTTTAGCAAAGCAAAGGATAAGGGAACCTCTTTCGTTTGTCGTGCCGCCTCCTCGGGCGGGCTTGCACCCGCCCTCGTCATCGGCGCGGCTGTCGCCGCACCCCCAGAAACTCTACGCCGATGCAGCGCTCCACGAAGAACCTGCGGCGCGGCTGCGCTTCTCGGCTGGCCTTGGCGGCTTGCGCTGTTCGACGGCGTCGCGCCAGTGCGCTTTTGGCGTCAGCCGCGCGTGAGGTAGCGGCGTTTGGCTGCTTGTTGGTTGGCGAGGATTATCACCAGCAAGGCCGCCACGATGAACAGGGCAAAGTAGACCTTGCCGGTCATAGTCGACAGGATTTCGCCGAATGCGCCCAGGTAGGGAATGGTGTAGGCCACCTGGCCGATGACGTCGGGGTACGGGACGGGCTCTTGGTCCTCCAGTTGGTTGGCGTCGCCCTTCGTCACAAGGTAGCCTTCCACTACTTGGTTCGTAATTACTCGGTGGACGACGACGCTGTCTCCGCGATGGAACGCCGCCGCCTCGCCTTCGGGGATGTCGGCGGCGTCGACGGGCTGCACCAGCACGAGCGAACCGACCGGCATCGTCGGAGCCATGGACGCCGTCTGGATGGCGAACGTGTCCATGCCCAGCACGCGCGGAACCGCCGTCGGCACCAACACCACGATGGCCAGCAAAAGCATGGCGAAGCCGATCGCCCGCAGTGCTGCCGGCATCCAGCGCAAATACCCCTTGCCCTTGGGAAGGCCGCGCGTCCGGCCGCCCGCCGGCGCTGCGCCCACCTGGGCTGCCGCCTCGTCCGCTGCGGCCTGCGCCGGCGCTGCCACCTGCGTGCCCGCTGCGACCTGCGCCGGCGCTGCGGCCTGCGTGCCCGCTGCGCCCGCTTGGGCTGCCGCCCGCTCCTGGGCCTCCGCCCGCGCCTCCGCTTCTGCTTCGTCCATGCTACCGCGCCGTTCCAGACTCGTCCGTGCTGCTGCCCGCGCCGCTCCTGCTGCGTCGGCTGCCCGCGCTGCCGGCGTCGAACCTGCTGCTGCCGCGCCCGCTGCCTGCGCTGCCGCTCGCATCGTACCTGCCGCTGCCTGCGTCGACGCCGCTGCCACGTCCGCCGTCTTCCTCTTCCCGGTTCGGGCCCACCGGCACGGTCAGCACGTCGGCTGCCCGCGCGGCCCTGCGACGGCTCAGCGCGAAATAGATCACCCCGGCTGCCGCCAGCGCCAGCAGCGCCGCGATCAGGCCCATTCCCGCCGGGCTCTGCGCTACCCCGCCGACGCTCTGCGCGAACGGAACGGCGTCGTCTGCTATCTGGTCCACGTCCTTCAGCTCTTCGGGCTGGCCGAGCGCGTTCTCGTTGTCTCCGATGGCTTCCTCTTCGGGCGCGACTGCCCCCTCGGCCGCGCCGCCGGCGGCTTCGCCCTCGGCGCCGGCGTCATCGCCTGCGGCATCCTCGGCGGCGGCTGTGTCCGCCCCGGCGCCTTCGACTCCTGTCGTCGCATCGCCTGGCGTCGCGTCTTGCACCGTCGTGTCGCCGCGTTCCACCATGCCCGGCTCGGGCACCGTCACGCCGGAATCCGCCTCGCTCGGGTTTTCAACCGGCGCGTACTCAAACGTCAACACGTTCTGCGATTCGTCTTCTACCAGGGTTTTTGCCAGGTTGTACGCCTGGGGCTGGTACCCGTCGAAATACAGGCACGCCACGACCGCCTTGTCGCCGACGTTGCCGTAATACGTGCGCGGCTCGGCCAAATCCTGACCGTTTTCGTCAACAAAATGCACCGTGTACGCCACGAGCTGGCCGCGCATGCCGTACGCCACCACGTAGTCGCGGTCGCCCTCGACCGCAAACGACGGGCGCGACGTGGCCGTGTTGTTGTCGCGGCCGCCCATGCGCACGCCTTTGACGTAATACTTGCTGCCTTCCTCGACGGTCGCGATGTCGTTCGTCAGCGACACGCGGTCGCCCAGATTAAGGCCGCTGACGGTCAGCTGCTGACCGTCGCCCGTCACGCTCGCGTGCGGCGGCGCCGCGACGCCCGCCTTGTCAAGCGACCCTTGGCCGCCGGCGGAAATGGTCAGCGTGTAGGTGTAAGGCTCAGCCTGCGCTTGGTGCGGTGCCGCGACCAGCGCAAACGTCACGCTCAGTGCAACGGCCAGCAAAAGCGTCGCCGCCATCCCGAAAGCGCGACGCGCGGCGGAAGTCCAAGAAGCTCGCATCATCGATCATCCTTTCGCTCGCGGCTGCGACGCAGCAAGGCCACGACCAGCACGCCTGCGCCCACCGCAAACACGACCAAAAACACGGCGACGCGCAGCCAGAAGTCGCTTGTCTGCACCAGCTGCACGATCGACGGCGTCTGCGGCCCCTCCGAGTCGTTCGTCGACGTGCTCGTCGTCACATCGCCCGACCCCGGCGTTGTTCCCGCCTGGGCCCGCTCGACGGCAAACTCCATCTGGACCTGGGCCAACGTGTCTTGGTAAGCGTTGCCTTCCGTCTCGCCGTCAAGCGCGATGCGCAGGTCCACATATGCTGCTTGGTCCGGCTTCAAAAGCCCCAGGAAGAAGAAGTCCTTCAGCGCGTCGGTGGCCTCGTGCAAGCCTTCGCGGTCGGCCAGCGTCTTTTCACCGCCGACTGTGTCGCTGTCGTACAGCACGTCTTCGGCGCCCGACGGGTCGACATACACCAGCCGGTACGAGTAAAAGCCGCCGCTCGCCACGTCTTGGGTGTCCTCCAGCGACTTCAGCACCGTGTTCTTCATGTACCAGTTCGTGTCGAAATCGGCCTCGTTTTTCAGCGTGACGTGGAACTTTGCGGAATCGCCCGGCTGCAGGCCCTGCACCACGTCGTCGAACTTGCCCGTGTCGAAGGTGGACTCCATCTTGTCGCCCGTGAACACGACCTGCCAGTCGGCCTCGCCCGAATACTCTTCGGCGAGCGCCGCTGTCGGCGTGCAGAAGGCCGCGACCAGGCTCAAAGCCAGCGCACAGGCGAACGCAAAGGCGATGGCGAACGCCCAGCGATACCCCCGGGGGGCATCCTGCGCCCGAACAAGGCTTCCGCCCGCCGCCACAGCCCCGCGCCCAGGCGCCGCTTCGCCGCGCACGCTGCCGTCGCAGCCCCGCAGCCCCGCGCCCGGGCGCCGCTTCGCCGCGCGTGCCGCCGTCGCGACCCCGCAGCCCTGCGCCTCGCGCGCCGCAGCCAAGGCCCGCCTCCGAACAGTGCTCGCACCCATGCTTACCGCCCCCCGTCGGCAAGCGACAGCCCGCCGTTCTCATCGATGGTCACGTCGACGCCCCACGCGCTCTTGATGGCGTCGACAGCGTTGTGGTCCTGCACAGCGTCGGCTTCGGCCTCCACGATGAAGCACACGCCGTTGTAGTCGTATTCGGTGGTGATGGTGGTAAAGCCGCCGTCAGAGCGCTCTTCGGTCGTGCGCACCTTGGCGGCCACGGCCGGACTGATGGTCAGCGTGTCGGCAAACGGGCTGCTGACCTCGCCCGATGCCAGCGGCTTTGTGTAGTACAGCACGCAGCGCTCCGTCGTGCGGGCCGCCTCGTCTTCCACCCAGCCTTCGCCCAGCACCAGATGCAGGTCGATGAGGTCCGGCGACAGCTCCGGCAGCTTCTGGCCGTTTTCGTCCACCCAGTAGCGCGACACCTTCACGCGCGTATAATGGTTGATCGTGCCGGTGTTTTTCACGGTCAGCACCTCGGGGTAGGTGCGGCCGAGCATCAGCTGCTCGCCATCGGGCAGCATGTTTTGGGTCAAAAGCCCGCGCGTGGCGTCTTCGGGGTTGTTGGAATCCTGGTCCCACACGTCGTTGCCGCCGGTGTAGTCGCGCCAGCTGACGTCGGTGCCGTTTTCCTGCAGCGTGATGCCGATGTCGGGAAGCTCCAGCTGGGCGGCGTACACTTCGGACATATACGTCAGCGAAGCTTGAGCGCCCCCGACGCCGGCGAACGCGAGCAACGCGATGGCCAGCGCAAACAACGCCAGCGTGCCCTTGGAAAGCGGCCGAGGCTGCGCCTTCGCGCCCCCGACGCCGCTCGAACGCGCCTGCGTGCGCTCCTGAGGTTCGCCGTCCGCTTGCATGCCTGTTTTAGTACCTGGTATGCGTAACCTACTCATTGGCGGCCTCCTTCTCAAACGCGTCGGAAACCGACGAATCCAGCGCCGTCCAATCGCCGCCCGTGCCGTCCGCATTGGACACGATGGTGGACTCATGCACAACCACCACCGAAAAGTCCTGGTCAAAGTCTTGCTCGGGAGCCTTGATGCCAATGTGCAGCTCGGAAGTCTTCTCGTGGCCGGCCAGCAGCTTGTTGTAATACCAATAGCCGTCGCCGCCGTCGGTCCAGCCGTCGCCCACATAGGCCAGCGGGAAGTTCTCGGGCGAAAACGCCGCCACGCGCACATAGCACGGGCTGTCGCCGAGGTTTTCGACGACCACGGTCTTCGTCCAGTTCGCGAAGTCTTCGTGGATGGTCGTCTGCGCCTCAAGCTGCAGCGTGTGGCCGCCCAAGGCGCTCGCGTACGTGGTGAAGTACGCGTATGCCCCCGTGACCGAAATCGTTGCCGCAAGTGCGATCGACGCCCCGGCAACCGCGAAGGGCGTCCACCTTTTTGCCCTGGTCAGACGCGTGTCAACAGCCGCTTCTTTGCCCCATACCCGCATTATGCCGCCACCTCCTGGGTATCGGCCGTGCGCTGTTCAAGCTGCCAGCCGCCGTCGCCTTTGCTGAAGGCGTTTTCGATGCCGGAGCCGTGCTTGCGGTCGCCCGTCGGCTCGTTTTCGAAGAACACCTGCGGCGCCAGGTTGTCCGCGCCGATGGTGATGGTTTGCGACTCGTCCGTCACGGCGTGGTACGACGCGCCCGAATACACCTCGGTGACCGTCACGGTGGCCCCCACGGGAATGCAGTCGGCCAGCACGACCGACTTCTTCCCGGCCACGTCAAACGACACGGCCGCCACGTTGGCGTACACGACCTTGCCGTCAAGCTCGGCTTTCACGTCGAACACGAACGTCGGGTCGCCCAGCGACGCGTCCATGATCTTGAGCGTCTTGACGATCTCAAGCGACGCCATGCGGTCGGACACCGACGCTTTCAGCTCGACCTGCACGTCGTCGTACGCCCAGCTTTGCGTCGCATCATCCCAGGCGGGAAGCGGCACGAGCGAAGGGGAAAACGTGTAAGTGGCCGAAGCCGTGCTCGCAGGGTCGGCCATGATCAGGTACAACCCCGGCGCCAGGCCGTCCACCGTGGCGGCGCCGGTCACGATGGCGGCAGCGTCCGCTTCGGCAGACGCGCTCGCAGAAACGCTCGCGGCCGCCTTGTCGGCAAGCGCGGCGGCATCGAGGTCTTCGTAGGCCGCGCCGTTCACGTCCAGCGACGCGAACCGGTCGGTGGCCGCGAGCGACCCGTCGTCGCCCATCGCCGCCACGCGGTACAGCGAAACCGTCACGGGCGTGGTCGCCAGCTCGGGCATGTCATCAGGCACGCTGACGACGACGGAGCACTGCCGCGATCCGTCGATCGATCCCGCAGCCGAAGCCGCCGACGCGAACAGCGGCAGCACAAGCAACGCAAGCGCCAGAAGCGCCGCCGTCGCCGAATGTTTCAATCGCGCCATGGTCGCATTCCTCTCTCGCGCAGACCGCCCGTCCGCGCGTTGTCGTTGGTCGCGAAGGTACGCGGAGCGCTTTTCTTCCCGAAAACCGTTCCGCCTGCCTTCGGCGACGCCGCACGCCGCACCCGCGCAGCAGCCCCACGCCAGCCCGCCGGCCCGCCGCGCCCGCGCAGCAGCCCGTCATTCCCGCAGGTCAAGACCCATCGTGTCCCCCACGTCCCGCAGCAGGTCGCGGCGCTTGCGGTCGCGGTGGTTGCTCCACACGGCCACGAGCAGCGCCAGCACCAGCAGCGGCAGACCCACCGCCGGCAGCACGACCAACGGCTCGATGCGCTGCGCCTCGGCCGTGACGTTCAACAGGGGCGCCTCGTTTTCAATGCGGTGGCCCCGCACCAGCATCCGGTGCGAATTGACGCCGTAGGGCGTGCAGGTGAACAGCGTGCACAAGTCCTCGCCGTCGACGATCTGCAGGTCGTCCACCTCGCTGGGCAACACGATGCGAATTTGGTCCACCTGGTAGGTGATCAGGCGGTCCAGCACCGTGATCATGAAAACGTCGCCCTCTTCCAACTTGTCAAGGTCGGTGAACAGCTTCGACGAGGGCAGGCCGCGATGCCCCGACAAAACCGCATGCGTGCTTTCCCCGCCGACCGGCAGGCTCGACCCCTGCAAGTGACCCACGCCGATCTGCAGCACCGATTCTTCGGTGGTATGGTAAATGGGCAGCTCAATGTCCACTTTCGGGATGGTGATCACACCGATGACGCCCGTGCCCGACACGTTCAGCAGCGATTCGTATTCCGGCAGCGCGTCCGGGTTGTAGAAGATGCTCTTGTCGGCCGCCAGCTTGGCGTTATAGGCTTCGGCGTCGGCAAGCATCTGGTCGCGCTGCGAGGTGTCCATCGCCTCGACGGCCCCCTGATAGCTGGCGACGGCCCGCGACTGGGTATGCGCGTTCCAGGCATCGCTGATGACCGGGTACAGCATGACGCCCAGGCCCACGAACAGGATGACGACCAGCACTATGGTTGACAGATGCTTCTTCATACGCCGTCCCGAAACGCGTCGTCCTTTCTAGCAGCAAAAACGTGTGTTGCAAGCAGGGAATGCGCCGCACGCGAGCGCATTCCCTGCCATACGTCGAACTTTCAGCGAGCGAAAGTCAAAAAGGGTTGAAGCCGGTCAGTTACTTGCGACGAGCAGCCGCACGACGCTTCGCAACCAAAGCCACACCCGCGATCACCACAAGGCAAGCACCCACGACATAGAAGATCGTCGTGCCAATGCCACCAGTGGAGGGAAGGACGGAGCCTTTGAAGTTGGCGATAGTAGTTGTAGCAATACCGGTGAAGGTGTATACAACAGGATCGGAGTTCTCGATCTCTTGCTTCTCAACAGTTATGGCCGTATCGTCCGAAGCCGTAACCTGAAGATCGGTCAATTTCGGATCAGCAGAAACGGAATCATGCGTTGCCGTAACAGTGAACGTTATATCCTTAATGGTGTTGTATCCGGCAGGTGTTTTAGACTCGCGAATCATGTAATCGCCAGCATCAAGCCCATTAAATGCAAATTGGGTCATTGAGCCGTCAGTATTCGCGAGCTCCGCAACCACGACATACTTGTAGTCTTTACCGTTCACCTGGTCAGCCGCAACCTCAGTAGAATTCACCGCAGCCGTGCCAGGAACCTTCTTGTACAGAGTAAAGCCAGCACCAGCAAGAGGCGCGTTACTGTTATCACCGTCGACCTTATTGACAGTGAGTTGGAAGGTGAAGACGGTTACTTTGTCTTTCTCAGTTGTACCAGTACCAGTTCCATTCGGCTCGTTCGAATACGTCAGCGTAACCTCGTTGGGGTTACCATTCGAGCCGATAACGGCAGCGTCGCTAAGAGTTGCCGAGTACTCCACAACAACTCTTACAATTTTGCTGTTACCTTCGCCCGCAAGAGTCATACCCTTGACTTGGTTCTTGAGGTTCAATACCTCCACCTTGAAGGTCCCAGGAGCAACATCAGTACCCGTTGTGACTTTGTAATCAGTGTCCCTTGTCAGCAGCTTCTCAGCCCCATCCCCATCGACAATGCGCACCTTCACATCATTGTTAAAGGTCAAACCAGCGCTCATCGTGTCAGTGAACGTGTACGTATAGTTGTCGTAGTCATTAATGTTCGTGGGGACATAACCTGTGAGCTGGAAAGGAATCTCATCGCCAATGCTATAGGCCGCAGAATCCTGCCAACCGATCTCTTTACCCGTCACCTGATTCTTGTCCTTGACTTTCTTCTCGACAGTCGGCTTGTCAGCCTTAGGGTCAATATTAACGTCGTTGCCCAAGACTTGAACAATGAATTTCGACTCGGATTTATTGGCATCAGTTCCACTCGCAGTTACTTCATCCTTCACCAGATAATAGCCTGCGGGCAGATTGGTGATTTCATACTTGGAATTATCAGTCTGACCAGTCGACGTCCCTGCCACAGCCGTCAGGTTCGATGCTATCGCTTTCGCAAAAGTATCAAGCTGGGCTGCGGTCTTGCCCTCCATTGCCTTTGCCACGTCTTTCGCGGAGGCATCATCGGCCAGAGTGGCGCCGAAAGCCTCCCTCGCTGCATCAATCACGGTTGCCCGATTGGCATCTGTTACAGCATTACCCCACTCAACATTTGAAAGCGTACCTTTATTTTCCGCTTCGGTAGTGGCAGCTTTATAGTCACCCCGGAAAATCTGATAGGCGCTATAAGTATGCCCAGATTCTTCATTATTAATGGTGATCGTATACGTCGCCGGATCTGCCCAAGCGACGCCGACGCACATGGTCATTGCCATGACGACCGAGCAGATGACTGCCAATAGTTTTCGTTTCATCGATTCTCCTTCCTTCTTTTTGGGATGCCCCAAGGCGTCTCTCCCTTTGGCTTCCCGCGTGCCGTTAACGAGGTGGCACCTACCTCTGCTGAAGCTCACTGCCCTGTCAGCTAGCCGTGACTGAGGTGCAAGGGCCGCCACTCGCCCCGTTTTGGGCGCCGCATTCGTCGCGGCAGAGATCGTTCATGTCCCTATTCCGACCTCCTCTCGCCCAGACGCTCAAAGCGTCGCCGACACCCTATTCCCAGAGCCCCAGCAGCCACAAGCAGGCCGCCCAGAGCCCAATAAGGAACCACTCCAGTCCCACCAGTAGCAGGAAGGACATACCCAGGTTCTTCTTTGAGTTTGTTGGTCAGAGTTATTGTTCCGGAAGTCACACCGGTAACATCGCCAGAAATCACGTTTCCTTGGATGCTGGCCAATGGATTGCCTTCTTCATCGGTCATGCCAACCCAGTCATAATTGGGATGATCAGAAGGAATGACTTCCTTGACGTAGTATTTGAACGTATAGGCCACGCCATCTTCTGTCTTTGACGCCGGCAGATCTTCGAAGGTGTGCTCCCAAGGCTCGCTGGCGCCGCCACGTATCACCGTGACAGGATTGTCGCTGTAGAACGCCTTCTCTTCGATGAATTCTTCGCCCTTCCACTTCTGTTGCATCAGAACAACGCTGATAGAACCAGTGTCGCTGCCGTCCACCTTGTTGCCGTCGTGGTCGTGCCAAACTTTCTTGACCGTGACTTGGGTAGACGTGGTGCTTATGTTGGTGATGGTGGCTTCCGTGCCATCTGGGGAGTATTCGGTCGTGCCAACTTGCTGATAGCTACCAGACTCAAGCTCTTTGACCACATACATATAGTTAACGTTTCGGATGCTCCCGTCGTCAGCCATAATGGTGCCGGTTTTCGGCAGGTTCGTCCAACGGTGAGACCAGTCAACGTTCGACGACAGCGACACCGGATCGCCATAGGGCACAAGGGCGCCAAGGCCATCATTGTTATCTGCCTGACCAGCAGCCTTTACGATAGTGACGGTAACGTCCCTTGCAGGATCGAAACCTTCCCGCACTGAAACATCCGACAAGCTTACGGACGCATCAGTCACTTCTCCCTCAATCCAAAGCGAGCGGTTCCAGCCAGACACTCCCGATGTAGTGGGACTCTTCAATCCCGCAACCTTGGGAGATGATTCCGGCTTATAGCCGCTGAATAAACTCCAATCCAAGCGATACTGTTTCATAGTTATTCTTACGGTATCGCCCACTTTTACGCCCGACATTGTCGTGCGGTAGTCAATAGGACTAGTCTCCCAACCGCCACTAAACCAACTATCCGAAACCCGAGTCCGTTTCACGCCGCTTACTTTGAGACCAACACCGCCGGTTCCTTCATTTGCAATCTGGTAGAGCTGCACCTTGACGGAAGCACCTACCGGTGCTGTGCATTCTTCTTCGCCATTCGTCCACTTCTTGTAAACGTCAAGTTTCGTCTTTTCCGAGTCGTCCACCTTGTTCGCCAAGGTGATCGTTCCGGCCTGAACGCCGTCGTTGTTGTTGGTGTTGCCGGAATCCAGCGTGAAGCCTACGATCGGCGTTTTCTCGACAACGTAGTAATAGTAATAGTACGTCTTGCCGTCATCTTTGGTTTCTTTGGCCGTAAGGTTGTCCAATTTCAACTTCCAGCCATTGGCCTTTTCGAGTTTCTTCGGCTCGTTGAAGTCCGGATCCACCTCCGAAGCGGCAAACGAATGATTTGAAGGAACCTCCGTCTCGGTCCGATAGCGTTTGAGCGTGACGTCGATGCTGCCAGGCAGCGTCGAGTCGTTGCCATCCATGGCCGTGCCGTTCGCGCCGAACCATCGCTTCTCTACGACCAAGCTGGTCATCCTGTTGGTGACCGTAGCGACAATGCCGCCATCTTCGCCCTGAGTGTACTCAGTATCGCCCACCTGCTCGTAGTCGCTGGAAGCCACTTCCTCGACCCGGTAGATGTATCTGACCTTTACGATTTTGCCATCTACAGTAACTTCACCTGTCATGGGAAGATTGTCTATCGTCTCTTCCCATTTTCCATCTTGGTCTTTCTCTATTACGCGCTCTTTCAGGTCCTTTACCTCGAGCAAATAGGCATTGGGTTCCGGCCTGCTGTCGGTCTTTTTGAAACTCCAGGTTATATCCCCTTCATGGATCTTGTACTCCGGGGGGAACAGGTATGCCTCTACCGTTATCGGGGTATTAGGATCGGTATCAACAACGCCTTCCACCCATATTGATTGAGTCGATCTGTCAATACCTGTGCTTTCATTTGCCATGCCATCCACTATAATTGGATGTGTCGGCACCATTGCAAAAGTGGTCACATCGCGAATTTTCATTTGTATTCTAACGTGATCGCCACGCTCAATTTCCGGCATATATGCTTCATAGTGAGGGATGGGATTGTAATAGATGCAATCGACCATCAGCTTTGTCCCAACGGGACCGCTCTCGGGCATTGCATACGCATAGCGCACAAGCTTCATCTTCACGGAGCCATCGTCGGGATCGTCGTTGTTTACCCACTTCTTCTTAACGGTGACCTCGGTCGTTGTGACTTCCTTGTTGGTGAGCGTGATGGTTCCGCTTTCGATGCCTGTTTCGTGATTGTTGTACTCTTCGGCCACTAATTTGTAGCCAGGGTTAGATTCCTCGGTTACGTAGTAGGTGCAGTTGTACTTCATGCCCGTCATTGGGTCTTGATACACGGTCGGCAGATCGGTCCACGTATGAGTCCAGCTCTTGGCAGAGTCCTCGTTCCACTGGAGCGCCACCGGCTCGCCATATGGGACGCTTTCGGTGCTGGCTGCGCTGGTGCCGGCGCTAGCGGATGAGCCATTTGAGGATGCGCCGCTGCTTAGCTTTTCGTAAGTAACGTTAGTTATCATATAGTTAGAATTATTAATACCACCAATTTTAACAGTGACTTCGCTACCGGTTACAACTCCGGCAATGCTGAACGATGCAAAGTCGCTCGCATACTTCAGTTCAGCATCCGCCAATCCACTGACATACTTCTTCTCGTCCCCTTCATTGAACTGCCAGCCCGAAGGAAGATATACCGTTATCTTTACTTTATCCCCAATGCCAATATCTGATAAGGGCACAACATCATACAGAGGCCTTAAATTAGATCTGTCTACAACATGCAGCTTAATATTATCAGCGTCACTCCGCACCTGATGAAGCCGAACCTTCACCTCGCCAGTTGTTTTATCGACAAGCTGCTCGCCATCTTTGTCGAGCCATTGCTTCTTTACGGTAATGCTGGTCTTTGGAGTGTTGTCCTTCTTGTTCGCTAATACGATCGTTCCGTTTGTAATACCACCATTGTTCTGTGTGTGCGTATAATCCTGGACAAAACCGTTGCTGGCTCCATCTTCTACGATAAAGTAATGATAGTAATAGGTATTGCCATCTTCGCCCGTGCCATACGACGGTAAATCTTCTGTTGTCTTTTTCCAATCCTTAGTCTTCTCCAAGACGAGTTCTTGCTCGAAAAAGGGGTCCACATCGGTCGCATCATACGAACCCGGCCCGGACGTTTCAGCAATGACCACTTGATCAGGCATAATTTTAAGATCGTTATGACACTGCGACTGTATCGTCAGACCACTAGATCCAATATTTTCATATGTCTTGGAGTAGACGGCATAGCCAGGGGGGCACTTCCCTGTCAACTTCTTGCTTGCCGTAGCGTCCTCTATATAGTCAACATTACCGAAATTATACTTCGTCAAGCTGTCGTTGAACCAAGCAGCATATTCTTTTGGGAGGGTCATCGACACCTTAACGGTTGAGCCAAGCTCAACTGACCCTTGCTGTGAATATGCCACATCGCCTTCAGGCCAGTAATGAGTCAGTTTTATCATCAGCGGTACCTGATTCGGCTCAAGCGTGCGATACCTCTTGACCTTGACAGTCAGCGACTCTGGCAAGTTTTCAGTTGTTATTTCTCCGTTCGCGTCGAACCACTGTTTCTCGACATCAAGCTTTGTGGTCTTGACTTTCTTGTTGGTTACTTCAAAGGTTTCACCCGCAGCAAGCCCTTGCCCGTCAACAACACTCATGAAGCCCTTGGGTGTCTTTTCTTCGACGAAGTAGTAGAAGTAGCCGGGCACGCCATCTCTCTCTTCGCCGAATTGCAGACCAGAAATCTTTTGCTCCCACTCGCCGTCATTTGGCGCGACAGCGTACTCATCAACGTACTCGCGCTGTGCCGGGTAGAGCGAGGCGGCTGGGCTTTCGGGAGTGCTCATTTCGGGCGTTTGCCACACCATGCCGTCCCTGCTCCAACTAACAGCAATGTTGAGGTTGACATCCTCCGTAACCGTGAATTCGTAGGTGTAAACGGCCGTCGTGGCGCTCGTTTTTTCAAAGGTGTACTTAGCGCCATTGCGCTCAACCGTATAGGACGTCTGCTCCCCTTGGTTTCCACTCTTCCACGGTATCGTCTCCGTCTGGAGATTCCAGCCTGGCCAAACAACCTTTGTGCCATCGTCGGAACCGTAAGCTTGGTTGTTCACAAACGACAGCTTCACACGTGTATTTTCGGGTATTGGCTTACCGTCATTTATGATCACATTTTCTGGATTATTGTAATAGCTCACAGTCGCAGAAACGTCATAAGCCTTCGCCAGTGTAGGATCTTGCGGCTTAGTTTCACACCAAACACGATAGAGATCGAAGGTCACTTCACCAATACTGTCTGGCGCGTCAATCGGGTTGCCGGTTTCGTCGGTCCAGGCTTTGTTGATGGTGATCTCAGTCGGGTCGGGACGCTTTTGATTGGTGAGCTCTACCGTGTACGCCGTATTGCCTTCTGCGTCTGTCGTGGTTTCCACAATCGGCTCTTGCGCGTCGTAGTACGGGATCTTTTCATCTTCTGCTACGTAGTATTCGTACTTGAATTGGCCCGTTGAGTCGAGCAGGTCAAGATTCGACCAACTTTCGGTCCAATTGTTTGCAGCGTTTAGAGGCTTTGACACATTCTCTGTATAGGTGTCGTCTTCGGCTGCGACGTCTACGCTTATTTGTTCGTTCTGGTTGTCTATTGCGACATACGGTTGTCTATCGGTCACAACCGCATCAATGGTGTAGGTCTTTCCCTCATTGGAATACTCACCATTGATAATGTTCAGACCATCGCATTGCAGAACAAAGCTATCTTTGTCGCTGAGCGGCCACTGAGAATTCAAGGTGATCTTTATGCGGTCATCAACCTCAATGTCTTTTCCAGACAAAGATACCGTTTTAAGAAGGCAATCGTCCTGCTTGTTGTATTTGTAAACCATCAATTCTGTAGCAGGAAGACCCCTGCGAAGGCTTTCCTCCAACGCCACCATCTTGCGTTTCAGGGTAACGCCGATGCTGTCCACCTCGGGATCGGTTATCACATTGCCTTCTGCGTCTTTCCAGACCTTATTGACCTTGACGTTCGCGCTCTTAGTCGTGTTCTTGATGAGCTTGATTTCGTTTTCGGCACCCTGGTTTTCAATGCCCAAGCCGTCAGCGGTGGCAAAATCGGTCGCCACAAAATCTGCCGGCTTTGCCGCTGGATACTTTCCTGTGTCAATATCGGCTTTATCGACGCACAGGTAAATCGGCTCTGTCCGCTTCACGTAGCCAGCCGGAGCCTTGATCTCTTCCAACATATAGGCGGTGTTGTACCGAAGATTGGTCAGCTTGATCTGGCCGAGCTGATCTGAGGTGTAGAACTCGTCGATGGGCTCGTAACCTTGACTCGTCACCTCACCCTTGTCGTTCTTGTTGATCCGGTATTCCCAAAGCCTAAAGGTTGCACCTTCAAGGGCCGTGCTACCGGCTGAATCCACCTTCTTGAGCGTAAGGTTGGCAGTCTTCTTTTCCTGGTTGTTGGGCCTGTCCTTGATTCGAATGCCTTCGCCGGGCAGCAGCATGTTGCAGGTATACGTTTTCCCAGCTGATGCAATAGAATCAGGCACCTTCTTCGGATGCTTGCCCGTGTCTTTATGGTAGACATAGAAGTAGTACGGCTCGGTATTGCGCTCGTAGCCGGCAGGAGCTTCTGTTTCTACAAGCTTATAGGCCACGTTGTATTCGATATTGCTATAGTTAATGGCACCGTTGATGTCGGTTACCAAGTCGCACACTTCCACGAACTTGTCGTCTTCGGTCCCGGCATTTGAGGTTGGATCATACCTATACAGCTTGAACTTGGCATCCCTCAAATAAAGGCTTGCGTTTCCAGCATCGACCTTGTAGACGCTGATGCCCCTGATGTTGGCACCTGCTTCGCTCTCGGTGACCTGGAAATTCGTGGAGTCCTCGTTATCCTGCTTCACGGTCGTAAGGCCCTGAAGCCCAGCAGTGTTCTTGATGGTGGTTGACGCACCGCCCGTGCCTTGGACCTTGTACTTATACTCTACGGCAACATGAGTCGCATCGGGAATTTCGATCTCCAGCTTATAATTCTTCACCCATTCCCAACCGCCATCTATCGTTTCTACGTCGTAGGTATGAGGGTATTTGCTCGTGATGTCCGTTTCGGCGACATTGTCGCCGCTGCCGGTAACTTCCAAAACCTTTACCGAATGCGGAACCAGGGTGGCGGAAAACGGTGCGCCGTTCTTGGGATAGTGTATGGTCAGCGTATCCACAAATTTCAACGTTTGGGACGTCACCGTGCCGCTTTGGTTTCCTCCCTGTTGCGACAATAAAGTTTCGGCCTCTGGATTCACGTCTACGCGATACGGAATGGTGTTGCCGTCGAACTCGCCGGTCCAATCCGATCCGATGTGCTGCTTGTCGATGACATCCTTTCGCTCGTCCTTTTTGATGACTTGCGTCTGGGTGGCCTCGCTGGAAAATTCTTTGTTTTCGGTCGTTATGGTGGCCTTATTGGTTAGCACTATCTCTTGGATACCGCTATCGTTCGCATTCGGCTTCCACGTTGCGCCACCTTTAACTTTGACCCCGACCAGGAACTTGAACTCCGCAATCTTCTTTCCATTGGCGTCCGTTGCGGTCGCAAGCTTTTCGGGGATGGTCACCGTATAGACATCGCCATCATTGGTACCGTTCCAGGCAACATTTACTTGATGGGTGGCCTCGCCAATCTTTACATTAACGACGTTTTGGCCCTTCAACTCCGCATCGTCAAACAAGCCATTGCCAACCATCGTGAAATGATCCAGCTCAACCCCAGCAGGAAGCTGCTCCGTCAACGTCAGATCCCCGCCCTGGTAATCGGCAGGCATAGAAACTTTGAGCGCCCACTCGAACACCCCGCCATTGTCCGTGTAACCATGGCTCGTGTTCGCATTGCCGGGGGCTTTGCTGTCTTCCTTGGTCAGAGTAGGATTCGACGGCCTGTATTCCACCGTGGCATTCGCCCACACATTGTCAAGGGAGCTGTTGTTGCTGAATTGCATGGGGCCTTTTGCTCCGGCGACATCAGCCGTAGAGGTATATTCGAAGTTGAGCGACTTGCCCTTAGACAACGTACCTGCAAAGGTTAACTCGAACTTGCGGTATTTCCCATCTTCGACGTTTTGCCAATTGTCAACCTCTTGGCCCGTCCAACCGTTCTCGTATTTGTAGACTTTGATTTCGACGGTGTTGGGAGACATTTGAGCAGCGTCTGCCGCAGTCTGGGCTTTCTTGAGAATATCCTCAATCTGAGCCTTCGTGAGCCACTGGTTTCCCTGCAGCTCGTCGGTGAGCGTCCAGGGGCCGGCCAGACCGCCTTCGCTGGCGTTCACGGCAATGTGCCACGTGTTGAGAGCCGTTTTTTCGCCGGCTTGCTCGACCGAGCTTACACCCTCTTTCTTCAGCGGATTATAGCCTTCCCAAGAAAGACCAGGGTGCGCCTCGCCTTGATCCGTCACGGATATGCCTGGCTTGTTTCCATTGCCAGGAGGCGTCATCGTGGCAGTATTCCGCATCACCGTTTGACCGAGCGCCAATTCGTCGTCGGTTTCGTAGGTTATGACGTAGGTGCCGTTGGGGTCATAATTTTCGCCTGTAATATCGGTGCCAAACACAAGCCCGTTTTCCGGCATTGCCCCCGTAAAGACGTCCACCGTGCTGCCATCTTGCTTCACGCGCTTAACGGTGATGTTCCCGGTAAACTTTTCGTCATTGACCTTGTCGGTGAGCGTCCACCCGTCAATGTTGACCTTCGCTTTGTTAACCGTGACTTCCCAGGTTATTTTCCCAGCTTCTGAATCCTTTTTATGAGTCTTCGAGAGCATCTCCCGCTTTACCGTCGTGTCCACCGAAGCGAAATCAGTCAGCGTCGTGTTGTCCTTCTTCGAGGAAACCAAGGCGGAATTCTTTACGGTAGTGGTTCCATTTACCGTGTCGGATATTTTTGCCTTGTAGGTGAACGTATAGGTTTCACCTGGCTCCATCTTCTGGCCAGACGTCCAATTCAGGGTATTCCCTGTTGGGTTTGCGGTCGTGCTGGAGACCTCGTTGCCAGCTGCGTTCTTCCGAACGATGGTGACAGGACCATCGAATTCCAACCCGTTCATAATGTCTTGAAGCGTTATAGGATTCGTGGTGCCTTGCGTGCTTTTGACGACAACGGTGTATTCGAGGGTGCCTTCAGCTTCATTGTACGTTGGCTTTTCCTTGGCAACATCAAGATCGGCCTCTACCGTTTCGGTCTTCTCAATGGTGATTCCAAACTCATGCTTATCGTCAAACGGCAGCTTCACCGTAGTGCCATCGGTCTGATTAAGCTGCTTGATGTCGCAGGTTACATTAATGAAGCCCTCGATGTCATTGGTCGCATTTTTGGCAACATACACTTCATCGAACGTGATCGTAACCAGACCGTCTTCGGAGATTCGGTACGTTCCTACTTTTGCATTGCCGCTGTCGTAGACGAAACCGAATTCTTCCTGCATAAGCTTTATGTTGGACGGCAGCTGATAGTAAATAGTGTCACGGCCTGCGCCCAATGTGCCGCTCGGAAGATTGTAATCAATCTTGAATTTGAGCTGGCCGTCTTCACTTACAACCGTGCCGGGTTTGCTGGGGTCTATCGTTATCCACGTGTTTGTATTCTTGTCAGGACGATATTCAACGGTTATGCCCGTGATGTTGTCCTTGAAGTCGATGCCGCCGGAAGAGCGCGAACCTCGCGCAGCATAGGTGCTGACGATGCCTGCATTGTCCCCGAGGCTCAGAAAGAGCGGGGTTCTTGCGATGTCCGTCCGTGAAGCCAACCTCAGCATTGAATACGTATTCGCCTCGCTGTCGAGGCCATCGACCTCTGGCTCGCCGGATGCAACCAAAGCTGCGCCCGCTGCAAATATATCGCTGTCGGGCAATTCGCCTTCGCCGGTTTGTTCCGAGTCACCCGAGAGGGCGGGTTCGGCACCGGCTTCGAGCTGCTCGAGCTTTTCCTTCTCATCCACGATGCTGGTGTCGTCGGAGGCGGCAGCGGGGTCCTTCTTTTCCGCGCCTGCAGTCTGCTGGTCTTTGCCCGTCTCGGAAGCAGGCTGCTTGTCAGGCGATTGCGTGTTGCTGGCCGCACCGTCGGCGGGCTTGTCCGTCTGGCCGGCGCCTTCGCCTTCCGTCGTGCCAGTGCCGCCTTCGGTGGGGCCGGCGTTCGTTTCGCCTTCTACCTTATTATTAGTAGCAGGGTCGGTGCCGCCGCCCTCGGTCTGGGTGCCGCCTTCGGTGGCAGGCTGCTGAGTTCCGCCTTCCGTCGTGGTGGCGGCCGGCTTCTTGGGCTCGTCCAAATCGGCAGACCCGCCGTCTGTGTCCTGCTTGGTGCTGGAGGCATTGTCGGCGTCATCGAGCTTTTCGATGGGAATAACGCCTCCGTCAGGGCTTTCTGCCCGATCCTGCATGCCCGCCACGTGGCCATACCCCAAAATGGTCGATTCGCCGATCGTGCGGTCCTCTTCGACCACCGCGTTGTTCACATCGCCCCTGATGACGCTCATCTGGGCCAAATCGCTGTTCACGTAACTGACGAGGGCCGTGTGATCCGCCTTGCCGTTGCCGTCTTCGTCGAAGAACACGATGTCGCCCGCTTCGGGCGTGTACCCCGTCGCGGGCGTGTACGCCCCGGCCCTCTGCAGCGCCGCCGTCCAGGCATACGCGCCGCTTTCGCGCGGAACCTTCTTCACGTCCAAGTCGGCGTATTCCAGGCAAAAGCCCACGAGCAGGCTGTCCCACGCGCCATAGGGGTTGTTGTTCCAAGCGCCGTAGCGCGTGTAGCCGTGACGCTCGCCGTCTTCCCCCACCTGGAAGTTCTGCTCGCTTTCGGCGTAGCCTATCTGCGTTTGGGCCACGGCGACCAGGTCAGACGCCCAATCGCCCGTCAGGCTCGCCCCTTGCGTGGACGCGGCCCACTGCTGGGGCGTCTCGACGTCCGCCTCGGGGTTGGAATAGCACGACGCGTCGTGGGTGTGTTCTTCCCTGTCGCACGTCAGCGTCTTGACCGCGCATTCGTCGGTATGCACGTGTTCGGGGTCTTCTGCCGAGTCGCAGGTGTATTCGACGGCGTAGCACGTTTCGGAGTGCGTGTGCTCGGGGATGCCGCACATGGCTTCGTTGGTAGTGGCGATGCCGTCGATATGCAGCCACACGACGACGCACAGAATGACCATGGCCGCGGCAAGCGCAAAGAAGCCCATCTCGCGGTGGCGCTTCTTCTTGTCGTTTGCGAACGACATGGCTATGTCTGCGGTTCTCTTCATGCTCAACCTCGTCTAACGCACCAACGACAGCCTTTCGAGAGGCCATATCCGTACCAAGATGCGACCGACGATCTGGTCTTTCTCGATCGATCCGATAGCGGTGCTACGACTGTCCACCGAAGTGGAGCGATGGTCGCCCATCACGAAGTAGCGGTTTTCAGGCACCTGGTAGGGTAGGGTTATGTCGCATTCACCCAGGGCTTTCTCGGTCAGGTAAGGTTCGTTTAACTCCTCTCCGTTCACGTACACCGTTCCGTTTTCGTCTATATCCACGTAATCGCCCGGGCCTGCGATGACCCGTTTGATCAACAATTTGTTCTGGAAGTAGAAGCCGCACAAATCGCCGGTCTCGAAGTCGCCGGTCTTGAGCAAGATGACGATGTCGTCGTTGTACAAGGTCGGCTCCATGCTGCTTCCCGTCACCCGCAGCACCGGGAAAAACAGCGTGACCACCAGCACCGCCGCAGCCGCGACCACGATGAGCGCGTACACGGTCGTGCGGAACGCCCGCCCGAAATCGCGGCGATACTGCAACCGGTCGCGTTCAGCCTCGACCGCTTCGGGGCTGGGAACGTCGGGGAGGCTTTCTGCGGGAAAACGCGCCTCCGACGGATTCGGCTTCTCTTCTCGAACTATTCGGTTGTCAGGTACTTCCCTCTTCCTGCTGTTCTTTTTCACCTCTGCCTGCTTCGCGTATCCACACTGCGCGACGCCTTACTGCTGGGCAGGCGGGCGAGCCGCAAGGCTTCCGATCCCTTCCAGCACCTTGTTGGCTTCGAGCAACGTGCGTTCTGCCTGGTCATAGGCGTCGTGGGCACGCTGGTCGGCTTCGGCAAGCACGGCTTGGGCCCGCTGTTGGGCCTGGGCCTCAATGGCCTGGGCCCGGGCTTGCGCCTCCTCGATCAGAGCATTCGCTTGGTCGTTGGCCTGGGCCACCAGCTTGCTGGCCAACTCTCGCGCATCCGCCACGATCTCGTCCGCTTTTTCGTGAGCCTCGGTTTCTGACGCCCGAACGGAGGAAAGGTACTGGTCAGCGGCCTGTTGGGCCCGATCAAACACCTCGTTCAGCGCCAGAGACGCTTCAGCTATCGAGCCGGCTTCCGTCATGACCAAGGAACGCTCGTTCATCTGGCCCCGAAGCTTTTCCAGCTGCTTTGCCTGTTCAGCCTCGTTTTGCTGCAGGGCATAGATGACCTCCACCAATTCCCTGCGGCCCATTTTCCGCAAACGATCATCGACCTCGCTCGACTGATCCTGCTGCTTTTTGCTTCGCTTCTTGATTGCCACCTTCGCCCTGCACCTCGACTTTGATATAAATATACTGCACGAGTATACTACGCGGAACGAGAGCGCAACAATGGCCTAAAGAAAAAGTTCATTTTTGGCTATAGCGACATAAATACTGTTGACATAGATAAAACTAGAAGCTAGACGGAGAGGGTTATGGGGGCCTGGGAAGAAGCCTGAGGGCCACTAGAGCGACCGAAGAGGACAGAAGGCGAGCAGGGCAGAACGACAGGAGGCTGGCGACGTTCGCAGGCAGAACGCCTGAGGGGGCAGCTGGCGGGCCGGGCAGAAGGCCTGACGACGCAGAAGGGGTGGAACACCGGGCTGCCTAGAGCTGATTGGTACCGCAGAGTTCGCTGGCCGTCTCTCGCACATGCAAATTTCGTGTACAAGCTGTACACGAAAATCTGGAATTTCGTGTACAAGCTGTACACTAAATTTGCAGCGGCAGGTACAATAGCACAAAAGGGCTCAAGGCGGCGGAGGTGCCCAATGGAATATATGAAGCGCAAACTCGAAGACGCGGTGCGAAGGTGGGCCCAAGATGCCGACTCGCGGCCGCTGCTCATCCAAGGCGCCCGAAGGGTCGGGAAGACGGTTCTCGCGGAGCGCATGGGGCGCGAGCTGTTCGAGGACGGGTTCGTCAAACTCGATTTCCAGACGGACTTGGCGCGCGCGAGCGCGCTGTTCGACTGGCCCACGGACGACGTCGACGGACTTGTCGCGCGCATCTCCGAATACAAGGGCGCTCCTATTCGGCCTGGTACAACACTTGTCGTCTTGGACGAGGTGCAGCTTTGCGAGCAAGCCCTCAATTCGCTGCGCTTCTTCGCCGGATCGCCGTGGCGCGTGCTCGCGACGGGCAGCTTGCTGGGCGTCGCCACAAAACGCCGCCGTCTCCCGTTCCCGTCGGACGTGGCCCACATCGAGCTCCACCCCCTCGATTTCGAGGAATACCTCTGGGCTTTCGGAGAGCACGCCATGGCGAGCGACATCCGGGCCCATGCAGCCACGGGAGAGCCCTACGTGCGCCATGACCGGGCCCTCGAGCTGTATCGCCGGTACCTGGTGCTCGGCGGCATGCCGAAAGCTTTGAGCGCCTACCGCCAGGACAGGACCTTCGCCTCGGCCGCCGAAATCCATGCGGAGATCGACAGGACCTACACCGCCGACATGACCGATCCGGACAACGGCATCAGCGGCATATCGGCAAAACGGATTTGGGACAGCCTGCCCAAGCAGCTCTTGCGGGCGTCGACGAAGAAGTTCAAATACGCCGAAGTGGTGCGCGGCGGGCGCCGCGAGCGCTTGCTCGAGCCGCTAGAGTGGCTCAATGCCGCGGGAATCGTGACAATCAACGACCTGACGCGCGACGACCAGGCACCCCTTGCGCCCTTCAACGACGAGGAAGGAAGCTACTTCAAGGTGTACGTCGCAGACACGGGCCTTATGTTCTTCAAGTTCGGCATCGACGCCTCCCTGTTCCTCGATGACGAGCTGCGCTCGACCCTGGCCTCTGACTTTCGGGGGGCGCTGGCGGAGAACTACGTCATGCAGGCGCTAGCGGCCAACGAGGTGAAAACGTTCTATTGGATGCCGTCCGGCAAAGTGGGGAACGGGGAGATCGACTTCGTCTTCCAGAACCGCCGTGCACAGATCATTCCCGTTGAAGTGAAGTCGGCACGAAACGTCAAAGCGAAAAGCCTGGGCAAGTTCATGGAGGAAGGGCGTGCCCCTTATGCGGTTCGGCTGTCGGAGGCCAACTTCGGCATCGAAGCCATGGGCAGGTCCGGCGCACTTCTGCGGAGCCTTCCCCTTTATGCCGCGTTCTGCATCACTCAATCGGGCATCGAAGACTGAAGCGGGCAGGGCTTTTGCCACGTCGCTTTCGAGTTGGGACCGGCTGCTTCTCGCAAAAACCCGCCCGCCCGGTCAGTTCGGGCGGGCGGGTGGGTTCTTGCTTGTCCTTGCTCCCAGGACCCTGATGTTACTGGCGGGTCTCCAGGGAGATTCTTGTGAGGATCTTCGTGAGCTCTTCGCTCGTGTCGAAAGGTTCCGCCTCGTCGGACCCTACTACGACAACTTCCCCGACCCATTCGACGACCTCCATCGCGCACCCGGGCGAGGCAGACGTCGCGTTGCTGCTTGCATTCGCTCCCCGGGAAGGATACATCGATCCGTGAAGCGCCGCCTTGCCTTCAGCCGCTCTGGGGGCTTCACCGCTTCCGCTGGCACCGGTCATGTCGGCACCCTTCCGGCTCTCGTCCTCGTCGCACTCCTTCGCCTTGAACTTCTTCGTGCGGACGAAATACAGCACCTTCAGATCTTTCGGCTTGGGAAAGTCTTCGCGAGTGAAGTCGTACTCCAGGTCGCACAGCACGGAGGCCATGGTGGCCTGGACGGCTTCGACGTCGGCCAGTGAAGGTACTGCAAACATACCTACTTCGCTATTGAAAGCTGCTCGCTCTCCCGCATATATCGTGCGGATGCGGCGTCGGCGCGTCCTCTCCAGCTTGATGATGATCGCGACCGAGAGGAGGAGGACTATCCACCAGACGATGGAAAGCACCAGGTCCAGTGGATAGTCGACTCGGTTTAAACCCAGGTAGTACCACGACCACAAAAGAAGGATCGAGACGAGAATCAGAAGCGCGAAAACGACTACGTTACTCTTTCTCATAACCCACTCTCACCAGGTTTACCTACTCGTAGACACAGCCGCCATCGCGGGGATGCCGTTGAGGACAGCAGCTTCAGGCCGGTAACTTGCCTGCTCGCGGGCAGGAGAACCGCTCGAGCCGCCGTCGCCCGTCAGGTCGTCTTCGTAGCCCTTCAGGATATGCGAGAACCGCGCCCTGCGAAGCGCCACCGCCGCAGCATAAATCACCGACAGGACGATGCCCAGAATGATGTAGAAGTGCACCACACAGCCGACATGGCCGTCCGGGGTCTCCTGCGTCATGAGAGCCGCCAGAGGGGTCGCCCCGTCCTCGATCGTCGTCGGCTCAGGAGGCGCAAGCGGCGCACCTTCGTCCCCGATGGCGCTTTCCGGTGCAGGCAGCGGAGTGACATCCGTCGGGGCCGTCGTGCCACCAAGCGGGTTGATCGGAATGTCAACCGTCGTCAAGGAGCTCGGCGTGGCGGTTGCCGTCACGACCCCAGGGGTAACGGCCAGCCCGCGCGAAGGAGCGCTTACGCTTGTCGGCGTGAGAGCCGGACCCGACTCGGGCACAACAGTCAGGCCCGTCGAGGGATTCGACTCGATCTCAGGCGTCAGCTCAGGCGTAGAAGCCGGTACCGCCGGCGTCGACTCCGGAGTCTGAGCAGGTTCCGGCGTCGATTCTGGAGTTGACCCAGAATCAGAGGCCTCCGGCGTCGTGGTCGGCTCCGGATCCTGCGTGGTACCAGAATCCTGAGTTGCATCCTGCGGCGTAGCAGGAGGCTTCGTATCTGTGTCGGTCGGAGTTGTCGTTATGGGCGGCACTGGATAATCCGGCTCATCCTGCTCAGAGCCGTCTGAATCTTCAGGCTCGGCCGCTGGCTTCTCGCACTCCGAATAATGATAAACAACCTTGTCGCCGTCTTTTAGCTTTTCCGGAAGCTTTTCAACTTCATTGCCATTGAGAGTGATATGGTCCAGCTCCCAACCAGGGTACTCTCTGACTTCGACTTCTCCTGCAGTATAGATTGGACCAGACTCGAGAACCTGCACCGTTGCAGTGATAACATCGCGATCTTCAGTTTGAACAGTGTCACCGAGCTGGTAATCTACTGTAGCGCTAACTTCTTTGGTTTGCCTATCGTCGAAAACGTAGTAGACGTTGATTACATAGGTAGCATCTCTCGTACCCTCTGTTGCAAGCGTATCAGGAATACCGGCGGTTCCGCCACATTCGGCATGCTTAAATTTGAACCCTTTATACTTATCGGTCGTATTGATGGCTTCCTTGTCTACGGTTATGGCTGCGGTTTCTCCAACCCACACAGGTTCGCTCTCTACAAGCTCGTCGCTCTCAGCAAATTTTTCGTCTTTATAGTAATTGACCTTGTAGGACACGGTATGGGTTTTCGTCTCATCTGGCACGAATTTGGCCACAAAAGTAGTATCGCCATAAAGATACGTGCCAGTTTCCTCATCAAGATCCCAGTTAATTTTTTGAGCGGCAATTGCTGGAGTAAGGCATTTTTCCGCTTCGGGAATCTTTACACCGTCTTTGTACCAACCATCGAATTTGTACCCCGCATCGACATTGGGTTCGGCGGTGGAGCCTTGTACCTCTGCGACGCTCGTCACAGAATGCGTTTCCTCGCCACTGCTGACCGTTCCATGACCAGCGTCATCAACGTCATACGTGACCGTGTAACTATTCAAGTTCTTCCATTGCGCGTACAACGTCTTGCTTTTGTCCATAGCGATCGTCGCACCTGGGGCGACACGAGTGCCTTGACCGTCTTTCTGAGTGTTCCACCCAGCAAACGCATACCCGCCCGAGCGTGTAGGAGACATAGCAGGAACGAGAACTTCGGCGTTCAAGTCGAATTGGCTGCCTGCTGGCACACCCAAAACCGTATTGTCGGTGACATTCGAGCTGTAAGTGAGGGTGACTAGATTTCTATTCAGCAAAACGCCGTCAACGTGCCATCCATTGCTCTCTTGCTTGATCACGTACCAAGTAATGTACTGGGTTTCAGGGTTGTAGCTTGGGTACACTTTCTTGATTTCAGTCGGAGTGGGGATAGCATCCTCATACAGGAATTCATTGACGCCGTTTTGGTTGGAGTAAAACGCCGCTCTCTTTATTGCATGCTCTTCCTTCTTGGGTATTCCCTGGGTGTACAGATTCGTTGGTTGCGAACTTGGCTCCTCAGGTATCTTTCCATCGGTTCGAATAAAGAAGGTTGCGCCAACATCTTGTTGCGCCCAAATTGCATAGAACTTTGCAGGCCCTTTAACCGTGTACGGACTTCCGGGAGCATAGACATAACTCGTAGAATGACCCACGGCGTTCGCAGAGGGATCTTCCGACCAACCTACGAAGGACTTGCCTTCCAGCTCCGTTCCAGGACTCGCAGGAAAGTCGATCACCTCGTTAAAGGTCGCTTTTTCTACCTGAGGAGCTTCTTCGCTTCCGTCGTTTTTATAAAACTCGACTGTGTAGCAATTCGTACTCTCCCATTGTGCGTACAACGTCGTGTCTTGCGCCATCTCGATCTCCGCGCCTTGCGCGTAGCGAGCGCCGCTCCCGTCTGGTTGCGTGGTCCACTCAACAAACCTATACCCGCCCGAACGGGTAGGAGTCTTGTCAGAAACGTGAATTGTTTCGTTCTTCGCGCATTGTCCGCCTGCCGGTATGTTCCGAACCGTATTGTCGACGACATTCGAGTTATAGGTAAGGGTGGCTTTATCATTATCTAGCACAGTGCCATCGACATGCCATCCTTCTTTTTCTTTTTTCATCACATACCAAACAACGCGCTGGGTACCAGGGTTGTACGTGATATTCTTTTTCTCGAGCGCCTTCTTGATTTCGTCATCAGAAGGAAGAGAACCCTTGTTCAGGAAGTTTTCGATGCCGTTTTGATTGGAATAAAAAGCCGCTCCCTTTATTACATTACCCTTGGGTATCCCCTCAGTGTACTCTCTCGTTGGATGCGAACTTGGCTCCTCGGGTATCACTTTATCGGTTCGAATAAAGAAGATTGCGTCAACGCCTTGTTCCTCCCAGATTGCATAGAACGTTGCATCCCTTTCAACCGTGTACGAACTTCCGGGGGCATAGACGTGACTCGTATAATGCTCCAAGGCGTTTGCCAAGGGATCCGTCGACCAACCTTTGAACGACTTACCGTCTTCCGTCTGCGTTTCAGGGTAATTTGGAAATACGATCGACTCGTTACGTGTCGCTTTCATTACCTCGAGAGGCTCTGTGCTTTCGGCGTTTTCGTAAAATGTAATGTCATAGTGCTTTTCGACATCAACAGTAATGGCGGCCGACGCACCACCGCTTGTCGCAGTTATCGTTGCAGTGCCTTCTTTGACGCCAGTCACAGTGCCATCCGAACCAACTGTGGCGACGGATGCATTATCAGACGACCACTTTACGTTCTCGCCTGCCGTCAGCGGCGTGGCAGTAAGCTGAGCTGTCCCCTCTACTTCAAGGGTAATTTTGCCTTCTTCGTTGATAAGAGCGGGATCTGTAGCCGAAATCGCAAAGCTCGGATCGTCTTCGGTTTCTACTTCAGCAACTTTAAAATAGGAGATGCACGAATTATATTGCACCATGAATCGAGCGCCAGCTGGAGCACTTTCGTAGACATAAACCGAAACAGAAGGCTTCGCTCCTGTGCTTCCTGAAGTAGCAGGATACTGAGAAACAAGTTGCGCGATGTCCTGCACATCTTGCTCATTCCAATCGCTCTGAGAAGGAGGTACTGAACCTCTTGCTATTTTCCAAGGGGTTGACACGCCAAGACCTTGATACTCCAATCCAACCGTCTTCTTAGGGGCGACGATATATGGGTTTTCCGGAGTGCCATTTCCTCCCAATGTTGTATCAGAGGTAGCTGTAATGGTACCGGGTATTGCAGGTGTCTTATCGGCTTCATCAGCTGTCACAGCGACGCTAACGGAATCGGTTATTGGCGTGCCATCGCTTGCCAACACTGTCGCTGTTATTGCTGCAGTGCCTGCCGCGTGGCCAGTCACAACACCGGCATTGGCATTGTCTGCGGCAGCAGCAACCGTAGCGACTTCTGCGTTATCAGATGACCACGTTACGTTCGCGCCTGCTGGCGTCGTCGTGGCATCAAGGTCAACTGTATCGTCTTTTGCGACGGTGATGCCTTCTCTGGGCGCAATTTGGACACTCGGCTCGACTACAGCTTGAGGCTCCACAGTTATATCAATAGTTGATGTTTTAGTAACCTCGGTTCCGGCGCTTGTCGTTATCTTCACTGTCGCAGTTATTGTCGCAGTGCCTGCCGCGACGCCAGTCACAGTACCAGTCGAATCAACGGTAGCGACGAGTTCGTTTGAAGACGACCACTCTACGTTCGCGCCTGCTGGCGTGGTCGTGACATCAAGCTGAAGCGTACCGCCTATTTTGACAGTAGCACCGTCTGCAGATGAAATTGTCACAGCAGGCGTATCAGTTCCCGTCTCTTCCTCAGCCAAAGCGCTGCCGACCTGGGCGAATGCCAGGATGTTGCTCATGCTTAGCACGAGCACGATGGATAGCAGCACTGAAATGAACTTGCCCCCGAAGGTGCCTTTTATCGTTAAGATTCGCTCAAACATAGCAATCACCCACTGTCATAAAAGAGAGTCTGCAGTCACTTCCCGGCCTGTGTTTCCTGCTAAGACGCAACCGGTGTCGGCTTCGCCTTTCCGTGCCGGGCTGGCGAGATTCCTCAGCATGCAACAGCTTTCTTGCTTTCACCCGTGATCATTGCCTCTCCTCTGTTTCCCCTCATAAACCCAATATAAGGACAATTCGCCACCTAATTCTTGCACAGATGTACCTATATTGGTACTAATATTATAGCTTTTGTTAGCCTGCAATGAAAACCGGATATATCCATCACAATCTCCCCCGAAGCATCACACAGCTTGACAGCTGAAAGGGCCGCATCCGCAACCCACATGCGAATACGGCCCTTTTTGGCCACAAAGACGAAGGCGGAAGCCTGTCAGCTCCCGCCCGTGCGTCACTCTGTCTTCCTAGGGAAACGCTGATCAATTCGATCTGAACTTAGACCACGCGTCGTCAAAGACGGCCAACGAGAAAGATCGCAGTCTTCGCAAAACCTACGAATGGTATAATAATCCCAGCTCATGAGCACAATTTGCGGAGATATACATGGAACGACAGATCACTTTTGCAGACATCCAGAACGCAAGCCGCAGGCGGGTGACCAAGCGCGAGGAGTTCCTGCACCAGATGGACGAGGCTATCCCCTGGGAGGCGCTCGTCGCACTGGTAAAGCCCCATTACTTCGAGGGAAGGCGCGGCAGAAAGCCCATCGGGATCGAGAGGATGCTGCGCATGTACTTCCTGCAGCTGTGGTTCAACCTCTCCGACGAGGGAGTAGAAGACGCGATCTACGACTCGCGCGCGTTCTCCGAGTTCATGGGCATATCGTTCGGGTTGGGGGACCAGGCGCCCGACGCCACGACGCTCCTCAGGTTCAGGCGGATCATCGAGTCCAAAGGGCTCGCCGCGCAGGTGCTCGACTGCGTGAACGCGGTGCCGGGGTCGAAGGGCGTCATGATGCGCGGCGGCTCCATCGTGGACGCGACGTTCATAGAGGCCCCCTCGTCCACCAAGAACGCCTCGAAGTCCCGCGACCCCGAGGCCCACCAGGCCAAGAAGGGCAAGAGCTGGCATTTCGGCTACAAGGCCCACATCGGGGTCGACGCGGGGAGCGGGCTCGTCCACGCCGTCAGGGCCACGGCGGCGAACGTCTCCGACGTGACGGTCGCCCACGCCCTCGTGCGCGAAGACGACGGCTTCTGCTACGCGGACTCCGGGTACGCCGGCGTTTCCAGGCGGCCCGAGGTCGCAGGCGACGGGCATCTTTGCGAAGTCGAGTGGAAGGTGGCCGAGAGGCCCTCGCGCATCAAGGGCATGCGAGGGCTCGCCGTCGAGCACGATATCGAGTCGCGCAAGGCGTCCGTCCGCTCGAAGGTCGAGCACCCCTTCCTGATCGTGAAGAGGCAGTTCGGCCATGCCAGATGCCGTTACAGGGGCCTGGTTAAAAACGCCAGCGCCCTCACCGTCCTGTTCGCGCTCGCCAATGTGGCGATGTGGGCTAGGGCGGGATGTCCCGAGGGGCCGGCGGTATCGCCGGCGTAGGGAGAGCTATGCCCGAAAGCGCCTTGAACCCCCCGGTAGGGGATCTCGCAGAAGGGCACAAGGCACCTTGCAGCGCCTCTTAAAGGCAATTCGGCGCGAAAACTCAATGGCGAAGCTGAGAAGATCGGTGTAAGTGCTATTAATCAGCGTTTCCCTAGGGAAACGCTGATCAATTCCGCCAGCCCTGCACAGACGAGCCGGCGCCTGCCGACCCCCGTCGGCTTTTTGCCCTTACATCCCCTCGGCTTCGAAGCGCTTCTTCAGCGCTTCTTGGTGGATGGAGCACTGCAGCGCGGTCTCTTTCGCCACCTTTTCGGATTTCACCAGGTTGAACAGGCTTTGGTCCATGGTGATCATGCCTTGGTCGGCGCTTGACGCGATGACGCTGTCCATCTGGTGCGTCTTTTCCTCGCGGATGAGGTTGCGGATGGCCGTGTTGGCGACCATGATCTCGAACGCCGGCACCACGCCGCCGTCGATCGTGGGCACCAGCTGCTGCGACACGACGGCCTGCAGCACCATGGAAAGCTGGATGCGGATCTGACGCTGCTGGTTGGCGGGAAACGCGTCGATGATGCGGTCGATCGTGTTGGCCGCGCCGGTGGTGTGCAGCGTGGAGAACAGCAGCTGCGCCATCTCGGCAGCAGTCACCGCCGTTGAAATCGTCTCCTGATCACGCATTTCTCCGAGCAGGATGATGTCGGGGCTTTCGCGCATGGCCGAGCGCAGCGCCTCGGCGTACGTTGCCACGTCGGTGGGGATCTCGCGCTGGGTCACGATGCAGCTGCCGTGGCGATGCACGTATTCGATGGGGTCTTCCATCGTGATGATGTGGCCCTGGCGGCGATGGTTCAACCGGTCCACGATGGTCGCAAGCGTCGTGGACTTGCCGGAGCCCGCCGGGCCGGTGACCAGCACCAACCCCTTCTGGAAGTCGGCGGTGCGCAGCACTTCTTCAGGGATGTGATACTCGGTGGGGTTCGGCAGCGAGAACGGGATGACGCGCACCACCGCCCCGTAAGACCCGCGCTGGCGGAACACGTTCACGCGAAAGCGACCGATGCCCGCCACGGCGAACGAGAAGTCGTCGTCATGGTTGCGGGCGGCCTCGAACGGCGCAATGTCGCGGCCGGCCACCTCGTAGATGGACCGCACGACGGCCTCGGTGTCGGCCGGCATGAGCATCGAGTCGCCTATGCGAACCTGGCGGCTGCCAAGCTGATAGGTCAGCGGCAGGCCGGCGATGATGAAGATGTCGGAGGCCTTCACGTCGACCATCTGCTGCAAAAGCTCTTCCAGTTTCATAGGTTCTCCTATCCTTGCAGGCTATCCGGCCCAGAGGGTCTCGCCCGCGCCTTCCTCGGTCCAAGTTGATACGGCTTTCCACGACAGCAGTTCGCACGTCGAATCGGGCGTGACGCCGACCACAATCTGCAAACTGCGGCCATCTTGACCGGAAATCGTCGCAGAAACAGCGCCGACCAGGGGTTTTTCGACACCCACCATGTCGACGCCGGCCGCTGCGCATGCGTCGTAGGCCGACAGCCAATCGGCTTCTATCGCAGGGGCTTCGTCGCCCAGCTCCTTGACGGTCGCTGTCACGATGTCGTCAAGGCCCGCTTCGAAGTCCGCCGTTGAGAAGCTTTTGTCCTTGGTGCCGACCATCAAAGCCTCGTCGATGTTGGACACGAACAGCTGCGCGGCCCGCTCGTCGCGATACAACATCGTAACGGCGTCGGCCTGGCGGGCGGTCAAGCTGTAGCTGGCCTGCGCCGTCGTGACGGTAAGCACTGACATGACGGCCAGACACAAGGTGATGATCAGGGTAAACAGGCTGATGGGCCCGATACGAACCGATCCGTGCGGCTTCGCCATCAGTCGATCACCTCCTCGGCGGGGGCTTCGTCGGCGCCAGCGCCTTCGGCAGCGCCCGCGTCCTCAGCGGCGGCGCCTGCGTTCTCGCCCTCGTCCTCAGACGGCGGCGGCGCGATACGCGGCCCCGTCTTGTCGTCAATCGGCTCGAGGCCGTTCGAACCCAGCGTGCCGAACGATCCGCCTTCCATCGGAAGCACGGTGACGATGTAGCCTCGCTTCGCTTCTTTGTCGGACACATAGTTGGCCGTGTCCATCTCGTAGACGACGCTGTCGTCGCGCGAAACCGAAATGTGCGCCGAATACAGCGTCCCCGCCGCGTTCTTCTTGGGCGTGACCTGGCACGTCACGCCATAGGCGCCCTCTTCGCAGGACGTCTGGACGTCCGTCGGATCTTGCGCGAACCGCTCGGCGGCGTTCGTCGCTATCGTCACCGCCTCGGTCAGGTGCGCCGAGTCGTCCCCGCGCAACTGCGCCCATGCGAACAACTGCAACAGCACCGCAAGCGCCGCCGTCACGAACAGCAGAAGCAGCAGCGCTTCGAGCACGAATGCGACGCCGGGCCAGGTGGTGCGATCGCTCGCCCGCCGTGTCATAACACGTTGCCCCTGTTCAGAGTCGCGAGCCATCTACTCACCTCCCCGCAGAGTGCGCAGCGCCACTTCCGCCGTGCCATGGTCGGTCGTCAGCGACAGCAGCCCGTCGGCGTATTCGAAGCCGAACGTCTTCGAGGCCACCACGGGCGTCGCGCGTTCTGGCGTGTATTCCGCCCCGGTCACCGCATATTCCTGCATGACCTGGCCTTTGTACAAATAGATGCGCGTCTCGAACGTGCCGGATGGAAACGTTTCGGTCAGTACCAGCGCGTTGCCTTCGGGGCCAACGCCCACGCCGACCGCACCCGCCGCATCGACGCCGCGCACGCTGTTCGCAAGCAGCGACAGCGCAACCCGCGAATCGTTCGCAACAGAGCTCATCGTCGACAGGTTTTTGTACACCAGCGTGCCCGCCATGATGGCGAGCAGCAACAGCACGATGAACATCACGAACAGAATCACGGTGAACACGCGCCCGAACGACTGCGAATCGACGCCGCGGTCCGCAGGGCCGACCATGGACTTGTTGAGAACGTCCAGGTAACCGCCGTTTTGCTCAAGCTGGCTCATCGAGGCACCACCACCACGCTGGGCGCGACGTTGCTGGCAAAGGCTTCGTAGGTGACGACGTAGTCTTCATGGTTCACCGACAAGCCGTAATTGTCTTCCAGGTATCGAAGCGTTTGCGGATAGGACCCCTCGATGGCGCAGCACTGCAGCGCGGAATTCATGATGGCGTCGCGCAACGACGAGGCGGCCTGCTCGCGCAGCGTGTCCCGCGAAGCATACGCGAAGCCCGCCACCAGGGCGGCAATGACGAGCACCGCCAGCACGGCGACGATCACCCGCCGACGGCGGCGTCTGATCATTTCGGCTGTGACCTCGTGATACATAGGCTATCCGATCGATCCCATGATGCCGATGAGCGGCAGCATGACCGACACGAGCGTCGCCCCGACCGCAATGGTCATGAAGGCGGCAAGCGCCGGTTCGGTGGTGTCGATGATACGGTCGAGCTGCTGAACAGCGTCGTCGAAAAACGCGCCCGACAGATGGTCGAGAACCTCGTCAAGGCTGCCCGAGCGGTTGCCGATGGCGAGCATGCGGGCATACACCGGCTCGAAGATCTCGTGCTCGCTGATGACCTGGGCCAAGCCCTTCGCATTCGCAACGTCGACCATATCGTCGTAGGCGGCCTGCACCTTCTTCCGCAAGCCGCGATGGTTGATCATGCCCAACGCGTCGCGCATGGCGTCGTCGGTGTTTTCGCCCGACGCGATGTAGATGGCAAGCGTCGAAGCGAAATGGCTGAGCGCCATTTGGTACATGGCCTGGCGCGTGAACGGCGTCTTCTCGAACAGGCGCAGCATCTTCTGGCGGCCTTTTTCGCTGCGGCTCAAAAAAAGCCCGATCAGCGCCAGAATCGTGCACACGAGCGTGACGCCCAGCGCCACCCATCCGATGCCGATGGACACGTTGACCGAGCTGAACGAGCCGGACGTGAGGCTTCCCGAAAGGCTTTCGTACACGTCCACGAACACCGGCAGAATGATCGCGACGGTGAACGCCAAGATGACGCTCATGACGCACAGAAGCGCCGCCGGATAGCCGATCGAGCTGCGGATCTTCGAAAACAGGCGGTCTTCTTCGTCGTAAAAGACGCTCAGGCTGCGCAATGCGTGCTCCAGTCGGCCCGTGCGCTCGCCCAGACGTACCATCTCGATGGCGTAGAGGGGGAACGCCTTGGACCTCTCCATGGCGTCGGCAAGGGTCGATCCGTTGATGAGCTGGGCGTACATGGCGTTGCACGCACGCTTGAACGAAGAATCCTTCATGTTTTCGGACAGCATGTGAACGGCTTCGTCGGTCTGGATGCCAGCCGAGAACATGAGCGCCATGCTTTCGCAAAACGCGCTGAGGGCGCTGCTTTCCAGCAGAGATTTCGCCATACTTCGCTCCTTATACCGTTCTCGCCCCGTGAAGGACGACGTGCTTGCTCCCCGTTCCCAGACCGCCAAGCGCTTCTTCTCGCAACATAATAATAGTCCGTTTAGTACACATAGCGGTCGGTGTAGCTCGTGCCATCGCCAATTGTACTCGAATCGCCGGCGTCTGCCGCCGCAAAGGTCAAATCTACCCGTGTCCATGATTCGGGATTGATAGAGAAAGAAGCGCTGATCCACTGCCCGTCGATGTAGACCATGTTCCACGCGTGATACAGATCGTTCGGGGACACGTAACCAGTGATGACGCGGCACGGAATGCCAAGGCTGCGCAACATGGCGCCGGTCATGGACGCATAATCGAAGCAGATGCCCTTCTGAGTTTCGAGCGTTTCGTCGGGATTTGGCACGTATCCCGTTGCGTCGACCAACTCTTTGGCCTTCGCGCTGTCGTATTCGATGTTCTCGACGACCCACCGGTAGACGGACCTGACGACTTCGCCGGTGTTCGCGGCGCCCGCGGCCAGCTCGCGAGCCTTCGCAACCACCGCGCTGTTTTCGTCGTAATCGCAAAACACGTTGGGGACGAGGAAGGGGACGAACTCGCTGTCGAGCGTGACCGCCTGGTCGATGGCGGCGACTTCGACGTAGTTGGAGCCCGAGGTGTTCTGCATGATGCGGAAGCTGTACATGCCGTCGCCCATGTTGAGCGGGCAGATGATAGGCTCGCCGTCGTTGGGAAGGTCGTAGTTGTAGCTCATGTCGTCTTTGATGACCTGGAATTTCAGACGCGCGTCGCTTTTGGCCGAGGCGCCCACGTAGCCCTGCGACAGCGCCGAAAGGTCGAATGCGCCCAGCTCGGTGCCGGTGACGGCGTCGGCGTGGTATTCGGACAGCGCAAGCTGTTCGGGAACGGTGTAGCCGGGGCCGCTGGTGGTGCCGTCGTCGGGATTGCCGGAAGCGGCCGTCTCGCCGCTTGTCTGAGCGCCGCCCGAAGACATGGGCACGGCGCCGTCATCGGCGGATGAGCACGAGGCCAGCAGGAAGAGGGCAGCGGCAAGCACGGCAGCCAGCGCCGCCTTGCCCATGCGCTGAATTGTAAGACGAGTTCGCGCCAACCCGTCTCCTTTCGTGCTCAAAGGATGCGGGCTGGCTCCTCGCAGGTTTCCACACCCGCCCTTCCCCGAGCCAGCCGCTGCAGGAAAATGTCGTGATCAAGCCAAATCATGCTGGTGACCTGGCTGCTTGCCGTTCATGCGTTTGAAACGCCCTTGTTTTTCTCGGGTGTGATAGTACCACCTTTGTCCCTTTTAGAAAAGCCCTCGCTGCGGCTTTCGCGGAGGGATTTCAAGGTTGGGCGGCAGGCAGGCCGGCGCGGAGCGGTGCGCGGGGGGAGCGTCGCGGGGGGGGACGGGGTGCGCCGGCCGCCACGGGGGGGGGCGGGGTGCGCCGGCCGCCGCACGAGCAGCAGGGTGCGGCGGCCGCTGCGGGGGGGGCGGGCGGCAGGCGGGAAGATTGGCGGCAACAGGAGTTTTTGGCCGCTGTTGCGCCGTCGGATTGGCGGCGAAGACGGTATAATACGCCCCAACGGCAAGCCGACGCGAAGTGCGCGAGCAAACGGGCGGTGCCGAAGCGGAAGGTAAGTACTGAAACAGTACTTACTAAGACGAACTTCCGCCGTCCGAGTGCGCCTGTTCTTCGCGAAGCGCGGCATGCAGGAGATGCCGCAAGAAAGCGCTGGAGCGCTTGATGCGTCGGACGCAAGCCCGGCGGCCGGCACAGCACGAGAAGGAGACCTGCCATGTTCTGCCCCAACTGCAACGAGCGCATCAATTCCACGCAGCGATTCTGCCCCCACTGCGGCGCTCGAAACCCCGCAGCCGGTGAGGGAACGGCCGAAGGCGGACACGAAGGCACGCAAGAGATGCCGCCCGTGAGCGCCGACGACGAAGCCGCGCCTGTGCCGCCGCCGAACGCGACCACCCCGATGCCGCCCATTCCGCCGGTGCAGCCGCCTGTGGGCACACCTATTCCGATGCAGCCGCCGGTGCAGCCGGCACCGCAGAAGAACTCGCCGAACGTGGCGTCGATCGTGGTGCTGGCAGCAGCGGCAGTGCTGCTCGTGGCCGTGGTATTGGTCGTGGCGAACCCCTTCGGCGGCCAAACCGACAACGAGACGTCAGCAGTCGAAGAAGCGCCGGCCGCCAGCGCCGCGCCCGACGCTGAGCAGCGGACCGCCGACGACGTGGCAGCCGACGAAACTGCGGCGGAGAAGGAGAAGAGCGAAACCGAAGCCGCGTCCGAAGCCATCGCCACAGCCGAGAAGGAAAAGGCAGAGGCCGAAAAGGCCAAGGCGGAAGCGGAAAAGCAGAAGGCCGAAGCCGAGAAGGAAAAGGCAGAAGCCGAGGCGGAGGCCGCAAGGAAGGAAGCCGAAGCCGCGAAGAAGAGCGCCGAGCAAGCGCAGGCGCAGAGCAACCAGGCGCCGAAGCCGAACAACTTCTACATTCTCCCAGAATCGTCGTCAAGGGTGTATTCCTACAGCGAGCTGGATTCCTTGAGCACGTACGACCTGTTCCTCGCCCGCAACGAGATTTTCGCGCGTTACGGCCGCATGTTCCAAAGCGATGACTTGAACAGCTACTTCAACTCCCAAAGCTGGTATGATCCGCGCTATGCGCCCGCAGCGTTCGACAACAACTGGCTCAACAGCACCGAACGGGCCAACGTCGATACCATGCTGCAAATCGAACAAAGCCGCAACTCGCCGTACGTGTAGGAGACAAGGGAAGCGGCACCGGACGCTGATACCTCGACTGACCTGGCGAAAGGCCGCCCGCAACACCACGCGGGCGGCTTTTTTCATGGCTTTCAGACGCGGGCAGAAACGCCGGGCGGCGCGACGGCGGACGCAGGCTGAAGTTCCAGGCGGTTCGGCGGTGGACGCGGGTCAAAGGTTCGGGCAGCGGGTCCAAGCGTCGCAGCACCGCCGACCTTGCAAGAGAAGTCTGCGCAGGACTTCCGACGGCGCTTCTCGAGGGCCGCCGAAGTTCACAGGCGCCTTCACCCCCCGAAGCCGAGCCTTATCCGGCGTGCGTGCGGACAGCTTGGTAGTTCTGCAGGTAGGACGCGAATTCGGGCGAGGTGTCGGAGTTTCCGGTGCGCCAGGCTTTGTGGTCGATGATGTCGCTCTCGAAACCGTAGTACGCATCGATGTAGGCGATCAAGCGGTCGAGGGCGTCAAGCTGCTCAGCGGGGTAGTCGCCCCCTCCGCCCACGTGGACCATCTCGATGCCGACCGAGTGCGAATTCATGCCGTAGTCAGCCGCCCAGTCACCGATGGGCGTCGTGCCCACCTTGTCGTCGCGCGACTCGTCTTCCACCCCGTACCAGGCATTATGTCCGGTATCGCCATACCCGGCATGATGCGCGATGGCGTCGAGCGGCACGCACTGGAAGATGGAGCCGTCCTTCCCGACGATGAAGTGCGCCGCCACGCCTGTACCGTTTCCGTCCCAGTAGTCGATGACCGACTGCGGATCGCCGTCGCCTTCGGTGTCGTGCAGCACGATGTACTTCTGATGCTCGGGGCCTTTGTAGCCGTGGTCGAAGGATGCGCGGAAGTCCTCGACGATGCCGAGGTCCGCGCGAAGGGCCTCGGGGTCGGCCGCTTCTTCCGCCGCGGCGCTTTCGGCTTCGGCTGCTGCGGCGGCCGCCGTTTGCGCTTCGGCTTCCGCTTCCGCCTCGGACGCTGCGCCTTTCTCACCTGCGGTTTCTTCGCCGGCTTCGCCTTCTTGATCGCTCGGCGCCGCCGCTGGCTGTTGCTCGGCCTGTGCGGACGCCTCTTCCGGCTGGTCCACGTACGCCTCGTTGGTGATGTCGCCGCCGCAGCCGAAAAGCGCCAGCGAGCAGACAAGACACGTGCCGGCTGCCGCTTTCAGAGCCCTGCGCGACGATGGAAAGCCTCTCATTGCGGCCTCCTTATGCAACTTCGCCGTTGGCCCGCGCGGTTTCGATGGCCGTCGTCACTTCGCCCATGAGAGACAGGGCCGAACCTTCGTCCACACCCTCGACGAACACCGACAGCACATAGGGCGCCTCGCCTTGGACGATGCCGGCGTCGTGTTTGACGTTGGTCAGCGTGCCCGTCTTGTGCGCAAACGTTTCGCCTGATGACAGGCTTGCCGCAATGCCGCCCGCGTCGGTTTGCTGCGACAGGAAATCGGTGGCCAGCTGGCTCAGCTCGGGCGTGTAGAATTCGCCGTTGGCGATGAGGATGAGAATGACAGCCGCATCGTCGGAGCTCATGTGGTTTTCGATGCCGGCCGCCTGGGCGTCGGTGTCCATCATGTAGCGCTGCAGCGACGTGGCGTTCAG
This sequence comes from Slackia sp. ZJ119, assembly GCF_011039175.1. GTDB lineage: Bacteria > Actinomycetota > Coriobacteriia > Coriobacteriales > Eggerthellaceae > Xiamenia. The sequence goes on from NZ_JAAKEN010000006.1 coordinate 115,901, forward strand.
GCCCAGCTTGGCGGCCTCTTCGTTGACGGCGTCCATGCCGACCAGGTCGATGAGCATGTTGGTGGCCACGTTGTCGCTTTCGGCGATCATATGCCTGACGAGGTCGCTGAGGGACAGTTGCGTTCCAGGACCTGATCCTTGAAGCGTACCAGTTCCGCCCACGATGTCGGAATCCTGCACGGTATAACTGTCCTCCAACGCAAGGTACCCGCTGTTGACCTGGTCAAACACCTCGGCCATGATAGCCAGCTTTATCATCGACGCCGACACGTGCGGCTCGCTGCCGTCAACCGCGAACGTCGCATAGCCATCGAGATCGGACAAGCTGGTGTAGGTGACCGACGCGTTAGCGCCGTAAGACGAGATGATGCCGGACACCGTGGCGGCCAGGTTTTCGGCAATGGGACGCTGCTCGGGAGCCGTGTCGGCGGGCTCGGCAGGCTCTTGCGCGGGCGCCTCTTCAGGAGCGGCCTCTTCAGGGGCCGCCTCTTCGGGGGCGGCTTCTTTCGCCTGGTCAGACGCTTCTTCGGCCGTTTCCGCCGCCTCGCCGCCATCGTCGGCAGAGCCTTCGTCGACCACTGCCAGGTCGTCGCGGTATTCGTCGTTGTTGATGTCGCCCCCGCAGGACGCAAGCATCGGCGCCACAGCGAGCGATGTCGCTAAAATCCCGCCGATGATCAGGGGTTTCACCTTTCGCATAGCCATACCCTCCTACAATCCGGCCGTTTGCATCCACAGCGTTTCGGTTTTATTCGTGCGCCTATGGTAACAAGTTCTCGTCAAACGCAGCACAACGGCAACGCAAAACGGGTCGATCCTTCATAAGGGAAGGTGGCGGGGGAACGGATCCGACGACCCACCGCTTTGGATAGCCGTCGGCGTGCTTGCCGATGGCAGAATGGCGGAATTGGTCGGCTTTCTGGACGAAGACGGCATCTGGTGCGTCTTTCACGCCATGGTTCCGCCCACGAAGAAATTCAAGAAAGAACTCGGATTCACGCGTTAGGAGGACATGATGACGGCGATAAAGGCAGCAAACGGACAGCTGGTCACTGACGAGATGATAAGCTCATGGTGCGAGTCGCTGGACCGCAACGAGTGGCCTAACGGCTGGAAAAACGTCGGTGACGTGGTCCACGGCAAGCCGCCGGTCGACTCGGAAAGCAGCGTGGTTCTTTCCGTGAAGGTGCCGGTCGGGATGAAGAGGGCCATCGAGGCTCGCGCCAAAAACAAAGGGATGTCAACAAGCGCAGCGGCTCGCGAGCTGCTGGAAAACGGGCTCCTGGCAACAAGCGTTTAGAGATGGGGCTACGCTGATGAAACATGGACTGGCTTTCAGGGGCCCGAAAAGCAAAAAGCTGGCCAGAGAAGTAACCTCTGACCAGCATTTTTTCTGGAGCCAACGAGCGGATTCGAACCGCTGACCTACGCATTACGAGTGCGTTGCTCTACCAGCTGAGCCACGTTGGCAAACGGCTTCTTGCGAAGCGCAGGACCGAAGTATAGCGGAAGGCTCAAGCCGATGCAAGACGCCGTTACAGAACCATCACGAATGGCCGGCGAGAGGGCAAACGGGCAACACCGCGCGGTCTGGACGGCAAGGCGGCCCAGAAGGTGCCGCCACCCCCGCAGCCCGACCGACGGCCGGGCAACCTCCACGCGCTGCCAGGCCGCACAAACCCGCGCCGCGCTTACAGCACGTTCGTGAAGCGGATGTTCAGGTCGACCGAAGTGGAGATGCCCGAAATATACGCTTCGTTCGTATACTGCCACAGAGCGAGGGGAATCGACAGCGTCGGCCGGGGCACGCCGTATTCCGCGAGCCACACCGGACGGTCCCCCAGATCGTTCAAATCGAGGCGAACGAGGTCGTGCGCGTTGCCATAGATGATGGTCGAATAGCCGGCCGCCTCGATGACCTCGCAAAACGCCTTCGCGCACGCCGTCAGATCGCTGCGGCTCACCTTGTTCGCCCGGCCGTCGGGCGACTCGACCGTCTCGTGGTCGAACGCCACCGGCAGATCAAGTTGCCGCCCGCCGATCTGGTCAAGCGTCATCTGCGCTTCTTCGCGAGCCTCTTCCACCGTTGTGGCCTGGGAAAAGAAGTACGCGCCCGTTTCCAAGCCGGCCGCTTTCGCACCGTCGAGGTTCGTCGCGCAATATTCGTCGGGGATCAGGGAGCCTTCCGTGTAGCCGCGGCTGCCCGCCCGCACATAGGCGAACTCGATGCCCTCCGCAGCTACCGCCGACCAGTCGATCTGCCCTTGATGGTCTGACACGTCCACGCCGGTCTGCGAACACGGCTTGCCGTCCTCTTCGTAGGAGGCAAACCCGTTTTCCCAGGTCAGACCTGCCCATCTATCAGCGGTTTCGCCTTGTCCCGCCTCTTGCGACGCGCCGGGCTGCTGCGACGAGGCGCTTTGGCACATCGACGCCAGCAAGGCCACCGCAACGAGCGCCGCCACGACCGCGACGAGCCCCGCCACGATCGGCCGGCGTGCGACGGCGCCTCTCGACGCCTTCCTGTACCCGCCCAGCGCCTCGTGCGACGACTCGATCTTGAGCGGCACCCCCGGGGAAGCGTGCTTGGCTCTTGCGGGCGGGCGACGGGTTCGCTGCTGCCTCATGGCCGACCCCTGCTACTTTCGCGCGTGGGCGCCACGCTCAGCCTTGGAGCGCCTGCCGGACGCCGAAGAGCGCGTATGACCTGCGGAAACGACAGGACTCATCGGTTGGGACGGCTGCTCGGCCGCAGTGGAACCAGCGGAATCAGAGCCGTCCGCCGAAGCGGCACCGCCCCGCACGCGCGGCATCGATCCCGTCTTCGACGCGGCTCGGGGGATGGACGTCTGCTCTTCGGCCGCCTTCCCACGCGACAACAGCCACTGCAGCCCTTGCAACGCCGCCACGATCACGGCTCCCAACAGGAAAAACAGCAGCGAGAACGTCTCTGGCGCCAACGGCGGCTGCGGCACGTCGAGCGTCAGCGGCCCTTTCGCGATGGCGTAGAGCGACCCGATCATCATGCCGATGATGAGGTAGATGGTCTGCCCGCGGAAATGCTCGAGGCAAAACCGCACAAGCCGAACGACCAGCACGATACCGCACGCCACGCCCGCAATGAACACGAGCACGACCGGAAGATACGTGAAATCAAGGCTTATCAGTCCGCGAACCGCCCCCAATATGGGCAGGTAAAGCCCGAAAATGAGCAGCAGCGTGGAACCGGAGATGCCCGGCAGCACCATCGCCGAAATGGCCACCATGGCCGCAACGAACACGTACGCGGCGGCCAACGGCGTCAGCGCGGCGACGTCGATGCCCAAACCGTCGCCCGACAACGGATTGATCAGCGTCACGCCAACGACCAACGCCGCGCCCGCAAGCACAAAAAACGCGAACGGCCATTTCTGCTTCAGCCCGGCGCGTTCCTGGAAGGCGACGATGGGAATCGCGCAGATAATGAAGCCCATGAACAGCGAGCTGACCTCGTAAATGTGTTCCTCGAACAGGCTGGTGAGCACCAGCACCGCCAGCACAAAGCCGAACACCCAGCCGATTCCCAGCTTGATCAGCCACAAGATGGCGGCTTTTCGCGCGTCGCGACCGCCGTGGACGACGTCGTCGAGCGACGAGATGAACCGATCGTAGAAGCCGAGCAGAAACGCGATGGTGCCGCCCGACACGCCAGGAACGCTGTCGGCAAGGGCCATGCAAAAGCCGCGAATGAATTGTACAAGCATAGGGAAGAACTTTCTCCGTGCAAAACCGGTCATTGTAATGGGCTTATGATACCAGCGGTTTCGCGTCTCCGGGAAACCCTCACCGAATGGAAACAGCGCCGACATGTGCTCGTGACCAGGCAAGGGCCGACGGGGCGAAAAGGCGGCAGATGCCCATGCGCTCGAAAGGTCTGCAGAGGCCGCACGTATATATAACGGCTCGCTGAGACATTCGTTATTTATACGATTCGCTAAAAGGTATAAATAACGATTGCTTGCTGGGTACACCTGGCGTATAAGCACGGCTTGTCCAGCAGATGCCACGCACCAAGCGTTATATGACTGCGACGGATATAGTTGTCGACGCTTCTTGGCCAAAATGCCGGCAGCGCTGGCCAGATTGACTTGCCGCCAGCGCTGTTGGCGGCGTTTTTACTGGAGGGTGGGTCTTGCGATGTGAAGGAATTGTGTAGTTGCGCTATTTGGGCTGAATTTTGCGGGTTTGCGCATCATTTTGCTGGTACTTCTGCCTGGGAGAGGCTAAAAATGCCGTATATATACCGTAGTTTATGCTCTTTTGCCGCCGAAAAGGGCTGAAACGGTGGCTTTGGCGGCGTTTTCAGGGCACTTCTGGCTTGATATGATGCGCAAAAGGTGATTTTCGCGCATCAAAATCTCCAGTACACATTTTCTTCATATTATGGATGGCTTCGTTCCCCGGCGAGCGCTGCCCGGTGCGGAAGCCTGAGCCGCACCCGCAAAAAGCCCCCGCCGAAGCAAGGGCTCGAACAAATGCTGCGAAAGCCAGGGAAGGCCGACGCCGGGGTGCAACCCTCCTGCGCAGCCGACCCAGCCGTGGCACAACCCTCCTGCGCAGCCTGCCCAGCCGGGATGCAGCCAGCATCGGAGCACAGCCAGCCCCGGATTGCAACCCGCCCCGGAGTTCGTCCTGCTTGCGCAGCCTGCGCGGCTGGAGTGCAACCAGCGCCGAGGCGCAACCGACATCGGCGTGCAACCGGCCCCGGGGTACAGCCGGCCCCGGAGTGCGACCTTCCCGCGCAGCCGACCCAGCCGGGGTGCAACCCGCCTCAAATGCAACCGGCGCCGGGGTGCAGCCAGCATCGGAATGCTGGCGGCCTCGGGATACGGCCGGCGCCGGGCGCCTAGTCTTCCTCGGCGTCCGACTTCTTCTTCGGCGCGTCGTAAACGGCGGCGTCGGTGATCAGCACCAGGCCGGCGACCGATGCGGCCATTTCCAGCGCCGTCTTCGTCACGAGCGTCGGATCGGAGATGCCGCGCGGAATCATCGGGCCGTACGTGCCATCGGCGCAGTTCAGGCCTTCGCCGTAGGGCAGTTGGCGGGTTTTCTCCACCACCACGGACGGCTCGAAGCCGGAGTTCTCGGCCAGCGTGCGCACTGGAACTTCCAGCGCCTGGCGCACGACGTCCACGCCGCGAGCCTCGTCTTCGGGCAGGTCGACCAGCGCATCGAGCGCCGGCACGGAATTCAGGAAGGCCACGCCGCCGCCGGGAACAAGCCCATGCTTGGCGGCCGAGCGCGTCGCCAGCAGCGCGTCCTGGATGCGGATGCGCATCTCTTCCATCTCGGACTCCGTGGGAGCGCCCACCCTCATGACCGCGATGCCGCCGGTCAGCTTCGACAGGCGTTCGCGCAAAACGTCCTGGTCATAGCCGGAATTCTTGTCGTCGATCTGCGCACGGATCTGGGCGCAGCGGGCCTCGATCGCCTCAGGCTTGCCCTTGCCGCCGATGATGACGCAGCGGTCCTTCGTGATCATGACCGTGTCAGCGCGGCCGAGCAGGTCCTTCCGCGCATCCTTCAGCGACAGGCCCTTGTCCGGCGTGAAGTACGTGCCGCCGGTCAAGATGGCGACGTCTTCGGTCTCGGTCTTGCGGCGGTCGCCGTCCATCAGCCCCGGCGCCTGCACGCCGACGGTCTTCAGCGTGCCTTTGCGGCGGTTCAGCATGAGGTTCTTGAACGACTCGCCGCGGATGTCGTCGGCCAGAACAAGCAGCGGATGCCCCGACTTCATGACCTCTTCCAGCATGGGAATAACGTCGCTGAAGTTGTCGGCCAAGCGCTGGTCGGTGATGAGAATGTAGGGTTCGTGCAGCTCGGCGGTCATGCGGCCGAAGTCGTCGGCCATGTCCGGCGCCATCAGGCCGTGCTCGAACATGAGGCCCTTCTGGATGTCGATCTCGATGCCCATCGTGTTGGACTTCTCGACCGAAATGATGCCGTCCTTTCCGATTTCGGCCAGCGCCTCGGCGATCTTCGCGCCGATCTCTGGGTCGCCGGACGAGACGGTGGCGACCTCCGCCATCTGCTCGGGCGTCGACACCTCGGTTGCGTGCGCCTCCACGTCGGCCACGACCGCCGCGACCGCCTTGTTGATGCCGCGGCGCAGCGCCAGCGGATCGGTGCCGGCCAGCACGAGGCGCATGCCTTCCTGGATCATCGCGTCGGCCAGGATGGTAGCCGTCGTCGTGCCGTCGCCTGCGTCGATGTTCGTTCCCATGGCCGCCTCGCGCACGACCTTCATGCCGATGTTGCGCACCGGATTCTCCAGGTCGACGTTGGCCGCCACCATGGCGCCGTCGTTGGAGAGGTTCGGGCGTTTCTGGTCCTTCTTCTGCAGCGCAACATAGCGGCCCTTCGGCCCCAGCGTGACGCGAACGGCCTCGGCAAGCTCGTGGACGCCGGCCGCCATCTGGGAGCGGGCGTCGTTTTCAAAGGCGATTTCTTTAGCCATGGTGTGTCCTTTCAAGACGTGCGGGCCTAGGTTAGCACTCTTTGCCTTCGAGTGCTAGGTCATGCGTAAAGCGAACACACGCAGACCCGTCGGTTGCCGAACCGTGAACAACGGCGAGGGGAAGCTGCGGCGGTCGCGGTTGGATCGGCGGTTTCGTTTGCGTACTTAGTCCTCTTCAAGACGGCCGATGCGACTGGCCAGGTCGGTGCCGCGCTCGAAGAACAGCAGCGCCTGGTTGTGCGCGAAGTAGGCGTCGCAGCCGTGGTCGTTGATGAAGGCCATCGTGTAGGCGTTCACGGACAGGTCAGTCACCAAAAGCAGCATTTCCTGCCCGTCGCCAAACGCCCGCTCGGTAAAGGCGAAGGCGCTGTCCAAGGCAAGGCTGGCGGCGGCGATGCGGCGGTCGAGCTCGTCCAAACGGGCCGAGAAGAGGTCTTTGAGCTGGTCGTATTCGATGCCCGTCCGCTCATCCAAGCGGGCGGCGGCATCGAAGAAGGCGATGGTGCGCTCCAGCGCGTAGACGCCCTCGTCGGACAGCAGGCCCGCGCCGCGCTCGCACGCCAGCTTGCGCTGGGCGGCCGTCAGCTTTTCGCGCACGGCCCGCGAAAGGGCGGTTGCGGCGGCGTCGGCGTTGGTGCTGGTTCCGCTTTCAGAACCTAGTCCTGTTTCAGCCCTCGTACCAGAACCATCCCCAGCCCCAGCCTGCCCGCCAGCCCCAGCCCTCGCACCAGCCCCAGCCTGCTCGCCAGTACCAGCCCCGGCCGCCGCCCCTTCCGCGGCCTGTTGCCCGTCGCGCAGTTCCACCAGGTCGGCGTACACCCGAGCCGTCGCCCGGTCTTCCCACACGGCTTCGCGCACCACGCCGCTCACCGCGTCGAGCACCAGCCCCATCAGCGACACGCGCTCGTCGAACCCGGCTTCCTGCGCCCGCTCGACCACCTCGTCGGAGATGTCGCCCGCGACGATCCGGTCGATCTGATAGTCGCCGCGGTATTTCGTGAACAGGTCGAAGTACACCGAAAAATGCTTCGCGATTTCCTCGTGCTGCACGTATTGGCTGATCAGAAGCTCGTCGACCGGCAGCTCGTTCGCCTCGTACAGCTTGATGATCGCCGACAGGTCATCCCAGCCGCGGGCCGTCACGAACGACGTGCCGTCCACGGTCGTCTCCACGCGGTAGAAATGCCCGCGCTCCAGGTCAAGGTACGTCAGCACCGCCGGATGCACGCCCGCCGCCAGCGCATAGGTGCGCCATGCCTCAAAGTCCGGCTCCACTTCGATGCGCTTCAAACGGTCCCACGTGGCGATGTCGAAGTCGTGCGCCGTGCGGTTGTACTCGGGCGGATTGCCAGCCGTCACGACGATCCATCCGTCGGGCACCTTGTGGCGTCCGAACGTCTTGAACTGCAGAAACTGCAGCATGGCCGGGTTCAGCGTCTCGGACACGCAGTTGATCTCGTCCAAAAACAGGATGCCTTCGCGCCGCCCCGTCGCTTCCATGGCGTCGTACACGGCCCCGATGATCTCGCTCATCGTGTACTCGGACACGTCGTATTCCACGCCGCCGTACGTCTTCTGCGTGATGAACGGCAGGCCCAACGCGCTTTGCCGCGTGTGGTGCGTCATCGAATACGACACGAAGCCCACTTCCAGCTCTTGGGCGATCTGCTCCATAATGGCCGTCTTGCCGATGCCGGGCGCTCCCAGCAAGAAGACGGGGCGCTGGCGCGAGGTCGGCAGCACGTACGACCCGAATTCGTCCTTCGCGAAGTAGGCGACCATCGCGCGTCTGATCTGCTCTTTTGCCTGCTGAATGTTCATGGAAGCTCCTTTTTGTTCCCCGCTTGCCGTTTGCGGGGCCGTTGTTGTTCGCTGCGGATTCCCGCTGCGGGCCGCCGGGCGGAAATCCTCCGTCGCAGCCAGCCCATCGCGGGCCGCCGCTCGCCCCGCGCCGTCCGTTTGCGCTCGCGGCGACGCTGCCCGATCGCAACGCGCAGCGAGCGTCGGCAGCGCTATTCTTGCAGCACGATCGTTTCTTCCAGCACCACTTTCATGGCCCACGGCGGCACCTGCACGTCGTCGTAGTCGTCGACGAACACGAACGCCGTCTCGAAGGCGGGCTTGCGCGACGGGAAGGTGCCGTGGCCGTCGGTAAAGTAGACCAGCCCGCCCAAATTCGTCAGCTCGCCGCACTCGACCAAGTCGTTGACCAGCGCAAACACGGGTCGGAAGTCGGTGCCGCCCAGCCCTTCGACCGTCAGGTCGCGCAGATAGTCCTCCAAGTCGCGAGCGTTTTTGATGGTCGCCACGTCGGTGACGGCCGCGTCGCACTGCACGACGAGCACATTCATGTCCGCAAAAAACGACGTCTCATCGGCCAAGATGCTGTACGTGCGCTCGATGAACTTCCGCACCAGGCCGTCTTTGGTGGACGCGGAGGTGTCGATGGCGATCACGAAGTCGCGGATGCGCTTTTCCTCGGCGAACTCAAGCGGCTCGATCAGCGGCAGATTGCCGTATTTTCGCAGGCCGAACGTGTAGAAAACATAATCGAATTCGTCATCGTTAATGCGCATCGTTTCGCCTTGGTGCGCGAACTTGCGCAGAAAGTCGCGGTAGTCCTGCCGTTTGCGCGTGACTTCGCGCAGGCTCATCGACAGGCTCGACCCCTCGGCGCCCCACAGCTTGCGGTATGAATCCAGCTGCACGCCCATTTCGTACGCGACGTTTTTCCACTGGTCGCGGGCGCGGTCGAGCGTGACGGAATCGGCGAAGCGGCCCATGTTCGTGCCGTGCGCCTCCTCAGGCGCGTCCTTTTTGAAGACGTCGTCCGAGCTCATGGCCTGGTGGGACTTTCGCTGCCGCTTGGCCGTGCGAGCTTCCTCGAGAAACGGCATGTCGATGCCGTCGTCGCTCGGAGCGGTCGGCGCAGGGCCGCCAGCGGCGTCGCGCTCGACGGCGGAGGGGTCTTCGGACGCGTCGCCCTGCTTGCCTGTGGCAGCAGACTCCGCAACCGAAACCGCATGCCACACGGCGTGGTCGTCGACATAGAACAGCTCGCGAAGCTGCGCGACGTCATCGGCGGACAGACGGCCTTCTTCGCGGGCTTCGCGCAGGTAACGATAGACCGTCTCGGCGCTGACCAGGGGAAGCGCTGCTTTCACGGGTGCGAGCGCTGCGTCGCGAGCCGCTCGGTTCGCCGGCGCGGCAAACGGCAGGGCCAAATCGTCGATAGCCGCCTCCACGGCGACGTCGCACGCGGCGCCCCACAGCGCAGGATCGGTCGACGGGTCGCAAAACGGGTGCAAAAAGACGTTGTGCAGCACCGCATGCAGGTATGCACGCGTCAGAAATGCCTGGTCGTTCCGGTACTGTTTGAGGACCCACGCCGGATCGAAGCGGATGTGAGAACCGTCGGTGGCAAGCGTTGCGCCGGGAATCGGCAGCAGGCGCAGCTTCGCGAAAGCCGCTCCCATGAAGCGAAGGTGCGCGAGCAGCGTCGAGCGGCTGAGCTCCCATGCCTCCAATGCGAGCGATGTGGCGTTGTCCGTGGTCATGGACGCTCCTAACTGAAGCGCGTGCGTGGTGCGAAACATGCGGGCTGGCCGCGCGGACGGATCCGGTCGAAGCGAAAGCCCTCGGTCGGCCAAGCAAGCTCGGCAGGGGCAAAAAGCCGCCGCGCCGCTTACGCCGCCGCGCCCAAACCGAGGCGGCGACGCACTGGTTCCGCACTGTTTCTTGCTTCCGTTCGCGGGTCAGTGTAGCATGGCGCAAAGTGCAGGTAAACGGCAAATTTTGGCTTCCCGTTGATAGGTGGAACAAAAATGTCCGAAACAAAACGGCTGGTATTTCACGACAGCGAAACTGATCTGGACGTTCTCATTGAGCAAGCGCACAAAAATCCGCACACACTGGAAGCAAGCGATGTCACCGTGATCGACGGCGGGCGGGCCATCGCCGGCGAATCGTGGGGGCAGAAGCTGGCGCCGTACCAGTCGTGGACGCAGGGCCCGGCGAAGGGATTCGAAAGCGGCACCGACGGGGATCTGTACCCGGTCGGCGTGCTGGGCATGGGCCTGGACGAAGATCGGTTCAACCAGCTGCTTGACCAGGCAAAAGGGCTAGGTGGGGGCGTGGAATTGTCCGGCGGCGCGGCAGTGCTGGAAAAGCGGGCGCAAGGCCTTGCCGGGGCCGACCTCATCGGCGTGCGGCGCGACAAGGACGGCTACGTGGTGGCGTCGGTGGACGTGCGCGGCATGGCTGAAGCGCTCGGCGTCACGAAAGACCTGGTCATCGAGCTGCCGGCCTTCATCGACGGGGTGCCGGTCACGCGCATTGCGGCCGAAGCCTTCGCGCGGCGGCACGTGCAGGGCATCGGGGTGCGGCTGCTGGTCGTCCCCGACACCGTGCGAAACATCGGCGCGAACGCGTTTCTGGCGCTGTCGGTGGGGTTCATCCATTTGGGTGCCGGCGTCGAGCACATCGGCGAACAGCGGTGCGACCTGGCCGGCACCTCGCCGCGGCTGGCAGGACGGGCCTACGGGACAAGCCCGGAAAACCCGCGCTTCTTCGCGCGAAACGGCAGCCTGTTCGAGCGGGCGGCAAGCAAGGCCCCGGCCGCAACGGCCGCGGAAGCCGCCGGACACGGCGAGGCCGCCGAGAGCGCCAGCGCAGCCGAAAACCCGGCCGCGGCCGCGTCAGAAGCGCCCGCCGACCTGGTGTTTCATGCCTGCCCCTACGGCGAGGCCGAAGTCGTCCCGCCGTTTGTGCGCAACGTTCGCGCCGCCGCCTTCGCCGAGGGATGCCAGCCGCCCTCGCTCGTCCGTTGCGGAGCGGCGCTGCGACGCGTCGAGGCCAAGACCTGGGACGACGCCGTATGGATCTGCCCGCCGAAAGCGCCGGCGTCCGCGCTGCTCTCCCGCCGGGGCGTTCGTCTGGCCAGCGAAAACGCCGTGCAGGTTGACGGCTGCTGGTACGATTTCGCCAACGATGGAGCCGCCCTGGTGGCCGGCCCGCCAAAGCCCGCATCGGTTTCGGCGTCGTTCGCCCGCCTGGCGGCGGCGCGGGCGGCCGGCGTGCGCGAAGGCGATGCGGCACGGGCGACGCTTTCCCCGAAAGAGGCTGCCGCCAAAGCGGCCTACGAGTTCGCCGCTGCAGGTCAGGCCGGCGTTCCGGTCGAAGATACGGCCACTTTCGTCGGCGAGGTGCTCTCGCTTCCCGCTGCCGTCGCCGACAAGCCGCTCGTGCGCATCGGCCCGCGTGCGCTGCCGTGGGCGCCCGCAACCGTCGTCATTCCGCCGACCGTTCGCGTCATCGAGCGCGAAAACACCTGCAAATCGACGCTTCACCTGGTACTTTCCGAAGGGTTGCAAGAGATTGGGCAGCACTGCTTCTGCTCGCGCAAGCTGCAAGAGCCGGTTCGCGTGCCGCGCACGGTGCGCTGGATCGGGCCGGGCAGCTTCGAATACGCCCAGGTCGTCTTGGGCGACGGGGCGCTTGTGGCGCACGTTTCGTCCAGCCAGATGGACTCCTGCTTCTGGCCCGAACCGCACGCTGGCGACGCTGCGGCGCCTTCCGCCGTTTCGGCCCTGTTCAACCTAGCCGCCTACGATGACCAACTGCTGCGCCAAAGCCGCCTTCCCGACCCGATGGGCGCCCTGCTGCATCGGCTCGCCTCTGACGTGCCGCTTGACGATGCGATCCGCAAAACCCTCGTGCGCCAGCTGCAATCAGACGCCCTGCGCGAAAAAGCGATGGAAGCCGTCGCGCGAGAAGGGAGCCGGCACACCGTAGAACGCCTGCTCAAAGCCGGGTTTATCGACGACGCCACCTTCGATCGGCAGATCGAGCTGCTGCGCCGCGCCAATCGCGCCGACTGCGTTGCCTTCCTCATGGAGCAGCGTCACGAACAGCCGAAGCCGACGTCGTCCCGCGCCCGCTTCGCCCTGTAGGCGGCTTTCGCGAGGGAAGCGCCCGGCGTCCGTCGGCCCCACGCGCCAAGGCCGGCGCCAGACGGCTTGCCGGCTCGCACGCGCCTCTTCGCGCCTTGGGCCCAGCGTGTCCTAATACGGCTCGTCGAGGTCGGCGTGGGCGTGAGCGTCGGCATCGAGGTCGTAAAAGCGCTGTTCAGCGAAGCGATCGAGAGCAACCAGCGCTATCATGCCGGCATTGTCGCCGCACGCCGAGAGCGGCGGCATGATCAGCCGCACGCCCAGACGCCCGCAAAGCTTCTCGTACGCCTCCCGCAGCACGGGGTTCGCCGCCACGCCGCCGCCCAGGCAGAACGTGCGGGCGCCCGTTTGCCGCAGCGCCGTTTCCGCCTTCTTCACCTGCACGTCCACGACCGCCTGCTGAAAGCTCGCGCAGATGTCGGGCACGTTCAGCTCGCGGCCCGCCGCGCGTTCGTTGTTGATGTGCGTCACGACCGCCGTCTTCAAACCGGAAAGCGAAAACCGCAGGTCACCGGAGTGCATCATCGCACGCGGGAAGGGGATGGCGCGCGCGTCGCCCCGGGACGCCTCGCGCGAGATCGCCGGGCCGCCGGGATACCCCAGCCCGAGCGCCTTGGCGACCTTGTCGAACGCCTCGCCAACCGCATCGTCGATGGTGGCGCCCAGCGTTTCGTAGTCGCCCCAGTCTTTCATGTGCACCAGCAGCGTGTTGCCGCCGGACACGAGCGACACCACCGCCGGCGGCGCGAAGTCCGGCGCCCCGATCTTGTTGGCGTACAGATGGCCTTCCAGATGGTGCACGCCGATGAACGGCTTGTCCGCCGCCCACGCCGCGCCTTTTGCAAACGCGACGCCCACCACAAGCGCCCCCACAAGCCCCGGCGCATACGTGACGGCGACGGCGTCAAGATCGTGCCAGGTCAAATGCGGAATCGAAAGCGCCTGCGCCGCGCGGTCGAAGCACTCGTCGCACACGCCGCAGACAGCCTCGATGTGCTTGCGGCTGGCGATTTCGGGGACGACGCCGCCGAAACGCGCGTGGAAGTCGATCTGGGACGCCACCACGTCGGCCGCCAGCTCGCCCGACCCGTCGACAATGGCGGCGGCCGTCTCGTCGCAGGACGACTCGATGGCCAAAATGAGCGGGCGATGGGACGCAAGGTCGGAGCCAGCAACGCCGCTTTCGCTTGAAAGCTGCTGGTCGTGCGGCAAAACCTGCGTCGCTCGGGCCCCATTCACGTCAAGCGCCATGCCCGCCACGTCGCGGCTGGCAACGGGAAGCGGGCCTTCCATGATGAGCGCATCCTCGCCATCGGAGTAATAGCGCGGCCGGGTGCCGAGAGCGTGCATCCCCAGCGACTCGTAGAAGGTGCGGGCGCCGACGTTGCCCGCCCGCACTTCGAGCGAGCAGGTGTTCGCGCCCAGGTCGCGGCCGTCGGCAGCGACGCGCGAAAGCAGCTCGCGGGCAATGCCGCGGCGGCGAAAGGCCGCATCGACGCCCACTTTGAGGATCTGCACCTGTCCATCGACGACCCACCCGCCGGCGTATCCCACCAGCCGCTCGCGACCGGCGGATGCGCCCGCCGGGGCAGGGGCCGCGGCCGAGTCGGGGGCGCTTGGGGTCGAAGCCCCGGCCGAGGTCGAAGTCCCGTCCGAGACAGAAGCCGAACCCGGAGCCGCGGCCGCGCCGGACGCTTCCGCCCCAGCCTCAGCGCGGCCGCCGTCTGCTTCCGCATACGCCGCCCACCAGGTGCGGTCGGGACGGGGCAGCTCGTCGGCCACCAAGGCCTCGTTCCAGGCATCCGACCCCATGACCTGCGCTTCCAGCGCCGCAACGTCCGCCGCATGCGCTGCGTCGAGCGGCTTGTACGTCAGCCCTGCAGCGTCGGCCCGAGCGTTCAGAATGGCCGTGTCGTTCATCGTCGTGCGCCGGTCGCGCCGCAAACCCGCCGCCTCTTCGGCCGCCGCCACGTCCTGCACGCCGGTGACCAGGTTTTTCGGGTCGTTTTTCGCCAGACGCACCCGCTCGTTTTCCTCTGCGTCGGAAAGCCGCGTGTACACCGGCAGCGCGAACGCTGGGTTGTGCCGCGCCGCGTCGAAGGGGTCCGCGTCGCCCGCCTGCCACAGCGCCTGCACAGCCAACAGCAAGCCGCGCCCCGTCGGCGTCCAAAGCGCCTGGTCAAGCGCCTGCCCGCACGGGGCAAACAGGTCGGCGTACTTGCACAGCCCGTCCCCTGCCAGCATCGTCTCGGGCCGCGGCCCTTCCTCGCCGCTCAGCTCTGCGGCCGCTGCCTGGGCTTTCACCACGCGGTCGGCTTCCAGGCGCTGCGGCCCGGCTTCGCCCACCGCATAGCGCACGGGATACACCTCCTTGCGCATGGCGTCGGCCACCACGGCCAGCGGCCCGCGCTCGCCCGCATCCCACACGCCCCACGCCACGGCGTCAAGGCTCGACACGCCGACAAGCCCCACGCCCAGCGCCGACGCGACGCCTTTCGCGGTGGCCATGGCGATGCGCACGCCCGTGAACGACCCCGGCCCGCGCCCCACGGCCACGCACGCGATGGATTCGCGCGGTATGCCCAGGTCGCGCAGCGTTTTGTCGATGGCAGGCAGCAGCGTGGTGTTCGACGCCCGCCTCGCCGCAACCTCGACCGACGCCGCCGTCTCGATCGTGCGGTCGCTTTGCCGCAGCACGCCCACGCCGATGGCGACGACCTCGTTGGCCGTGTCGAAAGCAAGCACGTAAGCAGGCGTTGACATGGGAAAACTCATACAAACTCGATTCTTTTGCAAACTCGTGAACGGTTACAGCTTAAACAGGCGAACGAAGTGCGGCGCAACCTCGCAACCTTTGAAGCGTGCCGCATTTCGCAGAAGAAGCGCTGGTCGATGCCATCTTGCCCCATCATTGCAAAGTTGACGGAATTAATCAGCGATTTCCGAACGGTTACGGCAGTGCGGCCAAGTCGCCAGCATGACCCGACAGACGGTCGCCCCACGCACGCGCAAGGATTTCGCCGCGCTCGCCGATGCCGCGCACATCCAGCACACGCGAGGCGTCCGGGGAGACCGAAATGGCAACTTCCAAGCGCTCGTCAGGCATTTCGTCGGGAAACTTCTCGCTCCATTCGACAAGCGTCGCGCCGTCGCCTTCAAGCGTCTCGAAAAAGCCGACGTCTTCCAGCTCGGACGCGTCGTCCAGGCGATACAAGTCGAAATGGTACAGCGGCAGCCGGCCGTCGCAGTATTCCAGCAGAATGTTGAACGTGGGGCTCGTCACCGGCGCACCAACGCCAAGACCCGCCGCAACCCCCTGCGTGAACTGGGTTTTTCCCGCGCCGAGATCGCCTGAGAACGTCACGACGTCGCCAGCGCACAGCAAGGGAGCCAACGCCGCCGCCGCGTCTTTCGTTGTTTGGACGTCGCGCACAACCAGCCGCCAGCCGCCCTGTTCAGAATGTTCCAAAATATCCATGTCGGCATTGTACACCAGCACACGAATCGTCTATCGGTAGACGCGTCCCCGATGTCCGACATCAACCACCAAAACGACAAGCTCATTGTCGCGGATGTCGCACAAAACCCGGTAATCTCCCACTCGGTAGCGCCACAAGCCCGTCAAGGGACCCGTAAGCGCTTTGCCCCGAGCCCGCGGATCATCCAGCAGGGCCAACTCATCCATAACGTCGAATATCCTTGCAGCCACAGCCTTGTCCAGCTTCTTGAGGTTTTTGACCGCACGCGGAAGATATTCGACCTTATAGGCCACAAGCCCTCCTTGCTTCGTCGGAAGAGAGCGGCTTCAAACGGCCGGCACGATATTCTTCCAGGTCATGAAGGACTCCATACACTTCTTCAAGTTCGTCGATAGAATCCTCAAGTGCCTTGTTGATATAAAAAGAACGAGGCCTGCCCGTTTTTTTGGCCAAAACCGTATACCGGTCTTGAATGTCCTGAGGTGGCCGTACCGTCATAGTTGTCGCCATCATCGTGTCCTTTGTCCCATTGCCAACCAGAGCGTGCATTCTGTGTTCAATGTGTTCTTGCAAACACAGAAGAGGATACCACAGAATCGAACGCATTCATACAGGCCGGCTAGACCGCCGCAAGACTTCACAGCCTGCACGAACAACACAGCAGCAACACCCGCATAATCTGTAACAGATTCTTACAGTTTTTCGTAAAATCTGTAAGAATCTGTTACAGTATAGGCAAGCCACCAAAAGAATGCAGCGTTTTTGCAACACTATCCAAGAAGGGCGACACATGGCAACCAATTCCGCGATCCGCTTGCTTCTGGAAGACTTCCATCGTTCCGTGCTGCCGACGATCGCTCGCGAACTCGTCCCCCGAGATCTGTCGCTCGGCAGCATTCCCCGGCCAAAAATCGGAAGCACGGCCAAGGTCATCGTAGGCATGCGACGATCAGGCAAAACGTTTCGGCTGTACCAAGAAATACTGCGTCTTCTGGACAACGGCGTGGTGCCCGAAAACATCTGCTACCTCAATTTCGACGACGACCGTCTCAGGCCATACAGCGACGCGAGCATTTCCCAAGCCATTGAGATCTTCTACGAGCTGCACCCCCAGTCGCGATCAGACGGCGCATACCTATTTTTCGACGAGATCCAGGAAGTTCCGAATTGGGGCATCGTTGCGCGGCGCATTCTCGACACAGAAAAAGTGGCTCTGTACGTCACCGGATCGTCTTCAAAGCTCCTCTCTGAAGACGTGGCAACCGAATTCCGCGGCCGCTCGGTCGCCTACGAACTGCTGCCTTACAGCTTTCGAGAATTCCTTCGCGCCCATGGTTTGGAACCCTCCGAGCGCGACCTTTATGACAAGGAGCGCATCTCTGCCGTAAAGAACGCCTTCGGCCGGTATCTGAAATGCGGCGGCTTTCCAGCCGTGCAAGACATGGACGACTTGGAACGAGCCCAAGCGCTGCAAGGATACGCCCAGCTCACCGTAGCACGAGACATCGTTGAGCGAAACGGTTTCAGCAACGCCGCTTATGCACGGAACCTCGCCCGCGCAGCCATCACGTCAAGCGCACGCGACGTTTCCATCAGCCGGCTCGACAACAAAGGCCGCTCAGGCGGCTATTCCCCTGGTCGGGCCAAAATCGTCGAAATGCTCGACGCCTTTGAAGACGCCCATCTCGTATACCAGGCATACGACTTTTCTTATTCGGCGCAGAAGGTTCGCCTTGGCGGCATGAAGCTGTATGCAGCCGACCCCGGCCTGTATTGGGCAAGCATCCCCGCCGCCGACGAGGGGCATACGTTTTCGCTTGAAACCTCCGTTTATCTGGAGCTTCGCCGCCGAAGGACGGCAGGCAGGCTTGGAGACATTGCAATGCTCAAGCTGGCTTCTGGTCGAGAAGTCGACTTCGTCGAAGGGGACGCCTCTATAGAGTCGGCTGCACGGCTTGTGCAGGTAAGCTGGTCAACGGAAAACGAAAAAACCCGAGAGCGCGAGATCAGAGCACTGCGGGAGGCACTTGAACGATTCCCTTCTGCCCAGGCAACGATTGTTGCGGTCGATGAAGAAAGCACCGTTGCAACGCCGGAAGGAAACATCGCCATTATGCCCGCTTGGAAATGGTTCCTAGAAACCCCAGACAACAGCTAAGGCAAGGAGCATGGAAGAATGCGGCCGAACGCGCTCGCGCGGCCGGGCGGCTCCGGTCGTTTTGCCGTTTTCGGCATTCAGAGGACGTGCAGCGCACCGCCAAGCCGGGTGCGGGGCGGATTCGGCTTGGCGGGACGCTTCGAACCTTCGGCTAGTCGTTCGCGTTCTCCTGCGGCCAGTAGTCCTTCGCGAAATCCGGGTTTTCCATCGTAGCCACGAACACGAGCGCGTCCGTTTCGCGGGCGATGCGCATTTCCTCGTCGGTGGTGACCACGCAGATCTTGATGGGCGAGTCGTCGATCGACACGATGCGGTTGATGCCAATATCGCCGATGATCTGGTTTTTCTCCTTGTCCAGGATCATGCCCATGTGCGCCAGGCCCGCAAAGATGCGCTCGCGCAGCTCGGCAGAGTTCTCGCCGATGCCCGCCGTCATCACCACGGCGTCGGTGCGCGTCATCACCGCGTAGTACGACCCGATCTTCTTCTGGATGCGGTAAATGTACATCTCAACCGCCAGTTGAGCGTTCTCGTCGCCATCGCCGGCCGCCTGCAGGATGTCGCGCATGTCGCTCGAAAAGCCCGCGATGCCCAGCATGCCCGATTCCTTGTTGAGGATGCGGTCCATCTCGTCGTAGTCCACGTTGTCGCGGCGCATGATGTAGGACACGATGGCCGGGTCGATGGTGCCCGAGCGCGTGCCCATCATGACGCCTGCCAGCGGCGTGAAGCCCATGGACGTGTCGATGGACTTGCCGTGGTTGACGGCGGTGATGGATGCGCCGTTGCCCAGGTGGCACGTGATAAGCCCCAGGTCAGAAAGCGGACGATCGAGCAGGTTCGCCGCCTGCTGCGCCGCATAGCGATGCGACGTGCCATGGGCGCCGTAGCGGCGGATGTGGTAGTCCTTGTAATAGCGCATGGGAATGGGGTACATGTACGCCTTGGGCGGCATGGTGGCATGAAACGCCGTGTCGAAAACGGCCACCTGCGGCGTGCGCGGCAGCATTTCGTGCATCATCAGGATGCACTCGTCCGCCGCGGGGTTGTGCAGCGGGGCCAGCTCTTCGCACTTCTTGAGGTCGCCGATGTTGTTCTGGTTAATGATGACCGACGAACTAAAGTATTCGCCGCCTGCGACGATGCGGTTGCCGATGGCTTCGATGTCCTTCAGGCTCTTGATGGGAGAGTCGGGTTCGGACACCAAAATGTTCAGCAGCTTCGCCAAGCACTGCGCAACGGTGAGGTTGTTCATGGCGAAGCGCTGCTTGGAGAAGTCGGGCGAGAACGACACCGACATGGTGGCCTCTTCGGTGCCGACGCGCTCAGCCAGGCTCTTCATGAGGCAGATCTTGCCGTCGGTTTCGATGAGCTGGCATTTGAGCGACGAACTTCCGGCATTGACGACAAGAACGAGCATAACGGTCACCTTTCAAACAGTATGAACAAGGTTTACAATTCAGTAAGGATACCACGGCCCGCGAAGCGGCTTTTTGGGCCGAAAGCGTTGTATCCCGATTGGCGCAAACGAAGTCGCCACAGGCGTCGCCTTGGGCAGACGGCGCGGGCAGCTATTTCCCCGCTCCGAAGACGAGATCGCGCTCGTCGCCGGTCAGGGCGGCGCGGGCCTGGTCGCGCAGGTTGTTCACGCCGATGAAGAACTGCCTCATCATGACCACCATCAGGTAGCGGCCTTTTGCGGTGAGCGTCAGCTCTTCGTCGTTGTTGGTCGCAAACGCCCCGACCGAGGCCATGAACGCCATCTCTGCGGGAAGCCCGCGTTCCACTGTGCAGCCGAAATCGCGCTTGAACTGCTGTTTGTCCAACCGCAACCCGAACAGCTGCATCATGAAGCGGTACCGCATGCGCTGCTTCTTCGAAAACGTGGTCTTGCCCATGATCGACATGGACCCCCGCTCGATGGCCGCATTGTAGTCGACGACCGAGAACGTGTTCACGTACAGGCTGCTGCCGAGATACGTGATGCCGCCGCTGCCGATGGCCGGGTATTCCTCGTAATCGACCACGTATTCGTCGATCATGCCGCGGTCCTCCGCCTCGACGGTGGGAGCGGCGCCGTCGGGCGACACCGCGGCGGGAACGGACGCCGGATGCACGTCGCGGCGGTTGAACGTCCATGCGCTGCCGTGCTCGAACAGGCCTACCTCGCCTTGAGCGCCCGGCGTCTTGGGCGCCACGCCCGGCAGCTCGCCCGTCAGCAGCTCGCAGATGATCTCGTAGAACTTCTGTTCCCGTACGTAGTCCACTTTCCCAACCGTTTGCGCCAGCGACCGCTCGACGCTCGGCGAGGCCATCAGCGGGTAGAACGTCGTTTGGCTCGCGTTCGACTCGATGACCTTCTCGATGTCGCGGATGAGAATATCTTCCGTCTGAGCTGGGAAATTGAAGATCATGTCGGCGTTCATCGACACGAAGTACGGGCTGGCGTCCTGGATGCGGGCCAAGATTTCCTCGCCGCTGCCGTACTTTTCGTAGCGGTCCATCTGCTTGAGCAGCCCGTCGTCGAACGACTGCACGCCCACCGACAGGCGCTGCACGCGCCCCTGCAGCTTGTCCAGGTAGCTTGGGATCAGGTGGTTCGGGTTCGTCTCGCTCGACACTTCCCGAATGGAAAACGTTTCGCGGGCCAAATCGATCGTGTCGCACAGCTCGTCAAGCAAGATGGTCGGCGTGCCGCCGCCAATATAGACGCTGTCGAAGTCGTAGCCCAGATCCTTCAACATGAGCATTTCTTTGCGCATGTTGGCGAAATACGGACGGGCGCGGTCTTCCGCGAAAGGGAAGCGGTTGAACGAGCAATACGGGCACAACCGCTCGCAGAACGGTACGTGCATGTACAGCATGTAGCGCTGACCTGGGACGGGAGCCGGCACGCGCGTTTCGGTGGTCGGATCGAGCTTCAAGTACTGGTTCGTGCATTCGCGGACGATGCTCGACAGCAAACGTTCAGACAACATGGGCGCGGCTCCTTCGGCAGGCAGCGGAAAACAAGCGTTCCAACCAGCATACGCCAACAATCCGCCCCCGCCGCCCGGATTTCGCGGGACGGCCGATTCCCACCAGAGTAAATCACCTGCATCAGCCGTTCGCGCAAGACCGCTCGAAATCGTCACTCACCCAAGAGCCATTCTTGCAAGTCGCTGACCACGACGCCCTTCTCGGTCACGCCTTGATGCAGCTTGCCCCTCGTCAACACCGTTTTCGGAAACGAATCGTCTATCCCTTCAAAGCTGGCCAATTCGCGAGCAAGGGTCGCATCTCCGGAGATCTCGTCGCACACCTGCACATAGACCTTCTCTGCGTCGCGACGCGCAACGAAATCGACCTCGCCTCTCAGCCCAGCGCCCACGGAAACCTGGAAACCCCGTCGCCGCAACTCGCAATACACGACGTTTTCCAGCTGAAATCCCAGGTCTCGGCTTTGAAACCCAATCTCCTTGTTGCGCAAGCCGGTATCGGGGGCATACCATTTCCGAAGCGGCTGCAGCACCTTCTTCCCGCCGACGCCCTCTTGCTCACAGGTGCTGATCAGGTAGGCACGCTGCAAAGCCGATACATACGCCTCGACTGTCGAGACGTACGTCTTTCGTCCCATGCTCGTCAGCGCACCCGCAACCTTTCTCGACGAGAACAGGTTCCCGGAGGTGGCATACACGTAGCGAAGGAGTTTCTCGAGCAGGTCAATGTCTCGAATCTCGAAGCGTTTCGCAACGTCGTTCAGGATCACCGTGTCGCGAATCGCTGACAGTTCTCGCGACACGCGCTCTTCGGAGAGATCGCCAAGGCCGAACAGGCCTGGCATGCCGCCATAGCGCACATAGCGAGAAAACAACTCGTCCCGGCAGACCTCTTGCCCGCTTTCTTTACAGAATGCAAGGTATTCCTCGAAAGAAAGCGGCCAGACGGGAATCTCGACATAGCGTCCAGAGAGAAACGTCGCAAGATCCGACGAAAGCAAAAACGCATTGGAGCCCGTTATGAAAATATCGAAGGCTCCTTCAGTGTGTGCGCGACGAAGAACCTTTTCCCAACCAGAAACCAGTTGGATCTCATCAAGAAACAGATGCACGGGAAACGACGGGTCTCGACCTCGAAGAACGCTCTGCAGCACGTCGTCGAGCCATTGGGCGCTCGGCTCGAGCGGGGCATCGTAGCTGTCCATCTTCTTGTGCAAGATGTTCGATTCAGGAATGCCCTGCGCTCGAAGGTGATCGGCCAGCATAAGCAAAAGAGTTGACTTGCCGCATCGACGGACGCCGCTCACCACCTTGATCGAAGCCGTGCCGACATAAGACTGCAGAAGCTTCAGATATCGAGGACGAGGATATATGCGACGTTGCGATGCGAACATGAAGGCTCCTTATGTGTCTGACATATCATACAGTCTCAGGTGCAATTTCCTATCTGAATGATGTATCCTACACTTTACCATCACTATGCGAATAATATTCGAGAGTTTTCTGCGCGTCGATACAGATAAGGTGCCTCAGCCAAACAAGCCCGGCTCCTTTGTGGGGAAGCCGGGCCTTTGCGGTGTCAACGAGAGCCGTTCGAGCGTGAAAGCTGGTTACTTCCAGGCGCTGCGGCCTTTGGCGGCTCGGTCGCCGATGTCGGTGCGCAGCTGCTTGCCTTCGAAGTTGATCAGGTCGCAGGCCTCGTAGGCGCGCTCCTGGGCTTCTTCGAACGTCTCGCCGAGCGCCACCACGTTCAGCACGCGGCCACCGGCGGTCACCAGCTCGTCGTCGTGGTTCTTCGCCGTGCCTGCGTGAAACACCGTCACGCCCTTGAGCGATTCGGCGTCGTCGATCCCCAGGATGACCTTGCCTTTTTCGTACGACCCGGGATAGCCTTCGCTCGCCAGGACCACGCACACGGCCCATTCGTCGTTCCAGCGCAGCTTCACGTCGTCAGGCCGCCCCTCGGCCACGGCCAGCATGATCTCGGCCAAGTCGGATTCAAGGCGCGGCAGCACCACCTGCGTTTCCGGATCGCCGAAACGCGCGTTGAACTCCAGCACCTTCGGCCCTTCCGGCGTCAGCATGAAGCCGCCGTACAGCACGCCGCGGTAGTCGTGCTCGAAATGCTCGGCATCGGTGCCGCGGGCGGCCCGCTTCATGACCTCTTTCATGACGGCCAGCTCGTCGGCCTCGACGATAGGCACCGGCGAATACGCGCCCATGCCGCCCGTGTTCGGGCCGCGGTCGCCTTCGAAGGCCCGCTTGTGGTCTTGCGCCGTCACCATGCAGTGCGCCTTGCCGTCCGCCACGAACGCCAACAGCGAACATTCCGGCCCGGTCAGGCATTCTTCGATGACCACCGTGCTGCCGGCGTCGCCGAACGTGCCGTCGAAGCAGTCATGGATGGCTTCTTCTGCGTCTTCCATGTCGTCGGCCACCACAACGCCCTTGCCGGCCGCCAAGCCGTCCGCCTTCACGACGAGCGGGGCGCCCATTTCGTGCGCGAACGCCAGCGCTTCTTCTTCGGTGGAGAAGCTGCCGTACCGCGCCGTCGGAATGTCGAGGGCCTGCATGAACTCCTTGCTGTACGTCTTGCTGCCCTCGAGCTGGGCTCCCTGGGCGTCGGGCCCGAACACGGCGATGCCGCCGGCCCGCAACACGTCGGCCACGCCCGCCACGAGCGGCGCCTCGGGACCGATCACCACAAGGTCGATGGTATTATCCTTTGCGAAGGATAATACCGCCTCCCCATCATTGATGACAAGATCGGTCACATTCGTGGCAATCTCTTCCGTGCCGCCGTTGCCAGGCGCCACAAACAACGCCTCGACGTGCGGAGACTTCTTCAGCGCCCAGGTAATGGCGTGCTCCCTGCCGCCGCTGCCCAGAACCAAGATGTTCATGCTAGTCCCTTCTTGAACGTTGTAACCGCATCTGTTTCACGTGAAACAGACGTCTCTTTCGCCTGGCACGAATCGCTGCGCCAGGCGTTATGCCTCTATCGGACGCAGAATGGTCGCGTTGCGGTCAGCGCCGACGCCGATGATGGTGATCGGCACGCCGACGTTCTCTTCGATGTACTTGACGTAGTTCTGCGCGTTTTCCGGCAGCTCTTCGAACGAGCGGCACTGCGAAATGTCTTCACCCTTCCAGCCGGGCAGCTCTTTGTAAATGGGCTTTGCGTGGAACAGCACGCTCTGCTGCATGGGGAAGTAGTCGTACACCTTGCCGTCGCATTCGTAGGCGACGCACACCTTGATGGTATCGAACACCGACAACACGTCCATCTTCGTCAGCGCGACTTCGGTCAGCCCGTTCACTTCGGCGGCATAGCGGGCGATGACCAGGTCGAACCACCCGCAGCGGCGCTTGCGGCCCGTGGTTACGCCGTATTCGTGGCCGGCCTGGCACAGCAGCTCGCCGTCGGCCGCTTCGTCCGGAGCGCCGCCGTCTTCGGCGAAGCGCTGTTCAGTGGGGAACGGGCCGCCGCCGACGCGCGTCACGTAGGCTTTTTCGATACCTAGTACTCTGTCAATAGCTTTCGGCCCGACGCCCGTGCCCGTCAACGCGCCGCCCGAGCAGCACGACGACGAGGTCACATACGGATACGTGCCGTGGTCGATGTCAAGCAGCGTGCCTTGTGCGCCTTCGAACAGGATCGACTTCCCCGCTCGCATGGCCTCGTTCAAAAGCTGCGCCGTCTCAGCCATGTAGGGCTCCAAAATGTGCGCGAACGGCAGGTATTCCTCGCAGATCTCTTCCACCGTGTAGGCGTGCAAGCCGTAGATCTTCTGCAGGATGGGATTTTTTTGGGACAGTGCCGTCTCAACCTTCAAGCGGAAGATCTTCTCGTCCATCAAGTCCTGCACGCGAATGCCCTTGCGAGCAACTTTGTCCTGGTAGCACGGCCCAATGCCGCGCTTCGTCGTGCCGATCTTGTGCTCGCCGAGACTCTTTTCGTCCGCACCGTCGAGGTCTTTGTGATACGGCATGATGAGATGCGCGTCACAGGAGATCTTCAGGTTCTTGCACGAGATGCCCTCGGCTTCGAGCATCGCCATCTCGCGGATGAGGACGCCAGGATCCACCACGACGCCGTTGCCGATGACCGGCACCGCGTCTTCATACATGACCCCTGACGGCATCAGGTGCAGCGCCAGCTTCTGATCCCCATGGATCACGGTGTGGCCGGCGTTGTTGCCTCCCTGGTAGCGAACGACGTAGTCAAAGCCGCTCGCAATAAGGTCGGTCACCTTGCCTTTGCCTTCGTCGCCCCACTGGGCGCCTACCAAAACTGTGTTCGGCATGAATGCGCGTCCTTTCGCAGTCCGCTGATAATTGCACAACTACTCAGTATACCAATGTCTCAGCACGTTGGGCACAGGCTGCAACAAACAGTGCGAAGGGGCCGCAAAAGGGGAAGGCCGGGCGCACAAAGCTGAGATGCGGCAGAACCTGACGAAGAGGCCAGCGGGCCGCTGAGGCAAGCCAGCGTGACGCGCCCGCCCTACCCGAGCTGAACTTCGGTCAGGTCGTCGGCGGCGCTTCGCAAGGCTCGCACGACCTCTTTGTGGCAGGTGAACACGATAACTTGCCTGACCTGGGACAATTCGGCAAGCGCCGCGGCGGCGCCGGCGCGGCGGGGCGCGTCGAAGTTCACGAGGATGTCATCGGCCAAAACCGGGATGGACCGGCCCACGTTCTTTGCCGTCATCAGCAGCGCGATGCGCAGGGCCAGATACACCTGCTGGCAGGTGGCCAGCGACAACCGCTCGGGACCCGTGACGGCCAGGTCTCTGGCAGTGACCTCCAGCTTTCCGTCCGGACCCATGTCGATCTTCGTCCATCGGCCCTTGGTCATGAGCGAAAGCAGGCGGCTGGCCTCGCGGTACACTTCCGGCTGGGACACGCTCTCCCACGCGCCGATGGCCCCTTCCAGCATCGACCGCGCCAAAAGCAGCCTCGCGTAATCGCGGCTCGACCGCTTTATGCGCGTTGCGACCTGCTCGTATTCCAGCTTCAACGCGTCGAGCTTCGTCAAAGACCGCGCCGCCGCCAGCTCTGCCTGAAGCTCGCCGTGGCGGCTGTTCACCCGCTCGCTTGCCTCCAGCAGGCTTTTGCGCTGCCGGATGCGGCCCGCCATCAGCGCTTCCACTTCGGCCGCCGTCGCTTCGCCGTCGAGCCCTGCCCGCTCGCACAGCGCCCGACGCTGCTCTTCTGCCGCGTCGCGGCGCTCCTGCAGGGCGTGGCGCCGCGACATGAGGGCCTGCTGGCGCAGCTTCGTCGAATCGCGGTCCGACCGAGCCTCGCGTGCTTCCTCGATCAGTACCCGCGCCCTGCGCAGCGACCCTTGCGCCTCGTCAAGCCCCACTTCTGCCAAGAGATCGTTTTTGCGCCGCTCGAAGGCGGACGTGGCGTTTTGACACCCTTCGTACTTCTTCTTGTCCTGCACCATCACCCACAGCGCGTCCTGTTTGCGCTGGTCGCGCTCTTCTTCGACCTTGTCCGGGCGAAACAGCATGATCAGCGCCGCCCCGGCAAGCATCAGCGCAGCGAACGCCAGGCCGACCCCCAGCGCCGTGAAAGACAGACTGTTGATGCTGCGCCCGTGCACGAACAACATGATGCCCGCGATCAGAAACACCAGCGGCACCCCGATGGAAAGCACCAGCTGCGTGCGACGCTTGCGCCGAGCGTCGGCTCTGCTCTGCATGTCGTCGACCGTCTCCAACAGCGCCTCGTACACCGCCTTCGACGTGACGTAGTTTTCCCGCGCCAGGTCTTCGCTGTGCGCCAGCTTCACCTCTTCGGCCGCCAGCGCTTCGATGGTGTCGAGCGTGCTGCGTTCCTGCGCGTCCGTCGACAGATGCGCCGGCACGCGCGATCCGACGCGGGAAAGCGACGTGCGCACCTCGGCCTCGTCGCGCCGCAGACGGGCGATCTTCTCGTCAAGCGACACTTTCTCCGCTTCGAGCTTTTCCAGCTGGCTGACGGTGGCAGACAGCTGCTCTATCAGGCCGTTCAGCGCTTCGATGCGCTCAAGAAGCGATGATCGCTGCGGCGCCAGCTCGGCGAGTTCTGCCTCGTCGTTTTTGAAGCGCTCGGCTTCGGCGGCCGCCACGTGCATCTGCTCGCGCAGCTGCTCTTTTTGCGCCCGCAAGTTCTCGAACGAATGGCTCGCACCCGCCGCCTTCGACGTGTACGAAGCGAGCCGCTGCTGGATCTCCTGCAGCGCCGCCGCAGGCGACGACCCCGTGCCCGACCCCGCCGTCAGCAGCTTCGCCGTCACTTCCGAGCTTTTTCGCAACGACCGCAGCTCATCGCTGGTCAGGGAAAACATCGTCTGGTACGTGTTTTTGTCCACGTCTTGCACCAGCGTCGCGTCGCCTTGCAGCCCGTCGGCGTTGCGCACGCGAGAAAGCCGCACGTCGTCGCCGGGGCGGTCCTTGTCGGAAAACACGAGAGTGCCCGACCGCTCGGCGCCCTCGGGCTTGTACGTGTTGCGGTTGCCCCGCGCTTCTTCCCAGCCGAACAGCACGCCGCCCACAAACGACGCCGTCGTGGTCTTGCCGGCCTCGTTTTTGCCGTACACCACGTTGAGCCCCGGCCCGAACGGGCCGACGACGCGCTCGCTGAACGCCCCGAAGCGGTCCATCTTGATGAAGGACAGGTACCGCCGGCTCATGGCCGGTCCCCCTGCATCAGCAGGTCAAGCACCAATTCTTCGGCTTCTTGCGTCAAGGCTGGCACGTCTTGCGCCACGCTACGCGGCAAAGGGGCGCCTTTGCCGAGAAACTCTTCCTGTAAAAACGCGACGCTGTCGTCTGTGCGGGCTCGCTGCGCTTCCGAAACCGACAAAAACACCGACGGGAACAGGCCTTCTTCCCGCAGGGCGGCCCGGTCGATCGGAGCGCTCGTCACATCGTCGAGGCCGTCGCAGAAAAACAGCGGGTACGACTCGTTGATCTGTCCGCGCACGTCTTCCAGAATGTCTTCCCGAGCGAGCAGCGTGTGCAGCGACGTCTTTCCCACCAGGCGCACCCGCATGACCATCTCTTCGCAATGGGCCAGCCCGTTCAAGCGGAACGCTTCGCGCATCACCTTGTCAACCACCGCCGAAAGCGACAGACAGTCCGACACGTCCACGTCCATGCATTGCCACACGACGCTCGCCGTGGGAACGAACTCCAACACCGGGTCGCAGCCGGCGTCGAGCGTGACCGCGAACACGCCGCGCGAGCCCGTTTCCTGCACGTCGCGTCCTTGCGTGCAGCCCGAAAACGCCATGCACGGATGGTCGAGCGACGGGAAAACGTGCCGTTTGTGCACGTGCCCAAGAGCCCAGTAGTCCATGCCCGCGCGTTCCAGCAGCGACGGCGACACCGGCGCTTTCAGCGGGTCGATGGTAAGACCGGTGTGCAGCACCCCGACAGAAAACGGCGCCGCAGACGCGCCGGGGCAGACCGCCTCAAGCGCCTCTTCGGCGGCTGACCGGGTCAGGCCTTCGGCGATGCAGACGTCCTGCGGCCAGGCGTGGTTGAAGAAACCCCTGCCTGCGACCAGGCACAACGGCTCGCCGTCGCGCTCGAACAGGGCGAAATCGGGCCGGTCGGCCGCAAACAGCACGACGTTTTCCGGCAGCGCGAAGAAATCGTGGCGCCACGACGTGTACGGGTCGTGGTTGCCCGTGACCAGGTATGCCGGAATGCCGGCGTCGGCAAGGCGCTCGAACCCCTGGAACAGCTTCGCGTAGCTGCGGTACGACACCGTGGAAGAGTCGAACAGGTCTCCTGCGAACACGACGAAGTCGACCGACCGGGTCAAAGCGGCCGTTATCACGTTGTCGTACGCCTCTTCGACGGCTCGGGACACGCGTTCGGCCCAACCGGGAGACAGCGCGGCCAAGCCTCGGACGGGAGCGCCCAGGTGCAGGTCAGCGGCGTGTATGAAGGTGAGCGTGCGATCCATGCCGTGCCGCCTTACGAATACGCCGCCACGCGCGAGTCATCGATGAAGTCCATGAAGCGCGTGAACTCGGCGTTGAACGCCAGCGGAATGTCGCGCGTAGGGCCGTTGCGGTGCTTCGCCACGATAAGCGTGGCCATGCCCAGGTCGGGACGGTCGTCGCTTTCGGCCTCCGCTTCGTCCATCGAGCGGTCGATGAACGCAACGATGTCGGCGTCTTGCTCGATGGCGCCCGATTCGCGCAGGTCAGACAGCATCGGGCGCTTCTTTCCGCGCATTTCGACGGCGCGGGACAGCTGCGACAGCGCGATGACCGGCATGTTCATTTCCTTCGCAAGCACCTTCAACCCGCGCGAGATCTCGGCGACCTCGACTGCACGGTTGCCGTCGCTGCGCGTTTTGGGCGGCTGCATCAATTGCAGGTAGTCGACCACGATCAGGCCGTTTTCCACGCCGCGCAGCTCGCGGCGGGCCTTTGCACGCAGCTCGAGGATGGACAGGCCCGGCGTGTCGTCGATGTACATGTCCAGCGACGACATGGTGCCCGCCGCCTGCAGGATGGCTTCCCAGTCGGTGTTTTCGATCTTGCCCGCACGCAGGCGCGACAGGCTCACGCGGGCCTCAGAGCACAGAATGCGCTGGACCAGCTGTTCCGAGCTCATTTCGAGCGACAGGAACGCGACGGTCGTGCCGGCCTTTGCCGCATTGGTCGCCAGATTCAGCGCGAACGACGTTTTGCCCACGCCGGGGCGGGCCGCCAAAACGAGCAGGTCGCCGCCGCGCAGGCCGTGGAACAGGTCGTCCACGTCGCGAAAGCCCGTCGGCACGCCCATGATGCCGCCGCGCTGGTTCGCCAGCCGCTCGATGCTCTCGAACGCCTCCATGACGAGCGCGTCCATCTTTTCGAAGTCGGACGAAACGCGCTGCTCCGTGACTTCGAACAGGGTTTTCTCCGCTTCTTCGACCACCACGTCCAAATCGTCGGGCGCGTCGTAGGCAAGCGCCGAAATGCGGTACGACGCGCGGATGAGGTCGCGCAGGATGGAGGTGCGCTTCACCACGTCCAGGTGCGTGCGCCAGTTCGTCAGCGCGAACCGGTACTGGTCCAACTCCGCGATGTACAAGTCCCCGCCGACCGCGTCGAGCTGCCCTTGCGCCTTCAAGTTCTCAACGAGCGAGATGGTGTCGATGGGCGTGTTGCGGTTGTACAAATCAAGCATCGAGGCGAATATGCGCTGGTGGTTCGCCCGGTAGAAGTCCTCCGGCTTCAGCTTCGCCGCCGCCTCTTCTATGGCTTCTTTCGTGAGCATGCACGCTGCCAGCACCGACTGCTCTGCTTCGATGTTTTGAGGATCCTGGCGCCGGCGCGTGACGGCCGTGTCGCTGGGAGCGTAGTCGGGGTTGTAATCAGGCTCGTAAGGGGGCACGGACGTTCCTTTCTGATGCATGAAACCCCTCCGTCAATGCAAACGAAGGGGTCTCATGATACCTGATATAGGTGCTGCGCAGCGGCACATACCGTCGTTATTCGGCATCCTCGCTGGCGGCCGCGTCTTCTTCGGCAGCCGTTTCGGCGGCTTCTTCGGCGGCAACCTCTTCAAGCTCGTTTTCGGCAGCTTCTTCGGCGGCCTCTTCCTCGGTCACGCCGACCAGGAGGTTGAGCGTCGCTTTGATGTCGCGATACAGCGCAACCTGCACCTTGTGCTCGCCGGAAACCTTGATCGGGTTGTTCAGTTCGATGCGGCGACGGTCGATCTCGACGTCGAGCTGCACAACCAGGGCTTCGGCGATCATCGCGTTGGTGACCGACCCGAACAGCTGGCCTTCTTCGCCCACGCGGACGTCGATGACGACCTTTGCTCCCTCGAGGGCTTCCTTCAACTTCTCAGCGTTGGCAATGCGGGTCACTTCGCGCTTTTCAATGTTCTTGCGGCGCTGCTCCAGCTGCTTGAGGTTGCCCTTGGTAGCCGGGATGGCAATGCCCTGACGGAACAGGTAGTTGTTCGCGAAACCGTCGGCCACGTCGATGACGTCGCCTTCGCCGCCTTTGCCGCGCAATTCATCGAGCAGGATAATCTTCATAGCTCCCCCTGACTCTTAGCGGTTGCGACGATCACCGCGGCCGCTGACAGCCGGCACGGAGTACGGCATGAGAGCCATGGTGCGGGCACGCTTGACGGCGTTGGCGATGTCGCGCTGATGCTGGGTGCAGGCGCCCGTCACGCGGCGCGGCTTGATCTTGCCGCGGTCGGTGACGTACTTGCGCAGCATCTGCGTATCCTTGTAGTCGATGTACTGGATGTCTTCTTTGCAGAACTGGCAGTACTTACGACGAGGCTGTTTAGCGTAATCAGCCATGTTTGAACCTCTTTCGTAGTTTGCTAGAACGGAATGTCGTCGTCATAGACCGAAGAGGCCGTGTCGACCGGAGCGGCAACAGGAGCAGGCGTGGAAGCCATTGGCACGGGCGCAGCCTGGGCCGGAGCCATCTGCTGCGGCGCATAGCCGCCGTAGCCGCCCTGGTTCATCGCCGGGGCGCCGTATCCGCTGCCGCCGGTGTTGCGCGACATGAACTCGACTTCCTCCACGATGACCTCGAGCTTGCTTCGCTTCTGCCCGTCACGTTCCCACTGGCTGTAGCGCAGCTTGCCTTCAATGGCCACCTTCGTGCCTTTTTTCAGGTACGGCTCCAACGACACGCCACGCTGACCGAACAGCGTGCAATCGATGAAGTTGGGGTAGTCCTCCCACTCGCCCGTCTGCTGGTTGCGGCGGCGGTCGTTGACGGCCACGCCGAAGCCAAGGACGGAATAGCCGGACTGCGTCTGGCGCAGTTCGGAGTCGCGGGTGAGGTTTCCGCTGATGACCACTCGGTTGATGCTCATGTTCTACCTCTTCTCATGACGATGCCTGGCGCTTGCCAGGCTTGGCGCGTAACCCTTAGTCGCGGTCCGGGCGGTTGACGATCATATGGCGCACCACCGCGTCGGTAATGCGAAGCACACGATCGATCTCGGCGATATTGGCGGGTTCAGCGTGGAAGTCGATGAGAGTGTAGTCACCATCGGTCAAACCATTGATCTCGTACGCGAGTTTGCGCTTGCCCCAGTTGTCGACATTGTCCACCGTACCTTCGACACCCGTAATCGTGGCGTCGATGCGCTTCATGACAGCGGCACGAGTTTCATCATCGATCGTCGGAGCGACAATAAACAGCAATTCGTAAGCCTTCATCAGCTCACCTCCTTTGGACATAACGGCCCCGGGCTGGTGAAGGCGAACGCCGGGGCAGGAAATAGCCTTGCTATTCTAACAAATAGCCCCTGCAACACGCGCAACAACTTGGCGACCGGGACGACTACATGGGATCGTCATATTTCTTGCTGAACCCATCTCTCAAGAAACAAGATCCATCATACTGCGGACTTCTTGCACGGCTTTGACCTATATCTGACATTTCATGTCATCGAATCTTTCCGCGTTGCGCGGGCCTTCTTGCCAGGTTTCGACTTCCTTCGACATGAAAGCTTGCAGAATTCTTGCCTGGTTCTTGCCGGAAAACAGGCGGAATCTGACCGGAAGCGACGCGAATGCTTGTCGGACGATGGCGCTGGCAATGCGCGGTGCGGGCCCGTAGAGAGAAAACGCTGCCACACCTACAGCGTTTTCGCTGGTCAGGATTATCTTCTCTAAAGATAAACGCGCCCGGCGCAGGAAACGTCGGGCGCGGGGGATGCGCTGGCGGAAAACGGCGAAGCAATGCGTATGGTCGCTGCTAGTCTAGGGAAACGCTGATTGATTCCCTATGCTTCGGCGCTCTCTTCCTCGTCGGCTTCCATGTCGATGGCGTCGCCTTCCTCGAACTCGTCGCCTTCGAGGTAGCGATCGTCGATGTCGTCTTCGGAGTACTCGTCAGCCTCTTTCAGGCCTGCCATGAAGTTCGGGGCCTCGCCGATGTAGGCCGGATCTTCCTCGAACGTGTACACGCCGTCGTCGTCGACGGTGTACAGATAACCGGCCGCCACGCCATGCTCTTCGCCCGGAATGCCGCCTTCCGCGATCAAGGCGTCGCGGTTGCCGTCGTCGGTCTCGATGTAGCCGTCGTAGCACAAGGCGTACGCATCGGCGCCGCGAGCGCCTTCCACGGTGTGCCGAGCCAGCTTGAAGCATTCCTCGGCCGAATCGCCCGGATGGCTCTCGATGAAAAGGTTCTCTTTCACAACCAAAGCGGTAAACGGTACCACATCGGCACCATTATTCAGTTTTTCCTTGGCTTCTTCCAAAGTGAACAGCAGTACTTTTTCCAAAGTTTCAGGAATCTCGGGAACCTGAATGTCGGAACTCTCTACGACACGGTCTGCCATGACGAATCCTTTCTGACTCATACGCTTGCGAGACGCCTTTGAAGCTTCTTGGAAAGCGTCGATGTATTCCGCCGGCCCTGGGTGGACGGCCTTTATCAGCGTTTCCCAAAAGCGGGCGCTTTCAAGCCTGTTTCACGTGAAACTTCCGCGCACAAACGCAGCTTTTCAGCGCTTGACAAGCAAAGAATACCCTACCATAGGCGTATCGTTACCAACTTTCTCAGCAAAAGGATCACGCAATGAACCCGAAACCGTCAACTGCCCCGCTGCTTGAACTGCACGACGCACGCGTCCGCCGAGCCGGCCGGACCATTCTGGCAGTGGACGAGCTGTGTTTGGCGGAAGGGGAGAAGGTCGCCATATTGGGGCCGAACGGATCGGGGAAGTCGACGCTCGTGCGACTGCTCACGCGCGAAATACACCCGCTTCACCGGGAGAAACCGCCGATCCTGTTCCGAGGGCGCGACCGGATTGCGCTCACCGACATCAAGCGGGCGCTCGGCATTGTGTCATCGACGATGGAACACGAGATCGACGTGCACCTGACCGCGCTGAACGTGGTGGAAGGCGGCATGTTCGGCACGCTGGGAACGCCGGTTTCCGTGACGAGCACGCCTGCGACGCAGCAGGCCGCCTTGGAAGCGCTGCGACAGCTTCGGATAGAAGGCTTGGCCGACCAGGACTGCACGACGCTTTCAAGTGGACAGATCAGACGCGTCCTTATCGCGCGGGCGCTCGTCTCCAACCCCGACACGCTCATTTTTGACGAACCCTGCACCGGACTCGACCCTCAAGGGATTTTCTACGTGCGGCAAGCCATGCGCGATTTGGCACGGGCAGGGAAGGGACTCGTCCTGGTAACGCATTACCCCGAAGACATCATGCCCGAAATAAGGCGCGTCGTGTTGTTGAAAGAAGGGAAGATCGCCGCCGACGGACTGAAAGAAAGCCTTCTGACCAGCGCCGTCATGAGCAAGCTCTTCGAAGCGCCCCTGACCGTCCAAACAAGAACCGACGCCCGAGGGGAGAGGTATTATTCCCTAGCGGAAAAGTATGAATAACATGATCGGACGAACGTGCTAGCCGCCCCTTCGGAAGTGAGGTGGGCACGCTGACCCACCAAAGTCAGCGAGAGGCCATCAGGTGCGCCGCATCGCCTTGAAAGAGAGGGTCCGCACGCCTTCGCGCGGCGGACCCTCTCTTGAACGGCGAGGCGACGTGCCTGATGGCCTCGCAGCGTCGGCCGGTTCCGCCGGTCCCGTCAGGGCCGGCGGAACGACAGTCTGGCGGAGGAGGAGGGATTCGATAACCTGCTTCGCAGATTATCGAGGTTCGTCGCAAGCTCCTCACCTGAATTTGCTAAAAACGCTGCGCGTTTTCTTAACGCAAATTGGGATATAGGCAGAAAAGTGTGTCTGGTTAACCCTTCTTTTCCCAGGTCAGAATAGACGAATCACCGTTTGAACTCGACGCCGTTCGACTTCCATATAGGCAAAAAGATGTGTCCGGTTCTGACTTG
>NZ_JAAKEN010000007.1 GCF_011039175.1 Slackia sp. ZJ119
CCCATTCCGAACCCGGAAGTTAAGCCCGCCATCGCCGAAAGTACTGCGGCGCAAGGCCGTGGGAGGACAGGTCGTCGCGCTCGCGGAGGGCGCTTTCTTTTGCGGAAGCGAGAGGAGGGGCCGCCTTCGGGCGGCCCTTCCGCGTGCATGGGGGGTCGTGCGCGAGTGGGAGCAAACCTGTCTTTTCCCGTATTCGGTCTTCGACGAAGCCTTCGCATTGCAGGTGCTCGGCGCTGATTCGTTGATGCGCTGTGAATCATCCAGATGATCCTTTTGCCGGGAAGATCTGCGTAGTATCCTTGTCGTTCAGTCAAATGCAGGGCCGCAACGCTTGTGCGCACGGGTTCCCTATGCCGATGAGGAGGGGCGAAATGAATGACAGGCAGGCCGCATACGTCATATTCTCAGCCTTGTACCTGCCGAGCATGGGCGGAGTGCAAAACTATACGGCCAATTTGGCGCGTGCGCTCGAATCGATGGGCAAACGGGTCATTGTTGTTACGTCTCAGCTTGGGGACGATCCTCCGCGCGAAACGGTCGACGGCGTTGACGTGGTTCGCCTGCCCAGCTGGAACCTGCTTGGCGGCAGGCTTCCCATTTCTCGGAAGAACGCGGCGTATTGCCGTTTGCTGTCCGAGCTAGAAGAAGAGCCCGTTGCCGGCGTGATCGTGAACACGCGCTTTTATCGGCATTCGCTCGAAGGCCTGCGGTTTGCGCGGAAAAAAGGGCTTGCGCCGATCCTTATCGAGCATGGATCAGCGCATCTGACGTTGGGAAATGCGTTTGCGGACAAAGCGATCGAGGCTTACGAACACGTGATCACGCAGCGGGTGAAACGGTTTCGGCCGCGCTGTTTTGCCGTTTCTCGAAAAGGCGGGGCCTGGCTGGAGCATTTTGGCCTTGAGTCGCAAGGCGTGCTGAGCAACTCCATCGACGCCGCCTCGTTTCGAGGACTTTCGTCGGGCCGAGACTTTCGCTCGGAGGCCGGCGCGGCAGTCGATGACTTCCTTGTGGCCTCCGTTGGCCGTCTCATTCCTGAAAAGGGTGTCGAACCCCTGCTGGAAGCGGCGCGTATGCTGGCAGAAGCGCCTTGCGCCAGCGAGGCCGTTTGCTGCCGGCGTCCGCGCGTCGTGCTTGCTGTCGCCGGCGACGGGCCGCTGCGCCCGCGCGTGGAGACGTGCGGGTTGGACAATGTTGCGTATGTGGGCCGTTTGAGCTCTTCTGACGTGTCGGCCCTGCTCGGTCAAGCCGATGCCTTCTGCCTTCCCTCGCGCTCGGAAGGCTTTGCCACGGCTTTGTTGGAATGCGCTGCCTGGGGCGTGCCGGTCGTCGTGACGGACGTGGGCGGCGTCGACGAGTTGGTTTTGGACGACAGCTACGGCGTGGTGCTTCGCAGCGCGGATGCAGCGACGGTGGCAGAAGCTCTAGAAGGCTTGGCGGCGGACCGCGATCGCGCGATGTCCATGGGGTGCAAGATGCGCGACTTGGTCGAGGCCGAGTATTCTTGGCACAGCGTTGCGGCAAAGGTGGTCGACCTGGTCGAAGAGGCGGCGAGCGAGGAGGACGGCGTATGAACGAGCAAGAGGTGTTGGCGAAGCTGCAAGCGGTCGAGCTCGAGATACTCGACGTCGTGGGCGGTTTTTGCGAGGCGCACGGCATCCAGTGGTTTTTGGACGGCGGAACGGCTTTGGGGGCTCGACGCCACGCCGGCTTCATACCTTGGGACGACGACGTCGACATTGCGATGCTGCGCGAGGACTATGATCGCTTTGTGGGCTTGGCGCGGGAAGGGCTGCCGGAGGGCTATTCGCTGCATGATGCGTCGAACACGCCGGGCTATGCGGGAATGTTTGCCAAGGTGTACAAAGACGGGACGTCGTTCCAGACGAAAGAAGCGCTCGAAGCTGGGTGCGACCAGGCCATATTCGTCGACGTCTTCCCGTACGACGCCATTGCGCAAGACGGCGCTCGGGCGGTTCGGCAGGTGAAAAACGCTCGTCTGTGGCAGTCGGTGTCGTATGTGTACCACGCCAAAACCGTCAACGTGCCGCACAAAGGCGTGCTGGGGAGCATAGAGCGGGCAGGGTGCCGCTTGCTCCATGTCGGTGTTCGCGCGTTTTTGAATCCGCAGGCCATCTGCCGTCGCTTCGAACGCTCGCGCCTGCAGCCCGGCGAGGCGTCTTCGGGCGCGTATTTGGAGTTAGCCTGGCCTAACATGGAACCGCTTCCCGAAGACGCGCTGGTTCCGCCGGTGCCGTTGCCCTTCGAAGGCCGGCGGCTGCCGGTGCCGCGGCAGACGGAGCGCTATCTGGAAAACATGTACGGCGACTGGCGAAAGATTCCCGATCCGCAGGACCGGCACACGCACTTCCCGCTCAAGCTGGATTTCGGCGACGGGACGACGTGGTCCGCGAATCAGGAGGGCTGAGAGCCGGAAGGCGAGGCGCCGTCCTCTTTCGGCGCGGGCTTGGCGACGAGCTTGAAGAAACAGGCGCTCATGACCAGTGCGCTCGGCAAAAACGCGATGATGCTTGCGAAGCTGACGCCGTTCATGCCCCAGGTCGTGATGCAGAAATACGCCACGGCGGCGGAGATGGCGGCCGACAGGACGTTTCCGATGAAGCTCCCTTTGAAGCAGCGCAGGGCGACGAGGACGTCGTTGGCGAACCAGGTGAACGCGCACAGGATGGCGCTTGCGATGACCGGCAGCAGCAGATAGGTGTAATCGCTGATGGACGGGCCGAACAGAAGCTCAAGCACCCATGGACCGACGATCTCGAAGGCGACGGCGCAAAGGACGCCGATGAGCGCGATGCCGGCGGCGATGGTCAGATAGAGGCGCCGAAGGCCGCGTGCGTCGCGGTCGGCGTAGAGT
Organism: Slackia sp. ZJ119; assembly: GCF_011039175.1. Classification (GTDB taxonomy): domain Bacteria; phylum Actinomycetota; class Coriobacteriia; order Coriobacteriales; family Eggerthellaceae; genus Xiamenia. Next base: position 2,876 of record NZ_JAAKEN010000007.1, read on the forward strand.
TTCGAGATGTTGGTGAGCAAGGGGTTGTAGAGGTAGGTCGCGCCCATTTGGATGATGGCGACCGGAGCCGCGACCGACGAATAGATGCCCAGCGCGGCCTCGCCGTCCATCCAGGCGAGCATCTGGCGCGGCACTGACACGGTGGCCGAGCAGGCGATGGTGGCGATGACGATGGGAAGGCAGTATCCCAGCAGGTGCAGCGCCTTTTTCGGCGCGATGCCCCAGCGGATGGCGCCGAAGCGCCGCGTGCGCGGAACGTCGAAGACCAGCCCGACGAGCAGCGTTGCGGCGGCCATGGCCCCGAAGGCGGCTTCCAGATTGCGCGTCAGGCCGAACGTGACGCAGAAGGCGGCGAAGGTGCCCACGCCTTGCAGCATGAGCGATTTGCCGATGTAGTCCATGCGCCCGCCGAGCTGGTCTTGCCCGTGCAGCACGTCGATGAGAAGCGACAGCCCCTTGGTCAAGAAGAACAGAAAGATCGCAAGCAGCGTGGAAGGGGCGCAGGTCGCGGCCGAATACGCCATGCAAACGGCCAGGGCGATGGTCGTTGTGACGGCGCGAAACGTCAGATATTCCCCCACGGTGTTTTCTCGGTTGACATCTGATACTTGATAGGTATACATCCGGTATACCGCAATAGGGGAGAAGATGTTGTAGACCGACAGCGCCAGCGCCAGCACGCCGGCGGCGTCGTAGTTGTCCGACAGGCGCACGACGACCACGGACAAAAGCCACTGGAACGCCAGGTACGTGATGGACCCCGTCGAGTTCCACAGCATGTTCGCCTTCAGCGAGAGGGGCTTGGGCTCTGTCGTCGGTTCCACGGCACCTGTTCTTTCCTGCACGGCGGGCAACAATCCGACCATCTTACCAATCCTTGCGCTGGCGCCGGCGCATTTCACGGGGGCAACAAACCGATTGCACATGCATGCTGCTCGTGTCCTTTCTCGACTCGTTTGCGCGTGCGTGCTGCGGGCGCGGGCCGTGTTCGCTATAATGGCTTGCATGAAAACGCTTGCCATCATACCTGCTTACAACGAAGAAGAAAGCATCGTTGCAACGGTCGAAGAGCTGAAGGCCGTCGCCTCGGCCGTCGATTACGTCGTGGTGAACGACGGCTCGAGAGACGCCACGCTTGCTCGTTGCCGCGAGAAGGGCTACAACGTGCTGAACCTGCCGGTGAACGTGGGGCTCACGGCCGGTTTTCAGGCGGGCATGAAGTATGCGCTCGAGCATGGGTACGACTATGCGGTGCAGTTCGACGCCGACGGGCAGCATCGGCCGGAGTACCTCGAGGCGCTGGTTGCCGAGGCGGAAAAATCCGGCGCGGACATCGTCATCGGCTCGCGCTTCGTCACGGAAAAGAAGCCGGTGTCGGCCCGCATGACGGGGTCGGCTCTCATCTCGGGCATCGTGAAGGCCACCACGGGCAAGAAGATCAACGACCCCACTTCGGGCATGCGCCTGTACAACCGCTCGATGATCAAGCGGTACGCCTATGAGTCCGATTTCGGACCAGAGCCTGACACGGTGGCCTACCTCGTGCGCCAGGGCGCCAAGGTGTCGGAAGTGCAGGTGTCCATGCGCGATCGCGAAGCGGGGGAAAGCTATCTGAGCTTTTCGAAGTCTATTTCGTACATGGCCCGCACGTGTCTGTCCATCTTGTTCTTGCAATGGTTTCGGTGATGTCCATGAACGTTGCCTTGAGGTTGTTTTTGCTGGTCGGCGCCTTCGCGGTGTTCGCGATGGTCATCCGCAAGATCCGCAAGTCGGAAATGCAGTCGGGCGATTCGGTCTTTTGGCTCGTTTTCGCTGGAAGTTTCGTCGTTTTGGCGATCTTTCCCCAGGTCGCGTTTGCGCTTTCAGACTTGCTGGGCTTTGCGTCGCCGTCGAACTTCATCTTTATCTGCGCCATAGCGCTTCTGCTCATCAAACTGTTTACGCTGTCGGCCGAAGTGGCGCGTCTGCGGCAGAAGTTGGTGGCGCTGACCCAGGAGATCGCGCTGCGCGAGAAGCGGTAGGCGCCCGCGTGCCTGCGGCGGCGGGCGCGGATCGGGCAAGGGAAGGGGGGCGGCGGTGTCGAAGGCGGCGGATTTCGGCGGCGATTGTGCCTCAACGACGCTGGCAAGCTTGGCGGCGCCCAAGGCGTCCATTGTGATTCCGGTCTACAACGTCGAGCGCTACGTGGGCGCGTGCTTGGAAAGCGTGTGCGCACAGACCGAGCGCGACATCGAGATCGTGGCGGTGGACGACGGCTCGACGGACGGATCTGGGGCGATCGTCGCAGCTGCCGCCGTGCGCGACGGGCGCATCCGGGTGCTGGCCAAGGAAAACGGCGGCCTGTCCTCGGCGCGAAACGCCGGCATCGCGGCGGCGCGGGGCGCGGTGGTGCTGTTCGTCGACGGGGACGATCTGCTCGAGCCGCAGGCCGTCGAACGCGTGCTGGCGGCGTTTTCCGCACACGACCCCGACGTGGTCACGTTCGGTGCCCGCTGCTTTCCGGAAGGGGCGGCGGCAAGCTGGACGGTCGAGTGCCTCTCGCCGATTGCGGGGACGTATGAGGCGGGCGACCTGGACGTTTTGTACCGCTACGACACGAAGCCCTACGTGTGGCGCAGCGCGTTTTCGCGCCGGCTGCTTATGGGCTGCGATCTTCGCTTCGACGAGTCGCTGCGCTTCGGCGAAGACATGCTGTTCTACTTCGAGGCCTACCCGCAGTCGCGCCGAACGGTCGTCATCGAAGACAAGCTCTATACCTACCGCGTCGCGCGGACCGGCTCGCTGATGGACGCTTCCGCCGCCGACCTGGCGCTGAAGGTCGGCAAGCACTTGGACATCGTCGAGCGCATCGTGGCGTCGTGGCGTCGGCGGGGCTGGCTGGAAGAGCGGGGCGCGGGCCTGCTCGACTGGGCACTCGAATTCTTGAGCCGCGACTTGTTTGCGTGCGAGAACGACGACGTGAACCGGCTTGCGGCGCGGCTCGCCCAGGTGCTGGGGCCTTGTCTGGCCGACGGTTCAGCCAAAGGCGCAGATCCTGCCACGCGCCAGCTGCTCGAGCGGCTGGCGTCCGGCTGTCCGCTGGGGCCGCTCGAGGCCAAGGCGGTGTTGTGGCGCTATTACCGCCACCGGATGGGTTGGCGCTTCTGCCTCGACAAGCTGCGGGGCAGATACGACGCCTGACGGCGTTTCATGCGCCCCGTTGTTCCGTCTGCCCGCCTTATTTGTGCAGATGTTGGGTAGAGCGCGGCCGTCGCGCTGCAGTGTGCTATCTTATACAGGCTTTAACACAAGCGAGGACATTTCCTCCACCTGGTTCGGCTGCGGCTGATGGGTCTTCTGAAGAGCAGATGCTTTCCGATGACGCCCGTTGCCCGCCTGCGACGGGTTTTTTGTTGCGCGGGTGCGCACGAAGAAAGGAAGGTGAGCGCGATAGCTGCTCAAGAACCGCGGCTGAACGACCAAATAACGGTTCGCGAATGCCGTCTGATCGGCTACGACGGAAACCAGATGGGCATTTATGCCACGGCCCAGGCTCGGCGCATCGCCGAAGACCAGGACCTCGATCTGGTGGAAATCGCTCCGAACGCCGATCCGCCGGTCTGCCGCATCATGGACTACGGCAAGTTCAAGTACGACCAGGCCATCAAGGCGAAGCAGGCTCGCAAGAACCAGAGCCGCATCGAAACGAAGGAAATGAAGTTCCGTCCGAAGATCGATGTGGGCGACTATGCCACGAAGAAGAAGCACGTGCTGCGCTTCCTCGACGCGGGCAACAAGGTGAAGATCACCATCATGTTCCGCGGCCGCGAAATGGCCCACCCGGAACAAGGTCTCACCATTCTCGAGCGTCTGGCCGATGACTTGAAAGACGTTGCGGTCATCGAGAATCAGCCGAAGATGGAAGGCCGCAACATGCACATGCTCATTGCGCCGCTGCCTTCTGCGCAACAGGCGAAAAAGAAAAAGGAAGCAAACTCCAAGGAAGAAGGGACAGACAGCAATGCCTAAAATGAAGACCCATCGCGGTTCGGCCAAGCGCTTCCGCGTGACCGGCTCCGGCAAGATCATGCGTGCGAAGGCGTACAAGAGCCACATTCTGACGAAGAAAAGCCCGAAGCGCAAGCGCAACTTCCGCCACGAAACCGAGCTTTCCAAGGCGGACACGAAAGTCGTCAAGCGCAACCTCGGCCTGTAACCATCGAAGGAGAAGTGATCATCCATGGCTCGTATCAAGCGTGCTGTCAACGCCAAGAAGAAGCGTCGTGCCGTCCTCAAGGCTGCGAAAGGCTATTATGGCGCAAAGTCCCGCAGCTATAAGTCGGCGAAAGAGGCCGTGCGTCATGCAATGATGTTCCAGTACCGCGACCGTCGCAACAAGAAGCGCGACATCCGTCGTTTGTGGATCACCCGCATCAACGCCGGCGCCCGCCTGAACGGCATGAGCTACTCGAAGTTCATGAACGGCCTGAAGAAGGCCGGCGTCGTGCTCGACCGCAAGGTGCTTTCCGACATGGCCATCACCGACCCGCAGGCCTTCGCCTCGCTGGTCGAGGTCGCCAAGAAGGCGCTGTAGCATCCACCCTTTTGCATCGCATCGAACAGCCCCCGCAGACCGCAGGGGCTGTTCGCGTATTTTTGGCGGGGAAGTTTTATTGATGAGGGGTGGCACCGTGTCGACTGAGGGCGCGAAGGAAGAACATGGACCGAAGCAGGTCGCGGTGTCGGCGTCTCGACATTTGCGCTACATCGACCTTGACGAGGCCGTTGCCATGCTTTTTGTCATCCTGTACCATTCGCGTCGATATCCTGTCGACATTCTTGAAGGTGATGTGTTCGGGTACTCCGTGACCTGCTTTCTTTCAACTTGCGTTCCTATTTTCTTTTTAGTGAACGGATATCTGCTGTTTCGCAAGGAGCTTGACCTTAGGAAACATGCCAAAAAGACGTTGAGGCTGTGTCTTGCAACAATAGCCTGGGGTTTTATCATCCCTGTCATTATGAATCTGCTTACGGGCAGCAATCTTGGCGTGCGGGAAATCTTTGACATCGGATGGAACTACAAGTCGGGATGGAACAACCAGCTGTGGTTCATGGGGGCTCTTGTCTGCATATATCTTCTATATCCGCTTATCAAGGCCGCCTATGATACGAACCGAAAAGCGTTTTACTGTTTCACGGTTGTGTGCATGGTGCTTACTTTTGGAAACGATTTGCTGAACGAGGTTGGATCGATCATACTGGCTCTCTTCGGCCAGGCTCAACTGCTTGACATTAACTTCTTCGGCAACTTCAATGTGCTGCGCGGTCTTTATGGCTTTTCGTTTTCCTATTTCTGCCTCGGTGGCCTGCTTTGGTCAAAGCAGGAAGTGCTTGCAAGGATGGTTCAAGGGAAGGCTCGCTTGGGTTTTGCCGGCCTCATCGTTGCCTCAACCGTGCTTATGACGTTGTGGGGTGGCTTTGCGACGGCCGTGAAGGGCGATTACTGGGATCCCGTTTGGAATGGCTATGGCACGATCTACACGCTTTGCAATACGCTGGCGTTCTTCGTTCTCGCCATGTCGTACGAGGGCGGCGGCCGCTGCCTGGAAAGGGTCGTTTCCCTTGTGTCGGGCAACACGCTTGGGATCATGTTCGTGCACAACATCGTGATAACGGGGCTGAATCTGCTCATATGGGGCAATGAGTTCTTTTCGGCTTTTGTGGCGAGTTTCTTGGGAAGCGTTTCGTTCGCCGTCGTGGTTTTGGCGATATCGACGGCGATCACGGTAGGCCTCAAGAAGATTCCTGTAGTAAGGCAGATCGTGTAACGCACGCCTTGACGAAAAGCCTCCGCCAAGGCGTGCGCACAGACAATGCCTCCACTAGGGAAACGCTGATGAAGGCCGCCTCGCCCGCGCGGGGCTGGCGGAATCGATCAGCGTTTCCCTAGTGCCGGATAGCGGAGGCGACAAGGTCTTATGAGCGGCGCGATGCCTTTTTCACCATCCTCTTTATTGCGCGGGGGAGGCATGTGACCGCGCGACCTGCTTTCCAAGAGCTGGATCGTTTGAGCGCTGCGATTTCCTTGTTCTTCTTTTTCAGTTGTGCATCCAGCTTCTTTCGTTGGCGCTCTTTTGCGTCAACTTTTCTTTTCCAGGTGTCTAGTCCGACCGAATACGAGTCGAAAAGCATATCCCACATGATCGCGTTTTCGGCGTTTCGTGGCGCGTGGTCAAGCGTGGGGACCTCGGCAAACAGGTCGCGCCAGAAGGATGCCTGGTCGTATTCGTCGAATCGCTTGAAGCTGCGTGACGCCTCTTCGGAGATCTCGGAATAGTAGGTTTTGTCGGTAAGCAGCTTTATTATGAATTCGGCGGCGGAAAACGTGTCGCCTTGCGGTGCCGTGCAGATGCCTTCGGCGGGTTGGAGCATTGTGAGATAGGGAAGGTCGAACATGACGCAAGGGAGTCCCGCGGCCTTGCTTTCAATCAAAGTGAGCGGGAAGCCTTCACGCTCTTCGGATGTCATGAGGAAAATGCTGGCATGCTCGAATAGATTGCGTTTCTTTTCTCCGTCGCACCACCCTGGCATGCTCACGGTTTCTTCGAGTCCGAGTTCTTCTACCTTGCTGTGCAGGGAATCCTCGTAATCGCTGTTCGAGGCTGATCCTGCCAATACGAACGACGCGCTTGGACACCGTCGATGGACTTCGGCGAATATTTCAAGCGCCTTTTCGGGATGTTTTTCCGGTGACAGCCTGCCAAGCCAGAGAACCGTTTGATTGTCGAAGTCTCCGCAGCTGTTTGACTTGAAAGAATCGGCGGAGAGGACGTTGTTCGTCTGATAGACGTTGTTGCTGAAGTTCGACCAAAACAACTTGTCGGTCGGGTTGATGACGACAATTGCATCCGCAAGAGCATAGACGTCTGGCATGTGCGCGAACCCATAAAGTCCGAAGCGCATCTTGTTCGTAAAGAGACCGTGGCAATGCACAATGAAGTTGACCTGGAGCGTTTTAATCGCCAGCAGGTCCCATAGCAAAGTGTTGCTCAGCCACTGGTGGTACACAAATGCGTCGATGTCGTACGTTGCAATGGCTTGCCGCAGCACGAGCATTCGCTCTTGGTAAGCGCCGGCGGCCAGTTTGCTGCAGTCTGGCAGCAGCACCACGTCCACGCCTTCGGGAATGCATGAGCTGTCTTGGGGCGATTCTTCCAGAAACCATGTTACGCGATAGCCTTGTTCGAGCCAGAGCGCGGTGAGATCTCGCAAAACCTTCTCCGCTCCGCCGCCTTCAGATGACCGGTAGTACGCGCCGATGCTTGATACGGGTTTGCGCTGTTCGGCCATGAGACGCGTGGCAGCAAGTTTCTTGCAAAGCTTGGCAGGGTTGTTGAGGTATCCGCATCGCATCAGAGAGACGATAGTCTTCTCGGCGCCCCAACGGGCGAACAAGATGTCAAGACCGTCTGCTTTCAAGGGGTCCGGCAAGAATCGTTTGAACTTTGCGGTGCAGTTGTCGATGAGTCTCGCTTGGATCTTGGCAAGTCCTTGCGCGAGTTGCGGAGAAACGTTCCACTGTGCAAAGAGGCCATCGAGCGCTTCTGCGACTTTCGATGATTCGCACAACGAATCGAGTTCTTCGAGGGTAATGGTCTTGTCTCCGTCTTGGCCAGCGCCATAATTGTAGCGATACAAAACGGCGTCTTTGATTCCGCGATACGTGTCAGCGTGATAGGCGAGGCTTGTGAACGCCAGGAGATCTTCGCCGCGTTGAACGCTGCTTTTTTCAAAACCCGCGAAAACGCTTCTGCAGAGGTCGCCGTTAAAGGCTTTGTTGACCAGGTTCCAGTTGAATTCGTTTTCGCAATAGCATTTCTCTAAGATGGCAGCACCGCCATGGATGGTCTTATCGTAGGGCCGCAAGAACGCTTCGGTGCGAAGGGACGCTTCTTCGGAAGGCGCCGAAACGGATACGCCGAAATGAAGGATATCGGCAGGATCGGACTCGATATTGGAGGCGAGAACGGTCAAGGCGCCGTCAAGGTATTCGTCGTCTGCGTCTAAAAACAAAACATAGCTTCCCGACGATGCTTCGACTCCGCTTTGCCGTGCGGCAAAGCACCGCCCATTTTCTTTCAGCGGTATGACCTTCACTCGGTTGTCTTTGGAAGCAATGCTCTCAATCACGCGCAATGACGAATCGGTGCTGGCGTCGTCGACGGCTATGACTTCTATGTCGCGAAACGATTGGTCGAGAACGCTCGAAAGGGCCCTCTCGACGGTGGTTTCGCAATTGTAGACTGGAACGATGACTGAAAAGGTTGGCATTGAAATCCTCCGCTGGTGAAGCTGGGCTATTTCCGAATGATTTTTTTCGCGGCTCGCAGAGGTGCCGAGATGGCCCTTGCGGCTTTGAAAGATCTCGAGTTTTTGAGAGAATCGATGCGCTTCTTCAACTTTTTGTTATCCGAGCTCAACTTTTTCTCGCGTATGACGTTTTCGGCCACGTTGACTTTGAAAGCGGCACGATCTTTAAGGGGAACAACGTTATAGTCGTATTTGTTGCCCGAGATTCCTGCGAAAGACTTTCGTGACGAGTCAAGGGCTGCGGCAACGAGCGACGTCATAGCCTCTTCATCTTCATAGGGCAACTCGCCGGCCCTCTCGAACAAAATGGCGCTCATTGATTTCCAGCAAGCGTAATACCCGTAGGCATGGTGCATGGTCTTTTTCGAAGTCATGGTCGATCCTTCGCGAACGCGGCGCAAATAGGCTCGCAGCGGATTGTGCGCCGCGCGTCGCGCCTTCATCATGCAGGCAAAGGTAAAGGCGTTGTCCTCATGGACGATGCCTTCGACGAAGCGAACGCCTTCGTTCTTCAGAAACTCCAGTCTCATGAGATACAGGCATGCGGAAGGAAGGTAGTCGCCGTTTTTGTACATTTGGCTGGCCAGCGCTGGGCCGTTGAGCACGCCTTGGTAACCCTTTTTCCTGTGGTAGTACTCCTTGTACGACGAAAATTTCGTCTCAAGCTCGTCGGACTCGTAAAACGAGTCGGCATCGAAAAAGAGAAGGTCGAGTTCTTCTTGCTCGGCTTGTGCGGCCAGTTCTTCGAGTGCTGATGGCTTGATGAGATCGTCGGAGTCGAGAAAATAAATATAGGTGCCATGCGCTTTCTCGATCCCAAGATTTCTGGTGTGCGACAAGCCGGAATTTCCCTGCGTGTAGACCGATATGCGAGGGTCGCGTTTTGCGTATTGCAGCAAAACGCTCAAGGAGTCATCGGTCGACCCGTCGTCAATGCATATGATTTCAATGTTTTGCAGGGTCTGCCCTACGACGGAGTCGATCGTTTGCCCTACGAACGCTTCAGCGTTGTAGACGGGGATGACGATGGAGACGAGAGGAGCGGCGTTGTCTGTGCGAGACGCAAGAAGCGACGGGAACGAAGTGAAACATCTTGCAGCGCTTTGTCCGTGCAGATTTCCAACGATGCCAAGCACGTAGTTTCTGTAGCCTTCCATCTGATCGTTGGCAAGGGGAGCAGAGAATTGCTTCCTGAGCGAAGAGAAGTCATCCGAACGAAGCGCGTCCACGATGGCTGCCTGGGCCGACACGTCATTGACGGTCCGAAGGTTGTAGGCGGTATTGGAAAGGACCATTTTTTGAAAAGATTCGCCCAACAGGCTTTCACGGCCCTTTTCGCAGATGAGCGACCAGAGCTTCTGCATCGCCTCCAAGAAGCAAAGAGGGTCTCTCTTTTTTCTGTCTTGCGTGCTCGTGCCGGCCGCGACGCGATAGCTGACGAAGCTTGCGTTTTCGACCGATATCCGATTGGCTTCGACGAGGATCGCGTAAGAAAAATAGAGGTCGTTGGTATTGGGGATGATTTGGAAAAGAATGCCCGTGTCGTCAAGGAAGCCCTTGCGGACAAGCTTTGTCCAGGGAGCTGGGTTGATGATCTGGAAGAGGTTTTGGGGGACGTCCTGCCAGGTGAAGCTTTCGGTTTCAGGTAAAAGCTCGACCGCAAGACAGGCTTCGTCGGTGGTGTAGCTTTGCTTTTGAGTGTCAAAAAACCTTCCGCCGAACAGTACGACGTCCGAGTGGTTTCTCTGCGCGTTGCAGACGGCGCGTTCGAGCGTCTCTGGATCGAAAAAGTCATCGCAATCGAAAAAGACGACGTATTCTCCTTGAGCCGCTTGCAGTCCGGCATTTCGGGCGGCAGCAGCACCTTCGTGGTTTCTTTCAATCACCCTGAATCGGGCATCACGTTGCTCAAAGCGCCTTTCGATAGCAAGAGATTCGTCCGTTGAGCCGTCGTCCATGCAGAGCACTTCAATGTCTCGAAGGGTTTGCCCCTGGATGCTCTCAAGGCATTCTTCAAGATACCGTTCGGCATTGTAAATCGGTACTATTACGCTGACGATTGGCTTGCTGTCGTTCATGGTCCTCTCAATTCTGATTAGCGTGAAAACTCTGAAAGCGCATGTGGCTCATGTAAGACGGCATCGAGACGAGTCGCACCTCTTCAATATTCCTCGAAAAAGACCTGTCGGCTGGAAAAAGCGCCCAACACCAGAAGGCCTGGCGCGATGGGCGACGCTGCGTCAAACGCCAAACCTTTCTTTCAGTCGAAACTGCGCCGAGGATCTTGGAACAGGTCAGAGGGGTTTTGAAATCTGTCTTGAACATATATCGACTGCAAAACCCTTCCTGTCTGTCAGCTAAGCGAACTATCATTGATTGATCAATTGACCAATCAATGATATCAGATTCTCGGGGTGGCGGCGAACTCGCCTTGTATTTGATCCGCGTAAAGCGCAACATTGCGTTTCTTGTTGGCGAGGCTGCCGTGGCGGTGGTCTTGCCGCTTGATTGCGCTGGATGGTGCGCTTTCGCTGAATTGATTATGTTCAAGGAACGTAGGAGCGCGAAATCCCTTTCATGCGCACCGATTTCCGGTTTTTGTTGTTTTGAGAAAATATGCAATAATTAGTTGAGTCGGTCTTGATGTACGGATCGCCGGAAGTTTGAAGACCGGTTGTTTGTCAGAAGGATTGCGGTATGGGCGAGAAGTGCATCCAAGGGATTCTTAAACCGGCCCTATTTGAGGTGGGTGTCTTTGCGGGAGTCCTTGCGATTTGCCTCTTGGCTCTCGTAGGGGTTTATTCCCTGCCTACTGACAGGATCGAAGCAAACGTCTTGCTGTCGGCGGAGCATTTCGGCGATACATACGTCTCGCCCATGAGCGAGGCTCCTGGTTCGCGGATCGACGGATATACCGATGCGCTCATGCTGCTGGAAGCATCGAATGCCGGCGGAGAAGACCGAAGCGTTCTCGACTGCGCTCTGCTCAATTCCTATGTGTGGATTGAAGGGGTTTCTCCTGCTGAGACCATTGCCGAGTTGTCTGATGGGGACGACCGGAATGCCGTCGTCATGGATTATCCGCGGTATTGGCATGGCTATCTGGTGGCGCTGAAGCCTTTGTTGATGGTGTTCGACTATGGCGAGATCAGAAACATTCTCATGTGCGTGCAGACGGTTCTCGTGACGGGTCTTGTTGTGGCCTTGGATCGCAGGCGTCATGGATGGCTCATTCCTTCAGTCTTGGCGTTTTGGCTTTTCCTGAATCCGCCCATTGTTGCTTTGTGCATGCAGTATTCGGCGGTGACGACGATCTCGCTTGTGGGCATGCTCGTCGTTGCTTTGGGCGGCTCTGCGTTTCGGAGGCTGCATCCGTCCACGTTGTTTCTTGTGCTCGGCATGCTGACCTCGTTTTTTGATCTCTTGACGTTTCCCATGCTGACGCTGTTCGCTCCGCTCGTTTTGAGCTTGGCTCTGGAAGATGGCTCGAACCCTTTGGGCCGATCAGCGAAGGCAACGTTGGTTTGGGGCGTTGGCTATGCGGCCATGTGGGTGTCGAAATGGGTCATTGCCTCTCTGGTCACCAACACGGATGTGGTTGGCATGGCGCTCGAGCAGGCTCAGCATCGTGCTGCTGGAACCGTTGAAGGAGTGGCGGGTGCGGACGGCGCCGTCTCGGTGACATATGTTGAGGTTCTGTTGAGGCAATTGTCTTCGACAAGTCTTATCACCGTTGCGTTCATTGCGATCGTCGTGTCTGCATCCCTGCTGGTTGCATGGAAGAACCGCGGGCACTGGACCGTTGCGTTGAGAGATCCGAAGCGCGTTTCTGCGACGCTCGTTTTGGTGGGTTTGTCTCCGTTCGTTTGGTACGCGGCCTTGCAGAACCATTCTTATATTCATTTTTGGATGACCTACCGGAACTTGGGCGTCAGCATTCTTTCGTGGGGGGTTGCTGCAACGATCCTTGCCTCTTCTGCAGGCGAAAAAGCGTGGAGGTCGAAGCAAGCGGAACTGTAACCCGACTTGTTGGCCAGACATTGAGCGGTTGTCTACGGCTGTATTCGATCCTGCAGGGCTTGGCTGTCGAGCCAAAAACCAGAGAACTGTCTGATGAGGCGTCATGAGTCGAGGCAAGGGAAAGGGAGACGTTGTGCGTTCGATGTTTAGAGGCATTGAAGTCATCGCCGACGTTGGGAGATCGAAGTCTATCGCGAGATAGAACGTGAGAGGCGGCTGTAGCCGCCTGTTCGTTCCTGCATGGTTGGGGCTGCGATTCGGAAAGGCAGCCCCAACCGTTGGCGATCGGTTTCTTCTGCAGACGCGGGTTTTTCTTCGCGTCACTTCTTCGAGCCGACCTTCTTCACTGCTCGTTTGACCTTGCGCACCGGGCAGGTCATGGCGCGGCCTATCTTGTATGAATTGCTCTCTTCCAAGGCGACGACTCGGGCATGTTCCTTGGAGCACTGTTTCGTACGCTTTTCAAGATCCTTTTCAAGACGCAGCTTCGTCTCTCGCAACTGCTTTGCGTCGTTTTGCAGCCTTTCCTTTTCGTTTTGCAGCTGGTCGATTTGCTCTTTCAGACGGGCGTTTTGCTCTTGCAGGCTTCGGATGCCCTCTTCCAATCGGGCGTTTTCGGCTGATTGCCGCTTGGCGTTTTCGTTCAAGGTCGCTATTTCGTCTTGGCGCTTTTGGAGAAGGTCGTTCAGACGATCCTTTTCGCGCTGTTGCTGGGCGAACTGTCCTTGCAGCTGCAGCAACTCGTTGCGCGACGGGTCGCTGCCGTGTCCAATGGCTTCGAGAAGGGCCTGTTGGTGAGCGGAGGTCATCGCTTTGAGGCCGCCGAGTTCGAACCAGTCGAGTTTGGAGAAGGTTGCGCGACCTCGGTTCAAGACCTTGAAAGCCACGGCACGCGCGTCTTCAAGCGCCAAGGCCGTGCGAAAATCGGGCGGCATGGATGCCATGGCGTCCATCATATCTGAGTAGTTGACGTAGCATTCGCTTGCGTCGCTGAAGGCGGTCGGCCGCCCCGCTTCGCCATCAGCCGTTGGCCGCTCGCGAAGCGGTCGATGAGTGCAAAAAGAAACGCTCTGCGCTTGCAGCAGCAATTGGCATGCGAAGGCGCGGTCTTCGTTGAGGCAGAGAGGATTGAAGCTGATTCCGCTTTCGAGGGCGAAGGCTCGTCGGAAAAGAAAGAGGTGCGATTCGGTATCCAAAGTCTCGCTTCGAGCAAAACAGGAGAGCGCTTCGGTGCCTCGCCACACGGTTTCGTTGTCGATTCGAGGGTTCGCGCTGAACCTCAGCATGTCCAAGCGGCGCTTCTGCGCTTTGGCCAGGATCGGTTTGAGGGCATGCGGCTCAAGAGGGCGGTCGCAGCCGACGAACAGCAAGTATTCGCCGTGCGCGGATTCCATGCCGCGATTTCTCGCCTCGTTCAGACTCGGGCTTTTTTGGCTGTGCACGGTTATGCGGTCGTCCTGCTGGGCGAGATCGGTCATGATGCGCAGCGATTCATCGGACGAGCCGGCATCTACGCAAATCACTTCGATGCGGGCGACGTCTTGTTCAAGCGCATCGCCCACCACGTTGGCGATTTCGTTTTCTGCGTTTCTCGCAAGAACGACAACGGATACGTCGGGAGTGGACGACGGTGCATTGTCGTCCGTTTCCACAACGTTTTGGCCAGGTGCTTTATGTTTGTGAATGGAGGCGATGAACTGATGCTGCTCAATTGCTTCGGATAGGTACTGGGCGCACTGGCGCGCGAAGGGGCTTTCGTATTCGTGCTGCGGACGCCCAAGAACGCCAAAAGTCGAAAAACGGCTGCTGGACAGTTCGTCAAGCAGGGTGAAGCGTGCTCGGTCATCAGCCAGCGTATTGACGTTGTAGCGTGTTGTGCCGAGCAGCTGTTCCTCGAAAGACGTTTTCAGGTCATCGAAGAGGCCTGCGCCTTCGAGCTTGGCTTTCAAGGTTTCGAATGCGGTCAAGAAGCATAACGGGTGGCCAGCCTTGTTTTCTTCGGTGCCTGTTCCGGTGTTCACGCGGTATCGGTAGAGGTCGTTGTCCGCCGTTGCGATTTTCTCTGCGAGTGCAATCGCGGTGAACGTGAACGACAGGTCTTCGGCGTTTGGGAGCGATTCGAAGCGGAGCCCCCTTTCTTCAAGATGGCCTCTGCGGTACAGCTTCCCCCAAGGTCCGGGGTTCGTGACGCCGAAGAGGCTGTTTGGGTACTCCAAAGGGCTGAACACGCCTCGGAGCACCGTGTCGGGGCGAACGAACTCCACCCGGTCGGACAGCTCGCCTTTCTGCTGGTCGAACCGGCGACCTCCGAATATCACGACGTCGGCATCGGTTTCCTGGGCTTTTGCCAGAGCTGATTCCAGCGTTTGCTCGACGATGAAGTCGTCGGCATCCACAAAGGCAACGTATTTTCCCTCAGCGGCATCGAGCCCGCAGTTTCTGGCCGTGCCGGCGTTGCCCTCGGCTTGCAGGACGCGGACGCGCTTGTCGTTTTCGGCGTATGCCTCGAGAATGGAAGGCGATTCGTCGTCGGACAGGTTGTCGATGCAAAGGACTTCGAAGTCGGGCATGGTTTGCGCGAGGATGCTGTCCAGGCATTCTCGCAGATAAGTAGCGGCGTTTTTGACCGGAACGATCACGGATACGCGAGGTTTGCCCTCGAATGCGTGATCTTGGTTCTGGGGCATGGGAAACTCCGTTCGCGTCTCGACAAAGAAGAGGCTTAAAAGTCTATTCTACCTCGGCCTGACGCGTTTCAAGTCGCAACCCGGCGAATTCCCGGTTTTGAACGTCGAGCCGATGCGGCAGGTCTGCTCGACAGAACGGCGGCTGCTGCCTCCGTTCGCTAGAATCTTCGGACCCGGCGCCCGTGGCGTCACCGGGTCCGTCTTCACAAAATCACCTCTTGCATTGCGGCGGCTCTTCGGTCATAATAATCAAGCTGTTTCGCGCAGGCCACGCCGGAACGCAACAACGTCCCCATAGTCTAGAGGTCAGGACGCGGCCCTTTCAAGGCTGAGACACGGGTTCGATTCCCGTTGGGGGCACCATTTGGACAGACGCCCGAATCCCGCAAAAGCCGGGGTTCGGGTTTTGTTTTGTCTGACGCTGCGGCATCCGGGACGCGCCTCTTCGGCGTCGCCTCGATCGTTTCGGGCGGGTTACCGGTTCGTGGCGGCAAGGTTGTGGTTTGGCGTGCTCGGGACGTGCGCGGCTACAATAGTGACCGGCTTCGTCCAGGCAAGGGCGGAAGCTCGCGACAGGAAGGATGCGCATGTGGTGCAAAAAAGTGCTCGTGGCCTATGACGGATCGGCGCCGTCGCACAAGGCGCTGGAAGTGATGAAGGGGATCGTCGAGCAAGACCCGGGCGTCGAAGTGCTGCTCGTGCACGTGATGCGGCTGTACTCGACCGGCTCTGCCGCGGCCGGGGTCGACACGGTCGCCCTCGATGACGCTGCCGCCATCAGGTGCGAGCTTGAAGCCATAGCCGCGACGCTTGACAACGCCTCCGACGTGAAAGTGCTCAAGGGCACCTCGCCGGCCGATCTTATCGTGGGGTGCGCGAAGCGGGAAGGCTGCGACCTCATCATCATGGGCAGCCGCGGCAAAGGCGGCGTGAAAGGGTTCCTCGGCTCGGTCAGCTATGCCGTCACGAAAGAATCGCCCGTGACCGTGCTCATTGCGAAGGAGGGCGACTAGACCTCATGCCGCCTGCCGCCTCATCCGCCGCACCCCGCTCAAACGCCGGCGCTTCCGCTGCGCCTCCTGCCATGCCTGCCGGCAAGCCCCAGCCGCTGTGGACGCGCAGCTTCGTTTTCGGCACGCTGCTGAACTTCTTCATCGCGGCGAACTATTTCATGCTCATGGTGGTCATGACCGCCTATGCCCTCGACGTGTACCAGGCGCCGGCCTCTGCGGCCGCGTTCTGCGCAAGCGCGTTCATCGTCGGCACGCTGTTCTCGCGCTTCTCGAGCGCACCGCTCATGGAGCGCTTCGGACGCACGCGCGTGCTGGTCGCCGGCGCTTTGCTGGAAGTGGCGCTGACGGTGCTGTACCTGATGAACGAGCCGATCGGTGCGCTCATCGGCGTGCGGCTTGCCCACGGGTTTTCCTACGGCATGTGCTCGACCGCCGTCGCCACCGTCATCACGAGCATCGTTCCGGCCGAGCGCAAAGGCGAAGGCATCGGGTATTTCATGCTGTCCATCACGCTCGGCAGCGCCGTCGGCCCGTTCACGGGCATCTTCTTGTCGAACAATTTCGGCTACGAGGCGCTGTTCGTCGTTGCGAGCGCGATCGTGGCGCTTTCCGTGCCGTGTGCGCTTGTGCTGTGCATTCCTCGCAAGACGGGTGCGAAGGCGTCGCCGCGCAAAGCCGATCTTGCGGCCGAGGCGGCGCAAGATGCGCTGGCGGGCGATGTCGTTCAAGCTCCTGACGAGCGCAAACGCGAAGATGCGGCCGCGGCTTTTGCGGAAGCGGAAGCTAAGGCGCCTGCCGAATCCGCGGAGCCTGCCCCTGCGCACGACAGCGCCCGCGTGCCGTCGACGCATCTGGAAGAGCGGATCGCCGACAAGGTGGAGCATTCGTGGCTGTCGCGCTTCGTGGAGGCCGGCGTGCTGCCCATATCCATCGTGTGCGGGCTTTTGTTCTTCGGCTATTCCAGCCTGCTCACGTTTCTGACGCCGTATGCGACCGAACTGGGGCTTGCGCGGGCCGCCAGCGTGTTCTTCGTGGCCTATGCGCTCGCGATGTTCCTTACGCGCCCGTTCACGGGCCGCGCCTTCGACCGCGTCGGGCCGCATCCGGTCATGGTGCCGGCTTTCGCGTCGTTCATCGTCGGCATGGTGCTCGTGGCGTTCGCGTCCAACGACTGGCTGCTTTTGGGGTCGGCTTTGCTGCTCGGCTTCGGCGTCGGCACCGTCCAGTCGTGCGGCTTGGCGATGGCGGTGCGCGTTACGCCTGACGAGCGCCTGTCGGTCGCCAACGCCACGTTCTACATGATGCTCGACGTCGGGGTGGGCATCGGCCCCGTCCTTTTGGGCTTGGCGGTGCCGCTCGTCGGATACCAGGCGCTCTACCTGGGAATGGCGCTCGTCGGCGCCTGTTCGCTCGCGCTGTTTTTGGTGTCGCGCGAACCGAGAAGGGCGTGCGCTAGGCTGAGGCCGCCAGGCGCCGCGCCCGTTGTCGGTTCTTTGTGCAGCCTGTGAAAGGCGTGTGCGCGAGACGGTATCATTATTGGCTTCAACGATCATGCGCAAAGCGAGGGAGGCATTCATGGGCGAGGCGAAAGGCGGACGCGACAAACGCGTGGTGCGCCTGGCCGTCGGCTTCGCCTGCTTGCAAGGCTACCTGCTCTCGGTGTTCTACGACGGCGTCCATCCGGCGGTCTTGCTCGGGTCGTTTTCGTTCGCGCGGCCCCAAGTCCTGCTCATCCTTGCGTGGACGGTGCTTGCGTTCGTGCTGCTGCGCGTCTTTTCGTCGAAGGCCCGCGACGCCGCGCTGTCCCGCACGCTTTTATGGTGTTACGTCGCGCTTTTGGCGGTTGGGGCGGCGCTGGCGGCGGTTCCGGGAGAGGACGGCGCTCCCGTTGCGTTCGAAGGCCTGGTCATCGGCATTCCGTCGGCCTTGCTCATGGCCGCCTGGGGCCGTGCGTTCGCGCTCGGCGGCGAGATGGGCGCCGTGGCGGTCTTGGCGTCGGCCGGGCTTGCCGGCATCCTTGCGTTGTCGTTTTGCCTGCTGCCACCTGCAGCGAACGTCGCGCTCGGCATGCTGCCCGTGGCGTCGTGCGCGGCGCTTTGCTCGCTCGATCCCTATGCCCGCGCCGCGCAGGCTGCCGACGGCCCGGCCCAGGCCGCACCTGCCGCCGCGCCGGGCCGCCTGCGTCCTGATGCGGCGGCGGCGCCCGTTCGACAGGTGCGCTTTTCGGACGTAGTAGCGTCAAAGGACCAGCGCGACGAGACGATGCGCCTTTCCACGAAGATGCTCGGCGGCACGTTCGTGTTCGGCGCCGCTTCGGGGTTCATGCAGGTGTTCCAAACCGACGCCGTGCACGAAGGCTCGGCCGCCGTGAGCATGCTGCTGCTCGTCTTCTTCTCGCTGGCGGCCCTGCAGCTTCTCGGTGCGGGGCGGACGGACGAATCCGGCGCCGACGCCGGCGCGACGCAAGGGCAAAACCCGCTGGCGGAAGTCTACCGGCTGGCGCTTTTGCTCATGATGGCCGGCTTTTTGTTCGTGCCGGTGCTCGGGTCGTTCGGCGTCCCCGGCGAGGCCATCGTGCTTGCGGGCTATCTGGGGCTGTCGTTTGTGCTGGTCGCTTTGTTCTTGCGCCTGTCGAAGGCCCGCGGGCTCGACCCGGCGCTCGCCTTCGCAAGCGGTTTCAGCTCGCTGTACCTTGGCGTCATGGCCGGCATCGTGCTGGGCAACGGCATGGTCGCCGTGCAGCCTCCCGGACAGATCCCGTTCGTCGTGGCGGCGGTCGCGGGGCTGGCGGCGCTGTTCGCCTACTTGTTTTTGTTCACCGAACGGGATTTCGAAACGCTGTCGACCCTTGCCCGCACCGTCGACGTGTTCTCCGAGGTGTGCGACAACATCGCCTCGACCTACAAGCTGTCCAAGCGCGAAAGCGAGATCTTGCCGCTCGCCTTGCGCGGGCGCACCGGCGAGCGCATCGCCGGCGAGCTGTTCATTTCGAAAAGCACCGCCGAGACGCATTTGCGCCGCATTTACGCGAAAACGGGAACGCACGGCCGCCAGGAGCTCATCGACCTGAGCGAGACGATGCGGCGATCGATACAGCAAAACATTGCAAACGAGAGCAGGTGACGCCATGGAAAACGCCTATGACCGAAGCGAAGCGATTCGCGCCATCCAGCGCGAGCTGGCATCTCTGTCCGACGGGACCGTCTTGCGCACCGACGTGCCGCTGAGCGCCCTGACGACGTTTCAGATCGGCGGGCCGGCCGACGTGCTCGTCGAGCCGCGATCCGTCGAGGCTGTGGCCGCCGTGTGCCGCACCTGCCGAGAGGCTGGCGCGCCGCTGCGCGTGCTGGGACTTGGCAGCAACGTGCTGGCCTCTGACGAGGGCGTGCGCGGCGTGGTCGTGCGCCTGGCGGAGAACTTCTCCCGCATAACGGTCGACGGGCGCACCGTCACGGCCCAGGCGGGCGCGTCGAACGCCGACGTGGCCGACGCGGCGGCCCATGCGGGGCTTGCCGGATACGAGTTCGCCAGCGGCATTCCCGGCACCGTCGGAGGCGCGGCCATCATGAACGCGGGCGCCTACGGGGGCGAGTTCAAAGACGTGGCGACGTCGGTGCGCTGCCTTACGCCGTGCGGCGACGTGGTGGACGTGGACGCCGAAGAAGCGGCCTGGTCGTACCGCCATTCGATGATGGACGGGGCGGGGTATGTGGTGCTGTCCGCCACGCTTGAACTGCAGCCGGGGGACGTCGGTGCCATCCGAGAGGAAATGGAGGACCTGGCACGTCGTCGCGCCGAGAAGCAGCCGCTCGAGCTGCCGAGCGCCGGCAGCACGTTCAAGCGCCCCGAGGGGCACTATGTCGGCAAGCTCGTCGAAGAGGCGGGGCTGCGCGGGTATGCCGTCGGTGGCGCCCAGGTGTCCGAGAAGCACACCGGCTTCGTGGTGAATGCGGGCGGCGCCACGGCGCACGACGTGCTCGCCCTTATCGAGCACGTGAAGCGCACGGTGCTTGAGAGCGCCGGCGTCGAGCTGGTGCCCGAAGTGCGCCTGTGGGGCTTTGAGGAGGAGTGACGCCGTGCAATCCTTTGAACTGATCTTGCTGCTGCTCGGGTCCGTCCTGGTCTCGACGGTGTTTTCGGGCTTCATCCCCCGCGTGTCGCTGCCGCTCGTGCAGATCGCCATCGGCGCGGTGGTGGCGACGGTGTGGCAAGAGCCGCTTGCCGTGCAGATCGACCCCGAGCTGTTTTTGGTGCTGTTCATCGCGCCGCTCCTGTTCGAAGAGGCGCGGCAGGCGAACAAGCGGGCGCTGTGGAACGCGAAGGGGGCCATTTTGTCGCTCGCCATCGGGCTTGTCATCGTGACGGTGCTCGTGGTGGGATTTTGCCTGAACGCGCTCGTGCCGTCCATCCCGCTTGCGGCGGCCTTCGCGCTGGGCGCGGCGCTCGGGCCGACCGACGCGGTGGCCGTGACGGCGCTGTCGAAAGACATCAAGCTTTCCGAGCGCCAGCAGACGCTGCTGTCCGGCGAGGCGCTCATCAACGACGCGTCCGGCGTCGTGTCGTTCCAATTCGCCATTGCGGCGGCCACGACAGGCGCGTTTTCCCTGGTTGATGCGACGTTCGCGTTTTCGGTCGCCTTCTTCGGCGGCGTTCTCGTCGGCGTGGCGTGCGGGCTTGTGGCCGTGCTTGTGCTGAAGGCGTTGGCGAACCAGGGCTTCGAGGACACGACCGTGCGCGTGGTCTTCGAGGTGTTCACGCCGTTCGTCGTGTTCCTCGCCGCCGAGCACGCGGAGACGAGCGGCATCCTCGCCGTGGTGGCCGCCGGGCTCGTCATGACGTTTTGGCCCGAAAAGCCCACGGTTGCCGCCTCTGAGCAGAAGGTGGTCAGCGGGTACGTGTGGGACGTGCTGGTCTATGTCATCAACGGCGTCATCTTCGTGCTGCTCGGCATGGAACTGGCGCTGCTCGTGTCTCCCACCTGGGAATTCACCGGCATGTCGCGGCTGCTGCTCATCGGAAGCATCTTTCTGGTCACGTTTATCGTGCTGGCTGTGCGCTTCGCATGGATCGCCTGCATGGAAGCGGTTCGGAAGGACCCGCAGAAAAACGCGCGGGCCGGCGCGAGCCGGGCGCTGCTGAAAAACGCGCTCGTCGCCACGCTTGCCGGCCCGAAAGGCGCCCTCACGCTGTCCATTGCCTTCACGATTCCGTACTTCGTCGGCATCACGGGCAGCGAGGCGTTCGCGCCTTTCCCGCACAGAAGCGACCTCATCTTTCTGGCGTCGGGCGTCATCGTCATCACGCTGCTGCTTGCCAACTTCGTGGTGCCCGTGCTGTCTCCGCGTCCCGATTCGGGGCACGAGGCCCATGTGGCGGCCGACGTCGCCATTCTGCGCAAGGTCATCTGCCAGCTGCGCGACGGCCAGGCGGACAGGCCCGATCCTGCCGTCACCGCCGTCATCGCCAACTACGAAGAGCGCATCGGGCACCTGATGAGCGACGAGGTCGACTTGCCGACGGTGAAGCGTTTGCGCATGGACGTGCTGGAAGAGGCGATCGCGTTCGTCGAGGCCATGGAGGCGTCCGGGGACGTGCCGTCTCCGGACGCCCAGGCCTACGCCGAGCGGCTGGAAAAGGCATGGCGCAAGCTTAACGGGCGCCACGGCGAGCGGCATGCCCTCAAGCGCGGCCGAAGCCGTGCCCTCTCCGGCTCGTGGGCGCGCATTCGCAAGAAGCTCGGGCTTGCGACGTCTTACGACGAAGGATACGAGCATCGCCGCGTGCTCGTGGAAGGCGTTGAGCGCGTGGCCATCGAGTATTTGGAAGGGCTGCCGCGCTGTGAAGACCAGCAGTGCCGCCAGGCGGTCGTGTACCTGCTGAGCGAGCACCGCATGAACCTGCGCCTGCTCGAGGCCGCCGACGCCGCCGCGCTCGCCCAGAACACGACCGTGGAAAACGCCTCGCTCGACACGCCGAAGATAAGGCGGCGCATCGAAGAGGTGGAGGCGGAAGCGCTGCGGCTGGAGCTGGGGCAGATCCGCCGCGCCCAAGAAGCGGGCGACATCGGGCCGAAGCACGCGGGCCGCCTTCGCGAGCAGGTTTATCTGCTGCAGATGGCGATAGGCGAGGACTAGCCAATGGATGCGAGCCGGAAACGCGCGGAAGGCGCCGGCGCGATGTTCGACCGCCAGCTGCTGGAGCTGCCGGGCATTCGGCGGGCGTTTTGCGCTGCGGCGGCGTTCGCGGCGGCGCAGGGGGCGCTCGTCGTCGCGATGGCGTGGTGTCTGGCCCGCGCTTTGACGAACTTGTGGGACGGAGCCGCTTTCGAGGCGCAGACGGGGCTGCTCGCCGGCTTCGCGGCGGGGTTTCTCGGCGCGGCGGTTGTCCGTGCGGCCCAGGACGCCTGGTTCGCGCGGTGGGCGTCTCGCGTGGCCTCGGCGGTGCGGCGCGAGGCGCTCGCGGCGGTCTTTTCCGACGGTGCGGCGCTCGTGGACGGGTTCGGCAGCGCTGCGATCACGACGCTTCTGCTCGAAGACGGCGACGTGCTGGAGAAATACCTGCGCACCATCGTGCCGCGCATGGGAAACGCCGTGGTCGTCGCCGCGTTCGTCATCGCGGCGCTTTTCGCTTTCGACTGGGTGTCGGGCCTCATCGTGCTCGTCATGATGCCGGTCATCGGGCTGTACATGGCCCTGCTCGGGTCCATGGCCCGCAAGGCCGCCACGTCGCAGCGGGCCGAATACGAACGGCTTTCCAACGCGTTCTCCGACACGATGCGCGGCATCGACACCGTTGCGCGGCTGGGGCTGGTCCGATCGTGGGAGCGCTCGCTCGAAGCGACGAGCGAGAAGTTTCGCGCGGCCACGATGAAGGTGCTGCGCACGGCGACGCTGTCCGGTTCGGTGCTCGACCTCATATCGACGCTGTCGCTGGCCGCCGTCGCCATCATGCTGGGGTTTCGCCTGGTCGACGGGTCGGTGACGCTGTTTTGCGCCCTCGCGTCGCTCGTGCTCGTGCCGGAGTGCTTCAAGCCCGTCCGCGCGTTTGCGAGCGATTTCCACGCTTCGCTCGAAGGGCGAAACGCGCTTGCGGCGCAGCGGCGGCTCATGGACGAGCACCGGAAGGCCGCCCGTCGGCGCCTCGAAGGGGCGCAGCGCTTCGGCGCGGCGGCTTCGGCGGGCCCGGCAGCGCGGCCTGTCGATTCGACGCCTGGCCTGACGCTTTCGTTCGAGGGCGCGGGCGTCGACCACGACGGGCGGGCGGCACTTGCCGGATGCACGTTTTCGGTGCGCCAGCCCGAACGCGTCGGCATCGTGGGGGCGAGCGGGGCCGGCAAGTCGACGCTCGCCTCGCTCGCGGCGGGCTTTCGCGCCCCCGACGCCGGTTCGGCAGCGCTTGCCGGCGCGTGCGCCGAAGGGGCGGACGCCTGGCGGCGCGAGGTGCTCTACCTTCCGCAGGCCCCGACGCTCTTTCACGGCACGCTGCGCGACAACGTCGCCCTCTACACGCCCGAAGCGGACGACGAGGCGGTGCTTGCGGCAATTCGCGCCGTCGGGCTCGCGCCGCTCGTCGATGCGCTCGACGGCGGATTGGACGGCGTCATCGGCCAGGGAGGGCGGCAGCTTTCCGGCGGGCAGGCCCAGCGCGTCGCGCTCGCCCGCGCGTTTTTGGACCGCACCCGCCGCCTGCTCGTGTTCGACGAGCCGACGGCGCATTTGGACGTGGAGACCGAATACGAGCTGAAACAGGCCATGGTGCCGCTCATGGAAGGGCGGCTCGTGCTGTTCGCGACGCATCGGCTGCACTGGCTTGACGTGCTCGACCGCGTCGTCGTGCTCGCCGCAGGCCGGATCGAGTTCGACGGAAGCCCGAGCGAGGCTCTGCGGCAGTCACCGACGCTGCGGGCCATGGCATACGGGGAAGGGAGGCGCCCGTGAAAGACCTCATCGCCCTTCTGCGCACCGACGCATGGGTCATGCCGCTTTTCCGCAGCTACCGAAAGCCTCTCGTGCTGGCGCTTGTCCTGGGCTTTCTCATGTTCGTCTTCGCCTCGGCGCTCATGTTCACGTCGGGCTACCTCATCAGCGCCAGCGCGGTCGTCGCCACCGTGCTGGCGCTGCACCTGCCGCTCATCTTGGTGCGCGTGTTCGGCATCGGGCGGCCGATCCTGAACTACCTGGAGCGCCTGGAAAGCCACGACTGGGTGCTGCGCATGACCTCGAAGCTGCGCGTGCGCCTGTACCGGGCCGTCGCGCCCGACGCCGTGCGCCTGCGGGCGAGCCGGCGGACCGGCGAGCTTTTGGGCCTGCTCGCCGACGACGTGGCGCACGTGCAGGACCTGTACCTGCGCACGCTGTTCCCGATGACGGTGTCGGCGCTTCTGTATTTGGCAGGCGCCGTCTGCCTGGGCTTTTTCTCGCCGATGCTTTTGTGCGCATGGGCGCTGGCGCTCGGGGCGGTGCTCGTGGTGCTTCCGTGCGCGTCCGTTGCCGTGGTCGGCCCGCGCGAGCGTCTGGTGAAGCGTGCGACCGACGAGCTGTACGCCGACCTGTCTGAAGACGTGGCCGGCGCGAACGACTGGATCTACGCCGGACGCGAGGCGGAGCGCAGGGAAAAGGCCGAAGAGCGGCTCGAGCGCCGCGCGAAGTTGCGAGAGGCCATCGACGCGTTCGACCGTGCGCGAGACGTGGCGGCGCAGGCGTGCTTCCTCGTCGTGATCCTCTCGCTCGTCGCATGGGCGGCCGCTGCGTTCGGGGGTGCCGAGCGCACAGGGACCGACGCCGTGAATTGGATAGCCGCCTTCTCGCTGGCGTTCTTCCCGCTCATGGACGCGTTCACAGTCGTGCCGCCGGCGGCCGAGCGAGGGCTTGCGAGCCTTGATGCCGTCCGCCGTCTGAACGCCCTGGACGCAGGCGCCGCCGCGCGGCCTGCGCCGCCGGCGGCGCCTGCGCGTCTGCCGCGTCCGCCCTACGACATCGTGTTCGACGACGTGGCGTTTTCCTACGGCCCTGGCGAGCCGCAGGTGCTGCGCGGACTGACGTGCGCGATACCGTTCGGCCAGAAAGTCGCGCTGCTTGGGCGCAGCGGCGAGGGCAAGTCGACCCTCGTCGCTCTTTTGCGCGGCGACTTCGCGGCAAGCGCCGGGTCGGTGACGGTGGGCGGCGCCTCGCTTGCAGGCGCCGGCGACGCGGCGGCCCGCTTCGTGAGCGTCGTTTCCCAAGACGCCCACGTGTTCGACCTCTCCATCGGCGAAAACGTGCGGCTCGGACGTCCGGACGCGACCGACGAGGACGTCTGGCAAGCGCTTTTTCGCGTGCGGCTCGCCGAGCACGTGCGCAGCCTGCCCAAGGGGCTGGCGACGTTGGTGGGAGAGGGGGGATGCCGTCTCTCCGGCGGCCAGCGCCACCGGCTCGCCGTGGCCCGGGTGCTCGTGGCCGGCTCGCCCGTGGTCGTGCTGGACGAGCCGTTCGCAGGCCTCGACCCGACGACCGAGCGCGACGTTTTGGCGCTTGTCGCAGACGCGCTGGCCGACAAGACGGTCGTGCTCGTCACCCATCATCTGGCAGGAGTCTCAGCCTTCGACCGCGTCATGTTCTTGGAAGGAGGCCGCGTGGTCCTCGACGGCGCTCCGCAGGACCTTTTCGCCGAAAGCGAGCGCTACCGGCGCCTCTACGAGCTCGACAACCCCTTCGAAACGTGCTGCTGACGGATGGCGGAACAGGCAAGATGTGGTTAATCTATGCAGACGCCGGCGCGAAAAGCCGCTCGCCGCACCCGCCGCTTGCGCGGCGTTGCCGGGAGTCGTAATATAAGCAACTGCTGTTTTGCTGCGCTTTGCACAAGCGCACGAGTATCACAAGAGAAGCTACAAAGGAGTTTATCTTCATGGTTAAGATTCGCCTCGCTCGCCATGGTGCCAAGAAGCGCCCGTACTACCGCGTCATCGTCGCCAATTCCCGCAGCCCTCGTGACGGCCGCTTCATCGACGAGGTGGGCCGCTACAATCCCTGCGTCGAGCCGGCCATGGTGCAGCTCGATCTTGACAAGGTTGACGAGTGGCTTGCCAAGGGTGCCCAGCCCACCGACACTGTTGCTGCGCTCATCAAGCAGGCTCGTGAGAACGCGACTGCGTAATGGCCGATCAACTGGAAAACATCCAGGGGCTCGTCGAGTCCGTCGTTCGACCGCTCGTCGACTTTGAAGACGACCTGAGCATCGACGCCGTGGAAGAAGCCGACGGCTCGATCTTGGTCGAGCTGCGCGTCAACGAAGAGGACGCCGGCAAGGTCATTGGGCGTCAAGGGCGCGTCATCAAGTCCATTCGGACGCTCGCCCGCGCGGCGGCGTCGAGCACGAACACCCATGTCGAGGTGGAGTTGCTCGATTAAATGGGCCGTTGGGTGCGCATAGGCCGACTTTCCAAAGCAAAAGGAAAAAAGGGAGACCTCGAGGTGCGAGCCTCGGCAGGTCTTCCTTTTTTGTTCTCTGAAGGCCAGACGGTGCATTTCGTGCCGCCGCGTCTGGAAGCGCCGCGCCAGGCCCGCGTCGTGCGCGTGGCCCAGACCGGTCCCGATAGCGCCGTCGTGTCGTTCGACCTGGTGTCGACCTGGGAAGACGCTCTTGAGCTGGAGGGCTGCTGCTGTTTGGCGGCCCGCGCCGACCTGCCCGGCGAGGCGCTGGCGGCGACGGAGGGAAGCCTTGTGGGCTATGCGGTGGTCGACGCGGAGGCGGGACGCGTCGGCGTGATAGAAGGCTTCGTGGAAAACCCCGCCCATCCGCTTGCGGCGGTCGTGCCGGCCGGCGGCGGCGACGCGCTGCTCGTGCCGTGGGTCGACGACTTTTTGGCGTCGATTGATGACGAGACGCGCACCGTGTTCGTGCGCCTGCCGCGCGGCCTTGTCGACCTGTAGGGAGCGCCCGTGCTGATAGAGACGCTTTCCACGTTCCCCAACATGTACGACTCGGTCATGGGGACGTCCATCATGAAGCGGGCCCAAGACAAGGGCGCCCTTCAGTTTCGCGCCTACGACCTGCGCGATTGGACGCATGACCGCCATCGCACCACCGACGACGACCCCTACGGGGGCGGCCACGGCCTCGTCATGAAGTGCGAGCCCATCTTCGAGGCCTACGAGGCCATCACGCTCGACGCGGCGCTTCCCAAGCCTACGACGGTCTTTTTGTCGCCGTGCGGGCGGTCCTTCGACGACGCGCTGGCGACCGAGCTTTCTCAAAGCGAGCGGCTGCTGTTCGTCTGCGGCCATTACGAAGGCATCGACGAGCGGGCCTATGCGCTGGCCGACGTCACGGTGTCGCTGGGGGACTACGTGCTGACGAGCGGGGAGCTGGCGTCGATGGTCGTCATCGACGCGGTCGTGCGCAAGATCCCCGGCGTGCTGGGGGCCGAGCTGGGGGCCGTCGAGGAAAGCTTCGCCGGCGGGCTGCTCGAATACCCGCAATACACGCGCCCGGCCAGCTTTCGGGGCTCGGGCGTCCCGGACGTGCTGCTGTCCGGCAACCATGCGGCCATCGCCCGGTGGCGCCGCGAGCAAAGCCTTGCCCGCACGGCCGAGCTGCGCCCCGACCTGCTGGAGCGGGCCGATCTGGACGAGGCCGATCGAAGGTTTTTGCGGAATTTCCTCGAAAGCCCACACGCCTGACCTCGCTTGGGTATCATAAGGTTTCCGCTGTACGAAGACGGGGGCGCATGCCCTGAAACATGCCTCGTTGGAAGGTCGATGACTCCATGGAACCAGAACAGCCCGTAGAAAGCGCCCGGCCAGGCATCATTCGGACGTTCGTGAACATCGTCGTCATGGTCGCCTTCGTCTTCGGTCTGTCGTGGCTTTTGCGCGTCTACGTGTTCCAGGCTTTCGAGATCCCCTCCGCATCGATGGAAACCACCATCATGACCGGCGACATGGTGTTCGCCGAGAAGATGAGCTATTACTTCCGCGAGCCGGCGCCCGGCGACATCGTCACGTTCGAAGACCCTGAAATACCCGGCCGCATCCTCATCAAGCGCTGCATCGCCGGCGGCGGGTCGGTCGTGGACATCAACGACGCCGACGGGCTGGTGTATGTGGACGGGGTGCCGCTCGACGAGCCCTACACCAACGGCAAGCCGTCCTACACGCTGCCCGGCGGCGTGACGTTTCCCTACACGGTTCCCGAAGACTCCATCTGGGTCATGGGGGACAACCGCACGAATTCCCAGGACTCGCGCTACTTCGGCGCCATTCCATGCGATTCGGTCACCGGTCACGGCATGGTCGTGTACTGGCCGCTCGACAGCATTCGCCTGCTGGAATAACCTGAAACCTTTCGCGCCGACGTGCGCACATGAGGGTCGGACTCGGATACGGAACAAGGAGATCTATGGACACTGAAACTGCATCGGCAACGCAGGAGGCGCCGGCGCTGCCGCCGACGTTCCAAGACGTCATGATGAACCTGCAGCGGTACTGGTCGAGCGTGGGATGCGTGGTCTTGCAGCCCTACGACAACGAGGTCGGCGCCGGCACGAACGCGCCCGCCACCACGCTGCGCTCGCTCGGGCCGGACACGTGGCGCACCTGCTACGTGCAGGGCTGCCGCCGCCCCACCGACGGCCGTTACGGCGAAAACCCCAACCGCACGCAGTTCTACTACCAGTTTCAGGTGCTCATGAAGCCCTCGCCCGACAACATCCAGGAGCTTTACCTGGGCAGCCTGCGTGCCATCGGGATCGACGTGGACGCCCACGACGTGCGCTTCGTCGAAGACGACTGGGAATCTCCCACGCTCGGCGCGTGGGGCTTGGGCTGGGAAGTGTGGATCGACGGCATGGAGGTCACGCAGTTCACCTACTTCCAGCAGGTCGGCGGCTTCGAGTGCGACCCGGTGCCGGTGGAGATCGCCTACGGCCTCGAGCGCCTGACGATGTACATCCAAGGCGTCGATTCCATGTTCGACATCGTGTGGAGCCGCGGCGACGACGGCGTCACGTTCACCTACGGCGACGTGTACCTGGAAAACGAGAAGCAGTACTCGGCGTTCAACTTCGAAGTGGCCGACACCGACTTCCTCTTCCAGGAATTCAACGACCGCGAGGCCGAATGCGGCCGCACGCTGGCCGCAGGGCTGCCGCTGCCCGCCTACGACAGCGTGTTGAAGTGCTGCCACGCCTTCAACCTGCTTGACGCCCGCGGCGTCATCTCGGCCACCGAGCGCATGGCCTACATCCTGCGCGTCCGCACGCTCGCCAAGGCGTGCTGCGCGTCGTACATGAAGCACGTGGTGGGGATGGACGTTCCCGCCGACCAGCTCGTTTTCGAGAATGGAGCAGAACATGAGTAAGACGTCCACGCTCGCTTTCGAGATCGGCACCGAAGAGATCCCCGCGTTCGACCTGCACCGCGCCACCGAGCAGCTGGCGACGCTTGTGCCGACCGCGCTCGACGAGGCCCGCATTCCGCACGGGGACGTGAGCGTCTACACGACGCCGCGCCGCCTCATGATGGTCGTCGACGCCGTTGCCGAACAGACCGAAGCGCTTGAAGAGGTGTTCCGCGGCCCGGCGAAGAAGATCGCCTTCGACGCCGACGGCAACCCGACGAAGGCCGCGGCCGGCTTCGCCCGCGGCAAGGGCGTGGACGTGGATGCGCTCGAGCTGCGCGAAGAGGGCGGCACGGAATACGTGTACGCCACGCGCTCGGTGCCGTCGCGCGACGTGGCGGGCCTGCTGCCCGACGTGCTCGGATCCATCGTCACGGGCATTTCGTGGCCGAAGTCGTGTCGCTGGGGCACCACGAGCGAGTACTTCTCGCGCCCGGTGCGCTGGCTTGTGGCGCTGCTCGGCGATGCGGTGGTGCCCGTGACGTTCGCCGGCCTGCAGGCGGGGCGCCTCACCTGGGGCCACCGCTTCCTTGCGCCCGGTCCCCACGAGGTGGCCTGTGCCGACGACTTGCTGGCCGTCGTGGAAGGCGCACGCGTGGTGCCGAGCGAGACGGCGCGAGAGGCGGCCATTCGCGAAGGGGTGGCGAAAGCCGAAGAGCAGACCGGGGCGCGGGCCGAGCTGCCGGCGAAGACCCTGCTTGAGGTCACGAACCTCTGCGAGTACCCGACCGTGCTCGTGGGCACGTTCGACGAAGAGTTCTTGCAGGTGCCCGAAGAGATCATCGTCGACGCGATGCTCATGCACCAGCGCTACTTCCCGCTCTACGACGCGCAGGGCGCTCTCACGAACCGCTTCATCGTCGTGACGAACGGCAACCCGGACTGCGCCGCCACCATCACGGACGGCAACGAGCGCGTCGTGCGGGCACGCCTGTCCGACGCGAAGTTCTTCTACGACGAAGACCTCAAGCGTCCGTTGGAAGACTTCGTGGAGCGGCTTGACGAGGTCGTGTTCCAAGAAGCCTTGGGCACGATGCGCGCGAAGACCGACCGCATCGTGGCGCTGACGTCGCACCTGGCAGACGACGCGGCGTTTTCCGAGCAGGACGCCCGCGACGCCGCCCGCGCCGCCTATTTGGCGAAAGCCGACTTGGTGACCAACGCCGTCGTCGAGTTCACGAGCGTCCAGGGCGTCATGGGGTCCTACTATGCCGAAGCGGCGGGCGAGACCCCGGCCGTGGCTCGCGCCATCGGCGAGCACTACCGCCCGCGCTTCTCCGGAGACGAGCCGCCTTCGACCGCCGTCGGCCAGGCGGTGGCCATGGCCGACAAGCTCGACACCATCTGCGGCCTGTTCGCTGTGGGGCAGGGGCCGACCGGCTCGTCCGACCCGTTCGCGCTGCGCCGCAGCGCCATCGGCATCGTGGCCATGCTGGAAGGCGGGCTTGCCGTGTCGCTGGCAGACGCCGTCGACGCGTCGCTCGCCACCTACGAAGAGGCCGGCGTGGCCTTCGACCGCGCGAGCGTGCGCGGCGAGGTCGTCGACTTCTTCGTGACCCGCACGAAGGTCATGCTGCGCGACGAGGGAGCCGGCGCCGACGCCATCGATGCGGTGCTGGCCGCCGGCGTCGTGGAGCCCGCCGAGATCATCGCCCGGGTGCGTGCCCTGGAGTCGGCCCGCAAAGAAGCGCCTGAGACGTTCGAGGACCTGGCGATCGCGTTCGCCCGCGCGAACAACCTGCGCGACGCCGCTGCCGGCACGGCCTTCGACGAAGCCCTGTTCACCGACCCGGAGCGCGATCTGGCTGCGGCCGTGAAACAGGCGGCGGCCGGCGTGGCCGAAGCGCTTGCCAAGGCCGACGGCTACGCTGCGGCGCTTTCCCAGCTCGCTGCGCTGCGTGGCCCCATCGACGCGTTCTTCGAGACGACGATGGTCATGGACGACGACGCGTCGGTGCGCAACAACCGCCTGCAGCTGCTCAACGCCTTCGCCGAGGTGTTCGCCGACGTGGCCGACTTTTCGAAAATGGCGAAGTCGGCAAAATAAGGCCTCATGACGGACAAGGAGACATTTCCCACCATTCACGTCATCAGCGATTCGGTCGGTCTGACCGCCCGGGCGGTTGCCCGGGCGGCGGCCGCCCAGTTCCACGTGTACAAGCCGCGCATAGAAATGCTGTCGCGCGTGAAGCATTTCGAGGACGTGGAGCGTTTCGTCAACGAAAGCCTCGCCGCGGAAAGAGAGCGCACGGGCGAAGACCGCCTCCTGGTGTTTTTCACGCTCGTCTCAAGCGAGCTCGCCCAGAAGCTGCGCACGTATTTCGCCTCGCGCGACGACGTGGTGGCGGTCGACCTCATGACCGGGCCGGTCGGCGCCATCGGCGAGCTGACGGGGCTTGTGCCCACGGCCACGCCCGGAACGATGCGCGAAACGAACGAGTCGTACTATCGGCGCATCGAAGCCATCGAGTTCACCATCGGCCACGACGACGGCCGCAACCCCCAAGACCTCGCCCTGGCCGACATCGTCATCTTGGGCGTGTCGCGCTCGTCGAAGACGCCCACGTCGATCTACCTGGCCCAGCAGGGCTACAAGGTGGCCAACGTCCCGCTCGACCTTGAGACCGAGCCCGCCGAGCAGATCTTCGATGTGGACCGCACGAGGCTGTTCGGCCTCATGACCACCCCTGACGTGCTCGTGCCCATCCGCCAGCGCCGGCTCGGCCGCGCGATGACCGTGGCGTCTTCCTACGCCGACCCCGAACGGGTCTACAAGGACCTCGACAAGGCGCACCGGCTCATGCGCAAGCTCGGCTGCATCGTCATCAACACCAAAAACCGCGCCGTTGAGGAAACCGCACAAGAAATTTTGAAATACTATGAGAAAGTTCATCCACCTTCGGATATTATAGAGTGATCGATGCAGGTTTTCTGCATTGTGATTCCTCTTACGCCTAGGTTAGGAGAGCAAGGTGGCTGAGACAGTCAAGCGAGTCTACGCGTTCGGCAAGGATGCAGACGGCAACAACGTGACCGAGGGAAACACGGCTATGAAAATGGTGCTCGGCGGCAAGGGTGCGAACCTCGCCGAGATGGCCAACATCGGGCTTCCCGTTCCTCCCGGCTTCACGATCACGTGCCAGACCTGCATGGAGTACGCAAATGCAGACAACACCTGGCCAGAGGGGGCGTTGGACACCATTCGCGAATATCGGGAAGACTTGGAAGCGCGCATGGGCAAGCGCATCGGCGACGCCGAGGACCCGCTGCTCGTCTCCGTCCGCTCCGGTGCTCCCATGTCCATGCCCGGCATGATGGACACCGTGCTGAACCTGGGTCTGAACGACCAGTCCATCAACGGCCTCATCGCTCAGACCGAAAACCCGCGCTTCGCGTGGGACTCCTACCGCCGCTTCATTCAAATGTTCTCCAACGTGGTCATGGGGCTTGACGGCGAC
The DNA here is from genome assembly GCF_011039175.1 of Slackia sp. ZJ119. Classification (GTDB taxonomy): domain Bacteria; phylum Actinomycetota; class Coriobacteriia; order Coriobacteriales; family Eggerthellaceae; genus Xiamenia. The sequence continues at coordinate 35,780 of NZ_JAAKEN010000007.1, forward strand.
CTGTTCGAAAACGCCATCACCGCCATGAAGAACGCCCGCGGCGTCGCGAGCGACACCGACCTGACCGCCGAAGACCTGCAGGAGCTCGTGCGCGAGTTCAAGGACATCTTCTCCGAAAACGTCCTGGCCGCCGACTATCCTTCGCTCGTCGTCGACGGCGAAGTGCAGTTCCCGCAGGATCCGATGGTGCAGCTGCAGCTGGCCATCGAAGCCGTGTTCGGCAGCTGGAACAACCCGCGCGCCACGCTGTACCGCAAGCAGAACAAGATCGCCGACGATCTGGGCACCGCCGTCAACGTGCAGTCGATGGTCTTCGGCAACAAGGGCAACACTTCCGCCACCGGCGTGGCCTTCACGCGCAACCCCGCCAACGGCGAAGCCGAGTTCTACGGCGACTACCTGGTCAACGCCCAGGGCGAAGACGTGGTGGCCGGCATCCGCAACACGAGCCCCATCGCCGAGCTGAAAGAGGTCGAAGGCCTGGAAGAGGCCGGCCTTGAGCTTGAGGGCATCTTCACGACGCTGGAAAACCACTTCCGCGACATGTGCGACATCGAGTTCACGATCGAGCAGGGCAAGCTCTGGATGCTGCAGACGCGCGTGGGCAAGCGCACCGCCGCCGCCGCGCTGCACATCGCCATCGAAATGGAGAAGGAAGGCCTCATCACGAAGGAAGAGGCCGTGAAGCGCGTCGATCCCGAGCAGCTCGACCAGCTCCTGCATCCGCAGTTCGACAAGAACGCCACCTACGACGTGCTCGCCCGCGGCCTGAACGCCAGCCCCGGCGCCGCGGTGGGCGAGGCCGTGTTCTCGGCCGCCGACGCCGTCGCCGCCGCCGAAGCGGGCCGCAAGTGCGTGCTGGTGCGCTGGGAGACCAACCCCGATGACCTGGCCGGCATGATCGCCGCCGAAGGCATCCTCACCTCGCACGGCGGCAAGACCTCGCATGCGGCCGTCATCGCCCGCGGCATGGGCGCTCCGTGCGTGTGCGGCGTGGAATCGCTCAAGATCGACGCCGAGAAGAAGCAGGCCGTCGTTTCCGGCACCGACGTCGTCATCTCCGAGGGCGACGTCGTGTCCATTGACGGCACGTCGGGCATCGTGGTGCTCGGCGCGGTCGATCTGGTCATGCCCGAGCTCACCGGCGATTTGGACACCATTTTGGAGTGGGCCGACGAATTCCGCACCCTTGGCGTGCGAGCCAACGCCGACAATCCCGAGGACGCCGCGCTGTCGCGCAACTTCGGCGCCCAGGGCATCGGCCTGTGCCGCACCGAGCACATGTTCCTCGGCGACCGCAAGCAGATCATCCAGACGTTCATCCTGAACGAAGACGAAGCTGTGCGCGAAAAGGCCGTGAACGACCTGTTCGAGGCTCAGACGGGCGACTTCTACGGCATGTTCAAGGCTATGGACGGCCTGCCGGTGATCGTGCGTCTGCTCGACCCGCCGCTGCATGAGTTCCTGGAAAGCCCGCGTGCGCTCGACGTGGAGATCGCCCGCATGGAGGCCACCGGCGCCGATGCGGCCGCCATCGCCGAGAAGCGCGAGCTCATGGAGAAGATCGACTCGTTTGCCGAGCAGAACCCGATGCTGGGCATGCGCGGCTGCCGCCTCGGCATCGTGTACCCCATCCTGCCCGTGATGCAGGTTCGCGCCATCGCCACCGCCGCGGCACGCCTGAAGAAGGAAGGCTTCGATCCGAAGCCCGAGGTCATGATCCCGCTCGTGTCCGTGAAGGCCGAGCTTGAGAAGCTGCGCGGCGTGGCCGAGAAGACCATCGCCGAGGTCGAAGCCGAGCAGGGCGTCACGCTCGAGATCCCCATCGGCACGATGATCGAGCTGCCGCGTGCGGCCGTCACCGCCGACGACATCGCCAAGCATGCCGACTTCTTCTCCTTCGGCACCAACGACCTGACCCAGACGACGTTCGGCTTCAGCCGCGACGACGTGGAAGGCGAGTTCGTGCCGCAGTACCTCGCGCAGCACATCCTGCCTTACAACCCGTTCGCGACCATCGATCGCGGCGTGGCGAAGCTCGTGGCCATGGGCGTCAAGCTCGGCCATGAAGGCAACCCCGACTTGATGTGCGGTGTGTGCGGCGAGCACGGCGGCGACCCGGATTCCATCCACATCTTCCAGGAGTGCGGCGTGAACTACGTCAGCTGCTCGCCTTATCGCGTGCCGATCGCGCGCCTGGCGGCAGCTCAAGCCGCGCTCGAGAACAAGTAGTCAGAGTCTCGCGCAGACAGGCGACAGAAAGGCGGCCCTGCTTCGGCGGGGTCGCCTTTGTCTGCGGCCGGGCTGCTGTCCGCGCTGAAAGGAGCATCGTGCAAGGGATAGACATTTCTCACTGGCAAAGCGGCATCGACCTTGCCGCCTTGGACGTCGATTTCGTCATCGTCAAGGCGACCGAAGGCTACGACTACGTATCTCCCCAGTTCAGCAAGCAAATCAAGCAAGCTGAACGCACAGGGCGGCTGCTGGGCGCCTACCACTACGTCAATGGGGACGGGGCAGCGGCGGAAGCGCGGCATTTTGCGAAGACCATCGAGCCGTGGCTCGGGAAAGCCATTCCGATGCTCGACTGGGAAGGGACTCGAAACGAAGCGTTCAACGACGTGCGCTATCTCGAAAAGGTCGTGAAAGCGTTCATCGACGAGACGGGCATCGTGCCGTTCATCTATGCTTCGCGTTATTTCTTTCCGTGGTCGCTTGCCGAGAAGTACGGCTGCGGCAAGTGGGTCGCCCAATACGATGGCACGAAGAGGGCCCATCGGCAGTCGTCTCCTGCCTACGAGGGAGAGTTCGCCTGCGACATCCGGCAGTATTCCGGCACCGGACGCCTGCCGGGCTACGAGGAGGATTTGGACCTCGACAAGGCCTACCTCGCGCCTGAGGATTGGCGGCGGTTTGCGGCAGGCGAGCGGGTGACCACGCAAATCGCGCCAAAGTGGATTGCGAGCAACATCGGATGGTGGATCCAATACGCCGACGGGTCGTATCCGAAAAACGAGTGGCGCCACGTAGGGGGCCGCTGGTATCGCTTCGATGAGCGCGGCTATGCCGTTTGCGGATGGCAGAAGATCGATGAGAAGTGGTACTGGTTCCACCGGAAGGGGGAAGGGGCGCCGGAATGCTCGATGGCGACCGGGTGGCTCAAGCGCGGCGGCCACTGGTACTACCTCAACCCGAAGGGGGACATGGCGACCGGTTGGAAGAAGGTCGACGGATCGTGGTATTGGCTGCGACGGGCGGACGATGAAACCGGGCCGGAAGGGTCGATGGCGACCGGCTGGCTCAAACGTGACGGGAACTGGTATTATCTGCGCCCATCGAGGGTCGGCGGCTTTCCGAAAGGATCGATGGTGACGGGCCGGCGCATCATCGACGGGACGTCGTACGTTTTCGACGGCTCGGGCGCCCTGCTATAGGACGGGGCCTTCCAGGTTCACAGGCTTTCGGCGAGAAGCCTTGCCGGCCGTTGGATCTTCAGATGGTCTTGGCGTGCCGCGACAAGCGGCGATGCGCGGCAAAGCCCTGCGGCGTTCGCGCTTGGTTGCTGTTCGTTTTCGGCGTCGATGCATCTTGTGTAAGGATGCGAACGGCATGCGAAGGGTCAGGGTATAATCGGCGGATACGACACGCGCCCAGCCGCTAAGGAGATCGCCGCATGTTAGAGAACCTTTCCGCCCGCCTGCAGGGCATTTTCTCCGGCCTGAAGAGCAAAGGCCGCCTGACCGAAGAAGACATCAACGCCGCCATGCGCGAGATCCGCATGGCGTTGCTTGAAGCCGACGTGAACTTCAAGGTGGTCAAATCGTTCATCGCCGCCACGAAGGAGCGCTGCCTGACCGCCGAGGTGCTCGACTCGCTCACGCCGGCGCAAAACGTCATCAGGATCGTCCTTGACGAGCTGACCGCGCTTTTGGGCGAGACGAACGCCAAGCTGGAGCTTTCCGGGCGCATGCCGAACGTCATCATGCTCGTGGGCTTGCAGGGCTCGGGCAAGACGACCGCTGCGGCGAAGCTCGCCTTTCGGCTGAAGCAGCAAAACCACCAGCCGCTGCTCGTGGCCGGCGACGTGTACCGTCCGGCCGCCGCCGAACAGCTGGCGACGCTTGCCGGCGAGATCGGCGTGAAGGTTTATCGCGGCGACGGGCAGGATCCGGTGCGCATCGCGCGGGAAGGCGTGCAGGAGGCCGTCAAAACGATGCGCGACGTCGTCATCATTGACACGGCGGGCCGTCTGCATGTGGACGAGGACATGATGGCCGAGGCCCAGGCGATCAAAGACGCCGTGGAGCCCGACCAGGTGCTCATGGTGGTCGACGCCATGACCGGCCAGGACGTGGTCAACGTGGCCGCGGCCTTTGCCGAGCGGGTCGATTTCGACGGCGTCATCATGTCGAAGATGGACGGCGACGCCCGCGGCGGCGGCGCCCTGTCCATCCGCCAGGTCACCGGCAAGCCCATCAAGTTCATCAGCGCAGGCGAAAAGCCCGATTCGCTTGAAGAGTTCTACCCCGACCGCATGGCCAAGCGCATCCTTGGCATGGGCGACATGGTCAGTCTCATCGAGCAGGCCGTGCGCGTGCAGCAGGAAGAAATCGAGCAGAAAGAGGCCGAACGGCTGCTTCGCGCGTCGCTCACGCTTGACGACTTCATCACGATGAACCGCCAGATCCGCAAGATGGGCGGCGTGTCGAAGCTTATCTCGGCGCTGCCGGGCGGCGACCGCGCCATGGCGTCGGGCCAGGTGGACGAAGGGGCGCTCGACGCGATGGAGGTCATCATCAATTCGATGACGAAGGAGGAGCGGCAGCATCCCGAAGTGCTCAACGGCAGCCGACGGGCCCGCATCGCCCGCGGCGCCGGCGTGACGGTGCCTGAAGTGAACGCGCTCATCAAGAAGTTCAACGAAACGAAGAAGATGATGAAGAAGATGATGCCGTCGGTGGACGAGCTGCAGGGCAAGCGCGGCAAAAAAGGGAAGAAAGGCCGTCGCCGGGGCCGCATGGGCCTGCCGGGCGGCATGTCGATGGCCGACCTGAAGAAGATCAGCGACATGATGGGGCAGCAGTAGCCTGCACGCGCCTGGCTGCGTGAAGAAGTCGATCCGCCCCATGGGAGCATCGACGCGAATCGAAAGGAAACGGACATGGCATTGGAATTTCGACCGTATGAGCCTCAAGACGTGCCGGCCATGATGCGCATGTGGAACGTGGTGGTCGAGGCGGGGGATGCGTTTCCCCAGGTAGAACCGCTGAATGAAACGACGGCCGACGCGTTTTTCGCCGAGCAGTCCCAAACGGTGGTCGCCTGTGTGGGAGACGAGGTGTTCGGTCTCTACATTTTGCACCCCAACAACATCGGGCGGTGCGCCCACGTGGCCAACGCGAGCTACGTGGTGTCGAAGGCGTCCCGGGGCCTGGGGCTCGGCCGGGCGCTCGTGGAGGACTCCATCGCGCAGGCGCGGCGGCTGGGCTTTCGCGGCCTGCAGTTCAACGCGGTCGTCGAAAGCAACGAGGTCGCGATGCACCTCTACGACAGCCTTGGCTTCACGCGCGTCGGCAAGATCCCGCGCGGGTTCATCAACGGGGCCGGGCAGCTGGAGGACATGTACGTCTATTACTGGGACCTGATCGACGGGCCGGCGCCTGCGTCCGAGCCCGACGTTTCCGACAAGGAGCCCGACAAGCCGGGCGACGAGGCGGCCCAGCCTGCGCCCGAAAAAAAGCAGAAGGGCGAGAAGAAGTCCAATAAAAAGCCCAAGGTGAAGGATAAGAAGAAGAAAAAGTCCCAAAAGAAGGACAGTGCTGGCAAGAAGCCTGCAAAGAAAAGCGCAAAGAAGAAATAGGCCGGCATGGGCGGCGCGGCGGCGTTTGACCCGATGAGAAGCGAACGAGCGACAGGAGGTGCGCTGTGGGCTCGCAAACCAATCAAGGGGGCGGCCGTTTGTCGAAGGGATCGTACCTTGTGCTCGGCGGCATGCTGTTTTCGATGTTCTTCGGCGCAGGAAACCTCATCCTGCCGCCTTTGGTCGGCCTGCAGGCGGGCACCGCATACCTGCCCGCCATGGCCGGTTTTTTGGCCGCCGGCATCGGGCTGCCGGTGCTCGCCATCGTCGCGCTTGCCCAGTGCGGCAGCGCTCGGGCGCTTGCCGGACGCGTCGGGTCGCGCTTCGCTGCGGCGTTCGTGGCGCTCGTGTATTTGACCATTGGGCCGTTTTTGGCCATTCCGCGCACGGCGTCCACGGCGTTTGCCATGGCAAAGCCGCTGTTGCCGTACGGAATCGATCCGGCTGCGGCGACGGTTGCGTTCTCGCTCGCCTTCTTCGGCGTCGCGTTTTTGCTGGCGCTGCACCCCGGAGCGCTCAACCGCGTCATGGGTCGATTCTCGGCGCCGCTGCTCATCGCCCTCATCGTCGTCGTGGTGGCTTCCGCCGTGTTCGCCCCGGTAGGCGCTCCGGCGTCTCCCGTGCCGCCCTACGACGGCAACGCCTTGTCGGAAGGCTTCATCGCGGGGTACCAGACCACCGACCTTCTGGCGGCGCTGTGCTTCGGCATCGTCGTCACAGTGAACGCAAAGGCGCTGGGAGCGCGAGGGCCCAAGCCGCTCACGCTGGCCGTCAGCGTGGCGGGCGTCATCGCAGGCGTGCTCATGGGCGTGGTCTACTGCGGCATCGGCATCGTCGGCGTGCAGATGGGCACGGTGTCGCCCGGCGCGACGAACGGCGCCGAGCTGCTCTCCGTCGCCTGCCAGATGCATTTCGGCCCTGCCGGCGCGGTGCTCGTCGCGGCCATCTTCTTGCTGGCGTGCCTCAACGTGTGCATCGCGCTCGTCAGCTGCTGTGCGGAGTACTTCTACGAGACTCTGCCGCGATTCCCGCTGGCCGCATGGGCCGCCGTGTTCGCCGGCTCCAGCTGCCTCGTGTCGCTTTTGGGCCTTGACGCCATTTTGGCGTTTTCGGTGCCGCTGCTCAACGCGCTCTATCCGCCGGCCATCGTGCTCGTGCTCATGGGCCTGTTCGCGAAGCAGGTCGACCGCGTGCCGAAGGCGTGGGCGTGGACGGTCGGCTTCACCGGCGCTGCGAGCGTGCTCGTCGTGGCGGGCGACCTGTTTTTCGCGGACGGGCAGACGCTTGCCGCCGTGCTGCCGTTCGGATCGCTCGGCTTCGGCTGGGTCGTGCCGGCGCTCGCAGGCGCAGCCATCGGCGCGGCGATCTCGCTCGCGAAGCGTGCGTCCGCCGAAGGGCCGCCGGCAGACGCACGCGCGTCCGCTGACCGCACAGACGACGATCCCGCCGGCCCGCCAGCGCCGCCGCCCAAGGCCCGTCGCGCCCGCTTTGCCGACAAAGATCGCTGAGCGGCTGGAGAACTTCTTGTTACAAGTATGTGAGATGCATGGCGAACGTCGCGCATACGCCGTATACTGGGCCCTTACCGAGAACGAATCATCGTTGAGAGGGCAAGTCATGGGCGGTTTTTTCGGGGCAGTGTCGAAGCGCGACGTCGTCATGGACGTGTTCTTCGGCGTCGATTACCATTCGCATCTGGGCACCAAGCGTGCGGGAATGATCTTCCGCGACGAGAAGGACGGCTTTCAGCGTGAAATCCATTCCATTGAGAACACGCCTTTCAGAACCAAGTTCGAAAAAGATCTGCCCGACTTCCACGGCACGAGCGGCATCGGCTGCATTTCCGACACGTTTCCCCAGCCGCTGCTCGTGCGCAGCCATCTGGGCGTGTTCGGCATCACGACGGTGGGCATCATCAACAATGCAAGCGACATCATGGACTCGTTCTTCGAAACGGGAGAGAAGCAGTTCATGGCCATGAGCTCGGGCAAGGTCAACGGCACCGAGCTGACGGCGGCGCTCATCAACCAGAAGCAAGACTTCGTGTCCGGCATCAAGCATGCGCAGGAGGTCATCGACGGGTCGCTCACGCTGCTCATCCTGAAAAGCGACGGGTCCATCATCGCCGCTCGCGACAAGATGGGCCGTCTGCCCGTGCTCGTCGGCAAGAACGAAGACGGCTTCTGCGTATCGTTCGAGTCGTTCGCGTACTCCAAGCTCGGCTATGAAGACGACTACGAGCTGGGCCCTGGCGAGATCGTGGAGCTGACGTGCGATTCATGCACCACGCTGGCCGAAGCGGGCGAGCAGATGCGCATCTGCTCGTTCTTGTGGACCTACTACGGGTATCCCAATTCGAACTACGAAGGCCGAAACGTCGAGGTAATGCGCTATCGCAACGGCGCCATCATGGCCGCCGACGAGCGCGAGCGCGGCACTCTTCCCGACATCGACTACGTGGCCGGCGTGCCCGACTCCGGCGTGCCGCACGCCATCGGATACGCCACCGAAAGTGGCATCCCGTTCGCACGCCCGTTCATCAAGTACACGCCCACCTGGCCGCGCTCGTTCATGCCGAGCAACCAAGAAGTGCGTAACCGCGTGGCGAAGATGAAGCAGATTCCCGTGCCGGAGCTCATTGCCGACCAGCGGCTTTTGTTCGTGGACGACTCCATCGTGCGCGGCACGCAGCTGCGCGAGACGGTCGACTTCCTCTACGAATGCGGCGCGAAGGAAGTGCATATCCGCAGCGCGTGCCCGCCGATCATGTACGGATGCAAGTACTTGAGCTTCTCCAGCAGCAAGTCGGACATGGAGCTCATCGCACGGCGCGTCGTGCGCGACCTGGAAGGCGATGAGGGCGTCGAACATCTGGACGAATACGCCGACAGCTCCACCGAGCGCGGGAAGTGCCTGTTGCGCACCATCTGCGAGGACATGGGCTTCGACTCGCTGGGCTTCCAGTCGCTCGAAGGCATGATAGAAGCCATTGGCATCGACCCGGACAAGCTGTGCACGTACTGCTGGTCGGGCAAAGAATAGCGAAGGGGCGCCTGGCCACAGGCCTGCCTCCGTTCGTTTACTGTTTTGGGGCAGACGGCGGTCTGCCCTTTTTGCGTCCGGGGCGCGTGGTACAACTGAAAGGTCAAACGTTTGCCCGCCGCGCTTTTGCGCCGCGGACGAGCGATCTGCGATGAAAGGAACGAACATGAAAAAAGTTGCCATGATGGCGGTCAACGGGTCCGAGCCGATCGAAGTGGTGGCGCCGGTCGACGTGCTGCGCCGCGGCGGCGTGGAAGTGACGATCGTCTCGTGCGAGGCGGGCGACAAAGTCGTTGCCGACCGGGGGGTGTATCTGGGCGCCGATGCGAACGTGAAAGACGTGGACCTGCTGTCGTTCGACATGATCGTCGTACCGGGCGGAAGCGGCGTGGACGCCTTGAAGAAGTGTGCGCCGCTCAAAGACGCGCTTGCGACGTTTATGGCCGAGTCTCGCCCGGTCGGCTCCATCTGCGCCGGTCCGACCGTGCTGAGCGAGTTCGGCCTGCTGGAAGGACGCAAGGCCACGTGCTACCCCGGCTGCGAGGTCGACCTTCCGGCCGGCGTGTTTCAGGGCGGCGCCGGCGTGGTGTGCGACGGCAACCTCGTGACGGCGAGCGGCCCGGGCCTGGCGCTCGATTTCGGCCTGGCTTTGTTGCGCCAGCTCATGGGCGACGACGTGGCCGAAAACGTGGCCAAAGGCATGCTCGTGAAAAACGCCTAGGGAAACGCTGATCAAGGCCGTCTTGTCCTGAGAGGACGAGCTCTTCCGATGAATTGCAGCATAAGAACGGCGCTTCGGCCTCACGCGGTCGAAGCGCCGTCGTGTTACGTGCGGCAGGTTCGGCGCGAGACCAGGCTCAGAAGCGTTACGAACTGTGGTTTCGTTCGAAGGCGCGGATGTAGGCCATGGCGCGGGGCCGCGCTTCGCTCCAGCGCTTGTTTTGCGCAAGCAGCACGAACAGCACGCCATGCAGCTCGGCCGCGGCGGTCACCGTGTTACATTGGTCGAGCACCCGCGCCGCGACGACCGCATCAAGCAGGCTTCGGAAGTAGTCTTGCAAAAGATCGATGAACAGCTCCTGGTACAGCCGGCCGGCCTCTTCGCTTTCAAACTGGGTGACGGTCAAAAGGCGCCGCAGGACCAAAAGGCGCTCGTCGGCAAACAGCGGCTCGATGGCGTTAATCACCAGGTCTTGGAAGGCGCCTCCGTCGGCGACAGGCCCTTTGCCGGTTGCACGAAACGGTTTCGTGGCCGCTGCAAGCGTTGCTCGGGCGTAGTCGCGCTCGCGACCGAGCACCTCGTCGAAGAGCTGCTGCTTGCTCGGGAAGTAGTTGTACAGCGAGGCGTCCTTGATGCCGACCGCCGCTGCGATGTCTTTGACCGTGACGGCGCGGTATCCTGCCGTCGAGAACAAATCGAAGGCGCGTGCGAATATAAGGCTGCGCGTGTCGCGCACCGGACCCTTCGGACGACCCATGGCGGACTCCTCGATCTCGAAAACAAGTAAACACTTGATTTTTATTTTATAGCATGCTTTATCAAGCGAATGCAAGGTTTTGCCGCAAGTCTACCGATTCGCCAGAGAAACGACGACCGCCAAGCCCGCTTTTGCTGTGAAGGGCGGCGAAAGGGCCGCCGTCTTGCGTATGCGGGGCAACGAAAAATTGTAGCGATTGCCAGAAGATGAGCTGCAGCGCCTTTCATAAAACGTTGCGTCGTCGTAACATACAAAATTCACCGAGCATACGAATCGTTTGAGTCCTGACAAGATTGGTTTGCGCCCATGACCCAGTTTCATTGCATTCGGTGCGCAGGCATCATGTTCCTTGCGACGCTTTTCGCTGCACTGTCGCTGGCCGGCTGCACGCCCGCCAGCGTTGCTGAAGACCAGATACCCGCCAAGACGCACGACGCCCCTGCCGAGACGCCCGAAGTCGTGACCGAAGAAAAGGAAGAATCGTTCGAAGACGCCCAGCCGGGGCAGTACGGCGACTCGCGCGACGAGCTGATCGCCGTGCTGAAAAAAGCCCAGGCCCGAGCTGAGAAGGCCGGCGGGGGAGAGAGCGCCACCGACGACGCCGGCGGCGAGGACGCTTCCGAAACCGCCTACGACACGTCGGACATCGAGGCCTCCTTGTCCCAGCTCATCGAAGACGCAGGCGCCAACGCGTCGTTCGCCTACCGCTATCTGTCCGACAGCGGCTGGGACTTCTCCGTGCACGGCAAGGAGTCCCATACGGCGGCGAGCATGATCAGCCTGGCCGTTTTGACGCAGCTCTTCGACCGCATCGACGCCGGAGACCTGTCGCTTGACGACGAATACGAGCTGACCGAAGAGGCCATCGTCGGCGGCAACGGACGGCTGCAGGACGAGGATCCCGGCACCGCATACTCTCTGCGAGATCTGGTGTGGTACTCCATCGTCGAAAGCGACAACACGGCGACGAACATGCTCATCGACATTGCCGGCATGGACGCCATAAACAGCGAAGTCGCACGCCAGGGCCTTGAAGGCACCAAGCTCGAGCGGCATATGATGGACACCGAGGCGCAGAAGGAAGGCCGGGAGAACCGCATGGCGTCAGACGATGCGGCCGCCATTTTGAATGCCATCGCCCAAGGCGCCTTCTACAACGAAGAGTTGAGCGACTTCGCCTACGACCTGCTTTCCCAGCAGAAAAGCGACAGCGCCGTGAAAGACGCGTTGCCCGAAGGCGCGACCTACGCCTTCAAGTCCGGCAGCCTGGAAAACGTGTACAACGAAGGCGGCATCGTTTTCGGGGAGCACCCCTACGTGTTCGTGGCGTTCGTGGAGGGTGTCGACGAAGAAGAAGCGACGGCGCTGGTCAAGGACGCGGCGGCGCTGGTGGAGGGCTGGACGAACCCGTAGGCGCACAGGCCGGGCATCAGTGCGGCGGGCTGTTGCGTCAACCGGTCATGGCCAGGCCGGACAAGGCGCGAAACTCCGATTGGTGGCGGCGCACGAACTCGTCGGCGCTGCGAAGGTCCACGTGGCAATATCCGCTCGGATGCTTTTCCAGATAGCGCTGATGCCCCGCTTCGGCCGGCGCGAAATTCTCAAGCGCCTTCGCTTCCACGACGACGGGGCGCACGTTTTTCGCCTGAGCGGCTTCCAGCACGACCCGCACGACGGCCTCGTCGCTGGGATTGGTCCAGTACATGCCGCTGCGATACTGGGTCCCGACGTCATGGCCCTGCCGGTTGAGCGACGTGGGGTCTATGGCGTTTAAAAACGCTTCAAGCAGCAGCGGCAGCGAGACGATGCCGTCGTCGAAGCGCACGCGCACGGCTTCGGCGGCTCCGGTGACGCCGGTGCAGACCATGTCGTAGGTGGGAGACGCGACCTGGCTGTTCGCATAGCCGCATTCGGTTGCGACCACGCCGGGCACTCGGCGCAGGTACGCCTCGGTTCCCCAGAAGCATCCTCCGGCCAAAACGATTTCGCGCGTTGACATGCGGTCTCCTTTCCACGTTGTTCCATAAAGGCGATTCTAGCCGTGCGCAGCGCCGCTGCGCCGAAAAAACGCCGCATTGCAATGCGGCGTTTTTCGAGTCGTAAGGAACTGGAAACCCTTGCAGCGAAAGGCGGCGCGAACGGGCCGGACGCGCCGTATGACTCGTGCGTGAATGACCCAAAGTTCGCGTGCTACCGCGCTTCCTGCGCTTTTTTCGCCTGCGCCTGCACGGCGGTGATGGCGATGACGCCGACGATGTCGTCCGCGGTGCAGCCGCGCGACAGGTCGTTCACCGGGGCCGCGATGCCCTGGGTGACCGGTCCGTAAGCCTCGGCCTTTGCAAGGCGCTGCACGAGCTTGTAGCCGATGTTGCCTGCGTCGATGTCGGGGAAGACGAGCACGTTGGCCTTTCCGGCGACTGGAGACGTCGGCGCTTTTGCGGCCCCGACCTCGGGGATGATGGCCGCGTCAAGCTGCAGTTCGCCGTCGAGGGCAAGGTCGGGCGCCAGTTCTTTGGCGATGGCCGTCGCTTCGACGACCTTGGCCGAGTCATCGTTTTTGGCCGAGCCGTACGTGGAATGCGACAGCATGGCCACGCGCGGATCGGCGCCGATGAGCGATTCGAACGATTTTGCCGACATGACCGCGATGTGGGCAAGCCTTTCCGCATCGGGCTGCACTTCCAGCCCGCAGTCGCTGAAAACGAACGTGCCGGCGTGCCCCAAGGCGCAGTCGGGCACCACCATGACGAAAAACGAGCTCACAAGCTTTACGCCCGGGGCCGTCTTCAAAACCTGCAGGCTCGGGCGCAGCACGTCGCCGGTGGCGTGGCAGGCGCCGGCGACCATGCCGTCGGCCAGGCCGAGCTTGACCATCATGACGCCGAAATACAGCACGTCGTTCAGGGTTTCGTCGGCCTTTTCAGGCGTCATGCCCTTGGCGCGGCGCAGCTCCAGAAACGCGTCGGCGAGCTTGTCGTGCAGCTCGGACGTGCGCGGGTCGATGATCTGGGCGCCGTCGAGCTTGTAGGAGCTTGCACGAATGGAGGCCTCGTCGCCCAGGATGACGAGGTTGGCGACGTCGTCGGCCAGGATGGCTTCGGCGGCCGCCAACGTGCGCTCGTCGTCGCCTTCGGCCAGCACGATGGTCTGCTTGTCGGCCTTCGCGCGGGCCAGCATGGAATCGAGGAAAGAGCTCATGGGCGTCCTTTCGGTTCGTTCAACGATTTGTTCCCTTCTTATGATAATCGCAGCCGCCTTGCGCCGTCTCGGTAAAATAGCTGGTGGCGTCTGTGGGCGCGTGCGCGGCGTGCGCACGCAGGCCGGGGCGCTGTTGTTGTCACCTCAGAGAAAGAAGCAGACCTGTGGCCGTAACGTATGAAGACTACTCCGCCGTCGATCCTGCCGGCTTTGACGCCGTCGTCGTGGGCGCCGGCTTTGCCGGAAGCGTCACGGCACGCGAGCTGGCCGAGCGAGGCGGCAAGCGCGTGCTGCTCATCGAGAAGAAAAGCCATGTCGGCGGCAACATGTACGACGAACTGGACGAGGCGGGCATTCTCGTGCATCGCTACGGGCCGCATATATTCCACACCAACGACGAACGCGCCTTCAACTACGTGCGCCGCTTCACCGAATGGCGCGACTACCAGCATGAAGTGCGGGCCGACTGGCACGGCACCTATCTGCCTGTGCCGTTCAACAAAAACTCGATGGAGATCGCCTTCGGGCCGGACGAGGCGGCGCGTCTGACCGACAAGCTTGTGAGCGTGTTTGGCGACGAGCGCAAGGTCACCATCACCGAGCTGCGCTCCCAGGACGACCCTGACCTGGCAAAAGTGGCCGATTTCGTGTACAATAATGTGTTTCTGTACTACACGCAGAAGCAGTGGGGCCTCACGCCCGAAGAGGTCGACCCGTCCGTGGTCGCCCGCGTGCCGGTGTTCCTTTCGCGCGACAACCGCTACTTCCAAGACGCGTTCCAGGGCCTGCCGAAGCACGGCTACACGCCTCTGTTTGAAAACATGCTCGACCACGAAAACATCGTCGTGTGCCTGAACACCCAGGCGGAAAGCGTGTTTGACCTGCAGTTTGAAAGCGACGCCGAAGACGCGCCGCTGTCGGCCATCGCGCTTGCGGGCAAGCCTTTCGAAGGCGACATCGTCTTCACCGGTCCTTTGGACGAGCTGTTCTTGGCGCGTTTCGGGCGCCTGCCGTACCGCACGCTCGACTTTGTCTACGAAACCTACGACGTGCCTGAAAAGCTGCCGGTCGGCACCGTCAACTTCACGGTGTCGGAAGACTACACGCGCATCACGGAATTCAAGCACCTCACCGGACAGGTCGCGCCCAACACCACCATCATGAAGGAGTACAGCCGCGCCTACGCCGACCCCGAGACCCAGATTCCGTACTACGCCGTCCTGTCCGACGAGAACTTCGCGCTCTACCGCCGCTACAAGGACCTGACGCGCAACATGGCGAACTTCCACACGCTGGGACGCCTGGCAGAATACCGCTACTACAACATGGACGCCATCGTTCATCTGGCGCTCGATCTTTCCGACAAGCTGATTGGATAGCCGTGAAGACCATCTCTTTCGCCATACCGTGCTACAACTCCGCCGCCTACATGGACACGTGCATCGAGTCCGTTTTGAAGTGCGGCGACGACATCGAGGTCATCATCGTCGACGACGGCTCGACCAAAGACGACACGGCGCAGAAGGCTGACGAATGGGCCCGGCGCCATCCGGGCATCATCAAGGCGGTGCACCAGGAAAACGGCGGGCATGGCCAAGCGGTCAACACCGGGCTCGCGAACGCCACCGGGCTGTACTTCAAGGTGGTCGACTCCGACGACTGGCTGGACGAGCGAGCCATGGAAGAGGTCATGGCGTACCTGCGCGCGCAGAAAGACCGCGAGAATCCCACCGACCTGTTCATCGGCAACTACGTGTACGAAAAGGTGCACGAAGGGGCGCGCACGGTCATGCACTACCGCAACGTCTTCCCCGAAGGCCGCGAGTTCGCCTGGAACGAGGCGGGGCACTTCGGCCAAAGCCAGTACCTGCTCATGCATTCGGTCATCTACCGCACCGGCCTTCTGCGCGAAGTGGGGATCGTGCTGCCGGCGCACACGTTCTACGTCGACAACATCTTCGTGTACGTGCCTCTGCCGGCGGTGAAGACCATCTGCTACCGCGACGTGGACATGTACCGCTACTTCATCGGCCGGGAAGACCAAAGCGTGAACGAAGACGTCATGAAAAGCCGCATCGACCAGCAGCTGCGCATCACGCGCATCATGATCGACGCCGTGAAGCTGCCCGAGGACGTGCCGGAAAAGCGGCTCGAGCGCTACATGGAAAACTACCTGTCCATGATGATGTGCATCTCGTCGGTGTTTCTGCGCATGATCAATACCGACGAGGCCGAAGACAAGCGCGACGCGCTGTGGGCCTACTTGAAGGAGCACAACCCAGAGATCTATCGGCGCATCCGCCGCAGCGTGTTGAACATCGGCACGAACCTGCCCACCGACCTGGGGCGCCGCATCGGCATTACGGGCTATCACATGGCCCAGCGCATCTTCAAATTCAACTAGAAGTTGCAGTCTGGTCGAGTTCGGCATGAAGAAGCCTGTAAAGCGAGGGATGTCATGAAACGATCCGACAGCGCACGCGCCGAAGGCGGCCGCGTTCCTTATCTCACGCTCGACCCTGCGGTCGAGGCGGCCATCCGCGAACGCCTTCGCACGGGGGAGAAAAGCCCGTTCGCCTGTCCCGACGAGGCGGTCGTGCGCCGCGAGGACAACCCGCACGACAAGGCCACGCTCGTGCGCCCGGCCTTTTCCCGCGACACCGAGAAGATCCTCAACATTCCCGCGTACAACCGCTACGCCGACAAGACGCAGGTCTTCTCGTTCGTGGAAAACGACGACATCACGCGCCGGGGCCTGCACGTGCAGCTCGTGAGCCGCATCGCCCGCAACATCGGGCGGCTGCTCGGGCTCAACGTCGACCTGATCGAAGCCATCGCGCTTGGGCACGACGTCGGCCACACGCCGTTCGGCCACGCTGGCGAGCACTTCCTGTCCGCCAGCTACCACCGGCGCACGGGTCGTTTCTTCAACCACAACGTGCATTCGGTGCGCGTGCTCGACCAGCTCTACCGGCGCAACATGAGCCTGCAGACGCTGAACGGCGTGCTCGCGCACAACGGCGAATTCGCCCAACAGGTGCTGAAGACCTCGCCGATGGACGCGTTTTCCCAGCTTGACGACATGGTGGAAGCGTGCGCCGTGGACGAGTCGACTATCGCGTCGCTGCGCCCCTCCACGCTGGAAGGCTGCGTCGTGCGCGTGAGCGACATGATCGCCTACGTCGGCAAGGACCGCCAAGACGCGCTCGACATGGGGGTGCTCGACTCGCTCGACGCCTTCGACACCACGGTGCTCGGCACGACGAACGCCCAGATCATCTCGAACGTGACGGTCGACATCGTCAACAACAGCTTCGGCACCGGCTCCATCGCGATGAGCCGCGCGGTGTTTCAGGACCTTGCCCTGGCAAAGCGGCAGAACTACCGGCTCATCTACGAGAAGGAAGGCATGGTCGCGGCGACGGGAAACATCATCGAAGAGATGTTCGAGGTGCTGTACGCGCGGCTGCTGGACGATCTGACGGCGAGGGACGAGTCGTCGCCGATCTTCGCGCACCACGTGCGCAACCTGTGCGAGAAGTCGCGCAGCGTCAAGCCGGCAGACTACCTGGCGCAGGATCCGAACCAGATCGTCGTCGACTACCTGGCCTCCATGACCGACAGCTACTTCATGGCGCTGTTCGAGCATATGTTCCCGGAAAGAGGATTGAACGTTCTTGCAAAACGCTATTGCTCCGACCTTTGCCGATCTGGTACGATGGTTTCATGATAGAACATATGTACTGTAGCGAAAAGAGGTGAGGTCATGGCGGGTTCGATCAGCTCCGACGACATACGGCGGGTTCGCGAAGCCAGCGACCTCGTCGCCCTGTTCGGCGAGACGAACCACCTTCAGCGCAAAGGCCGCGACTTTTGGTGCTGCTGCCCGTTTCACAACGAGAAGACCCCGTCGCTGAAGATCGATCCCAACCTGCAGCTGTGGCACTGCTTCGGCTGCGGCGAAGGGGGAGACGTCTTCGCCTACGTCCAAAAGCTCGAAGGGCTCAACTTTCCCGAATCGGTGCATCGGCTCGCCGAGCGGGCGCACATCGACATCGTGGAAGAAGGAGGGCGCGACGCCATCGCGCCGTCGCAGAAGGAACGCCTCAAGCGGGCGTGCGCGGCCACGGCCGAGTTCTATCACACCCAGCTCATGCGCAGCGCCGCCTCCGACGCGGCGGCGGCGCGGTCCTACCTGCACGACCGCGGCCTGGGAGGCGCGGTGCCCAAAACGTGGCAGCTGGGGTTTGCGCCGGGGCGCAACATGCTGGTGAACCACTTGGCGTCGCTCGGGTTCACCTCCGAAGAGATGCTGCTTGCCAACGTGGCGGTCGCCCGCGACGGCGGGCCTTTGCGCGACCGGTTCTACAACCGCGTGATGTTTCCCATCTTCGACGAGCGCGGCGACTGCATCGCGTTCGGCGGGCGCGTGGTGGGCGCAGGCGAGCCGAAGTACCTCAATTCGCAAGAAACGCCCATCTTCCACAAGTCCAGCGTGCTGTTCGGGCTGGACAAGGCGAAGTCCGCCATGGCCGCAACCGGCGTGGCCGTGGTCACGGAAGGCTACACCGACGTCATAGCCCTGCACGAATCGGGCATCGCCAACGCGGTGGCAACGCTTGGCACGGCGCTGACCATGCGCCACATCCGCCTGCTGTCGCGTCATGCGAAAAACCGCATCGTGTACCTGTTCGACGGCGACGAGGCCGGTCAGCGGGCTGCCGACCGGGCGCTGTCGTTCATCGACGAGTCCATGACGCCGGAGGCGGGCCGCATGCAGGTGGAACTGGTGGCGGTCACGCTGCCCGACAACCTCGATCCGGCCGATTTCGTGGCCGAGCGAGGGGCCGAAGCGCTGCAAAAGCTGTTGGAGAAGGCCCGGCCGCTTGTGCAGTACGGCATCGACCGGCGGCTGGCGAAACATGACCTCAGCCGCCCGGAAGGACGCGCCGCAGCCATGAGCGACGCGCTTTCCGTGTTGGCGCCCATCAAAAACTCCATGCTTGCGCGGTCCTACGCCCGCGAGATCGCCGGGCTCACGCGCTTTCGAGAAGACGACGTGCTGCGGCGCTTGGCGGCGCTGCAGGTGCCCAAAGACGGGCGTGCAGCGGGTGCGGAACAGCCCCGCAGCCGTCCTGCGGCCGCCTACGACCCCGACTGCAGCCCTGTGTCCGTCGTGGCCGGGCAGACGCCTTTGGGCGTCGCCGAATCGCCGCTTTCGCAGGGCGAGGCCAGCCGGCGGCGCATGGAGCGGCGGCTGCTTGCGGTGCTGGCCCAGTATCCGCAGCTGGGGCTGGCGCATTCCGACGCGCTGGCGGCCACGTCGTGGCACGTGGGCGGGCATCGGGCCATCGCCGAAGCGCTGTTGGAAGGGCTTATCGGCAACGCCGACATCTCGGCGGCCGACCTTGTGGGACACGTGTCGCGCACGGTGGCCGGGTCGGTCGGCATCCTGACGGAAGACGCGGTCGGAGGGCTGCAAGGCGATCCAGACGCGGCGGCGCAGCGCCTGGCGGCTTTTTTGGTGGAAGAGCTTTCCATCGGCGACGCCGAAGACGCGTTGGCCGCATTGAAAGCCCGTTTGGCGAATCCGGGCGGCATGGACGAAGAAGAGCATGAGACGCTGTTCCAGGCCGTCGTTTCCATGCAGCAGGACCTTGCTGCCCGCAAACGCGCCCATCGGCCCTTGATTTGACCCTGCAGGACAAGGAGGCTGGCATGAACGTTTTTCTCTGGCTCGTCGTCGCTGCCGTCATGGCCGTCGTTGAAGCCCTCACGCAGGGACTGGTCACCGTGTGGTTCGTCGCAGGAGCGCTCGCGTCGTTCGTGGCGGCGCTTGCCGGCGCCGACGTCGTGGTGCAAATGGTCCTGTTCCTCGTCGTGTCGGTCGTGTGCCTCGTGGCGCTGCGGCCTTTCGCCCTGCGTTTTCGTCGCGCCCCGCAGGCCACCGAGCCGACCATGGTCGGCAAGGCCGCGGTGGTGTGCGAGCCTCTGTCCGCCGACGGCATGACCGGGCGCGTGCGCACGTCCCAGTCCATGACGTGGAAAGCCTGCACGCAAAACGGCGAGGCTTTGCCGATCGGCACCCCTGTGGTCGTAGTGGCGCAAGACAGCGCCAAGCTCATCGTTGAAAGGAAGCCCTCATGATCGTGTTTCTCGCCGTATTGATCGTCGTCATCGTGGCTTTGTGCGTCACGTGCATCCGCATCGTGCCGCAGGCCGAAGCCGTTATCGTGGAACGTTTGGGGTCGTATCTGGCCACCTGGAACAACGGCTTGCACATGAAGATCCCGTTCATCGACCGCGTGCTTCCCTCCGTCACGCTCAAAGAGCAGGTGGCCGACTTCCCGCCGCAGCCCGTCATCACGAAGGACAACGTGACCATGTCCATCGACACGGTGGTGTTCTACCGCATCGTCGACCCGAAGCTGTACAGCTACGGGGTGGACAACCCCATGGCTGCCATCGAGAACTTGACCGCCACCACGCTGCGCAACATCATCGGCGACTTGGACCTGGACACCACGCTCACCTCGCGCGACACCATCAACGCGCAGATGCGCTCCATCCTGGACGAGGCCACCGACGCCTGGGGCATCAAGGTCAACCGCGTGGAAGTGAAGAACATCACCCCTCCCGCGGCCATTCAGCAGGCCATGGAAAAGCAGATGAAGGCCGAGCGCGAGAAGCGCGAGGCGGTGCTTTTGGCCGAAGGGCAGAAACAGTCGGCCATCACCATCGCCGAGGGCAACAAGCAGGCGCAGATCCTTGCGGCAGAGGCCGAGAAGCAAAAGACCATCCTGGCCGCTGAGGCCGAACGCGAAAAGCAGATCCGCGAGGCGGAAGGCGAGGCGCAGGCCATTCTGAGCGTGCAGCAGGCCACCGCCGACGGCATCCGCATGGTGCGCGACGCCGGCGCGGACAACGCCGTGCTCACGCTGCAGGCGTTCGAGGCGCTCAAGTCGGTGGCCAACGGCCGTTCCACGAAGATCATCATCCCTTCCGAAATCCAGGGCCTTGCCGGCCTTGCCGCCAGCCTGAAAGAAATCGTCGCCGACGACGAAGAGCGGCGCTAGGGAAGCGTTGCTGAAAGCCGGCAGCATCCTTTCGGCTTTCGGCAATGCGGCGAAGCAGGTGCGCCGCAGGCGCGAAAACGCGGCGCCGCACGCCGCTCGTCCGCACGTTTTCAGTGGAGTTCATGCAGGTGCATGGACAGAAGGCGTCGGTTGTCACACAATGGACGCCTTCTGTGAACGAATGCGGCGCCTTTCGCAGACGCGCCTGCGCCGCCCATAACCGAATAGAGAGCGAGAACCGTGATAGCCATCGTGACTTCACCCGATCCGGTGCTCAACCAGAAGTGCGAGCCGTGCGATCTTTCCGACAAAAGCCTGCGCAAGCTGGCGAAATCCATGACGAAGGCAATGTACAAGAACGCCGGCTGCGGTCTTGCCGCGCCCCAGGTGGGCGTGACGAAACGGCTCGTCGTCATCGACTGCGACCAAGACGAATCCGGCGAGCAGAACCCGCTCGTGCTCGTCAATCCCACGCTTGAGGAAACGTGGGGCGAAGAGGTGGTCGATGAAGAGGGCTGCCTGTCGCTTCCCGGCATCTCGGTTCCCATCAAGCGCCCCGAAAGCGCCCGCGTGCGCTTTTTCGATCTGGACGGCGAGGAATGGGAGATCGAAGGGGACGGGCTGCTCGGCCGCTGCCTGCAGCACGAGCTCGACCACCTCGACGGAGTGACCATGTTCGAGCGCTGCGATCCGCTCGCCCGCATCCAGGCGCTGCGCGACTACGAAGCGGCCATGGCGGCCGGCGCCAAGCCGGGAGAGACTTCGTGTTAGGCCAGGCGCGGATGCGCGTCGTCTTCATGGGCACGCCGGCGTTCGCCGCCCGCATCCTCAAGCCCTTGTCCCAAGCCCATGACGTCGCAGCGGTCTACACCCGGCCCGACGCAGTGCGCGGCCGCGGCCGCAAGACCGATCCGTCGCCGGTCAAAGCGGCTGCCGAGGAGCTGGGCATTCCTGCGTTCACGCCCAAAACGCTGCGCGACGAAGACGAGCAGGCCCGTCTGGCGGCGCTTGCCCCTGACGTCATCGTCGTTGCCGCCTATGGCGCCATTCTGCCCCAGGCGGTGCTCGACATCCCGAAGCTCGGCTGCGTGAACGTGCACGCCTCGCTGCTGCCGCGGTGGCGCGGCGCGGCGCCCATCGAGCGGGCCGTCCTTGCCGGCGACGAAGAGGTCGGCGTGTGCATCATGGCCATGGAGGCAGGCCTTGACACCGGCGACTTCTGCGAGCGGCGTGCGGTGAGCGCAGCCGGCAAAAACGCCGATGAGCTGACTGACGAGCTGGCCGACAGAGGCGCCGACGCGCTGCTGGT
Organism: Slackia sp. ZJ119; assembly: GCF_011039175.1. Classification (GTDB taxonomy): domain Bacteria; phylum Actinomycetota; class Coriobacteriia; order Coriobacteriales; family Eggerthellaceae; genus Xiamenia. The sequence continues at coordinate 57,743 of NZ_JAAKEN010000007.1, forward strand.
CGCTTTGGGCGACATACAGGCCAACGCGGCCGTTTGGACGAAGCAGGACGAATCGGCCGTCACCTATGCGGACAAGATCGCCAAAGGCGAGCTCAATCTGTCTTTGGACGACGAGGTCGAGCAGGTTCGGCGCAAGGTGCTCGCGTCGAGCGCGGCCCATCCGAGCAAGGCGTGCGTCGCAGGCCGGTCGTGCACGATCGTTCGCGCGGCGTCCGTGGCCGACGAACAAGGACTGTCCGCATCGTCGGGACTGCTGCCGGGCGAGGCGCGATTCGCCTCGAAGCGGCTGTTTTTGGGATGCGTCGACGGCCCGGTGGAAATCATCGAGATAAAGCCCGACGGAAAGCAGGCGATGGCCGCGCGAGCTTTCGGAGCGGGGCTGCAAAACAACAAGCAAAGCGGACTGGCATGGGAGGCCGTCAATGACCGATAGCAACGCAAACCGCCACGAGTCGGGCGACCGATCAAGGGGAAGAGGGGACGAACGCGGTCCTCGCCGCGGAAACGGCGGCTTTCGCGGACAAGGCGGCAGGTCCTCCGGGCCGCGCAAGGGCCCGCGTCCAGGCTCTGACGACCGGTCGTCCTATCGTCGCCGCGAAGACGGCGCCGAAAGCGGGCGCGGGCCGCGCTCGGGAAAGCCGGGAGGACGCGACGGCTCGCGCAAGCCGTACGACCGCGACTTTCGCGGCAAGGGAAAAGACGGCGGCGATCGCTTCCGCAGCGACCGGCCTCGGGGCGACAAGCCGTTTCGCCAAGGTCCGGGAAGGCCGGCGCCGTCGCGCGGAGACGAAGGCGTCCGCCGCGACAGCCGGCGCGAGGACGTCAGGCCGCGGCGAAGCGACGACGCGCGGCAGACGGCGGATGCGGCTCCCGAAGCCGCCGAGCGCACGCCGACGGGCTTTGCGGGCCGGCCCGACCGCCCGCGCAAGCAGCGAAGCCGCGCCACGCCTGCGCGTCTTGCCGCCTTGGACGCCGTGCGAACCATTCGAGAACGCGACGCCTACGCGCAAGACGTCATCGGCAAAGACATCGACCGCTCGTCGCTGTCTCCTGAAGACCGCGCCTTCGCCACGCGGCTCGTGCTGGGCGTGGTAAGCGCATCGGGCACGCTCGACGACATCATCAACCGCATGCTCGAAGACCCGCGCGACATCAGCCCTCAGGTGCGCGACGCGATGCGCATTTCCGCCTATGAGATCATGTTCCTCGACAAGATCTACCATGCCGCCGTCGACCAAGGCGTCGAACTGGTCAAATCGGTCGCGCCTCCGGCGGCAGGCGTCGCGAACTTCGTGCTGCGCTCCATTGTGCGCATGCGCTCCGAATTCCCCTTCGGCGACCCGACGCAAGACGTCGAAGCCCTGGCTCGCCTGCATGCCTTCCCGGCTTGGATGGCCATTCTGCTCATGAGCGACCTGGGACCCGAGACGTCCATCGCGTTCATGCGAGCCTCCAACGAGCCGGCGCCGCTGTTCATCGCCGTCAACGAGGCGAAGACGCGAGAGGATTTGGTGCGGCGCGTCTTCGACCGCCTGGAAGAGCCCATCGAGCGCGTGTCCGTGGACGAGGGCGAAGTGCCGGGCTGCCTGCGCGTCGACGAGCCGCGCACGCTGTTGCTGCCCGACGTCAAGCGTCTCATCAACCAGGGCCGCATCCTCGTTTCCGATGCAGCGTCCCAGCATATCGCCGCGTCCGTGCTGCCCGACGAGATGCCGAAGTCGTTTTTGGAAGTGGGCGCGGGCCGCGCGACGAAGACCATCCTCATCCAAAGCGACGCCTGCCGGCGCTGGGGCAAGCAGATCGAGGACTACGTCACGCTCGACAACCACGCCTTCAAGACGTCCATCCTGCGCGAGCGCACGGAAAAGTACGGCATCCACGTGGCGGAATGCGTCACCGGAGACGTGCTGAACATCGACGAGCTGATGCCGGGCCGCCGGTTCGAAGAGGTCTTCCTCGACGCGCCGTGCTCGGGCCTGGGAACGCTGCGCCGCCATCCGGAGATCCGCTGGCGCTTGAAGCCCGAAGACGTGGTCGAGATAGCCCGCACGCAGCTGGCCATGCTCAAGGCGCTGGCGGGGCATGTGGAGATGGGCGGCACGCTCGTCTATGCCACCTGCTCGGTCACGCACATGGAAAACAACAGCGTGGCGAAGGCGTTTTTGGAAAGCGACGAGGGCGCGGCGTTTCGTCTGGCGCCCATCGCCGGCAAGGCGTGCATCGCCACCCGTCTCGACGTCGACGGGCCTGACGCGCATTTCGCCGTGCGGTTCGTGCGCGTGGCCGAAGACGAGCCGAAAGGCGCCGTTGAAGCGGTCGAGGCCGACGCTGAGGCCTGCGGCGCCGCGGCAGGCGAGGCGGACGACGTGGACGGGGCGGCGACGGCTGCGGCCGCAGCCGAAGCTGCAGCGGAAACAGCGTCCGCAGCCGCCGCAAACGCGGCGGAGCCCGTCGAAGCGGCGGCCGAGCCGGCAAGCGCCGCCGCAAGCGCACCAGCCGAGGCGGCCGAGGTCGGGGCTGAGGCCTCGTCTGCCGAAGTCTCAGCGGACGAGGCGGCCGAGGTCGAGCCTAGGCTGCAGTAGAAAGACGCGAATAGGATTGGAAAGGACTTTCATGGCCAGAATCGAAATGACCACGCCGCTGGTGGAAATGGACGGCGACGAGATGACGCGCATCATCTGGGACATGATCAAGCGCGAGCTCATCGAGCCGCACGTGAACCTGAAAACGGAATACTACGACCTGGGCCTTGCTCATCGCGACGAGACCGACGACGCAGTGACCGTTCAGGCCGCCGAAGCCACGAAGCGCTTGGGCGTGGCCGTGAAGTGCGCCACCATCACGCCGAACGCGGCGCGAGTGGAAGAATACGGCCTGAAGCAGATGTGGAAAAGCCCCAACGGCACCATCCGCGCCATCTTGGACGGCACGGTGTTCCGTGCGCCCATCACGGCCGTGGGCATCGAGCCGTGCGTGCGGAACTGGAAAAAGCCCATCACGCTTGCCCGCCACGCCTACGGCGACGTGTACAAAAACGTCGAGCTGGCGGTGCCGGGGCCGGGCACGGTGGAGCTTGTCTACACCGGCGACGACGGGCTTGAGCTGCGAGAGACGGTCTTTCGCTTCGAAGGCGCGGGCGTGGCCCAAGGCCAGCACAACATCGACGCCTCCATTGAAAGCTTCGCCCGCAGCTGCTTCGAATACGGGCTTGCGACCAGCCAAGACGTTTGGTTCGCAACGAAAGACACCATTTCGAAGACCTACGACCACCGCTTCAAGGACATCTTCCAAGACGTGTACGACGCCGACTATCGCGCTCGTTTCGACGAGGCGGGGCTCGAGTACTTCTACACGCTCATCGACGATGCGGTCGCCCGCGTCATGAAGGCCGAAGGCGGCTTCATCTGGGCGTGCAAGAACTACGACGGCGACGTGATGAGCGACATGGTGTCTTCGGCGTTCGGATCGCTTGCGATGATGACGTCGGTGCTTGTAAGCCCGCACGGCTACTACGAATACGAGGCGGCGCACGGCACGGTGCAGCGCCACTACTACAAGCACCTGAAAGGCCAGGAGACCTCGACGAATTCGGTGGCCACCATCTTTGCGTGGACGGGAGCGCTGGCCAAGCGCGGCGAGCTCGACGGCCTGCCGGACCTGGTTGCGTTTGCGAAACGGCTCGAACGCGCGACGCTCGACGCCATCGCGTCGGGCCAGATGACGGGTGACCTGGCCCGCATCACCACGCTTCCCGATCCGCAGGTGCTGTCCACCCGCGACTTCATTTTGGCCGTCGCCGACCGCCTGTAGGGAAACGCCGGCCAAACCCGCCCGGTCCTGCATCTTCCCGGCGATACCCTCCAGGGGTATCGTGTCGCCTTTCTCGCGCCGGCGTCTTACGCTTCAGTAAGGCGTCGGCGCTTCTTCGCCGTGCTACCATGGGCAAAGCCGCGAAACGCGGGCGGCCCGGGCGAGAAGGGAGCGCAGGTGAACGTGCTGCTTGTCGAGGACGATCCGACCATCGTGGAAGCGCTGGCTCGTTTGCTTCATGCGGAAGGCTACCGCGTCGTGGCATGCGCACGGCAGTCCGAAGCCATTGAGCTGGCCGGACGCGAAACCTTCGCCATCGCGCTTTTGGACGTGACGCTGGCCGAAGGAAGCGGGTTCGGCGTGTGCGCCGCGCTGCGGGCCATCTCGCCCGACATGCCGGTCATCTTCCTGACGGCTTCCGACGACGAATACTCTACCGTGGCAGGGCTTGAGGCGGGCGCGGTCGACTACATAGCCAAGCCCTTCCGCCCTCGCGAGCTGACGAGCCGCATTCGGGCGGCGCTGCGCAGGCCGGCGGGCGCAGCGTCTGTGCTGCGGGCGGGGGACGTGGAGCTTGACCCGGCGCGGGCGACCTGCACGAAAGCCGGAGTCGACGTGGTGCTTTCGGCCATGGAGTACCGGCTTTTGCTCGTGCTCATGCAGGCGCACGGACGCCTGGTCACGCGCGAAGGCCTGCGCGACGCCATCTGGGACAGCGCGGGAGAATACGTCGAGGACAACACCTTGAACGTGTACGTGCGCCGTTTGCGCGAAAAGATCGAAGACGATCCGTCAAGCCCGCGCGTGCTGTTGACGGTGCGGGGTCTTGGCTACAAGATGGCCGATGCGAAGGAGCGCACCTTATGAGGAACCGCTCGCTGTTTTGCCAGCTTGTCCTGGTCGCCGCATCGACGGCGGCGTTTTCGGCTGCGGCCTGGACGGCGGCGGGGCCGGTTGCGGCGCTTCTCGTGGCCGGATGCGGGTCGTTCGCGCTTGCGGCGGCGGCAGCGTTCGGGTTTGCCCGCTACCGGGAGATCGCCCGCCTGGCCGACGCGATCGACCGCGTGCTGCACGAAGGGCGGTCCGTGTCGTTTTCCCAATGCCGCGAAGGGGACGTGGCGATCCTTTCCAACGAGATGCAAAAGATGGTTGCACGCCTTGTGCGCACCGCAGACGCGCTTGAGCAGGAGAAACGCGCACTTGCCACGTCGATGGAAGACATATCGCACCAAATTCGCACGCCGATGACCGCCATAGCGCTCATGGTGCCGGCCATCGAGCAGGCCGACGACGCGCATGAGCGAAAGCAGGCGCTTCGAAAGCTCGAGGCGCAGGTCGACCGCACGTCATGGCTCGTCACGTCGCTGCTGAAGCTGGCGAAGGCCGATGCGGGCGCGCTCGATCTGACGGACGGGCCGGTCGACGTGGCCGCTGCGGCCGAGCGTGCGGCAGACCCGCTGTTGGTGGCGTTCGACCTGAAAGACGTCGCGCTGCGCATCGACTGTGCGCCGGGCGCGTCGCTTCGCGGGGACGCTCGCTGGACCGCCGAAGCGCTCGGCAACGTGCTGAAGAACTGCCTGGAGCACACGCCTGCCAAAGGCGCGGTGACGCTGTCCGCCCGTGAAGACGCCCTGTCGACGCGCATCGTCGTCGAAGACACCGGCCCCGGCTTCGCCCCTGGCGACCTTCCCCGCGTCTTCGACCGCTTCTATCGCGGGGGCGCGGCCGACGCCGGCGAGGGGGCCGAGGCGGGGTTTGCGGGCGAGGGCTTCGGCATCGGGCTTGCGCTTGCGCGGGCGCTTGCAGAAGCCCAGGGCGGCACGCTCGTTGCGGACAACGGGGAGGCCGGCGGCGCCCGTTTCACGTTCGCGTTTCCGAAATTCGTCGTATGACGTGCGCCGATCATGGCTGCGCCTTTGTGGCTGTTTCGACCTTTCGGTTTTGTAATCTGCGGCCAAGGCGCGTGCAATCTTGCCCTTCCATACTGGATGCGTCATCGAAAAGAAAGGGGGAGCCATGGACGTGTTGACCGTGAGCCACCTGACGAAAGTGTATGGAAAGGGAGCCGCGCAGACCGTCGCGCTTGACGACGTGTCGCTGACGATCGCACAAGGCGAGTTCGTCGCCATCGTGGGGTCGTCGGGATCGGGCAAGTCGACGCTGTTGCACCTGATGGGCGGCGTGGACCGTCCCACCTCGGGACAGGTGCTGCTCAACGGGCAGGACGTGTACGGGCGCACCGAGGAAGAGCTGGCCGTGCTGCGCCGGCGCGAAGTGGGGCTGGTGTATCAGTTCTACAACCTGGTGCCGGTGCTCAACGTCGTGGAGAACATGACGCTGCCGGTGGCGCTCGACGGGCGGGCCGTGAACGAGGAGCGCTTGGCCGACCTGCTTGACCGGTTGGGCCTGGCGGGTCGCGAGACCCATCTGCCCAGCCAGCTGTCCGGCGGCCAGCAGCAGCGCGTGGCCATCGGCCGGGCGCTCATGAACGCGCCGGCGGTGGTGCTCGCCGACGAGCCGACCGGCAATTTGGACACGAAGAACTCGCTTGAGATCATGGGCCTGCTGCGCGAATCGAACCGCGATTTCGGGCAGACGCTCGTGGTCATCACCCACGACGAGGACATCGCGCTTGCCGCCAATCGCATCATCGCCATCGAAGACGGGCGCATCGTGCGCGACGAGCAGGTGAGGTCATGAACGCCACTGCCCGCTTCACCGTGCGCTCGCTTGCACATAACCGGGCGCGGACGCTGGTGACCGTCGCCGGCGTGGCGCTGGCGACGGCGCTGTTCACCGCCGTGCTCGCGTGCGTGTCGAGTCTGCAGGCGTTTCTGCTTGAAAGCGAGGTCGCCGACGTCGGCAGCTGGACGGCATCGGCCTGGACCGACACGCTTGAAGGGTCGATCGAGGCGGCGGAGGCCGACGATGCGGTCGTGGACCGTCTGCATATGACCGACGTGGGGTTTGCAGAACTGCCGCCCGACAAGGCGAGACGGTTCGGGCCGTATATGACCGTGAAGTCGGTCGACGGCGACTGGTCGCTTTGCTCGATAGGAGCCGTGTCGGGGCGGCGCCCCGAATCTGCCGACGAAATCATGCTGCCGACGCGCCTTCAGGGAGAAGACCTGTTCGGATCGAGCGACGTGCAAATCGGCAGCGAGCTTTCCCTGGCGCTTGGATCGCGCGAGCTGACGGCGGTCGACGGCGACGCTGAGAGCACCCATTTCGTCATCGCCGAGGGCGCGGCGACGGTGGTTCGCGAAGCGGCCGTGGGAGATCTTTTGGGATCGAACATGCCCTGGTACAATGACGAAACGGACGGCAGCGGGCTTGACGAGCAGCTCGTGGACGTGGCGCCGCCGCGCACCTATACGGTCGTCGGCTTCTTTGCTGCGGGCTCTGTGACCGACGGCGTTGGAGGCGCGGACAGCGCACTCACCGTCGATGACGCGGCGCAAGGCCTCACGTGCACGTTCGTGAAGACCGAAGGCCTTGCTGCCGCCGAAGACATCCGCCGCAACGTGCAAGACGCCTTCGGCACGACCGACGTGGCGTTGCACGACGCCTACCTGCGCTATACTGGCATCGCGTCGGGCCGCGCCGTGTGGGACACCGTTCGCGGGTTCGCCGCCGTGCTGGCAGCCGTCATCGTCATCGCCTGCGTGTCGCTCATTTCCAACGCCTTCGCCATTTCGGTGGCCGAGCGCACGCGCCAGTTCGGGCTGCTGGCTTCGGTGGGAGCGTCGAAGCGGCAGCTGCGCCGGGCCGTGCTGCAAGAGGCCGGCATCATCACGCTTGCCGGCGTGCCGATAGGGGCGGTCGTGGGGCTCGCTGGCACGGCGGTCGTGCTTGCGGCCTTGGGGCCGGCCCTCGGCGAGATCATCGGCGGCGCACCGAGCTCCATAGACGGGGTGCCGGTGGCGTTTCACCTGGTCGTAAACGGGAAAGACCTGTTGGTCGCCGGAGCGTTGACTGCGCTTGCCGTGCTGGCGAGCGCGTGGCTCCCCTCAAGGCGGGCCGCTGCGGTCAATCCCGTCGAGGCTGTGCGCGGCGCTCGCGACGTGCGTTCGACCAGGCGAAAGGACGCCGGTCCGGCGACGGCGAAGCGCCTGTGGAAGGGTGGCCTGGCCTGGCGCGTGTTCGGCATGCCCGGCAAGCTGGCGGCCATGAACGCCAAGCGCGGCCGAGGCAAGGGCGTGGCAGCGTCGGTGTCGCTGGCCATGGCCGTCGTGCTGCTGATGACCGCCGGGTCGGTCGGATCCTATCTGCGCCTCATGGCCGGCTTGACGACCGCGACGTCCGCGCAGGACGTTTCGATCAGAACCACCGTGGAGGATGCGCGGGCGAACTGGGACGACCTGGACGACGCCTATCGGCAGATGGCCGACGTCGAGGGCGTTGCAGGCGTCGGCTGGGGCGCGGGCGTCGAATGCGTGCTGGCCGTGCCGCGCGACATGGCGGGAAGCGGGCTTGTCGAACGTTCGGCGACGGGAGGGTCGCACGCCGTCCCGTTCGCCGACCCGGACGACGTCTCGGCATCTGGGACGATGCGGTTCATCCCTGACGAGGCGTTTTTGGAATGGGCTGCAACGCAAGGCATCGACGGCGAAGCGTGCCTGAAAGCCGCTGCCGACGGCCGCTTCGCCTGCGCGGCGCTGCAAAGCGGATATTGCAACGACGGCCAAAGCTATAACGTGGTCGAGCACTTTTCGCGCACCGGCACGATAGACGCGCTTGTGGCGGGAGACTACCCCCAGGGCCGCGTCGACGGCTTCTTCGGCGCGACGGACGGCTTTCGCGGCTTTTGCTCGCAGAGCGGCCCTGCCGGCTCTGACGAGGACTTTTCGATCGGCAAGTTCTCACCGAGCGCAGCGACGGTCGATGTCGTGGGGCTGGCTGGCGAGGAGCCTGCCTGCCTCAGCAATGCTTACGGCGCCGCCGAGGTCGTGCTGGTGGCGCCCGCCTCGGCAATGGCCGCCCTGCCGGCCGGCGCGATGGCGACCGCCGCTGCGTTCAGCGCCGGGTTCGACGCCGAAGATCACGAGGCGGCTTGCGAGGCGCTTGCGCAAACGGGAAAAAACGCGCTTGAAGCGGCCTCGGGACCCGAAGCTGCCGAGCTGCTCTACGCGTCCGACAACGCCGCCGCCGAAGAGGACGAGCGCATGTTCGCAACCGTCGTCAACGTGTTCTGCCTGCTGTTCGCCGGCATCCTGCTGCTCATCGCGCTGGCAAGCGTGTTCAACACCGTCACGAACGGCCTCATCCTGCGCCGCCGCGAGTTTGCGGTCATGCGGTCGGCGGGGCTGGGTCCGAAGGGCTTCCGCGCGATGATCGTGGCGGAGTGCGTGGGCTACGGGCTGCGCGGGCTGGTGCCGGGCGTGGCGGCTTCCGTGGCGGTGTCGTATCTGCTGTACCTGTCCTTGTCGAAGTCGGTCGCCGGCCTTGCGTTTGCACTGCCGTGGGACTATCTGGCGCTGTCGGTCGCGCTCGTGGCGCTCATCATGGCGGCGTCGGCAGCCTACGGCATGCGCCGCTGTCGGGCCGATTCCATCGTCGAAGCCCTGGCGGCAGACTAGGGGCAGTTGATGCAAGAGAGCAGAACCCGGCAACCCCCCGGCGGGCCGGGTTCTGCTTCTGCTGTTGCTTGTCGCTATTGCTTGTGAAGCGTGCGGGAACGACGGTATACTTGCGAGCAACCGAAACGGCTTGCAAGGAGAAGACGATGACCGACCCAGGCAAGGGTGTATACGACAGGGGAATATTCCGCAAGGGCGACGTGCGCATTTCGGATTTGTCGGGAAACAAGCGGCTGCCTGTCGGCAACAGCAACTTCACGACCTGCGTCGAAAACTCCGTCTTCATCGACAAGTCGCTTTTTATCGCCGACATCATCGACGGAGGGGCGACGGCGATGCTGTACTGCCGGCCCCGTCGGTTTGGAAAGTCCCTGAACCTCGACATGCTGCAACGGTTTTTCGAGGTCCCTTCTCCAAGCGACCCGTCTGGCATCGATACGACGCATCTCTTTGAGGGGCTTGCGATCTGGGACGCGAAGAGTGGCGCGTACCGCATTCACCATCAGGCATATCCGGTGGTTCGGCTTTCTTTCAGCGCCGTGAAGGAACGCGCTTGGGAAGACGCTTTGGCGCTCGTTTCCGCCACTGTCGCGGCCGAATACTCTCGGCATGGCTATCTTGCGGAAAGCCCGCGCCTGTCTTTGGCCGAGCGCGAGACCTTCATGCGAATCGTTGACGGCCGGGGAGACGGCGCAGACGCCAAGAGGTCTCTTGCCATCTTGACGCGGCTGCTGTACGTCCACCACGGCCGCCGCGCGGTGGTCCTCATTGACGAGTACGACGTTCCGGTCATGGCCGGATACACCTATCGGTATTACGACGAAGCGGTAACGTTCATGAAAGCATGGCTGGTCGGAGCTTTGAAAGACAACGACGCCCTCGCTTTTTCCGTGCTGACCGGCGTGCAGCGCATATCGAAAGAATCGGTCTTTTCCGACTTGAACAACTTGCTGGTGAACACGTCGCTTGACACGGTGTCCGACGAGCGCTACGGCTTCATGCAAGACGAAGTGGACGCGTTGGCTAACTATCTCGGATTTGCTTCATCGACCGAAGAGTTGCGGGCGTGGTATGACGGATACCGCTTTGGCACGGTGGACGTGTACAATCCTTGGAGCGTGCTCAACTATTTTTTCAACGGATGCGCCGTGGACGTGTACTGGGGAAACACGTCGAGCAACGCCGTTTTGGGTGAGTTGGTCGAAGGTGCCGACGAAAGCACGCTTGAAATGTTCTTTCAGCTGTTGGAGCCGGGCGGCAGCATCGAGGCGCCGCTGGATTTGCGAGTCGTCCTTCCCGACGTCGGCGTGCGGGAAGGCGCGGTGTGGAGCATGCTGTACCTTGCAGGCTATTTGACGACCGCCGACACCGCCATGCCCAACGACGTCGATCGCACGCGAGTGCTCTCTGTCCCCAATTTCGAGATCGCCAAACTGTTTCGCAGCGAGATCATCCAACGCTACGCCTCCATTGCCGGGAGCAGAGATCGCTTGGGCAAGCTGCAGCGGGCGTTTGTCTGTGGCGATGCGGAAGCTGTGCAAGAAGAATTGGAGCGCATTCTGGTCGCCTGCGCGAGCTCTTTCGATTTGACGAGGGAAAACAGTTATCACATGCTGGTGCTGGGACTTTTGTTCGGCATGCCGGGATATCGCGATCCGCTTTCGAACCGTGAAGCGGGACGCGGCCGCTTCGACGTGCTTGTGCGCCCCGAAAACGCTGATCAGCGGCCGTACGTGGTGGTCGAGCTGAAACATGCCGCTGGCAGTTGCAGCGAAGAGGCGTTGGCGTCGCTCGCCGACGAAGCCTTGCGTCAAATCGAAGACCGAGAATACGCGCGGGCATACGATGCGGGCGATGCCGGATCGGTCTGTTTCGGCATCGCTGCATGCGGCAAGCGGATCGCCGTGAAAACGAACAGGAACAACGGCTGAAGACAGGCCCCGGAAGCGTTTTCCTAGGGAAACGCTGATTAAAGCCGCCTTGCCCTGGGTTCGCGGGGCGGATGCCCGGGGGCCGAAAGCCGAGAGCGCGCACTGGCGTGCGCAAGCGAGGTTTGAGGCCTCCGGGCGCCGGCCCGCGGATTCAGGGCTGGCGGAATTGATCAGCGTTTCCCTAGGATTTCGGGAACGACGAGGCGCGGCTCATGGGCTGCGAGTCGGATTATGGCGCTTCGGGTCCGCCTTTGACTGGCAGCACGTATATCGCCTCTTCGTCGGCTAGGAGCATGGACGGCTCGTTGTAGAGGCGGTTGACGTTTTCGATGCTTTCGACGAACGGACGGACGTCGCTTGAGCGGGCGTCGGTTATCTTGCGCATCACGTCGCGTTTCACGTTCCTGCTGAAGCCGCTGATGCCCTTGCTGGCGTCCTGCAGAGCCTCGTTTATGTGCGTGCGATCACCTACCGGCGTCTTCTCTATCGTCTTGCCGAGGAACCCTATCGCGCCGGCTATGCCGCCGAGCGCCACGGCACGCACGGAGCTGTCGGCGTCGGCCTCCAAGGCGTCGTACGCCTTGGTGTAGAGCTTGCGGTAGCGCAGCGAATGGCCGTCTATCTTCTCGGCGGTTGAGTCGAGATAGTCCGAGTCGAAGTTCTCCAGCAGCATGACCTCTAGAAACGAGGCGAACGAGTAGAGGTAGACCGACAAACGGTATTCCTCCAGCTCGTCGCGGATGGCGTCGGCCTTGTCGCGCACGTCCTTGTCGATATGGATGGGCCCCTTGCTGCCGAACTTACGCTCTATCTGGGCGCGATGCTGTATGATGGCCTTCTCGGCGTCGTTTCGGATCTGCTGCACGAGGATGTGCTTGTTGTTCTTGTATTGGGCATTGTCCCAGTTGAACCGATAGTTGCTGAGCACGTCGAAAAGCGTTTCGAGGTTTCCGCGAAGCTCGGCCTTGTCCTTGTCGCGCAGGTAGTCGAACATCTCCTGCTGGGTTTCCTGGATGGCGTCGAGCTTTTTGTTTATCTCCATGAGGGCGGCCGCCATGAACAGGCTCGTCGGGTCGTAGGGCACTGTCATGGCGACATTTGCCGCCTGCGGGCCTACGGCGTGGAGGCGGGCTTGGCCGAAGCCCTTGGATGCGTCGCGAAAAGACCCCATGAGTCCAGAGCCGTCGTTGAACGCCTGCAAAACTCTAAGGTCGAGCGGGTTGCCGAACTTGTCCGTGGCGCACAGCAAGCCTTCGCCTGGCAGGGTCACGGTCTGCGTGACGGTGCGGAAAGCACCAGGAAGCGACGCGAACGCCGTTCCGAGGGAGGCTATCTCCGCGAGAGGAAGCCTCGTCGCCTTGTCGAGCGAGATGGGGATGTCGGTGCTTTGCGGTGCAAACTCGATGTCGAGCGCCTGACGGGCGATGCTTGCCTTGCCTTCCTGTTGCAACAGGTCATGCTTGTTGCAATCGCTCTGACTGTCGTGTCGGGACATATGATTACCTGCTTCGCGGCGTCGCTTTCAGTCGGATGCCATTATCTGCGACTTCCGAATTTGAAACAACAGTTGAATCAGATGTCCCATTGTTTGTTCAATGAGCAGAAGGTGGCTATGCTGTCAAAGTGCGCAAGAAATTTTACGTTACTCTGATTTGTTGAAGAGCAGAGAACGGGTTGTGTGCATACAGCAAGATCACATCGGCTGAAAATGGCATCGGCCCCGCTCGTGACCATGCGAGAGGGGCCGATGACGCAAATGGGAGGAGTTGTATCTATATCCCGATTGGCCAGTTCAAGTACTTTTCGTATTTCAATCCGATGAGCACCTCGTCATTCGAGAGCGACACTTCGGGATGCTTTGCAGCGCTAATTGCAAGCATTTCGCTTTTGAGATCCCCGCCTTACCTCGCGTAGCGCCCCTAATCTGAAGTTTTTTGCATCCTCGATCTTGCATAGCTTCATCTCATCTGGCATGGAATTACTTTTCGTGTTCACTTCGCAACGCCATCATAGCCAGTGAGCAATCGTCGCTAGTCTTCTTTGCGATCACGTTAACAAGCGTCTTCTCTAGCTGCGCATGCATAGTTGACTGTTCAGTGACCCTGCACGCAGACAGAAGCTTCGAGCAGGCCGACACAAGTTGCGATTCGCGCTTGTTATACAATGCCGCCTCAGGCCCATCTGACATGAGAACGAAGCCTGTAACCAAGGTCCTTGCCGTGCTTATCCTACCCGTGATAAGCCTTGCCGTACTTGCAGCCTTACGTGAAGTCACAAAGCACGTTTCGTTGGCGAACTCGCCGTTGTCTGGCTTGCTCAAGACCTTAAGCCGAGCCCTGCCCTTGCGGGATATTTCAGCGCCTATGACGCCATCGCCAACATGAAAGGCTATGTAACGCCCGCCTCTCACAACAACGCAAAGCACGGTACATGACAAGTCGGATAGCTCGCAGGGGACAAGAAGGAGATCGGCCCGGCTCGGCTTCGAGTGCTTTTCTCTCTCATCGTCCGGCAGGTCTATTCCGAGTTTCGACAGTTCATATAGATCTATCTGCAATTGGCTTACCAGACGTTGCTTAAACACCTGCCTTGCTTCGTAGCTTCCGAATGCTTCTTCGAAATGCTCGGATATGAGCCGAGAAACCCGATTAGCTGTCAGACTCGAACCGTAGTGAGAAAACCTCGAAGAGCCTGCTCCGTCTGCGAGCGCAATCGCAATGTCGCCATTATCGAATTTTCTTGACATTGCCCAATCTTGGCAAGGCGCACCAGATTGCAGATGGTCGGAGCCAACGCATCTGGCGAATGCCGAAGCCCATTCGTATGCGGTAGCAGCGATGGGGTTCCATCGCTGCCAAGCACGGGTGCGCCTAATGGTGGACTGCTTTCGAAGAAGTTTGTATTTTAGAGCTCTGCCCAACCTTTGAGTCCTTCTACGTCGAGGGATGGCTTCTTGTCGCCTGGCGTCGATTGGGAAACCTTAGAAACCGATTTGCTCAACCACGCGAAGAACTGGGCGAAATTGAGTCCCTTCAGCTTCAACGGTGAGCGACGAGGCGAGAAACGCGCCAATATGTCCATGTCGGCATTGGGGCCGATTCCGATGGGGAACACGGTAAGCTTTTCGCTCTCAACCATTCGCCGCACGCGTTCAATTTGCTGATCGAGGATGGCAGCGTTGCCATTGGGCGCACCATCCGTCATCAATACGAGCCAAGGTTGATAATAATCAACGCCATTGCGCCTATAGTCTTCTTTGCGACGGTCGAGCGAATCCAGAGAGAGCTTAACGGCTTCGCCCATGGGGGTCATGCCACCTGCAGCGAGTACAGGCGGGTGATTGTTCTGGTCCAGCGTCTGAAAATCGGTTTCCATCTGCGCGGGCCCGAATGTGACAATGCTTACCTCAGCTGAATAGCGTGCAATTTCGTCGCCGTAGATCGCCGAGTAAAACGTAGCCACACCTTCATTGAGCTCGTTTATCGGCACACCACCCATGGACCCCGAACAGTCAAGGCACAAGCTAACCGGCACCCGCGGTGTTGGGTTGTCGACCAGGTCGTCAAGTTCTAGCAAATTCCCGCCCATTGATACGTCCTTTCCCTAGGTATTGTTAACGGGCATTCTAATTACGGGGACAACGCCGCTCTTCTTGGTGGTTTGCTGCTCCTCGTAATATTCGCCTTTGTCGTTCGGATACCACATGCCTGCGATTATTGGCGCCCAGGTGTTCGCGTCGCCGTTTCTGAGCCACCACTCAGCAGTCTCGTCTTTAACGACCTCATTTTGTTTGTTGGCTATCCGCCAAGTTGCCTGCACTCCCTGCTTGATTGCATAAGGCGTGGCATACAGCGCGAGGTCGTTCTCGCAAGCCTTTGCCTGATCGACGCTCATAAGCGATACCAGGGCATCCGCGTCTCCGTCGTCAACGGGTATCAGCATTGCCCGTTCTTCTTCGGTGAAGGCGGTATTGATGAAATCGCTGTTCAGCCATGCCCGGATGCTCGAGTCCGTCCAGGAGCATTCACCTTCCTCGCTATTGAATACCTGACCATCAAGAACAAACACGCTGTAGAGGGTCATGCTGTCATCGGTTTGGCTGAGAAGGCGCCAATAAATGGGTTCCGCCTCACCATTTGCGGTTGTTGGGTAATTCCCAAAAACTACAACAGCATCCTCTTGAGCTAGCCTCTCATCCGTTTTCGTTCTCAGCTCGGCTCGATACGACTGATAAGTTTCGGCGTTGCCGCTTGTCGCCGAACACATAGGAATTGCGAACATGAGCAATAGTGCGAGTACGGCAACCACGACGATGAAGATGCCGACATCGGTGTTGCTGCTTGATTGCTTCGTCGTGTTCTGCGCGGATTGGCTCTGGGTTTTCTTGGCGTTTGACGAATTGCCGTAGGTCGGTCTGCCAGCGCTCCCGCTGCCCACGATCTTTGGCTGCCCAGCCGTCGAGGCCTGGTAAGTGTTCGCTGAAACGGTTCCGCTTCTGTATCCCGCACTGTGGCTTGCGGTAGATGCGCCTGCCTGCCGCTGATAACTGGTTGTCCATAATTGGTGTCCGACGCCCTTGGATCTGCTGTCTTTGCAGTCCTGGCAAACTTCTACGCGTACGACACTGCCCTCTTGCTGTGATTTGCGCTGTTCCCAGTCCATGTTGTTCTTGGTGATCCCGAAGCTCTTGCCGCAGCTCTTACAAATCCGATGCTCAACGACGTATTCGCCCTTCTTCCTAGTTGGAAAGATGTCGTTAGCCATCGGATCGTTTTTGATCATGTACCTGTCGAGGTCGTTCTTGTACTTTTTGAAAACCTCGATCCACTCGCTTGCGCTAAGCCTTTTGTCAGGCTGGAAATGCCTCTCCCCGCGCTTGAAGGTCTGAAAGAAGGCTTCCTTGACTTTCCAAGACATGTGGCTCCAGATGAAGCCCCACTTGCCAGGCGGCGTCTTGTCCGTATCTTCGATCAGGGGATACGGGAACTCTCCGTTTATGATGTTCTTGCTTTGACTCTCCCCGCCAACTGCCGAGTAAGGCGGCTTGCCGGGCAGCATTATCATGAAAAGGAGCGTCGCAATGGCGAAGTTCTCCATTTTCTGCGTGCGGATGTTCGACTTGTAGTCCTTCCATTGCTGCGCTTCCGGTGGCGTGAAGTTCACGGTGCCCACCGGGCAGGGGTAGCCTTCAATCTGGTAGCTATCGCAGTCAACGAAGTAAACGTTCGTTGGGGATACAACCAGGATGTTAGCCGGATTGATGTCACCGAGTATAACGTTCCTGTCGTTCAGGTACTTGATCTTCTGGAGGATGGTGATGCAGAGCTGGATAGTGTCTTTTTTTGTCCAGTTTTTGAACTTTTGCAGAAAGAGCTTGGGTTGAAAGACGGATTTTCCCAGCTCGTAACCCTTCGCCTCTCTCATGAGGTAGCCAACGAACTCTCCACTGCTGTTCAGCACCAAAGCTTCGGGGAAGCACACGCCCGGACAGTCGATCTTCTTGGAGATCATTCGGGTTATCTTACCCCTGCGATCTGTCGTCAGCCGGTCCTTGTGGTAGATCTTCGCAACAAACCCGCCGCTTAGGCTTGTAGTGTAAACGGATCCTTCACCGCCCTCGGCGAGCTTTTCTTTGATCTCGATCTGCCGCGGAGCATGAGAAGGGTCGAAGTCTTTGATGATAACCCTCTCGTTTATCACGTCGCCTTTTGCCGCGCGCTCGCCTGGCAATGTGCCTTTAAGTGTAAGCGGTTCGCATTTTGCGGTTACACGCTTTGATTCTTGAAACTTCTCTTGATTTGGAACTGGACCGGCCATCAGGCATCCCACCAGTTCTTGCGAGCTTTCGCGGGTTTAGTCTTTGGCTGTGCATCCTTTTTTCTTGACCGCTTTTTTGACGAGTTCGAATCTTTGTTCGCCATGTTTGCAGCTGCAGCTTCCGAAACATCTTGATGCCGTTCACGCAATGCTTTCCGAAGGCCCTTGAACGGTTTCAACTCGCCCGTCTTAGCAATCTTTCGAATCTTTATTTCGTAATTCGGGAAACCATAGTGGTCGGAAAGGGAGCGGAAATGGCATATGGCTTCGAGATCTTCGGCCAACCCATAATCTTGAGTAATGAAAGCCTGGTCCCTCTGCGTTTTGAATCGTAAAGCCACGGAGAGCAGAACTGCATCTGCGAATGGGTCGTTTGGATCTCCAACGATCTGAATCAAGCCTTCTTGGACGTACTTTTCAACAAGCTTCAGAACATGCTTCGACCTGTTTGCTAAATCTTGATTCTCCTGCTTTCTTGCATGTTTCACAAACTCGTCGTAGTTCCTTTTCGGGATGATTACGTCGCCCATCTTGGCAAGACTAGCAAACTCGTGACCCCAGAACATGCAATCTTTATCTTTGGAATAAACGTACACGTCTTTGTCGTCTGGATCCGGATTCCAGCAAGATACGAGCAGGCTGCAAGTGTCTATGAAGATATAGGGCTTCTTTGGCTCAGGCATTATAAATTGCCACCGCCAAAGGAGTCTTCGTATTTCCCTTCGACAAAGGCCATGAGCTCATCAAGATTCGGCGAAGAGACTGCATCGATGTCGACCTTCTTGTCGAGGATTCTGTGTTTCACTCCGAATACCTCACGAACGGCAACGAAGTAGTCAACACCCCCAATTCGTTCGGCATGCTCGAACAGGAATTTGATCTCATGCAGCTCGAATTTGGAGATATCGTACCTGCCCTCGTTCTCGTTGCCTGCAAGCCGCAGGTTCCGAATTGCTAACAGAAGCTCGTCGTTGGGAGATCTCTGATCTTCCACTGCAAGGCCAGACGCTTCCTCGTCTTCAATAAATGCCGATACATCAGTTTTGCCATCTTCGCCATCCGCTATAGGCATGCTATCGGTTAGCGTATTGTCAAATAGAGGTGAATCCGATTGTGACGGCTCATGCCACGTAAGCGGTTCGGAGCCTGCCGCTAAACCAGGCGCAGAAGGCGCCCGCATTTTGATTTCGCCTTTATTCTCTTCGATTGAATTTGGCGCGTCGGCCCATCCAATCAAGCCCATGAAATCGCCTCCCCTATATGCAGAGCAATCAAAAGTGCCCGCAAGCCATGCCGCTTATGTTGATAGATTTGATTATAATGCAACATAGCCTCGACACCGTTCTGCTGCAACAGAATCATTTTGATCTGCGGGAGGCCCTTTTCAAGGTCTCGACCCGAAACGAATCCCGTTTCCTCGGTTCGGGTCATATCGTCAAAGTGTATGATAATTAGAGTTGTTGAATATTGATTTGACGATTGTTAGGGGCTATAAGTGCTTTTAGGAGCATTGAGCGGAGATATGATTGGCTCACCTTATGAATTTAATAATATCAAACGAACTGATTTTAAGTTGTTTTGTGAAGAGAGCCATTTTACAGACGATTCAGTTATGACTCTGGCAATTGCTTGGGCAATCCTGAAGACTGAAGGTCTTGAGCCAGGCTTCAAAAAAGCAATTATTGAAGGGATGCATGCTCTTGGTCACGAATACCCGAAAGCTGGCTATGGCTATAAGTTTGCAGAATGGCTTAGAACTCCGATAGAATCATGCTCTGCTTATGGCAGCTGGGCTAATGGGTCCGCTATGCGCGTTTCACCAGTTGGGTGGGCATATAACTCATTAGAAATAACCGAAAAGATGGCAAAGCTATCTGCCGAAGTGACGCATAATCATCCTTCAGGAATTAGAGGAGCGCAAGCAATCTCAGCTGGAATCTTTTTAGCTCGAACAGGTAACCCAAAACCTGCAATCAAGAAGTACATTACATCAAAATACGGCTATAATCTGGACTTCACGCTCGACGAAATACGACCTCAGTATAGTTTTGATGTTAGTTGTGACGGGTCTGTCCCAATTGCTTTTGCCGCCTTCTTCGAAGGTGGATCTTTTGAAGAGACGGCCAGGAAGGCTGTGTCCGTTGGCGGTGACTCAGACACCATTTGCTCGATGGCTTGTGCGCTCTCGCAGGGGCTGTACGGCATTCCGGAATCCATTGAAAAGGAGTGTCGGACCCGGTTAGATCAAAGGCTGCTTTCAATCAATGATGCTTTTTGTGCACAGTTTAATGTTTCCGCAGAGGTTTAATTAGTTTAGAAAGAGTCGTTTGTGCGCAACTCTGAGCGACTTGCGCACAAACGACTATTCGCGTATTTTGGTTTGGCATGAACAGGTAGAGACAGCAGAGAGTTGACTGCTTTCCGCTGTTCTGACGCTTACGTTTTCGCTGCATCGTATTCGAGTTGCGGTCTTTTGTCGTGATATACGGCAGTGCACCGATTGTTGGCGTTCGACGATTCCGTTTGCGCCAACAGCAGAAAAGCTTGCAGACGACATACGATTCCACCCCTCTGACGACACCCCGGTAAAACTTCCGGACACTGCCACGCTCCACTCGCAATAGAAAAAGCCCCGACGGCAGTCGGGGCTTTTTCTATTGCGGGCTTGTTTCGCGCCTGCTACTGCTGTTTCTCTGGGGTGGCGATGGCTCCGTAGAGCTCGAGCCACTGTCCGTCTGCGAGCTCGACCGTTTGGCTGCTGCCGGCGATGACGTATTTCGTGTCGGTGATGGAGTCATCGTTGAATTCGAGGTCCTTCATGACATAGGCGGCGTTTTCCTGCGTGGCGCCTTCGACGGTGCCGGGCGCCACGGTGACGGTGTAGGAGCCGGCAGGAATGTCGGTGCCGACGCGATAGAGGCCGCTTTCGTACGGGGCGTCTTTGTCCAGTGCGGCCTGGGACGCGTCGAAGAAGCGGCTTTCCCGGTCGGCGGGCATGTACGCGAACGCGTCGCCCTCTTCAAGGTTGACGAAATAGCTGCCGACGTAGACGCACGACGTCTCCGCCTCGTAAAGCGGCGTGCCGCCCGTTTGCCCCGTTTGCTCGAAGACGATGAACTTGCCTTCCTTGCCCTGAGTTCCTTCTAGGAAGTACAGGCCGGGCTTCAGCTGCTCGTTCGCGCCGACGACGTAGGCCCCTGGCTCGTACTTGCCGTTCTGCGCAGCGGCAGGCGTTATGCCGAGCATGTCTTCTATTTCGTCGAAGGTGAGGGCGTTTTGCGACGCGCCTGCGTTCGACCCGCCGGAATTCTGATCGCCGCGGTCAGAATTGCTTCCCGATCCGGCGCCGTTGTCGCCATAGCCATAGCCGTCGTGGTTGTACGAGCGGTCGTCGTAGTCATAGCCATAGTCGTGGCCGTAATAATCGTCGTCGTAGAACCAGTCATAGTCGTAGGCGTCGCCGTACCGGTTGTCATAGTCGTAGCGATCGTCGCCGTAGGGAGCGCGGTCGTTTTGGCCGTAATACCCGTGTTCCATGGCGCCTTGCTGCGGGCCGTAGCCGGCGTGCAGGGCGAGCATGGTGCAGCCCGAGGCGCAGACGGCGCCGATGAGCAGGCCGGCAGCGCCGCCGACCAGGGCATACAGCCACGGCTTCTTGTTCGCGCCGCCGGATGTCGGCGTTGCGGCGCCGGGCTGCGGTTGCGGCTGGGCCGGCGGAGGCGTGAAGGGCGACGACGGCTGCGTCGGCGTCGTCGGCGCGTAGACATGCGGAGCCGCGTAGGCGTGCTGCTGCGGCGGCGTTTGGGGGGCGGCGGAGAAGCCGGGGGCCGGCGCGGGCTGCGTCACCGGCTGCGTCGGCGCAGCGGCGGCAGGGTCGACTTGCGACGCGGAAGCCTGCTGCGACCCGGCGAACCGAGGCGCCTGCTGGAACGTCGGCGAAGGCTGGGCGGCCGCAGCGGCGGCCTGCGCCGGCTGCGCGGGAACGCTTGGGGCCGGCTCTGCCGGCGTCGGCGCCGCGCCTTCGACGGGGCTTGCCGGCAGCGTCGGGCTTTCGCCGTCGCCGCTTGCAGGCGCTTCCGCCGGCGTTTGCGGGAAGGCTTCGGGAGAGGCGTTGCCGGACGGATTGCTTTCTTCGTTCATGGGGACTCCTTGTCTTTCGCGGGACAGGTCGGCTGCGTGTTTTTCGGGCATCGTATCACGTCAGACGCCGAATTGCGCCCGCTTGGCTCAAAACCGTCTCGCTTTTGAAGAAAGAACGAAATTGTACGCCCGTTGGTGTAGTCGGGCTTTGCCATGCGCAGGCGGAAAGCGCCGAAGCCGTGGCGAAGACAAGGCTCGGGACGACCCCCGAGCCTCGGCGCAGACCTGTTTTGTTGCGAGATGGAGCGGCCTAGCGCACCTCGACCACGTCGTAGCCGGCTTCCGTCACGGCGCTTCGCAGCGTGTCGTCGGACAGGTCGGCGGCGAGCGTGACGACGGCGGTCTTTGCTTCCAGGTCGACGACGGCCGCCTCAACGCCGCTTACGCCCTCAAGCGCCTCTTTCACGTGCGCGACGCACTTAGGGCACATCATTCCTTCGACGATCAGGGTCTTTTCCATGGCAGGTTCCTTTCTCTCAGGAGTCTCTTTCTGAAGCGACGCCCCCGCGTGCGCCGCTTGTTCGTGTTCGGGGGCCGCTTCGTCTTCGGCTTGGGCCTTGGGCGACGAAGGCGAAGCGGGCGTCGGGTCGGGATGCGCTGGCCCCTCGGCGCCCAAGGCCGGCGTAACGCTTGCAGCATCGGTCGTAGGCGCTGTCTCGCTTTCCGCCTCTTCGCCCGATGTGGCACCGAGCGTCGGCGCGACACCGGCGGACGAGACGAACTTCGGCTTCCAACTGCGCAGGCGCAGCGCGTTGCTGACGACGCACACCGAGCTGAGCGACATGGCGGCCGCAGCGATCATCGGGTTGAGCGCGACGCCCGAGAACGCGAACGCGCCGGCCGCCACGGGAATGCACACGGCGTTGTAGACGAGCGCCCAAAACAGGTTCTGCTTGATGTTGCGCAGCGTGGCGCGGGAAAGCTGGATCGCGGCGGGAACGTCGGTGACCGCAGGCCGCATGAGCACGATGTCGGCGCTCTCGATGGCGATGTCCGATCCGGCGCCGATGGCGATGCCGATGTCGGCGCGGGCAAGGGCGGGCGCGTCGTTCACGCCGTCGCCGACCATGGCCACCTTGCCGGACTCCTGCAGCGTGCGGATCTCGCGCTCCTTGCCGTCGGGCAGCACGCCGGCGATGACGGCGTCGACGCCGGTCTGGCGCTGGATGGCCTTGGCGGTACGAATGTTGTCGCCGGTCAACATGACGGTGCGCAGCCCCATGGCGCGCAGCTCGGCGACGGCGGCGGCGCTTGAGGGCTTCACGACGTCGGCCACGGCGATCATGCCGGCCAGCTTGCCGCCGATGGCGAAGTACAGCGGCGTCTTCCCGTCGGCGGCAAGCGATTCGGCCTGCGTCGACAGCGCGTCGACGTTGACGTTGCCGATCCCCATCAGGCGCGGGTTGCCGGCGTAGGCGACCGCGCCGTCGACGGTCGCCGAAATCCCGCCTCCCGGCACCGCCTCGAAGCCTTCGACGCGTTGCGCTTGCGCTCCGTGTTCCCGCGCCCAGGCGACGATGGCGGCGGCCAGGGGGTGCTCGGACTTCTCTTCCAGGGACAGCGCGAGCGACGCCAGGCCTTCCGTGTCGGCGATGTCGGTCGTGAACACGTCTGTGACCTGTGGTTTTCCTTCGGTTAGCGTGCCGGTCTTGTCGAAGACGACCGTCTGCACGTCATGCGCCCGCTCAAGCGTTTCGGCGGACTTGATGAGGATGCCCTGCGTGGCGCCCCGTCCCGTGCCGACCATGATGGCCGTCGGCGTGGCCAAGCCGAGCGCACACGGGCACGAGATGACGAGCACCGAAATGCCGAAAGACATCGCGGTGGAAAACGGGGCGCCCGCCGCCAGCCAGATGCAAAACGCCGCGAGCGCGATGACGATGACGGCCGGCACGAACACGCCGGAAATCTTGTCGGCGATCTTTTCGATGGGCGCTTTGGTGGACGTCGCCTCGTCCACCAGCCTCATGATGCCCGCAAGCGTCGTGTCGTCGCCGACGCGCTCGGCCCGCATGGCGAACCAGCCCGACGTGTTGATGGTGGCGCCCGTGACCTGCGATCCCGCTTCCTTCTCGACCGGAATGGACTCGCCGGTGAGCAGCGATTCGTCCACGACGCCCGCTCCTTCGACGACGACGCCGTCGACCGGCACGCCGTCGCCCGCCTTCACGACGAGCACGTCGCCTTCGCGCACGGCCTCGACGTCCACCAGCTCTTCGGTGCCGTCGGGCAAGCGGCGCAGCGCCTGTTTCGGCGCGAGGTCCATGAGCTTTGCGAGCGCGTCGGTGGTGCGGCCCTTCGCGCGGGCCTCGAAGTACTTGCCGAGCGTGATGAGCGTGAGGATCATGGCCGCCGACTCGAAGTACAGGTCCATCGACGCCATATGGACGGCGTGCATGTCGCCCGCGCCCAAGCCGATGCCGATCTGGTAGATGGCGTAGATGCCGTAGGCCGTCGACGCCGCCGAGCCGAGCGCGATGAGCGAGTCCATGTTGGGGGCGCCGTGCGCAAGCGAGCGAAAGCCGTTGTCGAAGAACTTGAAATCGACGAAGATGACGGGCAGCAGCAGCAAAAACTGGGTGAACGCGAACGTGAGGGCGTTCTGGTCGCCGAGGAAGGCCTCCGGCAGCGGCCAGCCGAACATGTGGCCCATCGACAGGTAGAACAGCGGCACGGTGAAGGCGATGGAGACGATCAGGCGGGTGCGGACGGTGCGGCGCTCGGCTTCGGCGGCGGCGACGGGAGCCGCCTGTGCGGCGGACGATGCTGCGCCAGACGCCTTCGCGTTGCCTGTTTTCGCAGGTCGGGGGGTTGCGCCGTAACCGGCTTTCGCAACGGCCTCCACGACGTCGCCGATGACGAAGTCGGCGTCCTCGTCGGCCATCGTGACGTCCATCGAGTTCTTCAGCAGGTTCACGGCCACCGATTCCACGCCGTCGACGGCGCTTGCGGCCTTCTCGACCCGCGCCGAGCATGCCGCGCACGACATGCCGGTCACGTCAAACGTTTGCTTCATGATGCACGCCTCCTAGCGTGAGAATTTCTTGACG
Organism: Slackia sp. ZJ119; assembly: GCF_011039175.1. Classification (GTDB taxonomy): domain Bacteria; phylum Actinomycetota; class Coriobacteriia; order Coriobacteriales; family Eggerthellaceae; genus Xiamenia. Next base: position 82,070 of record NZ_JAAKEN010000007.1, read on the forward strand.
AGGGCAAGCGCTTCGTCCACGATCTCTTCGTTGCCGGCTTGGATCTGCTCGACGACGCAGGTGTGGAAATGGTTGGTCAGCACGATGCCCGAAATGGCGTGAACGGCGCTTTCGACCGCGGCAAGCTGGGTGAGGACGTCGCCGCAGTAGCGGTTGTCCTCGATCATGGCCTTGACGCCGCCGAGCTGGCCGATGGCGCGGTTGATGCGGCGGGTCAGGTCGGCTTGCAGCTCGTCGCTGCGCGGGGTGTCTTTTTGCTTGCCGCAGCACGCCGGCGCCGCGGAGGTGGGATCTGTCATGCTCGATGCTCCTTTTCGTCCGGTTCGTGCGGGCGAGTATATACCCCTAGGGGGTATCAGTCAAGGAGCGGCGTGGGAAAGCCGTCCCGCTACACCTATTTATAGTCGGCGATGTTTTTGGACGACGAGCCGGTGGTGTTGGCGGACGAGCGCAGCTCGTGCCCGAAGCGGACGGCGTCGTCGCCGAACCTCTCGCGCAGCTTGTCGGTGGCTTCAAGGAGGCTGCGGCGCTTGGACGCGTCCGCCACGAGAGGGCCGCCCGCGTCTTGGCTGCGGCGGGACGCGCCGGCCTGGTCGGGGGCGTTCTCGTCTTCAGGCAGGCCGAAGGCGTCGGCATCGAACAGGCTTTCCTGCACGAACGATTGCGCCTCGAACCCGGTGACCGCCACGCCGACGAGCCTCACCGGCATGCCTTCGCGCCACACGTCGGCAAGCATTGCGAGCAAAAGCGGCGTGAAGAACAGCTCGTCGTCGGTCGGTTCGACCAGCTGGCGCTGCACCGAATGCACCGTGCGGTCGCCCAGGCGCACGCGCAGCCCCAGCGTCCGTCCGCGCAGGCCCCGGCGTCGCAGCCGCCGTCCCACCTTCGCGGCCATGGACGACACCGCCGCCTCCACGTCGCGCCGACGCGTCAGATCGACCGCGAAAGACGTCTCGTTGCTCACCGACTTCACCGCGTCGTCACTCGCCACCGGCGTATCGTCGCGCCCGTTCGCGCGGATCCACATGGTGCGGCCGTTCTTGCCGAGCAGCTTGGTCAGGTACGCCTCGTCGCGCGACGCCAAGTCTCCGATGGTCTCGATGCCGCGGCTCTTTAGCACGGCTTCCGCCGCCGCCCCGATGCCGCTCATGGCCCGCACGGGAAGCGGGTCCAAAAAGGCGCGTTCGCTGCCGGGGAACACGACGGTCAGCCCGCGCGGCTTGTCCATGTCAGAAGCGATCTTCGCAACGTTTTTCGAGGTCCCGACGCCGATGGAGCACGTCACGCCGAGCGCCTCGACGCGGGCTTGGATGCGCCGCGCGATGTTTGCGGGGTGCTCGCGGTTCACGGCGTTCGGCGTCACGTCCAAAAACGCCTCGTCGATGGAGACTTGCTGGACGAACGGCGTCTCGTCGCGCAGGATGTCCATGACGGCGTTCGACATGCGCCGGTAACGGTCGAAATGCCCGTGCGTCCAGATGGCCTGCGGGCAGAGGCGTGCGGCTTGGGAAGACGGCATGGCGGAATGCACGCCGAACGCGCGGGCCTCGTACGAGGCGGTCGACACGACGCCGCGCTTGTCTGCGTCGCCCCCGACGATGACCGGCTTACCGCGCCAGCCGGGGTGGTCGAGCTGCTCGACGGACGCAAAGAACGCGTCGAGGTCCACGAGCAGGATGGCCGGCCCGCTCCAGGGCGGCAGGGCTTCGCCTGCGGCGCCGCCTCTCGCGCCGGCATCGGCGGCGGCATGGGCCTGCGTCGGGGCAGGCGAGGAGCCTGCGGCGGCGGAAGCCTCGGCAGCTGCCTGTGTCGGGGCGGACGCCCCGTTCGCGCCGGCCTGCCAGGATGCGGGCGAACGGGCCGCGCGGGCGTCGGCGTTCATCGGCCCGGCTTTCCAAGACGGCGCGTCTGGTACAGCCCGTCGTCGCAAAACCCCAGGCTGCGGTAGTAGGCCCGCGTGCCGACCGCGCTGATGACGGCAACCGATCCATACCCCGCGTCAGCCGCCATCGCGCAGGCCCGCTCCACGAGCGCCCGCCCAAGCCCTTGGTGCTGCGCCGCATCGCCCGTGCGCCCGATCTGCGCCGCCCGGCCGTACACGTGCACTTCGCGGATCATCGCGCATCCGGCAGGCAGGGGAGAGGCGATCCCAGAGGGCAGCGCGTCGGCGGAAAACGGCAGGCTCAGCCGCAGAAATCCCGCGATGCGCCCGTCGGGAAGCACCCATTGCAAGAAGCGCTCGTCGCTCACGCTTGTGGCGTAGGACGCCACGTCGAGCTGCAAGTCGGCCCCGGCAGGCGCGTCGGTGGCTATCTCGCGCAGGCGGATCTCGCGGATCGGCCGGCCTGTCGCGCGGACCCGCTCTTCCACCAGTTGGCGCAGGTTCGTTTTCTTGTTGCCCGCCATGATGTCGGGCGAGGGGATGTCGCGGATCATCCGCGAGATGCGCGTGTAGGCCGGCGTGGCCAGCACGTCTTCGGCCAGCACGTCCACGAGCTCTTCTTCGCTGTAAGGCCGCCACGCCCCGCTTTCGAAAAGCCGCCGAAGCCGCGAGCTTTCAACGAGCGCACACGGGTAGAGCTTCACCTCGTCGGGCAGAAACGCCGCATCGGTCACGAGGCGCCGGTAGTCGGCCACGTCGGCGTCGGGCGTGGCGCCGACAAGGTTTGCCATCGCGTGGACGTGAATCTTGAAGCCGAACAGGCGCAGCAATGCAAACGCGCGTGCGACCTGGGAAGACGTGGAGCGGCGGGCATTTTTCGCCAGCACGGCGTCGTCGAGGCTTTGGACGCCCATCTGCACCTTCGTGCATCCGAGCTCCCGCAGCTCGACAAGGCCGTCGAACGTGACCAGCTCGGGCCGCGTTTCTACGACCAGCCCCACGCAGCGGCACCGGGCCGTCTCGTTGGCTTGCTGCCACCGGTCCACCTCTTCTGCGGTCGCCGTCTGCCAGGCGGAAACGGCGCTCCAGGGACCGGCGTCTGTGCACAGGTCGCGAGAGGCCGGCGCGTCGGACCCGCTTTGCCCGTCCGTTCGCCGGGCTTCGCGCACAACGCCGGGCGGCGGCGCGGCGTCGTAGTGCGCCTGCACAAAATCGTTGTAGCCGAGCGCCCCTGCGTTCACGGCGTCTTGCGCACGGGAGAATCGGCTCGCAAGCTTGCCCGGATCGCTCGTCAGCCCGGCCGCCTCGTAGCGCTCCCGACGAGCGGCGGCCTCTTCGAAGGCATGCTCGCCGAACTCGCACAAGGCGCGGAACAGCTCGCGGGCGAACCAGCGGCGGTAGGCGGGCGGATAGTCGGACCACGTGCCGCCCAGCACGATGAGCTCGACCTTGTCGATGGGGTGCCCCATGTCGGCCAGCACGCGCAACCGTGACGTGACCTGCAGATACGGGTCGAAGAAGCATCGTTCGGCCCGCTGGCAGGCAGGCTCGTCGGACAGGTAGCTCTTCGGCATGCGCACGTCGCTCGGGCAGAACAGGCAGTCGCCCCCGCAGGGCCAGGGCTTCGTCAGCACCGTGACGGTCGCCACGCCCGAAGCCGTGCGGCGCGGCTTGGCCTGCAGAAGGCGCACGAGCCGCTGCTCGATCTCGGGCGTGACGTTCCACGACGCGAACCGGGCCGCGTCGTCGCTTTTCACGTGCCAGTAATAGGGGAGCAGGCGCCGCTTCGCCACGGTGCGCGACGCGTCGGCCGTTTCGCGGTTGCGTGCGCGAACGAGCCGCTCAAGCCATGCGGCGTCCACGCAAGCCCTCTCGCGCAGCGCTTCGATGATGGTTGTGATCGCGGTCTCCATGGCGCACCATTATACTGGTCGGAACAAACGTCCCAGCGAGAAAGCGCAACCCGACACGATGGATACCGCAACCGCCCGCCTTCTGGCGAACTTGACCAGCGATTTCTACACGAAAACCGCGTCGTCGTTCTCGGCGACGCGGCAAAGCCCTTGGGAGGGCTGGCGCCAGGTGGTCGATGCGGCGGCACGGTCGCTCCGCGGCCGCGAGCCGCTGTCCGTGCTCGACGCGGGATGCGGAAACCTCCGCTTCGAGCGCTTCCTTTTCGATGAGGGCATCGCGTTTCGGGCGGTCGGCGTCGACGACTGCCCGGCGCTCGTCGATGAGGGCGCATCCGCCTTCGAGGCGGCGGGGCTCCCGGACGCGCCGATAAAGTTTGTTGAAGCTAACATTGTCGAGGCGCTTCTGTGCGGCGCCGATCCGTTCGCGGCTCTGGACAGGCGCACGTTCGACCTGGCCGTCGCGTTCGGCGTCATGCACCACGTCCCGACCGCCGCGGCCCGGCGACGCCTGCTGGACGCGCTTGTTGGGCGCACGCGGCCCGGAGGGATCGTCGCGGCGTCGTTTTGGCGGTTCGCAGACGACGCCCGCCTGCTGAAAAAGGCACGCGCGGCCACGGCGAAGGCCCAGGAGCGCTTCGGCCCGCTCGACCTTGACGCGGGCGATCATCTGCTGCAATGGCAGCAGGACGAGTCGGTCTTCCGCTACTGCCACCACGCATCCGACGACGAGATCGCCGATCTGGCCGCCGCGTGCGCCGCTTCGGCCGAAGTCGTTGCAAACTTTTTCGCCGACGGATCGAGCGGGCGCCTCAACCGCTACCTCGTGCTCAGGAAGCGCTGATCGAGGCCGTCTTGCCCTGCGCAGGCGAGGCGGAACGGGCAAAAGCGCTTCCACCCGCCGCCACGCCGATGCGGGCCACCTTTAGCGCTTGTCGGCCAGAAAGAACAGCGCCATGGTGCCGGGACCGGAATGGGCGCCGATGACCGGGTCGACGTAGTTGATGATGACGTCTTTGACCCCGAGGCGCTGTTTCACCTGGTCGGCCACGTATTCGGCTTCTTTGATGCAGTCGCCGTGCGTGATGAACACCGTCTGCTCGGCCACCGGCGCCGTCGCCGAGGCTTCCATGTGGTCCACCAGCGCGTTCAGCGACTTTTTGCGCCCGCGCACCTTTTCGAGCGGAATGAGGTGCCCCTCGTCGTCCACGTGCATGACCGGCTTGATGTTGAGCAGCGTCCCTGCCCAGGCGCTCGTGCGGGACACGCGCCCGCCGCGGAACAAAAACATCAGGTCGTCCACCGTGAACCAGTGCGCCAGGTGCAGCTTGTTTTCCTCGACCCACGCCGCCACCTCGGCGATGCCGGCTCCCTCGTCGGCCATCTTCGCCGCGTACCACACGAGCAGCCCCTGCCCGCCCGAGGCCGCCAGCGTGTCCACCGACACGAGCGCCCGGTCGGGGCACTCCTGCGAAAGCTGGCGCATCACGAGCGACACAGCCTCGCACGTGCCGGAAAGGCCGCTGGAAAAGCCCAGGTAAAGCACGTCTTTTCCCGCATCGATCAGCCCGCGGACGAGCTTTTCGGAATCGGCGATGGACGGCAGCGACGTCTTGATGACCTTGCCTTCGCGCATCATCGCGTAGAACTGCGCCAGGTCGGTCGTTTCGCCTTTCAGGTAGCTTTGGTAGACCTTGTCCTCGCCGTCGACCATGAAGGTGAGCGGCAGGATGTGCAGCCCCAGCTCGTCGATGATGCTCTCAGGCAGGTTGCAGCTGGAGTCGGTCACTATTTCAAAGGAACGTGCCATAGGGTGTCCTTTCTGTCGAAGTGGTTTGATGGCCGAGCCGTTTCGCGATACGCCGCGTTCGCGAAGCCGTCGGCGAACCCGTAAGGTTGCAGTATAGCGAAACCCGCCGAAAAATCGCACACAGGGCATGCATGCGTTTCGCAGCGGCAACGAAGCGCAGCGCATGCGGGGATTGCGATGTTTTTACCGATATGCGACCAGGCGGCGCAGCGAAAACAGGACCCATAGGCTATACTTCGACGTTTGTAACATCGAAGCGATACCTGAGAAAAGGAAGGCATCTCGTGGGCAAGAGCTACAAAGACACCATGAACCTGCCCAAGACAGACTTCGCCATGCGGGCCAACCTGCCTGCCAACGAGCCGAAGCGCCTTGAGAAGTGGGAAAACGAGCGCATCTATCAGCAGGTGCTTGACAAAAACCGTGACAACAAGCCCTTCGTCCTCCATGACGGGCCGCCGTACGCCAACGGCCCCATCCACATCGGGCACGCCTTCAACAAGATCCTCAAAGACTTCGTGAACAAGTCGCATGCCCAGATGGGCTTTTTCACGCCGTACGTGCCGGGGTGGGACTGCCACGGCCAGCCGATCGAGCACATGGTGGAAACGACCATCGGCCCCAAGCGCATGGCGACAATCAGCCAGCCCGACCTGCGCCAGCTTTGCCGCGAATGGGCCGAGAAGTACGTCGACATCCAGCGCGAAGGCTTCAAGCGCCTTGGCGTGAACGCCGACTGGGACAATCCGTACCTTACGTTTTTGCCGAACTACGAGGCCGGCAACGTCGAAATCTTCAAGCAGATGTATTTGGACGGCTCGATCTACCGCGGCCGCAAGCCCATCCATTGGTGCAAAAGCTGCCACACCGCCCTTGCCGAAGCGGAGATCGAATACGGCGACGAGACCTCGCCGTCCATCTTCGTGCGGTTCGCGCTCGACGCGATGCCCGGCGTCTTCGAAGCGGCCGGCGCGACGGGGCAGGCCTACATACTTATCTGGACGACCACGCCTTGGACGCTGCCGGCCAACACCGCCGTGTCGCTGGCGCCTGACGCCGACTACGTGATGGTGCAGGCCGACGGCGCGAACATGATCTTCGCGCAAGAGCTGGTCGAGCAGGTGGCCCAGGCCGCCGGCTGGGAAGACTTCCGCGTCGTGTCCGACGAGACGGGCGAGCCGGTCACGCTCAAAGGCCGCGAAATGTGCGGGCTCGCCTACACCTGCCCCATCCGCCACGACCTGAAGGGCACCGTCATCTACGGCGACCACGTCACGCTCGACTCGGGCACGGGCGCGGTGCACACGGCCCCCGGACACGGCCAAGACGACTACCTGGTCGGCCTGGAATTCGACATCCCGCTGCTCATGCCGGTCGACGACAACGGCGTGCTCACCGACGAGGCCGGCCCCTTCGCAGGCCTTGACGTGGAAGCGGCCAACCCCGTCATCATCGAGTGGCTGCGCGACCAAGGCACGCTCGTGGCGGCTCAGGACATCGTGCACAGCTATCCGCACTGCTGGCGCTGCCATCAGCCGGTCATCTTCCGCGCGACCGACCAGTGGTTCGTGTCCATGGACAAAAACGGCCTTCGCGACAAGGCGCTGCACGCCATCAACGACGAGGTGCGCTTCGTGCCCGACTGGGCGAAGAACCGCATCGGAGCGATGGTGGCCGACCGCCCGGACTGGTGCATCTCGCGCCAGCGCAGCTGGGGCGTGCCCATTCCGGTGTTCAAGTGCGCCAAGTGCGGCTCGACCGTCGCCACTGAAGCGACGTTCGATGCGGTGATCGCGCTGTTCTACGAAAAGGGCGCCGACGCCTGGTTCACCGAAAAGCCCGCCGACTACCTGCCGAAGCACACGGCGTGCGAGGTGTGCGGCTGCACCGATCTGCTGCCTGAAAAGGACATCTTGGACGTGTGGTGGGAGTCGGGCGTCAGCCACACGAGCGTGCTCAAGCACCGCGAGGCCGAAGGGCTGCATTTCCCGGCCGAGCTGTATCTGGAAGGCTCTGACCAGCACCGCGGCTGGTTCCAGTCGTCGCTGCTCACGTCGGTGGGCGCCTACGGCACGCCGCCCTACCAGTCGGTCATGCACTGCGGGTTCACCGTGGACGAGCAGGGGCGCAAGATGTCCAAGTCGCTCGGCAACGGCATCGATCCGGCAGAGGTGATGGAGAAATTCGGCGCCGACGTGCTGCGCCTGTGGGTGTCGAGCGTCGACTATTCGCAGGACGTGTCCATCTCCGACGCCATCTTGAAGCAGGTCTCCGACGCCTACCGCCGCTTCCGCAACACGTTCCGCTTCCTGCTGGGCAGCCTGGACGACTTCGACGACGCGACCGACGCCGTGAGCGACTGGAACGCGCTCGAGCCCATCGACCAGTACTATCTGGCCGCCACTGCCGCGCTGCTTTCCGAAGTGACCCAGGCCTACCAGGAATTCCGCTACAACGCGGTGTACCGGGCGTGCTACGAGTTCGTGAACGACCTGTCCGCCATCTACATGGACGTCGCGAAGGATCGCCTGTACTCCGAAGCCCCGGACTCGCCGCGCCGCCGCGCCGTGCAGACCGTGCTCATGAACATCCTGGAAGTGCTCGTGCGCGTGATGACGCCCATCCTGTCGTTCACGACCGATGAAGTGTGGGAACACTATCCCCGCGCTATGCGCGAGCGCACCAGCCGCGCAGGTAACGTGCAGCTGGCCGGCTGGCCGGATGCGTCCGATTTCGTGCCGGCGCTGCCAGCCGACGAAGGACGAGCTGCGCTGGAATCGTTTGCCGTGGCGCTTGAAGCCCGCGACGTTGCGATGAAGGCGCTTGAAGAGGCCCGCGGGGCGAAGCTCGTGAACAAGAGCCAGGAAGCCGTCGTGGAGCTGACGGCTCCGGCCGACGCGAAGACGGTGCTTGACGCGCTCGGCGCAGGCGTGCTGGAAGAGCTGTTCATCGTGGCGTCGGTGACGGTCGTCGAAGGCGGCGAGTTCGCTGCGACGGTGAGCGCGTCGACGAGCGAGAAATGCCCGCGCTGCTGGAACTACCGCGAGCTGGGCGGAAACGCGCACCACCCGGACGTGTGCGGACGCTGCGGCGATGCGCTCGACGCCATCGGGTTTGACGGCGGCAAGGACGCTTGATGGCGCTTCATGCCAAAGAGCTGACGAACGAGCCCGGTCGCGGCGGCGCTTCGGCGTCCGCCCGGCCGGGGCATGCCCGAGGGCGCGTGCTTGCGGCCATCGCGGTCATTGCAGCCGTTTGGGTCGTGCTTGACCAGGTCACGAAGGCGTATTTCAACTCGTTCGACGTAGGCGCCGTCGTGGGCGGGCCTTTTGCGGGCTTGATCCAGTTCCGCCTTGTGCACAACACCGGCATGGCCTGGGGGCTGTTCGGCGATTCGACGCTGGCCCTCGGCGTCATGTCGGTGGCGGTGTGCTGCTTTTTCGCCGCGTACGCCTTCATCTGTGCGCCGCGCTTGAACTGGGCCGAGGCCATAGGGCTTGCGCTTGTCATCGCCGGCGGCATCGGCAACGCCTGCGACCGCTTCGCGCTGGGCTACGTGGTGGACTTCATCGAGACGGCCTTTATGGACTTTCCGGTGTTCAACGTGGCCGACATTGGTGTGACCTGCGGTTTCGTGCTGTTTCTTATAGGGTTGTTCGTGTCGATGAGCCGCGACGGCGATTCCTGCGAACCCGATGCTGGCGATTCGGGCGCTCATGCGCCGCACGCGCGGAAGGACGGTTGAGCCATGGGCCGCCTGCTGAGCTTTCGCCCGGATCCGCCGTACTGGGGCGAGCGTTTGGACGCCGTGCTGGCCGCGCACGGGTGCTATGCGAGCCGCAGCGCCGCCGCCCGGGCGGTCGAAGAGGGCCGCGTGACGGTTTCGGGCAAAACGGTCGCGAAGAAGCACGCCGTGCAGGCGACGGACTTCATCGTGTACGAGGCCGACGAAGAAGCGGCGCCCCTGCGCGTGTGCGGCGAACCGATTCCGCTCGACATACGCTTTGAAGACGACGAGGTCATCGTGCTGTCGAAGCAAGCGGGGCTGATCTGCCACCCGGCGGCCGACCATCCGGACGGCACGCTCGTCAACGCGCTCGTCTATCATTGCGGGGCGGACCATCTGTGCAACGTGCAGGGCGAAGACGACCGCCTGGGCATCGTGCACCGGCTCGACGGCGACACGAGCGGGCTTATGCTGGCGGCGAAGACGAACGAGGCCGGCGAGGCGCTCATGCAGGCCATCCGCGAAAAAGCGGTGGAGCGGCGCTACCTGGCGCTTGTCCACGGCGTCATCGGACCCGACACCGGCATGGTCGACGCGCCCATCGACCGCTCGCTGCGCGACCGCACCCGCCGCTGCGTGCGAGAGGCGCCTTCGGCCCGCGAATCCATCACGACATTTCGCGTGCTCGAGCGCTTCGACGCCGAGCCGGGCGACGACGGCTACACCCTCATCGACTGCAAGCTGTTCACCGGGCGCACCCATCAGATCCGCGTGCACATGGAATACACGCGCCACCCGCTCGTGGGGGATCCGATGTACACCTCGGGCGCTCCGAAGGCCCCGCGGGCAAGCTTGGGGCTGGCGCGACAGTTCCTCCATTCGTTCACGCTGGGCTTCGAGCACCCCGAAACGGGCGAATACCTGGAGTTTTTCGACGGACTGCCGGAAGACTTGCAGACGGCGCTCGACGGTCTCTCTCCGCGCAGCATGGGCAAGACGCCCTTTTGGGATGAGGCGTTCGCCCCAAGGCCGGCACAGGAGGCGGCAAGCGGTTCGGACGTGGCGGCGGAAGGAGGTCGGGCGTGATCGAAGGAAGGCGGCCCCGCTGCGGCGTCGTGCTCGTGAACACGGGCAGCCCCGCGGCGCCTGAGCCCGAAGCCGTGCGCGACTACCTGTCGCGCTTTCTGTCAGATCCGCGCATCGCGCCTAAGACGCCGGCGTGGCCGTTCGTCTTGAAGTCGTTCATCCTGCCGCGCCGCTCGAAGGCCTCCGCCGCACGCTATGCGTCCATCTGGACCGAGGCGGGATCTCCGCTCGCCGTTGCACACGCGGCCATCGAGCGCAAGCTGCAGGAGCGCTTCGATGCGGCAGGGGACGCCGTGGCCGTGAAGACGGCCTACAGCTACAGCAGCCCGTTTTTCGCGGATGCGCTGCGCGAGCTTGCGGCGCTCGGCGTTGGCAGGATCGTCGTGCTGCCGCTGTTTCCGCAGACGGCGTTTTCCCAGGCGGCAGGCACGGTGGTCGACGCCGTGGACGCCGCCTGCGCACAAAGCGCCTGGGACGGCGAGCTCGTCTTCATCGACGGCTACGGCGACGATCCCGGCTACGTCGCGGCGCTTGCCGACGCGATTCGCGCCGCCGGCTTCGACCCCGCCCCCGAGTCGGGCCATCGGCTGTTTTTGTCCTACCACTCAATTCCGCTTGCCGACGTGGAGGCGGGAGACGACTACCCTGACCAGACAGCCCGCACCAACGCGCTTCTCGCCGATGCGCTCGGCATTGGCTCAGACCGCTGGCGCGTGGGCTTTCAGTCGCGCTTCGACAAGGAGCGCAGCTGGGTCTCTCCGTTCACTGCCGACGTGCTCGAGCAATTCGCCCGCGAGGACGGCGGCACGCTCTTTTTCGCGTGCCCGAACTTCGCGGTCGACTGCCTGGAGACGCTCTACGACGTGCCGAACGAGCTGGAGCCGGCCTACCGAAGGGCCCTGCGCGAGGCCGGGCGCGACGGCGCGGGCGACGTCTTCGTGTACGTGCCGTGCCTGAACGACTCGCCCGCCCACATAGACGTGCTGTTCAACCTGTTGAAACGCCACTTATAGGACCAACTGCGGCCTGCATGGCGCCACAGAGGCCGCGCCGCTCAACGAAAGGATCGCCATGACCGCCGAAACCGTCTCTTCCATCGTGCGCAAGACCGCCGTCGTCGGCGTGACCGGATGCATCGCCGCATACAAGACGTGCGAGATCATCCGCGGCCTGCAGAAAGCCGGCGTGCGCGTCAAGGTCGTCATGACCGAGCACGCCACGAAGTTCGTCGATCCGGTGACGTTTCGGGCGCTCACGCACGAGGAGGTTGCCATCGGCCTGTTCGACGACCCGTCCGACCCCATCCACCACGTTTCGCTCGCCGAAGAGGCCGACGCGTTTTTGGTGGCCCCTTGCACGGCCAACGTGGCGGCGAAGATGGCCCACGGCATCGCCGACGACCTGCTGACCACGACCGCCCTTGCCACCACCGCGCCGGTGCTCATCGCGCCGGCCATGAACGTCCACATGTACCAGCATCCGGCCACCCGCGCGAACCTGGGGCTTCTGCAGAGCCGCGGCGCGGTCGTGATCGAAGCCGAAGAGGGGTATCTGGCCTGCGGCGAGACGGGGCCGGGGCGCCTTGCCGATCCGGCGGCCATCGTGGACGCCACGCTGTCGGTGCTGGGCGTCAGAAACGACCTGGAAGGCCTGCGCGTGCTGATCACTGCAGGCCCCACCGTGGAGCCCATCGATCCGGTGCGCTACATCTCGAACTATTCGTCCGGCAAGAGCGGGTATGCGCTGGCCGTGGCGGCGGCGCGTCGCGGGGCGCAGGTCACGCTGGTGAGCGGGCCCACTTCGCTCGATCGGCCCAAAGACGTGTGTTTCATAGGCGTGCGCACGGCCGTCGAGATGCTGGAAGCGTGCCAACGCCCGTTCGAGAAGGCCGACATCGCCATTTTCGCGGCCGCCGTCGCCGACATGCGGCCTGCCTCAGCCGCCGACCACAAGTTGAAGAAGGGCGTCGACGACCAGGCGCTCGCCGGCATTCCGCTGGTGAAGAATCCCGACGTTTTGGCGACGCTCGCCGCGCAGAAGGACCGCCAGGTGGTCGTCGGATACGCCGCCGAAACCGATGACATCCTGGAAAACGCGCGGCGCAAGCTGAAGGCGAAGCACGCCGACGTCATCGTCGCCAACGACGTGGGGGAGGGCAAGGCCTTCAACGCCAACGACAACAAGATCTGGTTCGTCGACGAAGAGGGCGCCGAAGAGCTGCCCCGCATGACGAAGGCCGCCCTGGCCGACGTCATCCTCAACAAGGCGCTCGACTGCATGCACTAGAGAAGCGCGGCTCAGAAAGCGGGCGTCCCTCTGCGGACGCCCGCCGCATGGCGCCACCTTGCCAGCAATACGAAAACAGGCCAGGGATGAATCCTCTGGCCTGTGTATTTCTGGTCGGGTTGACAGGATTTGAACCTGCGACCCCTTGACCCCCAGTCAAGTGCGCTACCAAACTGCGCCACAACCCGAATCTGCGGTCCCTCGCGAGACAGCTCGTTTATAGTACCCGCAAGTCGGCTCCATTGCAAGAAGAAATTTGATCGCGGGCCTCATTCTTCATAACTTCACATTTGTTGCCGGCCCGTCATCGCACCGTGGCCCTGCGGAAGCCTTTCGGCCTTCTACCGAACAAATGCTCACGCGCTGGCAGCACAGGCCGCCCGGCAGCGGCGGATATTGCTAGAGTGTCATCGTGGCATCGCGCAGGCGGCGATGCGATTCGTTGAAAGCTTCGGATACAGAAAAGGGGGAGAAGACGTGGCAATGATCGGATTTTTAATCCTGTTTCCGCTGGTGGTTGCATTGGTGTTGCTGCTAGTGAAGCAAAACCAGGCGCGCAACGTCATCGTGTACGTCTCTGCGGCGGCCATCGCAGTCGTCTCGATCGGGTTTTGCCTGGCCAACCTGGGATCAGGATGGGTGGGACTGCAGTTCTACACGCCCATCGTCGATTATGCGTGCATGGCCATAAGCGTTGCGCTCGCGGCGGTCATCTTGTACTTCGGCATTCTCTACCGCAATGTCCCCACGATCGTGCTCGCCGTGGTGCAGGTGGTCGGCTCGGCCGTCTTCGAGCTGGGATTCGCCCATGGCGTCCATGTCGCCGAATCCCTGTACTTCGACTCGCTGTCGCTGCTCATGGCGTTCATCATCGGCGTCGTCGGCACCGGCATCTGCGTGTATGCGCTCGGTTACATGGAAGACTTCCAGGCGCATCAGCCTGAAGGCACAAAAGACCGTCGCCCGATGTTCTTCGCCATCATGTTCGCGTTTTTGTCCGCGATGTACTTTATCGTGTTCTCGAACAACATGCTGTGGCTGTTCACCGGCTGGGAAGTCACCACGGTATGCTCGTTTTTGCTCATCGGCTTCACACGGACCGACGAAGCCATCAAAAACGCGTTCCGCCAGATCATCATGAACATCATCGGCGGCATCGCGTTTTTGGTCGCGCTGTACTGCATCGTGCTTCAGGTGGGCACGCTGTCGCTTCGGGAGTTCATCGAGGTGGGCAGCGCCTATCCCATCATCGTGATGCTGCCGGTGTGCTGCCTGGCGCTTGCCGGCCTCACGAAGGCCGCGCAGATGCCCTTCCACACGTGGCTGCTCGGCGCCATGGTGGCCCCCACGCCTACCAGCGCCCTGCTGCATTCCTCCACGATGGTGAAAGCGGGCGTGTTTTTGCTGGTCAAGCTTGCGCCGGTGTTCAACGTGTGCCCGCTGCCGTCCATCATGGTCGTGCTCGTGGGCGGCATCACCTTCCTTTTGTGCTCGTTCATGGCCATTTCGCAGTCCAACGCCAAGCGCGTTCTGGCGTACTCGACCATCGCGAACCTGGGCCTGATCGTCGCCTGCGCCGGCGTCGGCACGCCTGAGGCCGTGTGGGCCGCCTGCTTCCTCATCCTGTTCCACGCCATCGCGAAGTCGCTGCTGTTCCTGTGCGTCGGCACCGCCGAGCACCACATCGGCAGCCGCAACATCGAGGACATGGACCTTCTGTTCGAGCGCATGCCGCGCCTGGCCCGTTTCATGATGCTCGGCATCATGGTCATGTTCATCGCGCCGCTCGGCATGCTCATGGCGAAGTGGGCCACGCTCGTGTCCTTCGCCGACTCCGGCCAGATCGCGCTCGTCATCATTCTGGGCTTCGGTTCGGCCGCGACGTTCTTCTTCTGGGCCAAGTGGCTCGGCAAGCTTGCCGGCATCGCGGCGTGCGACAAAAACGTGGAGCTTGACGTGCATAAAAGCGAATGGACGGCGCTCATGCTCATGGTCGTGCTCGCGGTCCTCGCCTGCGTGGGGCTGCCCGTCATCTCGACCTTCCTCATCGAGCCGTACGTCTGCTCGGTGGCCGCGGTCGTCGCGAACCCAACGCTCATGGCGCTGTACGCGTTCGGCGGCCAAGACATCTCGGGCACGAACCTGTGGATCTCGGCGCTGCTCGCCGTCATCGTCATCGTGATGCTGTTCGCAGGCGTCGGACGCCGGGGCAAGGAAAAGCCCGCGCAGATCTATCTGGCCGGCGCCAGCGTCGACAACGACCGACGCACCTTCCGCAACTCGCTTTCCGGCGAGACTGCGGCCACGTCGCGCAACTGGTACCTCGACTCGACGTTCGGCGAGGCTCGCATCAAGCCGGTCGGCGAATGGATGTGCGGCATCCTCATCGTCGTCGCGCTGGTGCTCAGCACCACCGGCCTGCCCATCTTGATGTAGGAAGGAGCGTGACGAACATGTTGAATGAATCGCTCGTTTTCACCATTGTCGGCATCGTGGCGTTCGCCGTGATCGCTCCCGTGCTGGGCTGTCTGCTCGCCGGCGTCGACCGCAAGGTGTCGGCCCGCATGCAGGGCCGCGTCGGACCGCCGATTCTGCAGCCGTACTACGACGTGCGCAAGCTGCTGGAAAAAGAGACGGTCGCCGTGAACTCGTCCGAAGTCGTCTATGTCGGCTGTGCGCTGTTGTTCACGTTCATCGCCGGCGGCATCTTCTATTCCGGCGGCAACCTGCTGATGAGCATCTTCGTCATCACGCTGGCGGCGCTGCTGTTCATCCTGGCGGCGTACTGCACGCGCTCGCCGTACGCCGAAGTGGGCGCTGCTCGCGAAACGCTGCAGGTCATGGCGTACGAGCCTATGGTGCTCTTCATGGCGGTGGCGTTCTTCATGGGCACGAAGGCCATCCTTGGCGTCGGCACGTTCAACGTCTCGGGCGTGTTTTTCCTGGGCGTTCCGCTCATCACGAACATCTGGCTCGTGTTTCTGGGCTTTCTGTTCGTGCTGACCATCAAGCTGCGCAAGTCGCCCTTCGACCTGTCCATGTCGCACCACGCGCACCAAGAGATCGTCAAAGGCGTCACCACTGAAATGAGCGGCCGGACGCTGGCGATGGTGGAAGTCATGCATTGGTGCGAGAACATCCTGTTCCTCGGCTGGATCGGCATGTTCTTCGTGTGGGCGAACCCGGTGTCTTTGCTCGTGGCGCTCGTCGTCGTGCTGGCCGTGTACTTCCTGGAAATCTGGATCGACAACAATTTCGCCCGCGTCAAATGGCAGCTCATGCTCAAGTCGGCTTGGATCGTGGCTCTCGTGGCCGGCGGCTTGAACCTGATCGTGCTCGCATACCTGTAAGGAGGGGCAATTCATGGGCTATGCTTCAAAATCCCCGTGGGTCATCCACTACGACGGGTCGAGCTGCAACGGCTGCGACATCGAAGTGCTGGCCACGCTGTGTCCGGGCTTTGACGCCGAGCGTTTCGGCGTCATCAACACGGGCAACCCCAAGCACGCCGACATCTTTTTGGTGACCGGATCGGTCAACGAACAGAACATCGGCGTCGTGCAGGAAATATACAACCAGATGGTGGAGCCGAAAGTGGTCGTGGCATGCGGCATCTGCGCGTGCACGGCCGGCATCTTCCACGACTGCTACAACGTGATCGGCGGCGTCGACAAGGCCATTCCGGTCGACGTGTACGCGCCGGGCTGCGCCATCCGCCCCGAAGCGATCATCGACGCGGTCGTGCAGGCGGTCGGCATCCTGGATGAGAAGTCCAAGGCGCTCGAAGCCGCCAAGAAAGGAGCGTGAGCATGAGCGCGTTCACCCAAACGTTCGCACCGATCTCCATCGCCGACATCCCCGCGATGGCCGCCGACCGCAAGGCAAGCGGCTGGCGCTTCGTGCAGGTGCTTGCCGTGAACACCGAAAACGGGATCGACCTCGTCTATTCGTTCATGAAAGACGGCGCCCTGGAAAACTTCAAGGTCGAAGGCGTGACGAAAGACGACGTCGTGCCGTCTATCACCGGCGAGTTTTTGGCCGCGTTCGTGTTCGAGAACGAGGCGCACGACCTGTTCGGCGTGAACATCAAAGACATCGCCATCGACTTCGGCGGCAACTTCTATGCGCTGTCCCAAAAAGAACCCATGACCGTCATATCGCCGGCCCAGCTGGCCGCGCGTGAAAAGGCGAAGAAGCTCGCAGCCGCCAAGGCGGCCAAAGAGGCGAAGGCGGCCGCCGGCGAAAGCGCGGCGGAGGCGTCCGAAGCCTCAAAAGCGGCCGACATGGAAGCGAAGCTGGCAGCGATGGACCCTGAAAAGGCCGCGAAGGTGCGGGCCGCCATGGAGGCCAAGGCCAAGAAAGAGGCTGCCGCCAAGCAGGCTGAAAAAGACGCCGCGATGGAAGCGAAGCTTGCCGCGATGGATCCCGAGAAGGCCGCGAAAGTCCGCGCCGCCATGGAAGCGAAGGCGCGAAAGGCCGCAGCCGCCGCCCAAACGGCCGACGACGCGAAAGGAGGCGAGTAGCCATGGGGAAAGCAACCGTCATCCCGTTCGGCCCCCAGCATCCCGTGTTGCCCGAACCGCTGCACCTTGACCTGGTTGTGGAAGACGAAGTGGTCGTCGAGGCCATCCCGCAGATCGGGTTCATTCACCGCGGTCTGGAAAAGCTCGTCGAGACGCGCGACTACAACCAGTTCATCTACGTTGCCGAGCGCATCTGCGGCATCTGCGCGTTCGGCCACTCCATGGGATACGCCCAGACGGTCGAAGAGCTCATGGGCGTGGAGATTCCGCCCCGCGCCGAATACCTGCGCACCATCTGGCACGAGCTGTCGCGCGTGCACTCCCACATCCTGTGGCTGGGGCTTGCCGCCGACGCCTTCGGCTTTGAGAGCCTGTTCATGCACTGCTGGCGACTGCGCGAGCGCGTGCTGAACATCTTCGAAAAGACCACCGGCGGGCGCGTCATCTTCTCGGTCGTGTGCGTCGGCGGCGTCGTGCGCGACATCGACGCGGCCCAGTTCCGCGAGATCATCGGCACGCTCGAAGGCATCAAGTCCGATTACGCGAAGATCTGCAACGCGTTTCTGAAGGACACGTCGGTGAGGAACCGCACCGACGGCGTGGGCTACATCTCGCTTGAAGACGCTCGGGCGCTTTCGATGGTGGGGCCGTTCGGCCGCGCGTCGGGTTTGCCCTACGACGTGCGCTCGCTCGGCATGGGCGCCTACGGGAAGCTTTCCGACTTCCAGCCCATCACGTCGACGGCGGGCGACTGCTACGGCCGCATGGAGGTTCGCGCGAAAGAGGTGCTGCAGTCCATCGACATCATCGAAGAGCTTATCGCGGGCATTCCGGCGGGCGACATCGCGGTGCCGGTGAAGGGTTCTCCTGCGGCAGGCGCCGAGGCGTCCATGGTGCTCGAGCAGCCGCGCGGCGAATGCTACTACTACGCCCGCGGCAACGGATCGAAGTACCTCGAGCGCATGCGCATCCGCACGCCAACGTCCATCAACATCGCCGGCATGACCACCGCGCTGGCCGGCTGCGACCTGGCGGACGTCAACATGATCATCCTGACCATCGACCCGTGCATCAGCTGCACAGAAAGGTAGGCTTCCATGGGCGGATTCAAACTTGGCGGCATGACCTTTCGGGGGCTGTTCAAAGAACCGGAAACCATCCAGTATCCGGCGCAGCAAAAGCCCGCGCCGGCGGGGCTGAAGGGGCATGTCGTCATCGACGTGCAGAAGTGCATTCTGTGCGGCATCTGCCAGAAGCGCTGCCCTTGCGACGCCATTGCGGTGAACAAGCCGGAGCGCACCTGGACGATCAACCGTTTCGCCTGCGTGCAGTGCGGCAGCTGCGTGCGCGAGTGTCCCAAGACGTGCCTTGTCATGGAGCCCACCTACGCGCCCCCGTCGACCAGCAAGCATCTCGATTCCTTCGAAGTGCCCGAGGCGCAGAAGGCCTAAAGGGCGCCCGATGCGGGCGAAGTTGCGAGCGGCGCTGTGTGATCCCGTGAAAAACTGGTTAAGAACGGCAACGGACGCGCAGGTTGCAGAAAACCTGTTAGAATTATAAAAAACGAAGACGGGCAAGCCCTCGGACTTGCCCGTTTTGCATGGGCGACCCAGCATGTCAAGGAGGGCATCTGCCAAGCGTGAGCGAACCGGACAACACCACCGCTGCCGACTCCGCCTCTGAAGAGGTGACGAGCAGGATTTTGACCGCGCCGAACGTCATCAGCTTTGTCAGGCTGTGCATGATCCCGGTCTTTTTTGTGCTGCTCGCCCAAGGAAACGACGTGGCGGCCTGCGTTGTGTTCGCCGTTGCCGCTGGGACGGACTTCCTCGACGGCCAGCTGGCACGACGCACGAACTGCGTGTCGAAGCTCGGCCAGGTGCTCGACCCGGCCGTCGACCGCCTGCTCATGATCTCGGGCGTGCTCGGCGTGTTCCTGACCGGGCGCGTGCCGGTCTGGGTCATCGTCTTCGTCGTGGCGCGCGACCTGTTTTTGCTCATCGGCGGAGGCATCCTCATCAGGAAATACCGCATCCGCGTGCCGGTGGTGTTCGCCGGCAAGGTGGCCACCACGCTCCTGTTCATCGGGTTCGCGGCCCTGCTGCTCAACATGCCGGTGTTCGAAGGCCTTGGCATCGTAGAGGTTTCGTGGCTGCCGGGCCTGTGCAGCGGGCCGTACGGCTGGGGCATATGGTTCATTTACGCGGGACTCATCCTGTCGACCGGCGTGACCGTCTACTACATCGTGGTGGCCTGGCGGGCGTTGCAGGCAGCCTTGAACGAACGGCAAGCATTGAGGTAGGCCGATGGCGAACGAGACGACTCCCAAGGGCGCTCCGAAGCACGGCAAGCCGACGAAGCGAAGAGACACTGTGCGCCAGCCGGCCGCTTCAACAGCCAAGACGCCGCGCAAGGCGGCCGCAGCAAAGCCCAACGCGACGAGGGCGCATGTTCGGACAGCCGCGGCCCCTCGGCCCAAGAAGCCGAAACAAAAGCTCGCCCTGCCCGGCATCCCCGTCGGCAAGCTGTGGAGCCAAGCTTCCAAGCAGGCGAAACGCTCGGCCCGCACGTCGAAGAAGTCGCCGGTGAAGCTGTTTTTCAAGACGCTGCTCGTGTTCGTCATCCTGCTTTTGCAGGCGACGGGCAAAAACGTCGGCGCCCTTCTCAAACAAAGCCATGCGGCGCAGGCGGCGCTCGTCGCGCTCGTGCTCGTCGTCGGGCTGGGCGTCTGCGACGCCGCTGCGAACTCGGGCCGCGCCTACGCCGGCGTGAAGGTCGGCTCGCTTGACGTGGCCGGCAAAAACGCCGACGAGATCGCCGCGATGGTCGACGAGGAATACGGAACGAAGGTCGACGAGGGCAGCGTGGTCATCTTCGCGAGCGAAGAGGCGCAAAACACGGTCGATGCCGACGTGGCGACGGCCCAAGACGCCGCGCTGGCAGAACAGTTGGCCGTGGACGAGGCCCGGGCCAACAAGCAGGCGTGGATGGTGGCGGCCGAAGACGTGGGCGCCAGCGTTCCTGTCGAGCGCATCGCCGAGAACGCCTTGGCGGTCGGCCGCGAAAACGGCGGGCTTTTGGCGCGGATGCAGGCGATGGTCGGCGGCTGGGACGTGGACGTGGACGTGGACTACAACCAAACGTTCGTCGACGCGCTCGCGCTCGACATCGACGGCGCCATCGGAGAGGTGCGCGAGGACTTCGACGTGGAAGTGGTCAACGGCACCGCGTCGGTCACGCCGGGCCACACGGGAGAGATGGTGAACATCGACGCGTTCAAAGACCGGCTCACCGAGGCGTTCTTCAGCGGCGGCGGCCCGGAAAACTCGTTCGTGGCGCAGGTCGAGCACGCGCCCTTGCGCATCGACGAGGCGCAGGCCCAGGCCGTGGCCGACCAGGTGAACGCCGCCATAGCCAACGGCGCCCGCTTCGAATACGACGGTTCGGGCTGGGACGCGACGCCCGCCGATTTGGGCGCGTGGATCTCCACCGCCGTCGAGCCGAACGGGGACGACTGGACGCTTGAGGCCTACGTCGACGCCAAAAAGGCCAAGCCGTCGCTGCTTTCGCACATGGAAGGGGAAGACGACGTGCCGGTCAGCGTGTCGTTCGAGGTGAACGGCGACGACGTGACCGTGCACACCGCCGACGTCGCGGCCATTCCGCTCGTGGCGGACGCGGCAAGCGCCCTGCAGGAGCGCCTGTTCGGCGATGCGGCGGGCGAGGGCGGCGACGTCGTCATCAACGTCGAGCAAGGCACGGCGCCGACGACCCTCAGCCTTGCGGAAGCGATCGACCTTGGCATCGTCGGCACCATTTCGTCGTTCACCACCGAGTTCACCACCGGCACCGGCACTGAAAACCGCAACCACAACATCGAGCTGGTCAGCAAGCTGCTGAACAATTCGGTCACGCCGCCGGGCGAGGTTTGGTCGTTCAACGAAACCGCCGGCGACTGCAACGAAGAAGCCGGGTTCGAAGAGGCCGGCGCCATCGTCGGCGGAGAATACGTCGACTCGACCGGCGGCGGCATCTGCCAGGTGGCCACCACCGTGTTCAACGCAGTGTACGAGGCCGGCCTTCCGGTGGTGTCGCGGTCGAACCATTCGCTCTACATCTCCAGCTACCCCCCGGGGCGCGATGCGGCGGTCAGCTGGCCCGACCTTGACCTGAAGTGGGAAAACGATACCGACAGCGACATTCTGCTCGCCATGGAGTGCGTCGACGGGGCCGTGACGGCCACGCTGTACGGCGTCGATCCGGAATACACGGTGACGTCGGAGACGGGCGCTTGGGAAGAAGGCGAAAAATACGAAACGATCGAAGAGGTCGACGAGACGCTCGCCGAAGGAACGAGCTATGTGAAGACGGCCGGCGCCGACGGGTCGGAGATATCGGTCACGCGAACGGTGACCGACAAGGACGGCGCCGTCGTGCGGCAGGACCTGTTCGCTTCCGTGTACAGCCCCATCGACGAAGTCGTGGTGAAGGGGCCGAACACCGTGATCGACAACGGGGGAGACGCAAGCACGTGGACGGCGGATGCAAGCACGGGCTATGCGAGCGACTATAGCGACGGATTCTACGACACGACCTACCAGCAGGCGTCGACCGACGGCTTCGCGGCTTCAGGCGCCGTCCAGGCTGCCCTGTAGGCGATCGGCATCCGGGAGAGGGGACCCTATGACCACCGCACCGCATTCACGCAGAAACCTTGGCCGCCAGGCGGCGGCGTGCGCCCTGGCGGCGCTGCTCGCGCTTTCGTGCGCCATCGCGGCTCCGGCGCCTGCGGCCTTCGCCGACGTGCGCAAGGCCGACGTCGTCTACGGCGAAACGGTCGAGCAGCGCGACCTGGCCGTCGCCGCCGCGCCGAGCATCGACGCGCAGTTCGCCATGGTCACAGACGCCGACGGCACGGTGTACTTCGAGCGTGACGCGACGACGCCCGCGCAGATCGCGTCCATCACCAAGGTGATGACGGCCGTCGTGGTGCTCGACGCCGTCGAGGAAGGCGTCATCTCGCTCGACACGCCGGTCGTGGTGTCCGAAGCCGCCGCATGGGTGGGCGAGTCGTCGGCAGGGCTTGCCGCCTACGACGAAATGGACGTGGACACGGCCCTGAAGGCCCTGCTCGTGCCGTCGGGCAACGACGCGGCGGTGGCGCTTGCCGAAACGCTGGGGCAGATCTATCTCGACAACGGCACGTACCAGGGCGAAACGGCCGAAGACGCCTTCGTGGCGGCCATGAACGCCAAAGCGGCCGTGCTGGGGGCGACCGACAGCGTGTACGAAAACCCCCACGGCCTCGACTTCGACGAACATGCCGGCAACCTGCACAGCTGCGCGAAAGACGTGGCGAACCTCATCCGCTACGCCATGCAAAACGAGGTGTTCCGCGAAGACGTCGCCTTGGGCGACACCACCATCACGGTGACGCGCGGCGGCGAGCCGACGGAGGTGTACCTGGAAGCGACCGACCAGTTCCCCGACTACAGCGAATACGCCATCGGCGTGAAGACCGGCTTCACCGAGCTTGCCGGCGCATGCTTTTCGGCCGCCACGAACAAAGACGGCCTGGAGCTGTACGCCGCCGTGCTCAACTCCTCGTCCGAAGAGCAGCGCTTCGTCGACGCCGAAACGCTCACGTCGTGGGTGTACGACCATCTGAAGACTTATCCCTTGGCTCACAGCGTCCAGTCGGTTACGATGGACGGACAAGAGGTTCCGCTCATCGCATACGTCGCCTGCAACGCCTGGATCGACAAGACGGTCCCCGCCACGCTGGCCGACCCCGACGCCGCCATCGAGGTGTTCGACTTGAACGGCAACGTCAGCCAATCGGTCGAGTTTCTGCAACCCGACGGCACGGTTCGCGCAGGCGACAAGGTCGGCGTCATCACGTTCTCCCAGCGCAACAACGTGGTGGCCGAAATGGACCTTGTGGCGACCGAAGACGTGGCGGCGCCGAACTTCATCGAGGGCGTGACGATCTGGTGGGAGCGCCTCGTTCGCGGCATCACCGGCGGACCCCAGACGGCGGAAAACGTCGTCGTGAACGAAACGCCCCTGATCGTAGACAAGACCAGCCAAAGCTCTCAGAGCTCGTAAGAAAGAGGGAAGAGCATGTCCATTCAATGTCCGGTGTGCAGCACCGAAGTGGCGCAGGGCGTTGCCGTATGCCCCGCCTGCGGGTTCAACCTGGTCGGCGCCACCCAGCGCTTCGAGCCGATTCGCTTCGAGGACGACCCCGTCGCACCCGTTGCGAGCGAGCGGGCGCAAGGCGTGCTGCACGTGGTGCGCGGCCCGCAGTCAGGGATCGCGTTTCGCCTGGGAGACGACGTGTGCACCGTCGGCCGCAACCCGCACTGCGGCATCTTCTTGAACGACATGACCGTCTCGCGCGACCATGCGGTCATCGAGCCTTTGGAAAACGGCTACATCATCCGCGACCGCAACTCGTTCAACGGCGTGTGGGTGAACAACAAAAACATCGAGAGCCACGTGCTGCAAGACGGCGACATTCTGCAGATCGGCGCGTTCTGTCTCGTCTACAAAGAAGAATAACCGGCTTGCAACCGGCCTGTGCAGGCCAGCCCCGACCCGAAGCGGGTGCAAGGCGGCACGCGCAGGCGCCAGGCCGCTTCCCCGCAATCTGACGCGCGAGGGTTCGCTTGCCAGAAAAGCAGGCCTTGGGCGGCCCTTGTCGCAACCGTTGTTCTATAATCGGCCTTCCAAGCATCCAGAGAAAGGGAGCCTATGGAACTGTTGTCTGGCAACGAGGCCATCGCGCAGGGAGCGTGGGAGGCGGGCGCACGCATCGGCGCGGCGTATCCGGGCACCCCGTCGACCGAGACGATGGAGGCGTTCGGCGCGAAAGAAGGCGTGTACGCCGAATGGGCCGTGAACGAGAAGGTGGCCGTGGAAGTGGCTGTCGGCGCGTCTGCGGCCGGTGTGCGCGTGTTGTCGACGATGAAGCACGTCGGCGTGAACGTCGCGGCCGACCCGCTGTTCACGGCGGCTTATTCGGGCGTGGGAGGCGGCATGGTGGTGCTCGCCGCCGACGACCCGGGCATGTATTCGTCCCAAAACGAGCAAGATTCCCACTGGTACGCGAAAGCGGCGGCCATTCCCATGCTGGACCCGGCCGACTCTGCCGAAGCGCTCGCGTTCACCCGTGAGGCGTACGAGGTGTCCGAGCGCTTCGACGTGCCGGTGTTCATCCGCTCGACGGTGCGCGTGTCGCATACGCGCACGCCGGTCGAATGCGGGCAGCGCACCGAGCGCGACCTGGCGCCCTTCGAGTCGAACCCGGCGAAATGGGTCATGATGCCGGCATATGCCAAGCCGCGCCGCAAGGTGCAGCTTGAGCGCATCGACAAGCTGTCCGAATGGGTGGAGACCTGCCCCTACAACCGCGTCGAGATGCGCGACGCGTCCGTGGGCATCGTGTGCGCGGGCGCCGTCTACCAGCATGTGCGCGAGGCGCTGCCCGAGGCGTCGGTGTTCAAGCTCGGCGTCACCTGGCCGCTGCCGAAACAAGCGCTGCGCGACTTCGCCGATGCCGTGGAAAGCCTCTACGTCATCGAAGAGGCTTCCACGTATCTGCACGACGGCGTGGCGGCCTGCGGCATTTGCGTGGCCGACACGCCCGTCCCGCTGCCGCGCGACGGCGAGCTGTCGCCCGGGCTGGTGGCGGCTGCGTTCGGGCTGGAAGCGCCGGCGCACGCCGAGGCTCCCGCCGACGTGCCGGGACGTCCGCCGGCGCTGTGCGCGGGCTGCCCGCACCGACTCGTGTTCAAAGAGCTCGCCCGCATGAAGGCCATCGTCACCGGCGACATCGGCTGCTACACGCTCGGCGCCCTGCCGCCGCTTCTGGCCATGGACACCACCATCGACATGGGCGCTTCCGTGTCGATGTCCCACGGCTTCGAGCTGGCGCTGGCCGGCACCGACCACCGTCCCGTCTTCGCCGTCATCGGCGATTCCACCTTTGGCCACTCGGGGCTTTCCTCGCTCGTCTCCACGGTGTACAACCGCGGCGGCGGCAACGTGTGCATCCTCGACAACCGCACCACCGCCATGACCGGCCGGCAGGGCAACCCCTTCAACGGAGAGACGCTGCAGGGCCGCCCGAGCCGCGAGCTGGACTTGGAGGGCATTCTGCACGCGC
Organism: Slackia sp. ZJ119; assembly: GCF_011039175.1. GTDB lineage: Bacteria > Actinomycetota > Coriobacteriia > Coriobacteriales > Eggerthellaceae > Xiamenia. The sequence goes on from NZ_JAAKEN010000007.1 coordinate 107,464, forward strand.
TTGGCATCGAAGACGTGCGCGCGGTCGACCCCAACGACGCGAAGGCGGTCCGCGCCGCGCTCAAGGCGGCTGCGGCGAACGAAGAGCTGTCCGTCATCGTCTTCCGCAGTCCGTGCGTGCTCATCGACCGCATCCGCAAGGCGCCCTACGAGGTCACGGCCGCATGCACGGCCTGCGGCGTGTGCTCGACGCTGGGGTGTCCGGCCATCTCGAAAGACCCCGAGCTGGGCGTGGCGTTTATCGACGAAGGATCGTGCATCGGCTGCGGACAGTGCGCCCAGTACTGCGCGTTCGGCTGCATCGTATCGACGGACAAAGGGGGCTTCGATGACTAACGCGACCATCACCGTGCTTTTGTGCGGCGTTGGCGGCCAGGGCACGGTGCTTGCGGCCGACCTGCTGGCGCACGCCGCCTTGGAGGCGGGCTATGACGTGAAGGTGTCCGAGATCCACGGCATGTCGCAGCGCGGCGGCGCCGTGACCACCATCGTGCGCTTCGGGAAGGACGGCGTGCGGTCCATGGTGGCCGACGTGGGAGCCGCCGACGCGGTCGTGTCGTTCGAGACGACCGAGGCCCTGCGCAACCTGCCCTACCTGAAGGAAGGCGGGTATTTGCTGGTGGCCGACGAGACCATCAAGCCGCTGCCGGTGCTCACCGGGCGGGCGTCCATGCCGGACAAGGCGGTTTCGCGTCTGAAAGAGGCGGATGCGCACGTCATGCCGGCCGGCGCCATCGCGGCCGAGGTCGGAAGCCCGAAATCGGTCAACGTCGCCTTGCTGGGGGCGCTCGCCACGCGGCTCGACTTCCCGCAGCAGGCCTGGGAACAGACCATCGCAGCCCGCGTGCCGGCCAAGACCATCGAAAAGAACATCGAGGCGTTCAGGGCCGGGCAGGCCTTCGCCAGCCGTTGCGAGGAGTAGCGTATGAGCGTGCAACAGATCAGCGTGTTCGTCCAAAGCCAGCCGGGACACCTGCTGCGCATTTTGGAAGCGTTCGAGTCGTCGCACGTCAGCGTGCGCGGCTACTGCGCGTCGGACACCGGCGACTACGGCATCGTGCGCTTCATCGTCGACGACCCGGCGCGAGGCCTTGCCGTTCTGCAAGAGCAGGGAGCGGCTGCGGCCATGACCGAGGTGCTGTGCGTGAAGCTGGAAGACCGCCCGGGCGAGCTTGCCCGCGTGGCCGCCGTGTTCGCGGAAAAGGGCATCAACGTGACGTATGGCTATTCGCTCATTTCCACCTACATCGCGCTGAAGGTCGACGACGTGGCGCATGCCAAAGAGCTTCTGGCCGACACGTCGGTCGAGACGGTGTCCCAGGCCGACCTTGCGGCGCTGGAACGCGAATAGGAGGCGTGCGGTGATCGACAAGCAAGAAGCGCTGAAGGCTCTGCAGACGCAGGACTACTCGTTTTTCCCCATTCACAACCCGGCCATCGAATGCGCCAGTCGGGAGCGCATCCGCGCCATCCAGCTGGCAAAGCTCATCGAACAGGTGGCGTGGACCTACGAACGCGTGCCGTGGTACCGCGAGAAAATGGACGCGACGGGCGTGTCGCCCGCCGACATCAAGACGCTTGAGGACGTGCGCAAGCTGCCCTTCACGGACAAGTCGGCGCTGCGTGACACGTTCCCGTACGGCCTGTTCGCCGTGCCGCTTGACGAAGTGGTGGAGCTGCATGCCTCGTCGGGCACCACGGGCAAGCCCATCGTGGTCGGCTACAACGCCCACGACATGGACATGTGGGCCGACTGCATCGCGCGTCTGGTGCAGATGGCGGGCGTCGTGCCGTCCGACCGGGCGCAGATGGCGTTCGGCTACGGCATGTTCACCGGCGGCTTTGGGCTGCATTACGGCCTGCAAAGCCTCGGGTGCATGATGATCCCCGCCGGCTCGGGCAACACCGAGCGCCACATCGCGATGATCGAGGACTACGGCACCACCGTGCTCATCGCCACGCCGTCGTATGCGTTGCACGTGTGCGAGGTGGGAGAGCAGATCGGGTACGACTGGTCGAAGTCGCCGCTGCGCGTGGGGCTGTTCGGCGGCGAGCCGTGCCCGCCGAAGCTCAAAGAAGAAATAGAGTCGCGGATGCACGTCATCTGCACCGACAACTACGGGCTGACCGAGGTCATGGGGCCGGGCGTGTCGGGCGAGTGCTTGGCCAGCCGCGACATGCAGCACATCGCCGAAGACCATTTCCTGTGGGAAGTGGTCGATCCGGAGACGGGCGAGCCGGTGCCGGACGGCGAGATGGGCGAGCTGGTGCTCACGCCGCTTGGCAAGCAGGCCATCCCGGTTTTGCGCTATCGCACGCACGACCTGACGCGCGTCGTCACCGAACCGTGCGCCTGCGGACGCACCACGGCACGCATGCAGAAGGTGCGCAGCCGCTGCGACGACATGCTCATCATCCGCGGCACGAACGTGTTCCCGAGCCAGATCGAAGACGTGCTGGCGGGCATCGAGGGCCTCACGCCGCACTATCGCATCGTCGTGGACAACGAGACGGGCCTTGATCGCCTGACGCTGCACGTCGAGCTGAAGCCCGAGGCGTTCTCGGATTCGTTCGAGCAGATGGACGCGTTCCGCACGTCCATCGCCGAGAAGCTGAAGAGCGTGCTGCTCGTCGGCGTGACGGTGCGCCTGGTCGAGCCGGGCGGCATCGAACGCAGCTTCGGCAAGACGAAGCACGTCGAGGACAAGCGCCGCTCGTAGAGGCAGGCTTGTTTAGGGAAACGCCGATCAATTCCGCCAGCCCCGCGGACCCAGGGCAAGACGGCTCTAATCAGCGTTTCCCTAGCTGCATACGAAGGGTCGCCGCGGCGGTCCGGCAAAACGCCCTGGAGCGCGTCTCCGGGGCGTTTTGGGAATGAGGGAAGACGCAGTGCAGGCGGAAAGGCAGAAGGGGGAGGGGAGCGCCATGGGAAGCGGCCGACCGGTGAAGGGGCGGTTCGCGCCGTCGCCGACGGGGAGGATGCACGCAGGCAACGTGTATGCGGCGCTCGTCGCGTGGCTTATGGCCAAATCGGCCGGCGGCACGATGGTGCTGCGCATCGAGGATTTGGACCGAGAGCGGTCGAAGCCCCGCTACATCGACCAGGTACAGCGCGATTTCGAAGCACTGGGCCTCACCTGGGACGAGGGGCCGTATTTCCAGCACGGACGCGACGAGGCGTATCGCGACGCCTTCAACCTGCTGCAGGAGCGCGGGCTGGTGTACCCCTGCTATTGCACGCGGGCCGACTTGAAAGCGGCCTCGGCGCCGCATTTCGGCGAAAAGGCGGTCTACCCCGGCACGTGCCGCAACCTCTCGTCTGACGCGCGGCGTGCACGCGAAGAGGACGGCCGCATGCCGGCATGGCGGCTGGCGGTGCCGGACGCCGCCGTGGCGTTCGACGACGCGTTCCAGGGGGCCTACGCCCAAAACCTTTCAAGCGAATGCGGCGACTTCGTGGTGCGACGGTCCGACGGCCTGTTCGCCTACCAGCTGGCCGTCGTCGTCGACGACGCCGAACAAGGCGTCACGTCGGTGGTGCGCGGCGTCGATCTTTTGTGCTCCACGCCCCAGCAGATACATCTGGGACGCCTGCTGGGCGCGGCCGAGCCGCCGCGCTATGGCCATGTGCCGCTGTTCGTCGGGCCCGACGGCAGGCGCCTGTCAAAGCGCCACAAGGACGCCGACCTGGAAGCCCTGCTGGCCGCATACGGCTCGCCAGAAGCCGTGATCGGTCGCATTGCGCACAAAAGCGGCTTGGCGCCGACCGACGAGCCGACCACGCCCGAAGCTTTGCTGCATATTTTCGACGAAAAAGAGTATCGGAAACGCATCTGTGGCTTAATAAGTATAAGCTGGTAGCTCATCAATTAAAACACCTGGTCAAAATGTTAACTACCGCACTCTGCGTGAAGACATTTATGCCCTAATCACCAAAATTCATCCATCATGCGGTTAGTCGTGAACCATACGTTTCAGGTATGGTCGCCCATACGTTCTTCGTGATCCACAGAAAATCTATGAAGTGCCCAGTCATTGAGAAGGGAGGGATGACGAAGCTGCTTCGTGGCTTCGTCCACTATGTATGGATACCGCAGAACCTGCCTTTGAAGAACCGATTCCCGCCGTCCAAGGCGACGGCGCAGAAGAATCGGCCGTCACTGACAAGTCAGAGGAAGCAAGCGTTCCGACCATCGAAGAGCTGACGTTCGACCAAGCCTACGACATCCTCGGCAGGTGCGTCACGCGCCATCCGCTCAACCGCGACGTGCTCTACGACGCGCTTGTCTATTGCGCAGAAGAGCGCATCTTGCGCGACGCCGAGAACCATCTCGCTGCGCTTCCGGCTTTCGCCACCGCCACCCAAAACCAATATTTCTTGCTCATGTCGCTCGTGAAGGCCTACGGGCTGGACTACATCGAGCGCGACGAAGCGGGCGAGCTTGTCACCGCCGATCGAAAAGAAGGCCTCACCGAAGACGAGATAGACGACTTGGTGGCGACCGTTTCGTTCAAAACGACCGAAGTCGGCCTTTCATTCGTCGAGCAAAACAAACCCCAGGCACGTCTCGTGTCGCTTCTGCAGCTCAACCCCGAGCGCGTCGACACGTACCGAGAGGTGCTTGAGTTCGTCGACGGGCAGCCTCGCAGCTACAACGACATCAAAGAGCTGCTGGCCGGCCGCCCCGTGCTGCAAACCTTCATCGACGGCAAGCTGGAAACGATGCAGCCAAGCGTCTTTGTGGACAAGCTGGAGCGCGCAGGCGCTCTTGTTTGGAATAACGGATGGACTCTGACCAGGGAGGGAAAGGAATTTTTGATCGATCTTCAGAACAAGTAGGCAACCAAAGTCAAACTGGAGGAGAGGAAAGACTATGACGAAATCCAACTTGACGCGCAGAAGCTTCGTCAAGGTGTCCGCTCTGGCGGGCGCGGCGACCGCCATCGGCGCGTCCATGGCCGGGTGCATGTCGGAAAGTGCGCCCGCGCCGGAAGAGCCTGCCAAGGAAACGACCGCAACCGCCGAATCCGCGCCGGCCGAAGACAGCAAGGCCGGCCTCACGAAGATGCGCACGAGCTGCCACGGCTGCATCCAGATGTGCCCGGCCATCGCGTATCTGAAAGACGGCGTCGTCGTGAAGCTCGAAGGCGACCCGGAGGCTCCGGTGTCCCGCGGCTCTCTGTGCATCAAGGGCCTGAACCAGCTGCACACCATGTACAGCCCGCGCCGCGTGCTGCATCCTTTGCGCCGTGCCGGCGAGCGTGGCGAGAACAAGTGGGAAGTCATCAGCTGGGACGAGGCCATCACCGAGGCGGCCACCCACATCAAAGACGCCATCGACAAGTACGGCAACTACGCCTTCTTCGCCAGCGTCGGCGGCGGCGGCTCCTACTCGTTCATGGAAGCCATGACCCTGCCGATGGCCTTCGGCTCCCCGACGGTGTTCGAGCCTGGCTGCGCCCAGTGCTACCTGCCCCGCTGGGCCCTGTCAAAGCTCTTCTATGGCGGCGACGACCAGTCCATCGCCGACAACGCCGTGCAGGAGATCTTCAAGCCTGAAGACAACCAGACCGAAGTCGTCGTCATCTGGGGCGCCCAGCCTTCCGTGTCCGAGACCGCCGAGTCCGGCCGCGGCATGGCCGAGCTGCGTGCCGCCGGCGTGAAGACGGTCGTCGTCGACCCCAACTTCTCGCCCGACGCCGTGAAAGCCGACGTGTGGCTGCCGGTTCGCCCGGGCTCCGACACGAAGCTTCTGCTTTCCTGGTTCCGCTACATCTTCGAGAACAAGCTCTACGACGAAGAGTTCACGAAGTACTGGACCAACCTGCCCTTCCTCATCGACATGGACGAGAAGTCCGAGCGCTACAAGCTGCCCGTGCTCGCGCAGGACATCTTCCCGGACTTCAAGCAGACCACGCCGGAAAACACGCCGGCCTACGTGTGCTTCGACCTGAAGACGAACCAGGTCGCGCCGTTCGAATACTCCGCGCCCGCCGACGCCGTCGTCGACCCGGAGATCTTCTGGGCAGGCGAGTACGAAGGCAAGTCCTACAAGACCGCCGGCCAGATCTACAAAGAAGAGGCCGATCCTTGGACGCTTGAGAAGACCGCCGAGGAATGCTGGCTGCAGGCCGACAAGATTGAAGAGGCCATCAAGCTCTACGTCGAGAACAACGGCGGCATCGCCAACGGCGTGGCCTCCGACATGACCGAGTCGGCTTCGCAAGTGCCGCTCGGCTGCATGGGCCTCGACTCCATCATGGGCCGCATCAACAAGCCCGGCGTGACCATGACGCAGAAGGGCGGCGGCTACTTTGCCGCAGAGTCCGAAACCGGCGAGACCAAGTCCATCCGCCCCGTCACCTACAACAACGGCTTCGGCGGCATGTTCTCCGACATGTACGGCATCGGCGCCGTCATCGGCCTGTCCGACGCCCAGAACGAAGAGCGCATCAAGGCCATGGCCGAGACGAACGGCGAGATGCAGAAGCGCCACAACCAGCTGCTCGTCGACCGCTTGGGCATGAAGGACCACAAGGGCCTCTACGCCTGGTGCCATTCCCACATCCCCACGGTGCGCAACGCCATCGCCACCGGCGAGCCGTTCAAGCCGCGTGTGTGGTTCGACATGTCCGGCAACAAGCTGGCCATGCTTGGCAATGCGAAGTCGTGGTACGACGTGTTCCCCGAGGTCGACTACATCATCGGCCAGTACCCGATGCTCACGTCGTTCCACATCGAGGCGTGCGACCTGGTCTTCCCGCTGCGCGAGTGGCTGGAAGAGCCCATGGTGAACATGACGCAGCTCGACACCCAGTGGCTGCAAAACGAGTGCACCCACATCGGCGAGACGGTGTCGCACTCCATTCCGGCGGCCCAGGTCGTCAACAAGTGCCGCGAGATGTGGGGCGGCGAGATCCCCGGCGGCCTCATGCCCGGCCTGCTCGCCAGCGCCACCGAAGCCGAAGTGAAGCAGGGCGTGGCCGACACGCTTGGCGCTCCGGACTGGGAGACGCTGCAGGCCAACACCGACGAATACGTGCCGTTCGTGACGCCGAACTACTGGAACTATGGCCAGCACGAGCAGATCTGCGACGAGGACGGCCTGCCGTCCGGCTTCGCCACCGAATCGCGCAAGATCGAGACCTACTGCCAGATGCTCATCAAGATGGCCCGCACGGGGTATCCGTACTGCTATCCCGAGCCGCAGGAAGCCTGCGCGGACTACAGCCCCATCTGCTGCGCCATCGAGCCGGCTGAAAGCCCGATGGAATCGGCCGAGGGCTACGACGCCGAGTATCCCTTCGTGCTCACGTCCGGCCGCGTGCCGTACTTCCATCATGGCACGATGCGCCACGCGCCGTTCAGCCGCGAGCTGTTCCCCACGGCCGAGATCCGCATCAACCCGGCCAGCGCCAAGGAGCTCGGCATCGAGCACATGGACTGGGTCAAGGTCACGAGCCGCCGCGGCGAAGTGCATGCCCGCGCGTATCTGACCGAAGGCGTGAACCCCAAGACCGTGTGGATGGAGCGCTTCTGGAATCCCGAGTGCTACGACGCCTCGCAGGCCAATCCCACCGGCGGCTGGCTCGAGTGCAACGTCAACGTGCTCACGAAGAACGACGCCCCGTTCAACGAGGTGTACGGGTCCTACACCAACCGCGGCTTCACGGTGAAGATCGAGAAGTCGACGCGTCCCGAGAACATTTGGGTCGAGCCTGAAGAATTCGCCCCGTTCCTGCCGACGAGTGAGATGCTTGCCGAACCTCAGACGAAGGATGTGTTCTAATGAAAAACTGCCTGGTAATCGATTTGGACCGCTGCTCGGGCTGCGACAGCTGCGTGGCGGCGTGCAAACTGGAAAACGAAATCGACCTCGGCGTGAAGTTCACCCGCGTGAACGCCGTCGGTCCTACCGGCACCTTCCCGGACATTGAAATGTACTGGCTGCCCATGCAGTGCCAGCAGTGCGAAAACCCCGGCTGCATCGAAGTGTGCCCGACCGGCGCGTCGTACCGCGACGAGGCTACCGGCGTGGTGCTGGTGAACGCCGACGACTGCATCGGCTGCGAGACCTGCCTGACCGGCTGCCCCTATAACGTGCGCACGCTGAACCCGAACACCAATGTGGTGGAGAAGTGCACGCTGTGCTTCCATCGCCGCGGCGACGAGGCCGGCTGGGAGCCTGCCTGCGTGCACAACTGCTGCTGCGGCGCCCGCTTGTTCGGCGATCTGGACGATCCCGAGTCCGACGTGTCGAAAGCCATCGCAGCCGCCGGCGAAGAGAACGTCCATCACATCTACGATCCCGCGTCTCTCGCGCCTTCCACGGCCTACATTCTGCATGAGAAGGTGGCCGCTTGGGTCGAGGAGCCCGAAGAGGTCGAACGCTACGAGAAGAAGTAGCCTGACCCCGCCTACCAACGGGGCCGTCTCGGCCCCGTGGTACTGATAAGCTCCCTGGCAGGATCCCTCCCACCTCTTCTGCCAGGGAGCGCTTTTTTCGCGTGCTATCATAGGGAGACAGAGAGAAGAGAGGGGTGGTTTGATGGCCGATGAAGAGATTCTTGCTTCCGGGGAGGCCAGCGAGCCTCAGACGGATGCCGAGCTGATCGAGCAGATCATAGGAGCCCTTCGCGGCCGAGCCGCCTTCTATGACCTGCTCGCAGCCGTCTATTTCAGGCCGCTGACGGCCGAACAGATCGAGAACATCGCCGATTTGGACGTGTCGGCTTATGCCGACATGAACGAGCTGTTCGCCGACGGGTGGAACGACGTGACGCGTTATCTGCGCAAACGCCACAGCGGCACGCGGCAGGAGCTGGCCGTCGACTTCACGTCCGCCTTCGCCGGCACCTCTTCGTGGAAGGGCCGCTATGCCGTGCCCTACGAGTCGGTGCACACGAGCGCCGAAGGGCTCATGTTCCAAGACTCCTATCACGAGGTGTTCACCCTGTATCGGCAAAACCGTGTGGAACGGGCGGCCGGCTACGACTATCCGGACGACCACCTTTCGTTCATGTGCGAGTTCATGGCCATCCTGTCGGAGCGCATCATCGAAGCGCTCGAGCAAAACGACGTGGAAGCGGCCGCCGAGCAGGTCAAGATTTCGCGCGACTTTCTGGCCGACCACATCCTGTCGTGGTTCGATTCGCTGCAGGACCTGGCGCTTTTGCTGCTGGAAACGCGCTTTTACCGGGGCATTCTGAAAATCAGCAAGGGCTTCTTCCAGGAAGACGCCGAGCTGCTCGACAGCATTCTCGCCGAACTGGCCGACCAGGCCGCCGAGGAAGGGGAGTAAGCGCCATGGAATTCGCTTTGATCATGATCGGCACCGTTGTCGCGTGCGCCCTTCTGCGCAACCCCATTCACAAGGCCCCGATGGTCTTTTATGTTCTGGCGGTGGGCATCGACGTCTTGTTCGTGGCCTGCTCGTACTTTGCGGTGCCGCGGTGGCTGTGGCTCGCCATGTTCGAGCTCATTCAAACCTGCATGCTGCCGCTGGCCATGTTCGTCTTGGTCATGTACATCGGCTGCTTCAAAAAGGGAAGCAAGCCCTACACGTGGTTCAAGCCCATCCGCGCCGAGCTGTCCATCATCGCGTGGATCTTGTCGCTCGGGCATTGCGTGGTGTACCTCATGTCGTACATGCCGCGCGTCACTTCGGGCGGTGCCGTGACGTCGAACGTCATGGCGGCCTTCGTGCTGGCCATCGTCATTTTGGTGCTGCTCATCGTGCTGGGCGTCACGAGCTTCGGCTTCGTGAAGAAGGCCATGAAGACCGAAACGTGGAAGAAGGTGCAAAAGCTCGCCTACCCATTCTTTGGGCTGGTGTACGTGCACCTGCTGCTCATGCTCGGGCCTTCGGCCATGCGAGGCGGCCAGGCGGCCATCGTGTCGGTGGCCGTGTATTCGGTCGTGTTCGGCGCGTACCTCGTGTGGCGCGTCGCTCGTGCGCTGTCCGACAAGCGGGCCAACGAGCCGACGGGCGCATCAGCTGCATCCGCCTCGTTCGACGAGCCGCTCGAGGCGTAAGGCGCCTGCCGAGCCTTTGAAAGAAAGCCCTGATGACCAGCTGGCCGACATATGCAAGCTTCTCTGCGTTGCGCCCGTTCGACCGGCGGCCGTCAGGGCTTTCTCGTTTGAAGGGCGGCCTCTTGTGAGAGAAGGGCCGCTTCAGAGGCTGGCGTCCGCCTGTCCCATCCTTCCTTTTTTGTCGCTGGGCCTGTGGCTTGCGGACACGCATCTGATGAGCAGCGGCACCGTGTGGCTGTCCGACACGGAAATGAACGGCGAAAACATTTCCACCTTGTTCGTGACGCTCACGCTGTCGTTTGCGTTCATGCTGCTGCTTTCCGTTTTCAGTCCTCCGCGCGTCGCCAAAGCGCTCGCAACGCCACGAGCCGTCGTGGCTGGCGGCGTCGTGGCGTCTTTGGGCTGTTTCATCGTCATCGCCATCGGTCCGTACTACCTCATGCCGGTGCTGCCGTACAAAGTGATACGGGCGCTGTTCTATATGAGCGGCGTTTTGGGCGGCTTAGGGCTTGGCGTGCTGTGCCTGCACTGCGGATCGCTCTACAGCAGCCTGCCGCCCATTCGCATGACCACCTACACGGCGCTGTCGTTTTCGCTGGTGGCCGTCAGTTTCTTCGTGGTCGTCGGAGGTCCGGAGTGGGCGCCGGTCAAAGGCGGGCCGTCGCTTATCGGCATCATCGTGTTCGTGGGAAGCCCGCTTGTCGCGGCGCTGCTTTCCGTGCTGCCCGCCAATCTCGACAACGCGGTGCGGCCCAAGGCCAAAGACCCGCTCCGAAGCAGCGGACGAACCGACCTGCCGGTGTCGTTTTCCAAGCTCATGGCGGTCGTGTTCGTGTTTTCGCTCATCATGTACACGGTGCGCTCCGCCACCGTGCAGTTTGCGCCGGTCGAAAACACCGCCGGCGACACGAGCGTCGTCATGGAACTGCTGCTGTTTTTGACCATCGGCATGGCTGGATTCGTCGCGGCCACAGGTGGCGCTCGCCTCAATTTCGGTCGCATCTATTCGGTCGTCATGGTGGTGAGCGTCGCGCTCGTGTCGTGCTTGCCCATGGTGTCCGCGCTGCCGCTCGACCTCATCAGGGTCAACACGTTTCTCTGCTACCTGTTCGAGCTGTTCTTGTGGTGCGTGCTTTCCATCATCGCCTACCAGCGCAACGTGGCCGCTCTGCGGGTGTTCGGCTTGGGGTTCGGCTGTTATCTGGCCGGCAGCGGCATCGGGTGGCTCTTTGGGTCGCGGGTGTTCGGCGAGCTGCTGAGCGCGTTCGGCAACACCATCCCTTACATGGCCATGGCGTTCGCCGTGCTGGCCTGCGCGTTTCTCATTTTCTCTGAACGAGAGCTCGACATGCTGTTCGGGTCGGGCGGCGACGTGCCCTCCCTTGAAGACCTGATCAGCCGCGAAGTCGAGCAAGCCGAAGCAAGCGAGGCTCCTGAAGCGGTAGAGACGCAGATCGTGCACAAGGGGCTGTTCCAGGAGGCCACTCAGGCCATTGCCGCGTCGCATGGGCTCTCTCCGCGCGAAACCGACGTGCTGCGCTGTCTCGCGCGGGGCTATGACGCGAACGCGACGGCCGAGAAGCTGCACATCTCATGGAACACCGTGCGCACCCATACGCGCAACCTGTACACGAAGCTCGACGTGCACTCCCAGCAAGAGCTCATCGGGCTGGTGGACGAGGCGCGACGCTCCGTGGAAGACGAGGCGTAAGGGCGGCCCGATGCCTGGACGCTGTGGCGGGCAGGGGAGCGCTCGCGGTTCGAAGACGAGCGCCGCATGGCGCCGGGTGTCGGCAGCGTTTGCGCCGCGCGTCTGCCGTGCCTTGGCGGGGAAGCAGGCGTTGACGCCGCACTGCGTCTTAGGCGCAGGCGAGAACGGCGGCCCCGTAAAACGCCCCAAGCACGACGTTCAAGCTGGCGATCTGGCCCATCGCGCCGATGCGGCTTGCCGCGACGAGCGGATTGTTCCACAGCGCCTTGGCGACAGGCCAGCCGGCAAGCACCATAAACACGCACACGATCAGGCCTTTTGAAAACCAGACAGCCGTCAGCGCGATGATGGCCGCAAACCACGCGACGATGAGCGCATGATAGGTGCGCACGGCCCGCGCCCGTCCCAGCACGACCGGCAGCGTGCGCCGTTTCGCTTCGACGTCTTTCTCGATGTCGCAGGTGTTGTTCGTCATCATGATGAGCCCCACGCCGATGACGGTCGGGACGGCCCACAGCAGCGCGAGCCAAGAAAACGTGCCGGTCAGCGCCTGGTAGCACGCCAGCGGAATGAGCCCGCCCATGACCACGCCGCTTGCGACCTCGCCGAGCGGCAGATATGAGATAGGCGTCTTGCCCGCCGAGTAGCACACGACGAACAGGGCACCGATGCATCCGATGGCAAGCGGAACCCACCCGGCAACCCAGATGACGTAAGCGCCGAGCGCGAATGCGGCGGCCAGCAGCCCGATGGCAAGCACCAGGGCGTGTTTCGGGTTCACGTTGTTGTACACGAGCACGGCGTCGGTAGGGTCCACGTTGTCGTCGGCCGAATCGGCTTCCTTCACGAAGTCGTAGTAGTCGTTGAACGTGTTGACGGCCGACTGCATGAGAATGCAAATGGCCAAGAGCACGCACGCCATGACCAGGGACGGGCTTGTTGCAACCGACGCCGCGGCATACGCCACGAAGCAGGGAAGGATGGCGGCCGGCCAGGTGTGGGGCGCCGCCAATTGCAGCATCATCGTCGGCGTGAGCGGGTCGTAGGCGTTTTCAAGCGATTGCGCGGTCACAACAGATCCTTTGCTTTCGGTGGGAAACCGCTTCATTATAGCCGGCTCAGGGCGTAAATGACGCCGTCATCTGCGCCAATGTGCCGATTGCGGTCCGCTGTGGCGAAATCGGTACGGTCGAAGTCGTCTTGCGGCCTGGCGTTCCTTGGAACGGGCCGCGCCTCCACGACCCGATTCCCGCCCGATGCGGATTGAAGGAGTGCAGGCAAAGGATCGGCGGGCGCGGCCAGGGAATTGAAAGGGTCGAGGCAAGCGACGCCGCGGCCTGCACGAACTGAAACTTGCGAGATTGCAATCGACCCTGCGGCGGCCCGGGTTCGCGGCTGCCGTTGGTTTACATAACATGTATTATCGATAATTATATGCGACAACGGGTGGACGAGATCCCATCGCGTTCGCCAATGCTGGCGTGCCGGTTTTACCCCCACGTCGTCGTGGCGCCGCTCGTCGCGCCGCCAAGGCCGAGGCCCGCAAAGTTGCCGCTTTGCACGGCTGCCATGACCTGCGGAAACAGCATGATCGCCGTCACCGCATTGACAATGATCGCGACAAGGCAGATCACCATGGCGATGGTCGCCGACCGCCGCATCGCTTGCGCCGTCGGCTGGTATGCGCCTTCGCGTTGTGCGACCGACGCAACGTTGCGCCGTGCGACGGCAGCGCACGCAAGCCCCACGGTGCCGAGAAGAACGCCGCCGATGAACAGCGACACGGGACCGGCGATGTTGCCGATGAAGATCATGGTTCGCGCCCGCTTCAACGTCGATTCGTCAGGCGGCAGCACGCGGCTGCTTTCGTGAGGCGCAGGAGGCATTTGATCGTTCATGGCAAACCTGACTACTCGACTTGGACAATTCTTTCACGAAGGATCTTGGAGGCCTGAGCTGCCGAAACCGGCGGCGTTTCGTTGCGTTTCGTCCAAGCGGTCGACTTCGACAAGCTCGACCGTCGGCACGGCAAGCACGACAAGCTGTGCGATGCGGTCTCCGACTGCAATAGTAAACGACTTATTTGTGTCGGAATTATGAAGAATCACGCACACCTCGCCCCGATAATTGCTGTCGATCAAACCGGGGGCATTGACAACGCCGATGCCGTGGTTTTTCGCAAGCCCGCTTCTGGGCAGGACGAACCCTGCATGACCGGCGGGAATGGCGACGGCGATGCCGGTCGGCACGCACAGGCGCGCACCGGGCTCGATGGTCGCCGCGACAGCAGAGCGCAGGTCAAGGCCTGCATCCCCCGGATAAGCATAGCACGGCAGCGGCAGCGCGTCGTTCAGGCGCTGCACGTTCAGGCGTACTTCATTCATGGCGACGAAACGCTTCCAACGCGCTTGCAAATTCTTCGAGGCTTTGGAAGTCCTTGTACACGCTCGCAAATCGCACGTAAGCCACCTCGTCGAATCCCGAAAGCTTCTGCAGCACCAGATCGCCCAGGTCTGCCGAACGGATCTCCCCGACAGAAGCGTTGCGCAGGTCGTTTTCGATGCCGTCGATGAGCGTGCCGATCTGCTCGGGCGATACCGGGCGCTTCGCACAGGCGATGAGCAGGCCGCGCATGAGTTTTTCGCGGTCGTAAGCCTCCGACGAACCGTCGGACTTCACAACGATGAGCGGGTTGTCGCCCAGCCGCTCATAGGTGGTGAAACGGCGCCCGCACCCAAGGCATTGGCGACGGCGCCTGATGGAAAGATCGTCTTCAGAAGGCCGCGAGTCGACGACTTTCGACTCCGACGCTCCGCACGTGGGACACCGCATCGTTGCTCCTCTCCGATAGGAAATCAGCGTATCACAAGCCTTGCCAAGCATCCTGTTCGATACCGTTTCTTACGAAAAAAGAATCGTTCGCATCATATTTATGACGAGAAGCCGCTCTTTCCGGCCGTGTTGAAACATCCATAATATTTTTTGCTTGCATAGTACCAATGTTCGATTATAATAAGCGTACATAAATTCGTTTTAGAAATATGTGTCCGACGAAGAGAAAGGATGCCCGATGCCAGACAAGATAACCAAGCGGCAGCGTGCCGTTCTCGAATGCATCGAGGCCTGCATCGAAGAGAAGGGGTATGGGCCGACCGTTCGAGAAGTGTGTCAAAGCCTCGGGCTTTCGTCTCCTTCGACGGTCCATGTCCATTTGCGAGCGCTTGAAGAAAAAGGCTACATCAAGCGCGATCCGCTCAAGTCCCGCTCCATCGCGCTTGCCTACCAGCATGGCGAAGGAGGCGAAGTGACGCATGGCGCGGTGTACAACAACGTGGTCAGCGTGCCGCTCGTGGGCGACGTGGCCGCCGGCATGCCCATTTTGGCAGACGAGAACATCACCGACTTTCTGCCGTTGCCGGTTGACATCGTCGGCGACTCCCCTTCCTTCATGCTGTCCGTGCGCGGCGAATCCATGATCGAGGCCGGCATCAACGACGGCGATTATGTGGTGGTCAAAGAGCAACAGGTCGCAAAGAACGGGGACATCGTCGTGGCCATCATCGATGACGGCGCCACCGTGAAGCGGTTCTTCAAGGAGGATGACCGCATTCGCTTGCAGCCGGAAAACTCCACGATGGAACCCATCTTCACGACCGACTGCGCCATTGCCGGCAAGGTCGTTGCGGTGTTTCGCCGCCTGTAAGCCAAGCCGTGCGCATGGCCATGTCTGCAAGAGGCTGTGGAAGGCTCCAGGGCCTCTTGCGGACGCGAAGCTTGGGCTTGACTCCAATTGGTGTCGCTTCGGCGGGCGCTTCGTGCTGCTGCGGGCTTTGCCGCCGTCGCACGCCTGCGCAGGTTCAGTCGGCCGCGAGGGTCATTTCTTCCGCACGCTGTACGGCTTGAGCGCGGCTTGGTAGGCGGGGGGTGCCAGCAGCGTAAGGTGCGTGCCGTCTTCCTCGAAGGTCTCCGACAGGATGCGGCATCGCTCGTGTGCAAGCGAGACCAGGTCGCCATGAGCGAAGGGGATGACCACCTCAAGGTGCTCGTCCTGAGCCGAAGCCACTTGCGCAATGCGGTTCACCAGGTCTTTCGTGCCTTCGCCGGTTTTTGCGGACACGTAGAGGCTTGTTTCGTGGCGGTGCTTCAAAGCGGCCAGCTCTTCGGGCTGAAGCAGGTCTGTCTTGTTGAACACCACCAGGCGCGGCAAGCATTCAGCCCCGATTTGCTCAAGCACCAGGTCGACCGCCTCTATCTGGTCTTCGTATTCGGGCGACGAAGCGTCCACGACGTGCAGCACCAGGTCGGACCCGGATATTTCGTCCAAGGTCGATTTGAAGGCCTCGACCAGCGTCGTCGGCAGTTTCTGGATGAAGCCGACCGTGTCGGTCAGCGTGATTTCGCGGCCTTCGGGCAGCTCGTATTTGCGGGTGGTCGAATCGAGCGTGGCGAACAGCTTGTCGTAGGCCAGCACGTCGGCGCCGGTCAACGCGTTGAGCAAGCTTGACTTGCCGGCGTTGGTGTAGCCGGCAAGCGACACCTTGAACATGCCGCTGCTCGCCCGCCCAATGCGCTGCACGTGTCGCACGTCGGCCACGTGGGCCAGCTCGCGCTTGATGGACGTGATGCGCTTGCGCACCATGCGGCGGTCAACCTCCAGCTGGCTTTCGCCTTCGCCGAAGCGCGACCCCACGCCGCCGCCCATGCGATTGGATGCCAAATGCTGCCACATGCCTCGCAAACGAGGCAGCAAGTACTGGTTTTGGGCCAGTCGTACCTGCAGCCGGCCTTCCTTGGTGGTGGCGTGCAGCGCGAAGATGTCCAAGATGAGCGCCGTGCGGTCGATGACCTTCACCGGCTTGCCTACGATCTTTTCGAGGTTGGCCTGCTGCGAGGGCGTCAGTTCATCGTCGAACACCACCAGATCGGCTTCGAGCGTGCGGCACAGCTCGGATATTTCTTCGGCCTTGCCGCTGCCCACGAACGTGCGCGGATTCGGCGCATCGAGACGCTGGGTCGTCGATCCGACCACGTCGGCGCCGGCCGTGTCGACCAGGCGTTCAAGCTCGGCCATGGAAGACTCCAGGCCCCACGGCAAGCCGGGCCGATCTACACCAACGAGGATGGCCCGTTCGCGCACCTCGTCAAACTCGCCAAGCGTCGAAGGCTTGCCGGCAACATGAAATTCAGACATGCGAGATCCTTTCTCGGGAATAGCTGTTGTGAGAGAGGTCTAACGAATGCGCATGTCCCCTGCCCTCCTAACAATCGACGCAAGGCGCTTCACCATACCAGATGCGCGAAAGTCCGTCAAACACGAACGCCGCACCCCGCGCATCGCCGCCGGCATGGGTGCGGCGTTCGTCAGCGCATCCCTAACGGCGCGGCTGGTCAGGCACGACGACGGTGCCGCGGAACGCCTCTGCCGCCGGTCCGGTCATGTACACCTTGCCGTCATCGGCCCACCGGATGTGCAGCACCCCTCCACGCAGCGCCACGTCGTTTTCGCACCCGGCCCGTCCGGTCAGGCAAGCCGCCACGCTCGTCGCGCACGCGCCCGTGCCGCAGGCGAGCGTCTCTCCGCAGCCGCGCTCGAACACGCGCATGGCAATGGCGTCGGAACCGACGACAGCGAACTCGACGTTCGTCTTCTCCGGGAAGGCCTCATGCGATTCGAAAAACGCACCGACCTTGTCAAGGACGAGCGTTTCGAGGCGCTTGTCGGTCGGGTTGGTGAAAAGCTCGTCGGGCAGCGACGAGAAGTCCTCGATGAACGTGACGGCATGGGGGTTGCCCATCGACACGCACGTGAACGCGAACGGGCCCCATGGCGACTCGACGACGCAGTCTTTCACGAAATCGACGCCGAAGCGGGCTGTGGCCGTCGCTGGCAAGTTCGTAGGCACAGACGCCGGCGCCAGAATCGGCTCGCCCATCATGACCGTCGCCTCGGCGAGCTTTCCGTTCTCATCGACGGCGTAGTCGATGCTGCGCGGGCCGGCAAGCGTTTCGGCGACCAGATGCCCCGTCGCCTCGACAATACCCTCGTCGACCAAGTATTTCGCGAAGCATCGCACGCCGTTTCCGCACATTTGCGCAAGCGTGCCGTCGCTGTTGATGTAGTGCATGTAGGCGTCGCAGCCTTCAGCCTTCGCAGGGCGCACCAAGATGACGCCGTCGCCGCCGATGCCGAAATGCCGGTCGCACAACCACGCGACCTGGTCTTTCGTCAGGTCGATCGATTCGTCGAGGTCGTTTGCGAACACGAAGTCGTTTCCCAGTCCGTGCAGCTTGACGAATTCCAGTTCCATGGGCGTCCTTCCTTTACCGCGTCTCGCCAATGATGTCCATCGCCTCAAAAACAAGGCGTTCCAAGTCGCCGTCGTCGGCATTGAGCCAGTGGATGCGGGCGTCCTTGCGAAACCAGGTGCGCTGTCGCTTGGCATAGCGCCGCGTCGCGCACTTGATGCGCTCGATCGCCTCGTCAAGCGCACACCGCCCGTCTATCGCATCGACGACTTCTTTGTATCCTATCGCTTGGGGGGCCGTGACGCCTTCCCTGAACCCTGATCGTAACAGGCCGTTAACCTCGTCGACCAGGCCGCTGGAAAACATCTCGTCCACCCGCGCGTCGATGCGCTGGCGCAGCACGTCCGGCGTCACGGCGAGCCCGATCATGACCGCCGGCACCGCCTGCGGGATGCGCGACAGGCGCTCCTTTTGCACCGCGTAGCTCTCCCCTTGCTCCAGAAGCTCGAAAGCCCTGATGACGCGCTTGGAATCGTTCGGCGCTATCACGGCGGCCGAAGCGGGGTCGGCCTTTTGCAGGCGCTCCCACAAAGCCGGGGCGCCGATTTCGGCCAGCAGGGCTGCACAACTGTCGCGAACGGGATTGCCGACCTGCTCGCCGGCCGGAAAGTCGTAGTCGTCGATGGCGGCGCGCACATAGAATCCCGTGCCGCCGCACAAAACGGCGCGGCGCCCGCGAGACGCGATGTCGGCAAATGCGGCGCGGGCGTATGCCTGGAACAGGGCGGCGGAAAACGGCTCGCCCGGATCGACCAAGTCAAGCCCGTGATGCGGCACGATGCGCTCTTCGACAGGAACTTTCGCGGTTCCGATGTCCATGCCGCGGTACACCTGCATGGAATCGGCGCTGACCACTTCCCCGTCGCACGCCTGCGCCAGCGCGATGGACAGCGTCGACTTGCCGGAAGCAGTCGGCCCGACGACGACGATGACGGGCCGCCCGTCGGCGGGCATGGGCTCTACCGGCACAGGGCGCCTCCCAGATACCACGTCTTCGCCTCATCGATCTTGATCGGCACGATGCGGCCGACCAGCTCTTCTGCCGAAAGGCCGTCAGGCAGCGGCGCGTGGACCGTCTGGTTTTTCGGGCTCTTCCCCACCAGCTTGCCCGCGTCGCGCTTCGACGTGCCTTCGATGAGCACGTCCACAACGCGCCCGCGTTCTGGCTGGTTGGCCAAATAGGCCTGCTTCTGCACGACGTCGACCAATCGCTCGAACCGCTCCTGGATGACCTCATGCGGCGTGTCGTCGACCATCTCGGCCGCCGGCGTCCCCGCACGCTTGGAGTAGATGAACGTGAACACCTGGTGGTAGCCCACGTCCTGCACGAGTTGCAGCGTGTCTTCGAAGTCTTGCTCGGTCTCGCCCGGAAACCCGACAATGACGTCGGTCGACAGCGCGATGTCGGGATTGGCGCCGCGAAGCTTTTCGATGAGCCCAAGGTAGTGTTCGCGCGTGTAGCGGCGGTTCATGGCCTGCAGGATGCGGTTCGAGCCGCTTTGGACGGGCAGGTGCAGCGCAGGCATGAGGTTGGGCATGGTGCCGAACAGTCCGATGACCTCGTCGGTCAGATCCTTCGGGTGGCTGGTGGCGAACCGGATGCGCTCGATGCCGGTGTCCGACACGCGGCGCAGCACGCTTGCGAACTGCGGCTGGCCGTACAGGTCGCGCCCGTAGGAATTGACGTTTTGCCCGAGCAGCGTGATTTCCTTGACGCCCGCATCGACGTAGCGCTGCGCTTCGGCGACGATCTCGTCCAAGGGCCGGGACTTTTCGCGGCCGCGCACGTACGGCACGATGCAGTACGTGCAGAAGTTGTTACAGCCGATGGTGATGGGAAGCCATGCGGCCCAAGGCTGCTCGCGGTCGGTAGGAAGGTCGGACGAGAACGAGCTCGATTCTTCGAGCACTTCCACGTGGTGCTTCCCGTCGTCGCGGGCGGCCGCAAGAAGCGCCGGCAACGAGCCGATGTTGTGCGTGCCGAACACCACGTCCACATGCGCCAGCTTTTCGACGAGCTCTTCCCCGTCGCGCTGGCCAATGCAGCCGCCGATGGCGATGATGCGCTTGGAAACCGGCGAGCCTTCGCGCAGCGGCGTGTTCTTGAGCGACGACACGTGCCCGTACAGGCGCGTGTCGGCGGCTTCGCGCACGCAGCACGTGAGATAGATGACGACGTCGGCGTCTTCCACCGTCTCGACCGCCAGCGCCCCCAGCGCTTCGAGCATGCCGGCAACACGCTCGGAGTCGTGCTTGTTCATCTGACAACCGAACGTGAAGACGCAAAAAGTGAGCGGTTGCAAGGTTATTGGCATCGCAGACCCTTCAGTGACTCATTCCAGCTATTCAGCAGGCGTTTCCTTGGCTGCGGCATCGGCGCTGACCTGCGCTGCTGCCGCAGCGTCGCGAGGCTCGACCGCAAACCGAATGGCCGTTCGGAATTCGCCGTCGATCACGATGTCGGCAAACGAAGGAACGCAAACGATTTCGATTCCGATGGGAGACAGGAACCCGCGCGAAATGGCGATGGCCTTGACCGCCTGGTTCACAGCGCCTGCCCCAACGGCTTGGATGTCGACGGCAACGCCGTCCTTGATCATGCCGGCAATGGCCCCCGCAACCGAAGCCGGCGGCGATTTCGAGGAAACCTTCAGGCATCCGATTTCGCCAGTGTGTTGTACGAGCGTCATGCATATCCTTTTCTGTTGTGTTTACTAGTGCGTTTGTGCAATATACATTCGTTCAGACGCATGGCATGCAAAGACTTATTGTAGCGATACAGCTCTGACGCTTCAAAGAGGCATTCGGTTTATCGCTGTTTCTCCACGGGAATGGTAATGCGAACGGCGTCTTTTTCGACTCGGACCACTGGAATCACGTCGGCTTCCAGGTAATAGTCACGGGCGATGTCGCGAAAGGCCTCCTGCACGCGACCCGCGAACGCCGCCACGTCGTCCGGCGACAGCGCCAGCGCCCGCTCGCTTTTTCGGCGCGGCTTGGCGGCGTGCTTCGGCTTTTCGGCAGCACCTCCGCCTTGGCTTTCGCCGAGTGCGCAGGCAAGCTGTTCCAACACGGGCGCGGCAGGAGCGATGGCGCCGTCCATGATGCGCCGTGCCGACCGCTCGGAGAGCGTCAGGCCGAGCGTGGACGCCAGGGCGCGAAACATTGCCGGGTCGGCCGCCGCCGCCAGCCGCTCCGTGCAGGGCAGCGCAGCGGGGTCGGCGGCAAAGGCCGCTTCGGCCGCAGAAAGCGACCGCTTGCCGCAAGCGTACAGCGCGGCGGCGATTTCGGTCGCCGATCCCAGATAGACCGTCGCCTGCTTGCGGGCGTCGAGCGCAAATTCGCAGGTCACGCGAAGGATGTTCTTCGGTCCGCGCACGGCGACCGCGCCGGCTTCGCCAAGCTGGAACACCGGAAAGCTCGACTGGTCGCGCTTCTCGCCGAGCTTTTTCACGTCCGTGCTCACGGCAAGCGCACACCCGCCGCCAGGGCGCGACGAGACTACCTGGGCGCTTTCCGCATTCACTTCGATGGAATACAGCGCCATGCCGCGCCCGTGCACGCCCCATTTGTCAAGCGACATCGTGTCGAGCTTGGACGTGACCCGCGGCTCGAACACGCGGACATGCATGCTTTCGGGAATGCCCTCTCCGTCGTCGACGACCACAAGGGTCCGCCTGTCGCCTTCGCGGCCTGTCGCCAGGTAGACGTTGTGCGCATGAGCGTCGCGGGAGTTGCGCAAAAGCTCGATCACGATGTCTTCGGTCGAGCGAATGTCGTGAATGGCTTGGCGGCGTTGCGCCTCGTCGCTGCGAAGACGGACAAAGCCGTCTCCGAGGTCTGCTTCGACCCGGAGACGGCTTTGCGCATTCGTTGCCTCGAGAAAGGCTTCCATGGAATCGTCCATGAGGCGCTGCGGCTATTTCGCGATGCTGACGGCGCGGCTTTCGCGAATGACGACGACCTTCACCTGGCCCGGATACTGCATCTCGTTTTCGATGCGCTGGGCGATGTCGTGCGCAAGGACGGTCGTCGCAGCCTCGTCGACCTTGTCCGGGTGCACCATGACGCGCACCTCGCGACCGGCCTGGATGGCGTAGGTGCGGTCGACGCCCGCATAGGAGTTGGCGATCTCCTCGAGCTTTTCAAGGCGCTTGATGTAAGCGTCGAGCGTTTCTTTGCGGGCACCCGGGCGGGCGGCCGAAATGGCGTCGGCAGCCTGGACGAGCACCGCAAGCACGCTCGAAGGCTCCACGTCGTTGTGGTGCGCTTCGATGGCGTGCACGATGTCGGCCTTCTCGCCAAAGCGGCGGGCCAGATCGGCGCCGATGACGGCATGGCTGCCTTCCACCTCGTGGTCGACGGCCTTGCCCAGGTCATGCAAAAGCCCGGCACGCTTGGCCGGCACCGGGTCAAGCCCCAGCTCAGACGCCATGACGCCGCACAGATAGGCCACTTCGAGCGAATGGTTCAGCACGTTTTGGCCATAGGACGTGCGATAGCGCAGCCGCCCCAGCGTGGTGACGATCTCCGGGTGCAGGTCGTGGATGCCCGTGTCGAAGGTTGCCTGCTCGCCCGCCTCCTGGACGCGCTGGTTCACGAACGCCTCGGCCTTGCCGAACATCTCTTCGATGCGGGCCGGGTGGATGCGCCCGTCGGCGACGAGGTTTTCCATCGTCACGCGGCCGATCTCGCGGCGCACCGGGTCGAAACAGGAGATGGACACGCATTCGGGCGTGTCGTCGATGATGAGGTTCGTGCCGGTGAGCGATTCGAACGAGCGGATGTTGCGCCCTTCGCGGCCGATGATGCGGCCCTTCAGGTCGTCGGAGGGAATGTGGATGGTGGACACGGTCGTTTCCGCCGTGTGGTCGGCGGCGACGCGCTGGATGGCCAGGCTCAAGATGGAGCGGGCCTTCTTGTCCGCCTCGGCCTTCGCCCGCGTTTCGGCTTCGCGGATGATGGCGGCCGACTCGTGCGTGACCTCGTCTTTGATGGTGTCGAGCAGCTCGTGCTTCGCTTCTTCCGGCGTCATGCCCGCCACCTGCTCCAGCCGGCGTCCCACCTCGGCCTCCGTCGCAACGATGTCGCGCTCGCGCTTTTCCAGCTGGCCTTGCAAAGACGAGATCTGCCGCTCGCGGTTGTCGAGCGATTCCACGCGGCGGTCGAGCGACTCTTCGCGCTGGGTCAGGCGGTTTTCGGCCGAGCGCACCTCTTTCAGGCGCTCTTTGTTCTCGGCTTCCATCTCCTGCTTCAGCTTGAGCGCTTGGTCCTTCGCCTCTATCGCCGCCTCGCGCCGCATCGTTTCAGCTTGCCGCTTCGCGTCTTCGACCATGGCAGAGGCTTCTTCTGAGGCCTTCTTGGTCGAAGCGTTGGCGACGTAGCGCACAATGACATAGCCGAGGGCGGCACCGGCGACCAGGCCGATGATCAACCAGACTATCGATGGCATACGGTTTCCCCCTTTCCTCTTGAGAGGATGTTGTTCATGGTTGCAGACATACAAAAACCCGGCATGGCCGGGCATGAGCAAATACGCACAGTATGAGTATCTGAAATTGTTCTATAAACAGTACCGTTCAAGGCACGATTTGCTCAAGCGTTTTTATGATAAAGGTTGCTCGACCTGTTGAGACAAATTCAGGAAAAATTCTTTAATTCCATCCGCGAACGTCAGGGTCGGCGAAGCGGCAGGCCGACATGCGCGGCGGGTTTTGACCATGCACAAGGAAAAACCCGCCGCGCCTTCCGGAAACAAGCCGGTCGCGCGACGGGTTTTTGCCGATTACGGTGAAAATGCTTTATCTAGCAATCGCTAGTTTTCCGTTTCTCCCCTGCCGGTGCCTTCTTCCGAGACTTCGACGTTCACGTCGTCCGCTTTCGTCGTCGCGCTTTTCTGCTGTGCGGCCAGCTCGGACTTCCACTTCGTCAGGTTGGAGTGGTAGCGCATCTGGATGACTTCAAGCACGATGGAGAAGATCATCGCGAAGTACACCATGAGCTTCTCGAGCGATATGTGCATAAGCTCGATGCCGGTATGGAAGCCTGCCGCATCGATGATGAGCAAGGCGCCGATGGCGATGATGAACGTGAGCGCGAGGATCTTCATTTCCGGATGGGTGTTGATGAAGTCGGAAATGGGGTCGATGAACGCCATCATGAGGAACACGGCAAGCATGACCGCAATGATCATGATGATGAGATGCTCGGCCAGCCCCACTGCCGTGATGACCGAGTCGATGGAAAACACCAGGTCCATGACCATAATGGTGCCGACGGCCTGCGGCAGCGTGATGAGGTGCATCGCCTTGTGCTCGTCAGAGTGCTCGGCCTTCACCTCGGTGAGCGCCAGCATGTCGCGCAGCTCGACGAAGCCCTTGTAGACAAGATAGGCGCCGCCGATGAGCAGCACCAGGTCGCGCACGGAGAACCCGTGGCTGTAGAAGCCCACGTCGATGGTGAACAGCGGGTCGACCAAATGAACGAGGTAGGACGCGAAGCACAAAAAGATGACGCGCATGACCAGTGCGCCGCCCAAGCCGAGCTTGCGGCCGATGTGCTGCTTGTCAGCCGGCAGGCGGTTCGTGGTGATGGAGATGAACACGAGGTTGTCCACGCCGAGCACGATTTCGAGGAAAATGAGCGTGATCAGGCTGATCCATGCTTCCGGGGTGGTGAAGATCGAAAAATCTAGCAAATCCATGATACTTTGACTCCTTGTTCGACAACTCCAGCATACTAGCACAGCAATTTTTTCGCCCAATGCTATAATGCCAATGCTTAATAAAAGCGATACTTTCGCATGTCTGCCCAGGAGATCCGATGTCCCTTTTTTCTCGGAAGAGTCCTTATTCCAGCAAACAAGGCTCTGTTCGCTACCTCGACGGGTCGGGGCTGCGCCGTTCCATGAAGCTCGGTGCGCCGCAGTTCGCGTTCATGGCGCTGCTCATCGCGGTCGGGCTCGGCTTGAGCGTCTACACGTTCGTGACCACGTCGAACAACATGGCCGAAGCGGCGGCGCGGTCGCAGGCCAGCGTTGAGGAGAACCTGAGCCGCGAGTCGGTCTACAACGTGCCGCACCTGCAAAACCTCATCGCGATGGACAACACGCAGATTCTGCAAAAGTTCGCCGACGACGGTTTCACCACCTACGACCTGGGCGGCGCCGACGGCGAATCGCCCGACGGGTCCATGTGCCTCATGAAGATACCCGACGACATGACGCTGACCGACGCGAGCGTCATGATGATGGGCGGCGGCATCGGCAGCCTCAACGCCTCGCAGGCGGCGCTGCTGCTGAACGGGTCGTGGGTGTTCGACGTGCAGCGCGGCGAAGGCACCGAAATGCGCGTGCGCTACGCCGACTTCACGGTGGACACCATCGACGCCGCCATAGAATGGGCGGTTGACTACGAAGGGTTCAACGGGGAGAACGCCGAAGAGAACGACTACGGCGTCGACAACGCGGGCAACACGTTCCGCGCCGGCACGATCGACATCGACGGCACCACGTACGAATGGCAGGTGTCGGCCATCTCGCTCAAGAGCGTCTACAACATCTCCGGGCTGCCGGAAAACTCCATCTACGTGGGCATTCGCCTCTCGACGATCTAGCAACGGCCTTGCAGCGAGGCCGTTGCCACTGGACGACCGAGCGCACGGGGCGGCGCATGCGAAAGAGCACTGCCTGCGATTCGGCGAGCGCCGCTTTGCGACCACCAGAAGCTCGCGGCGACGCAGTTGTGCAACTTGCGGCAGCGTTTGACGACGAATCCCGGATTCTTGCGCAGTTGTGCAGGCTGTGGCGGAACGCAGGGGCTGCAGCGTGTTTTGCCCGGCTTCTGATGACGCCTTATGTGAAGAAATTGTGTACTGGAGATTATTCGGGCGCTAACATGAGCCTTTTGCATCATTTCTGGAAAAATCAAGGCCCAGAAGCGCGTACCAAGAGTGCTTCTGGGCCGATTTTGCCCTAAAAGCCCCTTTCCGGCGCTGAATTTACCGCATATATACCACATAAATGCCTATTGCCGCGAAGGTTGTGCACCAAAAAGATGCACGACCGTCGAAAAATGCCTGTTAAAATCTCCGATACACACTTTCTTCACAATAGAGGACGCCGCTTTGCAGCACTCGGTGCGCCCGTTCTTCCCTATTCCGTGTTGCGCCGCCTTCTCCTGGAGCAACGGGCTTGTCGAGAAGCCCGTCTCCGCGCCACGAGGGAAAACCCCGCGACGCCGCCTCGTTCAAAACCGACTTGACTTCGCATGCACGCACCGCAGGCAAACCGCAGCTTTCGCGTCTCGCTTGCAAGGTTGCGCCGAGTGTTGCGTCCGCTATGGAACGTTAGGCCTATAATGGGCGAAGGGAGATAATGAAGTTTCCGAAGCTGCGGAAACGATAACAAGGTGAGTTTATGGGGCGAAGAGAGATTTACAGAACGAGTCTGCTGGCCGTCTTTTGCGTCTTTGTCAATTACTTCGGAAGGATGCTGGCCGACACGCTGGAACTTCCCGTTTGGCTGGACACGATCGGCACGGTGTTCGCCGCATACGCGCTTGGCCCGGTGTGCGGCGCCATGGTGGGCGTCGCCCTCAACGTCGTGTACAGCCTGCATGACCCGGTTTCCTTGCTCTACGGATTCACCAGCATAGCGGTGGGAGTCATTGTCGGGATCAGCGCGAAAAAGGGAACGTTCGACAACCTGTTCGGGGTGCTGTCGACGGCATTGACGGTGACGGTCGTTTCCTTGGTCGTGTCAGTCCCCGTCAACTTCTTGTTCAAAGGCGGCTATACAGGCAACATATGGGGCGATGGGGTCATCGGGCTGTTCCAGGAAATGGGCTTCAATGCAATGCTGAGCTGCATTGCGGGACAGTTTTATCTGAATTTCCTGGATAAAGTGATCACCATGCTGCTGTGCTTTGTGGCGATACGGTTGATCCAAAAAAAGCAGGGGAAAGACGACGAGACGAACAGCAGAAAGCGGCCGAAGAACGCGAAAGGCACCCTTCGCGCCATGATCTTCGCGCTGCCGCTGTGCGTGCTGCTCGTGTCGGCAAACGGGGTATGTGCACATGCTGCGCCAGGCTCGCAAACGTTGGAGGAATTCGACCGTCAGGGATATGTGCAGACGGTATACAACGGCCAAAACGGACTGACCGGAGGGACGGCCAACGACATCGCCCAGACCAAAGACGGGGTTTTGTGGATAGGCACCTATGGCGGACTGTATCGCTACAGCGGAAGCCAGTTCCAATGGATGAACGACATGAAATCCGTAAAGAGCGTGAACTGCCTCTACACGGACGAAAGCGGCCGGCTGTGGATCGGCACCAATGACAACGGCTTGTCCATATGCATCAACCAAAACATCACCAACGTGATAAACCGCGCCAATGGGCTTCCGTCGAACTCCGTCCGCTGCATTGTGGAAGATTCGCAGGGCCATTATTACGTGGGGACGACGTCCAGCCTGGTCGTCGTGAGATTGTCCGACGGGCTGAAGGTGCACGAGACGATACCGGAAATCGCAAACGCCATCAGCGTCTGCGCCGACCAAAACGGAAACGTCGCCGCCGTCACGGACGAGGGAAAGCTCTTTGTGCTGCATGGCACAGAGATCGTCGCGGAACGGACCGCGGAAAACGGCGGCGCGTACCGCTGCTGCGCCTTTGACCAGGCAGGAATGCTTTACGCGGCAGGTTCCACGGACGCCATCGACGTGTACCGGACGGCGGGTTCGAGCGTGGAAAAGGCGTCCTCTTTGCGCTGCGACGTGCTCGAAGGGATCAACGCCCTTCGCTTTTCGGAAGAAGACGAGCTGATGGTCTGCGCCGACAATGGCGCCGGGTACCTGGACGGCTCCGGCGAGATCCGGCTGATCGACACAGGAAGCTTCAACAATTCCATTGAAAACACGTTGCTTGACTACCAGGGCAATCTGTGGTTCGTGTCCTCGCGGCTTGGGCTGCTGCACCTGGCCCCTTCTGTTTTCAGGGAAATCCACGGAAAGGAAGACCCGTCGGACCGTGTGGTCAACACCACGGCGCTATGGCAGGGATGCCTGTACATGGGAACCGACGACGGGCTGGACGTCGGCAGCGACAGCGCATCTGCGCAGATCGCGGACGACTTGACGGAGCGGCTTCGCGGAACAAGGATCCGCTGCCTGATGGTGGATTCCAAGCAAAACCTCTGGATAGCGACGTTCGGCCAGGGGCTGTGGGAGGTCTCCCCCGCCGGCGCCATCGTCAGGCACGACAGCGACACAGGCACGCTGGGAAACAACTTCCGCTCGATCATAGAGACGAAGGACGGCCGAATCGCCGCGTCGGGAGACGCCGGCGTCACCTTTATACAAAACGGCGTCGTGACCCAGACAATCGGAACAGCGGAAGGGCTGGAAAATCCGAAGGCGCTGTCGCTTTTGGAGCGGGACGACGGAAGCATCCTTGTCGGAACAGACGGAAACGGGATCGCGGTCCTGAAGGACGGTGCCATACAAGAAACCCTGAAACAGGAAGACGGACTAAGCTCTGACATTGTTCTCAAGATGGTGCAGGACGCGGACGGGGACGGCGTGTTCGTCGTGACCGGAAACGGCCTGTGCTACCTGAGCCGCGACGGCACAATCAGGACCTTCGACAATTTCCCTTATTACAACAATTACGACATCGTCCAGGGAGACCAGGGCGAATTGTTCGTGCTGAGCTCGGCAGGCATCTATGTCGTGGACCGGTCGGAGTTGCTGGAGGGAAAAGAGGTGAACTACATCCTCTTGGACGCGAAAAAGGGCCTGCGGACGGCGCTGACCCCCAATGCGTGGAACTGTCTGGAGGACAATGGGGACTATTACATGGCGGGGACGACAGGAGTCGTTTGCGTGAACCTGAACCGCTACGACATCGGCGCAAAATCTTATCGAATGCTTCTGCAGTCGATCACGGTAGACGGCGTCAGCTACCCGATGGAAAAAGGGGAAGCGTTTCACGTCACAAGGGACGCGGAGCGCATCAGGATAAGCCCAGAGATAGTCAATTACTCCGCGCAGGAGCCGGTGATCAGCGTCTGGCTGGAAGGGTTCGAAAAAGAGCCGCGAATCGTGTCCCAAAGCGAAACGGCGAACATCGAATACACCAATCTGCATTCCGGCAGCTACACCTTCCATGTTGCCGTGCTCGACGGCAAAACAGGCGAGCCGATTGCGGAGAACGCCTACCAGATCGTAAAGGACAAGGAAATATACGACAACGGGTGGTTTTTGCTCTATGTGGTATTCGTGTCACTGATATTGACATCGTATTTGACCTGGCTGATCGCCCGGAAACGGACGCAAAAGGTGTTGCGCAGGCAGCAAATGGAGCTCGAGCTGGCTGAAAACAAGCTGAAAATGGGAAACGAAACCATCATGACGATCGCGCAGACCGTCGACGCAAAAGATGAGAATACCAGTCAGCATTCCATCAGGGTGTCGGAATATTCCGTGCTGATCGCAAGAAAGCTCGGGCTGAGCGAGGAAGAATGCGAAAACCTGCGCAAAATAGCCGTCCTGCACGACATTGGAAAGATAGGAATACCGGATCGCGTGCTGAACAAGCCTGGACGGCTTACGGACGAAGAGTATTCGATCATGAAGTCCCATGTGTCGATAGGCGCGGACATCCTGAAGAGCTTCACGCTGATCGACCATGTGGCGGAAGGTGCCCTGTACCACCACGAGAGATACGACGGGCACGGATACGTTCATGGACTCAAAGGAGAGGAAATCCCCCTGTATGCAAGAATCATCGGGATAGCGGACGCCTTTGACGCCATGACGGCAAACCGAGTTTACCGCAGCAGACTGGATTTCGGATACGTGCTGGAGGAATTGCGCAAAGGGAAAGGGACTCAGTTCGACCCGGCGCTGGTAGACATCTTGCTCGGCCTGATCGAAGACGGAACCATCGATGTGGGCCGCATATACGAGGCAAAGGGCAGCGAGGCGAATGAACATGAAGCGTGAGCCAGGCAGAAAATATCTGGCATGTCTGATCGGCGTGCTTGTCGCGATTGCCGCCATTTCGGCCATCCATTGCGTGACGCACGGCAGGCATGCAGACGGTCCCGTTCATGTAGGGTTTGTGTATGTCGGGGACGCCAGCACCGCGTATACGAGCAATTTCATGAAGGCGCAGACCGAAATGGAGAAGCAGTATGCCGGAAACGTGAAAACGACCGCGAGATACAATGTTTCGGAAGACAACGTGGATGTGGCGCTGAAAGAGCTTGCCGATGCCGGATGCGGCTTGATCTTTACGACCAGCTATGAATACGAAGAGACGACAAAGGAGTACGCGGAAAAGTACCCCGATGTTCAGTTTTGCCAAGCCACCGGCGACAACGCGAACGAGGATCCGCAGCTAGCTAATTACCACACGTTCATGGGCAGCATCTATGAGGGCAAATATATCTGCGGCGTCGTTGCGGGAATGAAGCTGAAAGAGCTCGTCACGCAGGGGCAGATCACGCCGCAGCAGGCAAAAGTCGGTTATGTGGGCGCGTATCCATCCGCAGAGGTGATTTCCAACTATACGGCTTTTTTCCTTGGCGTAAGGGCAGAGGTTCCCGAAGCGGTCATGACGGTCAAGTACGCCGACACCTGGGCAAACTATCACGTGGAAAAGAAGTGCGCCAAAGAACTGATCGACGAGGGATGCGTCGTCATATCCCAGGACACGGACACTTCGGCGCCGGCGGCTGCCTGCGAGGAATCCAAAGGCTCTCGGGAGGTCTATTACGTCAGCTACAATGAAAGCATGAGGGACATCGCGCCAACGACGTATCTGACCGGCACAAGGATCGACTGGGCGCCTTACATGACGTCGGCGGTGCAGGCGGTTTTGGAAGGAAAGGACATCGAAGAGAGCGTGGAGGCCGCGGTCCATGGAAACGACGCGGGTGCCGGCCTTGAACAGGGATGGGTGCAGTTGCTGGAGCTCAATGAGCGTATCGCGGCAGAAGGAACAGGAAAACGCATAGAAGAGCTCGAGGAAGGCTTCAAAGAAGGCGACGTGCACGTGTTTTGCGGAGATTACACCGGGACGAATCCGGACGACCCGTCCGATCGAATAGACCTGCGGGAGGAATACCGTGAAAACGAAACCTGCTCCGCGCCGACGTTTCACTACATCCTTGACGAGGTGATCACGATCCAAGAAAATAAATAGTTTGGAGCTTGAAGCGCCTCGCAGGAGCGAACGAGGAAGGACCCGACGCCCGCTGTCCGTACTAGACTCCGACGAATTGCTCGAGGCTGTTGAGCTCATATGCATCGAGGTAGGAAAGCTGCATGCCGCTACTGCTTTCCATCCAAAGCTTCTCCTGGTGGCTGTACTCACTGAGCTCTTTCGCCGTGTCGAAGCCATTCACAAATTCAGCGACCCTCTCAAGGATGCGAAGCTCCTGGTTCGTGAACGGGCTGGGATCGAACTCCTCCCCCGTCTTGAACACCGTCGCTTCATACGGACCGCATGAAGCCGACCCTTCGAGAAGATGTCCTTGCCTGACCAGCTGCCCGAAAACCACGTCATACTGGTCCACGATCGGCCCATGCGTGGCATGCGCGTATACGAGCCCTGACATAGAGCAGGCCGTATCCGCAAAGCACGAGAAATCCGCATAGAACATGGCCTTGTTCAGCTTCGTTCGGCCGAGGTTTGCGCAATGCAGCGCCATGTAGACAGCCATCTGCACGACACGGCCCCAGTCAAGCTTCCTGAACCCGTTGCATTCGGAAGGAGGCTCCTCCGACAGCAGCAGGCGGAAGTTGCCAACCGAGTTTCCCGCAAAGGCATGATTGTCAACCTCGTTCGCCAAGAGGGCGAGGGCCTTTTGGCGAGCGGATTCGGCTTGGCTCGCTGGGATCTCGCCGTCGTGCTCATTGAGCAATGCAAGCATGTTCTCGGGCTGGCTCGCCTGCCTTATCGCCACGTCAATCTGCTTCGTCTGCAATGCGCCATGCTCGTACCGGCTCAAGGTCGCGCCGCCGAGGTTCAAGAGCGCGGCGAACGACTTCTGGGTCAAGCCGTATCGCGCGTAAGACTCCCCTATCTCGCAAGGAGACAACAGCTTTGCTTCTGTGCGGTAGGCAGCAAAGGCAGACTCCAGATTCGAACGGGAAATCTCCTCGTCGGCGATCGCTTCGCCGCAATGCGGGCAAACCGCCCGAAGTTGGCGAGCGAGCACGGCGACTTTTCTCACGGCAAGGGGAACCACCGCTTCGGTCACTTCAGCGTCAACCCTGCTGTCACACCTAGGGCAGTAGATAGACCTCACGCTGCTCACCTCCAAATTCATAAACCAACGGTCGCTCGCTTTCATGGAATGAAATGCACAGACATCCGAGTCCGTCTGCAGTTTTCAAATGGGTGACCTTAATGTAGGCTTCGACATTCTGTCCATCGCATCGAAGCGTCTTTCCGAATATCCACACGTCATTTCTGCCGGGCAGGTGCTTGTCGTCGGCACAAGGTCCGTCTACGTAATCGCACGTCCTCAGTCCCAGCAGAATATCCTTGGCCGTCTCGAAGTCGATGCCCCAATCGAACATGAACTGCATGTTCTTGCTACGTGGAGAGATGACGAATTCATTCTGCGCGAAGGACTTGGTGAGCGCCAAATACTGGCTGACCTTTTTCCTGCCCGTCGCCATAGTTTCCTTTCGTTTTTATCAAATGATAAAACTTGATTGCAGGAAAAGCAAGGGCCTGTTTGTCGCATCACACCCTTCACCTCTAGCACGACGACAAAGGTAGCGCCCAAGCGGTGAGCATGTTTTGATCAAGCGTGACGTATCCATCGCATGCCCATCGCCTGTGGAGCTTGTTTGGCTAATCAAGTTTACGCATAAAGATCGAATACCTGTACAGTTAGGCGTATGACGCGATTGCTTTTCTCGTCTACCGCATGACAGGTCAACGTCGTTTCGTCTTGTCTAATGAGTATTGCGGCGTTTGAGCAGCACCCGTTTCGCACTTTCCGTATCGCGTGCAAAGATCCTCTGAATATTACGCGCCAATCGGTGCATGATTCCACGGCGCATCGGTGCGCCGATCCATGATCCGTCGGTGCGCACCGATGTGCTTTCCCAGCCCGGCATCGCCTGCTTTTTCCTTTCTAGAATCGATCGCAGGGACGCAAGGGGCGTCTCTTAGGCCATCGAGAGAAAGGAATCGCAATGGTCAAGTACAGAGAGATCCTGCGATTAAGATCGATGGGGGGCGAGCCGGTACAACACCGCCCATTCGTGCGGGTGCGCACAGTCGACCGTGCAGGAGGTCGAGAAGCGAGCGTGCGCGAATGGGTTGGCGTGGCCGCTGCCTGAGGAAATGGACGATGCGGCGATGCGAACAAGACTCTACCCGAAAGCCGAATCCCGCTCGTCAAAGCACCCGATCGACCACGAGAAGGTGGACGCCGAGTTCATGCGCCGGGGTATAACGCTTACGCTTTGCTGGAACGAGTACTGCGAGGAGGCCGTCGCCTCAGACGGCGAACCCTACCAATGCTCGGCGTTTTGCCAGCGGCAGCGCAAATGGGCCGAAGAGCATGCCTTCACGATGCGCGTCGGCTGCAAGTGCGGCGAGAAGATAGAGGTTGATTGGGCCGGTGACCGCGCGGAGTACTACGACCCGGACACGGGCCTGACCAGAAAAGCGCGGGTCTTCGTCGCATGCCTGCCGTGGTCGCAGTACACGTTCGCCGAGGCCTTCCCCGACATGGGCGAAGAGTCATGGGTGACAGCGCATGTGCACGCGTTCTCGTTCTTCGGCGGCTCAGCGCCAATACTGGTTCCAGATAACTGCAAGACCGGGATTGTCAAGAACACGCTCGACGAGCTCGTCACAAACGAGCAGTACCGCCGCATGGCCGAGCATTACGGATGCGCGGTGGTACCCGCCCGCCCCAGGCGCCCGCGCGACAAAGGGTCCGTGGAAGCCGCTGTCGGCCTTGTCGAGCGCCAGGCGATGGCGCCTCTGAGCGATCGGGCCTTTTTGTCGCTCGACGAGCTCAATGCGGCGCTTTCTGTCAAGATTGCGGCCATAAACGCACGCCCGTTCCAGAAGCGCGATGGCAGCAGGGAAAGCGAGTATCTCGGCCAGGAGAAGGACTCGCTCATCCCACTGCCGGCGCACCCGTACAGAATCGTCGTGCACAAGTCCGCCACCGTACAGTTTAACTATCACGCGTCCTTCGAGGGCATGTTCTACTCGGTGCCGTTTACCTGCTTAAGGAAGAAGGCTGACATAGCCGCAACAGCCACCGCCGTCGTCATCGCTGTCGATGGCGTACGTGTGGCGACCCATCCACGTCTCCACGGCGCTAAGGGTCAGTACCCCACCAACCCCGAGCACATGCCTGATGCTCACCGTGACTTTGCCGAGTGGAATGGCGACAGGTTCCGCAGGTGGGCT
The DNA here is from genome assembly GCF_011039175.1 of Slackia sp. ZJ119. Lineage (GTDB taxonomy): Bacteria > Actinomycetota > Coriobacteriia > Coriobacteriales > Eggerthellaceae > Xiamenia. The sequence continues at coordinate 141,973 of NZ_JAAKEN010000007.1, forward strand.
GCAGAGAAAGGACCTTCAGTTGCCGCTGTCGTCGACGCAATGCTGCGCTCAAGGACAGTTGAGCAGCAGGCCTGTCGTACCTGCCGGGCCTTGCTCGACTTAGGACGACGCCATGGGGATGGGATTCCCTGCCTGAGGTTGCCGAGCGCGATAACGGGCACGCTGTCGCCGTAGAACGTGAAGGCGTGCACGTGGGCCTCGACCTAGTGTTAAGTAAAGCTCTATTTTACTAGTTTTGAATAATGCGATATCCCATACTCGCAAGTCCGAAGAAGGATGCCGCCATGGTCAGATACAGGGCAGAGCCGACGGAAGGCGAACGAGCGGAGTCGCTCGCGAGGATAAGCAGAGGCGGCGGCAAGGCCGCCGAGATAAAGCGGGCGAACCTGCTTCTAGCTGTTGATCAGGGCGAGTTCGCCGATCTGCGCATGACCGACGAGAAAGCCGCGAGAACGTAGCGCCCGACGGCCAAGACGGTCTGCAACTTGAAGAAGCTCGTCGAGGAGGGGTTTGAAGGAGCGCTTTCCCGCAAGGCCCGCAGCGGCCCGGGCAACGTGAAGGTCGACGGGGAGGCCGAAGCCAAGATCGTGGCTCTGACCTGCACGGACCCGCCGGAAGGGCATGCGCGGTGGACGCTTCGGCTCATCGCCGGGAAGAGCGTGGAGCTCGGATACGTCGAGTCCATATCGCATGTCGCCGTAGGCGACATGTTGAAAAAACGAACTTCGCCCATAGCTATGCGAAGAGTGGTGCGTCCCCGAGCGCTCCGGCGGAGGACGTGCTGCGCGTCTGCGAGCGACCGCATGGTCCGGCACGTCCGCTCGCATGCCTTGACGGGCCATCCAAGCAGCTCGTCGCACGCTCCCGCGGCCCGCCGCCGGCGCGTCTGGAAACGCCCGAGAGGCGGGGCTGCGAACACGTGCAACGGCGCAGCCGACGTGTTCGTGGTGTTTGCACCGCTTGAGTGCAAGCGGCATGTGCGCACGACCAAGACAAGGACCCGCCTCGATCTGGCCGAGGCGCTGCGCTGGGTATCCGACGACCTGCATCCACGGGCGGAGACGACAGTCTCGGTCTGGGGCAACCTGAACACGCACGCCATGGGCTCTCTCTGCGAGGCGTTTTCGCCTGCGGAGGCCGAGCGGCTGGCATCTAGCCCTGCAGGGCGCCTGCGAGTGCAGGTAGGCAAGTCCCAAAAGGGCGTCCGAGGGCTTGTCTACCCGAAAAACCCATTGACGAGTCAAGTCAGGCCATCGCATCCTCCATTAATCGGCATTTCCCTAAAGGTGTCATTCTGGTGCTAGGGGTGTCGAAGTAAAATCAATAGCGTTTTTACGCCTGCTGATTCTTTTCCCTCACCAGTTCTTAATAAAGCCATAAGTGATTACTCCGCCTATAGCTCCAGGAATTAAAGCTGATGTCAAATCCCCAATATGTCCATGAGGATTAATCATACAAGTCACGAGTAAAATAAGTATGGGAAGAGTAAAGGCTCCGCATAGTGCAAATACACAAGCCGTACCCCAGCTGAAAGGTGTCTCTGAGCTTTTCGTTGAGCTACTTTGGCTAGAGGAACTACTTGTAGAACTGTTCGCTTTACTGTATTGAGTAGTGCTTGATGCATTCGATGGCCAAGAAGTCGCGTTGTTGTCTGATGGCTTAGACTGAGGTGCAGGGTTGAACTTTCTTTCGAGTGAATCATTCAAGTAGGAGTAAGCTTTATAGCGTGCGCCGTGCTTGTAGAGCATCTCCTGAATTTCTCGTTCGCTCTCCCAGTTTCTGCAATAGGACAGATCCCAATTGTTCCAGTCGCATTGCTGCATAAGGTCAAGCGCAGTGTTGCCATCATTGTCAACCGCGCAAGCATTGCTGCCTCTCTCAAGAAGTAACTCAAGACAACGCGTATAGCCACTTGCAGCCGCCATCATTAGGGCTGTGCGCCCTCGAGAGTTCTTCGCCTCGATATCGGCACCCTGGTCAATTAGGTACTCTGCCAGTTTGTCGTCTTGATTCAACACAGCGTGAAAGAATGGTGAAATGCCATTTCTTCCATTCCAGTTAACATCCGCTCCATTCTCAACGAGCATTTTTACGACGTCGGACTGACGATTATCCGCTGCCGACAAAAGAGCTGTATTGCCAAGGTCATCCACTCTGTTAACGTTGGCGTTAGCTTGCATGAAGCATTTGGCAATCCGTACTACTTCATCTTTTTCACTGCTTCCAAATGCTCTTCTTAGGTCAAGCATGAATTGAAAGGCAGTTTGACGACCCACTCCAACAAAGTCGACATTAGCACCGGCCGAAACAAGCATTGAAACAATTTCGGGGGCGCTTCTAGCAGCTGCGTACATCAATATGCTTACAGGGCCGTCATACGAAACTATATACGAGTCGATTTCCTTTTCGTTTGGCAAATCTTGAATCCTATTCTCGACAAAGTACTTCTTCGCCCCCTCGCAAGGAACAATCACCGTCGTGCTTGAACTGAAACCCCTATCCAATGCTGACTGGACGGCTCTAACGTCCTTATCGTTCACTGCACTCCATAAAGGACCGTCTTCGGAAGTCAATCCAATTTGAAGAGCTTGGTCAAGAAAGGCGTCGTTCCGTAGCCAGATTTCAGCACCATAAACTCTATCGTTACGAATAAACGCTCCAGCAATAATCCCAGAATTAGACATTGAGTTGCCCCTATTTAAAGTCGATATTGCAGTCTTCCATCATAGCAATCTTGCAGTAGAAACGTATATTCCACATAAAGCCTTTCTCAGGAGGAAGTGTGGAAAAACATTGAGTCTGCAACACGTCGAAACAGGCTATAGGCGCAAAGTTATCTACAACCAATATAGAGAGTCCCTGAGAGAGATATTCAAGCAGCTGTGTTCCTGCAAGGGCGTAGAGATCGTCGAAGGGCACCTGATGCCCGACCACGTGCATATGCTGGCAAGCATCCCGCCCAAGATCAGCGTGTCGAGCTTCATGGGGCGTCTCAAGGGCAAAAGCGCGCTCATGATGCTTGGCAAGCGCGCCAACCTCAAGTACAAGTTCGGCAACAGGCACTTTTGGCCTGAGGGCTGCTACGTGTCAACGGTTGGGTTGAATGAGGCGACGATCGCCAAGCACGTCAGGGAGCAGGAGGCTCGCGACATGGCGCTGGACAAGCTCAGCGTCAAGGAGTGCGAGGATCCTTTCGGGAGGAAATAATGCCGACAGACCCCTTTGAGGGGTAGCCGGGCAATGCGAAAGCCGCTTTAAGCGGCAGCGACGAGTCAAAGGCGGTGCGCCCTGAACAACGAGAAGGGCAGCGCCTTGAGACGCTGCCGGCACCCCCTTGGCCTTATAGGCCATGAGCAAACCACCCCTTTGAGGGGTGGTTCATGATTGACGATTAACGGAGTGTCGCACCAAATAGATCGCTGCACGTGGTATAAGTGTCAATATTCCTACGATGCGCCAAAAAAAGGAACTTAGTTTCCCGTTTGCTTGACATGGGCCATCACGGCGCATAAGGCACAAGGTGCAACTTACCAGTTAGTCGGGACAGATATGGACAGAGGTATGTTTGCAGCAGGGCGAACCTATGTGGCGTTATCGCGTTGCGTTGACATGAATCGCCTATATCTCACACGTCCGATTGGGGGCAAGGCATTTTGGTGAGTGCTGAAGTGAAGTCATTCATGAATGGATATCGCCCATAGGGAATTCTGCAGTATGACGGTGGTCGTTGCATTTGACAACTTTTCATATAAAGCGCGACAAACGCAACGATCTCTCCCATTATGCCCGGCAAAGACGATTATGCCCCATTCGCAAATGAGCGTTCCGCCATCCCCTACGATCCCATATCCGAAATCGCCGCTTCTTCAATGTTGGAATACAAGCAGAAAAGCGGGTCTGCCTAATCTCCCTCTGCGGCGCCTCCTCTGTCGACAAGTTATCGGCTGTCCCTGTAGAGACGTTCTGACGAGATGTCGACGTCATTTCCCCAGTTGACCGTCCTGTGCGAAACATGCGCTTTCATGAACTCTGGCAAAACCTGAAGATGTCGGTACATTGGTTTCTCCAGGTAGGGAACGAAATCGAACACACGCTGAGACTCGTCCGCAAACGATACTATGAGCGAATGGTCTTCGCAAGGCTCGACGGCCATCACGGACCAAGGCGTTTCCCCTTACGCGGGAGCCTCCGCACAAGGTGCACCTCCACCTTTGCTTCCCTGCTTTCGCAAACCCGTTCTTCTTCATCCTGCCGCCGCAGATCGCGCATTTTGGGATAGGCGCCGCTCACCCCTGCCCATAGCTGACTTTTTCTTGGAAAAAGCTTGCCTGAAGGGATATAGGCAGAAAAGTGTGTAAAGAATTACCCTATCTTCCCAGTTCAAGCTAGATATACATGCCTCCGGAGTTGTTGCCGCCCAACTTCCCTATAGGCAAGAAAGCGTGTAACGAAAGCACTTGACACCCCTGTTCGGGGACACTTTTTCGAGAAAAAAGCCAGTCCGGGTCGGGGGTGAGCGGTGTCTAGCCCAAAATGCGGCGTCTGCGGCGCCAAGATGATGAAGAACGGCAAGACCAAGGCGGGCACGCAGAGATGGCGCTGCGGCAGATGCGGGGCGTCCTCGGTCCGCAAGATCGACAGCGCCGCGAAGGCTCTCGCGATGTTCGTCAGGTGGCTGCTCGGCAAGCTCGCCCAGTGCGAGCTCGGGATCCCCGCGAGGACCTTTCGCGACAAGACGGCGAGGTTCTGGTCGCTCTGGCCGATCCTTCCCGCGTGCGACGAGGCCCACCACTTCGCCTGCATGGACGGCATCTGGCTCGTCTGCAACAAGGCCGTGGTCCTCATCGCCTGCACCGACGCGCACGTCATCGGCCGCCACCTCGCGAAGTCCGAGAACGCGAAGGACTGGGCGCGCCTCATGCAGAGGATCGCCGCCCCCGACGTCCTCGTCTGCGACGGGGCCGGGGGCATCGGCAAGGCGATGCGCGCCGTGTGGCCGGAAACAAGGATGCAGAGGCGCGCCTTCCACGTCTTCCGCCAAGTGAAGAGGTGCACCACGACCAGGCCGAAGACGCAGGCAGGGGTCGACCTCTACGCGATCGCGAAGGACCTGATGCGCGTCGAGGACGACACCGAAGCGGCCGTGTGGATGGCGCGCTTCCAGGGGTGGTGCGCAGAATACGAGGGGCTCTTGAGGGAGCGGTCCGAGACCGACCGCCGCAAGTACAGGCACGAGCGGCTCAGGAAGGCCAGGCGCGCTGGCGGAGCTGTGCAACGCAGGGACGCTGTTCACCTACCTCGACGAGGACGTCGTCGCCGAAGGCGCCGTGCCCTCGACGTCGAACAGGATCGAGAACCTGAACGGTCGGATAAGGAGGATGCTCTCCCTTCATCGCGGCATGAGCGTCGACCGCAGGGTGAAGGCGGTCTTCTGGTTCTGCTACATGGAGTCGGAGGCCCCCGTCTCTGCAGCACGGATGCTGAGGGAGTTCCCGACCGACGAGGACGTCAAACGGTGGCGTATTCAGGCCGCAAGGCAGCAGGGCGACGACACCGGGGCGCCTGCTCGTTGGGGAGAAGGGCTAGTGTGGTCTGAATTCCAGGGATATAGGCAAAAAAGTGTGTAAGAATTCATGTTGTTTTCCCTGTTCAGATGCCAAATAGATGGCTCTGAAGTCGATACCGCTCGACTTTCGTATAGGCAGAAAAGTGTGTAGGATTCTGACTTGACA
>NZ_JAAKEN010000008.1 GCF_011039175.1 Slackia sp. ZJ119
GGAAAGACTAGAAAAAAGAAAAGGCCGCATGCTCGGGTCAGATGGCCCTCGCATGCGGCAGAGCCTTCGGCTCATCCTTCTGCAGAATTAACCTGGACACTTGTCCAGAAAACAAATTCAATGAAGGCCGCCCGGAGCGGGCTGGGGTTTGCGGCAGACGGGTGCTGGCCACAGATCGGCTGACGCCCAGCCGGGCGGCCGGGGCTGAGGCGGCCGCTGGCAGCCCAGGCCAGAGGCGAGCGGGCGGGCGGGGCTGGCGGCAGGCCGAGGTTGGTTGGGAGCTTGCTGTCGCCGGTTGGCACCTGATCAGGAGGTTGGGCAACGGCTTGCAGATGCCACCGTCCGCGCAGTGGTTCTATATATGTAGAAAATGTGTACTGGAGATTTTTGAGGTCGCATTCGTCAACTTGCGCATCATTTTTTGGCGTATGCACGGAATATGCGCTTCTGCTTGCGAGAAAGCGCCTCTTTCCGGGGCGTTTTGCTGCGTCCGGCGCGGGTTTCGCCGGACGCATGCCCGCCAAGGCCGCTTCCCAAGCCGCGCCGGGCAGCAAAATGATGCGAGAAGCGCCAAATTCGCGGTCGATTGCATCAGACACACAATTTCTTCACATTCAAGAATGCATAAAACCACCTTGAAACTGCATACAGCGGCGCAGGCGGACGATCGGCCGAGGTTTTCCCGGTCGGATCGCCCGCCAACAGGCGAATGCCGACAGGCCGCAGCGCCCTCGCCTGCCGCTAGACCTCCCCTGCAGGTTCGACCGCCCGAAGTCTTTTCAGGAATGAAAAGCCGAGGGATATAGGCAAAAATACGCCATTTCTGACTTGTAATGCCTGATCAGACGGGCTGTTTCCAGAAAAAGCCGACCATGGGCAGGGCGAGCGGCGTCCACACCGTGCAGTACGCGAAGCGGGGTGCAAAAAGCCGCCAACCGAGCCTGGCTGCAGTGAAAGATATGCCTGGAAAGGGGTCATCCGAGCCTTGCTTCGATCTTCGCCAGGGCTCCTTTGGCGGCCTTGACGAGCTCTTCGCTGGGCGTTTCCTGCGACTCGGCCATCTTCTCAAGCTCGGCGACGGCCTTTTTTAGGCTCCGATCGCAAGAAGAGGCCCTGATGGGGCGCTTGTAAGAGGGGTCTCGGAGGCTACGCGCCTCGGCGATGAGGTCGTCGATGGAACGGCCGTCCGGCCCGCTTTCCATGACGGCGTTGATGACGGCCTCTTGGTCGGAGGGTTCCAGGGCGGCCAGCCGCTCGGCCTCTTTCAGCGATATGGCGCGGCCGTCGAGAAGCTCTCTGCCTCTGCCGCAAAGCCTGCGCCCGATGGTGAGGTTGGCCTGCGCGGTGCGCTCGCTGACGCCGAACCTCTGCGAGAGCAGGGTCTTCATGTGGGTCGCGGCGAGATCCGGGTCTTCTCTGCGGCGAGCCTCGAAGATGTCGGCGACGATGGCGAAGCCCCGAGCCCGCTCGGAAGGAGACACGGATCTCCGCCCCAGGTTGTTGACGTTGAGGAAGGCGAGCACGTCATCGTCTGAAAGGGTCCCGTAGGCGAACTTTCTGGAGAGGACCTCCCTCTCTTGCCTTTCATTTTTATGGGACGCTATCGCCGCTTCCAGCTTGCTTTTCGACATGCTTTGTCCTTTCTTCGGTTCGTCCGTCTGCACGCGTCGCCGACTGCAGACGACCCAGACTCTCAGTTGGCGGCCTCTGACGGCTCGGCGGGCTCGTCCGACCCCTCATCAAGGCCGAGCAGTTCGATCCTTGCGTCGTCGAGCTCTTTCGCGAGTCTGCGGTACTCGACCGCAGGCTTGCAATTCGGCTCGTAAGCGACGATGGGCTGCAGCGCGAGCGAAGACGCGGGCACGCTGATGTTTCTGCTGATCACCGTGTCGTGGGCCTTGACGTAGGGCAGGCGGTCTTACCGGCCCTGTCCCCCACCCTTCTGCTGCACCCTCGCCAAAAGCGCATCCCAAATGTAACCGCAGGATTGCATTCGGCCGTGCGCCGCTTGCGCGAGTGCGCTATCATGCGGGCTGCGGTGCTTCGCACGCACGCCGGGCGGCGTCTCCGGAAGGGGGTGCTCGTCATGGACGCACAGACTGTCATTGCCGTATGCGCGATCTTCACAGTGGTGCTGGCCATGGTCCGCCTCGACCGGCGCAAGTAGGCCTGTCAGGGGCGGCCGAAAGGAGGTGGTGCGAACCGCGTTGTCGGAAAAGCAAAACCCGGCTCCTACCGTCAAAAAAGGAAGCCGGGTCTTTGCTGACCAACGATGCCGCCCGGTGTGCCGGGGCACCGCATTGGTTTGAAGTATAGCGCATCCGCCCCCGAAAAGGAAGGGCCGTGGCGAAATCCGCACGCGAGCTCGTTTTCCTCGTTTCTGACAGTTTTTGAATAGTTAACAAATAGGACCTTGCGAATTCACGTTGCTTGTTATAACCTATGCAAAGCATGAAACGAACTCATGCCGATAAAAGAAAAGAACCCCCGGCGGCAACCGGGGGTTTCGAGTGGCATATACGCACTCTGTAGAACGAGACGTATTTTACCATTCTCGGTCATTCCGCGCAACTGACGTGGGGTGATTCCTCTTTTCCTTCATCGGCATAAACGCAGCAGGGCCCTGCCAGGGGCTTTTTCTGCGTGCATACAAGCGCGATGGAGGAATCGCCGGTGGATGTGTTGTGCTCGCACAACGTTGCGTCAGTGTGCCCAAAACAAGGGCGACCGACGCGAGCAAAAACCCTTGACGACAAGGGCGCTTCCTCGCGCGACCAGGGAAAACAAGACCGCACTCCCCTGCCTTTGGCCTGCGACGGCACGCAGGAATCGCCGGCAAGCGAAACCGCCGGCCGCAAACGCGAGCGCGAGACGTTCTTCCGCCTTCTGACCTGCGACGATCGCAACAGCCGCTACACAGTCTCAATCGCAAGAAGCGGCCAGTGGCGCGAGACGTCCGTGCGTGCGGCCGAGCTGCCACTCGTAAGCCTGCCCGACGACGCCGACTGCTACGTCACGCACAACGGCTTTTGCGGCGCCCGTCGCACCGTCGCGCAGACGCGGCAGGTAAACGCCCTGTTCATCGACGTGGACTGCCACCACCTCGACCAGGCGGGCACGGCGGTCGCAGTCGATGCGGCGCTTGATGGCATCCAGACGGCCGTCCGCGAAGGGCGGCTGCCCGCACCGTCGATGATCGTGCATTCGGGCCGGGGGCTGCAGCTTTACTATGTGCTCAAGCGATCGGTCCCCTATCGCACCGGCTCTGCAGACAGCTTGAACAGCAAGGCGTTGCGCCTGGTCAGCGTCGTGCGCGACCGGCTGGGACGTGCCGTCGAAGCCGTACTGGAAGCGAGCGGCGCCGTGTCGGTCGACCAAGCCGCCAGCGATCTGGCCCGCGTCGGCCGCATCCCCGGCACGTACAACACGAAGGCACGCGCGTTCGCGCGTCTTGTCAGCGCACACGACGCCGGCTGGGACCTGTCCGCACTTGCAGACCTGCTCCCAAAATCGAACCGACCAAGCGAGCAAACGCACGCCCGGCCGGCATTCAAGGCAACGGCCAGCCCGCTCATGAAGCTGCGCTACGAAAAGCTGCTCGATTTGCAACGCATCCGCGGGGCCCGCTGCCTCGGCACGCGCGAGCTCATGGCGTTCGTCCTGTACAACACCGCCGTCCAGATCTTCGACCGCGAAGAAGCGCGTCGGCGCCTGCGTTCGTTCAACAACGGGTTCGTCCCGCCATTGGGCGATCCTGAGCTGCGCGGCATCGAGCAGGCGGTCGACAAGGTGGTGAACGTGAAGGGCCAGCACGGGTTTTACCTGATAGGAAAGGAGCGACTGCGCGAACTGCTCGCCATCACCGACGAAGAGGCTATCGCAACGAACTTCTTCGAATCGAAGCGAAAGCATGACCGCGAAGAGGCAAAACGCAAGACCCACGAGAAGAAACTGTCCCGAAATCGTCTCATCATTGACCGGTATCGCGAAGGGAAGAAATCCCAAGCTGCCATCGCACAAGAAGTCGGCTGCTCACTGCGCACCGTGGCAAGCGTCATCGCCCAGTACCGCAACGCCGTCCGAAACACGCTCCACGCTTGCGTCCAAGCCCAGCGGCATGCAGCGCCAGCCTGGAGCCAGTCCAATAGGAGACAACCAAGCTGTCAGAAGCAAGAGGTCTCAAGCAGAGGAACCCTAACAAGAGACAAGCTGAAACGTGCAATTATTTGTCGGACGTGTTTAAGGGTAGTGAAAAAGAGCCTCCTGAAAATGGAGGCTCCAAAGACGTTTTGGGCGCTTTTTGGCGGCAAACTTTTGTTTTTCAGCGATGCTTTCCTGCCACCTTGTCAGGTCTACCAAGAGGGTTATCCATGGCGCTTGTTAGAGCTCTTTTACCAACAATTTGATTTCTTCCAACAGCTCGGCGTTGGTGCTTTCGGGACATTGCGTGGCTTTGACCAGGGCATTTCGTGCTCTCAGAAGGTAATCGTCTCTCGAAACAGCGGTTTTGACGGTACGCTTGGCCCGAGCGGGCTTCTTCGGATCATGAATGAAGGGGGTGGGGTCCTCCCCTTTGATGAGCGCGGTGATGTAGTTTTTGATTTCAGACTTGGGAACGAGCGACTTCTCCAGGATGTCGGCAGCCTTTTCTTGCTGCTCTTCGGTGAGTCGCGACATGGACTCGGCCTGCTCGCGGGTGATGATGCCGTCGTCCAGCAACGTTTTGCCGCGCTTGCTCAGACGCCGTGCGATGGCGAGGTTCGTCATCGCGGTGCGCTCGGACACGCCGAAATGCTCGGCCAGGTATTCCTTGGTCTTCACGCCCTTCAGCTTGGGGTCGTCTTTGCGCCACTCCACCAAGGCGTCGGCCAGCACGCGGAAGCCCTCGGCGCGTTCCGACGGCGTCATGACGCGCTGCCCCAGATTGTTGGAGTTGAGGATGAACTCGACCTCTTGCTCGGTCAGCGAATCGAGCGGATGGCAATGCGCCGGGACCATGCGCCAGGAATCGCCGTAGCGCTCGGCCAGCAGCTTGTGGGCCCGCCAGCGGCGCTCGCCGTCGATGATCTCCAGCCCGTCGCGCGTCTCGCGGATGACAAGCGGCTGAACCTCTTTCGACTTGTAGATGAGCCCGGCCAGGTTCAGAACCGATTCGTCGTCGACGGTGAAATGGTTGCGCGGGTGGGGATGCAGCTCGTCGATGTCGAAGTAATCGAAACCGGCTTGGCGCAGCATCGTGTTGCGGCGGTTGTCGTTGGCCATCTTCGACGTGATGTCCGCGTCCTGGTTGCGGCGGCTCTCGAAGGCGGCAAGGCGGATGTCTTCGTCGCTCATCTGCGTGAAGCGGTCGGTCTCCACCAGAGCGGCCACTCCCCCGCTCTTCTTGATGGCGGCTCGCAGGTTTCTCTTGCTACTCATTGTAGTCCTCGATTTCATCGGCAAGCATTCGATATGCCAGAGCGGGTTTGCTTGTTGGCGCGTACGTCACCAGCGGCTCCATTGCCAGCGACGACTCCGGCACCGCAGTGCTCTTGTCGATCTTGGCGACGAAGTAGTTTGCATTGGGAATGACCTCTTTCAGTTGCTCGAGGCCGATTTTGTACGCTTGCGTGTTCTGTTCGACCATCGTGCGAAGGATGCGCCACGGCCTCGGCTGCGTGCGGCGGTCGCGGGCCGTGCGGTTGATGACGTCGATCGTCTGGCTGACGCCGGCGATGGCGAAGCCGTCCACCTTGATGGGGATGATGATCGACGATGCGCGGTTGCCGGCCTCCAGCGCCACGATGGCATTGGTGGTCGTCATGTCGAGCCGCGGGCCGCAGTCAACGATGATGTAGTCGAAATCTTCGTTCAGGTCTTCGATGGCGTATTTCAGGCGCGTGTCGGCGCCGGCGGAGCTTTCGGACTTCATGCGAGCGTCCGCGTCGGAGAAGCGGAAGTTCGACGGCACAATGTAGAGGTTTTCGTAGTCGGTCTCGCACATGACCTCTTCGAGCGTCACGGGGCTTTTGGACGAACTCGCGCGGTACAGCACGTCGGCGATGCAGGGGTCTTCGGATCGCGGGTCGTACGCGCTCAGGTACGCCGATGCGTTGCCCTGGCTGTCCATGTCGATCACCAACACCTTGTAGCCTTTTTCTGCAAGGCATACGGCCAAGCATACCGACGTCGTCGTTTTTGCGACGCCGCCCTTGAAGCTGATGACTGAAAGGATGGTGGGCTTGTTCTGCTCGACTTCGAGCTGCGAACTGAGGAAGAGGTCGGCGAGCTGAGATTTCGCGACGCCGCGCCGCTCGGCTTCTTTCTCGAGGGCTTCGACGGTGTCTTTGTCGAGCGAAAGCGATTGCTGCTGCTTTGAGGCGCGGGATGCCTTGGGTCTGGTTGCCATGAGGATTGCACGCTCCTTGCAGGGCGGCTGGGTGTGAGAGCCGCCGGTTGGTACGAGTTGTTTGCTGGTTGTTTTATATCATGAAATGGGGGTAATTTATCGGAGAAGCGCGAAGAATCGTAAGGGGTGCAGAATCTGCACCCTAACCGGTAGAGAGCATGGGGTGCAGTTTCTGCACCCCATGCTTTGGATGATTCTTCGATGTAAAAGCAACATTAACAGGAGCGTATTTCTGTACTATAGTTCCTGATAATAGTAGGATTTGTTGTGTTGACGTTTAGGGTGCAGAATCTGCACCCTTTTGATTTGCAGAGTTGCTGTTCGAAGTCGTTGGACGGCGCTTCCGCCGCGACGGCTTCGCCTCGACGCGTCGTCGCGCCGAGCCAAGGTCTCGGCGCTCCTTTGGCTTGACCTCGGCTGCGCCGTCGTGTCGGAAGCGCCTGCTGCGGGGTGGAACGTCATTGATGGCAAGGCTTTGCTGGTCCGTAAGCCCTCCGAGTGTGCGAGTCAACCTGCTCAATGCTTTTGAGTTGACCATAGCTTCTCCGTCGCAGCGAAATTGCTTGACGCAGATGATCGTTCTTGCTGACAGCATCTTGCGATCGTTGCGAGAACGTGTGGCGAGGGTTTCATTATTGCGGGATTGTCGCAGAAGGGGCGAACAATCTTGAAGCTGCACTGGGCGGCGATTCTCGATGGGGGAGGGTATCCCTCTCGCATGCCCTGGTGGCGCCGGTTTCGTGTTCGGCGACGGGGGGGCGGACCGGGTTGCTGGCTTGCGGCGGGTCGAAGCGCTGCGTCGGAACCGCCTGCCGCGAAAGGAGCGTGATTGCTGGCAGAACTTTGCTGGTCCGCGGGGCCGCCAGGTGTTCGGAATTGCCGTGAAAGGCCGAGGAAGCGTGCTTTCGCACGTGACGAGGGCTTGGAGCGGCAAGGCCGGGCGCCTGGAGGTCCCGCGGGCGGCGATTCTCGATGGGGGAGGGAGGCCCTCTCGCATGCCCTGGTGGCGCCGGTTTCGTGTTCGGCGACGGGGGGCGAACTTGGCTGCGTGCTGTGGGACGGCGCTTCCGCCGCGACGGCTTCGCCTCGAGGCGTCGTCGCGCCGAGCCAAGGTCTCGGCGCTCCTTTGGCTTGACCTCGGCTGCGCCGTCGTGGCGGAAGCGCCTGACGCGGGGTTGGGCATATTCGCCGGCAAGGCCGGGTGCCTGGAGGTCCCGCGGGCGGCGATTCTCGATGGGGGAGGGTAGCCCTCTCGCATGCCCTGATGGCGTTGGGTTTGCTTTCGGCGATTGGGAGTGGACTGGGTTTGCAGGCTTGCGGCGGGTCGAAGCGCTGCGTTGGCGGTTTGCTGGGAGGGGGTGGGCTTGGGTGCGTGTTTTGGCGGTGGGGGAGGGGTGGCGGACGCTGCGGCTTGCTTTGGGGCTGTTGGCGTTGGCGGCGAGGCGGCGTTCGTTGAGACTTGCTAGTCCCGCTCCGATCGTCGTGGGCGAAACCGGCGCCATCAGGGCATGCGAGAGGGCTTCCCACCCCTGGGGCCGAGTCCTTCGTTGACTTTGGGACCGGCTCTCTGCCTGCGGCCGCTGCTGTGTCGTTGCAAGAAAAACAGCCTCTCATCAGGCGTTGTGCCGGCGGGGCGGAGCTTTGGCCCCAGCCAAAGGCTTCTCGAGCCAAGGTCTCGAGAAGCCGACGCGTCAAAGCGTAGTCCCGCCGGCACAACCGCCGTTCCACGAGCCGCAAAGGCGGAGCCTTTGCGGCCGAACCCGCCGTCCCACGACCTTGGGCGACAACCTCGAACAGCGACATCAGACGACGGCACCAGCCCGTCTCAACCTCAAAGAATCGGCCCAAATTCACAATTTCTTCATATTTCGGGAAATTTACAGAAATTTTTCGTGTGATGACGGAAAAGGTTACCAAAATAGTCACGCTTTTGTGATTCTGGGTATATGCACCCCACGTCTGCTGGGCGCGGCGATGCTGAAAATTTGTAGCATCACATGAAAAGAAATCCGCGGTAAGACCGGAAATTCGAACGGCGCTATAACGCGCGGGCGATGCCGCCGCTCCTTGAAAAACATGCGTGGCGTTGTAAGCAAACCGTTGTCGGCAGCGGTCGCGCAAGCGGTTGGTTTGCGACGGCGACACACCCGCTGCGACAGAAAAAACCCTTGGTCAGACGCTTGAGTGAGTCGTTTCTAACAGTCCTGTTTCCGAGACACTTATCGGTGATTTTGCTAGAATGACACGGTTGTGTTACGGATTCGTTTTTTCCGTGGCGCGACTGTGCAGGCAACATAACCCTCCGACAGCGTTATCCCACGTTGGGGGTCACATATAAGCAGGAAGGTCAGCGAAATGAGCGATACGCAGGATAGCTCCTCGCGACTGAACCGACAGTTGAACGGTTCATCACAACCGGATGCCCAGCCCGCAGCTGGCACGGAAAAGCGCACTCTCGACGTGCGCCTTTCGTCGTGTTCGGCATCAGAAGCGGCGTCTGAAGGCGAAATGGCGCCTTCGGGGGAATCCGCCCACAACAACGACGCGCCCTTGCGCTTGGACACGCCCGGCGTGCCCCCTTATACGCGCGCGGGCGCAGGTGCGTGCGCCAAGGAGCCGACGGGGACCTCTGCCCCTGCCGCCCCTTATACGCGCGCGGGCGCGAACGCACGCGTTCATGGCGCCGATGTCAGAAGCACGGCCTTCGCTTCAAGCGGAGCCGCGCTTGGCGTCGACGTCGTCCCGAACGATGCCGCGCCCAACGACGTCGTCTCAAGCGCTGCGGCGCCTAACGACGCCGCTTCGGAGCCTGCGGGCTTCCAAACCGCCGTATCCGACGGCGTCGCTTCTGCGGCTTCAGCCGGGCCGGCTTCCGATGAACCCGCGTTTTCGGCCCCTGCAGCCGACGACGTTGCGGACGCTTCTGCCGCCTTTGCGGCGACCCATGACTCCACGTCTGCGGATGATCCTGCGAACACCGCATCCGCCGGCGCGGCCTCTCCTGCGACTCTTGCAACCCACAAATGCACCCAAACAGACCGCATTGAGCTCGATTCTCTGAGGGAAGGACGAACCATGTCCAAGCCGAACGATCACATCACCGAAGCTTCGACTCCCACAGTCAACCATACCGAAACCCGCTTCGAAGACGTCGCGACCGCCGACGCCGCTGCGACCTCTGGCACCGCCGACGCCTCTGCTGCGACAACCGCCGCTGCGACTACGACGCCCGCTGCTGACGCCGCCGCGCCCTCTGCTGCCGCGACGCCCGCTGCGACTACGACGCCCTCTGGTGCCGCTACGGCGTCCGCTGCGTCCACCGCTGGCACTGCTGCCGCGTCCGCTGCGACTGCGACGCCCGCTGCCGCGACTTCGAAGTACTACGCCGCCGGCTCTCGCCCGGCGGACGACTTCCCGCCTTCCGACGACTTCAACCTGCGCGAGGCGGAGATTGCGGCGAACTACGCCGCCAACATGTCGCGCTTCGGCCAAAGCGGGCTGTCCATGGGCACCTCGCCGCGCCAGCTCAACCTGGCCGGCAAAGTGCTTGCGGTGGTGCTGTCCGTGCTCATCGGACTGACGTCGTGGAACAGCCTCTCCATCGCCGAGGCCCGCTCCATCATCATCCAGGACGACGCGACGTCTCTGGCCGGCGCGGCGAACGATCCTGCGACGCAGACCGACCAGGCAAGCACCAAGACCGAGGAGAAGGACAATTCTTCGGGCGAAGAAGCTGGAGACAACGAAAACTCGCGGGGGGGGGGGGGCTTCAAAGCCCGAATATGAGCCCCTCATGCCGGACGACCTCGTAACTGCTAACAAGGTCGTTCCGTCCGTTCCGGAATCGCTCACCTCGGAACAGCTCGACGGCACGATGAACTTCGCCGCCGTCGAGGCCAACCAGAAAGACCAGCCCGAAGAGGATGCGGCCAGCCCGGACGAGGCGCTGGCGGACGCTCTTTCGGAGCGTTTTGCGTATTCTCTGACGCCGTATGGCGCCCTGCAGGCGTCCGACGATGCGTTCCACATTGCCGGCACGTCCGTGCGTCTGGACGCGTCGCTGGGCAACCTTGCCGACACGCTCGACGGCGGGTATTTGGGCGGCGCCGCCGACACCGACGTCGTGTCGCTCACGTACGACGCACCGTACATATACATAAAGCAGGTCCCCGAAGACGCGACGGCGGCCGAGCGCGAAAAGGCCGAGAAGAACCCCGAATACGTGCAGACGACCGACCGCGAAGAGTGGCTGTACAACAAAGGCGACGAAACCGGCGGCCGCGTGGCGCTTTCCGCGAGCGACATCCCGCAGGGTTGGAGCGCGTGGACCCGCCACGGCGACAGCTATCAGAAGGCCACGAAGCAGATGCTGCAAGAGGGGCTTTCGGGCCATATCGTCATGCGCTACGAAGGCGCCGTGGACGAAAACGGCGTGACAGAAAAAGAAACGCGCGGGCGGCTGTCCGTCGGTGCCGTCATGCCGAGCCTGGTCGCCACCATCATGGGCGAGGTGCCGGCGAGCGAGAAGCTGCCCATTCACGGCGGCTTTTCGGTGGGCAGCTACACGGCGCCTGAAGGCCAGGGCGGCCAAGAAGGCAAAAACGTCGTCTATCAATATACAGAAGAGGAAGCGGCCACCGTGTGGGTGTCCAACGTGGAGCCTGCGGTGAGCCTGGGCACGTCCGTGCAGCTGCTTGACGAAGAACCGGTGCTCGGCACTGATGGCGGCTTTGCGGCGCTTCTGGTGACGATCGACGCCGACAAGGGCGAAGCGACCGAGAAGAGCTACACCCTGCACATGTCCGACGAACCTGACGCCGAGGGCAAGGGCGGCATGGTCGCGTCGGACATCGTCGCCTACGACGTGAGCGGGTGGGCGGCTTCGGATTTGGCCGCCATCGATCCGGCCGACCCGGAATCGAGCGTGCTGGCCAAGGGTCTGCACGCCGCCGTGAAGGAGACGGCGCCGGGCGTGGCCGACGTCACGTTTGAGGAAAACGGCACGCTTGACGCCAACGCCGAAGCCGGCGAATCGGGCCGCCAGTTCTATGTGGTGGTGCCCTACGCCGCCGACGCGCTGACGCCGGCCGAGGGCGGCGAGTGGCACGAGCCCACCAACCTGACGGTGGCCGCGCAGACGGCGCTGAACGCGAAGCTGGCGCAGGAGGAAGACGGAGGATCCAGCGACGCCGCCGAGGCCGAAGACGCCACGTGGATGTCGTCTCCCAGCGTGCTGGAGGTGTGGTTCCACGCGTCGGAAGACGTCGAGGCTCCGGCCGACGAGTCGGCCGAAACTCCGGACGAGTCGGAAGACACGGAAGGCGCAGAAAGTTCTGAAGAAGAAGCAAGTACGCAAGAAGAACTCACGCCCGACGACGTGCTGCAGCCCGACGAACTGACGGCCGAAGAGGAAACGATCGAGCCGGAAACCACGGAGCCCGAGGAAGAAACCGAGCCTGAGCCAGAGCCCGAACCGGAAAAAACGCCCGAGGAAATCGAAGCCTTGAAGGTTCAGGGCCGCCAGACGTTTTCGCTTGTCCGCCAACGGGCGATGATGGCTGCTCCGTCGGTCGCCACGCCGCCGCTGTACACTATGCCGGCGGTCGGGGGCAAGCTGGATGAAAACGACTTCAACCCCATGATGATCATCAACCTGAAGTCGGGCTTGGGCAACAACACCTACCTGATGAACGAACAGTCTGATCCGCAGATCTCCTTGCAGGTGAACTCCGGCGGGTCGGGCTACTGGGGCGGCTACAGCCTGTACGGCGACAACTTCTACGGATCGTTTGATTCAAGCGAATCAGGCGGGGCGAGCAGCGTGTGGAGCCAAGGCACCGGCGCTTCGAAAAAAGGACTGACGCTGCCGGCTAATCCCACCATCGACCATGTCCTCCAGTGGGCCGAAATGGAAGACGGCCTGGTGCCGTGCGTTCAGGTGGACGAGAACTATTACTACGTCCAGAACCAGCTCGACGCGAATGCTGCGGACACGAAGGAAGTTCCCGCGAAGGACTTCAAGGTGTATCTTGTCGCCGCTCCCGGCACCCAGCCGGTTGAGGGCCAGCCCATAATTTCCAACGCCGACGAGCAAAAAGCAGCCGACGACGCCGTCGCTTACAAGAGCCACTGCCAAGGCTGCACCAACGCCGCGACCATGATGGCGGAATACGTGAAGACGTGGGTGGACTATATCAAGCAAAATGCAGCGTTCGACGATATATGGAAGGCGGCTGAGCAGACGGGCGAGCCTACTGAAGGGAAGGTAAACTCACTCATTACAACTACTGGAAATCCCTATATCAAGCTCGCATGGGACAACCTCCAAACAGCCAAAACCAACTACGAAACCAAGCTCGCCGACATCAAGCCGCTGCTTCTGAGCGCCTACAACTTCCACAAGAACGCGCTCGGCTATGAAAAGATGCGCACCGTGCTGGAAGTGAAGATCCCTTATCTGAAGAAGAACGAGACCGGCGGCCTGACGTCGGAGTACTTCGCGCAGCGCTGGATAAGCGAAGAAGGCGCCACGAGTCCGCAAAGCGGCTACAATCCGACAACCAACAAGGAGGACGAAAACTACGGCGCGAACGCGAATGAAGACCACCCCTTCATGGCGGCCGACCTGAAATCGTTCTGGAACGTCATCCAGTCAAACTGGAGCGTGTATCTGCAAGTCAATCCGAACGCGGGGCAGGACTACAGCCAATACCAGCTGGCCCCGCTCGACAAATATCTGGAAACCGTTGGAACCACGGACGAAGATCGCTCCGAGTTCGAGGCGGCTCTTCGCAAGTTCAAGGTCAACCCGAATCTGTACAACTTCGCCAAGGGCGTGACGGGGCATTTGGTGTTCGTGTGGCACGGCGCGATCGACACCGCCAAGCCCACCCAGCGCCAGGAAGAAATGCCCACCAACGACCTGGACACCAAGGTGCCCGTGTTCAAGGTGAAGTTCGTCGGCGAAATCCCCGAAAACGCCGGCGGCGACATCCTGTGCGGCGGCGCGGCCTATTCGTGGACCACGGTGAAGAACGCCTCGAAGGAGGTCTCTTACCCCAACGAACGGCCCGGCGACCAGCTGACGGCCACCATGGGCGTGGGCTTTGACGGCAAGGTGCGCAAGATCACCCTGCTCAAGACCAACCTCACGTGGGAATCGTCGTACGAGCCGCTGCAGGCCAACGTGGTGTACGACCGCTACAACTACATGGTGTACAAGGTGGACACCACCAACACTTCTGTCGGGTCGTCGAAGGTCGACCACCTGGAGTACTTCATGGAAGTGAAGAACAAGGTGGACGACGGCGAAGGCGTCACGCCGGAAGAGATCATGCCGTGGTACTGGAACGGCACCGAGGCGATCAAAAACCAGTTCTCGGTGCAGCAGCCGCCTGTCAAGCTGCCCGGCAAGGACACCATCCAATACATCGGCAAGCCCAATGAAGGCGGCGCACTCATCTACAACACGTCCAATTGGCTGCCGCAGGACTACGAAGCCCTGGAAAAGCGCACGTTCAGCAACATCGACTCCATCATCGCGCGCGCCAAGGCCCGTCCCATCATCTACGAGGTGCAATACGTCTACGAAGAAGGGGAGGCCGAAAAAGAGGAAGACGGCGAAGGCGACGGCGGCAGCAGCGCCGACAACGATGACCCGGCCGCGCCGGCGGGCTACCACCAGGTCGACGAGATCATGGTCCTCAAGTACGACGACAGCGACGACGATGATTGGTACATCGGCCCCAACCAGGGCATTGACGGCAAGCAAATGTACGACCAGCAGGGCAACATGGTCTACGAGATCAAGAAGGGCCAAACCTATTATTCCGACAAGAACGGCAACAATTCGGTCACGGCCCTTGCCAAGGGCGATCCGCTGAAGACCAAGGCCGGCTATCCGGTGATATATGCGCAGTCCGTGCCTTACCAGATGAACAACACCAACGGCATGATCAACTTCAAAGTGTCCGGCGACCTGAGAAACGCTGAACGCTTCAGCTGCATTACCGGCGGCCGGCTGTATCCGCGAAACAAGGTGGAGCGGACCCAAGAGGCCGAACTGGTGAAGGTAGACGGACAGGACTACACGGTAGAGGAAACGACCAAGAAGGCGTACGAAGAGGGCAAAACCGACGAAGCGTACACCGAAGAGGATCAAGGCAAGAAGATCATCGTCCACACCTACCGGTACGAAACCACGCAAGACGCCGTGGCCCCCGTCGTGGAAGACAAGTTCGATTTCAGCCTGGAGAAGCAGCCCGACGGCACATACAAAGACGCTTTGGGTCGTCCGGTCGAAGACGTCGTGGAAAAGCCCATCATGCACGACAATTCCACGTTCTCCTACCTGTTGGCGGTGCCCTACACCACCAACCTGACCGCGCACGACGACGGCTTCCACGTCGACCTTGACCCGGCGACCACCGTCCGCTTCGGCATGCAGCCCGACTTGGAAAAAGACTACACCTGGTCCGACTCCATTCCGCCGTTCGCCACGAGGATGCCGCTGCCCAGCAACGAGGCCTCGCAAAGCAAGTTCGTGGAGAAGTACAACTCGGAGACCAAGCTGGTGGAAGACGCCGAATCGGCCATTGCCGAATCCATTCTGGGCTACAACCGCACCTACCGGGTGAAGAACATCGAAACCAAGGGCAACATGCCGCTGTACGGCGCCAACCCGACAAGCCTCACCCAAGGCCCCGAAGTGCTCGACACGCTGCCGGACTACTTCAGGCTGTGGAACATCGAAATCGACGTGGAAAGCACGCGCAACGTGGACGTCGATCGGCTGGCGGAACTGGAAAAGCAGCTGGCGGATCTGGAAAAGCAGCCCCGCGAAAACGACGACCCCGTCAGCCTGCCCGAGGAAGACCAGAAGCAGCTCGACTTCCTCCGCACGAGCATCAAGCGCGTGCTGGGCGAGTACTTCGACGTGAACACCGACGTGGTGGCCATGGAGAAGAAGGACGAAACGCTCATGCCCGACGGCGCCGTCGAGGCGAAGGGCGGCGATGGCAAGATGTACTACTACGTCGGCGACTTCGTGGACAGCGTGAACCCTGACAGGCAGAACAAGTACTCCGGCACGTCGGCCGTTGTGCAGTTCCAGGCCAGCTCGGCCAGCGCAGAGGGCAAAACGGTTTTCGACTGGTTCAATCTGGGCATGCCGCAATACGTGCCGGGAACCAAAATGTACGTGGGCACCACGGCCAGAGGCAAAACGCAAGAAGAAATCGACAAGCTCGACCCCGAAGAGATTGAGGACGTCTACCGTTACACGTTCCGCCTGGGCGGCACGACGCGCGACACCAGCCTTGCCAAGTTGATGGAAGAGCGCGACATCGCCTCTATCCCCGGCATCGCGAAGAACCTCGACGCGAAAGACCCCAGCACGTTCGCGTTCAACGGCAACACGCGCATCGTGTTGGCGCAGGGCTTGGGCCATTACAAATACTTGCCGGCGGAGATTCGTTTCAACGGCTCGCTGACGCTGCCGGGAGAGCATTATGCCAACTCCGTATACACCTATTACGGCAAGCGCATGTGGGAAGACCATGACCATGCCTATATCGCCAACATGCTGAAGTCGTATCCGTCGACGGCGACCTATACGAACGGCATCGCGCCCCAGCCTACCATCACTGCCACGGCCCTGGCGAAGAACCTGACGCCCTATGACAAGGACGCCGCCATCGGGCAGGTGCCCACGAGCGAGGCCGGGAAGAACAACATGGAGAAGCAGCCCATCTTCATGCACAAGGGCGCAGGCTGGCGCTTCACGCTGGACAACAAGACGCCTTCCATGATGGAGCCGTCCAAGCTGACCATCGGCACGATGTACGACACGAATCAAGAAGGCCGCGAACTGGCGGGCTTCGATTTGCAGTCGGTCAACGTTTCTCGCGGCGTGCTGGAAAACGGCACCATCAAAAAGATCGTCTTCACGTGGAAGCACAAGGTGGCCGCGAACACCGTCGAGGGCACTACCACCTACCAAAACGACCCGAAGGGCGATACCCTCGAAAAACGCGAGGCCCTGACGAACTTCTTGGAAGAATGGGAGCGCGCCGGCATTGACGACTACACCGGCGAGCCGTACGACCATGGCCTGATCATCGAGCCGCAAGCCTGGGGTTCGACGAAAGAAGACCTGCATTACCTGCAAAAGGTGGAAATCTACTTCACCGACTTCGCGGGCAGCACGCACATGGCCAAGGACGTGAACGGCAACACGTACGAAAACATCGTCGAGCTGGTGGGCAAGCCCATGGAGCTCGACTACATGTCGCTCACGGCCAAGTTCGAAACCACGTACGAAGACTTCGCCGAAGAGCACAAGCGCAAGAACGTTTCCGCCGAACAGGGCGCCACGTTCTTGTGCCAGCTGGCGCTCTACCAGCCGCAGGTCGAAGTGAAGGGCATGCGCGAGGCCGTGCTCGACTTCGTGGAAGACACCGGCGAGCTCGTTTCCTACAACGGTCCCGATGCGGTTTCCGGCAACGTGGAATACAAGCGCAACAAGGCGAACGAAGTCATCATCGAGGACGGCAAGCCCGTCGTCGACCAGGAACAGCTGGGCGACGGCAAGACGCGCGACAAGCTGTTCGAGGGCTACATCGGCGACACGGGCACCGGTTGGCGTTTGAACCTGGCGAACTATTCCGACTTCGACCTGAACAAGGCCCGGCTGCGCGTGGGCATGTACATGGACACGCAAGAAACCGACAAAAACCGCGAGATGATCGTGGACCCGACCGGCAAGAAGGAAAACCGCGACACGCCGCATATGGGCGCGGTCGTGAAGCAGTACGCCACGAAAACGCTCAAGCCGCTGAAGATTCCCTTCATCGAAAACAACCGCCTGGACTATGAGGCGTCGTACCTGGTCATCAGCGACAAGGTGTACAAGAAGACCGACACCAAGCCGTTCGAGCGCAACAGAACGAACAAGTTCGGCGTGATGCTGCGCGACGGCGACGGCAATCCCATCAAGGAAACCGTGACCGAAAAGGAGCTGAAGGGCGGCATTCTGGGCGACATCGACCTGGAATACTACGAGGTGCAGTACCAGCCCGGCACGCCGGAGGGCGAAGAGCCCAAGCCCATCGACACGTCGACAACTATCGGGTCGCAGTTCGTGAAGATTCCGGGCAACTACCTGCGTGCAGTTACCGGGGAATACACCGAAGAAGAGGCAAGGGCGATCAAGCAGGCCGAAGACGCTGCGCGGATGGAAAAGATCAATGGGTTCAAGGCAAACGGCGGCTTGAAGGTGACGCAGGATCTGCTGAAAGAGATAGAAGCCTATAAGACAGCCCAGGTCAACGGCAAGCGCAAGCGCCTGACGGTGGAAACCTGCGAGGCTATGGCGCAGGCCGCCCGCACCGCTCGCGACGCGTATCTGGAAAGCCAGAAGGCCGCCGACGCGCCTACGGCGCCTACCGAGGCCCAGTTGGACGAGACTCAGAAAGCCGCGCTGAAGGCGGCCGTGGACGCAGCCGTCGAGGCGAAGCGGGCCGAGCAGACCGTTGACAACAACGAGGATCTGGCCGAGGCGAACACGAGGGCCAAGGACACGGCATATCGTTTGCTGGGGGCCGCCGTCACCTGCGAGCCCGAACAGCAGCAAGTCATCGACGCGGCGGGCAAGGCTGCCCGCGAGGAAAAGATGAACGAATTGGGCCTGGGTACCGAGGCTCTGGCCGAAGCGGCTGATATGGGCATCGAAGTGCTGCCGTCCGAGCGCGTGGTGAAGATCATCAACGCCCTTGAGGCGGACAAGAAACAGCAGGACCCCAGCTACGAAATCGGCACGCTGAAGCCTGAACAGCTGACGAAAGAGCAGCTCGTGGACGACGACGGCGCCGTCGAGCTTTCCTATTACCTGGTCATCGACTTGAACAAGTTCGCGGAATACAGCACCAAGAAGAAGCACAACGATCTGGGCGATGCGTTCATCGCCGACGTGGACGAGGGCAAGAGCAACATTAAGCCCCATCTGCCTGAAAACTTCTACCTGCGCGGGTTCGACTTGGCCTTCGAGCAGTTCAACCACGGCTTGGAATTGACGGACGGCGCGTTTGTCGACGTGTTCGGCACTGCGGTGAACCAGGCGCAAATGTGGCTGGGCGCCACGTTCGGCACCGACTATTCCGTGCATCGCTGGAACACCGCTTCTGACGGCAAGGGCGTGCTGGACGCCAAGCCTTACCCGGCAGACGGCACCCCGCTCGTCGACGGCGCGGCGCACCTGACCTACGAAGAGGACTACAAGGACGGCTGGCGCAACGACGGCCTGCACTTCAAGGTCGACGAACTCTACCCCAACCAAAACAAAAACACCAAGCACAACAACGACGGCGTCCATCTGTCGAAGCGCGGCACGAAGATCACCGAGCAAACGGGCAGGAACGCGCCGGTCGTCATCACGAAGGACGAGGACATCCCCACGCTGGAAGACGGGTATTTCGACTACGCCATGGGTTACAAGGTCTACGCCATGAACGACACGCGCTTCACCATGACCCAGGGCGGCGTGCTGCGCATGGAAATGAAGACGCGCGAAACGCTGGCCGACATGCGCGAGCGCTCTCTTGACCAGAAGCCGAAGAACGTCGGCTTCCAGACGGACCAGATCACCATTTCCCGCGCCATGTACGTCGACGACGAATCAGTGGGAGGCGATGCCCGCGACGAGGACGGATATGTGACCTATACCGTCATAAATCCGAAAACCAATAAGGAAGAAGAGGCGTGGTACCGCACCTATGCCGGCGACTTGAAAGACGGCTGGCTGGAGTATTACGGCATCTATGACGTGAAGGACCCGAACAAGAAGGACAGCGAGCAGAAGGCACCGACCAAGCTGGAGATGAAGGGTCTGTACGAATGGGCGCTGCAGAAGCGCGTCACGTACGACGAGAAGACCAAGAAGTGGAGCTACAAGGCCCTGGAAGCGAACGAAGAGCCCATCAAGCTGCCCGCCTGGGCTTACAAGGTGGTCACGAAGAAGAAGGAAGCGACGGGAGGCGCCCCGGCCGCCCAGACGCCCAGCCCCGCGAGCACGGGCGGCACTGCGGCGACGCTGCCCGCCGTGCCCGGCGCGAACGATCCCGACATCCCCGTGACAGACATCGCGGCGCAGATCGAGAAGCTGCCCGACGACCAAGAAGTCGTTGAAATCAAGCGCCTGGTCACCAAGGACGAAGACGGCAACATCACCATCGACGCAGAAGTCTGGGGCAACGGGTATCTGACCTCCATCTCGTTCGACTACTTCAAGTTCAACAACTGGGTGTGCGAGCTGACGGACGCCAACGTGCGCTTTGACGGCAAGAGCACGCTGCGCAAGGAAGACACGAGCAAGAAGAACGACGGCCTGCGTCTGGACGCCAGCTTCAAGACGCATCAGAAGACCGAAGACTGGACGCGCACGTGGACGAGCTCGGTGCGCATCCGCTCGGTCTTGCCGCCCATTCGCCCGAACACTGGCATCGCCACGTATGCGAGCACCAACACCACGCACATAGAAGATGCGAGCCAGCGCGACACCGAATATGCCGAGTGGTACTCGATGGCGGCGCTGCCCGAAATCACCGAGCCGGGCGTGCAGTTGGACGAGCTGTGGGACTATGACAATTCAAAGCCTCTGAATTTGTGGCACGTGAACAAACGCGCGGTGAACAATGGCAATCCTGGGCAGCTGCCGAGCGACGACCTCTACTGGAACTGCTATCCGTTCACGAACATGGAATGGAACAGCAATGACCACTGGGCTACGCCCAACGAACTGACGGCGGACAAGCCGGTCGGCTATTTGGACGAAGAGAATTCCGGCTACCGCGCCGTGGTCACGAACGACTCCGACCACCCGATGTACTTCGGCGCATGGCTGACCATCGGCAACATCACGCCGCGCTGGGACACGAATTCCTATACCCAGAAAGACCAGTACGGCAACAATGATCGCACGATCACCCCAGGCGAGGCGCTTGATCAGAACCTGGGCTTCCACACCACCGAGCTGACCCTTTCAAAGGGCTTGCTGAACAACACGGACGTCCACCACATCACCGTGCGTGCCGTGCCGACGGGCTATCGGGAATACGAGTCGGGCATGGGCAGGTACGTCAGGCGGCCGCTGAGCGACAACATCTTGTTCGTCGAAAAAACCATTGATCTGAGCCCGGAACGCCTGCGGCAATACTACGAGCATTTCAACTGCGGGCCAAGCACCGGCGATGTTCCAGTAAGCGACTTGGTCTGGGAAAAGGACCTGCACATTGACGCGAAGGAATGGACGCCCCAGGCCGAAAAGCGCGATTGGGACGCCTATTGGTTCCGCGTCGACTTCGATCGCGTGGAGCCGCGCCTCACGGCAGACGAAGAGGCGTGGGTCGACCTGTTCGGTCACGTGACCGACTCTCCCGACGTGGCGAACGCCACCGACCCGGGCCACGGCGAATCCGAAGGTCACTCTGTAAACGACCGCGATCCGCGGGTGGATGCAAACGACTGGTACAGCCATTACGACTGGTGGTATAGCGATCAGACCTATGGGGGCGGTGTGCATGGCTGGGAGGAATGCTGGTCGTCTTATCATCACAACTCTGGCGACGCCAAACGCTGGGTCGGCCTGAAGGCGCACGTGGACAACTACCTCGTGTGCATCGAAGCCGATTCGGACTTCCGCGCCATCTATCCTGTCGATAACCCCAGCGGCGATCCTGACTACAGCAACGCGCAGCGGGCAACCATCAACACGAGCCTGACGCCCCTGCAGCTGGACGACAACGGCTGCAACAGCTATGGCGAGCAGACGTACAGTTTTGACGAGTCGAACCTGTACGGCATTGTCGGCCAGCCGAAGCCCGGCGTGACGGCGGCCGCTTTCTACGATGAGAACAAGTCTCCGACAGAGGCCATTGCCGTCGAGAATCCTGACAATTTGAGCTCCACGGGCGCCAAGGCGTTCTGGGGCGAAGACGGCGCGGCGTACCGCTTCAGCCTGACGAACAACGGCCGCGCCATGAAGGAGTCCGAGCTGCGCATCGGCACGACGTCCACAAAGCGCACGTCGAGCGCTCCGTACCTGAAGTCGCAAAGCAGCACGCCCGATCACACCCGGCCGTGGTACGACACCGTCTTCAACTCCCTGAAGGAAGAGTGGACCTATGCCAAGAACTACGGCAATCCAGAAATCGCCAACGAGCCGCTGACGTGGAAAAACTACTATTCTGAAACCATCAACGGCAACGACGACAAGGAAACCTACGAAAACCTGGTGCGCGGCTTCCAGACGAAGGCTATCTCGCTGACAGACGACTTGGTGAAGTCGTCCCGCATCCACCGCATCGTGCTCACCTACTTCGAGCGCCCCGACGGCCAGATGCTGCCGTACACGACGCCGGAAACGCACGTGCTGGTGCTGAACATGAAAGAGCGCGACGAGTACGCCTATACGCCCGGAGTGCAGACCCAGTACGACAAGACCGTCGAGGAATGGTCCATCGAAGACTTCAAGGACAACTACGGCAACTACGTCATTCCGTGGGACGTTTGGGGCAAGGGCTATTTGCGCAGCGCCGTCATCCGCTTCGACAGCGTCGACCGCCATTTGGGCATGTCTGACTATGCCGAGCCCGGGCAGAATCAGCCGGTGCAGTCGCAGGCAGGCAAAACGTACGTGGACGTGTGGGGCATGTCCAACGCCGTGCGCGACATGCCGCTTTCGGCCTACTTCGGCTGCGACTACGAATACGACGGCTGGCATTACCGCACGAACAAGCCGTTCTATGCGCCCTATGGCACCGACACCCGTTACAACGGAACCATTCACGAAAACGACGACGACGTGTATGGCTGTACCTATCACGGGCGGTGGAACGTGATTCCGCGGGGTTGGCAAGGGTACTGGTATCACGACGGCTACTGGATCCACGACGACGACCACTACGGATCGTATGGCAATGCGCCCAATAGGCATAACTGCGTAGACTTGCCCCAAACTCGCCGCTACACGCCTTGGTGGGAGCACTACTGGAAGGGCACGAACACCTTCGACAACGGCGCGGCAACCGCGATCATCTACGGCCGCGTGCAGGAAGTGCACGAGACCATCAAGGCCGAAACGTTCATGCGCTCGACCGGGCCTGATTCCGACGAGGGCTACGACGACAACGAAAACGACGATCCGCAGCACGACGGCTGGAACGAGTCGAAGACCAAGGCGGATGGCAAGCTGATCCGCACCGACATCAACGACTACAACATCAAGCCTGGATACAACGCCGGCAACAACAACGACAACGACGACAACGACAGCAACAACAACGACAACAACGACGGCGGTCGGGAGCGCGAAATCGGCACCATCGGCTACTACGAAGAGCCGGGCAGCGGCTTCCGCTTCACCGTGGACAACACCTCGACCAAGTTCCCGATGAACAAGGCCTACTTCGGCATGCAGAAGATTCCGTTCACGACTGAAATTCCCGTGCTGCAGGACGCCGAGGGCGCAGACGTGCCCGATTCCCAGATTTCGGTGGACGACAACGGCAACATCACGGCGGTCACGGTAAAAGAAGACGGCGAGACGGTGAAGTACCAGGTGTGGGAAGAGCCGAAGCCTGGCGATACCAATACCGTACCTGCTCCTGAACACAGACTGCTTGTCGATTCGGTCGGCACGGGCGACCAGGTCAGCACCGACCTGTACGCCTACGACGCCGCTGCCGAAGACCACAAGGGCGAATTCCTCGGCCATGCGCACTACGACTTCGGCCCGCTCGTGAACTACAACGCGGACAACATCGTGCTGTCGAAGGGCATGATCGACCGCTCCGAGCTCTACGAAGTGGAGATCCATTACCGCGAAAACGGGGCCGACGAGGACAAGTCGCTCACCATCAAAGGTTCCGACCTGGAGCGATTGGCTGACGGCACGGCCGACCCTGAAGGGAAGTTCCTCGCCGACGAAGAGCAGCTGACGGTGGAGATCCCGAATATCCGCTATGTGTATCTGCAGGACGTGAACGTGTACAAGACGCCCGAACTTGGCGTTGACGGCAAGCCTGTCATTGGCGAAGACGGCAAGCCTGTCATGCGAGAGGTCAAGCGGACGCCGAAGTGGGGCGCGAACGGCGAGCCGGTGTACCAGCAGGTCATGCAAAACGGGCAGCCGCTGAAGGGCGCGGACGGCAAGCCGGTCTACGTCGTGGCGACGGCCGTGGTGTGCGATGCTGCCGGTCGGCCGATCAATCGTGACGGCACGCCGGCTGCGAGCGAGAGCGAGTACGTGTACGCCCCGGTCGTGGAATACGAAAAGAAGCTGCTGTTGGACAAGATGGGCCAACCGATGTACGACCTTATCGCCGACGAGGTGCTTGATTCCGAGGGCAACCCGGTGACCGACTTCTATGGCGACAAGGTGTACACCTATCACAAGGAATACCGCTATGAGACGGTGCCGGTGCAGGCGATCGGCAGCGACGGCAAGCCGATGTTCGAGGAAGACGGCACGACGCCGATATACGAGCAGGCCAGAGACAAGGACGGCAATTTGCTTTGGCAGGACGTCAAGGACGAGCTGAACAACGTCGTCCGGCAAGAGCCTGTCTACAAGACGGTGTTCGTGTACGAAACTGTAACCGTTGACAAGAAAGAGCCCATGGACACGCGCCAGGCCGTGGCGCAACCCCAGGTAGATGACGAGGGCAATCCGGTCACGGATGCGGCAGGCCGCCCGGTGTACGTCTATGTCTATGCGGAAGACGGCGAGCCCATCCTGGACGCCGACGGCAATCCTGCCATCGTGCAGGAAGACTTGGCCACCTCGGGCGCGACGAACGCCGGCGCCACGGTGGACGGCCAGCTTGTCACCCGCCGCCAGTTCCAAAAACCCAACATCACGGACGACCCGTGGATGAACGACCTGGAGATTGCCGGCAAGGGCGATGCAGAGCGCACCCAGGTGCACATGCCGCCGACCGTCACCTCTGAAAAGAAGGAGTGGGAGGAATTCGAGGCGGACAAGGTGGTGGCCGGGTCCGAAGGCGAGTCTCTGCTGAACGTTGCCACGGACGAAACGACGGAAGACGGCTTGCCGCTGAACGTCGTTGTGCACCTGTACAAGGACGACAAGCCGGTGGACGTCGCCATCGTCAAGAGGGCGGTGCCGGTGGAGACCGAAGAGACCGAAGAGACCACGCCGACTGAACCTGCCGAACCGCAGACTCGGGACGCCTACTTCGCGGTGTTCAAGGACCCGCTGCCGGGCATCAACAAGACCAAAGTCGAAGTGACCATCGACACGGAGACGAACGAGAAGACCGGCGAGGAAGAGCTGGTGGTGTCTCGCGTGCCCGACGGCAAGGAAGCCGAAGGGGAGGACCTGGTCATCGGCACGGCGGTCAAGGGCGAAAAGGTCACGGTCGACCGCATTTACAACGGCGGCACGATCGTGCCTGTGACGCTCATGTTTGAAAACGACACGACCCACGACTTGGGCCACGTCGTCTACGACGACGGCACGCGCGTGCGCATCACCGTGACCGAGACCGGCGACGGCGACAGCAAGAAGAGGACCGTCACGGCGGCCGAGACTGTCGGCGGCATTGCAGCCGGCACCGTCATCGGCGAGCTGGTCACCGAGGAAATCGTCATGGGCGACGTGATCAGCCGCAAGGTGGGCCCGGTGTCCATCTATGTGGACGAAAAGGGCAACATCGTCATCACCAAGGCCACGTGGGAAAACAACTACTTCCGCAGCGTGGAAGTACGCCTGCGCAACTTCGAAGACAAGACGACGGCCGAAGAAAAGGGCCGCGGCGATTCCTACGTGGAAATCATCGGCACCGGCACGTACCGCTGGGTCGGCGATTACCTGTGGGGCGTGTTCCGCACCGACTGGCTGGAATACTGGTGGAACGTCAACAACAAGGCCAACTACTCATCCAGCTCGGGCGGCACGGGCATGCACAACAGCCCGAACGACCCGAACGACCCCAGCAAGAGGCTGACGCCGAGCGTCGCGCCGTATCCCAACAACCAGGAGCGCAACCGCTACAGCACGTGGGCGCACGTCGACCTTGATCCCACGTTGCTGGAAACGCGCCACCTGCGGGATTCGGATGAGCCTGGCGCATTGCCGACGCGCCGTGCGCTGTACAACACGTATTGGCTGAACTACACCTACGGCAGGATGCGCTACGATGACGGCTACGGCAATAGCTACTACAATGAAAACTGGCAGTACAAATACAACCCCTATTCCACGTATGGCGGCATGTATCCTACGAAGGATGACAGCATAGGCGGCAACGCGCCGTACACGGCGACGGCGGAGGCGAACCTGAACATCGCGCTGTATCCGGTGCGCCCCGTGCTGGAGATGTACACGTACAAAGACGCCAAGAAGCACAACCTGAAGTGGACGAAAACGAAGGTGGCCGGCAGCGACACGAAGCTGGAGACGGCGCTGGAGAACACCGACGGCGAAGACCTGCCGCTATACGAGACGGATCGTCGCAAGGGCAACACGTGGAACTCCGACTACAGCCATGAATATTACACCGCCGTCAACTGGAATTCCCAGCCGCGGGCCGACTACCTGGACGAATCGGTGGGCTACCGTGCGGTCGTCACGAACGATTCGCGCTACAACCTGCACCACGGCGGCGCCATATCCTTGGGCACCATGACGCCCATCTTCAACGCAAACGCGCCGGCGCTGCTGCAAAACCTCGGCTTCCGCACCACGAAGCTGACGCTTTCGCGCGGGCTGTACGACGCCATGCAGCTGCCCGTCTATGACAGAGAAGGCGAACAGATGTTCGTTGACGATGCGAAGACGAAGCCGCTTCTGACGAACGAGATCAAGTCCATCACGTTCAACTGGTACAAGCAGGGCGCCGTGGCCCGTGCGCTGCAGATTACCGGCAACACCGGCAGCAACAACGACACCACCCGCACGCCGGGCACGAACGTGACGCAGGTGAACGATCCGAACCCGCAGCCGAGTGCCGAAAACCTGGCAAACGAAGCCTACGTCAACAAGTCCATCAGCAAGCTGTACTCCACCACCTACAGTGGCGAGGACGTGAAGGGCTGGTTCGAGGGCCCGCAAGAGCCGGTGCGCGAGTACCTGGCCGGCAACTACCGCTTCTATGTGAAGAAGCCGGTGCGCAACAACAGCGGCAAGGTGGATTACTACCAGTATGTGGAGGCGACGGTCGCCAAAAAGAAGGGCGAGGGCGAGGAAAGCGACGACTCCGACCCCGACCCAGACCCAGAGCCTGAGATGGTGCCTGCCACGGGGGCGGACCTTGTGGCGCTGCAGGGCCGCTTGCTGGAACTGGACGCGAACGAGAGGCTCTACGTCGCCAAGGACGAGAACGCCACCCAGCCGCTGACGCCGCTGGCGACTCCCGAAAACGCCGAGAACTTCACGCCTGAGTCCTACCTGCCGGTGACGGTGACGGAGACCGAAGAACAGTACGACCGCCTGCCGTCCTACGACGGGCATGAGGTGTACGTCGACATGTTCGGCAACCGTCTGTACTTCGCCGTGGAAAACCAGACCAACGGGCGCGTTTACCTGGACGTTGACGAGAACAACAAGGTTACGGCGCGGTACTACATCGCGGGCGAGGGATCGAATGTTCCCGGCGTCGAAGAAGGCGACAAGATCTACCTGGAGGACCCGAAAACCGCTGGTCAGCCGGTGAGGCTGTACGTACTTGCCAACGAAGCCGACCCGAAGTCGGCCAAGACGTACTTGAACGACGACCAGGCGACGCGCTTCCTGCAAGGCTGGGCCGACTGCTGCTCCATGAGCAAGCTGCCGCATGCCGACGTTTCCTATTCCGACAAGCTGAACGACGCCTATTACCAGGAAACGCTGGAACGCGCCGTGGACAAGGGCACCGAAAAGGTGTATCGCTTTACGGTCGACGGCGCCCAAAACTGGGGCATCGAGCTTGACGGGGATGCTGGAAACGGCGACGTGGTGGTGGATTCCACCAAGTGGCTGTGCGGCGATCTGGCCGGCGTGGTCATCGACTTCGGCAACTTCGAGATGCACCTGACCGGCAAAGAGGCCTACGTCGACTTCTTCGGCATGGCCATCGACTCGCCGGACGTGGACAAGTTCAACGAAGTAACCGACTTGTGGAACAGCGGCTCCGGCTTCCGCAGCAGCTCGTACCATGCGGACCACCGCGCGGTCGGCCGTGACTTCTACTACGACGTGGTGGAGATGGAAGGCGACTTCCGCACCGATTACAAGGTGGACGACTGGAACCACCTGGCGAAGGGCAACAACTATCCGTCGAATTCGGTCAAGGGCCGCTCGACGGCCAGGCTGGGCGACGGCGTGCACCGCACGCCGTTCGAGGAGTATAGCGTCAATTATTGGCCCAACGGCCAGGCCGATTACGAGACCACCAAATGGCGCGAGCTGACCCGCACGTGGGACTTCGGCGACATTTACGCCCATATGCCGGCGGCCAGCCCGCGGGTGAGCGCGAAGAGCTACTTCAAGGCCGACGCGACCCCCATGGGCGATTTGGGCGATGCGGCGCAGGACAGCACGACGTCGTACTTCAAGTACTACGGCGCAGGCTGGCGCTTCACGTACACGAACTATTCGAACCCGACCATTGCGGCCGTGAACAAAGCCGAACTGACGCAAAACACGAACATTTCCAGCGGCTACAAGCGCGTGCCCGACGCCTACATCTACGACCGCGACTATCCGATACACGACGCGGTCATCGAAGTGGGCGTGAAGCACGCCGCTGAAAACGATGTGTTCAAGAACCTCATGCCGAGCGAGACGGTGCCCGTTGTCGAGCAACCGTTCTATCGTGCGGCCAACCGCACGTTCGACGCGGCGTACGTGACGCTGTCCAACGGGCTGCTTCGCGCTGCCACCGTGGCGAAAGACCCGGACAACATCACCGACGACGAGCTGGGCAACGCCATCAAGCAGGTGACGTTCACCTCGCTGGTGGTTGACGAGGTCAGCAATTCTGACGCCGGCACCCCGGCGCCCGCATCCGAAACGCAGCCGCCCGCCGGCGACATCAACGCTCCGCTGCCTGCCGCTCCCGCCACGATCAAGCGAAGCCGCCAAGAGACAGCGCGGCCTTACACGCTGGCGCAGCTGCTTGAGCGCGGCGCGTTCTTCGACGAGGACAAAAACCTGGTCATCCCGGCGGACGTGTGGGGCAAAAACGGCAAGGTCGGCTACTTCAAGAGCATGAAGGTGGAACTGTCCCACTTCAACGCCGGCGTGCGCGAAGAGCTGGAGGCCTCGCAAAGCGCCGCCATCGACGTTCTCGGCCGGGCCGACACGTCCGAAGAGAACGTCACGCTGGAGTCCAGCTTCAACACCGCCTACAACACCACGGGGCATCTGGCCCAAGACCAGATCACCGACCTTGCGCCGTGGGACGACGCATACGACACGCGTGGAAACACGACCACGAACATCAGCTGGGATCACCGCGAAGACACCTACGGCACGTGGGCGCCCGAATTCGTCTGGTACTGGTGCGGCGGTCATTCTTACGCCTCTGCACATTCGTATCGCATGCTGGACCAGAACAACACCCTTCCGCTGTTCAACGGCGGCAAGCCGACGCTGGCTCGCAAGACGCTCGGCGCACGCATCTGGCCGGAGAACATGATGCTGCCGCAGGACCATGACGACAACGCCGGTGGCACCCACCACGACTTCGACAACACCAACCTGCTTGAGATACCGCATGACGTCGATCCGTCCAACGGCATGGACCGCTACGACGAAGCCACCATGAAGACCCAGATCGACCCGGCGGCGCCGCGCATCACCGCACGCACGTTCGTGTTCGGCGAGGAAGCGGGCGACGTGCAAACCGAGTCGATGGAATACAGCGACCCGACGCTGGCGACCGACGGCAACGGCAACAAGATCGAAGACAACGCTTTCTACGCTCGCCGCGACCAGAACCTGCTGCAAGCCATGATGGGCTCGACCAATTCCGGCTGGCGCTTCTCGTTGTCCAACGATTCCAACTACGCCATGGATTCGGCGCGCGTGGTCATCGGCGCGGGCAACCCGTCGTTCAACCACACGACGAACTTCTACGACGACGAGAAGTACACGTTCGAAGACCTGCGCTGGGGGCATGAACCGCTGCGCGACGGCTACGTGAAGATGGACGACAGCGACTACGGCACGCGCAGGCACAAGGTTGACGCGTACCCCGGCACAACGAACCGCTACCGGTACAACTACGACGGCGGCGACGTCATGTACGGCGAGCTGGTCGACGGCGAATGGCGCGGCTTCGAGGTGGAGTCCCTGTACCTGAACAACCTGGCCGTGAACGCCGTTTTGGCTCCCGCGCTGGAAGAGCTTCGCACCGCCGAAGAGGCCGCCTCGGCCCAGGAGCAGGCCGACGCCATCGCCGAGATCCTCACGAAGCTGGTGGCCGACTTCAAGACGAAGAACGGCATTCCCGCCGAGACCGAGCTGACCGATGACCAGCTGCAGCCGCTGGAAGACCAGGCGCTTGAGGACTACCAGCAGAAGCTGAAGGACGACGCCGTGGACAAGGCCAAGGCTGCGATCGCCAAGCAGCTGGCAGCCAAAAAGCGTGCAGACGGCATTGCGGCGGAACTGCAAAAGCTGGTCGACGCCTACCGCAAGGCGCAGAACCTTGCTGAGGGCGACGATATTCCCGAGGAAGAGCTGGCCAAACTGCAGACGCAGGCCGAGACTGCCTACGACGCGGCGCATCCGGAAACGAAGCCTCAACCTGAAACCCAGCCTGAAAACTCCGGCAAGGACGACAAGGAAGACGAGACGGGCGCAGGCGACGCTGAGGACAAGCCCGAAAAGACGCAGGCAGAGATCGAGGCCGAGCAGCAAGCGGCAGAGCAGGCCAAGCAAAAGGCCATCAATGATATTCTGACTGACTTGATCAACATTGAAAAGCAAGACGCGATCAACCAGGCCAAGCTGGAGGGCACCTACGACGAGAAGGAGTCCTATGAGCCCGACGATGCGCGCAAGGAACAGCTGCGTCAAAACGCCGAGGGCGTTTACAACGCAAACGTTCAAGCCGAAGAGAGCCTGAAGCAGACCGAAGCCGACAGGATCGCGCAGGCGGCCCGCATTCTGGCCGACAAGGTGCTCGTGGACGCGTGGGAGCGCGACATAGAGGCCGACGCCGCAACGGGCACGGGCCGCAAGCATCGCGCCGCCACCATCGACGAAAACATGCTCTACCTGCAGGGGCTTGAAAAAGACCAGGTAAAGGAGCTGTTCGAGGGCTACACGGTGGACGTGTACACCGTCAACAAGAAGCCCGCGCAGGACGCGAACGGCACCCTGACGAACGTAAACGAGTACGCCGAAGAGACCGTCTATCGCCGGATGGGCGGCGAAACGATGGAGCAGCAGACCATCTTCGTGCCGAAGCTTGCGGGCGACAACAAGAAGCCGAAGTACCGCCTGAAGCTGTCCGAATGCGTCGAGGCCGAAGAAGTCAAAGGCGACAAGATGGAATACGTCGTCGGCGAGGACGGCGAACCGGTGCTCGACGCCAACGGCATGCCGACGATGCAGCCCGTGCTCGACGACAGCGGCAAGCACGTCAAGGAAGTCGTCGGCTACACCTACACCGTCAAGGTGCCCGTGGCCGAGCAGTGGGCCAACGAAAACGCCCAAGAGCAGTACGTGCTGAAGATGATCGTGCACCTGCCCGGCTTCGCGGCGAAGGTGGAGCACCACGACAAGGAACTGACCCAAGAACAGATCGACAACAAGGTGGGCGAGTCGTGCAACGACGCCGAAAACGCTTTCATCGAGGTGTTCGGCACGCCGACCCGCGCCACGATACAGGCCTTGAACGCCACGTTCAGCACCGACTACGAAACCGAGAAGTGGAACCACAACCACGCCCACGCCGACGGGTGGACCATCGACGCCGACTACGCCAAGATGGACGTGCTGACCGCCATTCCCCAGGTGGACGCCTACTTCAACTGGACGGGCGGTTTAACTACCAAGTACGAAGACAATACTTATGACAAGGTGCGCGAAGCGAACCTGGACGTGACCGACAGCGGCAACCACTGGCAGATCCACCAGCCTTTCGATCCCAAGCGCGTCAGCAACGTCCCGTACCGCTGGGGCGAAGGCAACCCGCTGTACAGCACCGAAGAACGCGAGCAGTACCAGGAATACGCGTGGTACGAATACATCGTGAAGAACCACACGAAGTCCACGGCCACCGATGGGTACCTGGACTTGACCGTCAACGGCCTGTACCACCAAAACGACACCGAGATCGACGGTTTGACGAGGCGCGACGAAACCCGCGGCTTCATTGGCAAGTGGCTGGAAATCGACGGCTATTACCGCACCACCAAGAACAAGAAGAACAAGACCGTCAAGCTGAAGGAGCCGAAGAGCTTCCATGAGCCCGAGGCGCCAAACACCGACGAGATCGGGACGCTGAAGTTCGCAGATGGCATGTCGGTCGATGCGAAGGTCACGCGCACTGAAAAGCAGGAAGGCGACAAGACGGTCAACGTCGTCACGAAGGTGGAATACACCTTGCCGAACGAGCGCAATGCCACGAAGGCGGACATCACGCGCACCGCGCCGGCCAAGGCGGTCGTGACGAACGGCAAGCCGTCTGACGACCCCGAAGCCGTGTGGTCAGACACCTACACCGACCACGGCCAGACCGTCACCGAAACCGAGCTGTACGTCCAAGATCCGGAAGACACCGACGCCGAGCTGAGGCTGGGCACGCTGGTCACGCGCACGGGCGAATACGTGAAGGACGTGGTGAAGCCGTTCACCAGCACCGTCGATTCGCTCAAAAGCGGCGACTACGTCATCGGCTACGCCGAAGACGGCACGACGATCACCTCCATCACGTTGCAGAACCCGCCGGCAGGCGTGCCGGCGGAGCCGATCACGGTTTCAGTGGACTCTGTCGTGGTGAGCATTGAAGGCGACGACGGCAGTTACATTCCGAGGCCTAAGCCTTCATATGGGTTCGATAACAGTACTTGGTACAATGTTACGTATTTGAAGGACGAGCAGGGCAACCCCATCGGCTACATCGCCGAACCGGAAGAGACCACTGTCGAAAACGCCACCGTCACGCTGCACGCCGAGGAAGGCGAAGGCGAAGGCGAGACGGCCAAGAAAGACGAAGACGCCGAAGATCCCATCGCGACCATCACGTATCACCAAGACGACGTGACGATCAAAGAGATCACCTACGACGTGGTCACTGCGAAGGACATCGCCTTCGATCCTGGCAACGCCGCACTGAAAGTCGAGGACGTCGCCGACGACGTCGAAGTCGTGACGGAGGAGCTCGACGTCTGGAAGGTCGAAAAAGAGCCCGGCAAGGACGTGCTGAAGATCATCGATCCGGCCGACAAGCACGTGGCCACCTTGGTTCCCACGCAGATAGAGCCAAAGGAGTCCGAAGGCTGGGCGAACCGCGCCGGTGAGATTTCCGAGCTGTGGTACTACGACTACGACACGACGCTGCCTTACGACTACGACACCTACGTGGCGTCGGGGAAGAAAGTCAATGCCGCCGAAGGTTACCTGTATCTCCGCGAAAACCCGAACGACAGTACGTCTCAGGAGCACTGGTACCGCCTGACCGTGGACAAGAACGACGGCCACACCATCTACACCCAGGTGGAGAAGAAGCAGGTCAACGGCAAGGACAAGTTCAAGACCGTGTTCGAGCAGGCCAAAAACGAAGGCGGGACTCTGAAGTTCGACGAAGACAACAATCCGGTCTACACGAACAAACCCGTCACGAACGACGCGTACACCGAATGGCCCGTCGCTCGCATCGCGCTGAACGACGAGACCATCGAATGGCTCATCACGCATGCCGGCGCAAACCTTACGGCAAGCACGAACTACGAGGCAACGCTGACCGCGCCGCTCACCAAAGAGGGCATCGAAGAGCTGGACGATCGCTTCGGAGACCCTGACAAGGACTACGTGTGGCTGCGCACGACCACGCCTGCGGCCACGACGGAGAACCCCGATCCGCAGCCCGTTTTCGACTTCAAAGAAATCGAGACCGTCCGCTTCAAGTACGACCTGCTGGCGGCGGAAATGTACTTGAAGTACCGGGCGACCGACGACCAGGGCCGTCCGTCCATGGACCTTTCCAAGGTGGGCGACAACACGACGCTGACCGCGCGTTTCTACGGCGACGTGCGCACCCATGGCTTGGACTGCTGCGGCGCCATCGCGAACCACCTGCCGCCGCACCGCTACAACCACGAGATGGATTCCGACGTCACCTACTTCCCGCTGTCGAGCTACTACGGCAAGATACAGCGCACGGCCAACAAGGAAGTGGACATCATCGCCTATGACGGCGCGTCGAAGGCAAGCGCGTTCAAGAACTCCGCCACCGTGGAGGCGGCCATCACCTGGAACACGCCCGACGAAGACGCCGGCGACGACGCGAAGCCGTCCGTGAAGAGCTTCACGTACACGTCGGGCACGCGCCTGATAACCGATTCGAGCTTGGACGTGGGCTCGGGCGACCAGGTTGC
Organism: Slackia sp. ZJ119; assembly: GCF_011039175.1. GTDB lineage: Bacteria > Actinomycetota > Coriobacteriia > Coriobacteriales > Eggerthellaceae > Xiamenia. The sequence continues at coordinate 33,995 of NZ_JAAKEN010000008.1, forward strand.
GCTCGACCGCGTGCCGAAGACGCACACGGTGGAAGTCGCCCGCACGCAGATCGTGCCGAACTCCGTGGCGAACACCGCCTTCTTCCGCCTCTATGACGCCGGCGGCCGCCAGGTGGCCACGTTCACCATCGACACGGAGGAGAATCCCGACCCGACCCAGGTCGGCCAGGTGCAGATGGAAGTGTTCAACGGCCGCGCGACGCCCGAAAACACCCAGACCGCGCCCGAGTCGCTGAACAACAGCTCGAAGGCCGTCGCAGCGAACCAGGGCATCGTGTCGGTGTCCAACAAGGCTGACGGGACAGGTTACGTATTCACCATTCGTAACACCACGCGGGCCCGCTCCGACCAGGCCGTGCTGTCCGTGCTGTTCGAATCGGTGGGCATGAAGGCCCAAAGCATGATCACGAGCGCCGAAAAGGCGCACCAGGGCGTGCGCGAAGGCCAGGTCCCCGCGGCGCTTGCCGAAGAGCTCACCGAGGCAGATGGCAGCCTTGTGGGCCAGGCGACGCACGGCTGGGAGAGTCTGACGCCCACCAAGCCCCTGTACAAGCTCGTGCAAGGGCTGTACCGCGACGACACCGTCACGGCGAAGAACCCGTCCGACTGCGCCGACCTCGACACCGACAATTTCTTCGAGGACTACGGCGTGGTGCGCGGCTTCAAGACGAAGACCATCGACATCTCCAAGGCGCTCACCACGATGGGCACGTTCACGGGCATGGACCTGACGTTCTTCCAGCCCGACGGCCAGAAGTTCATGATCTCCCTTGGCGCGAACTCGCCCATTCTGAAGGAGGCGCTCAACGAAGCGGACGGCAGCCGCACCATCGACCTGGAAGAGGTGTGGGGCAAGTACGGCCGCGTGACGAACATCGGCACGTATACCGAGCGTGTGATGAAAAACGTCGAGCTGACGCTGCCGCAGGAGGAGCCTGCAGCAGGAGCCGAACCCAGCGAGCCTGTGAAAGTCCAGGCCACGGTAGTCTTCTATCCCGACGGCCATACCGTGAAGCGCATCGAGTACAAGACGAAGGAGCAGGTCGACGATCCTGCCAACCCTGGACAAACCAAGGAGCAGGACGTCGACCACGTCCGCAAGGTGTACCGCCAGACGGCAGTGCCTGTCGAACCTGATGAGAACGAAACGGACGAGGACGAGAAGCATAAGCAGACGATCACGCTCATCGACAGGAACGGCAATCCGATGGGCACCATCGTCGCCCGGGCCGACTACACGCCGCCGCGCGAAACGGCGACGCAGGTTACGTTCAAGAACGAAGAGAACCCGCGCACGGGCGAGCTGGTGTTTGCCGAGAACGGCAGCATCGCGAGCATCAAGATTGTGAATGCGGCTGAAACGCCGAATCTGCCTGATTCCGGTGATCAGTCGAGCCAGGATCAGGGTAAGTCTGGTGGTTCTGGTATCGTACCTAGTATGCAAAGCGACAACGGCGACAACGGCGGCACCAGCGGCGGCTCGGGCTCTGGCACCGACAACGGCGGCTCGGGCGCTGGCGCCGGTTCTGGCAACGGCGGCTCCGAGACGAAGAACATGACCTCGTACACGGTCGTCAGCGAGACGCCGGGCGAAGCCAAAAACACCACGGTGCTGCAGATACGGAAGGAAGGCGACGCCGAGACCGTCACGCCGACCAAGGTCACCATTCCCACGCCGGTCGAGCCGCAGCTCGTCGAGCAGCCCAACGGCGAGGAAACGGAGGCCCAGCTCGACAAGACCTGCACGTACCGGCAGCTCACCAGCACCCCGGACACCAACTACGACCACGAGACGTGGAAGCGGCACAAGGGCGAATGGTCGAAGAAGAAGCTGAACGACTACACCATCACCGACTGCTACCTGAGCCGCATCGACTTCAAGTACACGTCGCTGGAGCCCAGCTGGCGCCCGTATTACAACAAGAGCGAAAAATACGTGCTGAGCGCCCAGACGAACAACAGCCTGAACGACGAGACCTACGCCGACACGCTCGGCGACGACTTGGGCGAGCTGAAGGTGACGGCCACCGGCAAGAGCGACTGGTACAACAGCGTGAACAACACCGCCGCGCATTCGGACCTGTGGAGCGCCTATTGGGGCCGCTCCTACGGCACCGACCAGACCGACACGCCCTGCCAGCTGCCGTATCGCACGGGATATTACCCGTATTACATGATCTATCCGCACGAAAGCATGCTGCACGCCCGCCTGGCGCTTGCGCAGATCGGCGTGTACGACAGCCGCGGCTGGTACGACAACGGGCGGCTGAGCTCGGACTACGTCAACTGGTACAAGGTGACGAAAACCGACATGCAGCAAGACCCGCACAGGCTGGCCCAGACCGATACCGTGCGGTCCTGCGCGGCGCTTTCGGTGGCGCGTCCGACCATGGAAGTGCACAGCTACGTGCGCTACGGCAACGTGGACAACTACACCGGCCACACGGTGAGCGACAACGGCACGTCCGACGCCAGCCGCACCGAAGTGACCGTGCCCTACGCCAAGACGTTCAACTGGTGGGCCACGCTGAAGAACCAGCAGGCCGCATCGAAGCTTGACGACGTGGACGTGACCATCGACTTCCCGGTCGAATGGGAAGTGAACATCAAGGGCAACGTCCACAGCGATGACGACCACGACCAGCTGAAAGTCACGACGCATCGCGACCGCATCATCAACGGAGTGTCCCTGCAGAAGGGCGTCCTCTATAGCGGCCAGCGGGCCGACTACTACAACGCCTACGTCGGCTTCCATCCCATCGACTACAAGATCTCTGCGGCCTACATGGCGTGCTTCCCGTCCGAAGGCATCGGCAAGATCCGCATCTTCGGCTATTCGAAGAAGCAGATCCGCGACAGCGGCAACGTGAAGCAAGACTACCAGAACAAGGTGGTGCTGGAGCCGTACTTCAACAAGAGGACCGGCGAGCTGGCCGGCTTCAAGCTGGACTACGCGACCGATATGGACAGCATGGCCAAAGACGCCACGCGCGAATTCCCGCTGAACGCCGACGGCAGCCTGCATCTGACGGAGAAGCACGTTTTTGAACTGGGCATCGAAGTTCCCACGAAGTTCCAGCTGTACTCTTGGAAGAACATGCAGGAAGACCTGTTCTCAGGCGACGTGCCGCAGGCGCGTCGGACGAACACCGTCGCCGTGCCCTCCATTGAAAACCAGCGCATCTCCATCAAGGGCTATGCCGACACCTACTTCGAGACGCAGCGCACGATCGACATCACGACCGAAAACCATCTGGACGGCTTCCGCGAGATGCCGCTCGACCTGCCGATGTTGGGCAACGGCACTGGCAAGTTCCAGGACATGTACGGCAACGATTTCGACCTGTCAAACGGACAGAAGTTCATGCGCAATGCGAACGACCCCTACATCGCCAGCCGCTTCGACCGCTCGCTGTACTTCATTTCCAAGATGTACTTCGACACGATCAGCCGCGCGGCGTACGCCGACGTGAACTCGGGCGAAGGCGTCGGCGAGGTGAAGGATTCGGGCACCATCGTCGACAAATTGACGAACGGCCACCCGAAGTGGGAAGACAAGCCCGACGAGCGCGTGTTCGTTGAAAATGCGGAAACGCCGCAGCTGAAGACGCAGCTGTACACCCGCCAGGCGGTGGCGAAGGAAGGCCAGCTGTCGCTGTACGTCGACGACGAGAACGACGACGGCTCGGAGCTGCTTGGCGGGGACGGCCCGCTTGCCTCCACCACGAAGCGCGAGCGCCTTCTGGACATCGAATTCAGGCAGGACTCGAACGGCGTCATCGAGCAGGTGCGCTACAAGACGCCGACGTTCGTGCAGCCTTCTGGCTGGGACGAGGAAGCGAACGGGAAGTGGCATCCCGTCGTCACGCAGGCCGAATGGGAAAGCAACGCCAACGGCGAATTCCACAATGCCAACGCTCTCCATGAGGGCGAGTGGTTCGATGTGACGCAGGAGAGCGACGTCAACACCGGCGCCATCACGCTGCGCGACCCGTCGCGCATGGACGGGGATGGCAAAGACGCCCTGATCGGCGAGCTGGTCTTGCCGTTCAGCACCGACCCTGAAGCTTCCGACCTCAACAACGTGGAATACGAGTTTTCGGAGGTCGACATTGCGCATCTGACCGTCGACACGGTGCAAAGCACCGACGGCCAGGTGACGGTGACCGGCAGCGAATCGGTCGATCTGACAGGGCTGTCCGCGGCGAATGCCGACGCGAAGATGCTCGCCTTCCAGGAAACGCTGCAGAGGAAGGGCGAATCGCTGTACGTGGCGACGACCGAACCCGTCGAGCACGACAACGGCAAGGAATACAACTTTGCCTCCATCACGTTGGTCGAAGCGACCGAGCGGGATTCTTCCGAAGGCCCCGGCGACGACGTCGTCGTCGGCGACGGCGAGACCGACAGCAACGGCAATCCCGTGGTGACGCCCGAACCGAAGACCTACCTGACGTATTGGGTGAGCGATTCGCAGGTCATGAAGAAGCAGCTGGACACGAAGGCCGAGGTCACCGAGACCGCCAAGTGGCAGCTGCGCTATGAGAACATCACGTTCGAGGTGGTGTACGAATACTCCGACGACGAATACGACGAATCGGCCTATGACGAAAACGGCAAGCTGCTTCCCGGCGCTGTGGCGAAGAGCGACGCCGTGGAGGAAGGCCGCGTCATCCGCGTGGTCGACCTGACCAACGGCGATCCGGAAGCTGCGCCTGCACCCGGCACGCCTGCTGGCGGCGAAAACGCCGGCAATCCTGGCACGGTTGTCGGCACCGACGATGACGGCACGAAGACCGAAATCGAGCATGTGCGCGTGTACGTGTCGCTCGGCCGCACGCCCGGCAGCACGGCAGGCGCGTTTGACGGCATCGTGGGCAGCGTCTATGACGAGACCAAGGTCAACGAACTGCTGGGCGACATGAAGTACGACGTCCAAGAGGTGAAGTGCGACTACGTCGAGCGCACCTACAGCGAAGACGAGCTTGACGAGAACGGCGACCCGAAGCCCGGCGCCGAGGGCACCTTTGTGCCGGCAGGCGTCGTGGTGTCCATCGAGATTCTGCGCGAGCCCACCGAAGGCACCGGAACCACCGAAGGCACCGGAACCACCGAAGGCACCGGGACCACCGAAGGCGCCGGCGCCGGCGAAGGCGGCACGACGACCCCGGCCGAGGCCCAGCGCGGCCTGGTGATCGTGCACGTGTCCAAGGGCATCGACGAGCTGGCCGGCCTGCGCGGCAAGGACTACACGCAGGCACAGCTGACGGCCAAGTTGGAAGAGTTGGGCTACAACGTGTCGAGCACGACGACCGAATACAGCGAAACGGTGGATGCGGGCCACGTCATCAGCTTCGACTTCGTGAAGGTGACCGACCGCGAATACCAGGCGGATGCTCAGAGCGGCGTGCCCGTGAAAAACGAAGTGCCGCAGGCGGAAATCAATAGGGTCCGTGCAGCGGCTGTTGCTGCCGGTACGAGTCCCGAAGACGCAGTGGCGGCGCTGTACCACCAGCCTGACGATCCGAGACTCTACGAGTATGAATCAGACGGGTCGGTGAAGGTTGACCCGAATACGGGCGCTCCTGTGCGCGCAAGCGCAGGCTCGATATTCCTCCCCGGCGACCCGAAGCCCAAGCTCTACAAGTACGACGAAACCACGGGCGAGCTCGTGCTTGACGGAAACGGCTACCCGCAGCCCCTCTACGGCTATGTGTACAATGCCAGCCACGAACCGATCTACTACGACGCCGCTACCGTGAACGACTTCTGGATCAAGGACGCCAGCGGCGCGTTCGTGCACTACGAGGGCGACCCCGCGCAGGCAAGCACCGACTTCCGCACCTACTGGGCGACCGCGCCTGCCAAGCCCAGAACCGTGAAGGGCGACGTTGCCCTGGTCGTGTCCCAAGGCTGCGACCCGATCGTGGTCGAAGAGGAACGGCTCAACGAGGACTACCGGACCAAGACACTCGACGAAACCCTGAAGGGCTTGCTGGAAGACAACAAGTACACGGTCGACTTCACCTACAACGGGACGAAGGACACGAGCGAAAATCCGACGGAGCCCTACACGGTCGACAACACTGCGGGCGCAGGCATCCTGGAAGAAGAATGCGACGAAGACGCCTACTACGGCACCACCGGCGAGGGCCTGGTGTTCAAGCTTGACCTGAACGTGACCGGCGCGGGCGCCAGCGCCGAAAGGCAGGTGACCGTGCACGTGGCAGGCGGCAAATCGCCCAAGAAGGTGCGTGCCGACCTGTTCAATTCCATCACCGGCGACGGCGGCAAAGAGCCGTTGGACGTGGAAGAAGCCGAAGCGAAGCTGACCGAGGCGGGCTACACGATCGACGAGAACTACCTGTATGAGAACTCCCAATGGCCTGCAGACGCCGTGGTGTGCATCGAGGTGCAGGTGACGTCCGAGGTCGACGACCCGGTCACCGGTGGCAAGATCGAGGTAACCGAGTTCAAAGTGGGCGACGACGTGCCGGCCGACGAGAACCACAAGCACGTGCGCCTGACGCTTTCCACCGGAACGCCGAATCCGCTAACGACGCTGGTGCAGCCGAAGTACGATGCGGCCGGCAATGAAACCGGTGAGACCGAAGAGGTCGCCTACACCCGCATCGACGACGGCCGCGGATCGTTCAGCTACCTCATCAAGAACGGCACGAGCAAGAAGATCCCCGTGCGCGTGGAAGAGGTCACGGAAGGCGAGGGCGACAGCGCGACGACGCGCCTGGACGTGTACCGGATCGTCAAGAACGAAGACGGCGCCGATACGGAAAGCTACCTGGGCTATGTGAATTCTGACCCGAGCAAGACCACGCCGCTGGACGACTCGTCGCAGCGGACGATCATCCTGCTCGTGCCCGAAGACCTTGAACATCTTGATAATCTGGAAGGCTGCACCGAAGCGGTCTATGAGAAGCAGGTGGACGAAAGCGGCGCGATCACGCACCTTCGGCTGCGCGGCACGAACACGTGGATTCCCGTGCGCGTGGTCGACGAGCCCGATCACGGCAGGGTCGTTTACGATCTGACGAATAGCGACGGGGTCGGCGTGCCGATCGGCATCATCGCCGGCACGCAGCCCGAAGAGGCCGAGCCGCCCATCGACGTCGAGAACGTGCATGGCGGCGATGCGGACACGGGCTACCGCTTCACGAGCTTCAACACCAACTTCCACGAGTCGCACCACTACGGCCACTGGGGCTGCTGGAGCAGCTCGCCCAACCCCGAAGGCCAGTATTATCCGATTGACATCGGGTACAAGGGCCAAGGCTCGTATCTGGTCGACTTCCGCCAGGTGGGCACCGATCCGGGCTATCCGAACGCCATCACGCCGTCCAGCCCGGCCGTGCCCGAGGACACCAACTACATGGAGCAGGGCTACTCGCCCGACTACATCATCACGTGTCCGAACCACTGGGGGCATCCGTATCACTGGCGCCAGATCTACGGGGCGCACGGGTCCTACTTCACCAACGGCGTGAACTCCAACGACGCCGGCGGCCTGTGGTACCGCAGCGACGGCATGGCCCGCTACAATTCGGTGGGCAGCTACACCTACAACACCGGCGCCCACCTGGAAATGGTGCACAACGTGCCGGTGAACGAGGGCTTCGACGCCTACTACATCAAGGTGAAGCAGCAGGCGCTGCCCTACATCGACCGCGTGACGGCCTACTACGACGACGGCCAGCGCCTGGTCATGTCGGGTGATAGCATCCGCCAGGCGTACCATGACAACCTGTCGAAGGACGTGAAAACCAACAAGGCCGACGCCGTGCCGACCTCGGTGCAGGTGGACAGCAACGGCTACTACTACATGCGCCTGAACCTGCTCGGCGTTGAAAAGGACGGCGCCGGAAACGTTGCGCGAAATACCGATGGCAGCGTCAAGCACAAGATCAGCTACGGCAACGACTCCGACGCCGCCTACCGCGACACGTTCGCCGACTACTACAACGACTATCCGATCTTCGACTACAAGCAGATCAACAAGAGGGCGCAGGGGTGGACAGACACGCTCGCGAACGACCCGCCTCTGTACACGGGCTACCTGTACTACGGCATTGAGCAGAACCAGGACCGCCGGCCCGACTTCAAGGTGGTCAAGGTGGTCTACGAGGTGAACATCAACCAGTTCACGCTCGATAAGGACGGCAAGCCGCACGAAAGCGACTACGGCCGCTGGTTCACCGACTACATGCCGCACCAGTGGACGAAGGAATGGAACAACGCCATGTCCTGGGAGCTGACCGGCCGTTTCACGAAGGACACCCCCACGGCCGACGGCACCACGTCTTCGTCCGAGCAGACCATCGACTTCAAGACCAACATCAACATGACCGTGGGCGGCCCGTACGCCGGCCTGTCCGACGAGGGCAAGCAGTACCTGCACACGCCGGCGCAGCGCTATGACTCGCCGACGCAGAACCACAACGACCAGACGTGGGACAACGGCAGGAAGACCGGCTACGACAGCCGCAACAGCAACAAGAACGCCAGCGTGGTCAACAACCCGGTGAATGCGTTGTCGCAGACGTGGGAGCGGCCCTGGAACGACACGACGCGCGGCACGTTCTCGTATGCGAACTACCACCGCAACGGCGTGTGCCACTGCTACTGGTGGTGGTGGTACGGCTGGCATCACCATCATGGCCATTACTACACCTTCGACGAAGGCGACATGCGCCACCTGACCACCGACTCGTTCTTCCGGGTGCGCCAGACGCGCAACTTCATCCAGAAGTCCGTCAGACGCGACGAAGGCTTCTGGGGCGTTCTGGGCGACAACATGCACACCGCCTCCAACAGCGACCAGCACCTGTATGGCGCCGACGACGGCTACTTCGTGTCGCTGTACCGCGACAGGGACGGCTGGGGCTATGGCCTGTCGTCGGTCGACCACATGCGCATCGACGACAAGCTGCCCAACGCTATGCCCTCCGACGAGCTGGAATACTACGGCTTCATCGGCAACGGCCTGAAGTTCTTGCGCACGAACAAGACCGACCTGGACGCCGAGAAAGCAGAGATCCAGGCCGACAAGGAGGCCACAGCCGCCGCAGCCGCGAAAGGCGAGGAGCTTGCCGAAGATCAGAAGAAGTTCAAGAACCCGCATTCGATAGCCAACCTGACCGGCTCGAACGTGTGGGCGCACCTGAACCCGATGACGAACTACGCCAAGCTGGAACGCAACCGCAACTTTGAAGACGTGTTCATCACGCTGAAGACCACGCGGTGGAAGCAGAAGGATGAGACTCCCAGCCTGCAGCCCGAAGACGCGGCCGTGGCCGAGAAGCTGGGCTGGTCGAAGGCCGGCGACGCGGACGCCACGCCGCTCCGCGCGAACGAACAAGACGTGGTCAAGGACCAGACCCTGGTGAAAGACCAGATCATCGGCTTTACTCCGGGCAACCGCACCATCCGCATCCGCCCGGACGGCCTGTACGTGGTGACGGCGAAAGTGCTGACTGCGGACTACACGTTCAAGAGCGATCCGAACAATTCGTGGGACGTCTACCTGACCGATGACGGCACGCCGTCCGGCCACTCCTACCTGAACAATCGAGAAGGCCGCAAATACGACGAGAACGACTACGTGCAGAAGCACTACAAGTACTACCAGGCCGACGGCACGCGCGTCATTGCCGCCAAAGCGGGCGAGACGGTGTACGAGGAAACGAAGGTCAACGAGAACCTGGAGCCGGTCGCCGTCAGCGACGACACATTCAGCCCCGGCCTGTATTACCTGTTCACGAAGGGCCTGGACGTCAACGGCGACGCGGTGGTGCATTTCAAGCGCACCTACGACGGCACGCCCGAATGGCTGAGCAAGCAATACTGGCGCCATACGCCCGAATACGCGTTCGAGATGGACACGTCGAACCGCGCCGACGCCGGCAAGGGCACGCTCAAGTACGCCACGAAGACGGTGGAGGTCGAAAAGACGGTCAACGGCGTGAAGAAGACCGAACAAGTCGTGCAGACCATGAACGACGTCGGCGACCACCGGCCGCTGACCATCAACCTGCCCGACGGTGAATTCGTGACCAGCTACACGCTTGACCTGGGTCCCTATGGCGGCGACGCCGACGCCACCACCGAGACGCGCCGCGCCTACGACGGCGACTTCGGCGGCCTTGGCAGCGGCAGGAAGACGTCGGACTACATGGTGCTCGGCCAGCCCTGGATCTACAAAGGCCAGGACAACCCGCTGTACAACGTGAAGTACGAGGACGCTGCCGACAGCAACAGCGAAAAGCAGGTGTATGCCAACGAGGAAGGCAAGTACCTCAACTACATCGACAACGCCATCGCCCGCGCCGACATTTCGTACCGGTACTACTACAAGCGCAACGGCAATGGCGAACTGGGCAAGAATCTGCTGTCGCCCAACGTCGGCGCGTGGTCGGGCCGTTACCACACCGGCAGGACCGACGGCAACCGCCTGGAGCACAACGGCACCGGCTCGGGGTCCAGCGTGCCGGCGAACTCCGCCAGCGACACCAACTGGATCGTCGGCTACAAGGTGCCGTACGGCTACAAGGCGTCCATCCAGACGGAGCAGAACGGCAAGATGACTGAAAACGTCATCGTTGACTACAACGGTGACGAGCGCCTCGACAATCCGATCTACCGCCGCTACGGCATGTCAACGGGCGAAGAGAACACCTACTACACCACGCGCACGGTGTCGAACTACTCCTATGCGTCCAAGACCGACCGCAAGATGGTGTTCGACTACGGCAACAACGGCGATCCGAACGAGGAATACGGCGACAACGTGGAGCCTACGAAGGCCACCTACGAGGTGCGCTTCCAGAACCGCACCGACATGGGGGCCAACGCCGACGACCACAACCGCGCCGCGCACGTGTCCGAAGTGGAACTGCAGGCCAAGTTCTACGACGGCGCCATGTACACCTGGCCGGAGACGAACAAGGTCTTCCGCATGCAAAACCTGTACCTGCCGGCCTACCTGGTGAAGGAAGGCACGGGGCAGACCGAGGTGTGCGACGCGCACGCCAGCCGCACCTGCCCGCCGGCCGGCTACACGCTCATGGTGCCGGTGCTGGAGCAGGCGAAGGACGAGGCCGGCCTTCTGGTATACGAGGGAGCAGATGGCCAGCTGTTGTACGAAAACGAGCAGGGCGAGCTGTTCACGAAGAACGCCAAGAACGGCGAACTGGTGCCTGCAACAGCAGATGCAGGAGCGTCCAAGAAGCCGAAGTACATCCCGCTGGAGAACAGCCAGACCCACGTGCAGCTTGCGGACGAAAACGGCATCTTGAAGTACCAGATCGCGAAGGATGACGAGGGCGACGAGGTGTACGAGGAGTACACCGGCGCCCGCCAGCTGGTGAAGGGCCCCGACGGCGTCGAATACCAGTACACCGACGAGCGGGTTCCGCGCCGGGTGTACCTGGTGCCCGACGGCAAGTTCTTTGCGAAGGGCGAGGTGCCCTACGTGCCGGCCGTGGCCTGCTCCGACGAGCACGCCCGCCTGTCGTACAACTTCGACGGCTACGTGAAGGTGGAAGCCGAAACCGCGCCGAAGGACGGATCGAAGCCGCAGCCCGTCACGTATTACGTGAAGGTGGGCGAGCATCTGAGCGACGACCAGCCGACCAGCAACGCGCAGAACCGCGCCGCGAGCTATCGCCTGGACGAAGACGGCAACGTCCTGGTGGACGGCGGCGCCTATGATGGCGAACAAGTGTACGTTATTGCGGGCAGCAATACGGTGAAACCCAATGACGAAAAGGGTCCGGACGAGAACGGCAACGGCAACGAAACCGTGGTCTTCGAATATCCCGAAGACGCGTTGGTGCCGAAGGACAACGCCGCCGTCACGGCGGCCACGTCGTACGACTACGCCGACACCTATATCGACGAGGACAAGTTCGAGATCTACGTGCGGGTGGAAACTCAAGTTCAGCAGCTGAATTCGATCGAAGGCGAAGAAGGGTCGGAAGACGCGCCGGCTACGACTGTCTACAGGTTTATACCCTACGATGGGCCGCGCAAAATCGACGCGGATGGCAACCAAGTTGCCGCACCTGCCGAAGATGCTAGCGATGAGGTGAAGACCTACACCGACAAGCCCATCTACATGAAGCGCAAGAGCGTTCACGATGAGCCGAGCGCCACGAACACCGAACGCGCCAAGAAGCACGAGAACGACGAGTGCGTCGAGTGCATGGACTGCAACGGCAACTGGTTCAACGTGCAAACGATCACGTTCACCTATATAAACAAGGACGGCGTCGAGCGCACGAAGACCGTCGATTGGAACGAGCTGAAGGCGGACGGCCGCGTGAGCGGCCCCTACGAGATGAACTTCGAGGGCGTTGGATCCAACGTGTCTGGCACCGCCGACCTGAAGTATGACGCAGAAGGAAACGGCTCGCTCGAATACGACCCCGACGGCGACTACGTCATCGACTTCGAGAGCTTCTTCCGCGAGAACATGGTGCGGCAAGAGGAGACCGTCGGTGGCAAGACGTACGAATACTACGTATCGACCGACAACGCCGCGACGGCTGGCAAGAACGAGACCGAGCTCAGCGATCCGTACCCGGACCCGAATGGGGCTACGAATCAAGATGGCAATCCTGTGATGGTCACCGAGCCCTTGTCCTTCGCGCTGTACAAGGCCACGGACGCCACGAACACCATCGACGGCTTTGTAAACGAGCCGACGGTGAACTTCACGTATGCCAAGCCGATGATCACGTCGGTGACGGTGCGATTCAAGGCTGAAAACGCGCAGCGCCGCCACCCGGCCACCATGCTGGACACCGGCCAGTGGCTGACGCGCCGCAGCCAGAAGAACGTCAACACCGAGATGAAGATCACCAATCCGGACAAACCGACCGCAGCGCAGGTCGTCAACTCGCGCAACCCGTGGGCCGGCAACACGGTGGCGAACTATGCCTTCAAGTACGACGGCTCGTTCGTGGACCGCACTGACGAAGCATTCAAGGACGCGAAGGCGGCCACGACCTCGCTCGGCAACGAGAACGTGCTGCCCGCCGGCACGCCCGGCAAGACGAACGCCGGCAGCTACGACTACACTTCGACGCCGACGTTCGGCAAGCAGGCCGGCGCCTTCGCCGACGAGGACTCGCGCCACAAGCTGACCATCGTGAAGGTGGAGACGAAGGACCCGAACCACAACGCCGCAGCGCCCTACCTCGACGAGACGGCGGCGTATCGCTTGAAGCACAAGCTGGGCACGCTGGACGTGTCGGTGGTGCGCGGGCGCAAGCTGTACGAAGGCAACGCCGGCAGCAGCGCCGGGTCGCAGATCAATTACGGCAAGAACGGCGAGACCACGCAGACGAAGAACGCCGTGTTCGCCTACGACGCCGACGACCGGTCCATGACTGCGCCGTTCAGCTATTCGACCGAGCCTGACGGCACGAACATCAACGCCGTGAACGACATTCCCGACGGCGCCCTGTATCCGGGCGACTACGTGGAATACCAGCTGTACCTGGGCGCACGCAAAGACTCCATCCTGCCGCTGCAGAAGGTCGACGCCAGCTTCACGGTCAACAAGGGCCAGCGCATCGTCGGGTGGGAGATCGTGCGCGACGACCTGAAGGCCTACGATGCGACGAAGTCCGAACTGGAGAACGGGGCAAGTGCGTTCGTTGACAAGTACGGAAACGTTACTTGGTTGCGAAATGGGCAATTGAACACGATCGGCCGCACCGTGACCAAGGGCGTGCCCGGCGTCACGGACGAAGCCAAGGCGCCGTGGTACATCGGCACGACCCAGCAGGGCGAGGTGCCGGTGGAGATCGCGTTCGACGCAAACGACACCACGAAGCAGCGCGGCACGCTGACGTACAAGAAGGACGGCAAGATGCAGACCGTTGACTTCAGCGAGGTCGTGGTCAGCGAAGAGTCCGGCCTGACGATGTTCTTCGACACGGTGGACCGCAACGCGTACAAGGCCGACGAAAGCGGCGCGGTGAAGGACGATTCCAAGCTTGAACGCGTGCTCGTGGGCTTCTACCGCAACAAGGCCATGACCCCCGAGCCCGAGCTGAAGCCCGGCACCTCGTGGGACGAGCTGCATCCTGCGACGCCTGCGTCGTCCGAAACGACGTCTGAAGCGACGCCGACGGTGCCTGTGCCGTCGGAAGAGGCGAATGCTGCCAGCAGGGCCCTGTACGGCGTTGCGCTGAACAGCAGCACCGTGTACATGACCATCCCCGGCGTGACCGGCATGCCCAAGCCGGTGGCCGACGTGTCCGCCGTGCTCATGGGCGACGCGAACAACGGCACCAAGCTGGTGCGGAAGCCTTCCAGCCAAGAAGGCACGAAACTCGCCGACAACTACGTCGTCACGATGGAAAACGCTCCGGCATCGGTCGATCTGACGAAGCTCGACCGCAAAAACTACGCGGCTGAAGACACCAAGGGCGAATACTATTCGGCCAACCGCCGCCTGGTGTTCACCATCGGCGAGATCAGCCAGCTTGTCGCAGCCGGCGAGGGCCTCTACCTGCGCGTCATCACGCAGATGACCAACGAGGCCGAAGCGAACACCGAAGCGTACAACACCACGCCGAACAAGGCCTTCGACAAGAACGCCGACGCGCCGACGCTGTCCGGCACCGAGATCACCGCCGACTTCGAAGTGACGAGCGCCCCGCTGCACGGCTTTGCGCAGTACTTCGTGGAAGAGCGCACCCCCGACGACGACCACGACGCCTATGGTTACCGTGCGCTTGCAAGCCCGTCAACGTCCAAGAAGAACGGCTTCGTGCGCAAGAACGTGAACAACGACTTCATCTACAAGCAGCTCTACGACGAGGGGCTCAGCCCCATCGACTACCGCCATCCCATCGACGTGGACGTGAACCTGGCAGACCGCATGCAGTACGGCGCCAAGGTGACGTCGAAGGTGACCTTGTACAAGCACCAGCGCGGCCAGCACGCCGAGGTGACGAGCAGGGAAAACAATCTGCCGTACTCGTCGATCCTGCACACGACGGGCCGCGACGCTGCTATCAAAGATGCGTACGACACGTTCGAAGGCACGGTCAAGAGCGGCAAGACGAGCATCGACACGGCGGCCGGCCTTGCGGGCCTGTCCGAGTACATGGTGCTGAGCAACACGGACGGCGCACGCCGCACGCGCGGGGTTCCGGACGACCATTACCGCGACCCGAGCATTTCCATGGTGTGGAACGCCCAGCCTTCCGTCACGCGCCAAAACGTGGCGAACCAAGACGGCAACCCGGTGACCATGCTGGTGTCCAACGTGAAGAACACCACCTGGCACACCAACGACATGACCGTCACGGTGAACTTCACCGACGCGTTCGACGTCGAGCATCAGGTGCCCAGCGGGTCGAACCGCGTCTTCGAGGTGTACGGCAACAACATTGCCTATCCGGCCGACATGCCGAAGAACACGCTCAGCGGCGTGGAAGGCATCGGCAACCGCCCGACGTTCATCGACTTCACGCAGCAGGGCACCGACGGCAATCCGTTGCGCGTGAGCCGTTCGATCGACGGCCGCCGCAACATACGGATTCAGTACTACATACCGCTTCAGAAGGAACACATGAACAGCATCGTGTTCCGCCAAGACGAGCTTGACCTGCGCAAATTGCAGAGCGACGAGATGGTGAATGCCGCATGGGCCGCATTCGAGAAGGCGCTGTACGACACGATCGGGACGAGCGAAGACGCAGCCACGGCCGACCTGTACAAGGCTTATGTGGACGCCGTCAAGGAAGCGCAACAGAAGAAGAACGCCCTTGAGGCCGCCCAGGCCGAACTGGATCGCGTCGGCGGGACCAAGACCGGTGACGGTGCCACGGCGACGTATCAGTACCTCGAAGACGCGAAGAACACGCTGGAGGGCGCATCCGTCGACGTCGAGCTGTCTGAGAAGACTGGCGACGCATGGAGCGAAGTCACCAAGAACTACAGGACGCGGGACGACATCGACACCGCCATTAAGGGCTTCGAAGATCAGATCCCCACAGCCGAAGCAGAGGTGAAGCGCTGCGAGCTGGCGCTTGCCCATGCCCTGGTCGATCAGAGAAAGCTTGACAAGATGCAGCCCGAATCGGCGTTCACGACGGCGCAGGACGCGGTGGACGCCGCCGACGCCGCCCTGCTTGCAGCCGACACGGCCCTGAAGAACCTGAACGCCAACGTGGTGGCCCTGCGGAAAGCCAAGACGGATCTTGATGACGCGATCACGACCGCCCGGGGCGTTGTGACCCAGAAGACGCAGGACATCCAAAATGCCGAAGACGACGTGTCCGACGCTACGGCGGCCCTCGACACCGCCAACGACAAGGTGGCCACCGCCAAGCTGAACCTGGAAAACAAGCTGCAAGCAAACGTCGAAGCGGCGCAGACGAACGCCAACCAGCCTTCGAGCAGCCCGGGCAGTGCGCTGACTGCCGCGGAGAGCACCCTGAAGACCGCGCTGTCCGGCAAGGTCACCGACGATAAGGGCCATACGGTCACGGTCGAAAACGTCACGGAAGACGGCGTTGATCAGATGCTTAAGAACACCCAGACCCACGTCGACTCCCTGAAGACGACGCTCGACAACCTCAAGAACGGCACGCCGGCCAGCGGAGGCACCGAAGCGCTTCCTGGCAGCATCGCGCTCGAAAGCACTTGGAAGCAGAAGCTCGCCACGCTGCAGCAAAAGACCAACGCTCTGGCAGAGGCCCAGAAGGCCTACGAGGCCTCGCACGCCAACGATTCCGGCGCCAAAGAAAGCGAAAAGTGGGACGACGAGCAAGACCTCATCAAGGCCCAGGACGCCTACATTGCGGCCGAAAACGAAGCCCTCGAGGCCGGCGCGAACTACGCCGCGGCCCTGGGCCTCGTCGCTGCGGCGGAAAGCGCGTACAACGACGCTGCCCAGAAGCTGGAAGCAGCGAGGCAGGCGCTGCAGGACTACCGGGACGAGAAGAAGTCGCTCGAAGACGCGGTGAAGGCCGCGCAGACCGCGCAGACCACGGCCACGACCGGCCTGACGACGCTTGCGACCGCGTTTGGCAACCAGGCCACGGGCGGCGCGAACAGCGGCGACCCGGCTGCCGAAAACGCGTTTGACAAGGTCAAGAAGGCCCTGAAAGACGCTGCCGACTATCTGGGCGTCACAGACGCCGACGAGATGAACGACTGGGATTTGGCCAAGCGCATCGAAGCCATGTTCGCTGACGATACCAAGTACGGAAAAGATGCCGTCACCATCGCCTATGGCGACGCGAACGGCGAGACCGGCGACAGGCCGATCCTTGGCGTGTGGCTGGCCGAGGACCAGGACGCCAACGCGCTGGCGACATTCATGTCCTACCGCACCCACCTCAACCCAGGCACCGACAGCATGGTCAACATCAACCTGTTCCGCGAGGCCACGGCCA
The DNA here is from genome assembly GCF_011039175.1 of Slackia sp. ZJ119. Classification (GTDB taxonomy): domain Bacteria; phylum Actinomycetota; class Coriobacteriia; order Coriobacteriales; family Eggerthellaceae; genus Xiamenia. Next base: position 51,430 of record NZ_JAAKEN010000008.1, read on the forward strand.
TGCGGTGGACGTACTTCGACGTGCCGGCCACCCAGGACGGCATGCTGCCGTACCGCCTGAACGACATCGTGCTCGACGGCGTGGCACGCTACTCCGACAAGCGCAACCTGCAGCTCGTCAACGGCAAGCTGGCCCCTGCGGCCAATTCCTACACCGGCGCCGCCAGCGTGGACGTGGCCTACACGCACTACCACAACGAGAAGACGGCGCTGGAGTTCAACGGCGTCGAAACCGACGACGCCGACCGGGCAGACGAGCCCGCCGCCGACACGCCCGACGTCCACGCCGAGGGCGGCGAGGAAGCGACGAACCCGACCGGCGCTGCCGGCGGCGAAGGCGCGACCGACGCGCCCGCCGAGGCCGAGCAGCCGACCGTCATCGTGCACGGCGAATGGCGCTCCAAGCAAAACGGCTTCGACAAGTCCAACCCCATAACGGTGTTCCGCCGCGTGCCCAACGTGCAGTACCAGACCCAGGTGTTCCAGAACCAGGGCGAGGCGACGGGCCCCTACGACCAGAACGCCACGCAGAAGGCCACGTATGTGGCGGGCGAGACGTTCTGGTACCGCGACACGCTCACGAACGCCGCGCTCGAGCGTCGCCAAGGCCTGGGGCATGAGTGGCGCTTCAGCGAAGAGGATGCGGGCGGCGGCCAAAAGGTCGGCGTCTGGACGAGCCAGAACCAGAGCTATCGCGGCACGTATTCCACCTTCGAGATGAAGATAGAGCTGAGCAAGAAAAACACGGTTTCGTGGGAGCAATACGCTCGCTGCTATTCTTACTGGCACAACGGTGCCGACTCCTACACGTGGCAGCTGTACCGCATGAACGAGGACAGCCCCTGGCCCAATGACGACGGTTCCGACAAGTGGATCGCCACCGGCACCTCCGAATCCAGGTCGTACTGCTTCGGCTGGGAGCAAAAGAGGCTGACCCTGAATCCCGGCCATTACCTCATCAAGTTCACGTACTACCGCGGCGCCAACGACAGCAGCAGCGACCACTATGCGAAGGTGAGGAACTTCCAGCTGGACGACTATACCTACGGCACGCTGGCGGCCACGAAAGAGATCCCCGGCGCACCGCAGGCCACCGAGATCGAGGGCGGCGAGTACGACCCGAACGCCATTCCGAGCAATCCGGGCACGACGATCACGGTCGCCAACACCAACAACGACGGCGCCGGCGAAGGCGAGCTGTACAACCCGGTGTTCTACGAGCGCCTGCCGCTCGACTACGTGCGCCAGGCCTATGCGGCGGCCTACGCAGGCGGTGACCCCGAAGCCATGAAGGGCGGCGACGAGATCACGGCCGAATACCTGAAGCAGGTCATCGAAGACAACGCCGTGTGGAAGAACCGCTACGGCCAAGACGTGTACGACGAGCGCACGCAGGGCTTGAAGCTGCAGGTCGAGCTGATTTCCCGGACGCGTGCCCGCGACATGGGCGGCTGGATGAACTACGCCTCTCACGAGGGCGCCAGCCTGTGCGATTGGAACGGTTCGGACGCGTGCGACTACGCAGGCTCGGGGTACTACACGACCTTGCGGGGCAAGGCCTACAACGACATCAACCCCACCGACACCTACCAGGCTTTGGCCGCACCGCTCGAGAAAAAGGAAGTGTCGCAGGAAACGGAATTCGGCCTGTTCAAGATCTCGTGGGTGGCCGACGGCAACACCGAGAACGGCGACCCGGGCGAAAGCCGCTTCTTGCCTGACAACGAGATCGAAGGCGGTCCGGAGCTGTCCGTCTACGACCGCCTGCTGCGTCCGGTGGACCGCCCGACGGCGGGCAATTCCGTCATGGAAGTGGGCGACGTGCTGACCATCGCCTTCCCGGTTCGCGCGTCCGAAGAAAACCTGCCTTTGACGTACAAAGACCTCGACAACTCCACCACCACGGCGAAGAACGCCAATGGCGTCACGGCCAACACTGCCGGCATGAAGCCGGCGTACTTCCCGCGCATGGGCGAGTTCTACTACACGGCCAACCACTACTATGATTCCGACGTCGACGATACCGACCGGTACGGCTTCACGGTCAATCCCGGCCCGGGCAGCCTGGGCTTTGGCACGGCCACCGACCCGTTCGGCACCCAGCGCGTGCACACCGAAAACGTCATGATGGACATGGACCAGCTTATCCATGAGTCCGCCTTCTCGGCCGACAAGCCCAAGGACGTGGACACCTTCGAGATGTTCAAGTACAACTACACGTTCATTCCGGGCTCGGCGAGCGACGGGGTGGGCACGAACAACCAGACCGGTTCGAACAACGTGTTCATGGACGGCGACTCGCGCACGGCGGCCGTGATGCAGAAGGTCACCTACCTGCCGAACGAAACGCCGCAGGACTGGAACTTGACGCTGCAGAAAGACCCGCGTTACGCCCTGCCGTCGAAGTTCTCCTACATCAAGGAGAACCGGACGGACATCAGCAGCGTGAACGCGGTCGGCTGGAACGGCACGAACTACAACGGCACCGCCACGGGCTACTGGACGCGCGACTACTTCAAGTTCGTCACCGGCCCGCGCATCGCCGACGCCTACGCCGCCGGCACCAAGGCGGACGACACGAGCAACGACGGCAACGCGAAAGGCACCGACGGCAAGCTGCTGCGTGCCGGCGCGAACAGCTTCTGGACGGAGCTGCCGCGCAACGCGAAGAAGATGAGCGAGACGCCGCTGCTTTGGTCGCAGACGCACACGCACCTGCAGAAGGCGTGGATCGCCGCCACGTCCGAAATGGTGAGCGAATACGACGACGAGGTGGGCGCCGCCAATGCCAACGACGACTACCAGGCCGCGCGTCGCTACGACCGCACCAAAACCATGACCACCGGGCTAAGATATGGCTCGGCCGTGAACAAGGCGCTGCCGCTGTACGCCGACGTGAACTACTTCGACGCCGACGTCGACCAGATGCTCAGCCGCTACCCGTGGGCGCTGAACAACGTGATCGACAGGGCCGGCGGCCTGAAGTACCTGATGGGCAGGAGCAACAACGCCTGGGGCTACGCGCTGCGCAGCGAATGGCCCAACCATCCGGACAGCCCGCACACGCCGATCGTCCTCAACAACGTGCTGCACAACTGGCAGGCGCAAGAGCCCTCTATCGAGTGGGGCCAGTATTCCGACGCGCTGGAATACGGGCAGAACTTCAAGGCCCAGCTGACCGCGTACAACTACGGCGACCGCAACACCGACGGCGTGGAGTTCCTCTACATCATGCCGCGCGGCGTGGAGCCGCAGGTCGGCGCCGACGGCAACATCCAGGTGGACGCCGAGCTGTTCAAGCAGGTCACCGACACGAACAACGGCAACGGCGACACCGAAAAGCCCAATTACAGCATTCGCGCACAAAACGGAGCGTGTGCGCAGGCCGACAAGATCGGCATTGAAAACGCCACGTTCGAAGACGGCGAGCGGAACAACAACGGCGCCCCGTACCTGGAAGAAGAGTACGTGGGCATCGACGGCTCGCTCGTTGACGTGGAGATCGTGCAGACGCCGTACGGCGAGTACAAGGGCTACGACGCGCCTTCCGCCAGCCAAGACCCGGCGACCTACCGCACGGGCAACCGCACCAACGAGGGCGTGGACTATTCCACCCGCATCGACCAGTCCACGTACGAGTCCTCCAACGGCACCACCGGTGCGCTGTCCGACCTGAAGAACCTGAAGGTGAACCCGGCCGACGGCAGCAAGACGGCAGAGGCGGGCGCGGACACGTCAGAATGGCTGGAGCCGAAAGACAAGGTGGTCGACGGCAAGATCGTCGCCGACAAGACGAAGATGACCGGCGCCACCTACACGAAGAGCAGCCAGCCGTGGGTGCTGCGCATCATCGTGAAGCAGGACCTGGGCAAGTGGTTCGGCCGCGACATCGACAACGGAGAGCCCTGCAACGACACGTCCTACGACGCCCGCTACGGCGCCGACCCCGACCCGTCTGCCTTCTCCGACGAGCTGGCAGGCGTGTATGCGCCCACGTCCGCCAACGGCAACATCGCCGGCGGCTACAAGATCCGCGTGAACGTGCCGAGCCACATCTTCGGCAACAACGACAACGGGGCGTGGCACGACCGCGTGCTGGTGACCGCCTGGGATGACGAGCAGAACATCGTGCCCGAGCTGAGCAAGGCCGAGCCGGCGACGGTCACGGCCCCCGAAGTTCCCGAGCAGACGCCCGCCGACAACGAGGGCGCCGGCGGCAACGAGGAAGCCCCGACCGTCACTGACGAGGAAGCTGCCAACAAGCTGGCGTCTTCGGTGCCTGCCATGTCCCTGAGGCCGGCCCGCAACGTGACGGCCGACCAGAAGCCGTTCCGCACGAGCGCATTCATGCAGGTCTACGACGTGGACGCCTACGAAGGCGGGGCCGCGCTGCCCACGCGCCGCCAGAACGTGCAGCCCTACGGCATGGACTACGTCTGGACGCTCATGGCCGGCGGCCGCGCCGGCGTGCATGCGCCGCTCTACGGCTTCTTCTACGGGTCGCCCACCATGCCGTCTGTGAACGGCCTGACGGTGCTGAACAACTCCGTCATGCAAGACGACGGCCTGGCCGGTGACAACGATGTGCTGAAAAACCTCAAGATGGACGGCATCCGCGGCACGGACGCCGCCGCCATGGCATACGACGACGCGCTGCACCGCAAGAAGGTCGAGTACTGGACGCGTCTGCCGCTGCGCAAGGAACTGGTCACCGAATACCAGCCGCGCAAGATCTACGCGCAGACCGGCGCTACCGCCGTCATGCGCAAGCCGTTCGTGCGCGTGTGGAACACCGTGAGCGAATATGTGCCGAAGGTGGGCGAGACGTCCGAGGCCATCCAAGTGAAGAATCCGGACTACTTCGTCAACACCGAAGGCGACCGTCGCCAGGTGAACATCCACATTGAAAACAAGTACTGGCTGGCCGAGCAGCCGTTCCACTGGCGCGAGACCTACACGTACTACCAGCGCTACCACTACTCCCGCTATTGGTCCTGCTGGGACGAAGTGCGCTACGCCATGCGCGACTACGATTCCCGCTATGCCAACGGCTATGCCACCGACGGCGGCCAGAAGGGCACGCTCGTGCTGCCGGTCATCACGGCCGTGCTGCCCTACGGCGTGGCGCCCTACGGCAAGCGCAAGCGCACGCCGTACCACTCCGACAAGACCTACGTGATGGACAACCGCGATTGGGACCTGTCCTACGTTTCCGGCGCGTCCATGGAAGTCCTGAAGGATGGCAAGGGCAAGGTGCGCAAGGACGCCGACGGCAACGTCATGTACCGCTACATGGAGACTGGGCAGAACACCGACTACAACGGTCGCCCTGCGCTGACCAGCGTGAACGACAATGTCGGCAACGACGTGAAGAACCTCTGGACCGTCACGGTCACCTACGAGCCGGTGAGCACCGACGAAATGCCCGTCGCTGACACGCCGGCCGAACCTGGAACCCCGACGCTGCCGGGCACCGAAGACGCCGGTGCGCTGGAAGGCGAGGAAGAGGCCAAGCAGCTGGAAGGCACCGACGTCGAGTGGCGCTACGTCGTGCGCTTCGAGCCGAAGGCAACCGGCTACAACGACGCCAACGACCTGCTCACTTCCATCGCGTCGGGCGCCATGACCACCCTCAAGATGAACGTCATGACCTTCGCCGAGCCCAAGGAAGGCTACGAGAAGTCGCAGAGCACCACCTATGACAACATCCGCGTGTTCGTCACGTCGAAGGTGGACGGCTTCGACTACATCGACGACGAAGACATCGACGTGGCCGGCGCGTCTGCGACGAACCGCATTTCGCAGCCGATCAGCCATGAGAGCAACGAGACCGTCTCGGTGCCGAACTCGTCGACGCACAACCCGTTCACGCCGGGGGCCGAAGCGCAGCTGACGCCGGACAAGAAGTACTCGTGGCTGAAGTACCGCGCGGAGAACACCTACTGGCCCACCATTTCGGCGGACACGTACAACGCCGAAGTGAACCGCGCCGGCTGGTACGAGCAAGACCTGCGCATGGACGCCACGCAGACCCAGTGGGTGGACAAATACCGTGTCGAGTGCGGCCCGAACGGCTGTGGCCATTGGTACAAGGGCGTCGTGCATCCGACGAAGGATGAGCTGCCGACGGGCGTCATTCCTGCCAAGAGCTTGAAGCAGGGGAATCGTACGTCCGAGAAGGTACCGAATAACTACTTAGTAGGCTTTACGGGTTCGTATGACGAAGAGAAGGGCACGTGGCGCTCCGAGCACGTCATGGGCGGCCTGACCGGCGTCGTGCACCAGCCGCTCTACGGCAGGGCCGAGGTGACGGTCGACGGGCGGGGCAACCCGCTGAAGGGCCCCGGCGGCGTCGATGCGCCGCGCCCCCAGGGCAAGGGCCTGGCCGTGAACGACTACCTGTTCCTGCCCGACACCGCGTTCGCGTTCGGCCTGTCCGACGCCGTCACCAAGTCGCTCAACCGCAAGGGCGAATACGCCGAAGTGGAGACGACCGCCGAGCCCACGACGCCCGCGCCTGCGACGCCCGCGCCGAAGGAATACGCCTTCACCGAAGTGGACGACGACAACGCCGACCGCCGCGCGTACAAAGACCGCAAGAAGATCGAAGCCGAGCAAAACGACGGCGACGACGCCACGAACGGCCAGGAAGTGCTGCGCGAGCACGGCGTGTACGCCACGGTGAAGCTGCGTGCGAAGTATCCCACCTTGGGCGTGGAATACGAGGTGGAGGCCAACCCGGCCGACCGTCCGAGCGACGACATCGACGTGGAAGACTCCGACACGCTGTTCAAGTACTTGAACGAGAAAGGCACGAAGTACACCGGCGCCGGCGCGGTGACCAACGAGGTCATCGGTTCTGACGGCACCGTGGTCGAGGTGCCCGTCACCACAGAGATAAACGACGTGAAGAACGTCAGGCGCGTGAAGCGCAACGCCAACGGCCAGATCCTTGTCGAGGTGAACGAGACCGAATACCCCGACAAGAGCATGAAGGCGACCATCCGGCAGAACGAAGAGCTGGAAAACGGCGAGATCCGCCGTCTGAGCGACATCAGCCGCCGCATTTCGCCCGACAAGCACAGCATCACGCTGGAAATGACCGGGTACGTGGAAGGCGAGAAGGACTGGTCCATGGTCAAAGAGGTGAAGCTGTCGCAGCTCACGGACGACCTGCAGTCCTACAAGCTGGACCTGTACAACAAAGACGACAAGCCCATGCTCACTGAAACCTTCGAGCGCCAGCTGAACTACTCCATGGCGGTCTCGCCGGTGGACGTGGCGATGGAATCCGCCGAGGGCCAGACGTTCTACCTGTTCTACCCGGACTACAAGAAGGTCGACCCGACCGCCTTGTACAACCCGCGCACGACGTATTACAAGATGTACAACGCCGCCATGACCGTCGACAGCTGCACAGGGCTGAAGGAAGGCGACAAGGTAGGGGAAGGCAAGTTCGTCATCGATCCTGCAACGTCGCGCTACGAGCCCATCGAGCGCACGCGCGACGCGCTGGACAAGGCGATGAAGAAGGCCGCAAACGGCAAAGAGAGCGGAATGGGCCTGTACGTGGGCGAGAACGGCGTGTTCGTGCCGGTCACCGTCAAGATCGAAGACCCGCCCGATCCTGAGCCCGTCGACTACCTGCAGTACTTCGGTTTCAGGATCAACCCGATGGAGCACCTGCCGCTGGCGGGAGACTCGCTGGAGTTCTACCGGCGGGTGGACACGTCTGCCCTGAATGCAGGCGAAGGCGATGCTCCGGCGGGGCCGAGCTACGTCTACCTGCCGGCCTTCCAAAAGACGGACGAGACCGCTGAGCTGACCTCGTCGCTGGCGGGCTTCACCACCGTTGACGACATCAAGGGCCAGATAACGAATCAGGACACGAACCCGCTGTTCCTGAAGCGCCAGTTTGCCGGCCAGGACGTCTACCTGCGGGTGAACATCACCGAGGTCAGCCCCTACGACACGCGCATGGACTATGTGTATGAGGGCACGGCGCACCGCACGGCCACTGACGAGGAGAAGGCCCAGTACGCCATTGACAAGGAAGCCGCCATCGTCGCGATCTACGACCAGCTGGTGGCGGAGGCCATTGAGGCGAAGAAGGCAGCGTCTGGAGGGGCGCAGTCTGGCCAGAGCAATACTGAAACCGTACCTGCTTCTACAATAGCAATGCTTACGGCGGACACCGAGCCCGCAGGTTCTGGCGGCACCGAGCCCGCACCCAACCCGGACCTGAGCCTGCTGACGCAAGCCGAGCTTGACACCCTTCGCACTCAGGCGGAGACCGCTTTCGCGGCGAACCCGACCGTCCTCAACCCCGAGCGCGACGAGACGCTGAGGGCCATGGCGCACGACGTGCAGTTCTACGCGAAGCAGACCACCACGGTTGAAAATCCGAGCGACCCAAACAAGGACAAGGTGGTGGTCCATCCGACCGAGGGAGGCAAGCTCACTGCTGACAAGAACTTCACTGCCGAATACGCCGAAAACGGCGAGATCATCGCGCTTGTCGACCTGACTGACGCGTCGCAGCGCATGGACGTGACCACGCGCTCGGAAGGCGGCGTGGTGTACCTGTACGAGGTGACGCCGTCTGCAGGCGGCGGCGAGCCCGTCGAAACGAAGCTCGGCACGTATGCGCCGCTGCCGGTGGGCACGATCGAGCAGACCGCCTATGTGCCCTTCGAAGTGACCGAAGACAACATCGCCAGCCTGACGGGGACGGCGCCGGCCACGCAGCTGTGCGTGGAGAACCCCTTCGTCGACCAGAGCGATGAGAACATCCCCGACGACAAGAAGTACGTCGAGGTGACGCTGAAGTATGTCGAGGCCGATCCGCGCTACCACTTCGAAATGGCGATCACGGACGACGAGTTCCACAACGCGGCGGGCACCGGCCTGTTCGAACACGGCACCATCTACAACACCGAAGAGATTGATATTGACGGCACGAAGTACGCGCCGGGCACCTATCCTGTCGGCACGGGCTACGTTCCGATCCCCAAGGCCGACAAACCGGACCACATTCTGGACCAGTACGATCCGGCCAGCAACGACCAGGCGCCGCAGCTCTTCATCGTCGATCCGCTGTTCGGCGGGGACAACTATGTGCCGGTCGAGTTCAAGCGCCTGCTGCCGGACCCCGAGCCGGTCGAGGAAGACCCGTATCTGTACGTGCTGTACAAGCGCGACATGGTCCTGACGCGCAACAAAGACACCGTCAAGCGCGAGGTGAAGTTCCATATTCCCATTCGGGATCTGATGAGCGAAGCCATTTTGGGCACGGGTCAAGAGGTGACCATCGACAACCGCGTGGAGCGCAACCGCACGTTCGACAACGTGCTGGAAAAGTACTACACCAACGACATCCAACTGGCGATAGAGTCTGGCAAGACGCGCCTCGCGTACCAGCCGTCCGAGCCCATCCATTACAACATGGACCTCATCAACGCCTACACCTATGACAACGACTGGGTCAACAACGAAGGCCTCATGTCGCCCGTCAAGGCGGGAGACGCGTGGGAGTACTCGCAGAATCCGTGGTTCTCGGCGACCATCATCAACGACGCCGAGCGCGTGGACGCCGAAGGCAAGCCGATGCTCGACCCGAACGACTACGAGGACATCGAGCAGGCCAAGGGCGACTTGCTGCACGGCAAGCTGGTGTACGCGCTGTCGCTGCCCAGCCAGGTGACCATGTACGACGAGCGCAAGCTGACCGACGACGAGCAGCTGGCCGAGGACAAGCCCGCCGAGTATCGCTGGATCGGCGACTACAACGAAGAGGCCGGCGACTATCCGTTCTATGTGGAGCGCGTGTACAAGTCGCGCACGAAGACCCAGCCCGAAACGGAAATCGTTCATGTCATCGAGTCCGTAAACGATACCAAGTACGGAAACGTGTCCCAGTGGAAGACGAACCCGGTCTACGAGAAGGACGAAGACGGCAATGTCGTTTACGAGAAGGCTCCCGAAGGCGGTTACAAGTACCAGCTGGACGAAACGAAGCCCGAGATCGTCGTCGATTACCCGAATTACTTCACGGAAGACGGCGTTCAGCTGTACGAGACGACGTTCACGCTGCCAGAGGGCACGATCGTCAACGGAGAAGAGAGCGACACCTGGACCACTTGGACCGACAAGGACATCACGACCATTTACGAGGTCGTCGGGACGCCGAAGGCCGACTGGTCCGACCTGACGCTCACGGCGACGCCGCTGGAAGACCATCTGCTCAACCAGGTGATCTGGCACAATACGTACGAGACCGACAAGGCAGGCAACCTGATTTTCGACATCGTGTACGAGACCAACGCCTGGGGCGGTTGGGAATACGAGAAGGAAAACGGCAACGTCAAGTACGAAAACGGCGTGCCCGTCAAAAAGGTCAAGACGAGGACGCCGCGCCTGATCAGCAGCGACTACATCATCAAGAGCCAAACCGAGGTGAAGCATCCTGTTCCCGAGCCGGTGAAGATCCCGCAGCAGGCCGAAACGGCAACCTTCGTGGAGCGCCTGACGCCCAAGCAGCTGCTGGAAGAAGGCTGGGGAGTGAAGATCACCTACCAGTCCGACTACGGCGACGACACCTATGCCACCAAGGGCACCGAAGCCCAGCGCATGAAGAAGAAGAACGCCCACTACGGCAAGGCCGACCTGGACGACGCGGAAGACACCGTTGAATCCCGCAAGCTGGTGCGCGATTTGCTGTCCGACCGCATCGAGACCGTGAAGAATCCCGCGACGAACGCCAACGAGCAGGTGCATGTCGACACCGGCAGCTACCAGACCATCAAGCCGCTCGAACACGACCGCGAAACCGTCGTGTTCGAACTGGCGCCGCCCGACGACGCCACCGACGGCGAGTTCGCCACGCACGACTCGCTGATATCGGCCTTCTACAGCGGCGTGCATGCCAACGGATACGTGGGCTACACCGACCAGGTGACGTTGAAGGTGAAGACCCGCCTGGACAACCTGGGCGACGTCGATTCCGCCATGGACGAGTCGTTCCTTGACGAAGAGGGCAACGTGCGTGCCAGCTACAAAGAGCAGATGGACGCCATCAAGACGTGGCAGGGCGACGATTCCACGGCCTATGCCACCGCGCACGAAACCGCGTTGGAATGGATGGCCAAGCAGGACGGCTGGAAGCACACCTTCAAGGGCGACGACATGTACGACGACCTGAAGTGGCGTGCCGAACTGCAAAAGGAAGAGACGGGCGACACGACGGAATTCAATCCGGGCGACATTCTTGGTCTTGTGACCAACGCTGCGCTCTATGGCACGATCACGGCAGACTCGACTTCCACTGAGCTGCCGACCGTCTCTATTGAACCCAAGACGGTTTGGGTTCCGGGCTATGCCTTTAACTGGGACAGCAAAACGGGCAGATACAACTACTGGTTGTCGGGCTATCATGCCGTGTCCGATGAGCAGGTTGCATGCGTGAATACGCAGGACAAGACCATCAAGGCCACCAAGCCCAAGGTCAGCCCGGCGGCCGAGACCCTCGGCTCTGTCGTGGGCACGCAGTTCTCCAAGCAGTCGCCCAGCCGCTTCTTCTACTGCAAGCTGAAGGCTGCCGACAACCGCAAGGAAAAGCTCAACTACGACCGCGACAGCGCCTTTGACGACCGCTACACCTCCGACACGTCCGGCTGGTTCCACGTGCGCAAGCCTTCTGCGAGCGTGCGTGCCGACACGGCCGAAATCGGCAAGTCGACGGCCAGCCCCAAGCTGCAGACCTACAGCGGCATCGACACCACCATGCAGTCGAGCAACAAGTTCTACGTCACCCAGGCCATCAACACCGGCGGCGCGGTGAACTCGTTCGTGCTCGACTGGCAGATCCCCTTCTGGGGCATCGCGTCCACCACGCCCAACGAAGTCATCCCGCGCTACGACTACGACACGCCCTTCGGGGAGACCGAGTACGCCATCGGGCGCGTGAACAGCGCGTTCCGCCAGGTGTCCACCGGCGTGTGGGAAGTGCCGGGGGCCGAATACGAGAAGAAGCTGGTGAAGTACCAGCGCAATGAGAAGAACGAAGTCGTCTTTGGCAAGGACGGCTACCCGCAGACCGTCGATGTCGAAGCCGGCTACACCGGTCCCGTCACCGACGAGCCGTACCATGACGAGGTGCGCGGCGTGGTCGACGCCAACGGCGACCCGGTGCTCGGCGGGTTCAAAGAGCAGCTGACGGAAACGGTGCGCGTCTACACCGAAGACGCCTTCGAAGTGAACGATGTTACGCGACCGAAGAACAAGGAAGCCGAGACCGAAACGAAGCTGCGCGTGTTCATGTACGCCCGCATGGCGTCGGCCGACATCACCGACGAAGACAACGTGTTCTTCGAGCAGAACGGGCCTGAAACGCAGCTGATCGAAAACTATGCGCTGCCCAATTCCGACGCCGACCGCGACTACTGGTACGGCGAAGACGACGTCGAGCTGGGCGGCGACAGCGCCGACGGCAACACCGCCGACGACAAGCATTGGGTCCAGATCGGCTCGACCAACGGGTATGCGGTGTCTGACAAGAAGAACGTCACGATCACCCGCGACGACATCATCAAGCATCTGCCTGCCGGTTATCAGGTGCGCCAGATCCGCTGGGTCATCAAGCCGGTCGACGACGGCGTGACGAGCGCCAGCAAGCTGTCTACGCGCGTGACGGTGCCGCACGGCTTCCGTCTGGACGTGGACGCCATCGACGATTCGCTCGGCGACGTGAAGAACCCCGACACCGGCCAGATCGAGCGTCAGGACTACATCTACGACGTGAACAAAAAGCCCATCAAGGTGTCCGGCAAGCAAGAGGCCGACGACTTCGACCCGCTGCGCTTGAACGACGGCTGGTCCTACAAGACGAACAACCGGGGCGAGGTGTACACGCGCCAGTACGGCTTCGGCGCGTATCGCCAGACGTCGCCCGACCCGCTGCCCGCCGGCATCACCGACAACGCGCCGCTGGTGGAAGTGAGCACGTCGAAGCTGACCGAGCCGACCGTGAACCAGTACCTCGGCGGCAGCGACGCAGACGACGACGGCATGAATGCCGAACGTTTGTACCATTTGAACCACTTCGTGTCCGCCGCGTCGCACTACGACGACACCAAGTACGTGCCCAACGTGCGTGCCCGCGCCGGCTTCACGCGCAAGGCCCAGTCGCCCTACATGACCATCGAGATCGACGAGGGCTACTACAAGGGCAACGCCACCTCCGGCTATTCGTGGGTGGAAAACGAGAAGACCATTTCGAAGAACGACTCGCTCATGGTGCGCTACCGCATCACGCTGTCGAACCTGTCCAACGAACAGATGCGTGCCCTGGGCGACTTGAAGGGCTATCAGGAGGACTATGCCTCCAACCCGCAGATTTCGCTCATCATGCCCATCATCGAAGGTTTGGGCAAGGCCGCCGACCTGACCGACGAGAAGTTCAAGTACGTGGAATACGACGACATTTGGAAGCGCGAGGAAAAGCAGAAGCACGTCGCCACCTATGTCACCCAGACCACTCCGTCTGAGGGCAACGTGTTCGCGTACTCCATCGAGCCCTACGACGACCCGGTGCTCGACGGCGAGGGCAATCCCACCGGCCGGACGGTGCGCAAGTACCGCTGCTACGACGCCGACGGCAACGAAGTGCGTGCCCTTGAGCGCCGGCAGGTTTCTGACGGCAACGGCGGAACGAAGACCCAGCTGTGGTACGAAGGCTTCGACTCCACCATGTTCATCGACGAACGCGTGGACGACGACGGCAAAAAGTACTACGAGGACAAGACCACCGAGCACAACCGCTACCCGGTCGTGGTGGACGTGAACGAGACCGACCCGAACAATCCGACCTACACCTACAAGGACCCCAACGGCGACCTGCTGAACGCCGTGCTGGTGAGCAAGACGCAGATAGGTACCGAAACCATCACTCCAGAGCCGACCGATCCGGACGCCCCGACGACGAGGCCCGTCTACCGCTACTCTTACGAGAAAGCCAACAACGGCGGGGCCCTGAATTCGACGCTGAAAGTGGTGTCCGACAACAGGGGCAAGCTGGCCTGCTACGACAATGCCAGCAACCCGAAGTCCTTCCTCAACGTGGTGATCGACGCTGCGGGCAACACGCTCTACTACGACGGCACGCCCGGCCCTGACGGCGAAACCATCGAGATGGAGCAGGTGAAGAGCAACGAGGGAGCTGTGGACGTGCCGATGGCCACCCTGGTGCCCAAGGCTGCTCCGTCGACCGCCAAGGAGCTGCGCCTCGAACCGCTGCCCGCCGGCCTCACGTTCCAAGAAACCGACCTGCCTGAAGGCGTCGCCCCGCAGCAAAAGACCTACGACGTGTACGTGTACACCTACGTGGACGAGAACGGCAACGAGACGACGTGCTACGCCCAAGCGGCGAACAACGAGCTGTACGACATGGTGCTGAAGGACTACACCGAATACAGCTACGTCACCGTTCCGCAGGAAGACTACGAGTGGTTCGACTGGGGCTACAAGTCCACCGCAGTGGGCCGCGTGCATCCCAACCTGGACAGCAAGACCCCCATCTGGACCTACAGCATCGTGAACGTCGACAACGACCTGAAGCCCACCGACGTCATCTACGACGACTACCCTGAAAAGCCGCGCATGGTGGAGCCGCACCTGTATCGCGAAGACACCGAGGAAGGCAAGAAGGGCGCTCTGCGCGTGAAGGACGAGCCGACCAGCAGCGACGCGGACAGCTCGTTCGACCGCAAGATGTTCAACTGGCGTTTCATCGGCGGCGAGCTGGTGCGCCCCTCGCAAGTCACGGGCGAAGAAGTGAGAGAGCGCAGCCGCGGCACCTTGAACCCGGGCGAAGGCATCGTCATCGAACTGATCATGCCGGTGAACCCGCAGGCCACCGACATGGTGAGCGAATCGCTGCTGACGGCTTCTTCTTGGGGCTACACCACGGGCAGCCCGAACTATTACCGTCCGCAGACCGAAAACAACGAAGAGGGCGTGCGCTCCATCCTGGCCGACGACTACGACGTGAACCAGACGAACCTGGTCGAGAACATGATCGTCATGGAAACCCGTCCGCTGCACTTCACGGGCGCGGTGGGCCTGACGTCGCACAAGTACGCTTCGTCCCAGCTTGAGACCGAGGCGTTCAAGGACGGCACCGGCCCGGTGGGCGTGCCGGAAGGCTCGACGTATTCCTATTCGGCCGAAATCGTCAATTCGTCGTCCGACGAAATGGGCGCCGAAGTCTACAACGACATCGTCATCTACGACATCCTGCCGTTCGAGGGCGACAACCACGTGCGCAATGCCTCGACCACTTCGGGCACCACCGAACCGGTGCCGCGCGAGTCCGAATGGCACGGCTTCCTGCGCGACCTCGACTCCATCGAGGTGCGCCGCTTCGCCACGAGCGCCAATTCGGCCATCACTTCGTCGGAGAAGCTGGAAGACGGCGTCGGCGTGAACATCTGGGTCGGCCCGTTCAAGAAGGTTTCGGGCGAGGGCGAAAGCCTGAAGCTTGAGCTGCACAAGGAATCCGACCTTGAGTGGCTGTGGACCCACGCCGATTCGAGCGGATACGCGCCCGCCTTCGTGGTGGCCGAGGAAATGCGCGACGGTTTGTGGGCGGACCAGCAGGGCAACACGGTCCTGCGCGGCGGCAGCGACGCCGGCCTGGAAAACGTGAAGACCTCCGACGAGGCCAAGCGCGAACGCTTCCTGGTGCCGTTGAGCGAACTGAAGGAATACCTGGCAGCGCATCCCGAAGACGCCGAGCGGTTCAGCCGCGGCCTGCGTGCCATCTGGGCCCAGGTGAAGCCCGAGACGTTCATTCCGCGTCGCGGCTACGTGCGCCTGAACTATGACCTGGACGCTCCGCTGAACCTGCCCAAGTTCGTGGGCACGAAGACGGCCGATCCCGACGTCGACCTCTACACGCTGTCGGAGGACGACGTGCGCGAGCAAGACGAGAAAACCAGTCAGCTGAAGCCGGACGCCGACGGCAAAACGCCGGTCACCGAGGTGCCCACGCTGCCCACGCTGCGGGTTGACGCAGATTCCGACAGGCAGCCGCCGCTGTTCACCGCATGGGTCGATGGCTACAAGAAGTACAACCGCGCCACGCAGCTGCGCAGCGCCCTGCAGATGAACTCGTTCCTGGGCCGCGTGAACCAGTCCAACGACAAGTCCTACGCGTCGAGCTTCTTCAAGGAAGACGGCGACCAAGGCGCCTTCATCGACGCGCCGGATCGCCGCGGCTACGTGGGCGACTACGTGTGGCTCGACACCGACTGGTCCGGCGTGCCCGACGACATCGCCGACGCGAAGGACAAGGACGAAAACGAGCTGCCGAAGTACCAAGAGTCCCTCAACGGCCGTCCGCTTCTGCGCGGCATCGATCCCAACAAGGTCGGAAGCGGCGAATCTCCTGCCTTCGACAACACCGGCATGATGTCCGACGGCACCTACGACCTGCGCACCGGCCAGCTGGAAACGCTGCCCGAAGAAGGGTCGCGCCTGCTTGACCTGGACTACGACGGCAAGCTGGAAGACCCGGGCCTCAACGGCGTGAAGGTCGAACTGCTCAACCAGTACGGCCTGCCCGTGAACCGCGACGGCGAGGCCGTCGAGCTGCGCAACCACGAGCAAATGACGAGCGGCCTGGACCAGTGGGTTGTTTTGGACGCGCGTTCCGGCAAGCCGGTCAAGAACAATCTGGGCTTCTGGGAGGTGTCCAACTACGGGCCGTACTCCACCTATACCCAGACCGACTACTACGGCAACCCCGGCTACTACATCCTGTCGAACCTGAAGCCGGGCTATTACCGCCTGCGCTTCACGTTCCCGGACGAGTACTACAACTATTCGCCCACGACGCAGTCCATCGGTGAAAAAGGCACCTACATGCTGCAGAACGACACCGAGCTGACCATCGAGCGCAAAGAGCCGGTGTACGACGACAACAAGGTGCTCGTGTCCAACGCGTCGATGACGGTCACCACCGCGCCGTTCGAGGTGAAGGCGCTCGAATACGACAAGGACGTCATCGACAAGTCCGAGTTCGACCCGATCTTCTACGACAAGAAGCATCGCGCCTACGACAAGCGCATGACGTCGTTCAAGCTGGGCATCGCGCAGGGCGTCACGTTCAAGGGCACGGCGTTCCGCGACGACGTGCTGGAAAACGGCGACCTGGTGGCCGAAGAGGACATCAACTCGCTCATGGACTCCTACGGCGCACCCGAAGAGGAAGAGGACGGCCCCGAGCTGACCGACGAGGAAAAGATGGCCGGGTCCACCTATGCGCCCGAACAGCGCCTTGAGGGCATCCGGGTGAACGTGTACAAGTACAACAAGCGCACCGGCGCCACTGAATCGTCTGTGGCGCTCGACGCCGACGGCAAGGTGGCCACCTACATCACCGACGAAGACGGCCGCTTCGAATTCCGCCTGCGTCCCGGCGAGACCTACATCTTCCGTGCGTCCGACAGCGTGTCCACGCGCCTGATCAAGCCCACGCTCGACACGTGGGTCAACGACGCGCTGGCCTACCCGAAGAAGGGCCTGTACTACAAGGGCACCGAGGACACCGCGAAAATCATGGTGAACCCCAACGACCTGCGCTATTCCGCCGGCTCTGCCCGCACCTACCCGGTGCAGGCCGTCTTGCCGCTGGTGAAGAAGAAGCTCGACGAAGGCACCGAGCACGAGCGCGTCAGCGAAGTGGTGCAATACGAAGACGAGAAGAACCCGTGGAAGGGCTTTGCCTGGCAAGACAAGCTGGCCTTCGGCTTCATCGACGGCACGAAGGGCTATCTGGGCAACTACGTGTGGAACGACGCCAACTACGACGGCGTGCAGCAAGACACCGAAAACGGCATCGGCCACGGCAAGGCGTCTGGCGTGAAGGTGAAGCTGGAGCAGTGGTACTACGGGCCGACGATCAAGAAGGACGAGCAGGGCAAGCCTGTCGAGAAGAAGGACGCCAAGGGCGAAACCGTCTACAAGAAGGACGCCCGTGGCGTCGAGCTCAAGGACGCAGAAGGCAACGGAATTCCTGAATACGAGTACAACGAGAACAGCTACAGCTGGCAGCTGTACCCCGGCAGCTACGTGCAGGCGACCGACGAAGACGGCAACCTGCTGTGGCTGGAGGGAACCGGCGCAGACGGCAAGCCGATCCCGCAGATGGTGTGGGACAACAAGCTGCGCGAGGCCTACACCGGCGACGCCGCGTCGGCGGGCATCTACCTGTTCCGCAACGTGCGCACCTACGTGGTCGACCCGCACGAGGCCGAGCTCGACTTGAGCGACGACTACAAGACCAAGCGCCTGGCGGGGTATCGCCTGCGCATCGACTCGGAAGATCTGACCGGCAAGGAAGAGGACTACTCCGTCACGCTGCGCAACGCCCCGCTCCTTGACGCGCAGGGCAACGTCGCCGGGCATTCGATGGACTCCGATTCGAACCTGTCCACGAAGGGCGAGTACACCCACGTGCTGACGCAGGCGGACGGCCTGAACACGAGCATCGCCGCCACTCAGACCGGGCAGCTGGCTAATGGCGAGCGCAATCCTGGTAAGGACGGCGACAAGGACCTGAAGGTGCTGACCCATTACCTGACCGGCACGCAGCCAAATCCTGACGATCCCGAGACCAACACGATCACGGACGGCGGCCGCCAGTTCATCGTCATGGCCGCCGTGGGCAACCAGACGGCCGAGGCCTACACCTACGACGTGGTCGGCGAAACCTCGACGGCTACCGACACCAGCACCAATCCGCCGACCGGCGGCGACGACGACACCACACCGCCGACCGGCGACGACACCACGCCGCCAGCCGGGCGGAGCGCGGGCGCCGACAACGATCTGCCGGCTGCCGGCGGCGGCCAGCAGCAGGCGACCACGAAGTACGTGACGAAGAGCGACGTGAAGCAGCCCTACAGCGACCTGCTGACGAACCGCTATGCGGCGGTCACCTACACCACCACCTATGCCAACGACACCGACCGCACGAAGAACATCGACATCACCGACCCGTATCCGGAGGGCCAGAGCGTGCGCGTCGTGCAGGTGGATGCGTCCATCAACGGGACCGATCTGAAATGGGAGAGTCCGTCGTCGACCGAGCTGATGTCTGAATGGAAGGCTGCCAACTCCAGCGAGAACAAGGGCCTGAAGGGCACGCGCGAGGCCGTCGACCCCGATCCGAGCTCGAAGAAGTCGCTGACGGCCGACGCGTCCGACAAGGACGCCGAAGGCAAGCCCGTCGTGACGTTCAGCGACATCGAGCTTTTGCCGGGCGAGTCGGTCAGCGTGTCGGTGACGTACTACTTCATCGCCGAGAAGACGTTCGTGCACGTGAACACCATCGCCGACGAAGACGACCCCGACGCCACCTTCCAAACCAATCCCGTCAGCTACGACGTGAACTTCGACGTGAAGGAGCTGAAGCCCCAGCTGCCGTTCACCATCGGCATCTACGGAAGCGACGTGCCTTACGAGGACGAGGAAACGAGCGTAACGAAGAACCCGGACACCACCGTCCCCAATGTGGTGGGGGAGAACTTCCAAACTGCCAAGAAGATCCTGAACACCGGCAACGCTGATTACAACGCCATGGAGTCAGGAGACTACAAGCTGCGCGTCGGCCGCGTGACGTTCATGTCGCAAGCGGAATACCGTAAGCTGCATCCTGATGATCCCTTGCCCCAAGAGGGCACCGTCGTCGAGCAGCTGCCCGCTGCCGGCACCGCCGAAGCACCGGTCCTGAAGTTCCAGGGCGCCGCCGTGAACCTGACGCTGCTCGGCACCATCGACAAGGCCGCGCAGTACGGCATCGACATGGAGCCTGCCGTGGCCAAGGAAGACCCGATCGACTTCTACGACGAGTCGAAGGTCGAGCCGACCGGCATCGATGCAGACACAGACAAAAAGAAGAAGGTCAGGCCTGCTGCCAGCGCTGAAAAGCCGACGACGTATGTGAACCAGGGCGAGAGCCACTTCACCATCGATGAGGGCGAACACAAGGGCACCCCTGTCACAACCCAGTACGTGGGCGTGAACCGCTACGCTTCGGCCGAAGAGGTGAAGGAGGACCTCAGCCGCTTGTGGCAGCTGGCAAAAGACGCCGAGGGCCAGATTCCCGCCGAACCGCACCAGGTGCCGACGTTGGAGATCGGCGCACTGGACCCGAGCAACATCGAGTACAACTGGATGCAGTACCTGCCCTCCATCATGCAGGTGCGCACGGAAACGAACGGCGGCAAGCCGCTGAGCGAGGAAAAGCTCGTCGAGGAGCTTCTGAAGGTCCACCGCATCCAGCTGGACGAGACAGAGCTGCTGACAGAGATGCAGAAGAACGGCTTTAACGAATCCGCCATTGATCAGAACGATGACCATTACAAGAACGCGATCAAGAAGCTTTCCGTCTACCAGTACAAGGGCAACAACACGCTCATGTCCAAGGCGGAAAAGGACGCCGAAGAGCAGTGGCGCGTCGACTGGCTGGCGTTCGCGCGCAAGTACGCCGACAAGCTGGGCTTTGCCTATTACGACGAAATGGGCGAGATCGTCGTGCCTGCCGGAAACGGCGAAGACGACGAGAACAGCCCCTATGCCCAGCCGTACGTGAGAAACGTGCTGTTGCTCAGCAGCGTGAACAGCAACGACCCGTACAGCATCTACGGCGAGCTGCAGGCATGCGTGACAGGCGGCTATGCGAGCTCTGTCGTTGCGGGCGTGACGCCGCTGAACATCACGGATACCATGACCGACGCCGAAAAGAAGGCGGAGCAAGACAGGTATCAAAAGGCGCTGGACGAAGCGCTGAAAGACCAGCATCAGTTCGTGCTGGTGGACGTGGCCAACCTGAAGATCAAGGGAACGTCGGCGCTGTCCCATGACGAGTTCCCCGGCTATACCGACATCTACAACGAACTGAAGCGCCGCCGCCAGGCCCTCGTCGACGTCTACGTCGACCGCATGGTGCTGTACTCGGCTCTGAACGACGACTTCACCAGCTACACGGCTGACGAAAAGAACTATCAGCGCGAGGTGGCCAAGCTCGAAGCCGCCGAGGACTACGGCGCGAACAAGCTGCAGCTGCCCGGCTCGGATACCATCTACGACCTGGGCGACGCGTCGCGCCTGTACAACTGGGACGCCGGCCTGGTGGCCGTGCCGCGCTCCGTCATCAGCGGGCGCATTTGGGACGACGGCTACTACGCCAAGGACGTGCGCAGCCGCGTGACGGCCGACCCGGACGCGAAGACCGCCGACGGCCGCCTCGTTTCCACCCTCACCGACGACGAAGTGCGCGACCTGGCCTACAACGGCCTGCAGGACGGCCACGAGCTGGGCATCGCCAACCAGACGGTGTACCTGACGCAGTGGTACTACCTGCCGGTGTACAAGGGCATGACCGGCACGAACACGGGCGAAGGGTCCGGCGAGACCGGCGCCGCCCAGACGCTGCTGAAGGACACTGATACGTTCAAGGCGCTTGCGGACGACAAGAAGCTCGAAGAGCTCGTCAATGAGGCCGGCCTGAAGGTGCTCGGCGTGAACGTGCAGGAAGACGGCGTTGCCTCTCTGCCGGCAGGCACCCGACTGCTGCGTGCGGAGGACGTGGAAAGGTCTGCCCACGACGACGGCCTGTGGGTGCGCAACATCGCCTTCGGGTCCGACGCGCAGACCGGCAGCTGGACCATCTTGGAAGAGAGCGATCTGGACCAGTACGGCGTGAAGTTCAACGAAAGCGTACCTGATACTAATACCGAACCTGGCGACGCCGCTCCGTCCCAGAAGACTCCCAAGACCATTGACGGCACGAATCTGGTCGAGAACACGACCGGCGCCACCATCAGCTACGAAGACGACGAATACCGCGTGCTGAACGGCCCGCGCTCCGAAGACAGCTGGACGGTCGGCAACATCGGCCTTGACAACAAGCTCATCGCCGGCTTCGACACGAAGGGCAAGCTCGTCGATGTGGACAAGGTTGCGGTTAGGGAGTGGACCGAGATCCTGAATAGCGATCCTTGCCTGGTCAAGGACACCGAGGGACATCTGATCGTCGGCGAAGACGGCATCGTCAAGACCGCCGACGGCTCCATCGTGCGCCAGGTGACCGAAGGCGCTGGCGCGAAGCTTGAGAAGCTCGTTTTGCCGCAGCTCAAGACCGGCGTCAT
Organism: Slackia sp. ZJ119; assembly: GCF_011039175.1. Lineage (GTDB taxonomy): Bacteria > Actinomycetota > Coriobacteriia > Coriobacteriales > Eggerthellaceae > Xiamenia. The sequence goes on from NZ_JAAKEN010000008.1 coordinate 73,640, forward strand.
CGCCGTGAAGACCGGCGACCTGGCAAAGACCGCCGTCACCGACAAGACCACGGGCAGAACCGTGTTCGACTACGACACCGACAAGCTTGGCAAGTACGAGTTCTCCGGCCTGCCGAGCGCCTACACCGACGTCAACGGCGCCCACTACCTGGCGTCGTACCGGGTGGAGCTGGCCGACTTCTACAGCACCAGCACCGACGACAGCACCGTCGTGGAAGACGAAGAATGGCTGCTGTCGCCCTATCATATGGCCGCCGACGGCCTGTTGAAGAACCCCAAGGAGAAGGTGGCCGCTCTGCGTCGCGCCGACTCCGACCACGTGGGCAACGGGCATGAGGGACATGCGGGATACGCCGTCACCGCGCAAGACACCGTGCTGACCGTGGGCAACAACCTGGTCACGGGCAAGCGTGCGCATTCCGGCCACATCATCGTGGCCGGCATGACCACCGGCGAAAAGGGCGTTGCCGGCCTGGACGAGACCGGCGTGGGCATCCAGCAGTCCAAGGTGGCCGTGTCCATCGACGACGTCCTCGACCTGACGGGCTGCGCAGAGCCGACCCTGACGCAGGAAGAGATCGACGCCAAGAACCAGGCCGACCAGGACCGCACGAACAAGATCAACGCCATCAAGAATCTCGAAGGCAAGAAATACACGCCAGAGCAGGCCACCTCGCTGTACAACGACGCCATCGCCAACATGGTGCTCGGCGGCAGCGGGCTGACCTACGAACAAGCGCTTGACCAGGCCATCGCCGAATACGAGGCCGAACAGGCAGCCGTCCGGCGTGCGGCCGAACACAAGGCGATGGTCAATGAGCTCATGACTGGCTCCGAGAAGCTTGACGAGGACCAGGCGGTCGAGAGAGCTGATGACTACTTCGCCATGCAGGACTTCCTTGCCGCTTGGTCGCAGGAAAAAGGGCACGAGAACGCGACTAAAGAGCAGAAAGAGGCCGCCTGGAAGGCGCACGAGGCCGAAAAGAAGGCCGCGAAGAAGGCCCGCATCGACGAGCTGGCCAAGCAGATCATGCGCGACGAGAAGCTGTTCAAGGACGCTGCCGAAGAAGCGGCGACGCTCCAGATCGAGCGCGAGGAACGCGAAGCCGCCAAGGCCGAAAGGCTTGCCGCGAAGCATGCCCGCGAGGCGGCGGCAGAACGGCGTGCGGCCCGCGACTACGCCGCCGCTCAGGCCGAGAAGCGCAGCGCCGAGAAAGTGACGCAAAGCCACGTCGTGTTCGACTACCTGTCGGCGCGGTACGTGTCCACCATCAAGGAAACCACTGACGTGCTCGGCAACGAGTACCTGGAGCTTGATCCGGTCTATGAGTCGGACGAAGCCATGGAATACGACGAGCGCACGCGCATCGTCGATGGCGGTTCTGTTGGCGAACTTGCTCCTCCGAAGCAATCTATCTCCGGCGTGGCGTGGGACGACGCGGCCGACGGCCAGAACGACGGCATCTACACCCGCGTGCGCGACGACGAGGGCGAGCTGGTCGCCGTGGCCGGCCTGCCGAACGTGCAGCTGACGCTGGAGCGCTATTACCGCCCGGTCGACCCCGTTACGGACCGCCCGGTCGAAACCGGCCCCGACGCCGGCAAAGACGCCAAGTCCGGCAGCACCGCGCCTGCCGGCCCCGGTGCGCCTTCCGCCGACGAAGGCTGGATCCGCGACGACGGATGGGCGCTGGCCCAGTCCGCCGACGCCTATGCCCTCGATCCGACGCTGGGCTTGGAAGGCAACGACACCTACGGCGCGACCAGCATCGACGCTGAGAGCGGCTCGTATCTGCCCGACCTGGGCAAGACGATGGCTGCCCCCGGCTCTGTCAAGGAAGCGCCCGAAGGCTACGATCCCGAGCTGCATGCGGCGGTCGAGCAATCCCTCGCCTCGCTGCAAAGCGAGCTGATCGCGACCGACGCCAAGCTGACCGCTGCCAAGAACGACCCGTCGTCGAAGCAGACCTACATCGACTCGCTGAAGCGCGACGTGAACGACCTGTACGCACGCATCCGCATCGTCGGCGAACAGCTTGACGAGCTGGACGATCAAAAGCCGCCCGTGGATGAAGTGCCGCTCACCATCGACGAGCGCATCCACAAGCTGCTGATCGAGTTGACGATAGACTACTACGAGGAAAAGCACGGCATCACCGTCAAGCACCAAGAGGCCGAAGGATCCGAGCCCGAGAAGCTCGTGAACCAGGCCAACAACGAGACGGTCGAGCTGCTCAGCGTGACCGAGGCTCTGGCGTATTTGAACGCCACCCTGGTGGACAAGCGCGAAGAGTTGCCCGAAGCCGCGAAGGAAGAGGCCGCGCACGTCCAGTGGATCAAGGATCTGAAGAAGGCTCTGGGCGTCATCACGAAGGACGCGGCAGACGACATGGTCGCCTGGCAGACGGCGGAAGACAAGCTGTCGGCGCTGAACGAGGCCGCGGAGAACATTGCGTCTGTCAAGGAGGCGTTGGACGGCAAGCCCGGCGGCGCACAGGGCAAGCGCGCCGACCTGGCGGACGAGGTTGCAAGCCAGGGTGAATACAGCTCCGCGGCCATCAGGCTGAAGGCAGAGATCGCCGGTCTGGAAGCCCAGCTGGCGGCCTATCAGAAGACCATAGCCAACACCGATCGGAAGACCGAAGAGGACAGGCGCGACGAGGCGGCAGGGAACATCGCCGAGAAGCTCAACGTAGCGCTGACAAACGAGATGACCGACGCGCTGCGCACGCTGTACAACAAGCTCACCGCGTCGGTAGAAACCGAACTGGACGAACTCAAAGAACTGGAGATCCAGCTGTCCGATGCGCAGAAGCATCTGGAAGAGCTGCAAGCCGACCCGCAGAGCGTCATTGGCAGTGCGGACCTGCACGAGGCCGCCGTCACGCGTGCCGAGGAGCGGGTGGATCAGCTGCAAGGAGAGGTGAACAGCAAGAACAAGGAAATCGAGAGCACGCTGCGCACCGAGCTCGTGAAGGGCAGCGGCGTCGACGAGTTCGAACCCGAAGGCGACTTCAACTTGGCCTACTACCTGAAGGGCATCCTCGAGCCCGCTGACCCAAGCAAGCCCGCTCCCAACGCTGCCGCAGTGAAGGAAAAGCTTGATTGGTACATCGGCAACGCCCAGAAGCGCACGTTCGCCGACGACAGCTCGGCGACGTCCATCGAGGCTGAAATCGCCGAACTGGAGGACAAACAGTCGCTGCTGCTGAAGGTGTCGCACAACACGTTCACCGACGAAAACGGCGTCTACCACTTCGAGAACCTGCAAAGCCAGGGCTGGCTGCCGCTCGACGCCAATGGCAAGGTGGCGATCGATGAAGAGACCGGCAAGGTCGACGAGAACGCCCGGCGCACGTTCGTCGTCTTCTCGTACCGCGTGCGCGTCACCGACAGCGACTGGTGGAACCGGTATTGGGGCACGGCGAAGTACCTGCAAGGGGAAAGCTACGACGTGGAGTCCAGGGACTACCGGAAGGATTCCGACCTGATCAACGACACGGGCTATCTGATGAGCGACGAAGGCGACGCCGGCGAATACACCGTGCTGCTCGACGTTGCCGCCACGCCCGAAGAGCTGCAGAAGCAGTCGGAGAACATAGCGCCCTACACTGCGGCCTTGACCGCGTGGCAGGCCAAGATGGAAAAGGTCGAAGAGCTTGAAGCCGGCATCGCGAACGCCGAGAAGAGCATAGCCGACGCCGAGAAGCTTTTGCCGGCGAAGCAAGAAGACTTGGCTCAGGCGCGAGAACTGCGGGACGGCGTCCAAGACGAGCTGAACAAGACGCTGGCAAACGACCCGAAGCGCCCGTCGGTCGAAGCCGACCTGGCCAAGGCGCAATCGGCCGTGACCGCGCTGGAAGACGAGATTGCGGATCTCAACAACGCCATCAGCACGAATGAGGCGAGCCTGGCGTCGCTGCGCCCGCGCTATTCGGCCGCGGCTGCCGAAGCCGAACAGCTGTGGAAGGACGTGGAGGCGACGTCGCAGGGCAAGACCGACCTGATCAAGGCCGTGGAAGGCTTGAAGAAGCTGACCGTGCCGCACAACAAGCGCACGACGCTGAACCCGGACAACTACAACGTGAACGGCGCCGACCGCTACACCCGCGAACCGCTGCCGAGCGTGTACACCGAAAAGGCGGTGGCCGTTGCTCCGCCGATGCTTCTTGGTGCGGCTGGCACGAACGCCTTGGTGCCGAACCTGCTGACGACGGATCCGCCCGCCGACCCGCCTGCTGGCGGCTCGACCGGCGACGAACAGACGGCCGTCGGCTACCAGACCAACCTCGACTACGACCTGGCCCGCGGCGCCGACCGCACGTCCAACGACGCCGGCCTGATGACGCCTGCGGCCCAGACCATCGCCGGCGTGGTGTTCAACGACCACGACTACGACGGCCTGCTCGACGAGGACAAGGGCGTCGATCCGCGCCTGGGCGGCAAGCGGGTGCTGCTGAAGCAGTGGTACTATGTGCCGCTTGACTTCTCGAAGAAGACTGATACTGGTACCAATAACGTATCTAATACTGTTATCGGCAAGTCTGGCAGCGACCCAGTCAAGCCGAGCCTCGAATACATCCAAGACCTGGCGCCCTACCTGCCCGCAGGCGTCAGCCTGAACGGCTACACGCTGGGCCGCGACGCCATGCTCACCGAAGACGGCAATGCCGTGTGGGTCCAGAACAAGAACTTCGGCAACGACGCCTACACCGTGGCCAAGTACAACGAGAAGAACGGCTCGAGCGGCAACCAGCGGCAGAACGACCGCACGTTCGTCATTCCCGAGTCGTACTACGACGCGGCTGCCGGCGCGGTCGCCCTGCTCACGCCGAACACCATCACCACGACTTCCCAACAGACGGTCAACGGCAAGAAGGAAACGGTCACGACAGTCAAAGACGACCCGCGCAAGGGCGAGTACTCCTTCGACAACCTGCCGACCCGCTACGTCCGCGCCTACGTGCCCGGCACGGCGGCGACGGCGGCCGAGGGAGACAATCCGGCCACTCCGGCGACGCAGCCTTTGATCGCTGCCGAATACCTGGCCGGCTACACGGTCGAGGTGAAGGGCGGCACCGATGGCGACGCCATCCACGGCCTGCCCGCGTCGCCCGTGCAGGTGGACACGACCGACAAGGACCGCGACAGCTCCAAGGCCATCAGCGCCCTGCGGGCTTCCGGCAACACGACGGAGAACTTCGCCGACTACGTCGACGGCAACTACCCGGTGCGCTGGAACGAGCTGACCACGCAAAACGTGAAGACCGAAACCATCGACCTTGGCCAGGACGAGACGCCCGAAGGCGAAGGCGAGAAGACCGAGCAGGGCGACGTCAACCTGCAGTCCGAGACCGGCGGCGCCGGCGAAGGCCAGACCGGCACCGAAGGCGGCACCGAGGGCGGCGCTGACGATGAAGCCGACCAGGTGACCATTACCACGGTGACGAAGGCCACCCTCGACGGCAAGATCATCCTGGCGGGCCTGGGCACGGAGGAATCCGGCGACGCCACGCTGGCGGCTGCCGGCACCGACGCGACAGCCGACGCGTTGCAAGCCAGCGAAGAAGCTGAAGACCAGAAAGCGGCGCAGCGGCTCCGCTTCAAGGCGCACGGCACGTCGCCGTGGTTCTACCAGCGCCAGACGCGCACCCCGGCCGCCGAAAACACGCCGGTCGCCCTGGACAACGCCACGGGCCTGGTGCCTCGCGACATCGAGGCCGCGACCGAAGCGAACGCCGCCAAGGATCAGACCGTCTTCTTCGACTGGTCGATCGGCCGCAACGAGACGCGCATGAACGCCGGCTTCGCCGAATACGGCTTGGCCAAGGTGACCGGCAAGGTGTGGGAAGACGGCAACTTCGACGGCATCTTGAACCCGGGCGAGAAGGTCATCGACAAGACGTGGCTGACCATCACGCAGTGGTTCTTCGTGCCGGCCGACGAGAAGGACGTCATCGCCGCTTTGCGCGCCGACGACCGCTTCGAGATGGACGACCACTTCGAGAAGGTCCAAAACGACGCCGGCGAGACGCTCACCGGCGTGTGGGCGCATGCGATCAACGCCGAAATCGACCAGGACGCGACGGTGAGTGCGGACGCGACGAAAGAGGGCTACCAGGGTTGGAAGCTGAAGAGCAACCCGGTGTCCACGTTCCTGCGCCAGAACAAGAAGCCCAACAGCGAAACGGGCATCTACGAGTTCAAGAACCTGCCGAGCTACGTGTACCTGTTGACGCGCACCGAGGGCGCCGAAGAGGACCAGGTCACGAAGATCGGGGCCAATGCGAACAGCTTGGCGGTCCTGCAGCCCAACGACGAGCCTGAAGCCATGGTGAACCTGGCGACGAAGACCATGGGCGTTGCCAGCGACACGGCGACCGGGACGTACCAGCCCAAGCAGGCCGACGCCGCCGCCATCGACCACATTTACATGACGGGCTACCGCATCGAAATGGAGCAGGTCATGCCGCAGTACGGCCTGACGTCGGCCCATATCGGCGTGAACCTGGACAAGAAGTTCACGGCAGAGCAGGGCGAGGCCATCGTGGTCGACACGGCCGGCGACGCGCTGCCCGAAGACGCAGACTCCGACGCCGTGGTCGAGAAGACCACTGCGACGGTGTATGTGGACACGCTGGGCGACGAGTACACGAAGAAGACGGTGTACGTTGTTGGCACAGGCGACAGCGAGACCGAGGTGGAGAACCCGACGCCGGTGCGCGTGTTCACGAAGAAGGCAGAAGGCGATGCGGGGACTGATACGAAGTACTGGAAAGCTACCAAGTACTTTAATGCCAGCGACGTGGCATACGACGAAGCTGCCGAAGGCCGCACCGCCGAGCAGGTCTACGTGTCCAACGAGACCACCAACAACATCTACCGTCCCGAGACGCGCTACGCCGATGCGAAGGGCGTCGAGTACCAGAAGCGGACGGTGTACGAGAACGCTGACGGCGACCGCGTGGAAGCTTCCGCCGAAGGCGCCACGGCAAAGACCGTCTACGTCGCCACCGACGACACCGGCAAGGAATACCGCGGCAAGCCCAAAGACCTGAAGACCAAGACCGTGTACGTGAACGGCGGCAAGGTGTTCTGGCCGCTCGACCCCTCGCTCGAAAGCGAGACGGTCTACCGCGATGCGAACGGCACCGACTGCACGCCGAAGGCCGTGTACGTCCGCGTCGATGACGAGGCCATCCGCTACAACGGCGACACAGATGATCTGCGCGAAGAGACGGCGGTCACCAGCTCGAAGATAGCGCTGACCGAGGAGTTCTTCGATGACACCTTCACCGTGAAGGACGGCAAGCCGACCATCACCCACGACGACCGCCTGACCAAGAACAACCACAAGTGGCGCATGGACGGCTACGTCATCGTGGCCAAGCAGGGCGACGACGACCGCGACGGCAAGCGCAACAACGACTACCAGTACAACCAGGACTACAACAAGATCAAGTACGACTATGCCTGCCCGGTGAACGTGCAGCGCGGCGGCGAAGCAGGCCTGCTGAACATCCCGCGCGGCTCGCTGCAAGGCGACGTGTGGGACGACACCGGCAAGCGCGTGTGGAAAGAAGAGAAGGAAGAGCACGCGTTTGACGACGCGTTCGAATACGACTACTCGACCGGCTACAACGGCTCGTTCGACGCAGGCGAGGCCGGCATTCCGAACCAGGTCGTATACGTGACGCAGTGGTACTGGGTGCCTGGGCGCACCGAACAGCAGGGCGACGAGCCCGTGCCCGGCCAGTGGGTCCGCAACACCTCGTTCGGCTCTGATTTGTACACGTCGAACTTGGCCAACGTGAACTACGACGTGAGCCAGACCGTGCCCTACGTCTTCGACCTCAACCGCGAGATCGAAGAGAAGGACGATCCGTTCGCAGCCATGCGCTTTGCCAGCAACAGCAATCCCAACAAGCTGCTCGACTACGCCGACAAGGGTGCGGGCGTGCTGCAGGTGCTCACGAACGACAAGGGCAACTACCATGTGGGCAACCTGCCGACCTTGTACATCGCCGACGACGGCACGTTCCACCTGGCCGCCTACCGCGTCGAGCTGGCCGACCTGTACAGCCAGTCCGAGGCCAACGAGGTCGACGGCACGGACAACACGTGGGAGCTCACGCGCTACCACCACACCACCGGCGACGTGACCGCCAAGGTGGGAGCCGAGATGGCCAAGCTGGACGATCCTGACAACGCAGAGGGCGCCAAGAGGAAGAACGAGGTCATCGAGGCCTACATCGCCCAGCAGGTGCAGGCAAAGATCCTGGAGAAGAAAGAGCACGATCTGCCGGCGATCATCGAGGCGTATCGCGACGTCGTGAAGACCGATGCCATGACGGCGGGCGCCACGGTCACGTTCGACGACCACTCGACGTGGACCATCCCGCTTGACAAGCTGCTGTCCAACGACGACTGGCGCAACCTGCGAAGCGACAACAAGCTGACGAAGAACATCGTTGAACTGGGCAACCTCTACGAGAAGCACCTGGAAGAGACCAAGGGCGACGAGTTCTATAAGAGTATCAAGTTCGCAAATGGTATCGATGGCGCCACCAAGGAAGCCACCGTTACGGCGGCGCTTGCGGCCGAGCGGGAGAGGCTCACGCGCGAGTACCAGAAGAACTCTGCCAAGGTCAGCATCGACAACGAGTCCGCGTCGATCATCGACGACTCCGACGTGGCCACCGCCGTGCGCACGGCCAAGGCCGAGGGCGCGGGCGGCTACGCCATCGCCAGCCGCGTGGGCAACGACACGGTGGGCATGGCCTCCGACGGCACGAACGCCGACAGCGTTGAGACCACGCGCACCACGCGTTCCAACAACGGCCAGGTCATCTTGGCCCAGCCGGTGCGCCAGGGCACGTATACCTACGAAACGGCCAATACGCTTTCGCGCACCATCGAAGAGTACCTGGTGGACGAAGAGACCGGCCGCTGGGAGTTCGACGAAAGCATCGTAGGGGAAGACAGGCGCAGGCACGAGCCGGTCGTCTACAACTACGAGTACATCAAGACGGCGAAGACGAACGGCGACGTGGTCACGGGCGAGGTCGTGGAGAACGTCAACGGCAAAGACGAGACCAAGCGCGTGAACGTGAAGGCCAACGAGGGCGCGATGGTCGAGCTGCCGGCCGGCCAGGGCATGGGCACAGGCGTGGAGACCTACGACTTCATGGCCGCCCAGCTTGACGCGGCCGAGGCGGGCGACGTGGGCGAGGTGAACCAGCCCACGCAGTCCATCAGCGGTTACGCCTGGTTCGACTACGACAACGACGGCAAGTACGGCCAAACCAAGCCCGTGCAGGCCACCGATGCCAACGGCAAGCCCGTGTTCGACAACGGCCAGCCGGTCTACGAAACGCTGAAGGACGCCGGCGGCGACGTGCTGCGCGACGCCAACGGCGAGGCAGTGTACAAGACCGAAAAGGCCGATCCGCTCGAGAAGGCCGCCGAAAACATCGAAGTGGTGCTGGAACGCTACTACCAGGTGGCGCTGCAGGCCGCAGACGGCACCTACGTGGCGGCCGAAAAGCAGACCGACGGCACCTACAAGGCGTCGGAGAGTCCGGGCGAGGTCGACTGGACGCGCGACGAGGACTGGGCCGACAACTGGGCCGAGTACGACGCCGACCCGACCATGGGCCTGAGGAAGTACAAGCTTGACGAGTTCGGCAAGCGGATCCCGGTGCTGAACGACAAGAATGAGCAGGTGGCGGACGAGCTGGGCAACCCGGTCTACGAAGTGGTGCCCGGCCGCCAGACTGCGACGGACGAGAACGGCACCTTCGTCTTCGAGAACCTGCCGAGCCACAACGTGCAAGACGCCGTCATCGAATACATGGACAAGGACGGCAACCTGTACGACCGCACCGTGACCATCACGAAGAGCGAGCCGGAAAACGCGAACGAAAAGCCCAAGCCGGTCGTCACGGTCACGTTCAAGAAGAACGACAAGGAGGCCGTCAGCCACAGCGGACTGGACAAGGAAAGCATCTACGTGAACGCCGCAGGCGTCCAGCTGGAAGGCGACGCGCTGAAGCTGGCGCTTGAAGTCGAAAATCGGGATCAGAACGACCCGTTGAAGAAGGTCACCGAGATCTTCCAGGTGACGCAGCCCATCATCAAGCTGTACGGCTATCGGGCCCGCGTCGTGAACGAGGACGTGCACGACCATGCCGTGGGCGTGGCGAAGTACCTGCAGGGCGACGACTACACGCGCGATTCCGACCTCATCTACGAAAACGGCTATCTGATGGCGCCCAAGCAATACGACGTGCTGCTGAACGTCGTCACCGAGGAAAGCCCCTCGTCGAACCACCTGGCGGCGCCCACGTCGGCCAACATGAACAACAACACGGCCGACCGCTACGCCGTGGCGCGTTTCGGCACGGACGAGCAGAAGACCCTGCGTGACGCCGCGATCGCGGCCGCCGAGCAGGCCGTGGCCGCCGCGAAGGCGGATCGCGACGCAGCGAAGACCGCATACGAAGCGGTGAAGGACGATGCGAGCAAGACCACTGCTGAGATCGGTGCGGCGAAGACGACGCTGGACGCGGCCGAAGACGCTGTGGTCGCGAAGCTGACCGCCCTTGCTGTTGCCGAGGCGGCCGGTCCCGACTTGCCGCTGCAGGTGATGGACGAGCAGGTGACTAGGGACAACAAGTCCAAGTTCGTGAGGACGAGCATGTCGGAGATCGTCAACGTGGACGGCCGTGCCACCGCGCAGCTGGTGGATGGAGTGTTCTCCAATATGGAAGGAACGCCGGTTGGTACCGACGTCGCCGTCTACGACCTGGGCAGCGGTGCCGACCGCGCGTCGAACGACGCCGGCCTGCTGCCGCCTCCCGAGGCGAAGATCGAAGGCATCGTGTTCAACGATTCCAACTACGACGGCCTGGTGACGAAGACCGAGACTGCGACGGAGACGAAGAAGGCCGATGACTTTACAGCCGAAGAACACAACGAAGATGGCAGCGTGCGCGTAGGCGAAACGACCGAAGAGGTTGACGACTACACCACGATCAAGAAGAACGTGGTGCACAACCCGGCCGTTCCTGCGTCCGAAGGCGTCGAGGCGAAGGAAGAGTCCTACACCGTCACCACCACGACCACCACGCTGGAAGAAGGCTACGCCGGCAAGAGCGTGTACCTGAAGCAGTGGTACTACGTGCCGGCCGATCCGAACTTCGAATTTGACACAGAAGACGAGATCATGCCGATTGCCGAAGGCGAGACGCAGAAGGGCCACACCACGCTGGCCGAGGCGCTCGACGCCCTTGAAACGTCGAACGAAACGATCTGCCAAGACAAACTGAAAGACATCGAAGGCGATACAAACAAGTCTGTCACGCAAAAGAAGGCCGCCAGCGCTGCGGCGCTGGCGGAGCGCGACGAGGCTCTCGCTAACGGCTACAAGAACCTGTACGCCAAGGCCACTGGCATCGACCTCGCGGGATACACGTGGGGCGAAGAGGTCATGCTCGCCAGCAGCGGCAACGGGCTGTGGGTGCAGAACAAGACGTTCGGCAACGACAAGTACACGCATGCCAAGCATGCTCGCGACTCGGTAGACGCCTGCAAGGATCACAACCTGTACGCGTCCGAGATCTTCGGCTACGGCGCCTCGGCGCTGGCTGACGGCCGCGTGCGCGTCACCACGACCGACGGCACCGTCGAGACGACCGACGGCGTCGCCGCCGCCCCGAAGGGCCACTACCGCTTCGGCATGCTGCCGACCCGTTACGTGAAGCCGCGCGAAACCAAGCCGATCTACTTCGACCTGGACGGCAACACGATCACTGCCGAGAAAGCCGAAGAGCTGAAGAATGCGGGCAAGCGGGACGAATACCGCGTCTGCCGCAAGACGACCAAGTCCGCCGCCGAATACCTGGCCGGCTACACGGTGGAGATCGAGGGCCATGCCGATACGGACGTCACGTCCATGAACGGCATGCCGGCCACGCGCCTGCAGGTGGACGCAGCAGGCCGGGAGACCAACGAGCCGAGCACGGTCGACCAGTTCAATTCCACGGCTGCGAGCGCCTACCAGAACACCCGCCCCGTCTACACCGACGGCGACTATCCGGTGCGCTGGAACGAGTTCACCGTGCAGGAGCACTACCAGGTGAAGCTTGAGACCTCAAAGACCGTCAAGAACGAAAAGGGCGAAGACGAAACCGTCACCGTGCCGGCCGTGTTCGCCGACAAGGCCACGCTCGACGGCCGCATCATCCTGGCTTCGAAGACCGTCGCGGATCCCAGCAAGTACGAAGGCAACACGCCCGCGCACTACATCGTGAACGCCACCGGCAAGAAGCTGGAAGACGAAACCGACACCAATGCAGTCGAGGTCTCCTTCGACTACTCCGCGCCGCAGGACGAGCTGCGCATGCACGCCGGCTTCGGCCTGTTCTTGAAGAAGACGACCATTTCCGGCAAGGTGTGGTACGACAACGACTTCGACGGCATCCGCGAAGACGAGGACTATGAGGAGAAGAAGGCGCAAGGCAAGTCCGGTAACAGTACTAAGACCGGAGAAAATACTAATACGCAAGCAGGTACGGCAACAAACCCAGGTACGGATGCCGGAACGCAACCTGCGGAAGGCCCGCTCTACGACCGGGGCGTGAAGGACATGACCGTCCGTCTGCAGCAGCGCTACTGGGTGCCGAACGGCAACCCGGGCAGCGCGGTGTTCGTGCCCGAAGGCGACTGGCGTGCCGTGGGCGAAGACGGCAAGAAGGCCGGCTACACGCTCGTGTACGGCAGCCCGACCACGGTGCTGGGCGCTTGGGTCGACGTGCCCGACGAGTGGTTCGTCATCGACGCCCGCACGCAGACGTTCTTGGACCACAACGCGTCGTGGTGGGGCCCGGTGTACTACCAGGACTACTACCGCAGGGACGGCGACCGGCGCGTGCTTGACGACGCGTCCGGCGTCGGCCGCCCGGGCAGGGACGACAAGGGCGTGACGTGGCCGCTCGTGCCGCAAAACGGCGGAGCCGTCGGGCCGACCGACATCGACACCGAGACGAACGGCCACTATGACGTGACCGACGAAAACGGCGACTACGAATTCAAGAACCTGCCCGGCTACGTGTACCTTGACACGGGCAGCCGCTACGGCCGCATCTACCAGCCGGGCAACAGCCGCGCGACGGACGGCCAGGAGAATCCGCAGTTCCTGACCCCGTTCGAGAACCAGAACGAGGTGGGCTCCGACAAGATGTTCCTGGCGTCGTACCGCGTGACGCTTGACGAAGTGGCGCCCCACTACTCGCTCACGCAGCTGCACATGGGCATCAAGGCCGAGACGACCACCATCAGCAAGGACAAAACGACCGGCAACTACGAGATCAACCGCGGCAGCGAGATCGTCGATCCGAATAAGACTGGCGAGACGCGCAAGACGCGCGAGCGCCAGGACTCCGACGCCAAGCGCGACGAAGCCGGTGCCATCACCATGTACGAGGAATACTACGACGGTGTGCTGACCGGCAACGCGCTCACCGGCACCACGGCCCCGTGGCGCACCGACGGCGCGGTCATCGTGTCCGACATCGCCGTGCCGGGCGACGGCCACCAGTACGAGCGCAGCTATGGCAGCGGCTACACCGCCGCCGTGGACTACGACGCTCCCAAGCCGCTGGCCGCTCAGGCCGCCGGCGACGCGGGCCTCTACCGGGTGCCGCGCGGCCGCATCCAGGGCCTGCTGTGGAACGATGGCCACTACGGATCCGACGACGCCCGCACCTACAACGGCTGCCAGGACACCGGCGAGCCGGGCCTGGCCAACCAGAAGGTCAACCTGACGCAGTGGTACTACGTGCCGGTCGAGCTGGCTGGCGCCACCGCCATTGAGAAGCCTGCAGAAGACGCACCCGCAGAGCAGACCGTCGTGTATGAGAACGCCCTGAAAGAGCGCTTCAACGCGCTGCTTGAGGCTGCGCACATCGCCGTGGTGAAGGGCTACAACGCCGTGCCTGACACGACGAGCGAACGCAGCGACGGCACGCGCGAAACCGACAAGGTCGACCTGCTGCAAGCGGCGCTCAACACGCCGGGGCCGGAAGTCTACTACAGCGGCATGACCACGGCCGAGAAGCTTGACAAGATGGTCGATCTGGTGCAAGCGGCGATCAAGGAGGCGAAGGATAATCACACTACCATCACCACAACCGACGCCGAGCTGAACGCCCTTATCAACGATTACCTGGCAATGAACGCGGACAAGCAGGAAGCGGCCGAAAAGGCCTTCGACGACCGCTCCGATGAAGACAAGCTGTACATCCTCGAAATGATCGTCGATCCTAAGACGGTCGAATGGACCGCCAAGCTGACCCGCACCCAGATGCTGCGCGTGCTTGAGGCCCAGGCCGGCACCATCGTGGTGGACGAGGCCGACGTGGAGATGGACGAGAGCATGGAAGGCCTGTGGGTGCGCAACACCCGCTTCGGCGACGACCGCTACACCGGCAACGGCGATCTGCGCCACGCCTACATCACCGACGGCCTGACCAGCAACATCACCAACGGCATGACCGGCGATCCGCTGCCGCGCGGCAGAAACGGCGTCGTGACCATGCGCACGGGCTCCGGCGACAACCTGGGCGTGTACCTGTTCGGCAACGTGCCGACCGCGTACGTGACCGATGACGACGAGTACTACCTGGCTGCCTACCGCGTGTCGCTGACCGAGACGAACCACACGAAGAACCCCGACGGGTCCGACAACGAATGGCTGCTCACGCGCTTCCAGGTGGCTCAAGCTGCCACGGACGCCGGCAGCTCCGTCCAAGCCGTGTCTGCCGGCCTGGATTCCGACGCCGAAGACGTGCCCATGGACGGGTCTGACATCAAGGTCACCGGCAATTGGGAGAAGACCGAGACGACCGGCACGGGCGATGCCGCGACGAGCACGAAGGTCAAGGTGCGCCGCGCCAACGACGGCCAGGTCATCTTGGCCAAGCGCGTGGACGTTCCCGCCACCGGCGACGACAAGCCGCACCAGCTGGCGTCGTACGTGGCCGTGCCGACCGGTGACGCCATGGACACCGACGAGGCGGCCCTGTACGACTGGACGAAGCTCGTCAAGAAGGACGACCCCCTGAACACGTCCGAGAACATCCTGGGCGAGGGCCTGGTCGACGGCGGCGACGTGGGCGAGGTGAAGGCCCCGGTCCAGAGCATCACCGGCAAGCTGTGGTTCGACGAGTCCAACGACGGCCTGCGTGGTATGGTGGGCGAAGACGCCGACGCCCGCAAAGAAAAGCCCGCCGCCGGCTTCGCCGTGACGCTGGAGCGCTACTTCTACGTGGTCGGCTCCGGCCAGACGACGTGGCTGCGCGATGACGCGTGGACCGACCCGATCCAGAACCCCGAGTACTACAAGTACGTGACGAGCGGCGCCACGAAGAAGTATTCGTGGGCCACGCCGGCCGAATGGTCTGCCTACGACGACGCCCCAGCCACCACGGTGACGGTGTCGGAAGGCAGCGCGTACGAAAAGGTCGCCGGCAGCGGCGAGTGGTACGCCACCGATATGGCCTATGACTTCGAGGGCGGCTTGGCCAGCGCCAACACCTATGAACCCTTCGACGATCCCTACGACGGCAGCAGCACCTTGCACAACGATAAGCTGTTCACCACGTACGAGGTGACGCCGGACGATCCGGCAACTGCGAACGAGGACGAGTTCGCGAAGACGTTCGATTCTTCCAACGCGGTCGTGCTGCGCACGACGGTCACGGAAGCCGACGGCACGTTCCGCTTCCCGAACCTCAATTCGCAGGAACGCGTCGTGCTGCTGGATTCGCGCGGCAACGTGAAGCAGAAGGCAACGGTCATCTACGCCTACAAGGTGCGCGTGACCGACGAGCGTTACTGGGATCGCTACTACGGCACGGCCCGCTACCGCGTGCATGATCAGAAACCGTTCACGCCGGAAGGCGAGATGGAGCAGACTGAGAGCTACCCGATCGACTCCGATCTGCTGTACGAAAACGGCTACCTGATGGCCGACAACGAATACGACGTGCTCATCGGCCAGGCCGACGAGAAAGAAGCGCCGAAGTCCAACCGCATGAACGGCTTCGACCCGAACAACATGAACATGCAGCTCGACAAGAGCGCCCGTGCCAAGGTCATGGGCCGCTACACCGCTGAGACGACGACGTCCGGCGACGGCGACAAGCCGGCCATCACGACACCGGCCATGGTCCTCTACGACTTGGCGTTCGGCTCCGACCGCAAGTCCAACGACGGCGGCCTGCTCGAGCAGGAGCGCCAGAGCATTTCCGGCGTGCTATGGACCGACGCCGACACGGCGGCGACCGGCCTTACCGACACCGACTACGATGGCCTGTACCAGTCCAAGGGCGAAAACAAGCAGACCATCGAAAAGCCGCTGACGAACAAGCGCGTCGTGCTGAAGCAGTGGTACTACGTGCCGGCCGGCGAGGTCGAGATCGACGCGGACGCCGACGCTGCGACGAAGACCGCGGCGCTGGCGAAGGCAGCCGGCGTGGTCGTCATCGACGATTATGCAAAGCTTGACGACAAGCTGAAGGCCCTGGAGAACGCCATCAAGGGCTTCGAAGACACGGAGGATGCGGGCAACAAGCGCATCAACCGGGCGTATTACGACTCGCTGCCCGTCGAAGACCAGAAAGACGCGAGTGGCAGCGTTACGCAAAAAGGCAAGATCACGGAGCTGAAGGAGCAGGCGGGAACCAAGCTGACCGATGCCGAGCGGACGGAGTATCTGATTCCTCTTCAGCCGGCTGCTGGCGGCGCGTCCACGCTCCCCAACCCGTACTATTACAACGACATCGACTGGGCCAAGCGTCTGAGCCTGTCCGACCTGCAGAAGACCGGCGTGCTGGAAGAGGCCGTCGGCAACCTGGACGCGATCGATTGGCCGAAGCAGCTCGACTGGAAAGATGAGCAGCTCATCGAATTCCTGCGCAACCAGATTGACGACATGAACGCCGTTCCGTGGGCCGAACTGATGGGGATCCCCTATGACGAGCGCGTCGAGATCCTGAAACCGCACATCGGCTTCGTGTACATCGACGGCTACGACACGATGCAGCCGAGCGAAAAGGCGGCCGAGCTTGAGAAGCTGCTGCCGAACCACAACAGCCTCTACTTCAAGGCGAAGGCGAGCGATGCGACGACGCAGCTGAAAGCGCTCAAGAGCCAGGTGGATGGCTGGAACATGGCCGTTTACCGCTCGCTTGACGACTACAGCCGCGTCGATGCGCTTGCCGGCGTGCTGCAGAGCAAGGGCAGCTCGGCCAACGAAGCCTACTTCGAAGCTCTGTCGCCGCGCAAGCAGCTCGAGCAGCTCGAATCGCTCATCGACGTCGACGCGGTTGATTGGGACGACGTGCTGGGTCTGTCGGGTGAGGGCAAGATTGCGGCCCTCGAAGCGTCGCTTGACTTCCCGGTCATGGCTTCGGCCGACGTGGCTCCCGCCAACGACGGCAAGGGCCTGTGGCTGCGCAACGTCACGTTCGGCAACGACCAGTACACGCGTGCGGCCAACGCTTCGGGCGTCAAATGGTTCAACACCATCTGGCGTATCGAGAACTCCACCTACGGCAACAACGGCCAGGTGTACACGCACACGTCCGACGGCAGCCTGAAGTTCACGCTGCCGGGCATCGAGCCGGCCGAGGAAGACACGACCGGCGGCACAACGGACGGCAACGACAACGGCGGCACGCCGGCTGCCGGATCTGACACCGAGCTGACGACGCCGGCGGTTCTGGCGGATGCCGACGGCACGACCGGCAGCATCACTGATCCGGTCGACCCGACCACCTTCAAGGCCGAGGCCGGACGCTACCTGTTCAACAACCTGCCCACCCACTACACCCGTGCCCGCGTCGGTACAAAGCCGGCCCTGGCCAAGGAATACCTGGCCGGCTACACGGTGGAAGCCGTCGACGGTCGCGAGGATTGGGAGATGCAGGGTCTGCCGGCCACGCTGCTGCAGCAAGAGATCGCTGCAGGCAAGGCCGAGCCGAAGCTGGTCAGCCCCGACGATGCCGTGAACTCCAACGCGCTGTCAACGGCCGAGACGGCCCGCGCCGCGGCCGACATTGCGCTGCCGCTGCGCTACAACGCGGCCAATTACGGCCTGCGTTGGAACGAGGCCACCACGCAGCAGGCCTACCAGGCGAAGAGCACGCTTGCGCTCTACCAGACGAAGGGCTCGCTGGCGCCGCTCGGCGTTGCCGCCGACGATGCCGGCGTCGCGACCTACACGAAGAACACCATCGACAGCCTCATCGTGCTGGCCGGCGCGGCCCACGAGAAGGCTAACGACGAAACCGTGGTGACGGCAACGTCGACCGACGAGGTGCCCGAGAACACGACTCCGGCCGTGCTGCGCTACGACTGGGCTGACGGCCGCGACGAGTGGAACCTCAACGGCGGCTTCGGCCCGTATGGCCTGTCGTCGGTCAAGGGTTTCGTGTTCCAGGACAAGGACATCAACGGGTACTACAACCCGACGTACAAAGACGTTGACAACGGCAACAGCCAGACACCCAAGGTCGTTGTGACCAAGGACGAAGAAGTCAACGGCCAGAAGCTTGTTGCCAACGACAAGCCGCTCGCCGAGAAGGGCCTGAAGATCGAGCAGTGGTTCTTCGTGCCGAAGGGCACGACGATCACGGTCGACGGCGAGCAGACCGACTTCCTCGAGTACCTGATCAGCGCGAAGAACACGAAGTTCGGCAATAACGTCTACGTCGGTGGAGCGACGAAGGTCGCGACCGACACCGATGAAATCACGGATTCCAACAGGTCGCAGTATGTGCCCGCCGACAAGTTGATCAAGGACGAGACTGGCAAGTTAATCGTCACCTACGTGCGCTACCTGTCGCAGGCCGACATCGACCTGAGCGCGTCTGACGACGGCGCGTGGGTGCGTGCGAAGAGCTTCGGCTACACGTCTAAGAAGTGGGTCGATGACGAGCGCGGCGAAGAGATCAAGCCTGAAACTAAGGGCACCGACCATGAAGTGAAGGGCTACTGGGAGATCTATGACGGCACCGAGTCCGACGAGAACGGCGACTACGAGTTCAGCGAGCTGCCGCCGTACGTGTACGTGGACGACATCGTCACCGACGAGACGCGCGACAATACCATCGGCAGCCACATCAGCTCTCATGAATGCAATATTACGTGCGGCCGTAATTGGTGGTATGGCATGTCGAAGGCTCAGCGTCGTGAAGAGGCGAAGGGCCACGGCGGCACCACGTTCATCGACGTGCAGCCCTACAACGCTCCGGAAGAGCAGATAGAACATACCCATGTGAGCAAGGACGAGGCCGAGCAGGCCACGCTCGACCGCCTGTTCATGGCGGGCTACCGCGTGACGGTCAACCGCACCGAGCCCGACTACAGCCTGACGTACCCGAGCTACGGCGTGGACGAGGAAGCCATCGCAGCCGAACGTACGGCTAAGACGCTTGCCGACAACGCGCCTGATCCCATCACCGTCACGAACGACTCCGACGCCATCCGCGAGGCCGAGAATTCCACCGTCGTGTATCTGCACGAGGAATATCCGGGTGAGGGCGATGCTGATGCCACGAACAAGGCTGGCAAGCATCGCATGGACGGCTACACCATTGTGTCTTCTGAGTTGAAGAAGGCTGATACTGATACCGAATCTGATACTACAAAAGGCATCGCAAACAACCAGATATTGGGCGAGAAGTACTGCAACAACGATGCCAAGGCCAACGGCGTCGATGCGACGCCCACGCCGCTGACCGATGCTGCGGCCAACGGCCTGCGCACCGTCGCCAACGCGGCGACCAGCGGCACGTCCGCTGCCGGCCAGTACCAGCAGGGCGACGTGGCGAACAAGTCCAACACCGTGGCCTTCTACAACGGCAAGTACTACGACGTGCCGCGCCCGACCTACGACGTCCGCAGCGGCGACGTGGGCCTCGTCGAGATGAAGAAGGCCCCCATCGAGGGCGTCATCTTCAACGACAAGGACTACGACGGCATCCAGAACCACAAGAAGCCTGTCGAGGAAACCTTGTCGCAAGTGACGGCTGAGCAGCTCAAGGCGGCAGGTCTTGAGGTCGGCGTGACGGTTGCCACTGAAACCGGCGACAACGCCCAGTACCTGATCAAGACGATGGTCACCTATAACGAAGGCACGAAGACGTACACCATCAAGAAGACCACGACGGAGCTTACCGAACCCGGCATTCACGGCCAGCAAGTCATGATCACGCAGTGGTATTGGGACCCGACGGTTGCCGAGACAACGGGCGAGGCGACTGGCGGCGAATGGAAGCAGAACCCGTTCTTCGGCTACGACCTGTACACCGCCAGCGTGGACGACACGCATACCGGCAGCGACGCCAAGCTCGTCAAGCCGTACAGCGGCAAATTCACCAGTTATCGAAACGGCATCATCGGCACTATCACCGACGAGTGCGGCCGCTACTGCTTCGACGACCTGCCCACCGTCGCCATCGTCCACACCATGGACGAAACTACGGGCGAGTGGGGCTACCAGTACGCGCTGGCGTCCTATCGCGTCACCGTGCCGTCCACGAACACGACCAGCGAACAAGACGTGAACGGGGATTGGCGCGACAACCGCTGGATGCTCACGCGCTACCAGGCCAAGGCCGACTCCTTCAAGGCCGATCCCGAGCGCAACAACTTCAACTCCGACATTGCCGACGAGACCGACCGCTGGACGAACGAGGAAGCGAAGCGCTCGGGCGAGTACGGCTTCAATGAGAGCCTGCCCGTCTACAGCGGCATGATCGTGGCCGGCCATGCGTCGAACACCGAAGTGAAGACCCGTCCGTCGACGGTTCAGAACCGCAAGGCGGGCGACCGTAACGGCCAGATCATCCTTGCCAAGATGAAGGACTCCACGGCGAAGTCGAACAACCTCGCGACCGTCACCGAAGGCAACACCGCCGACGGCCTGGAAGCGATGTTCGATTGGATGGACGTTGAAACCGAAACGCTTGACGGCACGCCGGTGCTGGACGAGGACGGCCGCGAGGTGTCCAAGACGTTCTATGCCGGCAACGTCGGCGAGGTGGAGCCGACTCGACATACCATCACCGGCACCATCTGGTTCGACCTTGACGAGCGCAACAACGGCAAGCAGGACGATAAAACCAAGATCGACGCCAATATGTCCGAGGTTCAGAAGTACCCGGTCAAGAACTTGAAGGTGTCGCTCGAGCGCTACTATACCGTGGTTGAGAGCCAAAAGACGATAGACGAGGCCATTCGATCGCTTGAGCAGTGGCTGACGAAGATTAGTAACTACTTCAATAGTGATGATCTGGACGAAGAGCGCAAGGGCTATGTGCTTACCTGGATCGAAGGCGCTCCGTCGGCAGCAAGTCTCGAAGCGTTGAAGAACGTTGCGGAAGACTCTGCCATCTATCAGACCATCTATAGTGAGGGCCGAAAGCTCAATGCCGACATTGCTACGGCCATCGACGCTCGCAAGACCGCTCTTACGAACGCGGGAGCCGAGTGGGTCTATGACCTCGACTGGGCCGGCGAGGACAACCGCATCACCGAAGCAGACCTTGCGACCAAGGGCGACGAGTTCAACAACGAAGACAACTTGACCATCCCCGGCGTGAACTGGCGCGGCCAGAATGCTGCCAATGCCACGTTCTGGGGCTGGGCGAACCATGCCAACGTGAAAACGGATTCGAAAGGCAGGTTCACCTTCGATAAGCTGCGCACGCACGACTACCGCTACGTCAGGAACGCCATCGCCCCTGCAGATCTGCCGGGCGAGATCACAAAAGCCCAGTTCGACGGATACGTCAAGTTGGCAGACGGCACGTTCGCTACCGTGGCCGAATACGCCGCGATGACCGACGAGCAGAAGGAGGACTACCGGCAGGCTTCCGTCTGCTACGACGAGCAGCTCGTCATCTACGGCTACAAGGTGCGCGTCACCGATCCGCAGTTCCGCAACCGCAACCTGACGAGCACCGTGCTGCGCACGCGCCTGAACGGCGCCGACTACACGGTCGATTCCGACCTGCTGCACAAGACCGGCTACCTCATGGCCGAGAACGAATACGACGTGCTGTTGAACGTTGAAGACTCCGAGACGAACAACGGCGACAATCCGAATAAACAGTTCGACTACAAGCCTGACTACACGCCTGTCGACGGCGTCGAGAACGGCCTGGACGGCCAGGGCGCGTGCACGGTTGCGTCGCAGCCGTCGAACCTGGTCGTCGGCCTTGCGTCGAAGAACAAGAACCAAGACGAAAACGACGTGTACGGCCGCGTCTCTGAGCAGACCTACACGGAAGACGAAGCCAACAAGACCGTCGCAGAGCTTGACGCCCTCATGGCGGAGCCCGCCGTGCTGACCTACGACCTGGCGAAGCCGGCCGACCGCGAGCACAACGACGGCGGCGTCATGCCCATCAAGACGCAGAAGATCTCCGGCTACGTCTGGCGCGACGCCACCTACGACGGCAAGTTCTGGACTGACAAGGACGACGACGCCGCGTTCCAGATCCACGCCTATGGCAACACGTTCGTGAACCAGCAAGAACAAGGCATCCCGAACAAGAAGGTCGTCCTGAAGCAGTGGTACTACGTGCCCGACGGGGATGACGATGGAGTCAGCGCCAGCGGCAAGTGGGTGCTGAACAAGACCGTCCTCACGCCGGAATACGACCTGACCGGTGCGCTTGAGGCCAAGGAGGACGAGATCCGCGAGAAGCGCAAAAACGAGACGGAAGAGATCGACCCCATCGACCAGATCGTGGCCGACCTCGTTAAAAAAGAGACGCTCGACGCCGTCCAGAACGCGCCTGAAGACGCCGAAGACGAAACCAGGAAGGCGATCGAGGAAGCCATCGGCAAGATCGTCGAGAAACTGAATAAAGACGACTTCTCGAAGACCGAAGACGGCACCGACGTGCCCGAAGACAAGCGCGACGACATGGCTCGCGAAGCCGCCGAGAAGCGCTACCAGCAGGCCCTCGACAAGGAAGCGGCCATCCAAGGCATCATGGCCGAGCTGCGCCAGACCGATACGTACAGCGCCAAGCAAGATGACGGCACCGGCGCTATGGTCTACGTCGTGTTTGACGATGACGTGCGCGAGGCCGCCGAGATCCGCTATGAGGCGCAGGAGCTTCTGCGCGAGCAAGCGACGACGTACACCTGGCACGAGGTCAGCACCCTTGCTACGTACACGCAAACGAAGAAGACGGTCAAGAACGACCAGCAGCAAGACGTGCTCGTCAACGAGGACGGCTATTACGAGTTCGACAACCTGCCGGTGTACGTGCCGGTGGAGGGCAAGGAATACCTGGCCGGCTACACGGTGGAGGTCCAGGGCGGATCGATGCGCACCTGGTGGAACGGCGAAACCCACAACGTCAGCCTGCCGGTGACGCGGTGGGAGGCCAACGCCAAGGGCCTGACCGACTCCGAGGCGCGTGTGGTCGGCACGACGCTCATTGGCGCAGAACCTGGCGCAACGGACAAGAGCGGCGCCGATGGCACGTACGTGAAGCGCAACTTCGCCAACCGCAAGCTGTCGGAAGACACCTTCGCAACCCATCGCGCCCACAAGGCCGAGAACTACCCGGTGCTGTGGAACGCCAAGAACGGCATGGCGTCTGACAAGGATGCCGAGACGAACCACCGCTTGAGCGGCGACAACACGTCGTCGAGCACCGTCGACGGCATGATCGTGCTCGCCGGCACCGCCACGGCCGAAGTGGCCGCCGCAACCGAGCCGACCGATCCGCCGGCTGGCGGAGGCGGCGCCGGCGCGACCGCGAAGCCGTACCAGCAGACCGACGCCGCATACCGTCGCGACATCACGCGCGGCACGGGCGACAGCGCGATCGAGATGGCCTTCGACCTGAACACCGGCCGCGACGAAACCGCCCTGAACGCCGGCTTCGGCTTCTTCGGGTCGACGTCGATCAGCGGCACTGTCTGGCGCGACAACGACTTCGATGGAATCCTGAATGAGGACCAAGTACTGAATAACATCAAGGCGACGCTGACCGAGAAGGACGGCACGCAGGTCGTCGACGGCAACAAGATGGACGACACCAAGGACGAGGCTGTGGCCGGCGAGACCGTGCGCCTGACGCAGTGGTACTACCTGCCCGGCGAGCTGAAAGACGGCGCGTTCGTGTCGACCGCCCAGGTGCGCCAGGGCAAGACGGTCGTCCCGTCGAAGACGTTCGCGGTCAGCGATCCGAACGAGATCGAGCTGGTGTACGCTGCCGATCAGGCGGTGACGCCTGATCCGACCGCGCCGGAGAAGGTCGAGACGCAGGCTCTGAACCTGCTGGCCGAAACGGAGCCGACGGACGCTCCGGCCGAGATGGACGGCGGCAGCGTGCCTGTCACGTCGCTGACGCCTCTGGCGCCGAAGGGCACGGTCGTGGGCGCCTGGATCAAGAACCCCTACTTTGGCGCCGCCACGATGTGGTACGAGCTCGCGGTGAAGAACGTGACCGAGAACGCTGACGGCACGAAGCAGGTCGAGACGGAAGCCGTGTCCGACCCGCTGACCGGCGAGATTCTGGCGAGCATGACGCTTGCCGAGGGCGAGCACGTGAGGCTTGAAGAGCAGGGGAACAGCTCGCTCGTGGCCTATGTCGACGCCCAGACGCTGAAGAACGTTCTCGGACCGGGCAAGATGCTGCAGTTTGAGAAATTCGTGAACGAGCATTACACGGTCGACCACTACCTGTGGTGGAGCGGATACCGCGACTACAAGACGAACTCGCTGTACATCGAAGAGACGGCTGCCGACGGCACGGTGAAGCAGGTCGTCAATCCGGCTGCCGGTCAGTACGTCTTCAGCGGGCTTTTGCCGTCGGTCCAGTTCGACGCGGACGGCAACCCGGTGCATCCGGGCAGCACCTGGCCCGTGAACGACGCCGTGGCTCTGGCCGGCTACCGCGTGACCACGCCGGAGCTGGACGACGCCAACGTGCTGACGGCCTACCACACGAGCGAGAGCGACCCGTCTGAAGACAAGAAGTCGAACATCGACTCCGACGCCAAGCGCGACGTGCTGCGCGGCCCGCAAGACATGACGAGCGCGACGGCGTATCCGCAGTTCAAGGCTGAAGGCGAGCAGTCCGATAACGACTATGCGCACGTCACCGGCTTCATCACGCTGGCTGATGCGACGGTGCGTGAGAACACGTCGTACTCGAACAGTACCGAGTATCAAACCATTACCAATGACCGCTACGACATCGGCGACAACACGAAGACCCTCGATGCGCCCTGCGTCGACACCGCGACGAAGCTCGGCACCACGGCATACGACGCCGTGCACCAGGTCGAGCGCAAGGACGTCCACTTCGGCCTGTACCAGGTGCCCACCGGCATCGTGAACGGGTACGTGTGGGACGACACCAACTACGACGACGCGCCGTCCAACGGCGTGCAGGACAACCTGAACAAGCTGCCCGACGACAACAGCCCGGCCGACTACCGCTATGAGCTGGGCCTGCCGGGCGAGCGCGTGGCGACCACGCAGTGGTTCTACGTGCCGTTCAGCACCGACGAGACGAGCGCCTACGCGCAGATCGTCGCCGAGGTCACGGCCGGATCGCGCAACCGCAACACCGTCGAGTTCGTCTACCAAGGCGGCGCCCTGCCGAACAAGACGCTCGCCCAGATCGTGAACGAGCTGAACGACACCGAAGCCGAATACCTTGAGCGGCTGGAAGATCTGACCGACGAGGCCGTCAAGGCTCGCGTGAACGTGATGAACCTGGCAGACGACCTGAAGTCCACGCGTGCGTCGCTCGAGACCGTCACGCGGTACCTCCACGAAGCCTTGAGCGCGTTGAGCGAGGACGAGACGCTCGAAGATCCCACGAAGAGCAAGGTGCTGGCGTACCAGGCTGCGAAGCAGGCGCTGAAAGGTATCGAGGAAGAAGTCGACGACATCAACATGACCGCCGATCAGCTGCAGCAGCAGATTACGAAGCTTGAAGCGGAGATTGAGGGTCTCCAAGCGGATAGCGACAAGACGACCGAGCTCGAAGCGGCCAAGGCCGATCTTGACAAGGCGAAAAAGCAGCTGGATGTGGTCAATGCGATTGCTGCGTTCGACGGGACAGTTATAGAGATAGAGAAGCCGGTCAAGCACTCGTATGAGAAAGCCGTCGAGTTCGCGAACGCCATTGAAAGCGCTTCCGAACAGCTGAACGACCCGGACGACGGTGCTATCGTCCAGCTTGAGCAGGCGAGCGAGGATCTTGCTGAGATGCGCGAGGAGCTGAAAGGCAAGCTGCTGACCCTTGTCATGGGCTATGAAGTCGGCTTGTTGAACGCCGATGCAGGCGAGGAAGCCGACACTGAAGAGACCACTGGCTGGCTGAGCGAAGCTGACCTTGCCGAACTGAAGAAGGCGGCGTCCACCGAGAACCGCGTGCTCGACGTGTTGGAGACCGCTGATGCGACTGAAGCTCTGACCGCTGCCATCAGTGCACGCGGCTCGTCGATCGAAACGCTGGCCGAAGACATCGACAAGGCAGCAACCGACGCTGACAAAGCCAGCGCCATTGACGCCTACAACGATGCCGTCGCCCAGATGGGCGGGGGCAATAAGATCCAGGGCATCTGGGTCCAAAACACCACGTTCGGCAACGACTTCCCGTCCACGCGCAACTTCGCGGCATCCAACCGGAAGCCGCGCGTGACCGGCGGCACGTCCACGGGCGACGTGCGTGGCGCCCAAAGCGTCGTGTCCGTGCTGACTTCCAAGGACGATGGCGACTTCTTGGTGGCACCCGAGGGCATCATCAAATACAACGGCAAGAACTACCTGCCGGCGCCTGCGGGTGCGACGGAGGGGGCTGCCGGCGTCGTCAAGATCGACGACAAGCTCTATGTCAAGACGAGCTTCGACTTCGTTGAAGTCGGTGGCGTGAAGTATCTGGCCGACCGCCTTGGCAACCGGCTGCGCAAAGACGGCCTCGCCGAGCGCGGCCTGTACACGTTCGACAACCTGCCTACCGCCGTGGCGCGCACGAACCGCCTGACGGCCCGCGACGAGTACTTCCTGGCCGCCTACCGCGTCGAGCTGCCCAACACGAAGAACGAAAGCGACGGCTTCGGCCCGTGGCACCTCACGTCGGTCTACCAGGGCGACGACGTGACCGTCGATTCGGACGCGTACAAGAACAACATCGGCATTGCGGCCGGCACGGGCGACGCCCGCTACCAGGTCGCGAGCCGCTACAACAACGACAACCCCGTCAAGACGGTCCGCGGCCGCGACGGCCAGATCATCCTGGCGGACAAGATTCTGACTGCCGACGAGGAGCAGACGAAGACCGGCATCGCCGATCGCTACCGCAACCTGGCGACCGTCGAGCGCTTCGAAGCCAAGCAGAGCGACGTTGACACGAGCAAGAGCAAGAAGACTGCTGGCACCGATGATGTTGGCAACGCCACGCAGGTGGCCAGCGAGCTTGCCGGCATCGACACCTACGACTGGACCGCCAAGCCGCGCGGCATCGTCGTGGACGAAAAGCCGACCGGGACGTTCGAAGGCGGCGACGTGGGCGAGACCAGGCCTGCCCGCACGACCATTTCCGGCTACGTGTGGAACGACGACCCGTACCGCGACGGCTTCTACAACCTGTCCGACGAAAAGGACGTCGACGACCACTACAACCTCGATCCTGACACCGACCAGCCGCTCAAGCGCGACATCAAGAAGGAAGCGGGCTACTACGTCAAAGGCGAGGAAAACGAGATCGTCGTGAAGGTGCTGCTGCGCCAGTGGTACTTCGTGCCCAAGGACGATCCGGCCTTTGACGGCTTGACAGCGAAGAAGGCGGACCCGACGTACACAGGCCAGATCGAATGGATCACGACCAGCGGCGAGCCGGCTGCCGACGCGACCGACTCCAATGTCACCGGCGCCTGGGTGCGGGTGAACGACTTCGGCGCGAGCAGCAAGGACCCGGCCACCGACAACGCCCGCGGCAATGATGGCGAGAACAACTACGTCAGAGAGCCGTACTACCGCGTGACGTATTCTCGCCGCGGCGACGCAGGCCCGGACGCCTATGGCAATCCGGTGCAAGACGGCTTCTACGAGTTCCGCAACCTGCCGGTGAGCGTACACGCCAAAAACGGCCGCGAATACCTGGCCGGCTACACCGTGTCGGTGCTTGGCAACGACGGCCTTGCCGTCACGCGCATCCAAAGCGACGAAGACGACACCATCGACCCGAACCTGGTGGAGTGGGATGCGACCGAGAAACGCTACAAGGTCAACGAGGGCAACCAGGGCGAGGGCAAGCTGTTCCGCGACCTGGACGACTGGAACTCCAACGCGCGATCCATCGGGACGCAGGGCACGGCGAAGTATTCCAGCCGCAACTTCCCGCTGATCTGGACGAAGCGTTACTCCGACGACGGCGAGAAGCACGTGCTCGACGGCATGATCGTGCTGGCCGGCGAGGCGAGCCCGGGCCAGTACAGCGTCGGGACGCACTACACCGAAACGGTGCAGGTGCCCACCGCCGACGGCATTGGCATGGAAAACAAGGTGACGAGCAACCGCGTGAAGTTCGACCTGTCCTACGCCAAGCGCGAATACCGCTTGAACGCCGGCTTCACCGAGCCTCCTGCGGCGCCCATCACCGGCATCGTGTGGAACGACAAGAACTACAACGGCCTGCGCGACGAAGGCGAAGAGGGCGTCCCGAACGTCGGCGTGAAGGTGTACAAGTACTATTGGGGCCCGACCGTGGTCGAGCTGAACCCCGACGGCTCCATTAAGAGCGAAAGCAACTTCCAGTGGATCGCTGCGGACAGGGAACTGGCAGAGACGTTCACGTCCAACGGCTATGCCACCACGCTTGCCCCCGGCGGCGACCTTACCGCGAAGCCGCAGCTCACCTATGACGAGAAGAAGGTCGGCGTCTACACCACCCAGAAGCTGCCGACGAGCTATCCCGACGAGTACGGCGTCGAGCGCTTGGCCGGCTACCGCGTGGTGCTCGAGGATTGGGGCAACCATGCGATGCCTGCCGGCGCCACGCTGTCGAAGGTGCACGTTGGCGACATCTACAACTACGGCGACAGCCACAAGCACTACAACCAAGAAACCTTCACGGATGTGGAATCCGACGCCTACCGCTCGATGAAGGCCGGAACCGATACGACCGTGTATCCGCTGGTCAACCGCTTCTTTGAAACGGTGCCCGGCGAAACGGAGAACGTGGAGGTCACCCGCGCCGACGGCATGGTCATCACGGCGCACAAGTTTGATGAAAAAGACGAGGCGACGACCGAGGAAGGCAAGAAGAAGGAATACGAAGGCGTCGTCTATGACATCAGCCAGGGTTCTGTGGAGACGGTCTTTGGCGGCGACGCCGGCCTGGTGTTCATCCCCGAAGCGCCGCTCGAGGGCGTCGTGTGGGACGACGGCTTCGTGGCCCCGGCCGACGAGTTCGACGAAGGCGCCATGGCCGCCGCGACCGACAAGGCCTACAACGGCATCCGCGACACTGGCGAGGCCGGCCTGCCCGGACGCATGCTGCTGCTGACGCAGTGGCGCTACGTCCCGGCGCATGACGAGCCGGTCGAGGCTGCGGCCGAAGACGCCGAGCCGATGACGCGGCACGTGGAAGCCGCTTGGCAGCAGATGACCGACTTCGGCAGCGCTATGGCGGAGGGCCAGTGGACCTACACCCCGGCGAAGGACGGTGCGGAGGCCACATGGAAGCACGACGCCACGGGCGACGAGCTGAGCTATCGCGACCTGCGGGCCCTCTATGCGGCCCAGAGCGCGAGCGCCCATACGCCGTATTCGCTCAAGGGGCTTGCGGGCCATCTGTTCGTGGACGAGGCGCTGCAAAAGGCCGAGGCATGGCAGCAGAACGAAAACGCCGTCCTGGCCGCCGAAGCCGCCGTGCTGGCTGAAACGCTGAAGGCCGTGCGAGACGCCCAGAGCAGCGAGGACAAGGCGTTCAGCGTCGAGAAGGCGCAAAGCGCCGCCGTCAAGAAGCTGGACGAGAAGATCAAGGGGTTGGAAGAGGAAGTCAAGAAAGCCGACGGCACCGACACCACCCAAGCCATCGTCGACGCCAGAACTGCCGTCACCGACGCCATGGTGAAGGCAGGAGAGGCCGAAGATGCCTTCGACGATGCGCAAACGGCCGCTGTTTCGGCTGCCGCAAACGTCGAGGCCGCCAAGCAGGCCAAGGCCAAGGCGGAAGCCGAACTCGAGGCTTCCAAGGAAGCGCAGAAGGCCGGCGATGACGTCCTCGGGTCCGCCGAAGCGGTTGCAGCCGCTCAGACGGCGCTTGACGCTGCTGTCGATGCGCTGACGAGCGCCAATAAAGAGAAGACCGATGCAGATGCGGAGCTGAACGACAAGGAGAAGGCAGCGTCTGACGCCGCGGCCAAGCAAGGCGAGGCCGAGAACGCGCTGCGAGAGCTTGAAGAGGCGTTCGACAAGAACACGGCCGAGCTGGCTGCCGCCGTCAACGTCAAGGCCGCGCTGGATTACCGCATCGCCGCGGCGAAGATCGCGGCCGGCGACGCGGCGACGCTGCCGGATCTCGGCAACGACAAGGCGAGGGAGCTGGTGCTTTCGCTTGGCGCCATTGACGATTTCGCGCAGAAGATCGCCGAGATGACGGTCACCGGCGACGTGGCGAAGAGAAACGCCGTGAAGGCCGCCAAGTCCTGGCTCGACGCTTTGGACGCCAAGCTGGTCGCCGACAAAGAAGCGGCTGACGGCACGTCGCTGACCGACCAGGAGCAGAAGAAGGCGTTCCTGGCCGCCCACAACTACTACGGCGATCTGGACGACCTGCGGAATCACCTGACGGCCACGCTTGGCTTCACCGATGCCGAGGCCGACTACGCCGTCGAGACTGCCGTCAAGGTGACGACCGACGAATCGAACAACAACCCGGTGGGCAAGCGCCGCGCCGTGTGGATCGATCAGACGACCGTCAATCCGACCATGGGCACCCATGCGGCGGGCAACGGCGTGGTGTACACCTACACCGCCGACGCCTACACCGCCTACAGCCTGAAGGCCGACGACGCCGGCTGGGCGTGGACGAAGGACGTTTCGCGCGAGGGCCGCTACGCCTTCGACAAGGTGCCGAGCGCCGTGTCCTACGCGGTGGACGGCGCCGAAAACGGAGACGCGACCGACGAGCGCTTCGAGGGCGCCCTGGGCACGGACCTCGCGGCCATCTACACCGTGGAGAAGAGCGCTGACGGCAAACCGACCTATACGCAGGCAGCCTTCCCGCAGCTGAGCAACGACGAATACGCCCTGGCCGCCTACCAGCTTGAGCTGGCCGGCCTGGAAGAGGGCTTCAACGACGGCGAGCTTGCCGTCACGCGCTACCACGCGCAGAAGAAGGAGCTGGTCAGGCCTGCAGGCACGGCCGGCACCGGTGCGCTGACCGGCCAGACCGAGGCCGCCGAGCCGACCTACCGGTTCGTGAACGCCTTTGGCGAGGATTCCGACGTGGCGACCGGCGAGCACACGGGCATGCTGCAGGGCATGGTCGTGAGCGACCAGACCGCCGCCGATCCGTCGAAGAAGAAGGTCCAGACCACGGTCGGCGAAGGCGATGCGGCGCAGACCGTCGAAACGATAGAAGAGCAGACGTTTGAAAGCACGCGGGCCAAGTCGGTCGACGGCCAGACGACGCCTCAGGCCGACGGAGCCGCCCAGGCCATTGAAAACGGCGCCCGCATCATCGTTGCGAGCGAGGCGAACGTCGAGCCGAAGCAGCAAAAGCCCGAGCAGGATCAGCCGACGGACAAGCCGGCAGAAAACGTCCAGACGCTTGCCGCCGATGCCGACGGCACCGGCAATGCCGGCGCCGATGCAGGCACGGCGGGTGCGAAATACACGAACCTGGCGAACGAGAGCGACTGCATCGACGTGAACCTCGACCAGGTGCTTGACGACGAGTACGTGGCCGCCAGCGACCTGGCCGACCGCTTCGTCAGCTACGACTGGCTGACGGTCGATTCCGAGACCGCGTCGCTTCCGGTGCGCCGGCCCGTCTTCGTGAAAGAGGGCGGCAAGCCGACCAACGTCGTTTCCGTCGACGCCAATGGCGACTACGAATTCGAAGAGGGGTCCAAGGACGCCGAGGTGCCGGTTGCGGTCAACGGCGGCGACGCCGGCGTGGTGCGGGCGAAGCGCCAGAAGATCGAAGGCGTGCTGTGGGACGACAAGAACAACAACGGCCTGCAAGATCCCAAGGAGCTCGGCCGCAACGGCTACAAGGTGGCGCTCGAGCGCTACTACTACGACCCGGTCGCCAACGAATGGAAGCTTGACAAGAGCTTCACGAACACGACCGAGACCACGACCAATCAGGCAACGGGCACGACTGCGACGACGTTCACGACCAAGCACGCGCACGTGGCCGAGACCGCCTATCTGCAGGTGGCCAACGATTCCGGCCAGAAGTTCCGCTCCTACGAGGCGCTTGAGAAGGGCGCGGCGGGCGACGTCGACCTGAAGGTCTATCGCAACGCGAACACGAACAAGGTCTACCAGAACGGCATGTACCGCTTCACCGAGCTGGAGGGCGCCGGCCAGATCGACATGAACCAGGTGCGCTACGAGGCCTATCTGCAGGCGAAGGCTGCCTATGACGCTGCCGTGGCGGCTGGCAAGGCCGAAGGCCTCACTGAGCCGGCTGCGGTTGCCAAGCCTGCTGCCGACGCCAAACCCGACATGCAGTGGGTCGTTTACGGCTACAAGGTGAAGGTCATCGACGAGCGCGTGACCTCGGGCGAGAAGCTGAAGTCCAAGTACCGCGTGCGCGGCGCGTCCGGCACGTTCAAGAACGATTCCGACCTGGGCGAGCTCGACTCCGCCCAGAGCGAGATCGACCCCGGCTGCTATCTGACCGGCGAAGACGAGTACATCGTCTTGCTCGACCAGGTGACGGTTGACGGCAAGACGCCCGACGGGCGGACGTCCAACCCGTCGAACATCCTGTTCGCTCCGCCGTCGAACAACGACGACCAGACGGCGCTTTACGAAGACCCGCGTGCGGGCGTTCCGGCGACGAGCGCCGAGGGAGGCACGACCGAAACGACCGAAACGACCGATCCGGCCGATTCTGGCGACACGACCGAAACGACCGATCCGGCTGAGCCCGGCGGCGAGGGCGAAGGCGACGGCGGCGAGCCTGCCGAAACGCCTGCTCCCGCAGAGCCGATGACGAAGCCGGCCGCCGCCGGCACCGGCGACAATGCTGCGACCGAGACGCTCGTGGCCTACGACCTGGCCTGCTCGAGCGACCGCAAGCATTCCGACGCCGGCATCATCGATCTGCCGACATACAAGATCGACGGCTATGTGTGGGAGGACTTCGACTACAACGGCCTGTACGACGACAAGGCGCGCTACACCTACGATTTCGTCCGCGACTACCAGGGCGAGTTCGTGAAGTGCGACAAGGACGGCAACTACGAATACTACGAGTCCGAGGAAAGCACCGAGCCGGTCACTGGCAAGGCTGAAAAGCCCGTCGCCGGCGAGGTGGACGAGCAAAGCGCCGAGTTCGTCATGAACGGCGGCAACGACTACTTGATGAAGCGTTCGTACACCCACGAGGACGGCTACAACGGCAAGCAGGTCGTGCTGAAGAAGTGGTACTACGATCCGGAGGCGACGCACTTCGAGCCGGTCATGGAGACGGTGCCGATCGAAGGCAAGCAGGTCGAGAGAGTGAAGCACGACAACGGCAAGATCGTGTACGAGCAGGTCAAGGGCACGTGGCTGCTTTGGGACAACGAATACGTCCCGGCGCACAAGGCGACGGAGAGCCAAGAATGGGTCGAGGGCAAATGGACCGTTCCGGCTGCCGCGAACCCGGCCAAGGACGACTTCGCCAAGAAGCCCATGCTTGACGAGACGGCGGTGGGCGCCTTTGCGACGAAGACCGGTGCCCAGGGCGAAGAGGAGACCGTCTTCAAGCCGTACGATCCGAACGATCCGAACGATGCGGAAGCCCTGAGCAATCGCGTCGAGATCGGCAAGGACGGCGAGGGCAACTCGGTCTACGGCTACGCCGGCGAGATGAACCGCATCACGGAAGTGCCGGCTGCGTCGGTGGACGACACGCTCACGCACACCTACGACGACCCGTCGAAGTGCGCCGTGCAGCCCATCGTCGAGAAGGACGGCATCGAATCGCTCAAGCACGAAGGTGCTTGCGAGGCCGACAAGGAAGGCTATTACAAGTTCGACAACCTGCCGACCGCCTACGCCAAGATCGACGACAACGGCCAGTACCACTACTACCTGGCCGGCTACACCGTGGAAGTGAACGGCGACAACGACGAAGACGGCATGATCTCGCTGCTGACGACCACCTACGAGTGGCAGACCACCGGCGAGGACGAGCGCAACTCCAACGCCGAGCCCATGGTCATCGAAGAGGACCATGTCATCGACGAGGACTTCACGAATGACGAGTACCTGTTCGGCGACTACGGCGAGGGCAACTACCCGGTGCATCTGGGCAAAGACGACGTGCAGACCGGCACCGCGCTCGACGTGGACCCGGCCTCGATGAACCCGGTCGAGAACGCGGGCATTTCGAAGAACGCGATGGAAGGCAAGATCGTGCTGGCCGGCGTGGCGGAATACGAGATGGTTGCGGGCGGCACTGTCGAGAAGCCGACCGTCGAGCGCGACCGCATGCTCACGAACGGCGCGTACTACCAAGCGTCCAAGCCGTACGACAAGGAGGTCGTCAAAGAGGTCACCATAAACGGCAAGACGGAAAAGAAGACGGTCTTGCAGCCCGGCAACCAGAGCGAGTTCGACTTCGCCATCGGCCAAGACCAGCGCTTCATCAACGCCGGCTTCACGCCTCCGGACAGCGCACTGCTCAAGGGCTATGTGTGGGAGGATCGCGACGGCGACGGCGTCATGGCCGAAGACGCCCACAAGGCTGCAACCGACGACTTGGAGAACAAGACCATAAACGACGGCGACGACCCGCTCGGAAACGTCATCGTGTCGCTGGCGCAGTACTACTTCGTGCCTGAATACGACGCCGACGGCCACCAGCTGGTCGAGGACGCCGACGGCAACATCTTCTACTGGGAGCCCGACGCGAACGACTCTTCCAAGCAGCACCTGCGCCTGTCGGTGGCGGCCATGGGCAATCGCCACACGAAGAACATCGTCATCGGCAACAACAACAACATCTACTACATCAGCGGCGGCCGCGCCTACCTCTACGAAGAGGACGACGTCCGCGTGAAAGCCCTGCACAACTCCGGCACGTGGGTGCTCAACGAAAGCTTCGACGGCGTGAACATGACCGCCGGCGCCGAAGGCGAGCCGAAGACCGTGTCGCAGTTCGGCATCGCGTTCTCCAACACGCCGGACGAGCAGAAGGAAGACCTGCTGATCGCGTGGATCAACGGCAAGGCGACCGTGGTCGAAGGCGACGTCACAGACGCCGACGGCAGCACGAACAAGAGGCTGGTGCTCGTTGACATCGCCGATACGGCCAAGTACGAGAAGCGCTCGCGCGAAGAGCTGCTGGCGCTGTGGTTCGCGCCCGACGGCTCGGACGCGTTTGCGGCCCGCAACTTCATCTTCGGCGTGGAGCAGATCAACGAGAGCGCCGAGGAAGGCGAGGACGGCAGCAAGCCGACGATCATCGTGGGTGCGCACAAGGTCGCAGAAGACGCGCTTGCCGCGGCCATCGACCTCGACCTGATCGACTGGATCGACAGCGACGACTTCACGGCTGAAGCGCTGACGACCGACAGCATGGGCCGGGCGCACGACTACATCTACGGCGTCAAGACGACGACCGTCGATGCAGAAGGCAACGAGGTCGTCGAGACCGTCGGCGGCGACAAGACGCTGGCTGCGCTTGCGAATGCGAAGCTTGGCATTGCCAGCGGCGACGAAGGTGCTGGCGATGGTGAAGGCACCGGCGCGGGTGAAGGTGGAAATATCGAAACCGAACCTGGTACTGGAAACGACCAGCAGACCGACCCGGGCGAGGCCGGCGACGGCGACGAGACGCTGACCCCGGCCATCTCCAGGATGATGTCGCACCGCTTCATGGCGCTGGCAGACGTGCCTGCGCTGCTTGCCGACGACGGCGCGGCCGGCGGCTCGAACACCCCGGGCGCCGTGACCGCTCCGACCGGCGGCGAGACTGCTCCGGGCGGCACGACCGACCCGAGCGGTACGGGCAACGGGCAGACCGACGCTGCGCTTGCTGACGAGCCGGACACCGTGCGGACCGAAGTGACGCGCCAGCCTTACGAGACCTGGGTGCAGACCACGGCCGACGGCGCCTATCGCTACCGCGACCTGCCGGCATACATCCTGCTGGACAACGACGAGGACAGCCCGGCCGATCCGAGCAAGGACAGCATCTACCAGCCGCAGAGCGGAGTGTCGTTCGAAAAGGCGCAAGAGCAGACCTTCGACAACGCCACGCCGTATCTGGCCGGCTACGTGATCCACGTCATCAACGCGCACAACTCCGAATACGTGGCCACGAAGTACAGCCCGCAGAAAGACCCGAACAAAGAAGAGATCACCAACGACCTGCAGGTCTACGTCGACAAGTCGCACAACGTGCTGCAAGGCAACATCAACGGCAGTTCCGCGAGCGAGACCGTGGCCGTGGTGGCGACCGACAA
Source organism: Slackia sp. ZJ119 (assembly GCF_011039175.1). Lineage (GTDB taxonomy): Bacteria > Actinomycetota > Coriobacteriia > Coriobacteriales > Eggerthellaceae > Xiamenia. Next base: position 110,390 of record NZ_JAAKEN010000008.1, read on the forward strand.
CGACCACGACAAGGAAGCTTCCGACCGCTACCAGGTGGAATACAAGCTGAAGAACTACGACCTGGCCAACCGCCTCGTGCTCAAGCACGCCGGCAACGCAGGCCTCACGCTGCGTGCTCCGGTGCTCATCTCCGGCCGCATCTGGGACGACCTGGACGCCGACGGCATCGAAGACGACGGCGAGCCCGGCATCGAAGGCGCACTCGTGAAGCTGACGCGCTACTGGTTCGACGTGGAAGGCGTCGGCGTGTTCGAAGAGCGTGCCGACAGCATCAGCGACGAGGTGAAGCAGGAGCTGACCGACATCGTCAACACGCCTGCCGGCAGGGCGGCTGAGGAAGCGGACGACTTCTCGAGGTTCTACGAGCCGCTGCGCAAATGGATCGCCGACCGCGCCGACGTTGCCGCAGACACCACGGACGAGCAGATCGAGCAGAACTACTGGGCCCTGTACGCGCTGCAGAACGCGCCGGCCGACAGCGAGTTCGTGAACCTGAAGAAATACATCTACGGCTACACCTATACGAAGGACGACGAGACCGTGTTCGTGCCGCCGCAAGACCAGCTGGGCGCGAACGGCGGCCTGCCGCTTGGCCAGGAAAGCCTGCGCCTGCTGCTTGACGACGCCGTCGAGAAGCTGGCTTCCAAGCTGAACCTCGAGATCACCGAGGGCGACCGGAACGTGTGGCGCAAGGACAAGACGTTCAACCAGGCCGACGTGTACACGCTGTCCGAGGTCAAGGCGGACGACAACGAGGCGCTGGCAGACTCCACGCTTTCGGTCGACGAGATGTACGACGCATCCGACAACTCGTTCGACCTGGGCGACTGGATCGACGTCATCGAGACGGGCGAGGACGGAGAAGTGTTCGTCGAGGGCGCGGCCTTCGCCGACTCCATCTCGTCGGGCGACTGGTGCTTCGTCGTCAGCGGCGTGGGCACCCATGAAGTGGCCGGCATCAGCCCGAACGTGCTGTACGGCTACCAGGCCGAGGTCGTGTCCTATCCGGCGTCGCCCACCAAGGAGCGGCTGGAGTCGATCGATCGCGGTTCGCACGACTATGACTACTACGACGAGGCGTTCTACGTGCCGTCCGTGCAGCACGCCGACTCGCGCACGACCGCGCAGCTGACCGATGCGGCAAGCACGGCCAAGAACGAATACGACCTGGTCAATTCGGACCTGAACGTCAATCCCGAGACCGGCCGCTTCATCGTTGCCGAGGACGCCGGCACCAAGCGCACGGGCGAGGCCGCGCCGTTCGCGCCCAACGACATCGACGTGGTCTTCGATGCGCCGACCGGCGACAAGACTCCGGTGCTCGACGACGAGAAGAGCATGGGAGACTTGCTGGATCCGGACCTGATCACGCTTGCGAACCTGGTGGGCACCGGCGACGCGGACTTCTTCGTGGCCGGCCCGTACGCCAAGATCGTCGACGTGAACGGCAAACGCAAGGCCGCCGGCCTGGACGCCAGCATCAACGAAGGCCAGTATGGCGGCGGCGACCCGGAGAACGTCGGCGGCGGCACCGGCGCGACCGACGCGTCCGGCGACGACGCTGGCAGCGGCACGACCGACGAGTCCGGCGACAACGCCGGCACGACCGACGACGAGGCCGACACGCCGACGCCGGCGGCCGAGACCTACGACTTGGCCGGCGACGAGGGCGACGACGAAGGCACGACCGGCGACAACGCTGGCGGCGACGCCGGCACGACCGGAGGCGAGGGCGACGAGACCGAGGCGTCTGCGGCGTCCGAGACGCTGGCGTCCGACATGGCGTTGTTCTCGACGCTCAGCACCTTCTCGCTGCTGAGCGACGTGGCGGGCGACACCGCAGAGGGCGAGATCGCAACGACGTTCAGCGAGCCTAGGGCCGCGACGTGGACCGGCACGACGCTGGCAGAGTTGAACCGCTTCATCGTCGCCTCGCGCAACCAGGCCGACAAGGAAGCGGCCGTGAAGAAGTGGATCGCTTCGGTGACCGCGAAGGCCGAGCTTGAAAAGATCAAGAACGGCCAGGGCGCCGCGCACGACTTCGTGTACGGCACCGGCGGCACCGGCGGCGTCGACGAGCTGCAAGCGGCTGTGGACCAGCGGCTGGAGCTCTTCGACAAGCCCGAGTCCAACGAGCTGAAGGCGGCTGCGGCCACGTTCGCCACGCTTGGCGAGGACGAGAAGCGCACGTTCGTGACGGCCTTCATCGACGACGCCACCCTGCGCGACCTGTACTACCTGCAGAACGCTCCGGTCGCGGCCGACTGCTACGAGATGCGGCAGTTCATCGAGCACGACAAGCCTGCCACCGGCACCGAGTCGCTCAAGGCGTATCTGGAATACATCATTCTGCGCGGCGAAAGCCACGGCACCGTGAGCAAGGAACTGATCACCTTCAAAGACGACGGCTCCTTTGTGATCAACAAGGACTACCTGGAGAACGAAGCCACGCGCGAAGACCTGGAGACGCTGGCCACCACGGTCAAGTACGCCAGCGTGATCTTCGGCGGCGTGCAAGGCTACGAGCGCGAGGCGTCCACGGGCAACGTGGTGCCGGTGTACGACCGCAAGAAGGCTGACCCGATTTTGGCTCCGGCCTACGAGGCCCGCATGGCAGAGCTCAACAAGCTCGAATCCATGAACTGGTCGCTGCGCGACTGGTTCGACTCCACCGACCACAACGGCGCCTTCACGCTGCCTGACCTGGCACGCATTTCGGGCACCGTGTGGGAAGACGAGCGCGACGACAACTACGAGTTCGACGGCATCCTGTCCGAATCCGAGACCAACCGCTTCGCCGACCTGCCGGTCACCTTGGAGCGCTACTGGTACGACGTGACGGCCAAGACGTGGAAGCCGCTCGGCTATGCCGACGGCGCCACGAACCCGGCCGACGCCGCCTACGCCTCCACCGTGACCGATTCCGAAGGCTTCTACGAGTTCGACGGCCTGTTCGTCGGCGGCACGATCGAGCTTGACGCCGAGGGCAACGTCGTGGCCGGCGAGACGGCCAAGGCAGCCGCCGAAGACGGCACGGTTGAGAAGCGCACGGTACTGTTCGGATACCAGGTAGTGCTTGACGAAATCGAGCAAGGCTACGGCGTGACCACGATGAACGCCGAGAACTCCACGGCCGAGAACGATTCCGACCTTGACGAGATGACGAAGATCATCGAGCCGGCCGACCCGATCGGCGCAGGCGGCCTTGACGACGCGTCTGCGGGCCTCATCGTGCTGGCGGCGCCGGGTTCGACCGAGGGCGAAGACGCCGCGACGGCGCTGAGCCTGACCGGCCCGAACGACAAGCTCTACAACCTGCGCGGCCACAACGACTCCGACTGCAACGACGCAGGCCTGGTGGCTTACGCCGAGGCGGTCATCGCGGGCATGATCTGGGACGATGCGCCCGAAGGCAACGGCTTGAAGAGCGATTTGGACGAGAACCTGACAGGCATCAACGGACGCGAGGTGCGCCTGCAGCGTGCGATCATGCATGATGACGCGGTGGCGCAGAACCTCAACGGCGAGACCTACGCGCCGGTGGCCGACCAGGCGAAGGTGCCGGGCGACCCGTACGCCTTCATCAGCACCGACTATGACTGGGAAGACCTCGAAGAGCACGTGCAGCTCACGTCCGGCAACGGCAACTACCGCTTCGAAGGCCTGCCGGTCGCCACTGAAGAGGGCGTGCCGTACGTCTACCGCGTGGTCACGACGCTGCCCGACGGCGCGACGTACGTGCCGCTGGACGCGCAAAACCCGATCAGCGGCTTGAACGAGGACTTCGACGACAACGACTTCGCGCCGGCGCTGGGCAACGAGCTGACCTCCATCACCGTGGCGCGTGCCGTGTACGGGCGTCCGCTGGACGAGGCCGAGCCGGGCGAGGAAAACGCATACGGCGTGAAGCGCGACCTGATCGTCCCGTACAACTGGACGCCGGAAGTGCAGCGCCCGGTCGACATGGGCGTCTTGCTCGACGACGATCTGGAAGGCCCGCCGATCGACGACGGCATCTTGGAAGGCCCGCCGATCGACGACGTCCCGCCGAAGTATCTGGACGAGGCGTTCACGGGCACCACGCCGGGCGTCACGGCCGAATACGAGCTCGACCCGGTGACGGGCCGCTGGGTGCGGGTGAACCCGGGCGGTGTCGGCGCCGTGCCGGTGAACCCCTACGGCAGCAACCCCGGCTTCATCGACCGCATCATCGCGCTGCCGCAGACGAGCGACCCGCTGCAAGTGGCGTGGCTGTTCGGCACCTCGATCGTGGCCGCCGGCCTGGTCATCGTGCTGCTGCGCCGCCGCCGCGACGAGGAAGACGAAGGGAGCGACGACGCTGAGGCGGCAGTCGCCAAGTAGGGCATGAACGAGGGCGGCGCTTCTGGCGGGGCCAGGGCTCCAAGGAGGCGCCGCCGGCTTCCCCGCTTTCATGGCATTCCGCAAATCCGGCCCTCCGGGGCCGGATTTGCAGGAATAGGGGCCGCAAGGCCGAAAACGTAGAACCGGCGAAGAGAAAGGCAAGCGCTGTGAATGCACTGGAGCGAACCCCCGAGGAAAGAATGGCCGCGCTGAACAAGGCTATGGAAGCGCGCAAGAAGCGCCAGGCCGTCAAGGAGCAGCTGCGCGACGGGTCGGTGACGCTGGTCGAACTGCTCGACTCCGACGACGAGGCCGTGCGCAAGATGCGGATCGTCGATGCGCTCATGAGCGTCCCCTACATCGGCAAGGGGAAGACCGAGCGCATCATGGAGGAAGCATGCATCTCCGAGAAGAAGCGCGTCGGCGGTCTGGGAAAACGCCAGCGCGAATACCTCCTCGAGCGCTTTAGCTAGGAGTTCCAGAGCGTGACAGAGGGAGCGTAGCGCGTGACAGAGGGACGGGGGATTCGTCAGGCCGGCTCGCCGGGCGGACGAATAACCCGTCCCTCTGTCACGCGCGGAGGATGCAAGAGCAAGAGGGGAGAGCTGGGCGGCGGCTGCCAGACGAGAAGAGCGCCGCCGCCGAAACCAGCTTCAAGAATCGTCAACGGGTCGGAAAGAGGTTCAAAAGGAGGAGGAGAGGAGGAGAGAAGGGCCATCCCCGTTGACAAGACCCAGCATAGGGCAACCGTCCGGGCCGCACAAGCGAATTCCCCCAAATGTTACCTTCGGGTTACTTTTGCCGGGCGAACGGTCGACGTCCCTTCGTCGACGAGCGTTCGCCCGGGAAGGCATGTACGAAGTGCGGCACCTGCGCGAGGAGGCGGCCGTTTTCTTTCTGGGCTTTTTGAGCGACTGCGCCGGCGCGGTTGACGTCGGCGCAGTCGATTTCGAGGGCTCGGCCGTCCCGGTGCGCATTCTGATGCTATTTTGGTAGCATTTCAAGCGAACCATATCGCCGTCGTCGGCGTGGACAAGGCGTTTCGCGGGCAAGCCGAAACGCATTTCCAACAGCCGACGCAAAGGCCTGGGCGGGCGATCCTCACTTTCGCGAGCCGGACCTCGAAAACCCCCATGGGACAGCTTCTGCAACAAAGCGCACATTCCATGCAACGCGCCTTGTCGATTTGAACCTGTCCCCCGAAGTCTTGCCTGTTTCGCAACGGCCCGCACATACGACCCTTTCATCACGACAGGGACAGAGGTAGTCCTGAATCGGCGTCAAGACTACCCCTGTCCCACTTAATCTAAATCAGCGTTTCCCCAGGTGAATCATGCCTTGGCGAAAGAAGGAAAACCAGGCGATCACATCCGGGCCAACTCGGCGGACCCCAGCTTGTCGAACTCTTGGACAAAGTGGTTTTGGGGGTTCTTGAAGTCATCGGGCATGACGGTCTGGTCGGTGCGGTCTGCGGCGTCGATGCACGGATACACGCGGCACAAAAGCCCGCGGGCCCACCAGTTGCCGGTCATCGGATCGAGGCCGTCCGCGTCGTCAGGCGTGAGCACGTTGGCGTTCGACTCGAACACGCCTTGGCTCCAGGGCTCTTCCGCAGGCAGCTCGGGGAACCACCAGCTCGCCTGCGCCAGCACGACGCCGGGCTTGATGCCCTGGTCGACCTGGGCCTTCATGCGAATGCGGCCGCGACGCGTCTCAATCCAAACCCAATCGCCCTGGCGAATGCCGCGAGCGCGAGCGTCCTCGATGTGGATGTGCAGCGGAGGCCACGGCTGGGTGGAGCGGGTGCCTTGGCCGGGAACGCGGTTCTCGGAGTGGTACAGCGTCGAGTTGCGGCCGCCCGTGGTCAGGCGCAGGTCGTACTTCTCCATGAGCTCGGGCGTGCGCTCGGGGCTCTCGTAGGGGTGCACGTAGTCCGGAATCGGATCGTAGCCCAGATCCTGCATGACCGTCGGGAACACTTCGGCCAAGCGCGACGGCGTGGCGAAGCCGCGGGTCTGCCCGTTGTGCAGCTTTTCGGCGTACTTGTAGAAGTGCGTGGGGCCGGGGAAGTAGGTGCCGGTCTGGCAGGCGGTGTCCCAGTCGAGGCCGGGGGTTCGCTCGATGCGGGACTTGCATGCTTCCTCATAGGTCTCCCACGGCCAGTATTCCTCCTGGCCCAGACGGCAGCCGAGGTTCCTGAACACGTACCAGTCCTCGTGGCGGTCGCCGAGCGGGGTGGAGGCGCGATCGCCGTAGAGCGAGAAGTCGTTGGCGTCCTCGCCCGGCCCTGCAAACGGGCGCTCCAGCGGGTCGCACGCCGGCAGGATGTAGTCGGCAAGAGCCGCGGACGGCGTCTTCCAATACTCCATGACCACGTAGAGCTTCAGCTTCTTGAGCGCTTCATACACGCGCTTGGTGTTCGGCGCCCAAGCAAGAGGATTGGAGCCCCAGGAGATCATCACGGTAACGGGATACGGATCGCCTTCCTCGATGGCCTTCCAGCACGCCTGCGTGTTGCCCAAAAGCTGGTGCACCTGCGGGCGCGGAATGCCGTACATCTTCTCGTAGCATGTGCCGATGGCCTCGAAGCCGGGCCAGCCCATGATTTTGTAGTCGTTCCCCAGGAGCTTTGCGCGGCTTTCGGGCGTGACCCGGTCGGCCAGCTCGAGCTCGCAGTCGCGCACGGGGAACGTCTTGACGCCGGTCTCGTCGGGCAGCGGCCCCGGCTCGCCGATGTATTCGCCGCCCGGGTTGTCGATGTTGCCGGTGATGATGCGCAGGATGGTTTTGGCGACGCAGCAGTTCGTGGCGTTGTCGCCCGCCTGGTCGCCGCCGCCAAGGCCCCAGCTGATGTAGGCGGGGCCGTTCGTGGCATAGGTGCGGGCGGAATCGAGGATCTTGTCCACGCGCACGCCGATCATGGGCGCGACTTTCTCGGCAGGGTAGTGGGATGCGCGTTCGGTGATGGCGTCGAACGCGGTATAGCACTCGACGACGGAGCCGTCGGCCATGGAGACCTCGAAGGTGCCGCGCAGCACGCGCTCGACGTCGGCGTCGGCGTCCTTCCAGTAGCAGATGTCGGAGTTCCACACTTCGGGCTTGCCGGTCTTGGCGTTCCAGGCCACAAAGTTGTCGTGGCTGCCGCCTTCGAAGAGCTCGTCTTCGTGCAGCATGTAGTTGTCGGACTTGCGCACCAAGAAGATGCCGTTCGTCCAGTTCGTGCAGAACTCTTCGTCGTACAAGTCTTCTTTGATGATCGTGTCGATCCAAGAGAGTGCGAGCGCCGCATCGGTGCCCGGGTAGAGGTTGACCCACGTGTCGGCCTGAAGCGACTGCGTGGTGCACACAGGGTCGATCTGAATGAGGCGCGGCTGCTGGTCGGCGGGACGGTTCGGGCTCAGCGCCATCTTCATGCCGCGCCACAGCGGCGATTGCGGACCGTAGGACTCCGACGAGCGCTTGCCCCAGGTGACGAACGTTCTCGTGTCCTGCGGGCTGACGGGGTAGGGGCCTTCCACGGGCCAGCCGACCATGGCCATGTTCACCGTGTAGTTCCAGCACCAGCACACTTGACCGGGATCGATAAGGTTGCCGGGGTTGCCGAAGAGGTTCGAGAAGCGAGAACGCGCCCACAGATGGTCGGAGCGGTAGGTTCCTTCAGAAACCACCAGCGTCTCCGGGCCGTACTCGTCTTTCAGCTCCTGCAGCTTCTCTGCGATCTCGTCGAGCGCCTGCTCATAGGGGATTTCTTCCCACTTGTCCTCGCCCTTCTTGCCGACGCGCTTGAGCGCATGGTTGATGCGCTTGGGGTGGTAGTGCATCTTGATGGCGTTGATGCCCCCCTCGCCCATGCGGTCGCACAGCACGACGCCGTTGCGCTTGTTTCCGCGAATCTCAACGATCTCGTCGGTGTCAAGGTCGACGCCGACGCAAATGCTGCAATTCATATGGCAATAGTGGCAGATGGCGTATCTCCATCTCACGTTGTTCTCGTCGACATAGCCGTTGGGCATGTCGTCAGGAAGCTCGACTTCCTTCTTGGCTTCTTTCGCCATGATCTCTCCAATCGTCCTGTGGCTGGGCAAAGAGGTGCGCACTCTTCTCGGGAGGCGCCGATCCGTTTCGCCGGCCCTGTTCAGACGGCTTTCGTTGGCGTTTCCCTGGCGGCTTCAATTCTGCGTGCCTGTCGGCTTGAATCCAATTGACGCGGCTGTCAAGATGTCACACAATGTGACAATATTGATACGGTGTCATATTCTGCTCGGAAGAAGGTGCCATGAGCTGGCGTCAAGACGCTCTTCGCAAGCGCGTGTTCGAGGCTGCAGAGGAATTGCTTGCCGATCGGAGCTTTTCAGACCTTTCCGTAACGGACATTTGCGCTGCCGCCGATATATCTCGGCAGACGTTTTATCGCTACTTCAAGGACAAGTACGACATTCTCCAGTGGCATTTCGTCACTGGCGTCGGGCAATACCTTTTCGAAGTGGGCAGAACCCTGAACTGGCACGACGCGACGCTGCTTTCCATTCGAGAGATCATGGACCACAAGGTGATCTATATGGCGGCCTACCAGCAAAGCCGCGGCTATCAATCGATAAGCGCATTCGGGCACCGCGCCGTGAGGGACAACCTCGTTGAGACGCTCGTGACATACAAAGGCGTCGAGATTTCCGACAGCCTGGACTTTCAGATTCGGTTTTTCGCCGAGGCGACGCTCAACGTGTTCACGAACTGGGGCAAAAAGGGGATGAACATCCCCGCCGAGCCGTTTGCGACCTACCTGTGCGAATGCGTCCCTCACGGCCTGTTCAAGCTGCTGAACAAGCCTTCGGAATCGGTCGGTGAAGTGGGTTGATCATCGCTTTGAGGCGGCGCCGTTTGAAGGCGTCGAGGGCGGGCGTCATGGGGGGGGGCCGTGTCAAAGCGAAAAGACGTTGTGCAACGCAGGGTCCACCATCACGCTGGGCGAGAGACGGCCGTGGAGGGCCTTGCAGGGCACCGCTGAAGCTTCGGGTTGGCGCATGTGGCCAGCGAACGCCCTTGCAGGGGCGTTGGAAGCTTCTGCGCGGGCAGCAAACGTTCTTGGTTGGCGCCAGGGCTTTCGGTTTGCGCCGGGAAAAGTGAAGATTTTGTGTACTGGAGATTATCGAGGCGCTTTTCTGCAGTTTCCGCATCATTTTGCCGTTCAACCGTGCTGCCTGGAGACAAAATTAGGCATATATGCGCTCAAAATGTACCATTAGTAACGTTACTGAGAGTATAAAAGCGCTCATTGCTGCCATTTCGGCCCAATATCTGGCGAAAAAGATGCGAAGGCGGCCGAAATACGGCTCAAAAATCTCTAGTACATAATTTCTACATATTAGGATGACGAAGATTGGGGGGACGCTCATGCGAAGCCGTCGTGCTTCGCTGCGGAAGCCCCAACGCCCCTTGGAGCTTCCAGTGCCCCGCTTCGACGTTCCCCCGGAACCTCTGGGGGAGACGCTGGTAAAAGCTGCCGGCTCTGCGCAGGTGAGGTGGCGACTGGGGCTTCAGACCTCGTTTGCGCACGTCATGCACACGCAGGCAAGCCTGGTGTTTCTGCAGGGAGCCGCCATGTTGATGATATGATAATCCCAGCTTATCAGCCTGTACTAGGAAACCATAATGGATAGGCAGACCGCTGGAGTTGGTCGGTGTTTCCCTGAAATGCAAGCAAAACTATGCGCAGCAAACGGGCAGACCGACTGCGTGCTTCTCCGACCTCGGCGGAATCGACGGGCGGTTGCGCAAACGCTTCGAGGAAGTTTTGATGCGGCTTCGTCAGACCATTGAGCGCCGGGGCGCAGACGTCATGCTCGAAAGCGCCATCGCGTCCTTGGTTTCCTATTCTATGTCGATATCGCTGATCTTATGAAAATCTGGAACTTTTTCCGAAAAAATGAGCAGTGATTTCTATAGAGGCCCGTTTTTGGGTCTTGGCCGGCCACCGTGCGTGTGCACGGAAAGGGCGAGCCACGTGCGGCGCAAAGAAAGGAGCGCCCATGAAGTATCAGCACATTCTCAGGTCGAACAGGCAAAAAGAGATCTCGGCGGCCTTGTTCGCGTCCCGAATGTCGTTCCTCCTGGTCGGGGATCACCTCACCAATGCCCAGGACGTTGTGGAAGCGCTCGCTGAGGCCATTATCGACTGGGGTGATCCTGTCCTCAGCGACGCGTTCGACAAGGAGGTCGAGCTCGTGCGCTTCAGTCCGCCTGACACGCTCGGCGAGCCGGCGAACACCTACTACCGCAACTGATGCAAGCTGGGCAAGATTCAGAGGATAGGCAGCGCGGTCCCCGTCGCATATCTTCTGTCTGTCTGGCTTATCGAGAGAACCTTAGGCGGCGCGCTTGATATTCGGCAATGTGATGTTGGTTTTGCCGCCGAGCACAGTTATCAAAGCGCCAGTCGCGAAAACAGATACGGCAACGGCGATTCGGGCAACATTGATGAGGAATCGCTTATTGTCCGCATCGATTTCTCGCATCAGCTGGACGACCTGGATCGACTTGTCGATGAGGTGTTCGCGCTCCTCGAACGTTAGCTCGCCCTTTGCAAGTTCGCGTTGGACAGAATCGTTTATGACGGAGCAGGCTGCAAGGCAGGTCTTGGTGCCGACGTCGCTGCCTTCCAGGCACTTGGCGATAGTCTCTTTGCAGCGCCCGGTTATCTCGATCATGGCTGAGGCGAAATCCGGGAACTGCTCGAGCGCCTTTTTGGCCACTTCGGGATCGATTTCGGGCAGAGCCGATACGAAGCTGACCAGCTTGTCTTTCGACATGTGTCGGAACGAGGGAATATCGAGAAGTTTGAGCAAGTCTTTTTCGCTTATCTGTCGCTTAGGCCTCATAAGGCGATAGCGCCTCCTTCAAATGTCGAACGTATCCTTGCGTTGCTGCTTCGAAATCAGCAACCAAACTCTCGAACGAGCGCTTCGATGCGGGATTCTTCGCCCACGACCCGCTCCTGACCCACAGCTCGTTCACCGGACGGGCGACCTGGACCATCGAGCCGAACCCGCACAGCCACCTGTAGAACGTCGGCGAAAGCTGCACCGCGACAAGGAGATAGCCGTACTCGTTGCCGGCGTCGTCCGTCGCGATGTTCTCGAACTTGCATGCATAGCCGAAACGTGCGAGCACATTGTTGGAGGCAAGGGCGTCAACCTTCAGGAACAAGCAGCGCTCCGTGCCATCGCCATACATGTCGAATGTCTGGCTGATTCTTCGCGGCACGCTCCGCTTGAGCGCGTCGATCTTCTTATTACGTTCGGCATCGGCGTCGAGGACGCGCGGGTTGCGAATCCTGTCGAGCCTGCGGCTGAAGTGCTTTCTGGGCAGATCTTCGTTCGGCGATTCCGGCCATGTTTCGAGATAGTAATTCCCGTTGCTGAAAATGAGCGCGATGGGGGTCTCCCGAAATTCGTATCCGCCGTCGGGTGCTGGCAGTAAGTGCTCCTTGCCATCGAGGCCGTAATAGCAGTATTCGAACCCCATCTTTCTGCCGAGCTCGATGGACTGGGTCGCAACGTCGGCTGCCTGAAAAATATCTGGCTCTGACGGACGAGGGCGCTCATCAACATACACCTCGCCCACGATCCTGTCCTGTTGATAGACGGAGACGAGGCTTTCCAAGGCTTCGCAAAGCTGACGGCATTCGTCGAGCGTGATGAACTTGCATGTACGCACGATGTTGATGAGCAACCGCGTCTGCGCGTTCGTGAGAAAGGCTTTCGTGCACTTGAATCCATCCGATTTGCCACGGGTCGGGCGTTCGATATCGATGGCTGGCAGACCGTTTTCGGACAGCGCCTTGATATCGGCGAGGATGGAGGGCTCGGACGGGCGCTTGCCCGATTCACATCTGGACTCCAACACATCGCGGATTTCGGCGGCAGTGAGGCCATGATCGGAATCGGTGTATTGCATGAGGATGCCCAGCGTGCAAAGAAGCCGCGAACGCGCATCGTCCTGCATGCCAAGAGAGCCGGGCAGCATCTCAGCCATTTCCTCTGTTGTCATAACACTGTCCATTGAAACCTCCTTGCGAGCATTATGCGTTAATCTACAGCATGGGGAAGTGGGCAAACAGAGAAATGACAAAATAATATTTTAGTCATATAGCTTATTGGATAATGGATGGGACGGTCGTATGATGAAATAATACGAATGACTGGAAATGCGTGCCGGATGAGCGTCAGATGGTGCGGTTGATGGCAGCCGGGTTTTATACTGGATAACGTCACTTGGCGACTAAAGCCTGCGAGGCGTAACTATCGAACTCAAGGAGACGATCATGGCGAAGTTCAATGCAGCAGATTTCGCGGTAACCAAGGCGAAACCGCTTCCCATCATCATGCTTTTGGACGAAAGCGGATCTATGGGCGCGCATCTCGGCGAAGGCGTAAAGATTGACGTTCTTAATAAAGCTGTGCGCATGATGCTTGCCTCGTTGGCAAAAGAAGAGACCATGGCGTCTGAGTTTCTCGTTTCAGCGATTGCTTTTGGCGGAATTGGCCCGCGCGGTGCGCGGTTTGTCGCCGGCGAGATCCCGGAACCCGCTTCTCGGGTTCAGTTTGCTGGTCTGACCGCAAACGCCAACACCCCCCTCGATGCCGCCCTTGCTATGGCGAAAGATCTTATTGAGGACAAAGAGAAGATCTCCTCTCGCTCCTACAGGCCTCTGGTTGTGCTTGTATGCGATGGCGTGCCCGATTGCGGCTGGGAAGCATCTTTGAACGATTTCATTATGAATGGCCGAACAGCGAAGTGCGATCGCATGGCGCTCGCGGTAGGATGCCAAAAAGGCGATGGCGCCTGGGAAATGCTAGAGGAATTCGTAAAGGGAACCGACAACCCCGTTTTCGCCGCTGACCAGGCTGCAGACATCGTCAAGTTCTTCAAATTCGTGACGATGAGCGTAACCCAGCGCACCCAATCAAAGAATCCGAACCAGCTTATACCCGCAAAGCAAGTACTCCAACTGCAATCTGGAGAGAGCGCAATCGAAAGGGCCAACAATATTGCCGACGATGCCGATGGAGCCGTCATTGTCGAAGCTGTCGTCATCGAAGAAGATGAGGACGAAGAGGAGGGCTTCAGGTGGTAAATGAGGCCACAATTGTATGTGATCTTTCTGGAAGCATGGTGGAGTGTGGCAAGCGCTATGCCATGAACACAGTCCTGCGCACCATCGATCAGTACTGCCGAATGCTCAACCCCAATGCCGAAATCAGGCTTTTGGGCTGGAGCAATGAAATAGAAGACCTGCAATGGGGGCTGGGTGACGATCTTCCCGAGAAGCTATTAGATTGCCGTGGTTCGTCGGACGTCAGTACGTTGATTAGGGAACTAGGCGACTATCCCGACACGCCTGCGTTAATTCTTTCAGATGGTTATTGGGATGATCCAGACAACGAATTCGAAGGTTGGGCCGAGTCCCTTGGCGACGGATACGTGCGGGTGATCTTGCTGGGGGCGGATGCCAATCGAAAGCTCGATGCCCCGTATGTTTTTAACGTCGAAAGCATCCTTGCTGCTCTCGAGGAATTCGGTGATTAATTATGGCTTATTGGGCCAGCTTCGGAGCCAGCGTCATCGGCCCAGGCCATATATCGATGCGCACGCCGAGCCAGGATTCTTGGAGCTCTTTCCATCATTCCTTTTGCGACGGGATAGTCGTGTCTGATGGCCTCGGGTCGAAGGACTTTTCACACTTCGGGAGCACGGCGACCTGCATGGCGGTTGAGCGGGCTGTGTTCAGCATGTGGATCAATGAATGCGATGCTCCAGATGAAGACTTCCTCGATGAGATAAGAGACTGTTGGCTCGAGCACATCGCGCCATTGGAGCCCCGTTTGGCAGCCGCTACGTGCTTGTTCGGAATCATATTTGATTCGATGGTTTGGATTGGGCTGCTGGGAGATGGATGCGCTGCGGCCATTAGAGACGATGGCAGGGTGGTGATTCTCACCGACGACAAAACCGACAGCTTCTCGAACATGACGGAATCACTTTCCGCCACCGTACCTGCCGACAAGTGGAAGCTGGCGTGCATCCCGGAAAGCAAATGCACCGCAGTCGTCCTCTGCACGGATGGAGTGTCGGACGACATCGAGGGTGCCGATAATCTACGCGGATTCATGAAAGGATTTGTTGAGTCTTCTTCCGAAATGGCAACCGTTTCAGCAGCGAAAGCCGCAACGGACATGCTCGAGAACTGGCCGACCCCAAAGCACACCGATGACAAAACCATCGCCTGCCTCCTCAAGAAGGAGGTGGAAGATGAGTGAAGGACTCCTATCGAGAAGCGGAGAAATCCGAGTCGACGAATTCGGCAACGTCTTCAGCCTTCGCAACGAATTGTCGCGTGGAGGCCAGGGCGTCGTGTACCGGACGAAGGACCCCGACCTCGCCATTAAACAGCCCATAAACTCGGAAACGGGGGAGATAGATTATCAATCGAATATGCGGAGCATATTCCGCGGCGTGCGCAGCCTCCCCATTCCGAATGACGCGAGAATCGCGCTGCCTCTGTCAATCCTTCGAGACGAGCCCGGATATGTGATGCGACTTCTGAGGGGAATGTTTCCTTTCGATGGCGTCTTCTACCTCAAGGGCGAAACCAAGGAACGCATGAAGGAAGGCGATATCCCTGAATGGCTGAAGGGTGTCGACCCCGATCAAGCCATCCCGTTAATTTACTATGTCAGGAGCGGCTCGACAAGAAAACGACTGATAGCACTTGCCGGTTGCGCTGCCGTGTTGGCAAGGCTCCACGCCAACGGATTGGTCTACTGCGATCTATCGCCCAACAACGTATTCATCGATAAAGCCACGGGTGAGGTGTGGCTAATCGACGCCGATAACCTAAGATTCGAGCAACGGCGCGGCGGGGCGACTGTATATACCCCGCGTTTCGGTGCCCCGGAGGTCGTACAGGGACTTGCGGCATCGCGAGAGGTCTCGGATGTGTGGTCATTTGCCGTGATGGCGTTCGAGATGCTAGCTCTCAACCATCCTTTCATCGGAAGTAGAGTACTCGACCCCGAGGGATCCGACGGCGGCTGGGATTGTGGCGATCCTGTCGATGAAGCCGATTTCGAGGACCTTGACGAGATGGCATATGCCGGATATTTCCCGTTCATTGATGACGAAGAGGACGATACAAACGAAGCCCCGGACGCAGGCCTTCCGAGAATCCTGATTCTCACCCCAATGCTGCGCTGGATGTTCCAGCAGACACTTGGATATGGAAGATCCAAACCTCACAAGCGAACACCTTTGTCTCTGTGGTCAATGGCGTTAGCTCAAGCATATGACCACTCTCTAATCTGCCCGAACTGCAGAATGTCCTATTATTCAGAGGAAGACGTCTGCCCTTATTGTGATACCGAAAAACCAAGGACGGTCACTTTGGAGAGCCGTTTCTGGGACATGGTGGTACAGGAGGGAAACGCCGAGGCCATTGTGCCCCATCGGCTTGTGCATCCGTTCGACCTGCAATGCTTCAATGATGAAACAGATTATCGACTCGTCATCGATTACGAAAACAAAACCGTAAAGCCATCCAGGGGCCATGAGGACCCATCGGGAATTATCTCGTTCGAATTTCCTGAGGAGGCATAATGAGGTTCCAAGATCTCCCCGTTCCCATCCTGTCATTCAGGCTGAGGGCAAAAGAGGATATCCCGTATCTGGAAGCCAGCAAGCCACTGCCCGTGAAGCGCGTAAAGCCGAGTAATGTTGTCTCGGGAGAGTTCGACCTCTTTGTAAACGGTTCGGTTATACATGCCGAACCCGTCGACAAAGCCACATCGTCTCGTCTCGACAGCGAACTCGCGCTCGGCCGTGCCCATTTGGCGCAAATCGAACCACGCTGCAGCGATGGGAGCTTCGAGCTCAGGATAGCGTTCTTTTTTCAGAGGCAATCGATAATGGGCGATGTGGAAATCGCGGTAGACGAATATGTTGTCGAGCGTTTCAGGGGCCTTAACAAGGTAACGTCGAAGAAGGGTGTCGATGCAGTCCGCTCCCAGATGGAGTGGGATTTCAACTATACGCATGGCAATGAGTATTTCTTCTTCATCATCGCCGGTTCAGCGCTTGACAGCGATATGGATCTTGCAGAGGCCGCAGAGCGCAGGGAGGCGCAGAGGAAATCCGGTAACGGCGAAACGTCAGACAAGCAAATTACGCTCGCAACGAACACTTTTGCCGCTACGGGCAGCTCCTTTGGAGCCGTAGGACGCGATGTTTTCTTCGCAGCAACCGCGAAGAAAGTTGCAGGCATAGGTGACGTATTTATCGCCAGCAAGATGACCAAGCGGGAGAACCGTTCTGGCAGGAGCATTCGGCTCGCTAGGGGGAGACTGAGGTTTTCGGATCTTACAGCGACTGGAGCTATCGCATCTGCCGCAAGAGCGCAAGTTATGGCGCTCTCGAAGGAGAGCTCAACCTATCTAAAGAAATGGGATGAATACGGCGACGAAGAAGGAAGCTTCCTTTTGGAGAAGGCAAGAAAGTATGGGGTACTCTCGTACTCGGGAGCTGTTTCCGGACTTGACGAGACCACGACCGTTCAGCTCATCGAGTCAAGTGCGGGCGACTCTGCATTCACCGAAATGGCCGTCAGCGGCATTGAAGCCGTCGATCTAATTACCGCAATACCATCGTATCTAGAAAACCTTGAGATGACTTTCGAAGAATTCGTCGCAGAGCTGATGGCTGAGAGCCACGAGCTGAGGGCATCTGGCCAATCAAGGAAAGCGAGAACGACGTACGAAGTCGTCTCGTTCAACGAGGGATCGAACAAGCTCACCCTCCGCGCCCATGGCCTGCCCCAAAGCGGCAAGCTCATTCTCTCAATTGGCGGTGAAGTCGTCCAGATAAAAAGAAGGGCTGAAGCGAGGAAACGTATCAAGGATTGCGAGTCAGCAAATCCCCAGCTCGCTCTCATCCTTGAGCCTGGAGAGCAGATTACCTCACTGAGACTGCTCAGCGAGCAAACTGCCTTGAACCCGTCGGTTGAAAAGAAGGTATTCCCAAAGAACCCTCCAAATGGCTCGCAGGTCAAAGCCGTATATATCGCCTTGAACACACCCGATATCGCCCTTATTCAAGGGCCTCCGGGTACTGGCAAAACAACTGTCATAACGGCAATCGTCGAGAGGTTGAACCAGATTTGCGCCGAGAAGGGAGTCAATGTCAAAGGGCAGATTCTCCTGAGCGGTTTCCAGCACGATGCCGTCGAAAACATGATCAGCAGGATATCTCTCAACGGCCTCCCATGCGTGCCAAAGTTCGGCAAAAGCTTGGCAGATAAAGATGCTGGTCGCGCAAACGTCTACGAAAGCGCCCTGACAGAATGGTGTCACGATGTAGCTGAGAGAATTCGCAGTAAGAACCCGAAACTCGATGAAGCAGGAAAGTCAACACATGCCCAAATGCTCGCTCTTCAGTACAGCAAAGCGCCGAGTGCCTCTCTTGCAATCGAGCTACTACAGGAAATCATCGAGACACCCGTCTCGATTACAGGCCCATCGCTTAGGGACAGAGCGCAAACCGAACTGGCCAACCAAAACGCGCTCTCCGAACTCGGGAACGTTGAATCTCCGCTGCTATCGGTACGCCTCCTGAGGGTAAAGAGCGACAGTTTCCTCGACGATGGCCCCGATAGAGCCGGTGACGTCCTCAACGCCCTATATGATCGGTTGAAGCCTCATGAGAGGAGGCTTCTGAGCAAAGCGAGCGCCTGGAACATAGCTCGCGGCGTACCTCCATTCCTAAGAGATCTCGTGAAGCTCAAAGCCAAACTGCTGGAGCGGCTGTCCACTCCTCCTGTATTCCATGTCGACAAACCAAACGAGACTGTCCTGTCTCTCGCCGAGGAGTTCATCGAGGCAAGCCGAAAACCAAGACGCTCGAATAGCGACGAGAGGCTTCGGATCCTCTCGGAGTTCGTAACGGATCTCGAGAACAATCATTACGGCATGGTCGACGCCGTCGCGGAATACAGCTTTGCGTTCTCGGCAACCTGCCAACAAAGCGCAAGCATGATGATGCTTGAGGCGAAAGCAGTTGATGACGAGCAAACGGAATTTGTTTATGAATACGTAATTATTGACGAAGCCGCCCGCGTCGCACCGCGCGACCTCATGATTCCAATGTCCCAAGGAAAGAAGATAATCCTCGTGGGAGATCATAGGCAACTTCCGCACATCATCGACACGCAGGTAGAGGAAGCCATCAAGCACGAGAATGCCGAAATGGCAGACCTCGATTGGCTCGAAAAATCGATGTTCGAGCAGCTTTTCACAGAAAGGGTTGGAGAACTAGAGAAGGATGGAGTATGCCGCCACGTTACGCTCGACACTCAGTTCCGCATGCACCCGCTTCTCGGAGATTTCATAAGCAGGAACTTCTACGAGCGATACAGCAATGGCTCGGAGAAAGTGAAATCGGGTCTTGACGCTCGACACTACGAACACAACTTGCCTGGCACAAACAACAAGCCGATCGCCTGGATTGACGTGCCCCGATTCAAGGGGAAGGAGCTAAGGAACAGCAACTTCAGCCTATACCGGCAAGCCGAGGCGGAAGCCATCGTTGCGCAAATTGACGAATGGCTTGCCACTGACGAGGGTCGTGACCTGACCTATGGAATCATATCTTTCTACAAGGGACAAACGGAAATCATCAAAGCTGCTCTTGGATCTAGAGCCGATGGTAGCAAAATTCGCGTCGGAACCGTTGACTCATTCCAGGGCATGGAATTTGACGTCGTCTTCCTTTCGATGGTGAGGACTCTTCCGGATGGTGTCGAAACTCATGAACTCGGATTGGATGAAGTTGCCGAACAAGTATCAGTGCCAGTAGAAGAAACCATTGAAGAGCGGCACCCCTCACGAGGTGGCCTCTTCAGACTGCCCCGGAATCAAAGCAGCCAGAAAACCACAAGGCGCACCATAACCACGACTCGAGTCGAGCCTGTTCGTCGCAAGGTCTACAAGCCCAGGGAGGCTGTATGGCCCACTGGAGATCCGGACGAAGCAAAGCAGGCTCGAAAGCTCTTCGGGTTCCTCACTATGTACAACAGGCTGAACGTTTCGATGAGCCGGCAAAAGAAAATGCTAGTGGTAGTAGGAGATAGCAATCTCCTCGCAACCGACCTTGCAGACAAGTACATCCCTGGACTTGTCGACTTTTATCTCCTATGCTCAGCCGAGGGGGTGATGCTCCCATGCAAATAAGGTACCTGGACTTCGGGAACACAACACCAAGAATGGGAATCATCGGCACGGCGCGGCATCTCGGATGGCCAGTCAACGGCTATCGAATCAGCCTGCCCAGAACAATCGGCGGTATCGAGACGTTGAACCCTTTTGAGAAGGTAATACTTGGAATCATGAGAGTCACGCGCCATCGAGACGCGATCTCGATAGCTTCCGAAACCTGCCTTGAGCAGGATTTCGTTGAGGGCGTGCTGCTGCGATTGCGCGATAAGAATTTCATCGACGAGCAAAACCGAATTACTAACGAGGGAGCGAACCGCCTAGGTCAGAGCAACGGAGGACTCGAGCTCAGGACAGCATGGATCTTCCGCGAGCTCGTCGCTGGAAAGTTGCTCCCATTCATCCATCTGCCAAAAGGCGATAATCCGCCCCGCTGGAAAAAGGAACCCCAGTACGCAAAGGTCCTGAAATCAGCAGCAATCAATTTCGGAACGCCATCGCCTGACGAAGTGCTCGCATCCATGCGAGAAACAAAGCGCAGAGTCGAAGGTTACGGGAAGGAAATTCACTTACCTAGTGTCAGTCAAATCGATGTAAGCCCTAACCCTGAAAGGTATCTACTTGACTGCCCAATCGCCATGAGAGATTTCGATGGAAGATGGCGCATCGCCGACCCTTTCGGCTTCGGCTACTCCAGGGAGCTTGAAACCGTGTTTCTCCAAGAGATGAGCAAAGACGAGGAGCTTCAAAAATGGCTAATGAAATGGAGCAACAGTCTGATTGTCGAAAGCGATGACGAAGTCTGCGATGTAGGTGTCTGCAGCTTAAGCAAGGACATACATGATTCGTACCCCGGTCTCGAGCAGAGCTTGCGCATTCGGAGAGACGGAACCAGATCAATTGGACAGGTTTACGCAGCTATCGAATGGGCCCTGTTCTACAGCTGCAGAATCAATGGATTCGCCGACAAGATCGACGAATTAAAATTCGCATCTGATTTGGATCAGGTCTCTATGGTCAAAAGGGCTATGGTGCCAATCGGATGCAACGCGACTTCATTTGTTGCGCCAGTGAATAGAAGCGACTTGACGAGGTACCTCTCCGGAACACCCGAGATGAAGGTCGTACTCCCGATGTCGATTCTTCAAGCGGCGGACGATTCGTCACATCCCCTGAGAACATTCTGCGAGAAGCACCACGACTTCGTGGAGAGGATATCGCGAATGAAGAGCCGCAGAGATGCGCCGCTTCACGGGGGAGACAACGACAGGATTGTTGAGTTGGGCTCGCCAGACGACGAGTACATGAAGGAACTGATATCAACCCTTCTTCCAGAAGTCGTTTTCGTCGACGGAGGCCAGGTCAGCGGAGTGCGAGCGGACAATACCGCGTTTAAGAACGTCAACTTCAATGCGGAAAACAGCATCATGGGCGAATTTGGACCCGCTGTTCCGTACCTGAAGATGACGCGCGGCGCACGCGAATCTCTGCTGAGCTCTGAGCGTTTCTGGATTACCTTTGACGGCGAAGAAAATATTCAACCCTTCCTCAATGACTGCTATGCGGCTTTGCAAGCGGTTCTTGATGCCGAGATTGTCTCAGACAGAGTAAGCAGGCCAGAGAGCAAGTCATTCGATTGCTGCTCCACGGCTGTCGAACGTTGCGAGAGATTGGGTTTAGGGGAGCTGCCGGGCGGTCTTCTTAAGGCAAAAAGAACTTTTATCCAAGATGCGCTCCAAGGGGGAGGGAATCACACGCTAGGTCCTTCGCTCATCGTATATCTGAGTCTAGCGAACGAGCCGAAGCTTTCATTCGTCCAGTCCGTCGTTCCCGATTTCGTGCAAGGCATATGCGACATGATAACCCTGCGCGGACACGGCAACGGAACCATCAAGAAATCAAGAGAAGAGACCGGAAGCTACAGGGTTTTTACCTTTGAGGTCATCAAGGCAATACTGGAGGTTTAAATGGGCAAGAATAAACGGAGAGATTGTCAAGACGCATGGGGACCCGAAAAAGAACTAGCCTACGAGATGGCTAGGGCAGATAAGGCGTCTGACGTAGATGGCAATGAACAAGCTGATGGCCTTCGGGTTGAGCCATCAAGTACCTTCAACGATAGCCAGAAACCTCTCAATGAAGTCGAGGCAATCTCCGCTCTTGATAGGAGAATTAGAGATGTTGAGGAGCGCGAACGGCTTGTGGCCGCAAGAGAAAAAGATGTTGAGGAGCGCGAACGGCTTGTGGCCGCAAGAGAAAAAGATGTTGAGGAGCGCGAAACTGCTGCAAGAGAAGCAGAAGCCGAACGGGATCAAGGATATCGGGAGGCCCGGAACAAGCAGGAACAGGAACTGCAGGATGCCAAGGAGCGTTCGCTAAGCGCTATTGCTGAACGTGAACAGAGCGCAAAAAAAGAGCTCCAGGAGGATTTAGCTCGAATACGTGCCGAGCATGATGCAGCCTTGAAAGCTGAGGCTGACGCCCAACGGACAAGCATAGCCAGCGAGAGGGCATCATGGGTGGAAGAGCATGACCGCCAGCTGGCCGAGCTTACGGCGCTTCAGCAGAGAATTGACAAAGACCGTGGTGCACTCGATGCGCAAAAGAGTGAGCTCAATCGCAGGAACGAGGATTTCAATCTGGAGCAGCTCGGGTTCGAACGTCAGCGGCAGCGCTTTGAGGCGCATATGGAAGAAAAGAAAGACGCGATAGATGACCTCGCGGAAGATCGCGTCAAAGCAAGGAAAGAAGAATTTGAAGCGCGTGAGAAAGAGACCCGTGACGAAAGGGAAAGGCTAATCAAGCAGCTGCTTACACAAGATGAACTGCTAGCCTCTTTCGAGGAGCTAAAAAAACAGCTCGGTGGAAAATCACCGCAAACTGCGCTAATTGAGTTGAACGATCTTCGAGATGAAATTGCGAGGATCAACGAAGAGATTGCAACCGGGGCCGCGACCCGAGAACTCTCTGGAAGATTAAAGCGAATAGAAAACGAACGCGATAGTGCGCAGGCGAAGATCAGGGAGCTTGAGGAAGGCAGCGCCGGCGACCGTCAGCGAATGCTCGAGTACGGCAGAATGGAGTTCGAGCTCGAGGAGGCAAAGCAACAGCGAGACCAGGCACAGGCTCTGCTCAAAGACGCCCAGGGGTATCAAGCAGAATTGGAGCAAAGACTCGATCGATACCTGGTCGCATACGAAAAGCCAAAGGCTCGCGAGGAGCGTATCGCCGAAATAGAGAAGCCCTTCTTCGAGCTCGCGACAGAAAAAACCAGCGATGGGGGCCTGCAGCTCGGTAGGCCAAAGAAGCTTAAAAGGGGCGAGAGACCAGACGAGATTGCTTGGCTGAACGGTATTTACGACGCTTGCGAGAACTACGGTCTGCATTTCAACCCTCGCCTTCTCAAGGCCTTCCATACTTCGCTCAAAACTGCCGAATGGTCTCCCATCACCGTCCTTGCCGGAGTTTCCGGTACGGGTAAGTCCGAGCTTCCAAGACTCTACTCGCATTTCGGCGGCATCTACTTTGCCTCGATTCCGGTTCAACCTAACTGGGATAGCAAAGAGTCGATGCTCGGCTTCTTCAACTCAATAGACAACAGATTCGACGCAGAATCCATATTGCGCTTTTTAGCTCAAAGCCAGCAGGCATGGAGAGACGACTCCGAAGACAAAATCGGTTACCCTGGCTTGAGCGACGCAGTCTGCATGATTCTATTGGACGAGATGAA
Organism: Slackia sp. ZJ119; assembly: GCF_011039175.1. Lineage (GTDB taxonomy): Bacteria > Actinomycetota > Coriobacteriia > Coriobacteriales > Eggerthellaceae > Xiamenia. Next base: position 133,740 of record NZ_JAAKEN010000008.1, read on the forward strand.
TCTCGCGCACCCGGAATTGTACTTTGCGGAATTCCTGAGCAAGTTCGAAGAGCGACGCGGCCGCGATAGGGACCATCTTCCGGCAATTGATGTAAAGCTCGGAACAGGGATGGATCCCTATCAAATCCCACTTGGACGAAACATGCTTTGGGCGGGCACGATGAATCAAGACGAAACGACGAAGTCGCTTTCGGATAAAGTGCTCGACCGTTCGATCGTCATGTACTTTCCGCGTCCGACCGAGCTAAAGCGGCGTAAAAAGGTCAACTCCCTCGATGAGAGCAATCGAGGAGTCGCGAATCGTTCCGCAGAAGCATTGTTGAGAAAGCAAGAAGCTCTGCAAAGAAACGAGTCCTACGAAAGCAATGGCGGAGAAATATTGCATATCGACACTTGGAACAGCTGGAAAGTTGATGAAACCGACTTCACTGACGAGGAGATTCTTCCGTACAAAGCTTTCGTGGAGGAGATGAACGAAGCGCTGGGCTTCGTTGGTCGCGCAATCGGGCATCGCGTCTGGCAATCCGTAGAATACTATATGGCGAGCTATCCTGAGGTCAGACTATCTGAGCGCGACTCGAAGGAGCGTGCTCGTGCAATGCATATTGCCTTCGAGGACCAGATAGTCCAGAAGATCATGCCGAAGCTCAGGGGCATTGATACTGCCGGCGAAAGCGAAAAGAAATGCATCATCCCAATCAAAAACCTCCTCCTCAAAGGCGTAAAGGACGTTCCGTTTAACCTTGACAAGGATTTCGAGCTAGCACGTAGGCTCGGATACGGCCAGTTTGTTTGGCAATCGGCGGAATACCTGAAAGAGGAATCAGATGAAGATGAATAGCCAAGAGTAATGTTGTGAGAATAGATGAACCTCGAAGAACTATACATAGGGTATGCATCAAGTGGAGATGCCCATCGCAGGGCTGAGGGTCTCCTGAATCAGACACATTGGATTTCGTGTCTTGTCGATTTCGATCCGAAGACAGGCAAGCCGATGCCTGCGTGTTTAACTGAGATACTGCGCAGGTCTAGCTCCATCTCAGATGACGGCTTTCCCAAGGATCGCGCTTGGCGCATCATAGAACACAGTCGGGCGGCCGTGCAAAGGCTGATCTTGGGGCTGACAGAAGAGCCCAGGCGCATGAGCGAGTACATGCCCATAAGAGATGTGCGCGAATTAGACACGTTTAGCTTTGTCGCGCTAAGCAGAAGGCCGGGACGAAATATCCGCGAGAAGCTTGCTGACAAACCGTACATGCAGGCAGTACGCCATTACCAATCGTTTGACACCACGGAAAACAGGTTGCTAAAGGCCTATGCGCTCAAGCTCGTGGAGCTCCTAACGCTCAGACATGATTACCTTGGTGAGAGCGACACTCTTCTTTCAACGCTGCAACGATGGCTCAGGAGCGACGAAGCCCTATCAATATCCAAGTGGGAGAACCTTCCCCCCAATAACACGCTCATCTCGCATTGCGATTATCGCCGAATATGGGATTCGTGGCGCTGGCTGCAAACCATTGACGTTGACATTGATCGAGACAATGAGGACTATATACGGCGCTGTCAGGTTCGAAATCGCTGGAATCAGCTTGCAGGCGCATATGCAGCAGGCGAAACTCAATTTGGCGAAATGCCGGTTATCATCGATTGGAACGGATTTGATATACGGCCGTGGGATTCAGCTCTCGTGCGAAGACAAAAGAAAACGAAACGGTTCGTTCAGAGTACACCGATATCATGCGGGCCGACATCCGTCGATTTGACGTTGCTCACCCCGGCATATGCTTCGGAGGATGGTTCCGGGCTTCTGGCAAACAGTTTTATCTGGCAGCGTTGGTCAAACGAGAGCGAAGGCGATATCGAAATCTGTCTATTCGGATCGGATGCGGTAATGCAACATCCTGATTCCAGGACAGTAACGTCTCCAGACCTCTTGTTCTCAAAGCAGATAGGCAAATATGACCTCAATGCAGCAGCCAGCGCTTTCGCCGAGCGAATGTCCCAATTGTTCGAAACCTCAGAGCTCGTCTGGATTACGCCAGATAGCCTCAACGAATTTGACCTGGAGATCCTGAGACGAAACATCAATTCATACTTCCCCCATGCGGAACCACTCCCATGCTCTATCGCCGCAGTTTTGGAGTGCATAGGCTATGACGAGATTACAGGCGACGGCTATTCTGTTGCAGTTGTTGAAACCATAAACTCTGTTTCCTGCGTTACCGTTCTCACAGCGCGTTTCAGCGAGGAGCTCTACGAAAGGGCTCCGGAGACGAAAGGCTACATCTGGGAGCGAGACATTCCCCGAATCGCAAACCGAGGAGTCGAGCCTGAATCAGTGGGCTATAGGATTGCGCTAGTAGACAAATCTGGGGAATGGCATAATATAATCAACCCGTATGGAGCAAGGCATAAAGTTGCATCGAATATTATCGGAATCGACAAAAACGATGAGTTTGATAGGTATATTGGGCTGAATGCGCGTCCTGTGTCAGGTGGCCTGAAGCTTATGACTCTGCAAAAACTTGCTGGGGGCATGCCGATATGGCGAAATAAGATCCCGGAGCTGATGACCAAGGTCTTCAATGAGGTCACAGGGCAAATGGAGTATTTCTACTTTGTCGGCAAAGATACAACCATTGAGCCCGTTCGGGGCCACGCAAAGAAAATTCCAATCGACCAGGAGTTTGTGATTCCCGCAGGGAAAACCTATTTCGAACTATACCAGGGCACGAACGAAAACACTGAGATTGACGGAGAAGCTATCGAGTACGCAGCATTCTTGCGCTCTCCCGATATGCCTTTTGAAGCAGATGTCGTTTGTAGACTATCGATGACTTACACCTATGGGGCAGACGACCCTTACACTCTCGTATTTTACCCAATGAATCAATCGTTTGGCCCTATACGAGTTGAGTGGCGATCGAAGACAGATATTCCCGCCGAAAACATTCCGGGTCCGACTTTCGAAGCGTCAATCAATTGGATTAATCTACGCAAGCAAATCAATCCAAGAACCCAGAAAGTTACAGATTTTCTCGAGTGGGCAGTTGAGCGCGGCACGGATATGTTTATAGATACGGATCTCTCTTGCGTTGAGGAGGCGTTTGTTGATGGTGGATGGCACCAGGACAAAGGAGGCTACAACTACACACATGTTGATTCTGGTGGCATGAGTGTTTTTGTGCATCAAAACAACTTTGTCAACGAAAGAGCATTCGAAGAGGCCGAATACGGAGGCAGGTTGTGCTTCTTTGTTGACAACAATGAAGGAAAACCAAAAGCCCTGTGCATCGCAAGCACGCCCGAAGCAACGAGAGAAGGATCAATCTGTAAGATCCGCAAATCGCTATATGTCCCCTTCATTAAGATATGGTCTGGTGGGCTGTCCCTAAAAGATTCTGATTGTCCCGATTATTTCAAACGTGACATCAAGCCCGTCATAAGCGCTCTGATTAACGTCGTGGACGATAATGATGTTGAGATTGGTATTCAAAACGAAGCCCTTTTCCTCCTTTCCTGCATGGGAAAAGATCTGCCCGAGGAAGCTGTAAGGAAACTTGACCGATTCATCAATTCAAAAAAGAGCTTCTTGAGTTCAAGCAATCGCCTCTTGGCAGCTAGGACGCTTGGATTTGCTTTAGGCGGTCTTGACGAGCGTTGGCAGCGTGGTCTGCTTGCACAGATTATCATGCTCGACGACAACCGGATGCTTAACATTCTCGCTAACGCAGCTTGGCGCAATCCAAGTTTTATCCCCGCCTTGTCATTAGACGAGATAAAGGAAATCTATCCGAGGCTTATGAACCAAATCGGTATTGTCAAAGCAAGAATAGCTAACTCTCGCAAACACCAGCCAATTAATAATCAGGTTTATGCGGATGCGACTAAGTACCTTGAGTTGGTGTTGGCGCTTCTCAGAACCAGGAATTCTAATGACGATGAATTACGGCGCTATTTTCAACCTAGGCAAGAGAGATCTAAAACGCTAGCCAATCACGTCATGCGCCTTTCGGCGGACAAGCGTTTTTGGCAATCAGCCAAACGATCGCGACTCCAACTTGATTTGCCAGCAAGACTGGAAGACGAAGAAGGAATGCCACCACTGCTATATGCATTGAAAATCTATCTCACTGGTGATGATCGCTTTAGCGCAATTAGGGTAACTGGCATCAACGAGGAATGATGATTAGCGACTTAGTGTACCGTCCATTCCTTTTCGGTCTTAGTCTCTAGCCATCGGCCAATTGCGTTTTGAGCGCTTCGAGTTTGGCAAGGCTTTCAGCGTCGAGCTTTCCAGACAGGCACGAAGAGGATTCCTTTGGCTTGCTTGTATACGCATTCTTATCGAGCTTCGTCGTGCCATCTGCGACTCGCTGTTTGAATCTCTTGTAATCGCAACCTGTAATGCTGCGGGCCTCATTCCATTCTGTATCCGATACGGCTCTCGGCTCATCTATGGCACGCAGCGCTTCGTGCATGTCCTCGACCAATTCATCGAGGGATGGGGTTGCGTCCCGGTCTTTTCCGAAAAAGGCCAACGCGAAGAAATAGGCATAGTTTCCTTGGTCGCTGTCGACGTGCATGATGGCGTTTCTGATCACATGCAGGTATTTGTACCACGCAACAACAAGCCTTGCTTCGTTTTCTCTCTCGGGCGTCACTTCGAGATAGTCATTAGGCGTCTCGTACTTTGCCTGCCTGGTAGAATGTGAATCTTTCGGCGAGACGTTCCGATGAACCCACACGCCCTTCTCGTCCACCGAGCAATTGAGGCACAAATCAGCCACTTCGCCTGCTTGCATTCCTTCGTCCAAATCATCAAAGGCCGGTTTCTTTTGGAAGAAGCCAAGGTCAAGCAGACATTGTGATATACGTTCCCTGTAGATGCAGAGCGCCTGTTGAATCATTTGGTGATGAATGCACCAACGAATTATCCCAATAGTCAGCATGCCCGGTCGTGAGGACTCTTGAACAAACTTTTCCTTGACGGTTGGCAACAGCGAGAGGAACAGCAGCTCATTTCGCTCTATGACGTAATCCCATTGCCATTTTCGTAGTGCTTCCTTAAGATCGCTCCGCAATGGCGTTTCAGCCGTAATACGATTATCGATTTGAGACAGCTTCTGGAGCGCATCGTCGAATCCAAGCTCATGCAGCCAACTCGGCTCATCAATTTGGCTGATTGCGTCCGTGAACAGATCGTATGCTCTTCTCCTTGTCGAGAGGGTCTCTTCGACGTTTCGTATGCACTCATGGATGGACCGAACTTGTTCTTCGATGTCGCCAACCTGGCACAATGCAAGGGAATTGGAGAACCGGTCCATTGCTGCGACCAGTTCTTTGGTGGCTATTGTGGTCCACTTCTTCTTGACGCCAAAGAAATCGTTCAACTGATTCGCTCGCCCATATTCGGTAAACGCATTAACGGCGTTAATGAGGTCGACCATGTCAAACGTGTTGTTCTGCTTGATGATGAGGTGCTCATCTAGATTGCTGTAAATAATATCGCCAATAGAAATTCCCTTGGATCCCATTTTGATGATTTGAATTGCGATAGTTAGAAGCAGAACCGCATCTCTTTGGCCGCCCGTGATATCGATAGATATCCTTGAGTTTTCCCAAAGCACATCGGTTATTGCGCTAAGGGAGTCGGCTGGCCTGAGAGGATCGTACGCAATCGGGTCAAACGATGGGGAATCATAGCCGTTTTCCTCGCAGAATTGTTCTATGCGAGTCATCAGGAAAGTCTCAGTGGACATCGGTTCGATATCTTGCGATGAGCCGAATAAATCCGACGCCATTTCCGTCGAAACGATTGGTCTCAAAACCTTGTCAGAGCAGAGGTAGACAACGTTTGTGACGGGGCAGCCGCTTTTGTGTCCTTGTTCGATTAGATACTTGATAGGAGCTTCATTTGCCTGAATACCACGAACGGTAGACTGGCCTTGTTCGTCGGAATAAACGTTTTCGGTAGGGAGAACTCTGATGACTGCGTCTCCAACTGTTTTCTCTTTTGGAAACATCATTCCCATTACGCACAAAGCAATGTTGTCAGACATCTCTGACCCCCCAGCAAGCCTTTTCAAATAACGTCTACAGTTGCTCGAATCATTATAGTGTCGAGCCCTTCACGTCGCAGTCAACCACGAAGAGGCCAGCTGCGTCGATGCTTGGTTTATCGGCGGTCCTTTCGTTTCTACGGCTCCTTGTATTCTCCAATGCTTCTGAACTGCAGAAGATTGAAGGGTTTCGTCATAGGTGCTGGCAGGTCCATTGATTTCGTCATGTTCGATTTGAGATGAGCGACCTGTTCAGCGGAGGCGTGAAGAGGTCACTTTCCTTTCTGTCGGCGTAGCCCTTATTGTCCGAGAGGCGATCTCGTCCGTTTTGTCTATGGTCGTCATCCAATGGTGCCGGCAAGCGATCCTGTAGCTGCAGCAATGGAGGCATCGTGCTTGCCGAGTCAGCGCAACTGGTTGTATTTTTCGTCGAACTCGTGAATTGCCAGTGCGTTGTTGTGCAACTCTTCTTTAATGAGCGCCTGTGAGAACTTTCAGCATCGACATTTCCCGGCTCGCGCGTGGTACTATAGACCCCATGTGCGGAAGATGCGTCATATTCACCTACGACGAGGTGCTCGGCATCATCAGGGAGATCGAGGTCTGCGCTCCCTTGAACGTCGAGCCGGATAGGCCTGCCCGAAGGTTGCAGGCCTATCCGAAGTCGGTCGCGCCCGTCATCGTGCCGACCTTCGACACGGCGCAGGGGCTGGGGCGCCTTCGCGAGGGCTGCCTCGAGGCCCGCGAGCTCTCCTGGGGCTTCGACGAGCCCTGGAAGTCCGGCGTCGTGTTCAACACGCGCATCGAGAGCGCCTTGAAGCCCACCTGGCGCGATTCCATGGAGCACCGCCGCTGCGTCGTTGCGGTGTCCGCATTCTTCGAGACGAGCCGAAGCGAGACATACCCGTCGCCGAAGACCGGCAAGCCTGTCAAGCACCAGTACGAGTTTCGCGTGCCCGGGCAAGACGTTGTCCTCATCGGGTGCGTTTGGAGGGGCGGCGCGTTCTCGATGGTGACGACCGAGGCGAACGCCGACATGACGCCGATCCACCACCGCATGCCGCTCGTCGTTCGTCAAGAAGAGCTGCCGCTGTGGCTCGGCCCCGACTACCGAAGGCTCGCCGACCGCAGCTCGATCAGGCTCGCCGCCCGGCCCGCACAGCCTTGAAAGGACGCGCCCATGCGCTACGTCGTCGCATCGAGCGAACACGCCGAAGCCATCCACAACGTGCTGCAGACCACGATTCGCACGGTGTACCCTAAGTACTACCCGCAAGAGGTCGCGGACTTCTTCTGCGGCCTTCACAGCCTCGAGCATGTGAAGGAGGGGGTCGCCTCGGGCCGCATGGGCGTCGCGCTCGACGAAGCGGGCAACGTGGCGGGCATGGGCTGCTGCGAGGGCAACCACATCACGGGCGTGTACGTGCTTCCCGCATGCCAGGGCCAGGGGTTCGGCTCGCTCATCATCGACCGGCTTGAAGAGGCGATAGGGGCCGTTCACGGCGTCGCATGCCTGAACGCATCGCTTTCCGCCGTCTGCCTGTACGAACGGAGAGGATACCGGACGGTCGGCCATGGCGTCATCGACCTCGACGGCGGCGCGAAGCTGGTCTACGAGAAGATGGAGAAGCGGCTGGAAAGGCGGATTTCGGGCGGAAGCGGTGACGGGGAAACCGCATGACCGCCGAGCGGCGAGGATGCTGCCGCCTGCCGGCGTCTGCCTGTCGGCGGGCGGACCGACCGGGGAAGCCTCGGCCGATCGCCTGCCTGTGCCGCTGTATGCAGTCTTACGGCAGTTTTATACATTCTTTGATATGTAGGTTTTGTGTGCCTGATGCAACCGGCTGTGAATTCGGCGCCTCTTGCATCATTTCGCCGTCCGGCGCAGCTTGAGAAGCGGCTTTGGCGGGCATGCAGTTGACAAAACCGGCGTCGAACGGGGCGAAACGCCCCGAAAAGAGGCGTTTCGCTGCAAACAGGGGCGTATATTCCTTGCATGCGCCAAAAAATGATGCGCAAGCTGTAAAACCAGGCCTCTAAAATCTCCAACACACATTTTCTACATATATAGGCCGCCATAAGGATGAAACCATGCGGACGGTGCCCGCAGGCCGCTGCATCGATCCTGCAGGTGGGCTTGGGGCGGCGTGCGGGCCGCCTGGCTGGGCTGGCGAAATCGGCCCAAGGGGCAAGGCGCACCTGTCTGCGCAGGCGGATTCCCGATGGCGGGCATTTCCCTCGATAAGAAAACGGCGCACGGCAGACGACTCCGCCGTGCGCCCAAGAGGGTCCGCCTGTAAAGCCGGCGCATGGCGACCCGCCGCGCACCGGCTCGAACCTTCTACTCTGCAGCTTCTGAAGTGTTCGCCACTTCCTTGGGGTTGGCGACGACGCCGGTGGTGTCGCCGGGCTCCTTCGCCGCCGGGCAGGCCAGGATGGCGATGGAGGGCTGGGTGGCGTCGGGAGGCGCGAGCGGGGCGATGCCGTCGACGGCGTCGGGATGGGCCGCTCGCAGCTCTTCGATGTCG
>NZ_JAAKEN010000009.1 GCF_011039175.1 Slackia sp. ZJ119
TGTCAAGTCAGAATCCTACACACTTTTCTGCCTATACGAAAGTCGAGCGGTATCGACTTCAGAGCCATCTATTTGGCATCTGAACAGGGAAAACAACATGAATTCTTACACACTTTTTTGCCTATATGCCCAGAGTGAGCAACTCAGGCCACGTGACCATAGCATGCCTCCTCCCGAAAGAAGAAGCAGCCCCGCCCGTCCCGTTCGCTTATTGTAACGGAAAACGGGGTTCGAAACACTCTTCGAGGCGCTCGTCCGCTCTTTTCTCGGCAAGGACGTCGGGCGCACAAGGCCTGGTGAACTCACGGTAGAAGAAGCGGATGTAATGCGCGAGCACGAAGACGACCATGCCGGTGGCGAACAACGTCTCGCAGACGGTCAAAGCGCTGAGCAGCGTGCCTGCTGCAGATCTCTCCAGCGCGAGGACCCTGGCTCCCGACAGATATTCAAGACCCCGCGAGAGCGCGGTGGCCGATATGACGAACGGGAACGTCATGGCGGCAAAGCTCGGGTAAAAATTCAGCTTCAGGAACTTCGGAAGATGGAAGATCACGAAGAAGTAGAGCGCTTGGGCAAGCGTCAGCAGCGCGACGACGAACGCTGTGCTCGGTTCGTCGTACACGGAGAGGTATCCCATCAAAGCCAGGCTTGCCGGGGCGGCATAGATGCAGAACAGGGGCCGCGCCGCCTCTGGAACTCGGTGCTTGGCATAGCGAAACGTCACGAGCGCGAAAAGGGCGATGAAGCAAACGAAGCCGAACCAGAAGAGGATGCGGCCAAGCCCTTGCTGTCCGAACGCAGGGGAAGTGACGGAGGCGGCGATGATGCCTACGTAGCAGATGAAGTACGTGGGGAAGACCTCGGGCAGCTTCAACTTGCGCATGAACCTGGCCGTGAACCAGACGATGAGGGCGCAATGGCCGAAGACGGCAAAGGCCCAGATGGCGAAGGCTGCCTCGAAGGCAATGGGCGCTACGTGCCTTGCGAGCAGCATGATGCTCATGAAAAGGGTTCCCAATACGCTTGCGGCTATGGCGTTGCCGAGGTCGTCGTGCATCAGCTTGGGATGGACGACGACCTTCAAGACGAGGAGGGCAACCATGACGAGGGAGAGGCTGCCGCAGACGATCTGGAGCACGTTGCTCCACGGCGCAAGAAGGTTCCCCAAAGACGCAAGCCCCAAAGCGACTCCCGCCGTCGGGACGGGCACTTTGGCAAGCGCGTCTCTTGGGCCGATCGCTTTTCTTTTCTCTGGTTCGCTTTCCGTCGCGTCGGTTCGTCCCATGTTCGATTTCGCCCTCAAGTCCGTCATTGCAATTCGCAGAGATTTTGCTACAATACGGGACAGGCGGCAACCCGCTACCATCGGGCGGCTGCTTCACAATAACTGGTCTATTGTGATTGAAGAGCCGCTTTCCAGCTAGGGGGGCGGCCTTTCTCTTTCCATCGCAGGTCTATTCGCCTATCGACATCCCGAGCTTCACGGCCGCGATGATCAGCAACAACAGAGTGAGCAACTCAGGCCACGTAACCATAGCATGCCTCCTCCCGAAAGAAGAAGCAGCCCCGCCCGTCCCGTTCGCTTATTGTAACGGAAAACGCCGATTGATTCCGCCCTGCGAGCCCAGACCAAGACGGCTTTGGTCAGCGTTTCCCTAGGCCATCTCCCATCGGTTGACGGTGCGATGACCGACTGAACACCGCGTTCTTCTGTCGGCTGTCCCGAAAAAGTCCGTGCAGTATAATTCCGCGAAGACGGAAAGGCTGCTTTATGGAATACGGAAACGTTCTCGTTATAGGAAATTCGGGCGTCGGCAAGTCGACGCTCATAAACGCCGTGTTGGGAAACGACGTCAAGGAAAAGGCGCTTGCCGGCACCGGCACCAGCGGCACGACGAAAGAGCTGAAGATTTACGAAAGCGACGCCATACCTTTCAGGATCATCGACACCATCGGCTTCGAGCCCTCTATTTTCAAGAGGCATGCCGCCATCAAGGCGGTGAAGAAGTGGTCCAAGGAAAGCGCGAAAGACGAGAACAGCGACAAGAAGATCAACGTCATATGGTTCTGCGTCGAGGGGACGTCGAGCAAGTTGTTCCCCGAATCCATCAAAAGCCTCTCGAAAGCGACGGCTTTATGGAAGTCGGTGCCCGTCATCGTCGTCATAACCAAGTCGTACTCCGTTCCGGACCGTGAGGCGAACATGCAGATGGTGCGTAGTGCTTTCGCGGCGCAGAAGCATTACGCAAAGAACCTCAAAGGCGTGATACCGGTCGTTGCCAAAACGTTCACGCTGAACGACACGGCGTTTGCTGCGCCCGAAGGAATCTCGGAGCTCATCGACGCGACGAACGCCGTCATGCCCGAGGGAATCAAGGCTGCGGCCAAGGACATATCCGCGTTCAAGCTGAACCGCAAACGCGCATTGGCCCAGAGCGTGGTGGGCGCGTCGACGGTCGGCGGGGCCACGGTCGGCGCGGTCCCCATCCCCATTGCGGACGCGATGATCCTTTCGCCCATAGAAGTTTTGGAGATCAATTCGATCGCGAAGATCTACGGGATCAAGGACAACGAAGAGTCGAAGCGGTTCATCAACTCGATAGTCGAGGTCGGAACGGCCAGCGCGGCGGCCAAGGCCGCCATCAGCGCTTTGAAGGCGATACCGGGCATCAACCTGGCGGCCGGCGTGCTGAACGCCGTCATTGCCGCAGGGTTTGTGGCGGCCATCGGCGAGGGCTCCATCTACGCCTTTGAGAAGATCTACCTGGGGGAGAAGACCTTGGACGACATTGACTGGATCAAGAAGTTCATGGAGTCGAGGCTCTCCAGCGAGTTTGTCGACAAGGTTGGCAAGGGTATGCAGAAAGTAGCTGAGAGCGGCGGGGGCAAAAACATGGCGGCGATGATTTCGAGCGTCGTGGTCCAGCTGTTTGCGCCTGGTGGCGGGAAGAATTAGGGCGCGGGGATGTCGGAGGGGTGCCTGCCGGGTCGGTTTATGGCTTGGTAGGGGCTCTTTCTTGTTGGGTTGCTGTGGGGGGGAGTGGTGGTTGGTGATGGTTTTGATTCAGTACTTAGTACGATTTTTGGTACGCCTTGCCGGAAACAGCCGTGGGGTGGGGCAGAAACCCCAGGTGAGCTTGCCATGGAGTGTGGCAGGGCTTTCAGGGGCGGCTTTGGTATGAGGTAAAAGCCTCGGGGGGGGGCTTGGGGCGAGGCCGAATTTCCAGGCGATCCGGATTTAAGGCGGGGCAGGGCGCCCGAAGGCGGGATTTCGAGCGGCTTGGTATGAAGAAATTGTGTGTTGGAGACGGAAGAGGCCGAATCGCCCCCTTCGCGCATCAACTTGCTGGAATTCGGGCTGCAAAACGGCGTATGCAGCGGCGTTTGGGCGCGTTTTGGCTTGATGGGCGGCTTTGTTGCGGCAGATATACCGCAGCTGTGTCGAGCAAAGGACCCTTCTGCGCCTCAAATGATGCAGAGATCGCCAGATTTCGGCTGAAAATCTCCAACACACAATTCCTTCATATGCAGGCCCCGGCAAAAGGGGCGCCCGTGCCGGAAAACGCGCATAATCGCCGGGAAGTACTGCATAAAAGCGCAGAGGACGTGCATGGGCTTCGCCATGGACTGCGGCAACCCCGGCGGGAGCTCCGCCAAGGTCCGCACGAGCCCCGGCGGGCACCACGCGGGCGCAAACCCCGGCAGGGGCGTCCTGCGGGCCTCGGCAGGGCCCGTGCAAACACCGGCGGGGTGACGGGGGGCGGGGGTAGGGAACACGTGGGCACAAACGCCGGTGGGGGGGTGACACCGGCCGAAGCACCACGCGGGCGCCGGCAGGGACCACGCGGGCGCCGGCGGGGGCGTCCTGCGGGCCTCGTCAGGGCCCGTGCAAACACCGACGGGAGCGTCCCCCTGTCACCCATCGGGGGTTGCCACTCCGCTCGGACGGAGCGGCAGCCCCCGCCCCGCTGCTCGGCCCTTCCCGCTCGTCTCTAGCGTCCGGGGCGCCAGCGGCCGTCGGGGCCGACGTAGTAGCCACCGACCCTCGTGTTCGCCGCCATGGCGCCGGAGCCGGGGCGCAGGTAATACCAAGAGTTCGCCGAGGTCGGCTTGCCGGTCCTTCCGTCGACGCGCTGCCAGCCCTCAAGCATGCGCCCGAACGTGCCGTCGTGCGTGGCGTTCAGCAGATACCACGCCCTGCCCACCTTCTGCCAGCCGGAGAGCATGGCGCCCGACCCCTTGAAGCGGTACCACGCGCCGTCCACAAGCCGCCAACCCGTGGCCATCGCGCCCTCTGTGCCCTCGCCCTTCTCGGCGAGGTAATACCAGGTGGCGCCATCCTTCTTCCATCCAGTCGCCATCGATCCTTCCACGCCCTCGCCTGCGCCGCTGAGGTAGTACCACGCGCCGCCGACCTTCTGCCAACCCGTTGCCATCGCGCCGGACTGCTCCAGGTAGTACCACGTGCCGTCCACCTCTTGCCAGCCCGTGGCCATCGCGCCCGATTCCTTCAGGTAATACCACTCTCCGTTGACCTGTTCCCAGCCCGTTTGCATGGCGCTGTCCGAAAAGTAGTACCAGTCGCCGCCGACTTCCTGCCAGCCCTCTTCGACAAGCCCGCCGTCCTCGTCAACGAGCTGCCAGGTGCCGTCGGCGTCCTCGACCCAGCCGTTCGCGTCCGGCTCAAGGGCGGGGATCGCCTTCCTTTCCGTGAAGCCGCAGACGCCGCACGCGCGGGCCTGGGCGCCCTCTTCGGCCGTGGTGGGCTCTTTTTCCGTGGTCCACCCGCCGAAGGCGTGGGGCTCCTTCGCGCTCGCGACGTTGCAGCCCGGCACCGTGCAGGTCCGCCAGTGGGCGTGCGCGTCGCGCTCCCAGGGGGCGCCTGCGAAGCCGTGCTCGTGAGGGGCCGGCCCCGTGGCGGGGATGGGCTCGGTCCTCGTCGCGCCGCAGACCGCGCACGTGAAGGTCAGCACGCCGTCCTGCGTCGCCGTCGGCTCCGTGGTTGTGACGCCCTCGCCGAAGTCGTGGCCGGGGGCGGGGAGCGTGGCGGCGTCCTTCGTCTCGCTGCACCTTGCGCAATGGACCGACTCGCTGCCGTCTTCCGTGCAGGTCGGCGGCACGTCGACGGTCGGGGAGTCCTCCCAGGCGTGCCCCAGGGCGGGGACGGCCTCGGTCTGCGAGACGCTGCAGCGGAGGCACGCACGCGTCTTGGAGCCGGCCTCGTCGCACGTCGGCTCGACGTCCGTCTCCCACGCGCCGAAGGCGTGCCCCAGGGCGGGGAGGGTGAAGTCCCTCGTCGTCGTGCAGTATTCGCACTGGACCCTCTCTTTTCCGCTCGAGGTGCAGGTGGGGCGCGACGTGACCGTGGAGTCGCCCGTCCAGACGTGCTCGGCGCTCACGACGTACTTGTCGCCGCTTCCGGTTTGCGTAGCGCAGCCGGTGAGGTATTTCGCGACATCGGTATTGAACGTGCCGCCGGAAATAGATATGGTTGTTTCTGTACCGCAATCATTTACTGAGGGTGCATTATCGTCCTCAGAATTTTTACCTCCGGTGTATGTGCCGCTCTCGACGGTAATCTCCCCAGCAGGATCTGCCCAGATGGCGTAGAACTTCTTGCTGCTTGCATCAAAGGTGCAGTCTATCAAGGTGACGGAGGCAACGAAAACGTTGATGCCGCCGTTTGAGGTAACGTTTTGCACTGTTATGGATGTGTTTGCAGTGCCGTTGCCTATAAAAAGAGGATAGTTAACAAGATCGATCTCAGAGTTGTCAAGAGGAAGATTCGATGGGCTTGCAATTCTACCATTTTTGATAGTGGCATTTTCGCCCTGAAAAACCGCCATCAATGTTTTGGAAACGGTTACGGTATGGCCGTTCAAATCAAGTGTTGAACCCTTTTTTAGATTGTATTCTGTAGTTCTCTCACCAATTACTTCATCAGCCACTTCAAAATCCCGAAGCAGCTTGATCGTGTCGCCCTCGCTTGCGGCGTTAATGGCTTCCAGAAGAGTGTCGTAAGATTTGTCGCCGACCTGGGCAACGGATCCTTCGGACGCCTCTGCCGCCCCAGAGGCGTCCGCGACATCCTCTTCGGCTCCGAAGGCCGCCGCCGGGGTGAGCGAGCAGAGCATGGTCGCTGCCAGCACGGTCGCAAAGGCGCGATGAACGAACGGTTTCGGCTTCATGGTCCTATCCTTTCGGTGATGCGATGCACGGGCTTGTTGCGGAAGCCGCAGGTGGGCTTCCGTTTCATACAGTATGTCACGGGCAAGCGACGGCTGCATCACAAGAAAGCAAAACGTTTACAAAACCGATTGCCATCATGCAAGTTTCGGTGCGATCCGACAGAGGGCGAGCCGTCGGTTTCGTACAAGTTTCGACGTATGTGGGAGCTTTTTCGTCGCATTTTGTCCCCTTTCCGTCGCGCCATTCCCTGACGTGCTCCTATCCGAAATGCAGTCCTGAAGAGGGGACATGCAAGAAGAGCTGCGCCGTTTCTGTGTGTCATAAACAGATTGTTTTCCGTAATAATTATCGAGCAACCAGGGACCATCTCGAATGCGGCGGTCGCTACAATGAATAAGTGGGAATTTGAAGAATATATGTATCTTTAGGAGGTCTTCCCTATGAAGAAGAGGAAAGCAGTCCTGCGCAACTCAATGGCGGTGCTGCTGTCGGCCGTCATGGCAAGCTCCCTGACCCCGGCGATCGCTTTGGCGAATGAGGGCGAAGCGGATACGAGTAACGGAGGAATGGTTGCTCCAGCCGATGGGGCCGTGGTGTCGATGAACGGTCAAACCTATCCGAGCATTGCCGCAGCTCTTGAGCGAGCTGTCGGCGGGCAGAATGCCACGATCACGCTCGAGAAGAGTTTCTCTGAAAACGTGGTCATTCCTGCCGGAAAGGAAATAACCCTCAAGCTTAACGGCAAGACGCTCACCAACAATGCAAGCAATGGTGCGAAGGACACTATCACGGTGATGCAAGGCGCCAAGCTCACCATTAATGGCACGGGCACCGTGGACAACGTTAGCCATGGCAAAGCGGTCATCGCCAACAACGGCACGGTGACTCTCAACGGCGGGAGCTACACTCGCAGCCAGGAGGCAGGTAAAAACAAAGACGACAACGGCGGCAATTCCTACTACAACATTTTTAACCATGGCATCATGACCGTGAACGACGGCGTGACCGTTGTGCAAGACGGCAAATTTTCGAGTTTGTTCGAGAATGGCTACTTTGATTATAGTTCTCAGTACAACGAGGGCGAGAACGAAAAGACTCCGACGCTCACTATTAATGGCGGTACGTTCTCTGGCGGCCTCAACACGATAAAAAACGACGACAACGGGATTCTTCGCATATACGAAGGAACTTTTAAGGGCATGTCCCAGGCTGCGTTTTTGAACTGGAATGTGGCAACGGTAGAAGGCGGCACTTTTACCTTGGACGACACGGCGGAACAGGCTGCGGCCGTGCTTCTCAATGGCGGCGGCAAGCCAGATATAAACAAAGGTGAGCTTACAATTAGTGGCGGCGTATTCAAGGGAGGCAAGAAACCTGTCATTAAATCGATTTATGCCAATCATCCAGAATACCTGGATACTGTGAACATCAAGGGTGGCAGGTTCAGCCAGAACCTAGGACGCCTTTGGGATGATAGCGTCGAGGCCAAAGTGACGATAAACTCGGACGGGCTTTACGGCATCTGCGACCATACCGCCACAGGCAGGACCTACAAGGGCGCCTATCCCGCTACCTGCGGAAACGACGGCTACGCCGGCGACATCCATTGTGATCTCCCTGCTTGCGACGAATTTATCTCCCGCGGTCGCACCATCCCCGCCACCGGCGACCACGCATACGGCGAGTGGGCCGTGACCGAGGAGGCCACCGAGTTCGAGCCGGGCACGCAGGAGCGGTCCTGCAGCGTGTGCGGCGCGAAGGAGACGCAAGAGACGCCGGCGCTCGGCCACAAACCCTCCGAGGCCTGGAGCTCGAACGCGACCGACCACTGGAAGGTCTGCGAGGGCTGCGGCGCCGAGCTGGAGGAGGCTCCCCACTCCTTCGGCGAGTGGGAGACGACCAAGGAGGCCACCGAGCTTGAGCCCGGCGAGAAGGCCCGCTCCTGCTCCGTCTGCGGCGCGACGGAGACGGAAGAGCTGCCGGCGCTCGGACATGCGCCCTCCGAGGCCTGGCAGTCCGACGCGGACGCCCACTGGAAGGTCTGCGAGGGCTGCGGCGCCGAGCTTGAAAAGGCCGCCCACGCCTTCGGCGAGTGGAAGACGACCAAGGAGGCCACGACGGAGGCCGCAGGCTCCCAAGAGCGCACCTGCAGCGTGTGCGGCTACGTGCAGGCGCAGGAGATCGCCAAGCTCTCCCCCGTGCCCGAGGGGGGCTCGGGCTGGGTCGAGTCCGAAGACGGCGAGTGGGGCTACGTCGAGGCCGGCGAGCCGGTCGACCAAGGCTGGAAAGAGGTCGGCGGCGAGTGGTACTACTTCGAGGAAGAGGCCATGCAGACCGGCTGGGCCCAGGTCGAGGGCGAGTGGTACTACCTCGAGGACTCCGGCAAGATGGACACCGGCTGGAAGGAGGTGGACGGCGACTGGTACTACCTCGAGGACACGGGCAAGATGGCCACGGGCTGGCAGCAGGTGGACGGAGACTGGTACCACCTCGGGAAGTCCGGCAGGATGGACACGGGCTGGAAGAAGGACGGAGGGACGTGGTACTACCTCAACGGCGCCGGCGAGGGCGCGGAGGGCTCCATGGCGACCGGCTGGAAGAAGGTCGGCGGCGAGTGGTACTACCTGAACAGGTCCGGCGCGATGCGCTCGGGCTGGCAGAAGCTTTCCGGCACGTGGTACCTCCTGAACGCCGCGCACGACGGCACGTTCGGCGCCATGCTCGAGGGCTGGCAGCGCGTCGACGCCAAGGCCGGCAAGCCGACGTCTGCGAACTCCTGGTACTACCTCGAGCCCGGCTCCGGCGCCATGGCCGTGGGCAGGTGGGTCGGCGGCTACTACGTCGACGCCTCCGGCCGCTGGATTCCCTAGCGAGCGCCTGAACCTAAGACAGAGGGGCCTCTCCGAAGGCCCGCAGGCAAGGCCGCGCACCCGCGCGGCCTTGCCGTCTCAGGTGCGAGGGAGACCTGCCGGTCCCAACCAACGCCTTCTGCTTGACATGCCCTCTTGCGCAGTCGGCCCAGTCTATGCGACAATACATTATGGAGGTGCGAATAGCGCTTCTACCAAGTCGCCGAAGGTTATCCTTCGGCATCTTTTATCTGGGAAGGCGCGATGGAACGCGAGCTGTCGATCTTTTGCGACGAGTCAGGCGGAATGGGCGGCATGTCAAAATACCGCCTCGTTACGCTCGTCTTCCACGACCAATCCGATGACATTTCCGAGTGCATTTCTCGCTATCGAAAAGACCTGTCGAACAAGGGGTTGGAGGACATTCCGTTCCACGCTTCGCCGTTGATGTATGGGAAGCCACCATATGGCGGCATCGACATTGCCGATCGCAGGAGAATGTTCGCATCGTTTTCGTACTTTCAGCGTGGGCTTCCCTTTCGATATGCGTTCTTTGCGTACAAAAGAAGCGAGGTGGACGGAGAATACCGGTATATTGCACGTCTGAAACGCGATATGGTGGTGTTTCTGTCTGACAATCTGGACTATTTTCAGTCCTTTGACAAGGTGAAGATATACTATGACGGCGGACAGCGGACGATAACCAATGCGCTTCATGCGGCGTTCGAGTACGAGCTCTCGAAAGAGGCCGTCCTTTACAGGAATGCGTCTCCGAAAGAGTATAGATTGAGCCAAGTCGCTGACTATCTGTGCACTCTTGAGCTGGCGGCGCTGAAGTTCGACGCCCGCGAGATCACTTCAACGGACGAGGCGTTCTTTGGACTCTCTGCGACAACTTTCAAGCGCAACTACCTCAAAAAGGCGCGAAAGAAGCTTCTGTAAGGGGGCATGTCTCTGTCAGTCGCCCCTCCGCCCCTGCCTTCCTTGACGACCTCGCCACGCTCTTCTGCATTTTTTATTCGATTGCGCCGGCATGACTGTTCCGCAAGCGCTTTGACGGTAGAGTTTTCCGGCATAATGTGCACTTTTGACGCTGGAGTATGGTGAGCTGCATGCCTGTTTGGCTTGGTTTGTTGTTGGTCGTGTTCTTCCTTCTGATGAACGCCTTTTTCGTGATTGCAGAGTTTTCTCTTGTGCGCGTGCGCAAATCTCAGCTTGAGCTTGCGGTCGAGGAAGGCAAGGCCGGCGCGAAGTCGGCGAAGATGGTCGCCGAGAACGTGAACGCCTACCTTTCCGCCTGCCAGCTGGGCATCACGCTGGCCTCGCTCGCTCTTGGCTGGGTCGGCGAACCGGCGGTGTCCGCGCTCATCTCTCCGCTGCTCGCGCCGTTCAACCTGCCCGAAGGGGCCACGCATGCCATCGGCGTTGCGGTCGGCTTCACCTTGGTCACGACGCTGCACGTGGTGGCGGGCGAGCTTATTCCCAAGTCGCTGGCCATTTTCTCAACCGAGCAATATGCCCTGTTCAGCGCGACGCCGCTCGTGTGGTTCTACAAGATCACCTATCCCATCATGGTGGTGTTCAACGGCATCACCAACGGCGTCATGAAGCTGCTCGGCCATGACGTGGCCAGCGAGCACGAGGTCTACACCGACGAGGAGATCAAGCTGCTCATCGACGAATCGACTGAAAGCGGCCTTATCGACGCCGACGCGAACGAATACGTGGACAACATCTTCGAGCTGGGCGACAAGGACGCCGAGGCCATCATGACGCCGCGCATGGACATCGTCTGCATCGACCTGGACGATTCGCTCGAGGAAAACCTCAAGCTCGTCAAGCAGTACAACTACACGCGCTATCCGGTGTGCCGCGAGAACAAGGATCGCATCGTTGGTTTTGTGCACGTGAAAGACCTCTACACGCTGCCGGCCGACGCGACGATAGACGACCTGGAGATCCGCACGATCCTGGCCGTCCCCGAGGGGCTTTCGATCGCGAAGCTTCTGCAGGAGCTCCAAGGCCAGTGCACGAAGATCGCCGTGGTCATCGACGAGCACGGCGGCACGGCGGGCATCGTGACGATGTCGGACATCATGGAGCAGATCGTCGGCCGCATCGACGACGAGTACGCCCATGGCGACGAGGACGAGGTCACGCAGCTCGAAGACGGCAGCTATCTCATCGACGGCTCGCTGCCCATCGACGAGGCGTGCGAGATCATCGGCTTCACTCCCGAAGAGGCGGAAGAATGCGAAACCGCCGGCGGCCTGCTGCTGGCGCTGTTCGACCGCATCCCCGTGACGGGAGACACCACCGAAGTCGGCGGCAAGCACGCCCACGCAAAGTTTACCGTGGTTGACATGGACAAGCGCCGCATCGACAAGATCCTCATCGTCGTGACGCCGCACGAAGACGAAGAAGAAGCGACGGAGAGCTGACAGAGGTGACGCAGAGCTGAAAGCTGACAGAGGGACGGGGTATTCGTCAGGCCGGCCTGCCGGCCTGACGAATACCCCGTCCCTCTGTCAGCTCGTTCGTGAAAAAACGATGGTCGCGCTTGCAATTTAGGCGGTACGTGGCAGAATGAACAGGCTGTGTAAACAGCGCTGTTGTGAACATTGTTCCGCTACCAGAGACAGCCGGTGCCTTCGGGCGTAAACGCGCAAGCGGCCAGCCGAGGTGGTTCGAAAAGTCTTGGGCTTGTCGACCCCTGCGTCTTTGATGCGGGGGTCGTTTTCTTATCCCGAAGCGACTCCACCCGTATGCGGCGGAACCCGATGGGTAAGAAAAAGGAGGTGTATCGATGCCCAACGCACAAAACGTAGAGTCTTTGGCCCAGATCAAGGCTGCCCTCGAAGGCGAAACCGCTCTGTGGATCGTCGACTATCGCGGCCTGACCGTGAAGGAGATCCAGGCGCTTCGTCGCGGCATTCGCGAAGCTGGCGCGTCCATGAAGGTGTGCAAGAACACCCTTATGCGCATTGCGCTTGCCGACATGGGGTTGCCGACTCTGGACGATCTGCTGTCCGGCCCTTCTGCGTTCGTGTTCGCTGGCGAGGACGTGGCTGCATCCGCCAAGGTGCTCAAGAACTTCGCCAAGGACAATCAGAACTTGGAAATCAAGGGCGGCTTGATGGAAGGCAAAGCAGTGACCGCCGAGGAAGTGGAAGCCATCGCTTCGCTGCCGTCTCGCGAGGAACTCATCGCCATGGTTGCCGGCGCCATTTCCGGCGTTGCCCGTGGTCTTGCCACCACCATCAACGGTGTGCCGCGCGGTTTGGCCCAGGTGGTCAAGGCCGTGGCCGACCAAAAGGGAGAAGCGGCCTAAGGGCGCGTCTCCAGGCAGCCTGACGAGGGCTGCCGCATGACAAACGACATTTTGGCCGGAACGGTCCGGCCCCTTTGAAAGGATTTGAACATGGCTGTTACTCGTGAAGAGATCATCGAGGCTTTGAAGGAGATGTCCCTGCTCGAGGCTTCTGAGCTGGTGAAGGACATCGAGGAGACCTTTGGCGTGTCCGCTGCTGCTCCGGTTGCCGTTGCTGCTGCTCCGGCTGCTGGCGGCGAGGCTGCTGCCGAGGAAAAGACCGACTTCGACGTTATGCTCGAGGGCTTCGGCGACAACAAGATCGCCGTCATCAAGGTCGTCCGCGAGATCACCGGTCTGGGCCTGAAGGAGGCCAAGGAGGCCGTCGAGTCTGCTCCGACCGCTGTCGCCGAGGGCGTCAACAAGGAGAAGGCCGAAGAGCTCAAGGCCAAGCTGGAAGAGGCCGGCGCTGCTGTTACCCTCAAGTAACTGCTGCTTGAAGATCGCTTCATAGCACTCGCGTTGAAAGCGCGTCGACCTTCGGGTCGGCGCGCTGTTTTGTGTTTTGTGCGCAAGGCGGGCCGTTCGCGGCGCGTGCGGTATGCTCTCCTTGTTCGGGTTTCCTTTGCGGCTGAAAGCAGGCTTGCCATGTCCAACGAGCGGTTTCTTCCCACGACGCGCGACGAGATGGCGGCGCGGGGCTGGGATTCGGTCGACTTCGCCTACGTTTCGGGCGATGCCTATGTGGATCACTCATCGTTCGGCATGGCCATCATCACGCGCCTTTTGGAGGCGAAGGGCTTCCGCGTGGGCGTCATTGCGCAGCCCGACTGGAACGACCCGGCCAGCGTGCGCGTCTTCGGCGAGCCGCGGCTGGGGTTTTTGGTGTCGGCCGGCAACATGGATTCGATGGTGAACCACTACACCGTGGCGAAGAAGCGCCGGCGTGCGGACGCGTATTCGCCGGGCGGCGCGGCGGGGCTGCGGCCGAACCACGCGTGCGTCGTGTATGGGAACTTGATACGGAAAACGTACAAGAAGACGCCGGTCATTCTGGGCGGCATCGAGGCGAGCTTGCGGCGGCTGGCGCACTATGATTACTGGTCGGACAAGATGAAGCGCTCGATTCTGCTCGATTCCGGCGCCGACCTGGTGTCGTACGGCATGGGGGAGCACTCGATCGTGCAGATTGCCGAGGCGCTGGACGCAGGCCTTGCCATCGAGGACGTGACGTTTGTCGACGGCACCGTCTATCGCGCGAAGTCGCTTGACCACGTGTACGACTTCGAGCTGCTGCCTGGCTGGGACGACGTGCGCACGCGCCCGAAAGACTATGCTCGCTCGTTTGCCGTGCAGTATGCCAATGCGGACCCGTTCACGGGAAAACGCCTGGTCGAGCCATATTCCGACCACGAATTCGTCGTGCAGAACCCGCCGGCGGAGCCGCTTTCGCAAGAAGAGATGGACGCCGTGTACGCGCTGCCGTACGCCGGGCGGGCGCATCCGTCCTACGACGCGGCGGGCGGCGTGCCGGCGCTTGCCGAGGTGCAGTTCTCGCTGACGAGCAATCGCGGCTGTTTCGGGGAATGCGCCTTCTGCGCGTTGACGTTCCACCAGGGGCGCATCGTGCAGACGCGCAGCCACGAGTCGCTGCTGTCCGAGGCGCGAAGCATGGTCGGGCGGCCGGGCTTCAAGGGTTACATCCACGACGTGGGCGGGCCGACGGCGAACTTCCGGGCGCCGGCCTGCGCGAAGCAGTTGCGGCACGGGGCGTGCGCGAACAAGCGGTGCCTGGCGCCCGAGCCGTGTCCGCGTCTTCAGGCCGACCATGCCGACTACCTGGCGCTGCTGCGGCAGTTGCGCGAGATTCCCCAGGTGAAGAAGGTGTTCGTGCGGTCCGGCATCCGGTTCGACTACGTGCTGGCCGACCGCGAGCACGGCGACGAGTTTTTGCGCGAGCTGGCCGAGCACCACGTGAGCGGGCAGCTGCGCGTGGCGCCGGAGCATGTGTCCGACGCGGTGCTGCGCGTGATGGGCAAGCCGCCGCGGCAGGTCTACGACCGCTTCGTCGAGCGGTTCCAGCAGGCCACCGACGCGGCCGGCAAAGAGCAGTACGTGGTGCCGTACTTGATGTCGTCGCACCCGGGCAGCGGGCTTGCCGAGGCGGTGGAGCTGGCGGAATACTGTCGTGATTTGGGGTTCAACCCCGAACAGGTGCAGGATTTCTACCCGACGCCCGGCAGCCTGGCCACGGTGATGTACTGCACGGGGCTGGACCCGCGCACGATGGAGCGCGTGTACGTGGCGAAGTCGCCGCACGAAAAGGCGCTGCAGCGGGCGCTCATCCAGTACCGCGACCCGAAGAACGCCGATCTGGTGCGCGAGGCGCTGCGTCGGGCTGGGCGGCGCGACCTGATAGGGTTTGGCCCGAAGTGCCTGGCAAGGCCCGAACGCGCGGAGAGGAAGGGCCGCGGCGCCGAGAAGGGCGGGGCGGCCGAGAAGGGCCAGGCTGCCAAGAAAGGCCAGGGCGCCGCGGCAGGGAAGGGCAAGGCTGCCAAGAAAGGCCGCCCTGCTGAGAAAGGCGGAGGTGCCGCGAAGGGCCGCCCTGCCGCGAAGGCTCGCCCCGCCGCCAAAACCAAGTCCAAGTCCAAGGCGGGCGGCTCTCGCGGACGCCGCGCATAACGAAGCGGCCCCGAAGGCGTGGCGCTTGCTGCCTTCGGGGCCGCTTTCGGGCCGGTTTGCCTGCGGATGTCACAGGCGGCGGGCTACTTCAGCCACGCGCCGCTCTTTGCGAACCAATGCACCTTGCCGTCGATCATCTTGGGGCCGGTCTGCATGGCGCCGTTGTCGTTCAGGTAGTACCACGTGCCGCCGATCTTCTGCCAGCCGGTCTGCATGGCGCCGGACTCGTCCAGATAATACCAGGTCTCGCCCAGCTTCTTCCAGCCGGTCATCATGGCGCCGTACGTGCCGTCGTGGCGGCCGTTCATCAGGTACCACGTGCCGTCGATCTTGTGCCAGCCGCCCGGCAGCATGGAGCCTTCAACCCCTTCGCGGGCGTTTTGGAAGTAGTACCACTTCCCGCCGACCTTCTTCCAGCCGATGGCCGCTGCTCCCTCGGCGCCTTCGCCGGCGCGGTTCAGGTAATACCAGCGGCCGTTGTCGCGCAGCCAGCCGGTGGTCATGGCGCCGTTGTCGTCGAAGTGGTACCACGAGCCGTCGACCTTCTTCCAATCGGTGGTCATGGCGCCGCTCTTGTCCAGGTAGTACCAGGTTTTGCCGTCGCGCAGCCAGCCGGTCTGCATCCAGCCGTCCGCGTCGAAGTGGTACCACGCGCTCGGCACGCGCAGCCACGTGGCCTTCGGGTAGCTGCCGTTGTAGTGCCTGAACCACCAGCGGTTGTTCGACTTCTGCCAAGACCCAAGCACGACGGGCTCGTTTTCAGGCGACAGGATGATCGGGCTGACGTCGATGGCGCCGGCAATATCGTTGATCTGCAGCGTCAACATATCGCCGCTGACGGTCACGCGCGGGTCGGACAGCAGCGATTTCGTCGTGCCGCCGGCGGTTTCGGTCACGTTCCACCCGGTGACGGCGTAGCTGTCGGCAAGGTGCAGCTTGAACGTGAGGTCGGAGTTCTCGGGCACGTTGCCGCCGCTCACGAAGTAGCTGATCGAGCCGGTGACCGGCGCCACGGCCCGCGCCGTCATGTGGCCCCAATCGCCGTTGGCGGGGTAGTCCACCCGGAACAGCTGCGTGGCCTTCGTGGTGATGCTGGCGCTTGCGGCGTGCAGCTGTTCGTCGTCGACGATGCGGTAGGCGTACGCGGTGCTCGGCGCCAGACCGGTGTCGGTGTACGTTTCGGTCCACAGCTCGTCCTCGGCGTTCTCGTCGGTGACGTTGCGCTTCTCGAACGTGTGCACCGTGTCCCACGCGCCGGTGTTGGCGTTTTTGCGCTGCAGCAGGTAGGCGCCCGGCGCGTTGTGGGCGCCCCACGGCAGCTGCGCTTCAAAGGTGGCTTCGTGCGAGGTCACGGACGTGGCGGCAAGCCCGTGGGCCACGGCGGGGCCGTATTGGACGCGCTTGGCGCTGTAGCCGACCAGGTTGAACGTCGCGGGGTCCGTCCCGCCGGCGAAGGAGCATTCGGATGCCAGCCTGTCGGGGTTGTTGGAGTCTTCGTAGCGGCCGGCGTACATGCCCATTTCGAAGTCGTAGTCGTTCCAGTCGGTGGTCACGCTCTTGAATTCGCCCTTGTACTGGTTGCCGTAGTAGAACGTCTTTCCGACGCTGCCGGATTCGTTGAGGGTCATCATCAGGTCGAAGTCGCTGAAGCGCGTGCCGGAGTGGAACTTCAGCCCTTGCTTGACGTTCCACGAGACGCCGCCGCCGTCGCTGTGCTTCCATGTGCAGGTGAGCGAGCGTGCCGTGGCGCCGAAGGCCTGCCCGTGGTCAAGCCCCAGCGTTTCGTCTTCGCGGATGTCGAATTGCGACGTGTCGAGGCGGTCGGGCTGCTTGTAGGTGTCGGGGCGTCCCTTCGTGTGGAGCGCGAACGTCTCGGCGCGAGGCATGTAGGCAAGAGCTTCGCTGGAGAAATCTACCTCGCCGAGACCGTATTCGTTTCGCACTTCGATCATCTTGGCCTCGAACGCTTTGTTGTACGCTTCGGCCATCTCGTTGTATCGGGCGGCGCACTTGTCGTATTCTTCGAGCGAGAGCACTTCCACCTGCGGGGTGCCCGGCGCCTTCATGACGGCGTATTCGTTTTCTTCGGATGCGCCGGGACGCCATATCTCGTAATAGTACAAGTCCAGCGGCGTGCAGGTGACCACGGCCGAGTCCTGGCCTTTCGAGGTGCTGACGGTCTTCCATACCTCGTGCGTGACGGAGCCTTTGTAGCTGGGCGCGACGGAAAAGCCCGGCGTGACGCCCAGCGACGTCTCGGTTTTGCCGACCTTGAAGCCGGCCAGGATTTGGAAGTCGAACCCGATGCTGACCGAGGCCGACCCGTCGACGGTGTCGCCGTCGATGTCGGTCAGCGCCGTGGAGCCGGAGTCGTACGCGCTGCCTTCGGCCACCTGGATGTCCTTGAAGGCGGGCGGGGCGAACAGCACCGATTCCACCGCGGGCTCGGTGTAGATGAACTCATGGCCCACTAGCTTCATGAACAGGGCGTCTTGGTCTTCTGTGCCCGAGAAGTCGAAGTTGCCCAGGCAGGTGGCCCAGCGGGCGGACTTGTCGCCCCATTCGATGTCGTCGCGGTCGCTCCAGTAGGTCCATCCCGTGGACGATCCCGAGTCTCGGAAGATGTAGTGGTCATAGCGGATGTCGTCGCCGTGGCCTTCGTCTTCGTCGAACATCGAGGTGCAGTACAGCACTTCGGTGCCGGCGTAGTTCGTCATGGTTTCGACCGTCGCTTGCCCGTCGCCCACCGGCAGCATGTCTTCGGTCGTGGTGGCTTCGGTCATGAGCAGCAAGACGTTGTTGCCGTCGTGGCCGTTGAAGTGGTTGTTGAACGTGTTGCGGTGCGGCGTGAACGAGTTCGTGTCCTTGTTGTAGTCGTACCAGAACATGCCGAAGAACACCTGGTCGCACGTGGCGTTGTTCTGATGGCCCGTCAGCGATGCGCACGCCAGGGGCACGGTCCAGTTCGAAGAGTTCGTGTAGCGCGACAGCGTGTAGTACGCCCCGTCGGCTTTGCAGTAGCGGCTGTCCGGGTCTTCGTGGTACAGCGACGTGTCGACGTTGGCCCTGTGGCCGGGCAGCTCGGACCCGGTGGTGCGGTGCAGGCCGTTGTCGTCCGTCATCCAGGTGAAGCCGTGGATGTTGCCGCGGTCAAGGTGCCCCGTGGCGTCGGCTTCGCCGTCGTAGACCCATTCGAGGTAGCTCAGGTACAGCTCGCCGTCGGTGGCGGAATAGCCGCCATAGCCGCCGATGACCAGTTCGTTGTGGCCGTCGTTGTCCGGGTCGCCCACGGCCGCCGACGTCATCTGCGTGGTGGCGCGATCAGGCACGAGCCACGGCTTCGAATCTCCGATGACCGCAGGCTCGACAAAGCCGTTTGTCAAGGTGCCGCCGTTCGCCTGGTAGACGCCGATGTTGGTGACGTATGCGCCGCCGTTGGGGCTGCCTTCCTGATAGGCGACGATCACGTCGTCGTTGCCGTCGCCCGACAGGTCGTCGACCGCAAGCGAGGCCGGCAGCAGGCCGTAGTACTTCGTGTCTTGGTAGCGCGGCAGGTCTATCTTCTTATGGTACACGAAGAGGTAGCGGCAGCCGTCAAGGTATCCGCTGCTTTCAAGTTCGTACCTATGCCAGTCTTTGCCGGAAAAGACCAGGCTGCTCTCAGAGCGGAACATGAAGAAAAGGTGCAGCTCAGGATTATTCTCGCCGTAGATGAATACGGCAGCGTCATCGCTGCCGTTGCCGTCGATGTCGCCGGTTGCCAGGTGGTAGCGGTTCGGGTCCTGCATCGTCGGCGCGTCGTCTTGGGTGTTGTGCGGGGAGGCGCCGGCGAGGTAGCCGTTTCCTACGGGAATCCCGAAGATGGCGCCGCTGTTGTCATGAAGCGTATCGCCGGGGTCGTCGCTTGAGTAGTTGGCGCGGACCGAGGCGAGGCGAAGGCTCCATTCGTCGTAGAAGTCCTCATTGTTGCAGAGCATGATGGCATCGTCGCGACCGCTGTGGGTCAGGTCGATGGGGGCGATGGCGCCCGTGTCGGACGCGCCGGTGTACACGTTGTTGTTGTAATGGTGGTATCCGTTCGACGCGCCCGTCGAGCTGACGATGTCGTCAAGCGTGACGTCGACATATTCCGACCAGTTGCTGGCCGGGTTCGTGATCGACAGCAGTTCTTTGGGGACGACGCCCATCCAGCCGGTCGACGGATCCATGGTGCCGTAGTCTTCGGTGTTGCTTTTGGACGTGTCGAAGCCGAAGAGGTTTGCGCCCGATTCGTCCGATCGGTCGGCCACGTTCGGCAGGTAGCTGCCCGCATTGACGGTGCCGACTTCCTCATACGATGGGCCGGCGAAGGCGGGGGTTGCGCACATGAGCGAACAGACAAGGGCGAAGATGCCTGCAAGGAGCGCAAAAGCCCTCGTCATACGCCGGTTGGGGTGGGCAGAAGCGAAGCACGATGGGACATCCATGGCAGACTCCTATCATTCGTGGCCATTGTGTCCATGATAGCACGGATTTGTAATAAATTCGTGCTGGCAGAAGCCGGATATGCGGGGGCGCTTTGGCTGGGCGCCTTGTCGATGGGAGGGTGCGTCAAGCAAAGGCGGGCGATTCTATCGAAGATGTCGCGAAATCTTGCTTCAAGGCGCTCTATCGTTGCGTTCTTTCGGATGAGGAGGCAAACGACCTGATCAAGGACTCTATTCCTTGGCGATCTTCCGAAGAGGCGATGTCTGCGATGCGCGGTTCGCCCCACACCGGAGCGAGCCGCCTCTTTGCGTCTTCGACAAGTTCCGGGCGCACGACCACCGCCGCATGCGCCGCTGCAGGGGGCGTGCGCCATGCGTGCGCCTGGTCGGCCTCTGCCTTGCAGGCCGGCACATCCAACAATGCAAGGGCGCTCGTGAACCCTTTCCCAAACACCAGCTCGAGCGTTCCGATCTCGTCAATGACCAGAAGGTCGCGCTCGCCCAGGCCCTGCGAGGCGATGTCGTCGAAGTGCCGGTTGACGTGCGCAATCGCCTCGTCGTAGATCCGCCATCCGAGCTTCACCGAATCGGCCTGCTCGGTGGAGGCGTCGACGTCGGAAGGCAGCCCCCGCTTCACCGCGAACGGGATTTTCTCGCGCTCAGGGAGAAGCAGCGCGTCGATCGCCACCTTCTCAAGGGCGCCCTGCCCGTCGGCCTGCCAGACGCCGGGAGTCATCACGCCTTTGCAGGCGATGCCGCGTCGCGAGCACGCTTCGACAAGCCGCTCGAGCCAACGCGTCTTTCCAACCTGTCTGTCTCCGGTCACCAAAACAAGCATTGCACCCTTCTTTCGCAAGCGCATTCCCAAGCGCGGCGGATCGCCCGGTAGCAATTGTCTCACAGTCCGACGTTGAAAAACAGGCGGCGAAAAGGGGCCGCCTGCGTGCACCTTGCAGTCGAGGCGCCGGCTCTTTCCCTTCCTTGCCTGGTGCGCCTCGGGGTCGCGCTCGTCTCTGACGCGGTCGAGCAATTGCCATAGGCGTCGCCGCACGCCAGATATGCGGCGACGCCTTCGCTCAGTTGAGGAAAATGAGCGAATAAATCAGCGCTTCGCTGGCGGCCAGCAGGTTTTTCGCAATTCGGACAACGAAGCAGACCACTCGGCAAATGTGGGTTTTGATAAAGAGATGATAAAGAAAACTCCCGAAGCGCCGCTCGAGTCATTCAATGAAACACCAGATCATCGCCTCGCATGCTCTCAACGCCTTTTCGCAGTTCTTCCAAAATGATTTTCAGTGATAAAGAAAACTGCCTCTGCGGCTTGCGTCTTGTGACTGCGAAACAGAATCTACGTCCGGACAAGTTCAGCGACTCTATTGAAGATCCCACGGAGTCTAACTTCAAGACGCTTTATCGCTACGATCTTTCCGACGAAGAAACAAACGACCTGGTGAAGGATTCTATTCCTCGGCAAGCCTCCGAAGAGGCGACATTCTAGCCTTCGTTCAGCATGGTTTCCAGGGTGCGCCAGGCAAGCTGGGCGCATTTGACGCGGGCGGGCATGCGGGCGATGGACTCGAGTTGGGCCGCTTCGTCGAGGTCTTCCCTGTCTTCGCTGGTCAGTGCGTCGCCTTTCGTCATGCCGAGAAACAGGCCGCACAAGCGCCGGGCCTCTTCGACCGATTCGCCGGTGATGAGGTCGGCCATCATGTCGGCCGACGCTTGGCTGACGGCGCAGCCGCGGCCGGTGAAGGCGGCCTCTTCGATGACGCCGTTTTCCACGCGCAGCGCCAGCGTGATCTCGTCGCCGCAGCTGGGGTTGACGCCGTCGTGCTTTGCGGTGGGGTTGGGGAGGTCGTATTTGTAGTCGGGGTGGGCGTTGTGCTGCATCAATGCTGCTGTGTAGATGTTGGGCATGGTTGTTCCTTTTTGTTGCTGGTTGTGGGGTTGTTGGAATGTGGGGTGGGTTTTGAAATAGCCGGGGGAGGGTCCATGCTCAAACAGTCCTCGCTCGGCGGAAATGTCCACTGGACATTTCCGTTCGCTGCGGAACTGCGCGTGGACCCTCCCCCGACGATTTCAAAACCCATCGGCCGTCGAGCTTTGCCTTCACTGATTTGGCACAGCCGCCTGCTGCAGGGTTTTCGGGTAGGCACAAACACGACCGGGGGGGGGTGGCTCTCTCGCATGCCCTGGTGGGGGTTTGCTTGCTGGCGGCCTTGGGGGCTAGAAAGTTCGCTTTGGCGAACTTTCTAGCTTTTTTGGGTTGAAGGTGGTCCAAACGTTGTTTAGGGCTTTTATCAGGCGGTCTATGTCTGATTGGTCGTTGTAGAGGGCTACGGAGGCTCGGCAGGTGGATTCTTCTCCGAGCCAGGTTATGAGGGGCTGGGCGCAGTGGTTGCCGGCTCGGATGGCGACGTTTTCCAGGTCGAGCAGGCTGGCGACGTCGTGGGGGTGGATGCCGTCGACCACGAAGCTGACTGCGCCGTGGTGGTGCGCCGGGTCCGGGTGCCCCAGCACGCGCACGTACGGCAGCTCGGCCAGGCGGGCCATCAGGTAGGCGACGAGCGCCTGTTCGCGGGCGTGCACCACGTCAAGGCCGATGCCGTCGAGGTAGTCGAGCGCTGCGGCGGTCGCCACGATGCCCGCTGCGTCCTGCGTGCCGGCTTCGAACTTCTCGGGCACAGGCGCCCAGGTGGCGTCCTGCTCGGTGACGTATTCGATCATCTCTCCGCCGGTCAGGAAGGGCGGCATCGCGTCGAGCAGCTCGCCGCGGCCCCACAAGACGCCGATGCCGAACGGGCCGAAGGCCTTGTGGGCCGAGAACGCGAAGAAGTCGCACCCGATGGCCTCCACGTCGATGGGCAGGTGCGGCGCCGACTGTGCGCCGTCGACCACCAGGTAGCCGCCGTGGGCATGCACGCGCTCGCCCATCTCGCGCACGGGGTTTTCGATCCCGAGCACGTTCGAAACCTGCGTCGCCGCGACGATCTTCGTCTTCGGGCCGATCTTCGCGTCCATTTCCGCCTGCGTGACGACGCCGTTTTCGTCCGGATACATATAGATGAGGGTTGCGCCGGCGCGGCGGCACGCCTGCTGCCACGGCACCAGGTTGCTGTGGTGCTCCATGACGGTGAGGCACACCTCGTCGCCGGGCTCGAGCACCAGGCCGCCGAACGATGTGGCGACGAGGTTGAGCGCCTCGCTCGTGTTGCGGCAAAAGACGATGTCGCGGGCGTGGGCGGCGCCGATGAAGCGGGCCACTCGGCTGCGGGCGGCCTCGATGGCCTCGGTCGCGTCGACGGACAGCCGGTAGAGGCCGCGCAGGGCGTTGGCGTTTTTTGCCTCGTAGAAGCCGCGCTGCGCGTCCAGCACGCACGCAGGGCGCTGCGCGGTGGCGGCGCTGTCGAGAAAGGCCAGGTCGGGGTTGGAAGCCAGCAGGGGAAAGTCGGCTTTGAAGGGGTTGTGAGCAATGTCGGCGGCGGTTTCGGCGTCGAGGCGGCGGATGGGTTTCGCAGACGCACTCATAAGGCGTGATCTCCTTTGGGTCGGGGCGGGGAGGCGGGGAGGCGGAAGCGTGCGGGCCGCCTCCGGGCGTTAGGCGACGGATTCTTCGAAGTCGGGGAAGTGGACGCGGCCGAAAGCGACCACGGCGGCGCGGGCGAAAGAGTCCGGCGCGTCGAAGTAGGCGTTTTCCACCGTGGCCCGCAGCGCCATGGCTTCGGCGGCTTGCGACGACAGGCCGCGGCTTTCCAGGTAGAACAGCTGCTCGGGGTTCATGCTGCCGATGGTGGCGCCGTGGTTGCCGGCCACGTCGTCCTCGCCGCACAGGATGACCGGCACGGACCGATTGACCGCATCGTCGCTGGTCATCAGCACGTTTTCCACCTCGCTGCCTTCGGCGCCCTTGCAGCCGCGCACAAAGTCGATCGTGCCGCGCAGGGTTTTTTCGCTGCTGCCGGCCAGCACGCCGGCGACGTTCAGGCTGCTTGCGGTGTGCTCGCCGCGGTGGCGCATGACGAAGTTGAAGTCGCGCTTTTGGGAGTTCTGCCCGATGTAGCGGGTGGTGACGGACGCCTGCGACCCGGTGCCGCGCAGGTCGCAGGCCAGGCCGCCGTATGCCTCGTCGCCGCCCAGCACGCTGTGCCGCACGACCAGGCGGGCGCCTTCGTCCAACACGATGCCGCTGTCGTCGAGCACGGTCGTGCCTTCGCCGGCCGCCTGGGTGACGGACAGGCGCAGCGTGGCGCCGCGTCCCACGTAGGCCCGCAGCGACGAGCCGATCATCCCGCGCGAAACCTTGCCCGACTCGTGGGTCAGCGCCAGGTCGAGCTCGGTGCCGTCGGCCACCGCCACGTCGATCGCACAGGCGTTCAAGGCTCCTTCCAGGGCGAACGTGCGCACCGACGCCTGCGCCGGCGCATCGCCCGGCGCCGTTGCCAGCACCACGGCCGCGCCGCTTGCCTCGCGCAGGAAGTCCAGCGCTTCGGGTCCCATGCCGGTCTCGAACGCGCCGGCCACCGAGCGCGTGACCTCCACGGCTGCGGCGCGGGTCTGAAACGCCGAGAGCGCGGTTGCGTCCAGCGGGTTGAAGCCGTCCTGGCCGGCTGGCGACGTTTCGCGCTCGACCAGGGCTTTTGCGTCATCCAGGCTGCAGGCGGCCTCGGGCGTGCCGAACGTGTGCACTTGCAGGCCGCGCAAGGCGGCGTCGAACGCGCCCGCTTCGCCGAAGAGGGCAGGGTCGCAGCGGACGTCGGCCCGATGCTCGAGCGCGAGGTCGTCCGGCACGTCGATCGTCGCGTGGTTCATGGCCAGGCGGTGCCACGTCGGCGCCGGCATGGCGTTCACAGAGTGCAAAACGGCAGTGTCCATCTATCCGATCGCCCCTTCCATTTCAAGCTTGATCAGGTTGTTCATTTCAACGGCGTATTCCAGCGGCAGTTCTTTGGACACCGGCTCGGCAAACCCGTTCACGATCATCGCCTTGGCCTCTTCTTCGGAAATGCCGCGGCTCATCAGGTAAAACACCGTGTCGTCGGCAATGCGGCCTATGGTGGCCTCGTGTCCGATGCTCACGGTGTTGCAGCGGATGTCCATGGCCGGGATGGTGTCGGAGCGGCTTTTGTCGTCCAGCATGAGCGACTGGCACGACACGCTCGCCTTCGCGCGTTCGGCGCGTTCGGTCGCCACGACCGACGAGCGGAAGGTGGAGACGCCGCCGTCTTTCGAGATCGACTTCGTCTCGACGGCCGCGCTCGTGTCGGGGGCTGCCAGCACCACTTTGCAGCCGGTGTCGAGGTTTTGCCCCGCGCCGGCGAACGTGATGCCGGTGAACGAGCAGGCGGCGCGGTCGCCCTTCAGGATGGACATGGGGTAGAGGTATCCCACGTGGCTGCCGAACGACCCGCTGATCCACTCCACGTCGCCGTCGGCGTCCACGAGGGCCCGCTTGGTGTTGAGGTTGTACATGTTCTTCGACCAGTTCTCGATGGTCGAGTAGCGCAGGTGTGCGCCCTTGCCCACGAACAGCTCCACCGCGCCGGCGTGCAGGTTGGCCACGTTGTACTTCGGGGCCGAGCAGCCTTCGATGAAGTGCAGGTCGGCGCCGTCTTCCACGATGATGAGCGTGTGCTCGAACTGTCCGGCGCCCTTTGCGTTCAGGCGGAAGTAGCTTTGCAGCGGGTAGTCCAGCCGCGTTTCTGCCGGCACGTACACGAACGACCCGCCGGACCACACCGCGCCGTGCAGCGCGGCGAACTTGTGGTCGTGCGGCGGGATGAGCGTCATGAACTTTTCGCGGATGATCGGCTCCCACTGCGGGTCGCCCAGCGCCTCTTCGATGCCCGAATACACGATGCCCATTTTGGCGGCGGCGTCCTGCATGGAGTGATACACCAGCTCAGAGTCGTATTGCGCCCCGACGCCGGCCAAATACGCGCGTTCGGCCTCCGGGATGCCCAGGCGGTCGAACGTGTTCTTCACGTCGTCGGGCAGGCTGTTCCAGTCGCTTTGCTGGTCGGTGGCCGGCTTCACGTACGCAACGATGTCGTCCAGGTCAAGCCCCGCAAGCGACGGGCCCCAGTCGGGCGCGGGCATGCGGGAGAACAGGTCGAGCGACTTCAGGCGGAAGTCGAGCATCCATTCGGGCTCGTTCTTGCGGCGCGAAATCTCGGTGACTATTTCAGGAGTAAGTCCTGCTTCGAAACGTGCGGTCGGATCCTCGGCGTTCGCGACGTCGTACAGGCTGCGGTCGACATCGTCCACATGGGTTCTTTGCTGTGCCACGGCCGCCTCCTTTAGCACGCGACCGGCAGCGCGGCGAACTGCTCGTAGCCGTGCGCGTCGATGTCGTCGATGAGGGCGGCGTCGCCATGCGCCACGATCGAGCCGCGGGACAGCACGTGCGCCGCGTCTATGTCCACGTGCTCCAGGATGCGCGTGTTGTGCGTGATGATGACGAGCGTGGCGCCGGGCTGGCGGCGGTAGGCCTCAATGCCGCGCGACACCACGCCGAGCGCGTCGACGTCCAGGCCCGAGTCGGTTTCGTCCAGAATGGCCAGCGACGGCTGCAACAGCAGCAGCTGCAGCATCTCGAGCTTCTTCTTCTCGCCGCCGGAAAAGCCCACGCCCAGCTCGCGGTCGAGGAAGGCCGGGTTCATGTCGAGGGTTTCGGCCAGCTTTTGCACGTGGCGGCGGAACTGCTTGCCCTTCATGTCGCCGGTGCCCGCACGCCCTTCGCAGATGGCCCGCAGGTAGCTCGACACGGGGACGCCGGGGATTTCGACCGGCGCCTGAAAGCCCAAGAACAGCCCGGCGCGGGAGCGCTTGTCGGGGGAGAGCCCGGTTATGTCTTTGCCGTCGAAGACGATGTTTCCGCTGGTCACTTCATAGGCGGGGTCGCCCATTACCACGTGGCCGAGCGTTGATTTCCCCGCGCCGTTGGGGCCCATCAGCACGTGGGCCTCGCCGGCGTTGACCGTCAGGTCGACGTGGCGCAGGATCGGCGCGTCTTCGGCGGATGCGGAAAGATCGGTCACGATCAGCTTGGGTTCACAGGTCATGGGAGCTGCCTTTCGTTGGGGGGCGGGGCGGCCGCGTCCGTTTCGTTTTTGTGTCTGTCGCAACAGTGTCGTGCGCTGCCGTCCGCTAAATCATACAAAGTTTGTAGGAATAAGATACGGCCCCCGTTTCCGGGTGTCAAGTGTTAATCATAGAAAACTGCTAGAATTTTGCGAGGGCAATAGGTATAGTGGGAAGAAGCCATTCGCCGCTTGTTGCCGAGTTGTGAAAGGAACGAACCCATGCTCATTTCCACGAAGGGCCGCTATGCTTTGCGCCTGATGGTGTGCGTCGCCTCGCAGGAAGCAGAGTACAAGACGTCGCTGCGCGAGGTGTCGGAAGCGGAGGGCATCTCGCTGAAGTACCTGGAGCAGCTGGCGCGGCCGCTCGTGCAATCGGGCCTGCTCAAAAGCGTGCGAGGGAAGGGCGGCGGCTATATGCTGGCCCGCGATCCCGCCGCTGTGACGGCCGGCGACGTGCTTCGCGCCGTGGAAGGCACCACCGCGCCCGTGGCTTGCGCCGCGCTCGAGGGCGAAGACGCGTGCCCGCGGTCGCACAAGTGCACCACCGTCGCGTTTTGGGCGGGGCTCGACCGCATCATCGACGAGTACGTGAACGGCGTGACGCTGCTTGACCTGGCGAAACCGTCCGGTCCGGGCGCGGCGCTGCCGGCGTCGGTGGCCTAGCATGGCCGAGCTCGACGCGATGGGGCGGCGCTGCGGCGGCGCCGAGGGACGCCGCTTTTCGGGCACGCCGAAAGAGAAGCTCGAGGTTTTGTGGGGCACGCAGGCGGTCGAGCGGCTGGATCGGTCGCGCGTGGTGGTGATGGGCCTGGGCGGCGTGGGGTCGAACTGCGTCGAGGCGCTCGCGCGGGGCGGCGTCGGGTCGTTCGTGCTCGTGGACCACGACGTGGTGTCGCCGACGAACATCAACCGTCAGGCCATCGCGTTTTGCAGCACCGTCGGGCGCAAGAAGTGCGAGGTCGCCAAGGCGCTCGTCGCCGACATCAACCCGCAGGCGCACGTGGTTGCCCTCGACCGGTTTCTGTGGGCCGACGACGCCGAAGCCTTCCTGGACGAGTTCTGCCTCGACGCCGACTACGTGGTGGACGCCATCGACTCCGTTTCCGCAAAGCTCGCCCTGGCGGCCGCGGCCGAGAAGCGCGGCCTGCGCTACATCAGCTCGATGGGCGGCGCCAACAAGCTGCATCCCGAATGCTTCCGCATCGCCGACGTGTACGAAACCGTGAACGACCCGCTGTCGCGCATCATGCGCAAGGAGGGACGAAAACGGGGCATCAAGGCGCTCAAGGTGCTGTATTCCTGCGAACAGCCCGTGAAAACCCAGGTCACGGCCGGCTCGACGCGCCGCGAGCGGTCCGACTTGGGCACGGCGTCGTTCATCCCGCCCATCATGGGCCAGATGATCGCCGGCGAAGTGCTGCGCGAGCTGGCGTGCGGCGAAACGGCGGGCGACAAGCTGGCGGGCGATGAAACCCTATCTATTTAGTATGTGATAGAATCTCTGGGATTTCGCACAAGGGAAACGCTGATCAAAGCCGCCCTGCGAACGCAGGGCCGGCGGAATGGATCAGTGCTTCCCCAGGGAAAGGACTTCTCCCATGCAACAGCCTGCTTCCGCCCTTGACCGCTTCGACATGCACTGCCATTTGGACTTTGCCCCCGATCCGCGCGTTCTCGCCGATGAGCTGGCCCTTCGCGGCATCGGCTGCTTCTCCATGACGATGGACCCCGCCGCCTACGAACGCGCCTGCGCAGCCCTTGACGGGTGCGCGAACGTGCGCGTGGGTCTGGGCGTCCATCCCTGGGAGGTGCCGGCCGACGACGAGGGGCGCCTGCGCGACCTCTTCGACGCCTTCGCCCCGCTCGCTGCGAAAACCCGCTTCATCGGCGAGGTCGGCCTCGACTTCTCGCCCCGCTGCTTCGGGGCCGAGGACGCGCAGACGCGGCTCTTCCGCGAAATAGCCGGCGTCTGCGCCCGCGAAGGCGGGAAGGTCGTCTCCATCCATGCGGTGCAGTCGGCCTCGGCCGTGCTCGACATCTTGGAGGAAACGCGCTGCTGCAGCCGCAACACGTGCGTCTTCCACTGGTTCTCAGGCACGTCAGACGAGCTAAAACGCGCATCTGACCTGGGATGTTGCTTCTCGTTTGGCCCGCGGAGCCTCGGCAGCCGCCGGGGTCGGGCCTACGCCGGGTCGCTGCCGCTTGGCCAGCTGCTGCTCGAGACCGACGCGCCGGACGCGCCGCAGCCGACGCTCGAGCCTGTGCCCGTCACGGCCGAGTTTGTTGCTGGGCCGTTAAGCTTTGCGCTTACCGAACTGTGCGCCAGCCGCTCGGAGTATTCTGATACCGTTACTGCAACTGTGAGAAACACCAGCGCAAGACTGCTTTCGCTGTGACGTGCCGCTTGCGCTGCGGCAAGACAAGGAGCTTTATCATGATCATCACCTGCCTCGATTTGGAAGGCGTGCTCGTTCCGGAAATCTGGGTGGCCTTCGCCGAAGAGGCCGGCATTCCCGAGCTGACCCGCACGACCCGCGACGAGCCCGATTACGACAAGCTGATGACGTTTCGCCTGAACGTGCTGCGCGAACACGGCCTGGGCCTGGCGCAGATCCAGGAGACCATCGCGCGGATCGACCCGTTTCCGGGCGCCCGCGAGTTCCTAGACGGGCTGCGCGAGATGGGACAGGTCATCATCATCAGCGACACGTTCATCCAGTTCGCCAAGCCGCTCATGCGCAAGCTCGGCTGGCCGACCATCT
Organism: Slackia sp. ZJ119; assembly: GCF_011039175.1. GTDB lineage: Bacteria > Actinomycetota > Coriobacteriia > Coriobacteriales > Eggerthellaceae > Xiamenia. The sequence continues at coordinate 29,341 of NZ_JAAKEN010000009.1, forward strand.
TCTGCAACGAGCTCGTCGTGGGCGACGACGGCATGATCGATGGCTTCCGTATGCGCTGCGACCAGACGAAGCTGACGACCGTGCAGGCGCTGCATTCGTGCGGCTTCCAGACCGTTGCCGCAGGTGACAGCTACAACGACCTGGGCATGATCGAGGCGAGCGCCGCAGGCTTCCTCTTCCGCTCCACCGACGAGATCAAGCGCGAGCACCCCGACGTGCAGGCCTTCGAGAATTACGATGATCTTATGGCGGCCATCTCGGCCGTGCTGCAAGATTAGTGGACTTATCGTAAACTATTTTCACCACACATACGGCGGCACTGTGTGCCGCATTTCCAGTAGGCGCCGCCTCAAGCGAATCCCCTTCCCTCCTTCGCTCGAGGCGGCGCGTGTATTGTCTTTTGAACCTTCGAGGCAACTCCTGAAGGGAGCTATCCATGAGTGGAAACCCCCAGAAGCTGAAACTGCTCTATCTGATGAAGCTGTTCGGCGAAGAAACCGACGAGGTTCACGGCGTGACGATGAACCGCATTCTCGAATATTTGTCCGAGCGCGGCATCAGCGCTGAGCGAAAGTCCGTATATCGGGACATCCACACGCTGCGCGAGTTCGGTTTCGACGTGCGCGTGTTCCATCGCCTGCCCGACGAGTACGCGCTCGCCAACCGCCTGTTCACGCTGAGCGAGATCATGCTGATGATCGACGCGGTGCAAGGCTCGCAGTTCTTGACGAAGAAAACGAGCGACCACTTGGCAAAGACGCTCAAGACGTTCGCGTCGAAGCACGACCGCAAGGGGCTCGACAAGGCGGTGCACGTGCATCGGCGCGTGAAGTCGCAAAACGACTCGGCGCTGTCGAACGTCGACGTGATCCAGCAGGCGTTGACGCAGAAGCGAAAGGTGCGGTTCCGGTATTTCTCCTACGACGGCAACAAGCAGAAGGTGCTGCGCCGCGATGGCCGCTGGTACGAAGAAACGCCTGTTCAGATAGTGTTTTCTGAAGGGCGTTACTATTTGGTGGCCTACAACGAGAAGCACGGCTCGTTCGTGCATTACCGCGTGGACCGCATGATCGACGTGGAGGCGTCGGAAGCGCCGCGCGTGCGCAACGAGGCCGTGGCGTCCTACAACGTCCGCGAATTGGAGGACCGGGCGTTCGGGATGTACGCGGGCGAGGCGGTGCCGGTGACGTTTTCGGTGGACGAATCGCTGATGGACGTGGTGGTCGACCGCTTCGGCAAGGACGTGGTCACCGCGAAGCTGCCCGACGGCCGGGCGAGCGTGCATGCGACGGTGCTGCGCAGCCCGGTGTTCTACGGATGGCTGGCCCAGCTGGGCGACAAGGTGACGATCGAGATCCCGCAGTGGCTGGCCGAGGACTACCAGCAGCACCTGCGCGACATACTCGCGGTGTACGAGCAGAAGCCCGCCGACCGCCCGTCGCTTCCGGGGGTCGAGCTGTCGGAGTAGGGGGCAGGGCTGCCGGGGAAGCAGGGTTGCCGGCGGGTCGCGCTTCCCGGGGGCAGTATTTGAGGGATGGCGGGACCTCGGTGGGCAGCGTTCCCGGGGTGGCAGAGCTCCGGCAGGCAGCACCCCTGGCGAAGTCGGATTTGTTGGAAGGCGGCATCCCGAGGTAGCAGAGTTCTGCCAGGGCTGTGCTTCGGTAGGTAATGATACTAATTAAGTGGCATTAACAGCAGGCAGCGCCTCGGCGGGTCGCGCTCCCGGGGGGGGGTATTCGAGGGATGGCAGGACCTCGGTAGGAAGCACGTCTGACGAGGCAGTATTTGAGGGAGGCAGTGTCCCGGCGGGCGGAATCCCTGGCGAAGTTGGATTTGTTGGAAGGCGGCATCCCGGCAGACAGCACTCCTGGTGAGGCAGGGTTTCGGCAGGGTGACATTGCCGAGGAGGCAAGGCTCTTGTAGGCAGCGCCCCTGGCGAGGCGGTGTTTGAGGGATGGCAGGACATCGGTGGGCAGCGTTCCCGGGGCGGCAGAGCTCCATTAAGGCTGTACTTCGGTAGGTAATGCTACTAATTAAGTGGCATTTGGCGAGGGTGGCATTCCTGGCGGGGCAGTGTTCCGGCGGCAGTGCTGCCGATGCTCGCAGTGCTGCCGACAGGGCAGGGGCGCGGCGCGGGCCGGCCCCGCCCCAGGAGGCCGGCTTAGGGAAACACTGATCAATTCCGCCAGCCCTGAATCCGCATGACGGCGCCCGGCAGCCTCAGGCCTCGTTTGCGCACGTCAGTGCGTGCGCTCGGCCTTCGACCGTCGGGCATCCGTCCTGCGAATCCAGGACAAGACGGCTTTAATCAGTGTTTCCCTAGGCGCTGCGGAGGTGCAGCGACCAGGGCAAACACGGCGTGGCCCGCACCGACGAGCGCACGGGCGGATTCGTCCGGCGCCGCGCCTGCGCATAGCCGCACCCCTGGGCTCCAAGTGCCAGCCTTCCGCCGTCTTCGAATCTCGCTTCGATGACGGTGAGCAGCCCCGCCTCGCTGGTTCCGAACGCGAACGACGATACGCGCCGCCCGACGGCATACGAGCACGGGCCGAAGCTTTTCCAGGTGAGGCGCGACCCCGCGGTGCCGGCGGCGCCGAAGGGCAGGGCGTCGTCGAGGTGCTTGAACGAAGCCGCCACGTGCATGTCGTCCATGGGACAGACCACGATGTCGCCCTTCGTCATGCGCAGCAAAAATGGCGCCTTCTCGACCCAGCGGACGCGGTCCTCGTCCCACAGCGTCAGCACGTCTTCGATGTTTTGGCTGGCCCGGTGGATGGTCGCTTCCATGACACGCAACGTCAGGCTGCGAGCGTCGTGCTTCCAGCGTTTTTCCAGCGTGCCGAGGATTTCTGCTCCCAAAGCAGACGGCGTCGGGGCGTTGTCGGCGTGCGCACGAGCCTTCGACGGCGCGGCGGCGGGTGTGGCGGTCGCGCAGGCTTTTGCAACGGGAGCGGCGGTTGCGCGGGTCTGCAAAACGGCGGTTGCGGCGGTCGTGGTCATGGCTTCCTCCTAGCGTGCGGTGTTTCATCGGCGTTTGCGATTGCGCCATAATAGCCGACGTCCCTGCGATAAGCTGTACCAAAAATGTCCCAGTTAGCAAGAAATAGCAAAAGGTGTCAGCGGATCGGCCGTGCCTGGCTTGGCTGGGCGGCAACTGGTGGCCACATTCGCACGGATCGCGGACAGTTCGGCGGCTTCAGGCGGCTTTGGGCCCTTTTGCCTGTGCGGTGTGTCGCGGAATCAGCCGTGAGTCGACTTCGTAATATGAAGAAAATGTGTACTGGAGATTTCCTGTAAGGAAATCGGATGGCTGCGCATCATTTTGGGCGAAAAACAGCCTTTTTAGGCCTCTACGGCTCGGTTTTCGCCCTTCTGAAAGCTAAAAAAGGCGTCATTTTGATGTATATATGCAGAATTGCAAGTATTTTCTTGCGTCAAAGTTGCCAAAATGATGCGCAAGGGGCAAAAATGGGCCTCTAAAGTCTCAACTACACAAATTATTCACATGAAAGTGGCGGCTGGCGAGAAAGCGATGCGCTTCAAGGCCTTGTCGCTGGGCAAATGCACGAGCCTGGCCGCAAAGCCAGGCTCGTGCAAGTTGGTCGATGATGCCGCTTTCGGAAGACCGGCCAAGGTGCGGCCTGCGGTCATGCCCCCCGCGGTCTCGTTACGACCTGCGGCTCCACGGCGATCTGCAGTTTCGCCGCCTGCGGCTCCACCGTCCTCCGCAACTCCGCTAGTCGCGCGTCAGCTTGCGGTGGACGCGGTGCGGCTTGGCGGCCTCGGGCCCCAGGCGCTCGATGCGGTTCTTCTGGTAGTCGTCGAAGTTGCCTTCGAACCACACCCACTGCCCCGGGTTTTCGTCGGTGCCCTCCCATGCCAGGATGTGCGTGGCCACGCGGTCCAAGAAGAAGCGGTCGTGGCTGGTCACCACCGTGCAGCCGGGGAAGTCGAGCAGCGCCTCTTCCAGACTGGACAGCGTTTCCACGTCCAGGTCGTTGGTGGGCTCGTCGAGCAGCAGCACGTTGCCGCCCTGCGCGAGCGTCAGCGCCAGGTTCAGCCGGTTGCGCTCTCCGCCCGACAGCACGCCGGCGGGTTTCTGCTGGTCAGACCCCTTGAAGCCGAAGCTTGCCACATAGGCGCGGCTCGGCACTTCCGTCTCGCCCACGATCATGTAGTCGTTGCCGCCGCTGACCACTTCCCACAGCGTCTTGTCCGGGTCGAGCCCCTCGCGCCCCTGGTCGACGTAGGACAGCTTCACCGTTTCGCCCAGCTCGAGCGTGCCCGACGTGGGCTCTTCCTGGCCCATGATCATCTTGAACAGCGTCGATTTGCCCACGCCGTTCGGCCCGATCACGCCGACGATGCCGCCTTGGGGCAGCTTGAACGACAGGTCGTCGATGAGCACGCGGTCGCCGAACGCCTTGGTCAGATGCTCGACGGCGAGCACCTCGTGGCCCAGGCGCGGGCCGGCCGGGATGCGGATGTCGGAGAAGTCGAGCTTCTTTGCGGCCGCGGCTTCGGCGGCCATGCGCTCGAAGTTCGCCAGACGCGCCTTCGACTTCGCCTGCCGCGCCGTGGGGGACGAGCGCACCCATTCCAGCTCGCGGGCCATGCGCCGCGCCAGTTTCGCCTGCTGCTGGCCTTGCGCCTCGATGCGGGCGGCCTTCGTCTCCAGGTACGTGGAGTAGTTGCCCTTGTATGGGAAAAGTTGCCCTCTGTCAACTTCGCAGATCCATTCGGCCACGTGGTCCAAGAAGTAGCGGTCGTGCGTGACGGCCAGCACCGCGCCGGGATAGCGCGACAGGAACTGCTCGAGCCACAGCACCGACTCGGCGTCCAGGTGGTTGGTCGGCTCGTCCAAAAGCAGCAGGTCAGGGGCCTCAAGCAGCAGACGGCACAGCGCCACGCGACGGCGCTCGCCGCCGGAAAGCACGTTCACCGGCATGTCGGGGTCGGGACACTGCAGCGCGTCCATGGCCTGCGACAGCTGGCTGTCAAGGTCCCACCCGTTGGCGGCGTCGATCTCGTCCTGCAGCTTGCCCATTTCGTCCATGAGCGCGTCGAAGTCGGCGTCCGGGTCGCCCATCTCGGCGCTGACCTGGTTGAACCGGTCGATCTTCTCGTACACGTCGGCGAAGGCGAGCTGGATGTTCTCGAGCACCGTCTTGTCTTCCTCAAGCGGCGGCTCCTGCTGCAGGATGCCGACGGTGTAGCCCGGCGTCAGGCGCGCCTCGCCGTTGGACACGTCCTCCAGCCCGGCCATCAGCTTCAGCAGCGTCGATTTGCCCATGCCGTTGGGCCCCACGACGCCGATTTTCGCGCCGGGGTAGAACGACAGCGACACGTCGTCGAGAATCACTTTGTCGCCGTGGGCCTTGCGGGCCTGATACATTTGGTAGATGAACTCTGCCATGGGTTGCGGACTCCTTTTTGCGCCTTATGTTTGCAAAACGTCCTCGCATTGTAGCAGGTCAGCAAGTGGAAGCGGCAAGGGGTCGGCGATGCGCCCAGGAAGATCACGAATGGGCGGGGAAGGGGAGGGCGCCGGCCGCCGGCCGCGCTTTTACTGCTCGAGCTCGACGGCGGCTTCCGCCGCTTTTTGCGTGACGCGGGCCTGCACTTCCAGGTAATAGGCCGCTTCGGCGTCGGTCATGGCGTTTTGGTCGAGGCCGTTGATCGTTTTGGCCCATTCGGAATACTGGCTGAGAATGCTTGCGTAGTCGTTCATCATCGACAGGTAATCGCCCGTGCTTTCAGCTTCGGCGTACTTCTGCATGAACGCGAAGTACTCGTCCATGAACGCTTCGTATTCATCCAGGCAAGCCTTGAATTCTGGGTCGATGTCGCCACTTGCCGTCGCTGCATCTTCGGCTTCGGCGGTCGGCTCGGCCGTTTCGGCTTCTGCATTGGTTGAAGCGGGGGCATCGGTCGGCTCTGTGGGTTTGGCTTCTGTGGCTGCTTCTGTTCCTGTTGTAGTGTCATCTGCAGGTACTGAATTACTATCTAATTTCGTATCAGAACCATCGGCATCGCTCGAACCAGAGGCCGCATCCGACGACGTTTTGGCCGACGGGGCGGCTTGGGACGCATCTTGCTCGCTGAAGTACTGGTGGTACGCGAAAGCGGTTCCGATCGAAAACAGGCAGACGCCTGCGCAGAGGACGAGCGAGATGACGGCCAGCACCAGGCCTCGGCGTTTTTTTCGCGCGGTGGCGATGCAGCCGAAGAAGGCCAGGATGAAGCCGAGTGCGCCGAGCAGGACGCCGCCGATGTTGGCTATGGGAAACATCGACAGGGCGGCGCCGATGAGACCCAGCAGAAACGCGGCGATGACCAGCGCCGAAAACGGCGGCTTGGACGCTGCGGGCGGTGCCGGAGGCGTGGGCGGCGCGACGGGCTGCGCTGCCTGCGGCGGCTGGATCGGCGGGGTTGGCGCTTCTGCGGCTTTCGTCGTCTGCTGCGGCGCAGCGTCTTGCGGGGCCGGCTGCGGGTTGGTCGATGGCGCGTCGTTCATGAGGGTCTCCTTGCAACAACAGGGGAAGAGAGGCTTCCTTCCGGGCATGTGCCTCGCAACCATTGAAGCGCATTCGGCTTCGCAATGCATTAGCTGCCAGCTATGCGCAACAAGATGGCAACGCGCCATTTCTTGCCTTTTGCGAGCGCCTGCCGGCGGGTCTGCGGCATGGCAGAAAAGCCTGGCTGCAAGCTGATTGCAGGTTGATGCGACGCTCAAGCGGAGCACGCCAACCCCGCGTTGTCCGCTCCTGAAATTCTGGTTGATCATTGGGGCAGATTGTTCCAGTCGCCCTGAACTGGCGGCAGGTTTGGATGTCGCGCTTCTTCTTGCCGCGGCCGACGAGGAAGGCGAAATGCAGCGACGGCGCGTACAAACCTTGCCCGTTATAGGCTTGCACGACTGCGCGAAGACCTAATGCGAGCCCATGAGCTCCGCTGCGAAGCGACTCATCTCAGGCGTCGGATTCTTGGAGTACAGCAGGCCGAAGGGCACGATGTACGCCCACTCCATGGGCAGCGACACGAAGCCGGGATGCACGTTGTCCCAGGCGTCCAGCGTTTCCATGAGGATGGACCTGCGCTCGCACTCGTTGAACGTTTCGATGCTGTAGAAGCTCGGCGTGTCCACGATCGAGACTTTTGGATGGTGGTCCTTTATCTCGCGGCGCAGGGAGTCGAGCACGGGCGATGAGCCCTCTTTGACGAGCATGAGCGACTGCCCCTCGAGATCGTCCCAGTTGAGAGAGGCCTTGCCGGCAAGCGGATGGTGCCTCGGCACGGCGATCTTGCAATCGTAGAAGCCGAGCTTGAGCACGTTGCACACCTCGTGCCACGCCGGCGCGTCGCAGGGGCCGAGAAAGCAGTCTATCCGCGAGCCGAGCCGTCCGACGACCTCGTCGAGCTCCGAGCCGTCATCGAAGGACACGACTTCGATCCCGAAATCGCTCTCCGAGCCCATGCGCGACCAGATCTCGAGCAGGCGGGAGCACGGCCGCAAAAGCGATGTGCCGACCCGGATCATCGGTTTATGCGTCCCGGCAAGCGAACGCATCTCGTGAAGAGCCGCGTCGGACAGCTGCTCCATTCGCTTCGCCGCCTCGAAGAGCACTTTCCCGGCATCAGTGGGGCTGACGCCTCGGTTCGTGCGGTCAAGCAGCCGAACGCCGGTCTCTGCCTCAAGAGAGTCCACATGCTTCTTCACCGATACGGCAGAAATGAAAAGGCCGTCCGAAGCGGCCGAGAAGCTCCCAGCTTCGACAACAGCTTGAAACGTCTGCACGCGTGCATCCAACAAGCCTATCCCACCATCTCCTAGTATTAACCACAGATTAAAGCGGACTAGTCAATTGAACCATTCCGGACCCGTTTTGTAAAGGCTAGATTTGATGTGCGCATTTCGACTTGGCAAGAAGCATGATGGAAAGGATCCGAAGATGGCAAAGAGAATCGTGGTCATCGGCGCAGGCCCCGGCCTTGGCAACGCGGTCGCGCGCAGGTTCGGCAAGGAAGGTTACGAGGTGGCCCTCGTTGCAAGGAACCAGAAGAGCCTCGATGCGTACAAGACGGAGTTCGACGGGCTTCAGATACCCGTCTCGGTTTATGCCGCTGACGTCAGCGACATCGAATCTTTGGATGCGGCGATTGAGAAGATCAAGCAAGACGGGGGCGAGCCGGACGTGGTCGTCTACAACGTCGGCATAACGTCGGTGGACGAGGAACCGCTTACCGCGAAGGACGTCATGCGCCACTTCGCAACCGACGTGGTCGGGGCTTACGAGACCATCCAGAAGTTCGACACCCCGGAGTTCGCAGAGAAGCACGGAGCCGTCATCCTCACGGGCGGCATCCTCGGCGAGTCCCCGTATCCGGGCTATGTGGCCCTTTCGATGGACAAGGCCGCGCTGCGCAACCTCGCTCTTGAGAAGAACCAAGAGCTTGCGGGCAAAGGCATCTACGTTGGAACCGTCATGGTTTGCGGCACCATCGGAAGCAGCGACCGCTTCGCTCCCGACAACATCGCAGAGGCTTTCTGGAACCTCAACGACGCGCGAGACGCCTACGAAGTGAAGTACCAGTAATCGATCGGCTTGCCGGGGATTCGTTCCCGGCCCAAAGGATGGACCTTTGCCGGTTCGTCCAGCGCAGCGCCTCTGCCTGTTGTCGGGCAATGGGATGCCGATCGCAGCCGGTTCGGCCGGTGGTATGGCTTTCATGCCCTTAATCCTCGTTTAAGAAAGGGAGCCAATGCAGAACGCGAGGTTCAGGCTGACGATGCCGATGGTGATGCTGCTCACCGTCGCGTCGGGGCTGGCGATCGGAAACCTCTATTGGGCGCAGCCGTTGCTCGTGCAGATTGCTGGCGACCTTGATGTGGCCGTGGCCGACAGCGGGCTGCTCGTCACGGCCACCCAGATCGGCTATGCCCTTGGCATCCTGCTCATCGTGCCCTTGGGCGACATCTGTCCCCGGCGAAAGCTCATTGGCGTCGTGATGCTTCTCGTCGCGCTCTCGCTTCTTGCGTGCGCACTAAGCCCCAGCTTCGCCTTGCTGGCCTTTTCTCTCTCGGCCATGGGCGTCACGACCGTGGCGGGCCAGATCATCGTCCCCATGGCGCGTGACTTGGCAGACCCTCGGCAACAAGGCCAGGTGGTGGGCATCGTCACGGCGGGCATTATGCTCGGCATCTTGGTTGCTCGCTCCCTCAGCGGGCTGGTTGCCGACGTCTTGGGCTGGCGTGCGATATACGGCATCGCCGCCGCCCTCAACCTGCTGCTCATGGTCGTCCTCTGGAGACGTCTTCCCAAGCTGCCGCCTAAGGAGAGGCTAAGCTACGGCACGCTGCTTGCAGACGTGTTCAGGGCCGTGGCGAAGTACCGCCCTCTCAAGTGGATGCTCGTCACCAACGGCCTTGTCTTCGGCGTGGTGTTCAACCTCTTCTGGAACGCCGTCACGTTCCTGCTCGGAGGCGAGCCCTTCAACTTCAACACGTTCCAGATCGGGCTCGTGAGCCTCGCAGGCGTCACGGGAGCGGCCGGATCGATATGGGTCGGCAAACTGCAGGACAAGGGCGTCGGCGTGCAGGCGGTCGGCGTCTTCATCGCGCTGTCGTTCGCGAGCATGATGATCGCGCTGTTCGCCAGCCAGTCCGTCGCGCTCATCGTCGTTGCCGCCGCCGTCTACTCCCTTGGCGTGCAAGGCACAGGAACGCTCAACCAGCTGCGCGTTATGAGCCTCGACCCCGCCAAGAGCAGCCGCCTGAACACGATGTTCGTGTTCAACAACTTCGTCTGCGGCGCCATCGGAAGCGCTCTGTCGGGGTTCGTCTGGGCGCAAGCCGGATGGACGGGCATCTGCGCCACGGCGCTCGCCGCAATTGCGCTCGCAGCCCTGAGCTGGTTCAAGAGCCGCAACGCAAGCTGATATTCTTCTGCAAGCTGCAAGCGGTATTTGTTGCTCAGGCGGGTTGCGGGAGCAAGCATGCGTATGCCGCGCGACAGGCATTCGCGCTTTCCGAGCTTGCGGAGGGCCTCTGCTCGTCGGTCGGATCCCTTGCGAATGCCAACAAGATCTCTCGCATCCTGAAGGCCGTGAAGGGCATGGCGGCGGACAACGAGACGATAGCCGCCTATTTGAACCACCTCGTCGAGCCGTTCCTGTTTCGCTGCGCCAGGCGCTATCAAGGCGCGAGCGCGGACTGGGCAAGAAAGGCGCGGTTGCTGAGGTGCGTGCGAACTAATGTAAAACGGCCGAGCAACAGAGCACTTCCATGCGCCATTACATTAGTTTCCATCCACTATCTATCTATATGAGCAGGTCATGCGCTTGTCCGGTAATGGAGGCGCTCTCTCCTCCATTAGTTTGCCTTGTGGGCTCTTGACGAGAACCGAGATGGGGACTTCGCCAACTAATGTAAATGAGCGTAGAATCACATTAGTTTGGAAATGGAATTGCATTAGTTGGGAGCGCCATGATACGACAGCTGAGCGAGATGCCTTCCCTGGTTCTGCGTCTCATCGGAGACGTTGAAACGGAGGTCGTCGAGTACAAGGCCGCGAAGCAGAACTACGACTTCGAGGATATTGGGAAGTACTTCTCGGCGCTCAGCAACGAGGCGAACCTTCGCGGCACGGAATGCGGGTGGCTCCTCTTCGGCATCACGAACGACCGAAAGATCAACGGCACCGCCTACCGCAAGGAGGCGAGCATGCCTAGCGTCGGGTTGCGCCGCCTCAAGCGCGAGATTGCGAAGTTCACCAACGAGGGCATGACCTTCGAGGAGATATACGAGTTCGAGATGGAGGGCAAGCGTATCGTTGCCTTCCAGATTCCTGCGGGAACCTTCGCAACGCCGACCACCTGGCATGGCATTCCCTGGTCGCGCGAGAACGAGTCTCTCGCCGAGATGCCCAAGTTCAAGCTAGAGGCCATCTACGGGCAGAGCCGCCCTGACTGGTCGCGGCAGCTTGCGTTCGAGGCGAACCTTGATGACCTCGACCCTGATGCGGTGTCGTTCGCCTGCAAGAAGTACGTGGAGAAGTTCGAGGAAAGTCAGCCAGCCGTCCGCGGCCTGGACGAGGTATCCATCTTGAGCAAGATGGGACTCATCATCCACGGGCATGTGACGAACGCTGCGCTCGTTCTTCTGGGCAAGTCGGAGGCGAGCGTGTTCCTGGGAGGCATCGAGCCGCGCATCACCTGGACGCTCTATGCGAGCGATGGCTCCACTATCGCATACGAGCACTTCGAGCCGCCTTTCATCACGAAGGTTGACTGCGTGCTCGGCAAGATCAGGAACGAGAAGTACCGATTCTTCGATCGCGAGGACACGCTGTTTCCAACTGAAGCGCACCGCTATAGCCCTGAGGTAATCCGCGAGCTTTTGCACAACGCTATAGCGCACCAGGACTTCCGGATGTCTGGCAAGATCAACGTGTTGGAATACGAGGACCGGCTTGTGTTCAAGAACGAGGGTGCGTTCATCCCCGAGACCATTGAGGCTGCACTCGAGAGTGGGTACAAGCCTCCCTATTACCGCAATCCTCTGTTATCGAGCGCCATGAGCAGGACGGGGATGATGGACCGCAACGCCATCGGTATCCGCAACGTCTTCGACATCCAGCGCGGCCGCCTGCTGCCCATGCCCACCTACGACCTCACCAGGCCGGCTCGCGTGTCGGTGACGCTCTACGGGACCGTGCTGAACGAGGACTACTCCCGACTGCTTGCCAAAGACCCCAGCCTGGACCTCGTTACCGTCCTTCTGCTCGACCTGGTGCAGAAGGGGCTTCCTATCACCAAGGACCAATCGCGGCTGCTGCATGAGCGCAAGCTTGTGAGAGGACGTTACCCGAAGCTCACTATATCGGCTGAGGTGGCTGCGGCAACCGGCGCACACGGCGACTACGTGAGGGTCAAGGGGCTAGACAACAGCGTGCTCAAGGAGCTGATACTGGAGCTGCTGCGAGTACGCCCGTGCTCGCGTGCGGAGATCATCGCCGAGTTCGACCATGCGCTGCCAGCTGACCTCACGGCCAAGCAGAAGGGCGACCACGTGAGCTATCTGCTCCAGTCGCTGCGCAAGGCGGGCCGGATCACGAACGAGGGGAGTACGTCGGCCGCCGAGTGGCGCATCGCCGACTAGCAGCAAGAACCGCAGCGAAGCCTTTGCCGCCCGCGCTGGCTGATGGACTGGACGGGCGCGGACGGGCGCGGACGACCGCGTGACGGCAGCAGACCGGACGAGCGCACACCCGGAGCGTGGGCGGCCGGGCTGCGGACAACCCGAAGTTGGTAGTGCACGGCTTGGCTAGCGACCAGGGGTGGCGGCAAATAAGTCTTAACGCCGCAAGCGTGGGAACGCCCGCACGGAACCAGGTCAAACCTCTACGCAGTCGACGGCGAGGTCGGTTGGCGGTTGCCCGAAGTGTGGCGAGAGAAATGTATCCATTATCTCCGGCGACTGGGACTAGTGGTGTGGTCGTATGGGCGAATACTTCGTCTGGATCAATCAGGACAAACGGCAATGCCTTGATCAGCGCGCATGCGACGACTGCGGCTGGATGTTTGGGATTGCAAGCGTGCAGAGATGCGAACTTACCGAGGCTGCATGCACGCTGATAGCCGGCTCCTGGCGCGGAGGCCGAGTGATCTTCGCCGGAGACTACCTGTCTTTCGGCGACGAAGAACACGATAGCCGCAATGGGCTGCTTGCGAAGGAATTCGGCAAGCAACCTTATGAAAACTGCTACGGCGGAGGTTGCGAGGAGCTGGCAGCGCCTGACCCTATTGTGAGGTACCGTTTCTCAATCAATGAGACCAAGCGTGAGTACGTTGATCGGGGCAATACGCCCCTCGCCGATGTTTGCGAACTGCCAAACGGCGAGCTTGTATGGAGTCGATACGATCCGGTGCCCCCGTTCTTCTCGCCTGTTCAGAGAGACAATGGTTTTATCCGTGGTCGGCGGTGTCTCGATGATGTTCGATTCTAGCAGGAGCCACCCGGAGAGGGGTGCAGGGACATCTCGCACTGCTGGGTTAGATGGGGCGAGACGGTGGTGCTTACGACGCTCTTTCTGGCTGCCGAGCCGTTGCATCAAGACGATGTTGGCGCCCCAGGGAATTTGTGCAACAACCTGTTGCACAAATTGAAGGTCGGGCCAGATTTCGGCGAACCTCCTCATGTATTTTAAGTTGCGAGGCGAGAATCCCTGCATATCCGGAAACGACTTCTTCAGATCATGGGACAGCTTGTCGATAACCTTCGCGCCCCAGCCGTGCTTTTTCTGCTGCGTTAAGATTGAATTTCCAATTTGCCAGTAGAGGCCCTTCTGTTTAGGAGCCTCGTGCGCGTCCATGTAGTCGAACATCTGCTCGAAGCGCCGTCGGTGGTTTTCTGGTATTCCAGCTGGCGCAGTTCCACGGCGCGGATCTGCTCGAACATGACGGCTGAATAAGCGGCTATCAAGCACCGGGGGCTTATCCCCGGCTTTTTCGTTTAAGGGGTCTATTCGGGGTCATGGCTCAAAAGTGTGTCTGCTTGAATTATTTGCTGTTTGAAGTCTGATTGCATATGGAATTAATCAGCGTTTCCCTCGTCCATGTGCTCCACGCCCCAGGTGCACAGCTGGTCGAGCACCACCATGAGCGACTCGCCGAGCGGCGTGAGCGAATACTCCACCTTCGGCGGCACCTGCGGGTACTCCTTTCGGACCACTAACCCGTCAGCCTCAAGCTCCTTCAGGTTGGCCGACAGCGTCTTGTCGGTGACCTTGCCCAGGTAGCGGCGCATCTCGTTGAAGCGCACGGGCTGGAACTCCATCAGGCAGTAGAGGATCGCCATCTTGTGCTTGCCTTGGATGAGCGACATCGTGTAGCTGTAGCCCGTGCCCTCGAACCGCGCGTCTTCGATCTTCGTCTCGTTCAGCCCCATGGCTATCTCCTAAGATAGTACCTATCTTTGAAAACAGTACTGGTCAATTATTCGCCGCTTAATCATACTGCATCCCGAAGAAACAGGAAACAATTAATAGGCAGGAAAGGATCAACCTATGGCATTCAAGAATCTGGGGAGCGCGGGCGAGCTGTTCCCGCAGTCGGTGTTCATCATCGCAAGCTACGACGAGAACGGGGTGCCCAACGCCATGAACGCGGCGTGGGCCGGCGAGTGCAGCCGCCACGAGGTCTGCTTCAACATCGGCGACCACAAGACCACGGCGAACATCATCAAGCGGGGCGCCTTCACCGTGTCGCCGGCCGACGCGGCGCATGTGGTCGAGGCCGACTACTTCGGCATCGCCACCGGCAAGGAGACAGACAAGGCGGCCGCATCCGGCATGACGTTTGTGCGCTCCGAGTTCGTGGACGCGCCCGTCATCGAGGAGTTCCCGCTCACCATGGAGTGCGAGGTCACGGACGTCCAGGGCGACGAGCGCGGCGCCCGCGTCGTGGGACGCGTGGCGAACACGCGCGTTGACGAGTCGGTGCTCGATGAGGAGGGCCGCGTGGACTTCGGCAAGATGCGCCCGATCGTCTACGACTCCACCCGCCGCATCTACCGCGTGGTCGGCGAGGAGGTCGGCGGCGCCTGGGATGCGGGCATGAAGCTGATGTAGGACCTCGCAAGGGCAAGCCCGTTTGTGACGCCCCCGCACCGTCTAGCCGAAACGTTAGACGGCGCGGGGCTTTTCATGTTAGACGGCTACAGGATGCACGCTTTGACATGGGATTCGGCGGACGAGCGGCTGGACAAATGACGGCAGCGTAGGATTTCGTGGAGAAACGCCATTCTCGGCATCTTCTCCATGGTAGAACTCTTGCGACTGCTGGCGTGTGCGATGGCGGCGCTCTGTCTTCTCGCCCTTATGGGTGTCTGAACCTTGGCTGGTGGAACGCTGCCCTCAGTACCTTCCCGCGTACTCCTGACGGGCCTTCGCGGTTACGGCTTTTATGAATTCGGTCTTTGCCTCGGTATACGCGTCTCTGTCGCGCTCGAACCGCTTCCATAGGCGCAGTTTCAGGGCTTCGTACTCCTGGGCGGTCTGGGGGTGCGCGTTGAGGTAGTCGCGGAAGTACAGTTCGTCGTTGTCCCCGAAGCGGCGCAGGTGGACGTGGTAGACCTTCTCGGCAAACCCGTCCTTCGTGTAGCCGAGGTTGAGGGAGATCCGTTTCCCCTCGTTCGACATCATGATGAAGCCGGAGCGCTCGAGCTTCTCCGCCGCCTTTTCCAGATCTGACTGGCTGGGGAGCTCGACCATGACGTCGACTATGTCCTTGGCCCATATGTTGACTACGGCAGTGCTGCCTATGTGGCTGATCCTCTCGACCGCGCAGTCGGACAGCAGCTCGACCAAGAGGCCTTCGATCTCTTCGTACTGCTGGCGCCACGTGTCGTCATGTTCCACGAGGAATATGGGAAAGAGCTCCCACAGCTCTTCCAGCGTCATGTCCGCCAGTTCTTTTCCCATGCCTTCTCCCCGTAGCAGTTCATAGTCTCAAGCCCTCACATTCTAAGGCACAGATGATGGTGCAAGACCCAGAAGAACCATTCGTGGCGTCTTCATCGCAATGACTGACAGCAAAAAACGAAATCAAACAGATTGTTGAAGAGACCAATCAGGCGGGGGCTGGTACATGGGCAATTGATCACTCCGTTTCCGAGAGTTTTTCAAGCTCGTTTTCCATCTCTTCGATAGTCGGAAGCCCATCAGCAAGATTGCCGACAAGACTAGACTCAAGCTCTTGCTGCCAGTCTGCAACGCCGATGGGATTCTTGTAGCTATCGAGCGAGTATTCGACCACAACGTTGTTCTTGCCCATAACGAGCAGAATGCCGATGGTTGGTTTGTCCTCGGGTTCCTTCAAAATAGCATCGACCACGTTCTGATACATGCTTAGCTGACCCAGAAACCCGGGATCGAATTTGCACGCCTTCAACTCAATGACAATGTAGCATCGAAGCTTCAGGTGATAGAAGAGCATGTCAATGTAGTAATCCTCATCCTCGAACTCGAGGTGCACCTGCCTGCCCACGAAGGCGAACCCTCGCCCGAGTTCCAATAGGAACTCCTGGATATGGTCAGTCAGCTTGTCTTCAAGTATCTTTTCGCGTCGGACGGGGTCTGTTCCAAGGAAGTCGAACAGATACGGATCTTTGAATACCTGCGCTGCCATGTCGGAATCGGCGGGTGGGAGCGTGGTGCTGAAGTTGTTGGGTTCCTGCCCCGATCTTTCCATAAGGTTCTTGTCTATCATCAGGTTGGGAATGTTTCGGCTCCAGCCCTCTTCGATTGTCTTCTGTGCATACCAAAGACGCTCTTCGGGGCTGCCGAGCCGTTGCATCAAGACGATGTTGGTGCCCCAGGGAATTTGTGCAACAACCTGTTGCACAAATTGAAGGTCGGGCCAGATTTCGGCGAACCTCCTCATGTATTTTAAGTTGCGAGGCGAGAATCCCTGCATATCCGGAAACGACTTCTTCAGATCATGGGACAGCTTGTCGATAACCTTCGCGCCCCAACCGTGCTTTTTCTGCTGCGTTAAGATTGAATTTCCAATTTGCCAGTAGAGGCATA
Source organism: Slackia sp. ZJ119 (assembly GCF_011039175.1). Lineage (GTDB taxonomy): Bacteria > Actinomycetota > Coriobacteriia > Coriobacteriales > Eggerthellaceae > Xiamenia. Next base: position 45,930 of record NZ_JAAKEN010000009.1, read on the forward strand.
TCAGCGAGGCGTTTGCCTGAAGAGATATGCTCACCCTGGCAGTTTGTATCCGGTTCTTCAGATCGGCAAGGAAAGACTCGTAATCCGACTTGAATGCCAGAGAGCTGGATGCGACGGGAATAATGACTCCGTCATCAGATCCGTTGTCCATGCGATTCCTTTTTTCTGTATCGTCGTTCATATTGCACCATCCGTAGTTTGGTCTTGTATTCCAGCTCATTGGCGGCGATGGAGCGGGCGGGTGCTTTGCTGACAATATAGTATCCGATTCCTACTTGACGTCGATCACTCCGGCGCGACGGTGTGTAAAATCCAGAGCTTAATGCTGCGAAGTACGGACGTGCTCTTGCATTTTGGGATTGTCCGCAGACCCCATGCTCATTTCATCGTGCTGGTCGAGGCGCGGGCGAGGATGAGTCCAAACGACGGCATCCACGCCGCCTTGCTTCTTCGCCAGGATGCTGAGCGTGTCCGTACCTACGTAGCCGTCGATCAGCACTATTTCGCGCTTCGCCCGCCGCGCGAGCGACACCAAAAGCTCGAACGCGTCCCAGACCTGGCCGTCGAAGAACACCTTCTGCTTGGGAGCCTCGTGCGCGTTCGTGCAGTCGAACGCCCGCTCGAAGCGCTCGTCGGTCGTCTTCTGGTATTCCAGCTGGCACAGTTCAACGGCGCGGATCTGCTCGAACAGAGCGGCGTTGCTGGCGATGAAGTGGCGCATCTCGACGAAGGCATCCATGATTTGGACACTCACACGCACGGCTGTCTCGCTTCTGAGCACGGTGGAGAGCATTGCCACGCCCTGTTCGGCGAACATATTTGGGAGTTTGCGGCGTCCGCCGCTGCCCTCTGCCTGCTTTGAAGTCGAAATTTGTGACTTCAAAACTTCCCACTCCTCTTTGCTCGACTGAAAGCAGAAATGTTCGGGGATAAGTTCTCTTGGGCTCGCGGCATAACTCAAGAGGCGCAATGGGCTTTCCAGAAGGCCGCGAAGCCTTCCCGTGTTGAGCGGGATTGAAGCTCAATGGCCTCTCATCGGGTTTCCCTAGAGATCTCAAGCGAAAGAACGTTCTTCGGACAGACGTCGCAGCATGCCGCGCATTGGATGCACTCGGCACTCCCGACATGTCCGGTCTTCGCCTCGGATTCGACATCCAGGCTCATGGGGCAGGCTTTGTTGCATTTCCCGCAGCCTACGCATGCATCAGGCTCGGCCTTCACGTGAAGCTGCGGCAAGCCGAGCGCGTTTCCTGTCTTGCCGCCGATGATCATGAAGGGAGCCATCCAGCAAATGCTGTGGCACATGGCGCGTCTTCCCAGAAAGACGTTCGGAATGAAGAAGAGGGCGACTATGCCGAAGTAGATTCCCAGGCCAAACAGGTTGGAAACGGAGATGCCGTGGTCCGTGTGGAAGAAGAAGTCGATGCTGTGGATGCCGCCTGCGACCACGAATCCGGCTATGATCGAGATGATCCACGGCACCCAGATCGCCCACTTCAGCAGATTGAGGCGAGCCTTCCGGAAAGGCTTGTCCAAAGACTGGGCCTGGATCTCTTGCAATCCGGCAAGAGGGCAGACCCATCCGCACAGGGCACGCCTGAACACTGTCGCGAACAGGAGCTGCAGCGCGAACATGATTCCGGCTGCTGCGAGCACGCCCTGAAACGCCCCCAGCACGATCAGGTATGGGGAGAAGTAGTAGATGATGATCGGGAAAAGGAGGAACGCCACCGTCAGGAAAAACAGGCGGAGCCTTTGCCTTTTAGTCTTCATGCTCAACTCCTTCAAGCCGTATGCCCATGGTCGTGGCCAGCGAGTAAAACACGTTGTGCATGTCTGCCTCGAGCTCGTCGTCGCTGAACTCGGCGCCCGCCATTATCATCGTGGCAAGCCCATGGGTGTATATCGTCATGTCGGAATAAAGCCTCTTCGCCTGGGCGTCGGTGATTCCCCACATGGACACCATCTCGGATACGACGCCCGGCTGCTCTGCAAGGTTCAGGATCTTGGCCATGTTGTCGGCCTTCACGTAAGGTGACATGTAAACGAACGAGAACACGCCGGGGAAGTTCTGCGCGATTCGGATGTGGGCAAGTCCCACGGACGAGAAGGCGTTGCGGCCGTCGTCCGCATGTTCGGCGTTGTAGGCGCGCACCCAGTCCACCGAATGTCGGTAGAGCGCGTCCATGAACGCCTCGCGATCCCCGAACATGCTGTAAAGAGGCTGGACGGAGCTTCCTGCGGCCTCCGCCACGCGCCTCATGGTTACCGCCTCGTACCCTTCGTCCTTCACGATGCTGAACCCGGCGTTGAGGATGTCGTCCTTCGAGAACATCTGCTTCATTCCACTCCTGTATAACGCTTGTTATATAACAGGCGTTATATTATCACGCCCGGGGAACGCTGGCAAGGAGAGGGGGCTGGGAGCGTTCCGGAAGAGACCTCGATAGGGGCGGGAGCGGAGGCGACCCCTTTGCACAAGGAGCCGCAAAGGGGTGTTGGGTTTCCGGCTCGCCAGCTATGCAGTGACAGCGTTTCCCTAGACATCCCAGCTCTAAGACCGACTTTTTCAGAGAAAAAGTCGGTCTGGGGCTGGGGAGCGACGTGAACGATCCAAAATGCGGCGCCTGCGGAGGCGCGATGGAGAGAAACGGCAGGACCAAAAGGGGCTCAAAGACGGAGGCTCAGGTCATGCGGCGTGCCGACGGCGCACCGCATCGACAACACCGCAAAGCACCTCAAGGCGTTTCTTCGGCGGCTTTCAGGGAGGCTCTCCGTCATCGAGGCGGCATCTTGCCCGAAGGGCGCTTTCAGGAGGCGGCCGAGCGGTTTTGGAAGATGCGGCCGCTGCCGGTCTGCACAGGCGAGGTTCACGACGTCGTCTTTCTGGACAGGATCTATGTCGCGAAAAAGCTAGTAGTCCTCATCGCGTGCAGCAAAGAGCACGTACTCGCTTGGCATTTCGCGCCGTCTGGCCGGGCGCCCGCGTCCAGCGCTGCTTCGTCCACGTGTCCAGGCAGGTCAAGTGAAAGGCCACGCTCAATCCGCAGCTGGGCGCGGGAAAGGAGCTGCTCGAGCTGGCGCAGAGGCCGACGAAGGCGAAGGGCGCCGATGCGGCCGCGACATGGACGGCCACCATGCGGGGTGGTGCGCCAAGGCGGTCTTTTGGTGGCGCTGCAGCGGCACTGCCTGAGCCTGCGTGGAGCTTCCTGTGGACCGACCGGTTCCTCAGACGAGGGCACGGACAGAGAACTGGAAAGCGTCGCTGCGAAACTGTCTGCAGCCTGGGTGGGACAGGCAGAAATCTGAAAGCGCCACGAGCATGATGATCGCCTTCCGCGAACGCGGTTCAGCGGTTTCGGCAAAGGCGCCCTGGGCTTCAGCGCGAAGGCGCCAGAAAAAACTGGGGCGAGACCGCTCGGCGGCCCCGCCCCTGCAAAACCCGAAGGTTTTTACGTGGAGCGTTATTCTCGCGCATGTTTCAGGCAGATGACAACAATATCGAAAAGGGGCTGGAAAAAACCAGGGCAGAACCGCTTTCGCAATCCCGCCCCGTAAAACCAGAGGTTTTGTGATGTGGATCTAGTCTATCAGACCGAGCCCCGCTGTCAAACGGCGCAGGAACGCGATCGAGGAAACCGCAGGATTCGATTCCGGAAGAATGCTGGCCGTCGCGTCGAAATAGTTGAAGAAATCGGACAGCTGGCCTTTCCGCGCTTCCGCAGTGCTTCCGCTTGGCACGATGCGGCTGTACTGGTAGAAGAGCGTGGCTATCTGCGCCATGCGAGGGTTGCCCATCTTCTTGGAGCGCAGACGCTTCCCGATCCCGCATTTGGCCACTGCATGCATGACCGCTGGCGAGACGCGCTCGGGCGGCCCGCCAGCGGTCAGGTCGTTCAGGATGCACTGCGAGTGAGCGGACGCATTGCGAGCGGATTTGGCCTTCTTGAGAAGGTAATGGTCGCTGAGCAGCTCTTTGTCCTGCCACCTGTCGGCGCAGAACTTCATAAGGCCTATGAACGTCCCGAAGGACACAACCTCCACGAACGCCCAGATGGGCATGTCGCCTCGGTATTTCCTGACGACCGCGCCGCAGTACGCGTCGGTCGATCTGACCTCAAGCTCGCTCTCAATGTAGCTGCGGCGCTTCGAGGGAACGCCCTCCCTATAGTCGCGCATGACTGCGTAGCCGTCCTCGCCGTTGAACTCGGCGGCTCTGAGCAGCCTTGCGGCGGCGAAGTGCTCAACGTCGAGCGTCATGGGCAGCAGTACGTCGCGCAAGCGGCGGTCGAGGCCTGCGAGGTACTTCAGCTGCGCGAAGTCGAGGTCGATGTAGCAGCCGTCCTTCTCGCCGCCGACGCGCTTGTCGAACAGCTTGCGGTACGCTGCGACCTTGAAGAACCGGCACTTGCCGGCCAGGTATTCGGCGGCTTCCTCTTCGCTGCACAAGTCGAACGTGACGCCCTTCGCTTTCAGATGGGCGATCTGCTGGTCTGTGGTGAGCAGCGGCTTTTCGTGCTGCGGTTTGGCGTCTTTTGTCGGTTCTTCCATGGCGCTCCCATCGGTCCTGGGGGAATTCTATCAGCTTGCCGAGTATTTCGGCGCTTCCCTGTGCGGCGATTCGGCTTAGCGCCGCATATGCCCATTGGCCGCCGGGCACCGACTTCCCATGACGATTTCAGGTTGTGACGCGAACGTAGCCTTTGCATCGACGCGGGCGGCTTGCGCTGGGGCGTCTCCCCTGGCTGCGCCGCATTTCTCAGGACTATTTCAAACGTGTCTTGAGGGCGGCTGTGCGGGGCGTTTGCCCTTTGCCGCCCTTGGAGCAGGGACGGCGGCTGGCAAGAAGGAGGCTTATGCAGATGGAAGGACGGATCTACGGGTACGCGAGGGTTTCGAGCAAGGACCAGAACCTCGACCGGCAGCTGGACGCGCTGGCGGAGTTCGGAGTTGCCGCGGACATGGTGTTCGCCGACAAGGCCAGCGGGAAGGACTTCGAGCGGCCGGAGTACAGGCGGCTCATGGACGTGATGGAGCCGGGCGACGTGATGGTCGTGAAGAGCATCGACCGGCTGGGGCGAAACTACGACGAGATCATCGAGGAGTGGCGGAGCATCACGAAACGCAAGGGGTGCGCGATCGTCGTCCTGGACATGCCGCTGCTGGACACGCGGGAGTGCAGAGGGAGCGTCACGGGCGTGTTCATATCCGATCTGGTGCTGCAGCTTTTGAGCTACGTGGCGCAGGTGGAGCGCGACAACATACGGCAGCGTCAGGCCGAGGGGATTGCGTCTGCCAAAGCGCGTGGGGTGCGGTTCGGGCGGCCCCCGATCAAGAGGCCGAAGAGCTACGGGAAGACGAAGCGCGCGTTTTTGACGGGCGAGATCACCCGCAAGGAGGCCGCCGCCCGCCTGAAAGTGAGCATAACGACCTTCGACAAGTGGATGGCCGAAGATGACTTTGCCGCTCACCGAAAAGGCACGGACGGCTTAGCTGACGCATAAGCGCAGGTCAATCGATGCAAATGTCGCTTTTTGTCTCTGGTTAAAGTAAGCCTCGTCGCAGCGTGAGCCGCGCCTCGCCGACAAAAAGGTCACATCCCGATGAGCTGTGAAACACATTAAGGCGAGGAATCATCTCAGTGCTTACTGTGCGCTTGGCAAGGCTTTGATCGGCGCGCAGACGACCATAGTCAGTCTCAAAGGGATCCACAGCTTCGGTAACGCGCTCGCTTATGCCCAAAACGCTACATACACCCAAAAACGTTTCAAGCGATACTGAAGGATCACCATGCTCGAGCCGCGAAAGAGGGCTGCGGCTCACGTTTGCCTTCTGCGCAACTTGCTCCATAGTCAGACGTTGCAGCCGACGCCATAACAGGCTATTACTAAGATTCTCACGGTTTGAATCCCCTGCAAGACCCCCAGCAAAGAAAAACGCCCCGAGTAGAGGCGTTTGAAAAAACGTGGTGGAGATGATAGGATTCCCGCGTCCGCCTTTGGCGAACGCTCTCGGCCCTCGGTGCAAGCACTTTCGGGCGGTCACCCGGAGACAACCCGGTGGGTTATCTCCGTTATGGCAGGACTACGTAATGCTACGCGAAGAGTTCGGCTTCTTTTCGCACTGAAGCTGCTTTCTTGATAGAGGCAGAAGCTACCTTCACCATTATCTTGCTGACACTGCGTGCGCCTGCGGGACAAACGTCAATGCAGCGCATACAGGCTATGCAGGCTTTCTTGCTTGCCTCGAACGATACTGAGTCTATTGCGCCCACGGGACACATTTGCGCACACGTACCGCAGTTTGTGCACATTTTTCCTACAGAAGGCACCAGAGGCACAGCGTCACCTTTTTGTATGGGCGGTTTCCCGGAATCGCCTCAGTTGCATCCTTGCCTTCTTCAATCATTTTTTTCGTGGTGCGTGCGAACTCCTGAAGATGCTCAAGATCGAGAGCATCGGGTCTTCCTGTGGCAAATTGCGGCATGATAGAGTGTTGTGCGATCGCAGCAATGCCTGCCACTACTGTAAATCCGGCTTCCTTTGCGGCATCCGCCATTTCAACAAGGCCATCCTCACAGGCACGATTGCCATATACGCACATCACCACACAAGGAGCCTCACTGCCAGCGATCATCTTTAAGCGTTCGACAGCTACACTTGGCACCCTTCCACCAAAGCAAGGCATCGCAATGAGAACACTGTCCTCCTTTGCCATGAAGATCTCTGAACAGTTGAAGTCTTTGGCGCTAAGATCCACAACTTCGATTTCATCACTCCAACCGCTCATGAACATATCGGCGGCCTTCTTGGTGCCTCCTGTCGGGCTGAATACAAGCTCCTTATATGCCAACGCTCTCATGCTCCTTCTTGTCGGTTTTCAATAGGGGATTCGCGTAGCGGCGCCTGCCTTTGGATATAGATCCGTAGTCAATAGCTTCCGCCGGACAAAGGTGAACGCAAGCCAGACATTCTGTGCAATCACCGCCTTGCCACGCTGGATGTCCGTTTTCCATAACAATCGTGTTGGTGGGACAAAGCTTCTCGCAAGTTGAGCACGAAACGCACCGAGTCAGGTCAACGCGGAACTGGTTGATCGGCCGTGGCTTTTCCTCGGTGCCAGTTGCTTTCGAAAGCAACTGCCCAAGCAAATTGCCTTTTGCCTCCCTGCGATTTGAATGCAGCGAGACTGCCCGAGCAACGTCTATTACCGTTTCCGCCTCTTTAGCTATTTGTTCTTTTTGCCTCTCGGCACGAGGGGGATTGCTCACATAAATACAATTGGCCACCGAAGGAACCTCAAAGGTTGCATCGAAAGATATCCCGAATCTTGAGCTCATGAGCTTTTCCAGATACTTCACCTCGGCACCTGGGAAATACCCATACACATCAACCGCATAAGAGTAGCCGGGTGCAAAAGCCTTGCCATCGTTTGTTACAAAGCTTGCTTTCCGAAAAAACTCATCAACAATGCGCGGGGTCGACCAGCGATAAACAGGAAACACTATGCCAAGATCTTCCCCTTGCGTCACATGAATATCAAAGTCGCCAGCCTTATAAGCTGCGCCCAAATCAAGAAGACGATCGCCCGTTAACTCAGCGATCATCTGGGCAGCCATCTTAGTATTTCCCGTGCCCGAGAAAAAGACAATCATCTCAATCCCCTGTCTTTGTAAGCTTATAAAGAAAGGGCCGACACATGATCGGCCCTTTCTCACGAAGAGCGGTCAGGCTTTTGTACTATGCCTGGCAGGACTCGATCAGATATCCTTTTCTGCGTACCAAACGCCTTCCCTGGTTTCCTCCCACGTATGCTGCTGGTAGATGCGGTACTGCTTCTGGCGCAAGTCTTCGCGCATCTGAGAGAAGCTACTTTCTGGATCTTCCGGGTCCCCGTATGCCAGCGCCTGCGTCGTGCAATTGTACACACAGTACGGCAGATGATTTGTTGTTGCATCTCCAGAACAACTGATGCAATGCTGGTTAAAGATGGGCATCCACTTCATATAGAGGTTCGGCCATTTGCCACCCGGAATGTCAATTTGTCCGCCGCCGATGGTTCGCACGAACGTCCGATACTCGTCTTCGCCCAGGTTAAACGCCTTCTTACATGCCATGGAGCACGTCCAGCACCCCGTGCAGCGGTTGATGTTGACGAAAATCTCCTTTGCCATGACTCCCACCTATGCCTTTCTCACTTCGCAGAGGCTGTCCCAAAAGACCTCCGGCGTGCTCTTCTCGATGATGAAACGTGCGGAACGCGGAACTCCCGCGGCATCTTGTGCAGCCTTTGCGCCCAACGAGACCATCATCATGAGGTCATTCTCGCGGCTTGGGTGCGTCAACGGCGACTCTAGCGTCTCCGGGCAATCGGAGTCTGGATAGAAGTCCTCATTAAAGCTGTACCACATATGTGCCATACCCTCGGGAATGTCGGGGCGCAAGCGCAACTTCACCTTGATGGTGCCGCGCTGATTGAACACCTCAACATCGTCGCCGTCATGCAGCCCGCGCTTTTCAGCCTCTGCGGGATTCATGGCAACGCCCGTCTGAGTGGCGGTAGCCAGTTTCACCAGATCGCGCACGTTGGTGTACTGGCTCTGCATGAAGTACTTGTGACGCCCCGGATAGAATTGCAGCGGATATTGCTCGCGCGTCGGGTGGTCCTGAATAATGCAGGTCTCATAGTCGGCGAACGCCTTGCCGATGGGAGCTAGGCCCTCTTGGTAGAACTCGATTTTGCCCGATGCCGTCTCAAACGTGTTTGACGTGAAGTTGTCAGGCGTGACGTCCGTATTATCGATGCGCAAGGTCTTCATTTTCTCCAGGCGTTCCCAGGTGACCGGTGCGCTTTCGCCTGCATGCTCGGGATCCTCTTCGGCTGTAATGGTTGCCATAATCGGTGCGCTGCTTGCGGAGATGGCCATCTTGAGCTGCAGCCATTCCTTCATGGTTTTTTGGAACACGTCGCCCAAGCCAACGCGCTGCGCGATGCCCCGATAGATTTCTGCAGCATCAAGGCACTCGCCGACAGGCTCAATTGCAGGTTCACAAAGCGTGATGCACTCATTCGGACCGCTCATAAGCTCCCAGCGCTCATAGATGCTGGCCTCGGGCAACACATAGTCCGCATACTTCGCCGTGTCAGAGTAGCGAATCTCACTTACGATGAAGCAGTCCAGGTTCGGAAGGATCTCTTCTTTCCACATATGTTTGTTTGGCCAGTTCAGCAGCGGGTTTGAGAAGGCATTGAAGAGAACCTTGTACTGCTGCATGCTCGGATCCTGGAAGCTCTTCAGGATATTAGGCAACGTTTCTTGATCGCTTGAGGTGACATCGCCAGTGGGGAACCAAAGCGGCATGATGTTGATGGCCGATTGGGGCGGATAGTCCATGGCGGAAGGCAGCAGCGTGGAACCAGGTTTGCCCAGCTTGCCCGTAAGATAGCAAATGAGGAAGACCGCACGATCTGCCTGCACGCCATTCGCATAGCGGAAGCCGTTATTGGCAAACATCGTCACGCGATCGTTGTCTGTGTAGCAATAGGCCAAAGCGCGACAAGTCTCGGCAGGCACGCCCGTGAGCTCTGCCTGAGTTTCCGGCGTCCACTTCGCCAGATGCTCGCGCAGCTTCTTAAACACCGTCTTGCAGGGAATACCGTTTACAACTATCTCGGTGTCCAGCACCGGAGTCAAACCAGCGTATACGTCCTTTTTCTCTTCTTCTTCGACACCTGCATACATCTGAGAAGCATCGGAACCAATAGCACCTGTAGCAACACGGCCCACATCCTTCGGTGCTGGATGAGCTGCGCCGTCTTCCTCGGCCACGAAGGCAAAATCGGCGGGGCTGCCGCCCTCTTCCACGTCTGACCATTTCAAATACTGGCCGTTATCGTTGCGCACCAAGTATGCAGAAGTGGTGCGATCAATCAGCGTATCTTTGTCATACTTGTCCTCTTCCACAATGACATGAGCCATGCCCAGAGCCAATGCGGCATCGGTACCAGACTTGATGGGCACCCACCAGTCAGCCTTAGCGCTGGTAACATCGTAAAGATTGCTGATATGAACGATCTTGGTTCCACGATCCTTAGCATTCATCAGCATGTGCGTGGTCTCACCGGGGCGGGTGAACCCAATGGGGTTCGATCCCCATACGAAGATGACATCGGTGGGGTTGTTCAGCAGATACTTGCTGTTCGACACAAGACCGCCCATGTCCGTGAGGCTGGCATAAATCAGCGACATGTCCACCGAGGGACCCTCGAACACCGTACCGCCTAAAGAGTCAATGAAGCCCATGGCAAGGTCGTGCTCTGTAGAGCGGTCAGCTGCTGGAACACCGCACCAGAACTTATTCATGAGAACTGAACGGCTGCCGTACTTCTCGATGGATTTGTTGATGATCTCACCGATCTCGTCAAACGCCTGGTCCCACGTGATGCGCTCCCATTCACCCGCACCGCGCTCCGTGCCCGGCTTGCGCTTCATGGGATATTTCAGCTTGTCGTCCGCATAGATAGTGTCGAACGCCGTGGCACCCTTGCTGCATATCCGACATCCCGGCGTTGGCCCAGGCAGGTTCGCGCGTTGCGTGCGCACTACCTCGCCGTCCTTGGAGTGCACTTCCAAGATGCAATGTTCGTGGCACCCGAAGCCCTGACACGGATTAAGCGTAACCCTTACTCCCGTATCCTCCATTTCCCCTCTCCTTTCTTTAATTTCACGCCATCGAAATCCATGGGTTTTGCTGGCGTGACTTGGTAATTCAATAATAGAGAAGGGATGCTCGTAGAAAAAATATACATACTGACACATTGCTACGATATACATAATGCATTCTCTTGTATCTATTATGTTTTATAATACCTAGGGAAACACTGATCAATTCCGCCAGCCCTGCGCTAGCGAGCCGGCGCAGGGCGAGACGGCTTTGATCAGCGTTTCCCTAGAGTTACATCTCAGAGAATCGAGGGCATCCCATGGATATTAACCAATTAAGGGAGTTCACCGTATTTGCCCGTCATCTCAATTTCAGCAAAGCGGCATTAGCATTGGGCATTGCTCAGCCAACCCTTTCGAGTCATATAGCAGCTATGGAGATGGAACTTGGGTTTAAGCTGGTTCAACGCGGAAAGCCCCTTCATATCACACCCGCAGGTAAGCAATTCTGCGTAGAATGCGAAAGAATACTGGCATCGTTTGGCACAGCTGTAGAAACATGCAAGGAACTGGCGAAAAAGCATGTTGGACAAATAGCATTCGAAACGCCTATCACACAAGGCGGCATCTTGGGTCTTTGCGAACGCTTCCTGCTGCACTTCCAAAAGGAGTTCCCCACCATTAGCATCAGAAAGCACAGGAGCGCCGATATGCCTCTGGAGGACATCTTGAGAGCCGGGTTGGCAGATGTTGGTCTTATTCTTAATCCAAAGATAAGTCTTAACGGGATCGAAGCAAATGAAGTCGAACTTTTGCCGCTTCATAGCGAAACGCTTGGGCCGCATTATCTCTGGGTAGACGAATCGCATCCCTTGGCGAAACGTGATCAAATCGAGCTTGCCGATCTCAAGGGCTGTCGCTTCTTGTTTCCTTCGTCAATTCGCTATCAGGGCCTGGAATGCTTGGGCGTCCTAGCCGAGACTCTTGTTGGCGTCAAAGTTGAGCGCGTATTGTGGCCTGGGACCTACGAGGAGTGCATTATGGGAATTGATGCAGCGGAGGTAATGATCGTAAGCGACGATGATCTGCGCGAGCCGGCATACGGGTTAGTTGATGGGCGTGTAGCCGTCCCCCTCAAAGGGATGAAAGAGCTCGTACAACCATGTTTTATCTTCTTGAAGTCCAACACAAATCCTGCGATCGAGTCATTTCGAACGTTTGCGCTACGTTAAACGATAGGCACATGTACCTCAGGAGTGTTGAACTCGTCCACAATTTGATTACAGCCAAACAGCCGCATTTTCCGTTTTGATCGATCTATCATCTGCTTTTCGAATTTCTCAAATACGGGAGCGAACAACTTCATTTCTTGAGCCGTGCAACCGTTTTTTCGTGCGAAGGTTTGCCAACACTTCAGAGCCGATGCAACCTCCGTCGCAATGTCATCGGCTTGTCCGGCGCTCAATCTGGCATAAACCGCCAGATCGGCCTGCCACGTCGGTAATGCGCCGCATCTCCCGATAAGGATTCGGGTTAATGTCGAACATCGGCGAGAGCGCCCACGAGTCGTTCTGTCTGAGAAACCCCAATTGCGCAGATGATCGTCGGTGTTGCCGATACCCAGGTAAAACACCACCCGCCTAAACAACTCGGCAAGCTGGCCCGCAGCATCATTGGCAAAGAGAGCAATCGACTCGGCCGATTCCGCATAATCGCGCGTCTCACCATCTAACGATTGCAACGTGGTCATGGCGCTCTGATAAGGAATGCGCCTGCCCATTACCTGGGACTCTTCCCGATCAAAGCGCTCCAGCAGCAGCACCGATTCGCCGCCTATGCGAACAAGCTGCGACCATGGCACCGAGATGCCGGCGGCTTCAGCCAAATCAAGAGCAGTCTTTTCTCACGCCATCACATTCCACTCGTCACCAGGATGCGAGAACTTCGCCAGCAAAAGCCGCTCCCACTCCACCGTGTAGAGCGGCTTGTAGACGGCGCCTTGCCGATCCAAGGTGCTCTTGAAGAGCGTGGCTTTTGCAGCGAAGGCCGGCTCTGGAAAGGGGACGGACGGAAGCGACGCCTTCGGAATGCGCGCGCGACGCGCCAAGGTGACGTGCGGCTTGAAGGGCTTGGAATCGAACGGGATCCCGCGAGCGGCCAAACCCTCGCGCACCGACGCCGCAAGCGCCATGAGCCCGTCGTCCTCGACAAGGCCCAGCCACAGCGTGGCGTCCGAGGCGCGTCCGAACTTTCCCAACCCGTTGGCCGCCAAGCGCACCGGGGCCGCGCCTGCGCATGCTTCGTCGAGCGCGTTCATGGCCTGCCCCGCCGCCGCGTCGTCCACGTCTCCGAGAAAAGCGAGGGTTATGTGGTAATTCTCCCTTGGAGCGAACCGCCCTTCAACGACGGCGCTCAACGTCCGCGCCATGCCTGCCACCTCATCGATGAACGCTTCTGGCAGTTCGAGCGCTACGAACGTTCGCACGAGCCTTTCCTCCTTTCAACTGGGAACAAATAAAGCTGATGGAATTACTCAGCGTTTTCCTCGCCAAGCACAGCCCTCCAATCGGCCTCTTTGAAGCCCGGCGTCGCCGGCACGCCGCCGACGACCAGCAGAGGCCGCTTCACCAGCATGCCGTTGCTTGCCAGCAAGGCGTAGGCTTCCTCGTCGGTCATGCCGCCGTCGAGCTTCTGCTTGACGCCCTGCTCGCGGTAGAGCATCCCCGACGTATTGAAGAACCGGCGGATGGGCAGCCCGGACGCCTCGTGCCACGCCCTCAGCTCCTCCACGGTCGGATTCTGCGCAACGATGTCGCGATCCTCGAACGCGACTTCGTTTTCCTCAAGCCACTTCTTGGCTTTCCTGCACGTCGAGCACTTGGGATATTCGATGAAGAGCACTGACATGGATTTCCCCTTCCCGCCGGCCTTTCCGCAGGCCAGTTTCCTGCAGCCGCCGACCATCACTGTTGAGCACGCGCATCATGATGCCACAAAACGAATGGCAGCGAAGTCGAGAAACGCTCTCATGACGAAGAACGCCCTGGCGGTGCATGTCAGCCCGCGCAAGACAGCAGCTCCAAGATGTTCGCGAAACAACGACAAACGCGAGCGATTGACCGTTCGCGCCGGCACTTTGGTATCATCTGTTTGCCGGACTCAACAAAAGGAGAACTCATGGAAAGAGAACTGTTCGACTACGTCGCCGAGCGCGTTGACATCCTCTCGATCTCAAACGCCAGCAAGCAGGCAACCAAGGAAGCGGCTCTTGCCTGGAAGGACGCCGTCGCCGATGCGAGCGATGAGGACGTCGAGGCCGCTACTGCCGACCTGATCGACTTCCTCGAGGGTCGGCCCAACACGATCGACGGCGCCATCGCCTTCGCCCAAGGTCCCGCCGCCGAGATGTTCGGCAAAGAAGCCGCCGACCAGCTCCTTGCCAAGCAGACCAAGCGCAAGGAACAGGGCGAGAAATACTGCGACTGCGAAGCCTGCAGCGCCGCTGTCGAGCTTCTCGCCAAGTTTGGCCGCATCTAGGGAAGCACTGGTCAATTCCGCCGGCCCCGGGCCCGCATGACGGCGCCCGGCGGCCTCAGGCCTCGTTTGCGCACGCCAGTGCGCGCTCGGCCTTCGATTGCCGGGCATCCGTCCTGCGAATCCAGGACAAGACGGCTTTAATCAGCGTTTCCCTAGGCGAAAACGTGGGCCGAAGCTTCGGGGGCCCAGCGTTTCCTTGGGGACGCGTCACAGGCACGGCCGCTTGCAGTAAGATGATGTCCTCGTCGTTAGGGGGATTGTATGGATGCAGCGTTGTTCAGGTCCGCGCTTGTGAAGTTCGTCGCGGGTCTTCTGGTCGTCGGCCTTTTGCTGTTCCTGCCTGCGGGGACGCTGTCTTGGTGGCGCGGGTGGCTGCTCGTGGGGGTTCTTTTCGTGCCCATGTTCGCGGCAGGCCTCGTCATGATGGCGAAGGCGCCGGACTTGCTTAGGATCCGCCTGAACGCACGCGAGGAGCAGGCCGAGCAGCGCACGGTGGTCGCGCTCTCATGCCTCATGTTCGTCGCCGCCTTCGTCGTCGCCGGGCTCGGCTGCCGCTTCGGCTGGCCGACGCTGCCCGAGTGGGCGTCGTGGGCGGGCGCGGCGGCGTTCCTTGCGGCATACGCGCTCTATGCGGAGGTCATGCGCGAGAACGCCTACCTTTCGCGCACGGTGGAGGTGAGGCAAGGCCAGCACGTGGTGGACACCGGCCTGTACGGCATAGTGCGGCATCCCATGTACAGCGCGACGATGCTGCTGTTCCTCTCGATGCCCGTCGTGCTCGGCTCCCCGTTCTCGTTCGTGATCATGCTTGCGTACGTCCCCATAATCGCCAAGAGGATACGCAACGAGGAGAAGGTGCTTGCCGACGAGCTCGAAGGCTACCCGGAATACCTGCGCCGTGTGAGGTGGCGGCTCGTCCCGCACGTCTGGTAGCGGGCAAAGCCGCAGCTCAGAAGCTTGATTCGTTCAAGCTCGTCCAGGTTGTCGGTCACGACGGTCGCGGCGCTTTCCGTTGCCCATCGACAAGGATGTGGCCAATCGCGAAGCCGTCGTCTTCGGCTGCGACGCCATCCTCGACGAGATCCGCGCCGCAAAAGACAGTATGAATGACATCCACGCCACACAAGCAAGCATCACTTCCCTTGGTGAGCGGATCGCTGCTATTCTGAATTCCATCGAAAAAGAAAGGCTTGACGACATGCCAGCTACCAAGGAACAACAGCGCAACGAGCTGCACAAGACCATCTATGCGAGCAACGCGGGCAAATCGGGTGGCGAATTCTTCACTCCGCAGGAAGTTGGCGAGTTACTTGCTCGCATTGCTATCGGCAATCGCACCAGCGTGAACAAGGTCTACGACCCGTGCTGCGGTTCGGGCGGCCTCTTGCTCAAGTTTGCCAAAATCCTCGGCGCGGGCAACGTGCGCAGCGGCTTCTTCGGCCAGGAGATAAACCTGACCACGTACAACTTGGCACGCATCAACATGTTCCTGCATGACATCAACTTCGACAGGTTCAACCTGGCGCGTGAAGACACGCTCAAAGCACCCGCCCACTGGGATGACGAGCCTTTCGACGCCATCGTCTCGAATCCGCCCTGTATAGTTAAAGTTATAAACTGTCTAAATTGCAAGCAATTGGCGGCGTAGTTCAAAACATATTCTTGTACCAAGGCCATGCACGTGCCACGGTGAAGAAGGTCCGCAGCCACGAGCTGGCAAGGAGGCTGAAAGAAGTCTGCGACGAGGTAGGAGTCGAGAGGTTCACGCCCAGGAACATTCGCAGGAGGTACGAGACCGAGGTGGTCGTCCAAGGGGTCAGGCGCAACATCGGCAGACTCGCCCTCAAGCCGCTGACGGGGCATTCGTCGCTCGCTATCACCGAGCGCTATTACGTCAGGGACGGCATCAGGGAGTATCTGCAGGCGGTGCACGGCATCGAAATCGGCCGGCCTCTCATAAAGGGCGATGTGGTGCGGTCCGTTCCGGCCGACCTCGGTTGCGTCGAGAACGCCGTCGAGGGAGGCGCGGGGTTCTGCAGGAACCCCGAGTGCGACGTCGCGGGAACCGTCACCTGCCCGATGTGCTCGGGGTTCGTCACCGAACCGGGCTGCATCCCCGAGATGGAGGAGGCCGTTGCGTCGATCAACTTGAAAATCGCGGAGTGCGGGCCAAGCCAGCACGACAGAACGCATCTGCTGAGCGTCAAGAGGCTCTATCTCGGCTATCTCGCGGTCATGTACGAAACACGGGAGGCGCAGAATGCCGGCTAGCGCAACAGCCGAACAGAGGTCCTCCTGGGCCTTCGTAGGCGAAGCACCGCGAACGTCGGTAATAGCGAGCATTGATGAGATGCGGTTCGAAGGCGAGAGACTTCTTGCCGATCTTCGGCTAAGCCCTGTGGTGGAGTTCGCCGGCTTCTCGATCGACTTCGGCTCGAACCTTTGGGACTTCACGGCGGCAACCGACCTGCCTATCGAAACCTGCAACCTTAAGGCAAAGTTCTACGGTGAGCCCTACGACGACTTCCTGAAGCTGTACCTGCTCAGCTGTATTATTTGGAGGAGGACGAAGGTACAGACCGCGATTCTCTACGTCAGAACCGTGGACATAGCCTTGCGCGACATGGGCGCTGCACGCAAGGGTGTCAGGATGCTTACCTGCGAGGACTTCGAGCGTGGGCTAGAGAGGACATCGGCGCTGAGCTACAGCCATAAGACGACGGAGGCCCGGCAGCTCTGCCTGTTCCTGGAGTTCTACGAGGCCTACTTCGGCAGGCTCGCCGATCCCGGGCTGATACCCCTGCTCGACAGGTCCTCTTCCGAGGCGGCGAGGAAGCTGGCCGGATGCGAAGGATGGCGGGCCATTCTCGACGACTGCTTCGTCCTCTTGCTGGAATGCTGCAGAAGATCTTTGGAATGTGATGACGAGCCATTTATACTGCGCGTTCGGGGTGTGCCCTAATCAGTGCCATATGTTCTTCATGCTACCCGACGCACTCGATGCCGTCCGCATGTACATGGGGCTTGTCGACGCAAACATCGAGGCCGGACACGTAAAGACGGCGGCCAACGAGCTAAGGAAGGCCCAAAATGTCATCCGCTTGGCTGTCTTGCCCGAACTTGATGAGCTGGAGGAGCAGCTGGCCGACAAGGGGCCGCAGCGAATCGTCGAGAAGCATCCTTCCTTAGCTGACATCGTGGATAATATCGAAGAAGCCGAAACGGAGGTGGGCTTGTGGCTGAATCGGAAGGACTGAACGTTCGGGAGGCCGTCGAGAGAAAACTTATAGCGCTGGGTGTGGATGCGGATGACGTGAATGTGCGCACGTTGCGACACCTCGAACTAATCGAGAAAGCCGTGCAAGCTGAGGAGGAAAGACTCAAGCAGGCCAAGGCAACGGTTCGGGGCCGCGGGTTCGTCTTGAGCGCCATCTCCGCAGCGAGCGGAGTGTCGCGCGCCACGTTCTACAACAAGCCGCTGCTCGCGGAATACGTCGCGCTCAGCAGATCCGAGGCGGTCGGCGACATCGACGCGACCGCCTCGAGAGCCGAGCTTGCGGCGGCCAACGCGAAGGTGCGCCGGCTCATGGAGCGCGACGGGGCGCTCGTGCTGGCGCTCGCGGACAACGAGAGGCTGGCGAAGAGGATCGAGGCGCTGGAGGCGGCGCTGGAGGACGTCCGGCGCCACTTCGAGGGAACGCCGAGAGGAAGGGTCGTGCCCTTCGGGAAGGACGTAAGATGAACTTCGAGGAAGCCGCGGAGAAGGCCTTGGCGTTCAGGGAGGAACGCGACTGGTCCCGGTTCCACAACCCCAAAGACCTGGCCGTGTCCATCAGCCTGGAAGCAGCCGAGCTGCTCGAGGTGTTCCAGTGGTCGGGCGCCGACCTGGAAGTTGCGCAGAAGGCCGCCAGGGCCAAAGAGGAGCTCGCCGACGTGGTGATCTACTGCATATACATGGCAGACAGGCTCGGTGTCGACATCGCCGAGGCGATCAGCGATAAAATCGAGGCCAACGGCAGGAAATACCCCGTAGAGAAATCAAGGGGCAACTCGAGGAAGTACGACGAACTATGATCTCCGTAGAGACAAGCGCTTCCGCGCGGAAGCCATCCGGCGCTTCCGACTTCTTCATCGACAGAGGCCCGTTCTATCCCGGCTCCCCGCTCGACGTCGCCGCCTTCGACCTCGAGCGGGACAAGATCCTCGACTGGCCAGTGGTCTACATCCTCGCCAATGACAGGGAGGCCTATGTCGGCCAGACGACGAGCGCCGCCACGCGGATCAACCAGCACGGTGCGAACGTGGAGAAGCAGGACTTCGAGTCGGTGAACATCATCTACCACGACGAGTTCAACGCCTCCGTCGTCACCGACTACGAGCATCGCCTCATCGGGCTCATGCACGCCGACGGCCGCTACCGCCTGACCAACAAAAACGACGGCATGACCGAGACCAGCTACTTCTCGAAGAGCGAGTACGCCGCGATGTTCGGGGATCTGTGGGAGGAGCTGCGCACGCTGGAGCTCGCAGACCACTCCATCGCCGACATCGAGGAGACGGAGGTGTTCAAGTACTCGCCCTACAAAGGGCTCACCGTCGACCAGAGGGTGGCGCTCGACGCGATCCTCGCCGCGATCAGGGACGGGCTCGAGAACTCGAAGCCGATCGTCGTGGAGGGCATGCCCGGCACAGGCAAGACGGTTCTCGCGATCTACCTCCTCAAGATGCTCAAGGACGATCCCGCGTACAAGGGCCTCAACGTCCGCATAATCGAACCCGTCACGTCCCTGCGCGAGACGCTCAGGAAGTCCTTGAAGAACGTGGGAGGCTTGGATCCGGGCGACGTCATCGCCCCCACCGACCTGGTGAAGCCCGAGATGGGATACTCCCCCGACGGCGGCAAGTGCTTCGACATCGTCCTCGTCGACGAGGCGCACAAGCTCAAGCGCCGCAAGAACCTGGGCACCCAGTTCGGCAACTACGACCGGGTCACGCGCGAGCTCGGCCTGGCGGACGGTGCCACCCAGATGGACTGGGTCATCGCGCAGGCGAAGCTGCCCGTGTTCTTCTACGATCCGCTCCAGAGCATCGGCCCGTCGTGCCTCGGCATGTCGGCCATGCGCTCCGCGCTCGGGGACGCGCTGGACGACCCGATAGAGCTCTACAGCCAGATGAGGGTGAAGGGGGGCAGGGCCTACCTCGACTACGTCCGCGCGATTCTCGATGCCGAGGAGCCGAAGCTCGAGACCTTCGACGAGTACGACTTCGTGCTGCACGAGGACTTCGCCGACTTCGTCGACAGCTTCGAGAGGGATTGCGGGGAGCACGAGCTCAGCCGGATGGTCGCAGGCTACGCTTGGGAGTGGAAGTCGAATCCCAAGAAATGCAAGGATCCCGCCGTCAGGGACATCGTCATAGACGGCATCGGGCTGAAATGGAACTGCACTTACGACAACTGGGTGGTCAAGGGCGCGGAAGACCCTCGCATCGCGCACGAGGTGGGCTGCATTCACTCAACGCAGGGCTACGACTTAAGCTATGCGTACGTGATCATCGGCAACGATCTCGCTTACGATCCCGAGACGGGAGCCCTCGTCGCCGACAAGGCGAACTACTGCGACCGAAACGGCTACGCCACGGCAAGCCGAGAAGAGCTCGACCAGTACGTCAAGAACATCTACTACGTGTTGCTGACGCGAGGGATCCTCGGCACCCACGTCTATGCCGTCAATCCCGAAATGAGGCAGTACCTGTCAAGATTCTTCCCTCAATCTGTCTAAGGAGGAGTCATCGTGGCCAATGTTGCTGAACAGAGAAACATAAGAGGACTTAGACAAAAGCGAAGATTATTTATACCGCCGTTTAATTCTTCGGATTGGGGTGGCGACCAGTTGAAAGAAGATCCGAGGTGGGATTTCGGTACCCCACCTGTGGGCAATGCCAACTTCGCTTGGATGCAGCATATGATCCACCATCTGGCAGAGGGTGGTCACATGGGCATGGTGCTTGCTAATGGGTCGCTCTCATCACAAACCAACAACGAAGGCGTGATCCGTAAGGCAATCGTTGAAGCTGGGCTTGTGGAGGGCATTGTTGCCATGCCGGACCGCCTGTTCTACAGCACGGGTATTCCTGTGAGCTTATGGATCATCAGCAAGGAGCTAGGCAGGCAGCACAAGACGCTGTTCGTTGACGCCCGTGAGATGGGAACCATGGTAAGCCGCCGTCTGCGCGAGTTTACCGACGAGGATATCGCCAAGGTTGCGGACGCGTTTGATGCCTTCCGTAAGGGTGAACTTGAGGATGAGAAGGGCTTTTGTGCGGCAGTAGACGTTGGGGACATTGCTAAGCAGGATTTCATTTTGACGCCCGGACGCTATGTCGGCATCAAGGAGGAAGAAGACGACGGAGAACCCTTCGAAGAAAAAATGGTGCGCCTGACCAGCGAACTCGCCAAGTGCTTCGAGGAATCCAATCGTTTGCAAGAGCAGATCAAGAAGAACCTGGAGGCGATTGGGTATGGAATCTAAATACGTTGCGCTCGGTTCCATCGTCGATGCTTTTTCTGGTGGTACGCCTTCCAAGAATAATCGTAGCTACTGGGACGGTGATATTCCTTGGGTAAGTGCAAAGTCTATGGATGCTGACAGTATCAATAATAGTGTTTTGTATATCAGCGAAGATGGCCTGGGCAATGGCAGCCGTCTTGCGCCTTGTGGAAGCATTCTTATGTTAACTCGCGGCAGTGGCCTCTTCACCAGAATTCCCGTTATCTGGGTCGACTCTCCAGTAGCTTACAACCAAGACATCAAATGCCTTGTTGCCAAAGAGCAAGCGAATGCGCGATACATTTATCATTGGCTGACGTCGCGAAGAAGCCACATCGCTAAGACCCTAGACGTGACAGGCATTGGTGCCGGCAAAATAAACACCGATCAACTTCTCGGCATGAAAGTGTTTTGGCCTGATGCAACGACCCGTCGATCTATCGTTCAAGTTGCCGATTCCCTAATCGAAAAGATCAAGATCAACAATCAGACAAATGATTATTTGGCGGCGTGATAGAGATGCCATAGCCGCAAAAGCACGGGCATGTTACACTTCTTGTGTCGGGAGCCGCGACATTAAGAATACGGTTCACGTGTACGTATAACCTCCGCGGACGACGGGGTGCGCAAGCGTAGAATATCGTCCACCTGTTAGCAGGACCCGCTTATGCGGGTCCTGCGGCTATCTGCTCTGCATTTTTGAGAAGAGGTCGAACCTTGAGGATCGTTTCGATATCGGATGACTACTTCACCCAATACGGAGAAGGAGATCGTGAGTTTATGCTAAAACACGGTCGTCCCTGTATTGTGGTGCTGCGACTCAGCTTCAGAGGGAAGAAACGTGACTTTGCGGTGCCTTTTCGCTCCAACATCAGCCCCAATGTTCCAAAAGACCAGTACTTTGCATTGCCGCCTCGTCCAACTACGAGACCGAAGCATCGACACGGCATTCACTACATCAAGATGTTTCCCATTACGAAGCGCTATCAGATGAGATTCCGTACAGAGGGAAACGCTTACTATGAAACCATCCAGCGTATCCTCGACGAGAACACGAGGGAGATTGTCTCCGCTTGCCAGAACTATCTTGCCCGATACGAACAATTTGGGCGGTCGAAATATGCAGTGGACATTGACAGGATCATCGAGCTAATGGAGCAGGACGAGACTCCCAGTTGCTAAAGGGAAGAGGGCATGCAGTTCCTTTTTGATCGCATAGAATTACATGGCGAGTTGTTCCTCTGATATACCTGATACGTCGATTTCGCCCGACATGAGTTTAGGGAGTAAAACGTTGCGAAGGCTTGTTAGCTTTCCGTTTTCAGTATGAAGACCAATCATGCAATCAATCAACGGTTTTGTTTCCTTGTTGAATGCATGAATCGCTTCTTTACTGGGTAGCGGAATGTCAATTCTTTTTAGATGAGTTGGCCCAAAATTGACCTGCGCGCTTCCTGTTGCCATATTGGTTAGATGCTCATAAAACTCTTGTGAGGTCAAATATCCGTAGACGTACGCATATGCATCAGGGTCACGAAGCGGCCTAAACCGAATCACAGATGTATTCATGCACAATGGTAAGTTTTCTGGCCTTGCGATCGCGTATCTACCCAATGTGCCTGATGATGACATCAGAATATCTCCCGGCTCGACAAGAAAATGCTTGTATTTTCCGCCGGCCTCTTCTGTTGATATTTGGTTTGCATTGGATAGGTCAAAATCATGATTATTCTGAATGCAGCGAATGTTAATAAAGTTCACACCTTCACCATTCTGAACGTATTGCCAATTGCGAATACCCGGCCCTTCCTGGAAGAAGATTACATCAGTTAATGGAACATATTTGCATTCAACTTTGGCGATGAATTGTTGATATAACGAAGCAAAAAGCTCTCCCAAATAATCATTTGCGCGCAGACTCAGGCTACCGAGTTCGAAAGATTGCCCTGTACAATACGCGTGGAGCTACCGGCCAAATTGATATATGAAACGTGGTGTATGGCGTGAAGATCATGAATGCGCTAAACATAGAGAAAAACCAGCTCGATTACTTCCGCACGGGGTTCGAGCACGCACGCTGCATGCTTATCCCCAATGATGAGCTCACCGCCAACGTCATCGAGGCGGTAGTCGATGCGGCAGGATGGACGGACTGCTCGGGCAAAGACGTGCCTCCGCCAGATTTTGTCTGCATGCCTAAAGGTATCATGCTTGAGGCCATGCGCGTTGACGACCACGAGCGACCTGGGGATAGAAAGGGCTTCGTCAATCCCGTTAGAGCTCGGGAAAGCGAGATTATCAAGGAGTATGAATCGGAATTCAGCGAGTTGCTGGCATCGGCGGCAGAAGGCGCAACGTTAACGGTCACGGGAAAGACCGACTTGCCTACGGTTGAGGACCACAACTACGAGTTCTACCTTTCCGCTTTCAAGCGCATCATCGAAAAACATGCGGCACATGCGAGCGACTACCGCGGCAATCATCCGGGGTTGGAGCTCGTGTTCTATGTGTTTGACGAGTCGACTTTCTACCTAGAAGCCAGTGAGCATCATGGTACGAATCCGAGAAAGGGAGAATCGGTTCGAGGACGTCCGCACTATTGGTTTGCAGACGCTGCTTTCCTAGACGTCATCGGGCGCTCGGGGGCCGATTACTTCATCTGGTATACGCCGTTCAAGCAGCCGCAGCTCTTTGCGAGTGAGCTTATGCTGCCCGATACGGTCGTCTATGACTTGATCCGGTTTGACCCTGAACGGATTACCTATGACGCAACGCACATGATCAGCGCCGAAGAGTAGATACCCCACTTTGTGACGTCCTGAGACGATGCCCGCATCAGCAATGGTGCGGGCTTCTTGCGTTTGCCCGCCTGAGACGAAAGGCTGGGCAAATGGCAGGTGATAACCATGGCGCAGAGACGACGCAAGAGCAGGAAGCCGCGCAGGAGCTCGGGGGCGAGCAGACGGCGCAAGAGCAGCAGGAAGTGACCGCCGCAGGCGGCATCGACTACGAGAAGCAGATAGCCGAACGCGACGAGAAGATCGCGTCCCTTGAGGCGCAGGTGGCAGAGGCCGCCAAGAACGCCGAGACTGCCGAGCAGCTGCGTGGCGAGATCGCGTCTCTCAAGCAGCAGTCCGCCGACGAGCGCGTGGACTTCTCGCTGCAGCTCGCGGGATGCCGCAACGTGAAGGCGGCGCGTGCCGTTCTTCCCGACTACGAGGACGACATCGACAAGCTCAAGGCCGGCGAGCCCTGGCTGTTCGAGGACTCCGGCAAGCATTTCAAGGGCGGCGCTGGCGGAGCGGGTGCGACCGGTGCGACCGGGCTTCCCAACGCGGGCGCCGCAACTGATGCGGGCAAGACGATGAGGCGCTGGCGCGAGATCGCGGGGCTTGCCGACGACGTTTCCGACAACGCAAAGAAGGAGGGCTAGGCCATGGCTGGAAACAGCATCGCGTTTACGCGCAACTACACGTCGGTGATCGACGAGGTGTACCAGCGCGCCTCCGTGTCCGGCTGCCTGAACAGCGGGCGGCGCATGGTGCGCGCGGGGCACAACGCCAAGGAGATCATGGTCCCCAAGATATCCGTGACGGGCCTGGGCGACTACACCCGCAACGTGGGGTACAAGACCGGCGCGATCACGTATGAATATGAAACTAAGACTTTCAATTACGACCGGGGAATCAGGCTGTTCGCCGACGTGATGGACGTTGAGGAGGCGGGCGTCAACGACTGCTTCGTGGAGGCGGGAGCCGAGCTGCAGCGCACGCAGGTGGCACCCGAGGCCGACGCGTTCACCTTCGCGCAGATCGCCGGACACACGGGCGTGACCGTGGACGAGGCGGACTTTGCCACCGCTGAGGCCGTAGACGTGCTGGCCGAGCTGCGCGAGGTTACCTCGGCCATGGACGAGGCGCAGGTTACGACGGGGAGCCGCTACCTGTTCATCACGCCGACCTTGAAGGGCGTGCTCGATGACTACTCCTACGCCAACCCCGCACGCTCAAACCGCGTGCTGGAGCGCTTCGCGCGGATGGTGGAGGTGCCGCAGGTGCGCTTCTACACGGCGATCGACCTGAAGTCCGGCGACACCGAGTTCGGCTACGCCAAGGCGACCGCCGGCAAGGCGATCAACTTCATGGTGGTCGAGAAGTCGGCCGTGATCAAGTTCGACAAGCACGTGGCGTCGCGCGTGTTCTCGCCCGACGAGCTGGAGAGCTTGGACAGCTACATGATGAAGTACCGCAAGTACGGCATCGTGGAGCTTCTGGACAACAAGCTCGACGGCGTGCACGTGTCGGCGGCTCCGGGCGCGTAGCCGTGGCGTCGACCGTGACATACGGGTTCTACCGGGACTCCTTCGGGGGAAGCCTTTCCGAGGCGGCCTTCGGGGAGTCCCTCCCGCTTGCCGAGGCGCACGTGAGGTGGCTGTGCGCCGTGAAGGGCGCGGACGCAGAGAGCGAGCCTTTCATGCGGGCGGTATGCGCGGCGGCGGATGCCTTCGCCGAGTACGGCGCGGGCGAGGTGGGCGGATACGCCATCGGCGAGTTCAGCGTGAAGAACTACGCATCCCAGCAGACGACCGGCGAGGAGCTGGCGACGGCCGCGGCGCTGCGCGAGCTGGGCATTTCCGGCATGGCGTTTACGGGGGTGTGTTGATGAGGTCGATACGCCCCATTCCCCGCTCTGCCCTGCCCGACGTGATGAGCGTGCGGGTGCCGCTTGCAGACGGCACCTTCGAAGAGCCCGTGCTTATCTGCAACGTGCGCTTCGAGCGGGTGCAGAGGGTGTCGGGCGACGACCACCGATCGGCCGACGCAGGGGCGGGCACGGTGTTCGTGGACGCCGTGAACTCAATCGGCGCGTTCGACGTGCCGGCGGGCTCGCGCGTGGCCGTGGGCGGGCGCTCGATGATGGTGGACGAGAGCCACGCGTGCTGCGACCTCTTTGGCCGCGTGCACCACTGGGAGCTGAAGGTGAGGTGATCTGTTTGCAGCTGTCTTTTCTGATTGTGAAGGCCCTGATGGCGGGCGACTTCGCAAGCTGCTTCGCAAGCGTTCCGTCGGCGGACATTGAGCCCGAGCCCATCGTCGTGCGCGAGGGGAAGTTCGAGCGAGCGGCGCGGATGGAGGCCGAGGAGCGCGGGACCGTTGCGGTTTCCGTGCTTGTTGTGCGCGAGGTGGAGGCTTCGGCCGAGGCTTGTGCGCAGGCGTGTGAGAGGTGGATCCGCACCTACGGCTGGGAGCCGGTGGCGGAGAACGGCAGCTGGCGCATCGTGGGGATGGACACCACGGCGCCGGCCTTCAAGGAGACAGACGGGTCCGGGCGGCACGTCTGGGCCTTCGACGTGATCTTGACGGTGGTGAGGTCGATATGAGGGACAAGGACAGACGAGTGAACGCCTCCGGGCAGCGGGCCGAGGCTGCGGCGAGGCGGGCGCGGCCCTACCCGCGCGACGATCGCGCGGCGCGTGAGTCGCAGCGTCGGGCATCGGCGTATGGACGGGCGCGTGGTAACGCATGAGGTCGATCGTCTACGCGGGCAACGACTTCTCCGAGATCTGTAGCGCCGAGGTGGTCGGGCGCTCTGCCAACCCCATCGTTGCAGAGGCGATGGCGGTGCCGGGGCGTGCGGGTGCCTTGCTTGTCTCCGGCTACGTCCCGCCCGTGGACGTGCAGGTGCGGCTGTTCATGGACGCGGGGTACAACCCGGGTTTTACCGGCATGGCGCGGATGCGCGGCACGCTGCGTCGGTGGCTTATCTGTCCCGGCGGCGGGAGCCTGGTGCTTCCCGACGACCCGGAGGTCGAGTACCGCGACGCGGTCCTGGTGGGCGCGTCCGGCTGGTCGAACCTCTTCGAGGCCGGCGAGTGCACGCTGACCTTCACGCTGTTCGACCCTATCGGCTGGGGTGCGGGGCGCGTTGAGCGCACGGAGCGCTTTGCGGTGGGCGGCAACTGGCCGACGCTGCCTGAGTTCCGAGTGGTGGCGGCTGCGGGGAGCTGCCTGCAGGTGTCGCTTCCCTCCTCCGGCAAGGGAATCCGCGTGGAGCACGACTTTGCGGGCGGCGAGGCCGTGGTGATCGATTGCGCCGACGAGGCCGTGGAGATCGATGGGACCGACGCCCGTGCCTGCGTGGCGCTGGCGAGCGACTTCTTTGAGCTGGAGCCGGGTGAGGCGGCCCTTGCGACCGCGGGCTGCATCTCCGTGGAGACGCGCTTTGCCGAGAGGTGGGCCTAGCATGGCGGGCGCGGTGCCGGCGCTCTGGTGGTTCGACCGCTGGGACGAGCGGATAGGGCTTCTGCGCGTTGTGGGCGAGCTTGTGCACACAGAAGAGCTGAACGGCGAGGACACGCTGGAGTTCTCGAGCTACGAGGTGCCCGCCAAGGGCGATAGGCTGCTGTGGCTGGACGGCGGCACCTGGCGCGAGCACGTGGTGGTGAGGACCGACGAGCCGATGGCGGGGCCCTGTTCCGTGTATGCCGAGTCGTCGCTGTGCGAGCTTCTGGACGACTTCGTCGAGGAGGCGCAGCTTGTCTCGCGCACGGCGGCGCAGGCGCTGGCCGCGGTGCTGGCGCCCACGCGCTGGGGTGTGGCGCACTGCGCGGACCTCGGCACCGCCGGGTGCCTTGTCTACCACAGAAACGCGCTTTGGGCGTTGCGGCGCGTGGCCGAGGTGTGGAACGGCGAGGTGGAGCCCGTCATCGCCGTTGCGGATGGTCGCGTTTCTTCGAGGTCCATACGGCTCGACGAGCGGCGCGGGGCGTGGCGGGGCGTGCGCCTCACCTACGGCAAGAACATGGCCGAGTGCACGCGCACGGTGCTCGAGCAGGACGTCTACACCGCCCTCTACGGCTTCGGGGCGGGACTTCCCTACACCGATGACCAGGGAAACTACAAGGCCGGATACCGCCGCAAGCTGACCTTCGGCGAGGTGAACGGAGGCGTGAACTACGTGGCCGACGAGGACGCCCGCGAGGCGTGGGGGCGCTGGAACGCGGACCGCACGGCCAAGGTGCACAGCTTCGGGCAGGTGACGTTCTCGGACGTGACCGAGCCCGCGCGGCTGCTTGCGCTGACGCGTAAGGCGCTTGTGGAGGCGACGCAGCCCAAGGTGAGCTACGAGGTGGACGTGGCGGCGCTTTCCGGCGGAGACGCGGAGCTGGGCGACACCGTGGCCGTCATCGACACGTCGCGCGACCCGGAGTGGCGGCTGACCGCGCGGGTGGTGCGGCGCGTGCGCACCTTCGGCGAGTCGGTTGCGGCGCGCGTGACCATCGGGTGTGTGGAGCCCGCGGACTACGCGAGGGCGAGCGCGCTTGTGGCCGACGTTTCCGCGCTGCGCGACGACGTGGCGGGCATCGACGGCAACCTCTCGACCGCCGCATCCGTGACCGTGGTGGAGAGCGCCGTGACCACCGCGATAGACGACCTGGACGAGCTCTCGGAGATGAGCTTCTAGCCGCGGCGCATCGGTTGTGACGCGCCCCTAGCATCTTCCGTAAAGCAAACGGAAGGAGGGGCGGCATGCTCGACGGGTACGGCATTCACACGCTTATCTGGGACTCGGCGGACGAGCGGCTGGGCGACTTCCTGGTCGCCTCGCCCGCTGACGCCACGGGGCGCGGGCTTGAGCTGCACGTGAGGCAGGGTGGCGCGGCGGCCGACCTGACAGGCGCGAACGTCTACTTTCTGTGGAGGCACAAGATGGCCGGCACGCGCGGGTGCGAGCCCATGGCCGCCATCGACGCGTCGGCAGGGCAGTTTGCCGTGCACTACCCCGCTGCCATGCAGGCGGTGGAGGGCGCGGTGGACGCGCAGTGCATGGTGAGCTGGGACGACAAGAGCATCAGTACGAGGGCGTTTACGATACGGGTGGAGCCCGTCATCGTCGGCGGGACCGAGAGCGAGGACGGGTTCACGCTGTTCGTGGACGCCATCAAGAAGTACGAGGGCGGAAGCGCGCTCGCACGCGACGCGGCGGACGCCGCCAACGAGGCGGCCGAGGCCGCGAGCGCGGCGGCCATGGCGATACAGCAGGCGGCCGAGCGCGGGGACTTCGACGGGGCCGACGGAGCGGACGGTGCGGACGGAGCGGACGGCTTCAGCCCGACGGCTGCCGTCACGGCCACCGAGGGCGGCTGCACCATCACGATAACCGACAGGAACGGCACGACCACGGCCGACGTGGCACGTGGCGTTAAGGGCGACAAGGGAGAGCCCGGCGACACCGGCCCCCAGGGCCCGAAGGGAGATACGGGTGAGCGGGGGCCGCAGGGCATACAGGGAGAGGCTGGCCCCCGAGGCCCAAAGGGCGATGTGGGTGACACTGGGGCTGCGGGGCCCAAGGGCGATAAAGGCGACACGGGTGCCGTCGGCGCGACCGGGCCGCAAGGCGCGATTGGGCCAGCCGGTGCCGACGGCACGCCCTGCACGCACAGCTGGAGCGGCTCGGTGCTGACGGTCACGAGCGCATCGGGCACGAGCTCGGCCGACCTTCGAGGGCCGCAGGGAATCCAGGGAATCCAGGGCGAGACAGGTCCTCAAGGAGAGACGGGTCCCCGAGGAGAGGCCGGCGCGGCGGGCGCGGCGGGGCCGCAGGGGCCGAAGGGCGACACCGGCAACGATGGCACAGACGCAACGATCACCGGTGCGAGCGCCACCGTCGATGCTTCCACGGGTACGCCTTCCGTCAATGTTACGGTCGGCGGCACCGCGTCTGCAAGGACGTTCGCATTCGCCTTCCACAACCTCAAGGGCGACACCGGGGCCACAGGACCGGCAGGTCCGCAGGGTCCGGCCGGCGCGACGCCTGACCTGTCGGCCTACGCGACCAAGCAGTACGTGGACGACGCCATCGCCGCTTTGGCGAACCTCGAGGAACAGGAGTTCTAAGCCATGGCAGTTGGAACCGTCTCGACGCGCATACTCACCGACATCGCAAACGCCATCCGCTACAAATCGGGCGCGGCTGCAACCTACAAGCCCCGCGAGATGGCGGCCGCCGTTTCGGCTTTGGACGGCACGGACGCCGGCAGCTACCGAGAACAGCCGTACATGGCGTTGGAGTCGGGCGTGCTGCCCGAGTCGGTGTTCGCAGACATCGCGGGGGCGATTCGCGAGCAGAACGGCGAGAGCACGCTCTACGCGCCCGGCGACATGGCTGCCGCCATCCTGGCGCTCGAATGGGACGTGGGATTCAAGATCCGGGCGCTGCTGCTCGATGACGGCACGCTGGAGATCAACTACTGCGAGCGGAGAACGTCGATCACCGGCGGGCGCATCGTTCAGGTGTTCGAGGTGGACCCTGCAGGGTACGCGTCCGCAACCGCGCGGCCGTGGGATGCGGTCAAGCTTCTGGTGAAGAGGGTCTATATCGACAGCACAATAGCCGGCCTGGGGCTTGCCAACTGCGCGTACTGGTTCAACGCCTTCGCCGAGTGCACCGAGGTGCGCGGGTTCGAGAACCTCTCCGGCATGAAGACCGCCACGCAGATGTTCGCGAACTGCGCGAGGCTGGAGACGATCTGGGCCACGAGCTTCGTGGGCGCGATAACGCGCGGCTCCGGCATGTTCTACGGGTGCGGGCGCCTGGTGGGCGGCGCAGACGGCTTCGTGCCGACGAGCACGAGCGGCGCTTCCGTGTGCAAGCTGGGCGCGGGCGGGGTGCTCACCGACCCGAACAACGACTCTCGCACGTGGTTCTGGGCGCACTACTACGCCGACGGGGAGGGCGTGCTGACGGCTGCGGGCGCTCCTGAGAGCGGACGTGCGCTTGTGGCCTCGGGGCGGATCTGCGCGAACGCCAAGTACTCCGGGCTGGGTTTTGCGCCCTGGGACAGCGCCACGGGGCCGACGCACCGCGAGCACCTCGTTCGCGCGAGCTTCGCGGCGGACATGGCGGTGTTCTCGCACCTGAACCTGAACTACCTCTTCTACAGCTGCGCCAACCTGGCGGAGGTTGCGGGGCTGGGCAACCTTTCCGGGGTGCGCTCGATGCGCTACGCGTTTTCCTCCTGCGCGGTGGCCGAGCTGGACTTTAGGGGCTTTGACCCCTCGACGCTCACGGACCTGTTCTACTGCTTCTCGGGCTGCCTGTCGCTTGCGAGGATATACGCGGACGCCGACTGGGCGCTGCCCGCGAGCGGGCTTACCGGCGCGCAGTGCTTCTACAACTGCAAGGCCCTGGTGGGAGGCGCCGGGACCGCGTGGACGAACTCGAACACGGGCTACCTATATATGCGCATCGACAGGGCCGGGCAGCCGGGGTATCTGACGGCGGGCTGACCGAGCTTGTGACGGTGGCCGACACTCTCAAGCAGAGGGTGCCGGTCTTTTCGTCTGCGGAGGTCTTGTGTATGGAGTCTATCGTCGTCGCCTGCATAACGGGGGTGGTGACGCTTGTGGGCGTGATCCTCTCCAACTCGAAGAGCAGGGCGGTCATGGAGGTCAAGCTGGACGCCCTGACGGCCAAGGTCGAGAAGCACAACCGGGTGCTCGAGCGCACCTATGCGCTCGAGCAGGACATGGCCGTGGCCAAGCACGACATCGCGGAGATCAAGGGGAAGGTGGCATGAGATGGGCGAGTTTCTGGCAAGCAACGAGTGGCAGTGGAGGCTTTTGCGCACGGTCGTGCAGGGGGTTCTTGGCGTGGTGGTCGCGAACCTGGATTTGATTCTGGGCTGGTGCGTGCTGGAGCCGGGCGTGCGTGCGCTTGTGGTGGCGCTGGTGATGGCGGTGCTCTCGCCCGTGATGGCGGAGATCGGCGCACATCTGCCCGGCGATACGAACACGGGGCATGGGCCCGGCGAATAGGCGCGGGGCGGGCGCGGAGGCATGGGGCGGGCGCGTAGGCGCAGGCCGGGCCGCGCTTCTCAAGGTACTTCGCAAGGTTTTGTCTTTTGGGTTCGGGCGCTGCGGCTGCGGCGCCCGCTGTGCGAAAGGGGCTTCATTATGGCGATATCGAGGGCGAACGTGGCGGCGCAGGTGATGGAGCACCTATGCTCCTGCCCGGAGCACGGGTACTCGCAGCCCGGGCGGCATGGCACGTCGGGTCATTGCAGCGTGAAGACCGACGCGGGCACCGTCCGCGTGACCAAGGGCGACCGCGACTGCTCTTCTGCGGTGTGTGAGGCGTGGGAGCTGGCGCTTGCGGGCACGGCCTATGCCGG
Source organism: Slackia sp. ZJ119 (assembly GCF_011039175.1). GTDB lineage: Bacteria > Actinomycetota > Coriobacteriia > Coriobacteriales > Eggerthellaceae > Xiamenia. The sequence continues at coordinate 77,851 of NZ_JAAKEN010000009.1, forward strand.
GCTGATAACGCGCTACAACTGGACCGGCGGCATGCGCGAGATGTTCGTGAACTCGGGCCTGTTCGGCTGGAAGCCGACGAGCTTCAGCGCCTCTCGCGGCGACGTCTACTTGGACGAGAGCTCGCACACGGCCATGTGCGTGCGCAACGACGGGGCGGCCGACCTTCTGGCCGAGTTCTCCATCAGCGAGACCGGTAGTGTCGACGGGGCTCCCGGCGACCAGACCGGGCGCGAGAGCCGGGTGCGCGGCTACTACAGCGGCCGCTGGGACGGCATACTGCACTACAACGGCAAGGCGGACGGGGGCGGGGACGGGGCCCCGGCCGGCCACGGCGGGCCCTCCGGCGAAGTTTCGGAGCTGGCGCGGCGCGTGATAGCAGGCGAGTTCGGAAACGGCGATGCGAGGCGCGAGGCGCTGGGCGACCGCTACGGCGAGGTGCAGGCCGAGGTGAACCGGATCCTCTCGGGCGGGGCGTCTTCAGGCGGCGCTTCTGCCGACGTGGACGCGCTCGCGCGGCGCGTGATCGCCGGGGAGTTCGGCAACGGGGATGCACGCAAGGCAGCCTTAGGTGACAGGTACGCTGCGGTGCAGAAGAGGGTGAACGAGATCCTGGGCGCCGGCGGCGCGGCCGGGACCGCGGTCGACGTGGACGCCATGGCCCGCGCCGTGGTCCGGGGCGACTACGGCGACGGGGACGAGCGGAAGCGGCGCCTGGGGTCGTACTACGCGGCCGTGCAGCGGCGCGTGAACGAGTTGCTGGCGTGAGATCACCGCCAAGACCTTCGCAGCCGCCAACCGTGAGACGGCCGGGCCGCCCGATTTGTCCGAGCGGCCCGGCCGTCTCTTTTCAGGGGAACTGCGCCCTGCTATCTCGTCACCTCGTCCACGCAGTCGGGCACCTTGCCCACCAGAAGCTCCTTCCACCACCTGGCCATGCCCGGATCGCGCTCGCAGAGCATGTCCAGCATGCGGGCCTGCATCCGTGGGGGCATCGCCTCGAAGTCCTCTTTCATCGCGGCGTCGATTCTGGCGCTGGTCTCCTCCATGTCGCTGCATATCCCCGCCTTCTCTTCCAGGCTGTAGGATTCCGGCGAGCCGAGGCATACGCCCGCCCGGAAATATGCGAGCTCGTTTTCCTCGATAAGCTGAGCCCACTGGGCTTGCACGGCCATTGCTCTTCTCCTTTCGGTTTTCCGGCTCCGACGGGAGGACCCTCTTGATTTCGCTTCTTGGGCAGTCAAGAAGTTCGTCAAGAACTATCCTCCCAGAGTCTGGATTGCTTACTGTCTCTTATAGTGAGAAAAGCGCTTTGACCTCGGCATTTGTTATTACTTACAGATTCTTGCCGTCCCCAGAGAATTAGCCGCCAGCTAATGCGCGACGATGGGGGGCGCGGTAGGATAGGAGTACTATTGACGAAGCGAGTCGAGTGCCATGATGAAGAAACCCTACCGAAGATGGAAGCGTCGCATGAAGGAGCCTTTGACCGAAGAGTTGCTCGATGCCCTGCTCAGCGGGCCAAGCGTTGAGTCGTATTTGGACAGCACGCCGCTGCCGCGCTGCGAGCTGTCGTATTATCTGCAGGATCTGCTTGCGGAAAAGAACCTGGAGCAGGCGGCGGTGGTGCGGGAAGCCGGGCTGAACGCCACGTACGGATACGAAATCTTCACAGGGGCGAAGAAAAGGCCGTCGCGCGACAAGATACTGCAGCTGGCGTTCGCCATGAAGCTCGATTTGCGCGAGACGAACCGGCTGCTGAAGACGGGGCAGGTGAGCGAGCTGTACTGCAAGGTCCGCCGCGACGCCATCATCTTGTACTGCATCGACAACGGCTATTCGCTGCAGGCTGCCGACGAAGAGCTGTATCGGATGGGGGAAAAGACGATCTGCCAGCCGCGCTGAGGCATGCGGGCAGGGGCGATCGTCCGCGCGGCAAGGATTTGGTATCATGAAGGCGCTATGGCTGACAAATTGCAGGAACACTTGAACTCCCTTGCGCGCGATGCATGTTATCGCGTCTGTTCGACCCTGAAAGAATCCGAATTCGAGACGACGGACGTGGTGTGCTTCTCCGCAGGCAACGGCGCGGAGCTGGGCCCTTTTGTGAGAAAGCGGATAAAGCGGTTCGCCGGCTTGGGAAACGCGTACGGCCGTGTGTTCGAGGCGCAGGCCCGGGGGCGGCGCTTTCTGTACCTGCCGCGAATCATCGACTGCTACAACGCCGGAGAATGCCTGGTCGTCATCATGGAATACGTGGAAGGGGCGACCCTTGAAGAAACGGTGCGCCTTCAAGGGCCGTCCGTCGCGGCGGCTCGGAAGTGGTTTGCGCCGGCGTGCGACGCGGTGACGAGTCTGCACGAGACCTTCGACCCGCCGATAATCCATCGGGATCTGAAGCCCTCGAACATCATCGTGTCGCCCGAGGGCTTGACCTTGATCGATCTGGGGATCGCCCGCAGCTACAACGAAGGCGTCGATGCGGACACCCGGCATTTTGGAACGCGGTCGTACGCGCCGCCCGAGCAGTTCGGGTTCGCCCAGACCGACGAGCGCAGCGACGTGTACGCGCTTGGGAACGTGCTGGCGTTTCTGCTGACGGGGCGCTCGGCGGGGGAGAGGCGCGACGAGCGCGAGAGCGGCGGCCAGGACGTGCCGCCGTCTCTTTCGCGGGTGGTTTCCCGGGCCACCTCGCTCGACCCTGACCAGCGCTTTCAGAGCGTGCAGGACCTCAAAGCGGCGTTTTTGGAAGCCGTTGGGGTTCCGGGTGCGCTCGAGCAGGCGACGCTGCGGGCGTTCGCGCCGGTGATCGAGCCTTTGGAGCGCTGGGCGAGTGCGGCGGAAGACGACCTGTGGCAGGGCGGCGTCGAGCTGCATCAGTTGGCACGCCGGGCGCTTGACACGCCTGGCCGCGTGCGCACCGCCTCTCTCGTGGCGGGCGCCGTTTGGGACGTCGTGCTGGCGGCGTCGACGCTCATTTGGGGCAAGGCCCTTGCGCTTCGCTGCTTCGATGCGGCGGGGAAGTTCGTTTTGGAAGGGTTCGACTTTTCCAGCCGCTGCGCCTTGTTCGGGATGTGCGCCCTCATGCCGGTGGCGCTGTTCGCAGGCACCGCCGACGTCCGCCTTGTGGCCGAGCGCCTGCGCCCGCCGAGGCGGTATCGACTGAAATGGCGCCTTGTTTGCGCCTTGGCCGTCGTGGCCATCCAGGCCGTCTGCTTCGCCGCGCTGCTCTGGTTTCGCCTGTAGCGGCCTTCGGCGCCGCTGCAGGCGAAGGGGCGCCGGGAGCGCGGCGCGGGCGGTCGTTGCCCTTCCCCTATTCGACGGCGGGCGCTTCTCCGCTTTCAGCCGTTTGCGCGGCGTCGACGGCCTCTTCGGGCATTCCTTCGCCGGCTGCGGTGGTGGGCACGAACTTTTCCACGTAGTTGCACAGCGCCCAGCGGCCGTTCGTGAACAGGTTGTCGCAGGTGGAGAACACGAACGTCTTGTCCATCTCGGTCGGGGCGGGGATGTCTGAGGCCGGCACCTCGCTGCGGTCGATCTTGTTTTGCAGGTAGTCGACGTAGGCCTGGTCGTCCTCGAACGTCAGCTGGCCGATGGGGTCGTCGCTGGCGATGTGCAAAACGGCGAACGAACGCAGCTGGTAGTTGCCTTGGGGCGTCAGCAGATAGCTCGTGCGGCGGTCGTTGAACACGGCTGGATCGCCGTATTCGGCAATGGCGGCGAACATGGTGCCGTTGTTCAGGTGGTGGCCGAACAGCACGTTGTTCTTGTCGGAGAAGTCGGGCGCGTTCTCGGCGGCCAGGTAGATGGACCCGTACGTGGCGACGATGCCTTCGGATCCGTAAAAGTCGTGGTGGAGGTAGTAGTCGTTGTCATCGCCTTGCATGACGGGGTAGTTGATGGGCGTGCCCGGGACGTAGAGCCACCCGACGATGTCCGGGTTGATGGCCCGCAGCGCACCCCAGTCGACCAGCTTCGCGCCAGGCGATTCGGGCGTGGAGGCGTCCATGACCACGGTGGGGTCCGCCGGCACCTCGAAGTGCGTCTGCACCTCTTCGTAGGACTGCTCGCCTTGCTGGTAGCCGAACAAGATGACGCCGGCCGCGCCGAGCGAGCAGACGCAGACGAGCAGCAAAACGATGATCAGCACGCGCTTGCCGCGCCCCTTCTTTTTCTTCGGCGGCATGGTCGGCGTGCGGGCTTCGTTCTTCTGATCAGCCATGACAGCTCCCTTGTGGTTGTGGTTCGGTGCGATATGCTCTCGTCTCGGAGGCATTATAGTACGAAACGGGCCGCGCGGCGCAGGATCGTCGCGAGCGCGGGCGAAAGCGGCGCGGCTACTGTCTCTTTGCGCGGGCGGCCTGTCGCTCGGCTTCTTTTTCGGCCAGGCGCGAAAGCGGGACGATCTTCACTTCGATGACGCCTTCCGAGACCACGTCACCCAGATCGTCGTAGGCGGCGATGTTCCAGAACTGCTTGCGGCCAGACGTTTTCGAGGGCTCTTCGCGGTCGAGCACGGCCACGCCCTGCACGATGCCGCTCGCGACGGACTTGCGGTGGCGCACGCGGACGTCGACGCCGAAGGGCCGCTCGACGTCGAGGTCGCACCACAGCTCGGCGCCGCGGCTGCCGACGCTTTCCAGCAGCGCAATGGTCGCGCCGCCGTGCAGGAAACCGAACGGCTGGTGCAGCTCGGGCGTGACGGGCATGGTTGCCTCGACGTGGTCTTTCGTCTCGAGCGTGAACGTGACGTGCAGGATGTCGGTCAGCGCCATGTGCGGGGTCCTTTCGATGATCAAACAAGTCAGATAACGGGTCTTGTGCCAGTATAGCGAATGAGGGCGCCGCCATGCGGGCCCGGGGCTGGCGGAATTATTCAGCGTTTCCCCAGGAAGCGGGAGGCGACCGCTCCAGCAATCAGCGATTGTTCGTGAGCGGGGTTGCGGTCTCGGTTGTTTTGGGGGTCGGGTCTGTTGTGGCAGAAATACCGTTTTCAGTACTAAGTTCGGAAGAAGTTCTATCCGCTGCCGCCTTCTGCCTTCCGGCTCCATCCGAACTGCGCTTTCCCGCCTGCGCGGCTGCCGCCGCTTTTGCCGGCCCGCCCGGCGCCGCCGTGCGCACGACCGCCGTCGCAGCCCCCTTCGGCGCCGTGCCCGTGTGGTGCTCGGCCGCCCGCACGGCCTTCTTCGCGCTGCCCTTGAACGCCTTGGTCGTCTGGATCAAGATCGCGCCCACCAAAAACGGCATCCAGAACACGATCGAGCGGTACACGAGCGCGATCGACAGGCCTGCCGCCGCCGGAGAGCCGAACGAGGTGAACGCCACGACCACCGCCGCTTCCACCACGCCGACGCCCTGCGGGGTGACCGAGATCATCGCGAACAGCGTCGCCACCACGTATCCGCAGATGAGCGGCTCGGGCGCATGCACTCCGAACGCGATGCCCACCAGCACGAAGCACGCCAGCTCGCACAGGCTGGCGCCCACGGAAAACCCGAAGGCGGCAAGGGTCGTGAGCGGGTTCTTCCGAATGAGGCCGCCGGCCTCAGAAAACGACGTGGCGATGGATTCGGCCCACGGCTTCATCGGCTTGCGCTTGAACTTCACCAGCACCTTGTTCACGAGGCCCTGCACCGGGGTGAGCACGCGGGCCAAAAGCCTCGGGCGCAGATGCCCCACGATCATCAAAAGCACCATGCCGCCCACGAGCACCACCACGACGAGCCCCGCCGCGAGCCACATCGGCGAAAGCCCCACGGTCACCTCGAGCAGAAGGAAGCCCAGCAGCATGATCAGGGCGAACCCCGTGTCGATGGTGATCTGCATCAGCAGCGCCGCCGACGTGGCCACGCCCGGCTTGATGCCGCGCCGACGCGCGTCGTCCACCACGAGCGTCGTGCCCGCCAGGTTGAACGACGGCGCCACCGTGTTCACGAAAAAGCATCCGAACACGAGCGGCAGCATCTGGGGGGCGTGCATGTCCTTCACGTCGACGGCCTTGAAACACCACGAGTACGCAAAGCTCTGCAGCCCGTATTTCCCCAGCTGAACGATGGGCGCGATGACGAGTGGCACGAGCGATCCGGTTTTAATGGTGTCCCAAAGTTCGGCCAGCTGATCGCCGCGCATGATCACGACCGCCAGCACGACGACGATGATCAGCCCGGCCAGGAGGTTTTTCGCGGAGAATTTCATGGCCCCAGCTTTCAGTCGGCGTCCGTCACGTGAGGAACTCGCGCAGGTCGCTTTCCAGCAAAAACGCGAGCTCGTCCGAGGTGTCGGCGTCCGTTTCCAGGAACAAGAACCCAAAGCTGCCCACGCGGTTCACGTCGAAGCGCTGCAGGCACAGCACGCGGCTGAAACGCGCGGCGAATCCTTCGTAGTCGAAGGCCTCTTCGCCGGTCGCGTCCGCCGGCGGGTTCAAAAGCGACATGGAGTACGTCTTGTCCTCGCGCCCGGCGAAGCATGCGTCGAAATCGGGCACCTTCTTTTCGAGAAACGCCTCGTAGGTGCGGTACCCGAAACCGTGCCATGCCACGTCGGTGCCGCCGAGCCCGGCGAAGCGAAGCGGGTTGAACTCGATGGGCACCACGCGCCCGCCCTCTTCGCGCACCTCAACGTGCACGGGGAAGTTCCTCACGCCGACCAGGTTGTTCACGTCGCTCAGCCAGCCGGTGAACCGCGGCCTCATGTCGCGCACGATGGCCGCGCTCGTGACGTAGAGGCGGTCGGAGGTGTCCGCGTCCGAGGCGAAGTCGTGGCGCAGCACGTTCAGCACGTGGGCCGCGCCGTTTTCGTCGAAGTAGGCGTCGAGCGCGTATTCGGTGCCCGTTACGTAGCTTTCCAGCAGGTAGTCGTCCGCGTCGATGACGCTTTCCGGATACATCGCCCGCCACGAGTCCGCCGCGCGTTCGATGGCGTCAAGCGCCCGGCGCCATTCGTCGGCGTTGCGGACCACGTGCACGCCCATCGAGCAGAACCCCGCTTGCGGCTTCAGCACGATGGGCATCGGCAGCTCGTCGGGGTCGAGGTCGGCCAGCCGCGTGCGCGGACAGCGCCTGAAAAACACTTCCGGCGTGAGGGGAGCGAGCTTCTCGCGCATGGCGGCCTTGTCCTTGAAGAGCCGGATTCCGCCGTTCAACTGCTCGTTTTCCGTGTTTGCGACAATCCACTCCAGCGCGTTTTCCGAATTCGTGTAGACGCGCTCGCCGTGCTCGATGCGCCGCGCCGCCTCGTGCGCGTCGACCAGGTTGAGCGGGCGGGCGTTCGCGAGGCTTTGCGTGAAGGGGTTTGCCAACACGGGGTGTTGCGAGCGCTCCATCCAATCGAGAAGCGGCTCGGAGGCATACGGTTCGTCCAGCAGGATCATGTCACGCCTTTCCGGCGCCAGATCCCGGGTCACCCGTCGCGCAGGTTTGCGCTTTCGGCCGCGTGTCGGATCTCGGCGCCCTGTTGTGCTTGCAGGCTCCACGTCGTTGGGGGCAGCGTACCATTATCGATTGGTTGGTCAGCAATTTGAGAAGGAGCTGTATCTTTGCCGGAAGCGGCCGAGAGGGCGGGGGTTTCGGGCGGCGCGGAAGGGGTGGCAGCCGGCGCGGCGGGAGAGGCGGCCGGCGAAGGAGCGGCAGCTGGCGCGGCTGTGGCGTTCGCCGCGTTCGCACCTGTTACAGGAGCAGATACGGAATCAGAAGCTTTCGCTGTCGCCTGGGCCTTCCGCCGCTTGGGGAGGAAGGCGCCGACCTTCCCGCGCACGGTGGTCGCCCGCCTGCTGCGCTGCCGCGCACGCTTGAGCCACGTGCGCGCCGACCGCGCCCGCTTCGACGCCGATCGCGTTTGCTGGTGGAACTCTTTCCCCAGACGGCGAGCGTCTTTGCGCAGCACGATGGGCTTGTCGAACGCCGCCCGCTTCACGAACAGCCACACGGCCAGCACGACGGCTACCAGCGCCACCTGCCACGTGTTCACGAACAAGAACTCGCCGCCTGCGGCGAGCACGAGCAGCGTCACGGTGAGCGCCCACGCCGTGCGGAAGCGCAGGATGAGCCCGAGTGCGCACACCACAAGCGCTGCCGACCCGGCCACGAGCAAAGCTCCGGTCAAAAGGCCGCCAACGTTGACCCAATCAGTCAGCATTGTGAAGGGGACCAGCTGGTCGGGCGCGAGCGCCAGGCCCAGGTTCACCAGGCCGATGATCAGCACGAGCGTGCCGGTGAGCCAAGCGGTGTCGCGGTTCTTCGCTTCCAGGCCAGCGTCTTTTTTCGCCGCGAAAAAGCCCGACTGCGACAGCATGAGCGCACCGATGCAAAACGGGATCCAGAACATGATGCCGCGGTACACCAGCGCGATGGCCGTGGCCGTGGCAAGCGAGCAGCCCGCCGCCGTCAGGATGGCCGCGATGGCCGCCTCCACCACGCCGACGCCTTGAGGGGTTGGGCTGAGGATGACCGAGATGGCGGCGACGGCGAACGCGGCGATGAGGGACGCGACGTCCTCGAAGCCGAACGCATACCCGATGGCCACCAGGCACGCCATGTTGAGGATGGCCGAAAACGCCGCGTAGGCCACGCACACGAGCGTGCCCGAGGGGTTGTGCGCCAGAATGTGCGCCGATTCGATGAACGAGTCCGCCGTCTTCTTTCCCCAGTCGTCGCCGAGGGACTTTTTGATCAGGCCCGCCAGTTTGTTGAGCACGCGCCCCAAACCGCCGAACAGCTTGTACAGGGCGCCTGGCCAGCGATAGCCCACGACGAAGAGGCTCGACAAAACGACCAGCACGCCCGCCAGCGTCAGGCCGCCGACGAGGAACAGCGTGTTCATGTTGCCCGACAAGAGCATGGTGAGAAACCCGATGACCGAGATGGCGAACACGGCCGCGAAGTACCCTATTTGGGACAGTATGGCGCCCGAGGTCGACTGGCCGGCGTCGCAGCCGCGCCGGTGGGCGTCGTCGATGATGAAAGCGACGCCGGTAGCGCCGCTGAACAGGCAAAACGTATTGATGAACACCAGCGAGAATATGAGGATGACGTTGTGCCAGAAGCCGGTCCTGTGCCCGACGGCGGCGAAGGCGGCGTCGTAGGAGGCGGCCTGCACGAAGTGGCGGGCGAGCATGATGACGATGGAGGCGGCAAGCGGCACGACGGCGCCGCCCTTGAACGCGTCGATGATGCTGGCCAGGTAGTCGGCGTTCGCCAAAAGGAAGCACACGGCCGCGATGCCGAGCACGAGCAGCAGAGCCTTCTTCACCTGCACCCCCTTCCCGCGACCACATTGTTGTATGGCCGGTAAGTATATCAGAGGGGGCCTGTTTCGACGTCGCGCCCTCACGAAAGCAGCGAAGCGGCGGCACGGCCGCGGCCGGGAAGAGGCCGTTTTCGGGAAAAAGCGGACATTCGCGGCGGGTTTCGCGGCGGAAGCCCAGCATGTGTGCGCTGCGAATACAAGAGTCCAACGAATGTCCGGTTACGAATAGGTCTCTTCGTAACACTCGAATTTGCGCGACTCTTTGACCTGGGGATATTAGAGAGAGGTTCTGTCGCTCGCCTTTCCAGGTTGCGCATTCAAGGGATTTCCGCGGGAAAAAAGCGGACATTCGCTGGACTCTTGCACTGCCAGCGCACAACCGCCGGCATGCTTGCTGCAAGAGCTGCGACGAATGTCCGAATCGCGCTCCGTCCGCCCGCTTTCCCCTTCCGCTCCCGCCGCCCGGCCCCTCTTTTCGCGTCCATCCGCTCGTTTTGTCGGGAATCGGGCGATGCGGCTTTCGCAGCGGACTTCCTTTGCGTACAATGTTGCAGTTTGCATACGTTTGCTGCCGGGACCCACGTGCGGCTTGGCATCATGAATTTCTGCAAGGAGCAAAGGGTAGCAATGACCGATTTCATCAACGAATTTTGCATGCACAGTGCAACGGACGGCCAGCTTCGGCTTGAAAACGTCGGCGAGGAAGTCACGCTCACGGGCTGGGCTTGGCACACGCGCGACCACGGCGGCCTCATCTTCATCGACCTGCGCGACCGCACGGGCTACACGCAAATCGTCGTGGACCCCGACTGCGTGAGCGCCGAAGACTTCTCGACCGCCGAGCACCTGGGCCGCGAATACGTGCTGAAGGTCGTCGGCAAGGTTCGCGCCCGCGACGCCGAGGCCGTCAACCCCAACATGGCCACGGGCGAGATCGAGGTGCTGGCCAGTGCGCTCGACGTGCTGAACACGTCCGTCACGCCGCCGTTTTCCATCGAAGACGGCATCGAAACCGACGAGACCACCCGCATGAAGTGGCGCTACCTCGACTTGCGCCGTCCGGAGATGTACCAGTCGCTGCATCTGCGCCACGCGGTCGTCCAGGCTCTGCGCACGGCGCTCAACGACCGCGGCTTCCTTGAGGTGGAGACGCCCATCCTGGCGAACTCCACGCCGGAAGGCGCCCGCGACTACATCGTGCCCAGCCGCCCGAACCCCGGCAAGTTCTACGCGCTGCCGCAAAGTCCCCAGCAGTTCAAGCAGATGCTCATGGCGGGCGGCATCGAGCGCTACTACCAGATTGCCCGGTGCTTCCGCGACGAGGACCTGCGTGCCGACCGCCAGCCCGAGTTTACCCAGGTGGACGTGGAAATGTCGTTCGTCGAAGGCGACGACGTCATCGTGATGATGGAAGGCGTGCTGCAAGAGACGCTCGCGGCCGTGGGCATCGACCACGAATTCCCGCTGCGCCGCATGCCGTACGCCGAGGCCATGGACCGCTTCGGCACCGACCGCCCCGACACGCGCTTCGGCATGGAGCTGGTCGACATCACCGACATCGTGAAGGACACCGGGTTCAAGGTGTTCTCCAGCGTGGCGCAATCTGGCGGCATCGTGAAGGCCGTCAACGCGAAGGGCGCCGGCGACTGGAGCCGCGGCGAGGTGGAGAAGCTGGCCGACATTGCGGCCGAAAACGGCGCGAAGGGCATGGCCTGGGTCGCCTTCACGACCGACGGCCAGGAGAAAAGCCCCATCAAGAAGTTCTTCACCGACGAGGAATGGGCGGCGCTGAAAGAGGCCATGGACGTGCAGCCGGGCGACTTGCTGCTGTTCGCCGCCGACAAGCCGGCCGTCGCCAACGCGGTGCTGTCGGCGCTGCGCCTGCACATGGCCGACGCGCTCGACGTGCCGCGCGAGGGCCACGAGCTGCTGTGGGTCGTGGACTTCCCCATGTTCAAGTACGACGAGGACGAGAAGAAGTACGCCGCCGAGCACCATCCCTTCACGCACGTGCTGAACGAGGACTTGGACAAGCTGGAGACCGATCCGCTTGCGTGCGGCAGCTACAGCTACGACATCGTCATGGACGGCTTCGAGCTGGGCGGCGGCTCCATCCGTATCCACAACGCCGAAGAGCAGCGCCGCGTGCTGCGCGTGTGCGGGCTTTCCGACGAGCAGATCGACGAGAAGTTCGGCCACCTCATTCACGCGCTTGAGCTGGGATGTCCGCCGCACGGCGGCATCGCGCTGGGGCTTGACCGCTTCATCATGCTGCTCGGCGGCAAGGGGTCCATCCGCGACGTCATCGCCTTCCCGAAGACCTCGAGCGCATCCGACCCGATGACGGGCGCCCCCAACGAGGTGACCGGCCGCCAGCTGAAGGAAGTGAGCCTGCGTCCGCTGTAAGGACCACACGGCCGCAGCTGCGGTCGCAAGCGGGCGGCGGCCGGACCGCCGCAGCCGCAGGCAGCCGGCAAGCCGGCAGCAACTCCAAGCCCCCGACGCAGTCATGCGCCGGGGGGCTTTTTGCGGCGGATCGGACTCCCAAGGCGGTCGGGCCTCGGCGGCGGGTCGGGCCTCGGCGGCGGGTCGGACTCCCGGGGCGGCCGAGCGCGGCGGCGGCCTGACTTCGGCGGCGGGTCGAGCTCTCGCGGCGGCCGAACTTCGGCGGCGGCCGGACCTCGGCGGCGGGTCGGACTTCGGCCCGCCCGTGCCGCTTCTCTACGCCAGGGCTTCTCGGGCGGCGAAGACGGCGTTGGTGAGGTTCATGAAGGCGGCCTCCCAGCTTTCGCTGTAGGGCGCGTCGGTGACGGCGGCGACGAGGTAGTCGCGGCCGTTGTAGGTGACGACGCCGGCGTCGGTGATGGAGCTCAAGGCGGGATCGTCCCCGGCGATCCAGCCGGCCTTGTCCGCCACGACCACGTCGGGATAGGCGCCGTTGCTCATCAGCCCGGCACGGAGAAACGACGTCTCGGTCAGCTGGCACTGGGTCTCCAACCACCACGCCACGTCGGTTCCAGTGTCCCAGAAATGGTACATTTCAAGCCACAGTTGCGCCAACTGCCTGGCACTCATCTGCGGAAACCATTCCTGCGTGTCGATGCTTTCCAAACCAAGCGACGCGAGCCACTCGGCGTAGGGACCGTCGCCGTAGCTGGCGCGCATGACGCGGTACGAGTCGTTGTCCGAAGCGGTGATGGCGTCTTCGGCAAGCGTCATGAACGGGTAGGAGCCTTGGTCGTCGGCGATGAGCGAGCCGTCCATCGCGTCTGCGGCGGGCCCTTCGGATATGGCCGTGTCGAACGTGACCTCGCCCGACGCCATGCGGCTTTCGCACATATACAAGACGAACGGGGCCTTGACGGCGCTCGCCCCATAGACGGCCTCGTCGAGGCTGGCGGCCAGCCCGCGCCCGGTTTGCAGGTCCATCAGCAGAAAGCCCGCGCGATAGCCGCCGTCGCGGAAGGGGGCAAGCGCGTCGTCGAGCGCCTGCAGCGTGTCGTCGCCAAGCGTGGGGGCGTCCTTGTCGGGGCTGTTCAGGGCGAAGGCGAAGGGGGCGTCGTCGGCGGGAAGGGACGCGAAGTCGGCGGGCGCGATCGTGCGCGGCTCCCAGGCGGACAGGCGCCCTTCGATGTCGGCGCCGCCGTCCGCAGGCGCTTGAGGCGTGGATGCAGCCTGGTCAGAGGCAGGGTCTGCGCTCGCGGCCTGGGCTTGTCCGCCGCCGTCGGCGGCTGCGAGCGCTTCGGTTCCGGAAACGGGAAAGGCGCCAAGGCCGGCGTCGGGCGAAACGAGGTTTCCGATGCCGGCGACGCCGAGGCACACCGCGAGCGCCGCCGCACAGCCAAGTCCTGCCAAGACGGGCCGAGGCAGCGAAAGCACCCAAGGCTTGGCTTCCTGGAAGTAGGGCCGCCCCGTGAGGGCCGAGCGGGGAAAGCCGTGCTCGGCGATGATCTCCGCCTCGGGCTTGGGCACCGGGCCGGAGGGGCGGGCATGGGTGCCGCTGCGAATGCGGCTGCGTGCGAAGCGAGGCCGCGCCGGTTGCGCCGCGCCGTGGCGGCCCGCCCGTCCGCGCAGCGCCAGTGCGCCTGGCGTGCGGGCGCGGTCGTCTGCCGCGTCGGGCGCTGCGTCGCTGCGCGGGTCGGCGGCGTGGCGGCCGAACGAGCGCGGGTCCTCTGCGGCTGCCCCCGCTCGCACAAGGGCGGCTTCTGCGGCTTCTGCCGCCGTCGAACCTGCCGCCGCCGTGGCGGCCCCGTCCCGAGCCGGGCGAACGTGGGCGCCGCGGCGCGTGCCGTTTTCCGGCAACGTGCCTGGTCGCGCGTGGGCTCCAAAGCCCGGTTCTGTTGTGGGGCGGATCTGCTCGGAATCCTGGCGAGCGTCTTGTGGCATGGTGCTTCGTTTCTGCTGTGGTTTCTGCGGCGTTCAATGCTGGGTCCCGATTGTAGCAAAGGCGGGCGCACGTGCCGAAGGTTCTCCCAAAACGCTCAGCGCGGCACCATAAAAGCTGCGAAACGGCGCTTGTTCGCACGGCGGCGCAAGGGGGCTTTCGTTTTCGTCACCTTCCGTCCGCGAAAGCGCAAGGCACGAAGAAGGGACAGGCTGCAGGGGCTATAATGGCGGTGTCATGTCTTTCGACCAAGGAGCCCGCATGTTCAACATCAGCAACTTTGAGAGCAACGACGATGTCACGCTCGTGGCCCAGATGGGCGCGTTCAAGGTCATCGAATGGAAGCGCGATCTGTCCGTCACGCCGGCCTCGGCGCAAGAGGCGTGGTTCTCGTCGGCCATGCATGTGCGCCGCCGCCAGGTGATTTGCGACCTTTCCCAGGCGCCGGTCATGGTGCAGTCGGGCGGTATGCAGTGGATGGTCGGCGACGTGCAGCTGACCAGCGGCGTCAAAGGCGTCGGCGACATGCTGTCGAAGATGGGCCGGGGCATGGTCACGAAGGAATCGGCGGTCAAGCCGGAATACGCCGGCACCGGCACGCTCGTGCTGGAGCCGACGTATCGCTATCCCATCGTCATCGACGTGGCCGACTGGAACAATTCCGTGGTGCTCGACGACGGCATTTTCCTGGCGTGCTATGCTAGCCTGAAGCATTCGCTCGTGGCGCGGTCGAACATCTCGTCGGCGGTGGCCGGCGGCGAGGGCTTCTTCAACCTGTGCGTCAACGGCTACGGGGCGCTCGTGCTGGAGTCGCCCTGCCCGAAAGAAGAGCTGATCGAGATCACGCTCGACAACGACGCGCTGAAGATCGACGGCAACCAGGCGCTGGCGTGGTCGTCGTCTCTGCAGTTCACCGTCGAGCGGTCGAGCAAGTCGCTTCTGGGGTCGGCGGCCTCGGGCGAAGGTTTGGTGAACGTGTACCGCGGCACCGGCCGGGTGCTCATGGCCCCGACGGCGTTCGCGTAGGCGGCCCCGCGGCGGACGGCGCCGGGCGGCGGGACTCGGGCGGAAGCGCCGGCGCATGTCGGCGCCGCGCCCGTCCTGCCGCGCGGCTTTTGCGGCGTCCCCGCCCGCGTTTTGTGCGGGTTTGGTTGCTTCGGCGGCGCCTGCGCGGGCCGTTCGTGCAAGTTGCACTATACTGACAAGCCAGCCTTGAGAGCATTCTCTCGGGGGCGGGGCGGCGCCATGTTTCGAACCTGGTCAGGTCCGGGAGGAAGCAGCCATAAGAGACCGCTGGCGAGCGCCCCGTCCCTGCGAGCATGCTCTTTTCTTGTGTGGGGTCACGTTCAAGGGAGGCAGTCGCCATGGCCGAGGCGCTCTATCGCAAATACCGCCCGCAGATCTTCGAAGATGTGGTGGGCCAGGAATCCATCGAGCGCACCCTGAAAAACGCCATCGCGCAGGACAAAGTGAGCCACGCGTACCTGTTCACGGGCCCGCGCGGCACCGGCAAGACCACGACGGCCCGCCTGCTGGCGAAAGCGCTGCTCTGCGAGCGCGGCCCGACGTCCGAGCCCGACGGCACCTGCGAGGACTGCCGGCTCATCGCCGAGGGCACGCATCCCGACGTCTACGAGCTGGACGCCGCCTCGCGCACGGGCGTGGAAAACGTGCGCGAGGAAATCATCGGCCGCGTCCATTACGCCCCGACGCGCGGGCGCTACAAGGTCTACATCATCGACGAGGTCCACATGCTGTCGACGGCTGCTTTCAACGCGCTGCTGAAGACGCTCGAAGAGCCGCCCGACCACGTGGTGTTCGTGCTGGCGACCACCGATCCGCAAAAAGTCCCCGAAACCATCCACTCGCGCTGCCAGCGCTTCGATTTCCGCCGCATTTCCGCGGAAGACATCGTCACGCGGCTGGGCGCCATTTGCGTGTCGGAGGACGTCGAGTTCGACGGGGAGGCGCTCGACCTCATCGCGCACCGCGCCGACGGGGCCATGCGAAACGCGCTGACGTCGCTTGAGCAGCTGATCGCGTTCGGCGACGGGAACGTGAGCATGGACGTGGCCGAGCGCCTGCTGGGCGGCGTGAGCGCCACCGACGTCGCCGCGCTGGTCCAGGCCATCGGCCGCCGAGACGCCGCCGCCTGCTTTCGCTGGGTGGCCGATTTGGTCGATTCCGGCGGGGACGTGGCCGGGCTTGCCCGCGAACTGGCCGGACACATGCGCAACCTGTACGTGATGAGCGTGGCCGGCGCCGAAGTGGCGCTGGACGTGAGCGCGGCGGAGCGTCGCGAAATGGCCGACGAGCTGCCGTTTTTCCCGCTTGACCGCGCGGCGCACGTGCTGGGCGTGCTGGGAGACGTGATGGTCGACCTGAAGACGGCGAGCAATGCGCGGCTCGTGTTCGAGATCGCGCTGACGCGCATGATTCGTCCGGAATCGGACGTGACGCTGGAATCGCTGGCCGCGCGCGTGGAGGCGCTGGAGGCGTCGTTGCCGGCCGGCGGCGGGTTTGCCGCTCCGACAGGGCAGCCGGCCATGCAGGCCGCTCCGGCCTTCGAGCCCCAGCCCGCCTCGGCGTATGCGCCCCCGGCAGGGCACCCGGTCGCGCAAGCGGCCGCCGCGGCCCGGCCCGCCGAGGCCGCTGCCGCGGTCGCGTCCGTCCCGGCGGCCGCCCAGCCTGAACCCCAGCCCGCGGCCCAGCTCGCCCCGGCGACCGAGGCCGAGCCCAGGCGGCCTGCGTCCGCTGCGACGTCGCCCACCTTGGCCCAGACGTTGGAAAACCCGGCCGCGCTTCAGCGCTTCTGGCAAGGGGTGCTCACCGCCATGGAGCACGTGAAGCCTTCGCTGCGCGTGCTGTTCATGGGCACGAAGGCGCTCTACGACGCTGCGGGCGCACAGGTGCGCATCGAGTTTCCGGCGACGAACGATTTCGCGTTCAAGGCCTCGCAGAAGCCCGACGTGCAAAACGAGCTGAGAAAGGCGCTCGCCCAGCAGGCCGGCGAAGATGTCGCCTACGTCCTCGTTCGCGCCGCCTCGGCCGCTTCAGTGCCGGCTGCGGCCGCGTCCGCCGCTGCTTCGGTGCCGGCGGATGCCGCAGCCTTCCAAGCGCCCGTGCGCCAGGAGGCCCGGCCCGCCTCGTCGGCCCGGCCCGAGCCGGTTCCGTACGCCGCGCCTGCCCAGGCGGCGCCTTCCGAGGCACAGCCCTTCCACGAGGACGTGCCGCTCGACGCCTACGACGCCGTCGACCTGCCGCCTTGGGAAGACGAGCCTGCGCCCTTCGCGCCGCCGGCCTCGTCGGCCGCCGACGCGCCCGCTTCCCGGCCGGCTGCGCCCGAATCGTCGCAGGAGGCGCCTTCCGATGCCGCGCCCGCCGCACGTGCGTCCGCATCGCCGCAACCTGCCGCTTCCGGCGCCGCGCTCAGCTCCGATGACCTACAATCCATGCTCAACGCCAGCTGGGGCGGCGGCATCGTCGTCGAGACCATCGAATAGCGGCCGCGGCAAGCGATTCGGCCGCGGCGTTCGCGCCCGACGGATCGCCCGCGCCGTCAAATCGACCAAGCCAACCGAACCGACCAGACCGACCAGAAAGGACCCACCCCCATGGACATGAAGAAAATGATGAAGCAAGCCCAAAAAATGCAGCGCGACCTGGCGCTGGCCCAAGAGGAAATCAAGACGATGACGTTTGAGGGCACCGCCGGCGGCGGCATGGTGAAGGCGGTCGCAATGGGCGACATGTCCATCCAGTCCGTCACCATCGACCCCGACGCCGTCGACCCCGAAGACGTCGACATGCTGCAGGACATGGTGTGCGCGGCCGTGAACGAGGCTTTGCGCGGCGTGTCCAACATGAGCACCGAGCGCCTGAACGCGGCGACCGGCGGCATGAACATCCCCGGCCTCATGTAGCGTGCGTCCCGCGTCGCTTTTCTGCCCATGTACGGAGCCGCATCCATACAAGCCCTGCTTGACGAGCTCGAGCGCCTTCCCGGCATCGGCCCGAAATCGGCCCAGCGCATCGCCTACTGGATTCTGAACGCCGACAAGGCGTCTGCGCTGCGGCTGGCCGATGCCATTGCGCAGGTGAAAAGCACGGTCCACTTCTGCCCGCAGTGCTTCAACTACGCGGAAGGCGACCTGTGCGACATCTGCGCGTCGCCCAAGCGCGACCGAGGCATGCTCTGCGTCGTCAGCGAGCCGCGCGACATAGCCCCCATCGAGCGCACCGCCGTGTTCGGCGGGCTGTACCACGTGCTGGGCGGGGCGCTTTCCCCCATGGAGGGCATCGGCCCTGACGAGCTGCATGTTCGCGAGCTTATGGGGCGCTTGGCGTCCGAGGACGTGCGCGAGGTAGTCATCGCGACGAACCCCAACATCGAAGGGGAGACGACGGCCGCCTATCTCGCGCGTCTCATCAAGCCGCTGGGCATTCCCGTCACGCGTCCCGCGAGCGGCCTTCCCGTGGGCGGCGATCTGGAATTCGCCGACGAAGTGACGCTCGGCCGGGCCCTCGAAGGCAGGCGTCCGCTGTAGCGGGCCGGAGCGCGGCGGGTTGGAAGCTCCGCCCGATGCGACGGGGCTTCGCGCGGGCCGGAGCGCGGCGGGGCGAACGCCCCCAGACAAAAGAAAAAAGGTTCTATCCCCTCCAAACATAGAACCTTTTTCTTACGGAGGTTTTTGGTAACGATGCCCGCGAAGTCCGTATCCTCAGCGGATGCCGATCAGTATACTATGCTCCTTCACGAAACTTCAATATCTTTTTTGAGAAGAATACAGACGCAAACAAGCCTTGCATGACGGCGCTCGATCTGCGGCGCGGCGTCGGTTTGCCGGAAGGCTTTGCAAGAGCATGGGACTCGCGCTATGATACGCAATTAAGAATAGTCAACGATGCGAAGTTGCATGTTCGCAAGGAAAAGACGGGTCTCGAGCATAGTATAAAGCGGAGGGGTACTATGATTCAGAAGCCAAGCCCGGCCGTCGCGGTCGTCGGGCGCCACAATTCTGGAAAAACGACGCTGGTCGAACGCGTCATCGCCGAGCTGACGGCACGCGGGCACGACATCGGCAGCGTCAAGCATCACGGCCACAAAGGGTTCGACATCGATTATCCGGGGAAGGATTCCTACCGCCATCGCGCGGCCGGGGCGAGCGAGACGGTCATCGTCGCTCCGGACAAGATGGCGCGGGTGAAGACGCTCGAGCACGACTTGGAATGCTCGCAGATCGTCGCGTCCATGCCGAACCACGATCTGGTGGTCGTCGAAGGCTATCGGAAAAGCGGCCTGCCCACCATCGAGATCATGCGGCAGGCCAACGCCGCCGACGCACGGGTGGCGGAAGTGTTCGCGCAAGCCGCCGAACAGGGGCTGCCGCTCGGGTTCGATTTCGTGCAGCAGGCGCGGGCCGAGCAGCGCGGCGAGGCGTTCGCGCTCGGGGTTGCGGCCGCGCAGGCGCCTGATCCGCACCCCGACCTGGTCGAAAAGCTGCCTACGCAGCGCACGGTCGCGCTCGTGACCGACATTCCCCGGGCCCAGCAGGCGGCAAAAGCCTACGGCCTGCCCTGCTTCGGCCCCGATGACATCGACGGCGTCTCCGACTTTTTGGAGGCCGGCTACGTGCGCCCGCGCCTGTCCGTCGTCATTCAGGCGGGCGGGGAAAGCCGCCGCATGGGCCGAAGCAAGGCCACGGTGCCTTTCGGCGGCCGGCCGCTCATGGCGCACATGGTCGAGCGCATGCTGCCGGTGGCCGACGAGCTGGTCATCACCACGAACGAGCCCGAAAACCTCGGCTTCCTCGCTGAAGAGTTTCCCGAGGCTGACATTCGTCTCGTGCGCGACGCCCTGCCGACGCGTGGGGCGCTTCCCGGCTTTCTGACCGGGCTTTCCGCCGCGTCGTGCCCCATCGTCGCCATGGTGGCGTGCGACATGGTCAACGCCTCGTCCGCGCTGTCGATGGCCGAGGCGCAAAAGCTCATCGAGACCGGCGCCGACGCCGTGGTGCCGGTGAACATGCACGGGTTCGAGCCGTTCCACGGGGTCTACCGACGCGAAGAATGCCTGGCCGCCGTGCAGTCGGCGCTCGACAGCGGTGAAACGAAGGTGCAACACTTCATCCGCAGGGTGAGGATGGCGCCGTTCACGCGTGACGAGGTGCTGGAAGTGGAGCCGCGCGGCGGATGCTTCCTCAACGCGAACACGCCTGACGAGCTGGCGACGCTCGAACGGTCGCTTTTGGCGTAGGGAAACGCTGGTCAATTCCGCCGGCCCTGCACTGGCGAGCCGGCGCCTGGAAGCTTCAGATCTCGTTCGCGCACGTCAGTGCGCTCGCTCGATCTTCAGCCCCCAGGCATCCGCCTCGCCGGCGCAGGACAAGACGGCTTTAACCAGTGTTTCCCTAGGGAAACACTGACCAATTCCGTCATCCCTGCGTCTGCAGGGCAAGGCGGGACAGGCGCCGGGCGGGCCGCAAAGGCGCAGCCGGCGTCTGTCCGTTCCGGTCGCAAAGGCTTCCAAGCCGCCGCTCGCTTGACGTCTGCGCTATCATGAAGGCGGAAACGCCCCGAGGCGCTGAGGAAGCAAGGAGCTCTCATGCCCAACGTCATGGACATCGTAGAAGTCGCGAAAGCCCTGGAAACCAAGGCGGTTCTCGTCGTGGACGACCGCTGCACGGTGGTCCGCAACCGCCATTCCACGTGCACGAAGTGCGCCGACGCCTGTCTGGCCGACGCCGTGCATGCTGAGAAGAACAAGCTGTTCTTCGACGGAGAGGCCTGCATCAAGTGCGGCGCCTGCACGACGGTGTGCCCGTGCGAAGCGCTCGTGCCGCTCGCCCCGCTTGACGAGGTCATCGCCGAAGAGGCGCCCCTGACCATGGAGGCTGCCGGCGGCGCGGCGGTGTTCGCGTGCGCACGCATCGCGTCCAAAAGATGCGGCGATCCGACGAAGTACGTGGAAGTGCCTTGTCTGGCCCGCATGGACGAGGCGAGCATCGTGGAGGCCGCCGCGAGGGGCGCAAGCGAGATCGTGCTCGTGGACGGGAACTGCCGAACCTGCAAATACCGCTTCACCAGCTCCGGCACCGACGTGACCGCAGAAACCGCCGCGCAGCTCATCGCGGCCCAAGGCAGCCCGGTGCAGGTGCGACGCGCCTCCGAGTTTCCCGAGTGCGCCGTCATGCAGGACTACCACAGCTACCTGCAGGAATCGCGTCGCGACTTCTTCGCCGGCACGGGGGTGCGGGCGCGAGAGGCGGCGGTGAAGTCGGTCGAGACGCTCGTGTTCAAGAAAAACGACAACCAGGTGCTGGCTGCTCTGCGCGAACGCATGGCGCTCACCGAAGACGGCACGTTGCCCCAGTTCGATCCGCAGCGCCACATGCGCATCCTCGACGCGATGGACGCCATCGGCCCGTCGACGGAGCCTTACGTGGACACGCGCGTGTTCGGCTCGGTGGAGATCGACACGGAAAAATGCAAGGCCTGCAAGATGTGCACCGTCTTCTGCACCACGGGCGCCCTGCACAAGACCGACCTGGCGCCCGAAGACGGCGTCGGCAGCTTCCTGGAATTTTCCGCCGCCGAATGCGTGCAGTGCCGCCTGTGCGAAGACTCGTGCATCAACAAGTGCCTGCACGTGAACTCGCGCGTGTCCACCGACGAGCTGTTCGACTTCGAGCCGCGTCTCATCCATCTGCCCGACCCGCCGCGCCGCCCCGGCATGCTCGGCCAGGCCGGCCGCAAGAAGCGCTGATTCGTTTTATCAGCAAAAAACAGGGGCGGAGCAGGCCGTCCGCTTCGCCCCCTTTCTGTGCCTTTTGTTCGCGCTTTCGTATTCTGGACTTCATTAAAGTCCAGAATGTTATATTATAGACTTCAATGAAGTCCATAGAGAGAGTCCTTCATGAACCACACCGTTGTCGAAATTCTTGAAGAGTTCAATCTGGCTGAGTACATGCCCATCATTCCGCGCGAATTGGACCTTGGCGAGCCTTTGCCGCCTCGACGCGGAAATCTTGTCAAGGTCGTGACGGGCATGCGCAGGAGCGGAAAGACCTATCGGCTGTTTCAGGTCATGCAAGAACTGCAGGCGTCTGGCGTCGGCGCCGATGCCATGCTCTATTTCAATTTCGAAGACGATCGGCTTGGACGCGTTACCCCGCAAACTGGCGATGAAGTCTTAGAAGCCTTTTTCTATCTGCGGCAATCAAAGCCGGATGGGCTCTATCTCTTCTTCGACGAGATTCAGGAAATGGAAAACTGGGGCAAATGGCTTCGTCGCATCGTCGACACCGTGAAAGCCACCATCTATGTGACAGGCTCCTCCTCGAAAATGCTGTCGGTCGACGTGTCCACGGAATTTCGGGGCCGCTCCATCGAATTCGTCCAATATCCTCTGAGCTTCCGCGAATACGTTTCCCTCCACGAGCCCGCTCTGAGCATCGAATCGCGAGGATATGCTCTTGCGGATCGAGTTGCGCTCGAGCGCCTTTTGAATGCGTTTCTGCTGCAAGGAGGCTTTCCCGCTGTGCAAAGCCTCCCTGCTTCGCAGGCTGCTTCGACCTTGCAAGGCTATGCGCAACGCGTGGTGGCTCGAGACGTGCTTGAGCGGCACAATCTCGGCAATCCCCAGGCTGTGCATGCTTTTTCTCGCAAGGTGTTGGCGCTCAACGGTCGCAGGCTGTCTGTTCGCAAGATCGCCAATGAGCTGAGTTCGTCAGGGTTGAAGGTGGGTCGCGAAACCATTGCGCAATGTCTTGCATATTTCGAAGACGCCTTTCTCGTGCTTCCGGTTCGAGAACGAACTCGTTCGCTCGGCGAGCTGAATCAGGGCCTCAAGGCATATCCCGTTGATGTTGGTTTGGCGCGGGCGAACAGCCCCGCTTCGGCCAACGACCAGGGGCAAAGCCTTGAAAGCGCTGTATGCGTCGAACTCATGCGCCGATGTGGCGGCGGGCGAAGCGCTTCGGTGAGCTATATGAAGACGGCAGAACATGGTCTCGAGGTTGATTTTTCGGTGGGTGACGTGCTCTTCGGCGACGAGGCGCAATTGTTCCAAGTCACGTGGTCGCTCGAAGATCCCAAAACGCTCGCGCGGGAAACAAAAGCCCTTTGGGAAGCCATGGAGGAGCTGCATGTTCAGGAAGCCGTTTTGATCGTTGGAGACGGAAGCCGCCAAACCCTTGAAAAAGGCACGTTGCGCATCGACTGCATTCCCGCTGCCGAATGGTTTCTAGGGAAACACTGACTCGTTTTGCCAGCAAATCAGGGGCGAAGCAGGCCGTCCGCTTCGCCCCTGTCTGCATTTTCCGTACGGCGCTTCCTTACAGCCCCAGCTCTTCGACGGCGGCTTCGCGCATTTTGTATTTGAGCACCTTGCCTGCGGCGTTCATGGGGAAGGCGTCTACGAATTTGATGTAGCGAGGGACCTTGTGGCGGGCAAGACGGCTGCGAGCGAAGTCCAAAATCTCTTCTTCGGTTGCATGCGTGCCTTCGCGAAGGATGATGCACGCCATGGCCTCTTCGCCGTATTTTGTGTCGGGCACGCCGATGACCTGGACGTCTTGGATCTTCGGGTGCGTGTAGAGGAACTCTTCAAGCTCCTTGGGGTAAATGTTCTCGCCGCCGCGAATGATCATGTCCTTCAACCGGCCGGTGATGACGAACGTGCCGTCGGGGTTTTTGCAGGCGAGGTCGCCCGAATGGAGCCAGCGGGCGGCGTCGACGGCGCTCAAGGTTGCGCCGGGCATCTTGTAGTAGCCCTTCATCGTGTTGTACCCGCGCGAGCAGAACTCGCCGTTGGTGCCGTCGGGGACTTCCTCGCCGGTCTCCGGGTCGATGACCTTGCATTCTATGTGGGGGAACGCGTATCCCACCGTCTCGGTGCGAAGGTCGAGGGGATCGGTCCAGGCGGACATCGTCGAGCCGGGGGCGGACTCGGTCTGGCCGTAAACGCTGACAATGCCGGTCATGTTCATCTCGTCGGGCTGGGCGGCGCGTTTCATGAGCTCAGGGGGGCAGCCCGCGCCCGCCATGATGCCGGTGCGCATAAAGCTGAAGTCGGTCTTGCGGTAGTCGGGGTGGTTGAACATGGCGATGAACATGGTCGGCACGCCGTTGAAACAGGTGATGCGTTCCTGGGTGATGCAGGAAAGCGACGCCTTCGCGCTGAAATACGGCATGGGGCACATGGTGGCGCCGTGGGTCATCGACGAGGTCATGGACAGCACCATGCCGAAGCAGTGGAACATGGGAACCTGGATCATCATGCGGTCGGCGGTGGACAGCCCCATGCGGTCGCCGATGCATTTGCCGTCGTTGACGACGTTGCGGTGCGTCAGCATGACGCCCTTCGGAAAGCCGGTGGTGCCGGACGTGTATTGCATGTTGCACACGTCGTCAGGCTTGACGTCATCGGCGAGGCGCTTGATCGTCTCAGCGGGAACCATGTCGGCGCGGGCGAAGGCGTCCTCGAACGTCAGGCAGCCGTCCATCCGAAAGCCGACCGTGATCACGTTGCGCAAAAACGGCAGCTTCTCGCAATGAAGCGGCTGCCCCGGGGCGCTCTTCGCGATTTCGGGGCACAGCTCGTTCATGATCGCGGCGTAGTCGGAGTCGAGCGCGCTTTCGATCATGACCAGCGTATGCGTGTCCGACTGGCGCAGCAGGTATTCGGCCTCGTGGATCTTGTAGGCAGTGTTAACCGTAACTAACACTGCGCCGATTTTTGTGGCAGCCCAAAACGTGATGAACCAGGCCGGCACGTTCGTGGCCCAGATGGCAACCTTGCTGCCAGGCTTGACGCCAAGCGAGACGAGCGCACGGGCGAAATCGTCGACGTCGCGGCGGAACTCTTCGTAGGTGCGCGTGTAGTCAAGCGTGGTGTACTTGAAGGCGCATTGGTCGGGAAACGCTTCCACCATGGCGTCGAGCACTTCGGAAAACGTGAGGTCGATGAGCTCGTCTTTCTTCCAGAGGTACTGGCCGCTGCCGTCGTGGTTGGGGTAGTAGGCTCCTTGCGAGCGGCGCGTATAGCGAAACTGGCGCATGAAGTTCACGAAGTGGGGCAGCAGGATCTCCAGGTCAGTGAGGTCTTCCATCCACTCCGGCTTCCATTCCATGGAGACGAAGCCGTCGTAGTTGATGGAAGAAAGCGCCCGCATGACGTCGTCGATCGGCAGCGTGCCTTCGCCGACCAGGTTGTAGGCGCCGCCTTCGTCCGAATCGCGCATGTGGACGTGGCGAATGTAGGCGCCGAGGTTTTGGATGGTCGTGCTGGGGTCTTCGGCGAAGTCGCGGTAGGGGTGGTGCACGTCCCAGAGGGCCGCGAGGTTGTCGCTTGCGTAAATGTCGAGGAGCGCCGTGAGGCGTGCCGTGTCGGCGAAAAGGCCGCTGGTTTCAAGGAGGATGGTCACGTTCCGCTCGACGGCGTAGGGCAAAAGCTCGTCTAGCGCGGCTTTGACCTGGTCTTCGTTGCCGTGCTGCGCTTTGAAGCAGACGCATGCCACGCGCACCTCTCCGGCAAAGTCGACAAGGCGCTTTGCCTGCGAAACGGCGTCGGCTTGGCTGGCGGCCGCTTCAGTCCCGTCGGAGCTGGCAGGACCGGTCCCGGCTCCCGCGAGCGAGATGTCGAGCGAGGAATCGAAGACGGGAATGGCAAGGCCGCGGTTTCGCAGCTCGCGCGTGGTGGCGCGGGCGCTGTACGGGTTGAACGGAGCGCCGGCGCCGGAAAGCGCGGCGGATGCGAGCACGTCATAGACTTCGACGCCTGAAAAGCCCATGGCCGCGACGGTTTCAACCAATTCGTCAAAGGGCGTGTCGTTCCAGCCGCGTGTGGAAAAGGAAAGCTTCATCAGTTCTCCTCCTCAAAGACAACCTTGTTGAGGGCGTTCAAGTAAGCGCGGATGCTCGAGCCGATGATGTCGGTTGAGATGCCGCGACCCGAGTAGATTTTGCCGTCGGACATAAGCTTGATGACCGCTTCGCCCATAGCCTCCTGACCTTCGGTTATGGCCTGCATTTGCCAGTCGTCAAGCTCGTAGGTCTTGCCGACCACCTCGTCAATGGCGGCGAACGCGGCGTCGATGGGGCCTTCGCCCATGCCGACTTTTTCCACGACGGCATCGCCTATGGCAATGCGCAGACAGGCGGTCGCTTTGATGGTGTTGCCCGAGTTGATGATGTAGCGCTCAAGCTTGTAGGTGGGTGGAACCTGCATGGCGGCTGTTGCGACGATGGCGTCAAGCTCTTTGCCGCTGATGGTCTCCTTGCGCGAGGCGATGCGCAAAAATGCTTCATACACCAGCGCGACGTCTTCGTCGGTGAGGTCGTATCCAAGTTTTGCGACGCTTTCGGCGATGGTTTCCAAGGTGTCGGCAGCGGTGAGTGAGATGTCGTCGCCCAGGTTTTCGCTTGCGGCGATCTCGTACGGCGAAGACTTCGATTTTCCCTGGTCGCAGATGCGGTCGATCTGCGTCATGATGCGGCCGAGCACCGACGCGTTGATGCGCGTGGAAATGCCATAGGCGCTCACCTTGCCCACCAGGGCTTTCGCGAGCTTCGGAAGCGGCGTGATGCCCAGGGGGCAGGAGGTTACCTTGACCTCGTCGACGCCGTTGATGATGGCGGCAACCGTGGTGGAGACGGCCATGTAAAGCTCGTTCGAGCAGGCCACGCCCAGAGAGACCGACTCCAGTTGCGGGATGCGCTCTGAGAGGTTGGAGACGAATTGCGTGAATTCTTCAGGAAGCATGGTGCCTGCGTCGTCGCAGATGGTGATGGTGGTCGCACCCGCGCTGATGGCTGCGGTGATGATTTCGGAGAGATACTCCTGGTCGGTGCGCGTGGCGTCTTCGGCGATGAACTCCACGTCGGAGGTGTGTGCGGCGCACTTTTGAACCACATCGGCCACGGCCTCGATCACGGCGGGCGCCTTGAGGTGGTGGACGTATTCCATGCGGGCGGGGCTGGTCGCCACAGACACCTGCAAGCGGGGGGCGTGCGCGATGTGCAAAGCGCTCCAAACGGCGTCGATGTCGCTGCCGTCGATCTTCACGGGAACGGCGACGACGCTTTCTTTCACCAGCGACGCAATGGATTTGATGCGCAGGGCGTCAACCTTGGGCTTTTCGATGCCTTCGATAGAGATGACGGAAACTCCCAGGTTGTCAAGCAGTTTCGCCAGCTCAAGCTTCTCTTTGAAGCTCAAAGGAAGCTCAAGCCCTGCGGCCGCCCGCTTCATCGTCTCGTCGCTGATGCGTATTTCTTTCATGGAAGCGCCTCAATTCTGTATGGCAATTTGTTCATGGACAAAGTTGCGAAAACGTAACTCGCTAGTATATCTCAGCCTTTCCGCGCTTTTTCGGGCAGATTTGCTGCTTGCGAAAAAATATATGAACCTCTGGGCACGTTGCTTCAAAAAAATGCATCAAAACTTGGCGTATTTACAAAAGAGCAATAATAAATAGGAATCGAGGGCGGAAAATTGATGCATATTGCGGAAGTTTCGGAAGAAAATGCATCATTTTCAAAATGCTAACATAGCTGTAATTGAAATTTGGTGCATTTTTTAGCAACGGCACCCCCTAGAGGTTCAGAAGTTTTTTCGCCGGTCGCTTCGGGGCATTTTGCTTGCATTGAAGCGCCGGCCTGCGCGTGGCGAACAGGTGACAATGGTTTCCGCAGGCAAACGGCCTGTCAGCCGGTCTTTGACAACGATGAAAACCTCCCCGCGAGACCGATCTTGCGAGATACCGTGATCTTGTCGGCATGGCGTTTCTGCGCCTGCCGGCCCGGCGATCCTGCACGAGTGGAAGAGGTCGACATGAAGGCGACGAAATCCTCGAAAAGCTCCCGCGCCTTTTTGTGGCAGCGCGTCGCGCTGGTGATCGCCCTGTCCCTGCTGTCGGTGGCCCTGGCGCCTCCGCTGGCTCAGACGAGGGCGAAAGCCGAAGCGCCCGACGGCGTCGAGCCTGCGCATACGGTCACGTTCTCGTCCAACAACGGGCAGGGCCAGTCGGCCTCCGTGGAGGAAAACGCCCCCAACTTGGCGCTTCCGTTTCCCAGCGAGCTGGGCTTCACGCCGCCTGCCGGCGCCCAATTCGTCGGCTGGAGCGAGGACGCGTCGGGCACGTCGAACGTTTACGCAGCTCACGTGCAGTATCCCGACAACGAGGCCCATAACGCCGCGCTCGAGTCGGATGTCACGCTCTATGCCGTCTGGCTGCTGCCGGGTGCGTCCGACGCCGCGCAAACCGGCGCGTACTTCTACCTTCGCACCGACGGCGTCATTCCGTTTTCGCCCCATCGGCCGCTTGCGGCGCTGCTCGTTCCAAGCGAAGGCGGCACGCATCTGAAAGGCTCGCTGCGTCGGCCTGTTGCCATTTCCAACAACATTCCGCTGCTGAAAAGCAACCTCGCGACCGTGCCGAGCGTCGAAGAGGTCGCAGCCGTATGCGAGGCGCACAAGGTGCCGTTCGATCCTGAAACTCAGGAAGTCGTGTGGTATGCGGCGTTTCCGCGCACGGCGTCGGGCGGGCAGTGGAACGTGAACGGGGTCGTCAAGAGCAAGACGGCCCACCTTCTGCTGTACTATCCCAATGGCGGCGACGGGAACGTGCCCAATGCACGCAGTTACGAGCCGGGCGCGCGCGTGTCGGTCAACACGCATGTGACGCCTGCTCGCGTCGGGCATGAGTTTTTGGGGTGGTCGACCGATCCTGCTGCGACCGAACCCGAGTATCCGACGATCGGCACGCAAACGATGACGATGCCGGGCGTGACGACGACGCTGTACGCCGTGTGGCGCGACACGACGCCGCACCCGTCGATGGAAGTCGAGAAAGTCCTGGCAGAAGGCCCGTCAAACGGCGCATACTTCACGCTGGGCGAGCCTGTGGTCTATCGGGTGACGGTGAAAAACACGGGAGATGTGGCCTTGGGACCGGTGACGCTGGCCGATCCGTTGGCCGACATGCCCGTCATCGAGCGCTTGGATCCCGGCGCGTCGCACGTCGAAACGTATAGGCACGAAACGACGGCGGAAGACGTTTCCGCAGGCCAGGTGAAAAACACGGTCACGGCGACGGCGAAGGTCGCAGGGCATGGGTCGCTTGCGGTCGATCCGGCCTCGGCGTCGGTGACGGTGCCGACCGGCGAGCTGCCGCAGGCCTACACGTATGTGGCGTATGCGCCGACGCCGCAAAACGGCGGCACGGTGTCGCGGAATTATACGGTCATCGAAATGCGCAGCGGCGAGGGCTTGGAATCGGTGACGGCGACGCCGGACGAGGGGTACCGCTTTGACGGTTGGTACAAAGACGACGAGTTGGTCGGCTCAGACGAAACGCTGGACGTTGAGACGGCCAAGGCGCACTTGAACCGCGGGCGTGCCGTGTACGGGCCGACGATGTTCGTGGCGAAGTTCGAGCCGGAAGAAGCGACGGAGCCGGATGCGCCGGGCCAGCCAAGCGAGCCCGATGCGCCGGATGCGCCAAGCCGGCCTGCCGCGCCGGCCGAGCCGGAGAAGCCGGCGCAACCGGCCGGCCCGACCGCGCCGGCCGACTCCGAAGTCGTCAGCGGCGCCGCGTCTGGCGCTGCAGCGGGCGGCGGGTCGGCGGCCGGCTCTTCCAGGCCGGCGTCTGGCCCGAGCCGCTATCAAAGCGTCTCGTCGGCGGCCGGGCCTTCCGCTTCGTCGGGCGCTTCTGGGCCCGGCGCAAGAAGCGCCAAGCTTGCGCAAACGCTCGATCCGCTGTCGTCGTTCGGCATTGGCGCGTCCGTCATCTTCGCGGCCGCGGCGGCAGGGCTTGTCGTCGTGCTGTGCCGCGACCGCTTCGGCAAGAGGCGCTGACGCGGCCGCGGCACAGCCGCCTCGAGACGCTGCGGCGGCCCGGGCCGAGGCCTCTGGTCGCCTTTGGCTCGACCTCGGCTGCGCCGCCGCTGGCGGGATTGCTCGGCGCGGGTGCTAATTGGCGGAGCGATCCACCCAGGTCATGCGCAGGGCTTCTCCGAAGAACTGCCCTCTGCCCGTTTTCACGGCGAACCGCGCCTTTTCCGGATCTTCCACCACGCTGCCCGCCAGCGTGTCCGCCCCGTATTCGAAGAGGACAGGCGACATGACCACCGACGGGCCGACCATGACGGTGACGGCGTGCTGCGAAAGCTGCAGCAGGCGGGGGCAGGTCTTGTTGATGATCGTGACGCCCGTTATGAAGGCGTAGTCGGCCAGGGGCATCACGTATTCGCAGGCCGGATCGGGCGTGTCGGCGGCGCTTGTGCAGTTTCGCTCGAGCACGGTGAGCTGGGCGTATTCCTCGATGCGGTCCACG
The DNA here is from genome assembly GCF_011039175.1 of Slackia sp. ZJ119. GTDB lineage: Bacteria > Actinomycetota > Coriobacteriia > Coriobacteriales > Eggerthellaceae > Xiamenia. Next base: position 107,813 of record NZ_JAAKEN010000009.1, read on the forward strand.
TGGGGGAAGTGGCCGACCACCACCACGCGTGCGTCGCCGCCAGGGTGCGCCGCCTCTATGCGCGGGCGCCACGCCTCGAAGGCGTCCAGCTTGCGGATGGTGCCGTCGGGCAGCTCTGCGGGCTCGTCGTAGAGGGCGCCCAGCCCGTCGACCATCTCGGGCCGCGAGTACCACGCGTTCAGCGCGGCGATGCCGAGCGAGGCTTCTTCGAAGCACCACGACCTTGCAAGTCCGGCTATGTCGCGCAGCTCGACTTTGCGCAGGTCGTCCTTCGTTTTGTACCGCGAGCCCCCCTTGGTGGTGAAGCTGATGCCCATGCCGCAGTCGGCCTCCACGTACGACCAGTGCGTTCCCAGGCAATAGTCGCGCACGGCTATGCCTGCGGGAACGCCTTCGATCAGGCGGTCGTAAAGCTCCCACGCCGTTGCTTTTCCAAGAAGGCTCGCTGCGTTCGTTCGATCGTTCATGTCTCTCCTCGCGTCGTTGGTCGGTTTCCTGATTATACCCGAACGAAAATAGCTTCGTTTGAGAATGATTCAAGACATGGCGAAGGGGAGGGATGACGAAGGGGCAAAAGGTCCCTTGCCGGTGTGGGACACGTGCAAGATTGGCGCAGTAGAACTTGCGACATGCCAATTTCGCCACAGCGCTTGATTTGGCCGGAGTGACTTCTATAATGACATGTAAATATACCCGCTATAAAGGTGGTGTTTGTCGATGACTGTGATGATTCCTCTCGACACCATGGTTCCCATCAGCAAGTTTGGACGCGGAGGGGCGAGCCGCGAGTTTGCCAAGGTGGCGGACGGCGTTCCAGTAACGGTGCTTCGGAACAGCGAACCCGCTTATTTTATCGTGAATGCCCATGACTATCGCATTTTTCGCGAGAACGAGGCCAGACTGGCGAACCTGGAGGCTCGGCAACAGGCACTTTCTGGCGAGGGCGAGAGCTTCGCCTCTATCGAAGATCTGATGGCAGATCTTCATGCTTAGGTCGATTCGCCGCACGCCTCGCTTCAAAAGGGACTACAAAGCAATCGTTCGCAAGCATTTCGACGAATCTTTATTTGTTGAAGCCGTCAAAGCCCTCATGGCGGAAGAAACAGAGCTTCTTGCTTCGAAGTACTCCGATCATGCCCTCAAGGGCGAGTGGCAGGGGTTTCGCGAGCTGCATATCGCAGGCGATTGGTCGCTTATCTATCGCGTTGAACGCGACGAATTGGAACTGGTTTTGACTCGTACGGGTTCGCATGACGAGTTGCTCCGTTGACGGTGCCGCTTCCCCCGTCAGTCCTCTTCGGAGAGCGTGAAGGCCGGCTTGCCTTACAGGCATGCGCCCTGATAGCAGGTCGGCCTGAACGCGAGCACGCGCTTGGCGATCTCGGGCTGCGTGCGCAGGCGCACGAGCATGCCGTAGACGGCTGCGGCGTCGACCGAGACCAGGCGGCTGTTGCCGTTCAGCATGGCGAAGTACACGTCCGCCGCGGTGTATCCCTCGACCGAGACGGGGTTTTCTATCGCGTCGAAGTGGCGCGGCTTCGGAAGGTCGACGAACGCGCAAAACTCCCGGTAGATGTCGTCGTGCTCGGGCGCGAAGAGCGTCTCGGAATAGTCGGGCCGGTGGGTGAGCGCCGACGCCTCCTCGGGGGTTTCGGCGTCGATCTCTGCGAAATACCTTCTCGCCGTCTCGCCGCGTTCGGCTTCGCTCCTCTCGATCATCTCGCGTTCGCGCTGGTAGCTTCCGCCCATCGAGCGGTCGTCCGTCGTTTTTTCCACTGCATCAGCCTCTCGTAACGCCAACAATACCGGTCATTGTACTGCAAAACAGCGTGCTTCGTCCCCGGGGGTCTTGCGTGCTCTGCTACGAAATGCTTGCGCCCAGATCGTAGGCTTGCTGCAGGCCAGGATTGCCGGCGATGGCGCCCTTCTCGTACACGCCGTTCACGACGACCTCGCCGATGCTTTCCTGCTTGCAGTAGTTTGCGCACACCTTGTAGCTGTTCACGAGCGGCTCGCAGGTGGAGGCGTCCTTGTCTTCGAAGCAGAGCAGAAGCCCGATCTGCGGGATGTTGAACGACTTGGCAATGCCGCAGAACATGCGGTCTTGGAAGGCCCGCAGCTGGGCGGGGAAGTTGTAGTAGTACATGGGCGTGGCGAACACGAGCACGTCGGCTTCGTGCAGCAGCGGGTAGAACTGCTGCATCTCGTCTTGCTGGACGCAGGCGCCGTCGTGGCTGAAGCAATACTCGCACGCCATGCAGCCGCCGATCTTCGCATGCCCCACGTCGATGCGCGTCACGTTGTTGCCGGACGCCTTGGCGCCCTTGATGAATTCATCGGCGAGCATGCTCGAGTTCCCACCTTTGCGCGGGCTGGCGTGCACCACCAAGATGTTCTTTGCCATGGAAACGCTCCTTGACCTCGTTTGACTCCTCTTGCGGCATTATAGCGCTCATGGCAAAGCGCGTGGCAGAACGCGCAACAGAGGCGGCAGGAGAGCGACCGGGGAGCGGCAGGGGGACGGCGACGGTTGAAAGCCAGCTTGGCAGAAGCAGCGGCACAGAGCCCTGGAGCCGCACCGCTGAAAGAGCCGCCGGCCTGCCTGTGCAGGGCTGGCGGAGTTGATCAACGTTTCCCTAAAGATGGGTCTGGCTGATTTGGCTGAGCCAGAAGGCGAGTATTCCTATCCAAAGGAGCACCATGAACACTGCTGTGCCACAAAGGAAGGGACGAGTTGCTGTTCGGCTGACTCCGTGAACAAGGCCGAGGTCGAAGAGCTTGTCGCTGAATGCGTAACAAAGCATGAGCAGCAGGTTGCAGCCCGACATGATGAAGGAAAGCGGAAGCATCTCCCGCGGCGAGCCGAAGCGGTCGACCTGGCCTTGCGCGTTCCAGTGCATCGGTATTTCGATGCCTGGAGGGAATTGCGCGATGGCGACAAGGGAGGCGATAACGGGAGCCGCAATGGCGGCTGTCCAAAACAGGATCACGAGCGGCTTCTTGAGGGTCATTGCGCATGGCCTTCCGATAGACGATGGAGACATTGTACGACTGGGATGCTTGATAGCGAAGGGCGGCAAATGCGAATGTGCTTGTGCGGCTGCATTCTGCAGCCGCACAAGCAGGGGGATGGGCATTGGCTGGGGAAGTGGGGGCGGCTGGAGGGCAGGCTAGGCACGCCCGTGAGTTTATTGGCGTGCATGCACTCGGGGGGGCGCAGCTGGGATGGGCTGGGGCGGATGCGTCTACAGCAGGCCGTGCTTTTCGTAGAGCGAGAGCATGCGCTGGTAGAGCAGTTTGTCAGTCAGATGCTGTTTGAACGTGGCGGACCTCTCCTTGCCCTGGGACTTCAGCTTCTCAATTTCCTCCGACTTGAAAACGTAATCTTTCTGTATTTCCGAAAGCATGGACTCAAAGGCTACTAAGCGATCGTTTCCCATTTCAACCACCTTCCTGAGCAACGACGACATCCCTATTTTCCCATAGGGTTTGTGACGGGAACAGATGCTTCGGTGCAAAAACGGGCGTGAGGAGTATCAGATGAATGGGCTAATCGAGGCGGGGTTTCAGGTTCCTGAGCATGTGAGGCAGTATTTGCGGGATTTGGGGTATGTGCTGCCGCTGGATCCTATGGATGGGCATATTCGCGTGTGGGACGATTGGTTGGCGGCGCGGGGTACGTTTTATGACTATCGCGACATGGACGGGTTTGGGCATGTCTATGAGGTGCATAGGCGAAGTCTTCACCCGGCCGCGCGGGTGTGTGCTGAGTGTGTTTGCTGATGCCATCGATGCCATACAGGCGGTGGATTTGGCGTTTGATGCGATGGTGTCTGAGGTGGACGTGTCGAAGATGCGCATCTTTTTATCGGACGTGATGTTTGATTGGGAGCGCGAGGGGAACAGGTGCGTCCCGATTCCGTTTGGCAAGGGCGACTGCACGGTGTTTCGCAAGGTTATGTCGACAGAGGACACCATCTAGGAGTTCGCGCCGGCGCTTCGCACGGCAAGCCAGATCGACGCGTTTCGCGTGGCGCTGCAGATGCTGGGGGACCTCTGCGGCTTCGGGATCAGCTACTTCGACTTTGACAATACAGGCTATGTCAAGACCGCCACTGAGGTGAGCAGCGACAACTCGGCGCTTATGCGCAGCATACGCCGCCATGAGCACGTGCTTGACGGCGCTTTGGGCGGCATGGGCACGCCGTGGCACCAACGATGCGGCGCAAGACGAGCCGCGTGGCATGGGTAGGCGGATGACCCTCGATACTTGAGCGCCGTGGCTTATGGCAGATGTGCGCCTGTTGGGTGGCAGATATATCAACTAAATCTTTTTATCTTGAAGTTGCGAAGGTAGGTTTTCTTCAGTCGCTTCAGATTGATGAAGAAATCTCCTTCAGATGAACTGAGCATCTTGTTATCGTATTTGAGCTGCAGCAATTCCAAAGTGCAAACGAGATCGGCGACTTGGAACAGGCGATACTTATCAGGGTGAACGACCCTGAATTCGACGTTGCTCATATTTGCGCTGAAGATGATTTTCAGCGTTCTCGTTATCTCTTTTTGACCCTTGTCATAGTAGACGACGACACGGTCATAGGATTGGAAATAGCTGAGGTTGTCGCGCAGAAACTCACCCATGACTTTCGCAAGGCGCGTCGCCAGGTCGTCGCCCGATCCGAACTTCTTCTTCTCTACGACAAATGTCCGAAACGTTATGTCGCAGTGACGATAGAACACGAACAGGGCGTCAAAGAGCTTGCGGCGCTTTTCCATGCATACGTTCCCGAATTCTGCCTCGCGCCTAATGAGCGGAGCTGTGTGAACCGTAAGATCGCGACTGAATCCGATGTTTGATATGGACTGTTCAAGATGCGGGATCTCGCGCTGAATGTCAATCGATTGGTCGTGGAACACAAGACCGACGATGTAGAACGGGCTGCGGTGGTCATAAGCGCCGAAATCACCCGATTCATCACAGAAGACGCTTAACTCACGCATAGATCACCTGCCCTCAGATACAAAAGTGGCGGGGAAACGCTCCCCGCCTAAGGGTGGACCCGCTATCTGCGTGCCCAGAACATGAATAACTTATACCACGGAAACCACGGTTCAGTCAATGAAGAAACCGTGCACTTTGTGACTCCTTCGTATTCTTAATTCACTAACCTCGTGGGCAATGCCTGTTTTGGCGTTCCCTAGGGCGTCTGCTCAACGGCAGGATGACCGGGAGAAGCGGCGTCGAGCTTTCGCACGCTCTTCGAAAGGCCAAGCGCAACGGCCAACAGAAGAATGAAGGCGCCATCGATTTGGAAGAAAAGCGGCGTGCCTGTGGCTTCGGCGATGACGCCTCCGAGCGCCGTGCCTGCGGGAATGGCCAGCCCGTTCATGGCCGTGAAGAGCCCCATCACGCGGCCGAGCTTCTCGTCGGGGATGCTCTTCTGCAGAAGCGTCATGAGGGGCGCGTTGAACCACGCGCAAGCCGCGCTGGCCTGCCAGGGCGGACGCGCCTTCGCTGGCGGCGTTGCCCGCGAACATCGAGACGGCCTATCCGCTCCAGATGAGCGCGATGCGTCCGAGCCAATCGGCGGGCAGCGCGTGCCCGCCGGCCGTGAGATTCGCTGTTTTCATATCACCGATCCAATCTACGATCCTATGCAGTTGTCAAAGCAAAAAGCGACCGTACGCTCACAACCCGTTTTGTCGATGCGGCCAAAGGGCAGGGGGAACGAAGCGATGCGTTTTGCCATGATGGAAGGTGTGCTGAGGGACTAGAGGGGGGTCTGGTTAATCTGGCTGAGCCAGAAGGCGAGTGTTCCTACCCAAAGGAGCACCATGAACGCTGCCGTGCCGCAAGGGAAGGGACGAGTTGCCCTTCGGCTGACTCCGTGAGCAAGGCCGAGGTCGAAGAGCTTGTCGCTGAACGCGTAAGAAAGCATGAGCAGCAGGTTGCAGCCCGACACGATGAAGGAGGGCGGAAGCATCTCCCGCGGCGAGCCGAAGCGGTCGACCTGGCCTTGCGCGTTCCAGCGCATCGGAATTTCGATGCCTGGAGGGAACTGCGCGATGGCGGCAAGGGAGGCGATAACGGGAGCCGCGACGGCGGCTGTCCAAAACAGGATCATGAACAGCTTCTTGACGCCCTGGCTCGCCTTCTCGTTCATGTCTGGACCTCCTTGTCTGCGTGTTCGATTTCTCTCCGTTCATGTTGCCAATCAAATCCGCAATCTGGTGCAGTTGTCAGACCAAAAAGTGACCGCTCGGTCACTATGCATGAAAACGACGGTACGTTCATCTGAATTTGCGAGGAAAGCGCAGTGGTCAAGGACACGAAGCAGAGGATACTCGACGAGGCGCTCGTCATGTTCGCGCAACGCGGCTACGAGGGAACGAACATGCGCGAGCTCGCGCAGGCGCTCGGGCTGGGCAAATCGGCCCTCTACAAGCACTACGCCAGCAAGGAGGAGATCTGGGCCTCCATGCTCGACGCGCTCGAAGCCCGCTATTCCAAAAGCTTCGGCTCCGAAGACAACCCGCCTCCCGTTCCAAGCTCGTGCGACGGGCTCGTCGAGATGTCGATGGAGATGGTCGGCTTCACCATCCACGACGAGAAGATCGTGCTCACGCGCAGGCTCCTCCTTGCCGAGCAACACCGCGACGATCATGCGAAGGCGCTCGCCTCCGAGCACTTCCTGAAAAGGCTCGAGCGCATCTTCGCGCACGTGTTTGCGGGCATGATGGACAAGGGCCTGCTGAAACGCTGCGACCCGCAGCTCCTTGCCCTCGCGTACGCCGCGCCCGTGTCGGCGCTCATCATGGAGTGCGACCGCTACCCGGAAAAGGAGCCCGAGGTCGCAGAGCGCATCCGCACGTTCGCGACCTGTTTCGCCGAGGCGGCCAAGGAGCAGGGGAAATGAGAGAAGCCGGGCTGTAGTACTTGCGAGATCAAAGGATTGTGGCGGGGCTTTCGCCGACGGGTTATCTGGTTCTTTTCGACAAAACCTATAATTGACAGGTTTGCGAAAGGGGCACGGATTGCGGGAGTGCATGTTTCAGGTGATGGCGCTGGCGGTGCTCGCCATCTTCTACGGGGCCTATCTCGTGAAGATGGCGGCACAGGCGAAGAGGGGCATCAGAACCAACCAAGTTGCCAACAGGCGCGGCGAGACGCATGCCGTTGAGGTGGTTATGAGCATCGCCACCGTGAGCGTCATTATCGTTCAGTTGGTGAGCATCGCCTTTGATTGGAACTGGAATGCGGAGAGCTTTCGCATAGTCGGGTTCGTGATTGGGCTTGTCGGATGCGGCTTCTTCATCGCTGCGGAGCTGGGGCTTGGGGACAGCTGGAGGGCCGGGGTTCCGAAAGAGGATGATACCCGGTTCGTCGAAGACGGCATCTACGGATGGAGCAGAAACCCCGCCTTTCTCGGTTTCGACTTGCAGTATATCGGCGTGTGCCTGATGTTTTCCAATGTCCTGACCATAGCCTTCAGCATCTTCGCCATCGTCATGCTTCATCTGCAGATCCTGCATGAGGAGAACTACCTTTCGCAGAGGTTCGGAAGGGCCTACCTGGACTACCAGAGGCGCGTGATGCGTTATTTTGGAAGAAGATAGGTCCGAACTCGCGAAGGCAGACCCCTAAGCGTTTCGAGGAGGCTGCCGGAGCCCCTGGAGTGACGCGAAGCGGCACGGAAGGTGCGGAGTGTGACCCCGCACAGGGCTTGCGTTGATTGATTTCATTGACTGAATGCGTTTTGCGCAAGACCGAGGAGGCACACGGAGCTGTGGAGCAAGACATTGGCGGCGATGCGTGGGTGATTCGCATTGCCGCTTTTCTTTTGCGCATTGCCGGCAAGGCTTGCGGAACTGCGGAGCATGACAGCTTGCTGGCATGCGTAGCTAGAGCCGAGACGCGAAGCGGCTTGGCGGCCAGAGGGCAAGACACAAGGCTTGCCCGGCATTAAGCGCAGACCGTGGCTGCGCGTAGTGGAGTGTGACGCAAAGCGGCACATGGAACTGCGAGCGACGAAGTGCGAGCCTGCTATTACAACCGAATTTCGCAGCTGCAATGGCAGGAAGAGCAATGATAGCTGAGAGATTGTGACAGCCGTAGACTATTGCGCCTGAGCATTCGACATCTTCGCCACTTCTATGGGCGATTGAAATGGTTATAGGGGCAACAGATGAATGGACTAATCGAGGCGGGATTTCAGGTTCCTGAGCATGTGAGGCAGTATCTGCGGGATTTGGGGTATGTGTTGCCGCTGGATCCTATGGATGAGCATATACGGGTGTGGGATGACTGGCTGGCGGCGCGGGGCACGTTTTATGACTATCGTGATACGGACGGATTCGGGCATACCTATGAGGTGCATAGGCGAAGTCTTCACCCGGCATCAAGGGTGTGCGCTGAGTGGGCGTCGCTTCTTCTTAATGACAAAACAACGGTGGTGTGCGAAAACCAACAGTGTACGGACTGGCTTGCGGGGTTTTTCGCACGTACTGGATTTATGGCAACTGCACAGGCTACCATTGCGCGTGCTTTTGGACTGGGCACGGGGGCCTGGGCGGTGTGGCTCGATTTGGATAAGCGCTGCGTGCAGGTGCGTCGCTACGATGCGCGGATGGTGATTTGCTGGAGTCGCTCGCCCTTCTGAGGGCCTGCCAGGCTAGGCGGTGCGCAGTCTCGTTGCCGCTTGCATGGGGACAGATGAAATACGAAAGCCCCGGAAGGGGTGATTCCTCACCGTTCGGGGGCTTTTGCATTTAGAATGATAACCGTGAGCGTTATTTGATGTCAATGATTTCTCGTTCCCGATTTATAAACCACAGACGACGGATCGCCTTAATGTGAACGCTGAGCTTGCGCAACTGTCCCTCGATTTCAGCATCGGATGCGCCTTTCATTCTCTGAGAGTCGAAGATGACGCTATGGGACTGCTTGCATGCTTTGCGCAGATTGCGTTCAATGGCCTTTTTGTCGCTCGCCTGAGGAGATTTCATTTCCCAAACAACCCCATTGATCACAACGTCAGGAGAGGTGACGCGATTGCCCCATGTTCGGTGGGCAAACTCGACATCGTAGCCCGCATCGGCAACTGCCCGTGCGGTATCCATCTCGTGTTCTTGGATGTTGAGATTCGACGGTGCGGTTATTGTTCCTTGGCGTTTTGTCATGCGATTGATTATAAGCCTCGTGTCAACGGGACTTTGTGACGCGTCCGTATTCTGGGGTCGCAAACTTGGCGCGGATGCGGTTTTGTCTGCGCTGGAAATTATGACTGGAGGCGGATTGATGGACGGTGAGAAGAGCAAGACAAAGAGAGCGGCCTTGGCTAAGAGTGCAAAGGGGAGGGCAGAAGGGACGCGGCGACCTCTTGGGCTGTGAGCGCATCATCGTTATCCATGCTTCTCCTCTGATAGCGACAACGCGTTTCGAGAATCCAACACGCCGTGACGAAGCGTGACGAACAAATACGAAACCAAGCAGATTCTGCCGCATCGTTTGATTATCCTTAAATGCGAATGATATCATTTACTCCGAAATCTAAGGAGACGGCTTGGAAGCATTCGATGTCATAGTGCGCTTGCTCGCAACCTTGTCGATCGGCGTTGCCTGCGGGCTTCTGCTCAAGAAGACGAAGTTCCCGGCAGCCTACATGGTGGGCGCCTTCGTTGGCGTGGCGGCGTTCAACTGTGCGACCGGGTCCGCCTTTCTGCCGGACGGGACCCGAATGGGCATCCAGATCGTGGCGGGGGCGTTCGTGGGATCCATCATCGTCGTGCTCATCCTTAAGCTCGGGTTCGACTTCGCATCGGTGCCGAAGCAGCTCAAGAAGATCTGCCAGCTGGTGGCGGGATGTTATCTGGGCACGCTCTTCACCTTCGACGAGCTTTTGTCCATGGGATACCTCGTCCTGCCCGTGCTCGTGATCGTCGCGGGATATACGCTTAACTGCTTTCTCTGCGGCTGGCTCGAAAGCAGGCTCTTCGGGTACGGGAGGCGCGAGGGGATGCTCATCGCCTCCCCTGCAGGAGCGTCCGACACGGCGCTCATCATCGACGACATGGGGATCGCAAACACCGACATCGCGATCCTTCAAGTGATACGCGCCACCGTGGTCATGACAACGTTCCCACAGATAGTGAACATCATCTGCTTCTTCATAGGAGGATAGGAAATGAAGCGAGGTCCTCTGGCATGACGCTTCGTAGAACGAACGGGTTGGTCGCCGCGATGCTCGTCGCGGCATTCTTCTTGCATGCGATTGTAGGCGTGCTTTGGCTTCGCTTCGGATTCTCGGATCATTTAGCGTGGCTGGTGTGGGTTGCCGTGATTTTGGCCTGCGTCCATATCGGGCTTTCAGCGGCAACGGGCTATTCGATGCTGACAGACAAACAGCGGCCGCCGAGCAGACGCAAGAAAGCGCATCTCATTCTCAAATGGGCAAGCGGCGGGATGCTGTTTGCTGCTGCGCTGATCCATGTGATAGCGGGCCTGACGGGCGGGGCAATAGGGACGCGATGCCTTCTGCTCGTTGTCATCTCACTGCTGACCTGGCACTGTTTTGTGGGCACCAAGTCATTGCTCAAGGATCTAAACGCTCCGAGGCAGCGCAGAAAAGGTCTGCGCGTCTTGATGGTTGTGCTTGCCGCTGTTATTTGCCTGGTTCTCCTGCTCTGACGCATTTTCCACACATGGCATACATGGCGCCAGCTCGGTCAACGGGGGCCGCCCTGAGGAAGCGCGGCAGTTCAAACTGGCTATGGCGTGCCCATTCCGTAGCTTCGGAGTGACAGCCGCTGGGCGGCAGGAAACATGGGCTCAAGGGCAAGCGAGAACGGTGAAAAGCGGCTGGCTAATCGTTTGCATCCTGCTCTTTTTGATCCTGCTTGCCTTTAATGGATTCGGATACGATCTCGACTTCGGCGACGTCGACAATCTCTATCGCTAAGGCGTCCTCCTCCTCGATGATGTCTTCGTTGATGGAGTCATCGGACGAGTCGATGAACTGCTTGTAAGCTGTCGCAGCGATGATGCGAGTGGTTGCGAAATCGAAACCTCCGCCGATTATCGCTCCAGCGACGGGAACGAGCTTTCCAAGATTGACGACGCCGGTCTCGCCGAATTTCGTAGCCAGCCTGAAACCGACTTTCTGATTGATGGCGGCTAGAACAGTAGACGACGTATTCGCCCATCATGGCGCGAGAGGACACCTCGATCAGCTTCTGAGAGCTGATCGAGGACGTATTCCAGGTATTCCTTAGATGACGCCAAGAGCATTCCTTCCTTAGGGCATGTGCCAATTATAAGCGTGCCGATTGTGACGCATGGGGATGCTTCGGTCGTAAAGATGATTGGAGCATCGAATGACTACTCTTTCCGAATACGGGTTTCAGGTTCCCGAGCATGCGAGGCGGTATCTGAGGGATTTAGGGTGCGTGCTGCCGCTGAGGTTTAGTTGGGCAACAGCCCTGCGAAGAACCTCTGCAGTTCAGGACTATCTTTCAGAAGCATTTCAAAGAACGCAACTTGCGTTTCGGTTGGCAGCTATTGGAAGTCCTTCTTCATGGCTTCATCGACTGTCGCATTGCTTTGCTGAAGCTGGTGAGAGCATGCTCGGAGGGCGGCTATAATCGGCTTGTTGCAGTGATGCAAGCATAAACAGTTCAGCAATGCAATCAGGGCCCCCCAAGGGCTCTTGTACGCTGGTAGAATTTAAGCCCAACCTTGAAGAGTGCATTGGTTATGGCAGTGACCGAAAAGACAAGAATGATGCCATAAAGCTGATGCGCTACCTAGATGAGTACGATTTTGATAACTTGGGATGCCTTGAGCCGCTGAAAGCAGCGATCGAATGAGAGCAGAAATGCAGCTTGACGGTAGATAGGTTTAAGTTATGGGAGGCGAATTGAAAGTCAATACAGATGGAAACCATGTAGAACCAGAGGTTTCGCTTTCTGAGATTCGGCTTGCTAAAACGGAGATAAAGGACCTGATACACATTGTTCGCGGACAGCAGATTATGCTGGACAGCGATCTTGCGATGCTTTATGAGGTTGAGACGAAGAACCTAAATAGGGCCGCCGTTCGAAATAGTGCGCGCTTTCCTGATGACTTTCGGTTTCAGTTGACTTCGAACGAAGCTGAGACTTTGAGGTGCCAAATTGGAACCTCAAACGACGAAGGCGGTCGTGGCGGACGCAGATACTTGCCTTATGCCTACACAGAGCAAGGCATTGCGATGCTCTCCGGAGTCTTGCGAAGCGAAGTTGCGATCAGTGCCAGCATCGGTATTATGCGGGCTTTTGTTCAGATGCGCCGCTTCCTCGCCGACAATGCTGGATTGTTGCAGCGAATGGATATTATGGAGGGTCGTCAGCTTGAGTACCAACGACAAACGGATAGACGATTTGAGCAGGTGTTCGGGTGCTTAGAATCCCAAGGTGCCCAAGAATCCATGCAAAAGGTATTCTTTGACGGGCAAATCTACGATGCCTTCGAACTTCTGACGAAGCTGGTCGGAAAAGCCGAAGGGGAGATTATCCTCATTGATGGTTATGTTGATCTGGATACGCTGAATGTGCTGGCTAAAAAACGAAAGGGCGTGCGCGTTTGGGTATATTCAACCAAGCGCGGAAACAGACTCACTGAAGCCGATGTAGGGAAGTTCAATGCGCAGTACCCGTCACTGGAAGTCGAGACCACCGATGCATTCCATGACAGGTTTCTTATTCTGGATAAGACCTTTGGGTGTCATATTGGCGCGTCCGTTAAAGATGCTGGCAAGAAATGTTCCGGGATAACCCGCATCGAGGACGAAGAGATCATCGGCAGTATACTGAAACGCCTTGGTTGCGACGGGGTCTGATTGCCACGTTTGGCAGCGACGTTCGATGTTGGTTTGCGGATTAGAGATAGACGGTGCTTCGCAGCGGCGGGCGATTTGATCATGATGGTAAGCTATTCGAACAATATGCGTTCAAGCTGGCGGGCGTTTGATGCGTCCATAGCTGCGAGTATCTGGCGCATCTTGGCTTGGGCAACAGGTGGCCATGAGTTGAAGTCGTCGCAGACGACAGCAACTAGAGCTTTGTTTTGGCGCCGAGGTCTTTAGAGATCTGTTGTATCTTTTCCAGGGTGTAGCTTTGGGGTGAGCTGGTGGCGAGGTCGGCGCGAAGGAGCATGATCTCGCGGCTGCTCTCCACGCTCGTGTGGACCGGCCAGCCTGCGATGGGCCCGACGTCGGGGTCGCTCGCGTATCGGTACAGATCTTCGGTGTCGCTTTCGTCCCAAGGACGGAGTATCAGACTTTCGGTCTCTAACATCACTTCAGCCTTTCTCGTGGGCAATGCCTGTTTTGGCGTTCTCGTCTAGGGCGTCTGCTCAGCGGCAGGGCGGCCGGGAGAAGCGGCGTCGAGCTTTCGCACGCTCTTCGAAAGGCCAAGCGCAACGGCGTATCCGCTCCAGATGAGTGCGATGCGTCCGAGCCAATCGGCGGGCAGCGCGTGCCCGCCGGCCGTGAGGTTCGCCGTTTCCATATCACCAATCCAATCTGCGATCCTATGCAGTTGTCAAAGCAAAAAGTGACCGTACGCTCACAACCCGTTTTGTCGATGCGGCCAAAGGGCAGGGGGAACGAAGCGATGCGTTTTGCCATGATGGAAGGTGTGCTGAGGGACTAGAGGGGGGTCTGGTTAATCTGGCTGAGCCAGAAGGCGAGTGTTCCTACCCAAAGGAGCACCATGAACGCTGCCGTGCCGCAAGGGAAGGGACGAGTTGCCCTTCGGCTGACTCCGTGAGCAAGGCCGAGGTCGAAGAGCTTGTCGCTGAACGCGTAAGAAAGCATGAGCAGCAGGTTGCAGCCCGACACGATGAAGGAGGGCGGAAGCATCTCCCGCGGCGAGCCGAAGCGGTCGACCTGGCCTTGCGCGTTCCAGCGCATCGGAATTTCGATGCCTGGAGGGAACTGCGCGATGGCGGCAAGGGAGGCGATAACGGGAGCCGCGACGGCGGCTGTCCAAAACAGGATCATGAACAGCTTCTTGACGCCCTGGCTCGCCTTCTCGTTCATGTCTGGACCTCCTTGTCTGCGTGTTCGATTTCTCTCCGTTCATGTTGCCAATCAAATCCGCAATCTGGTGCAGTTGTCAGACCAAAAAGTGACCGCTCGGTCACTATGCATGAAAACGACGGTACGTTCATCTGAATTTGCGAGGAAAGCGCAGTGGTCAAGGACACGAAGCAGAGGATACTCGACGAGGCGCTCGTCATGTTCGCGCAACGCGGCTACGAGGGAACGAACATGCGCGAGCTCGCGCAGGCGCTCGGGCTGGGCAAATCGGCCCTCTACAAGCACTACGCCAGCAAGGAGGAGATCTGGGCCTCCATGCTCGACGCGCTCGAAGCCCGCTATTCCAAAAGCTTCGGCTCCGAAGACAACCCGCCTCCCGTTCCAAGCTCGTGCGACGGGCTCGTCGAGATGTCGATGGAGATGGTCGGCTTCACCATCCACGACGAGAAGATCGTGCTCACGCGCAGGCTCCTCCTTGCCGAGCAACACCGCGACGATCATGCGAAGGCGCTCGCCTCCGAGCACTTCCTGAAAAGGCTCGAGCGCATCTTCGCGCACGTGTTTGCGGGCATGATGGACAAGGGCCTGCTGAAACGCTGCGACCCGCAGCTCCTTGCCCTCGCGTACGCCGCGCCCGTGTCGGCGCTCATCATGGAGTGCGACCGCTACCCGGAAAAGGAGCCCGAGGTCGCAGAGCGCATCCGCACGTTCGCGACCTGTTTCGCCGAGGCGGCCAAGGAGCAGGGGAAATGAGAGAAGCCGGGCTGTAGTACTTGCGAGATCAAAGGATTGTGGCGGGGCTTTCGCCGACGGGTTATCTGGTTCTTTTCGACAAAACCTATAATTGACAGGTTTGCGAAAGGGGCACGGATTGCGGGAGTGCATGTTTCAGGTGATGGCGCTGGCGGTGCTCGCCATCTTCTACGGGGCCTATCTCGTGAAGATGGCGGCACAGGCGAAGAGGGGCATCAGAACCAACCAAGTTGCCAACAGGCGCGGCGAGACGCATGCCGTTGAGGTGGTTATGAGCATCGCCACCGTGAGCGTCATTATCGTTCAGTTGGTGAGCATCGCCTTTGATTGGAACTGGAATGCGGAGAGCTTTCGCATAGTCGGGTTCGTGATTGGGCTTGTCGGATGCGGCTTCTTCATCGCTGCGGAGCTGGGGCTTGGGGACAGCTGGAGGGCCGGGGTTCCGAAAGAGGATGATACCCGGTTCGTCGAAGACGGCATCTACGGATGGAGCAGAAACCCCGCCTTTCTCGGTTTCGACTTGCAGTATATCGGCGTGTGCCTGATGTTTTCCAATGTCCTGACCATAGCCTTCAGCATCTTCGCCATCGTCATGCTTCATCTGCAGATCCTGCATGAGGAGAACTACCTTTCGCAGAGGTTCGGAAGGGCCTACCTGGACTACCAGA